>CAYWGH010000004.1:0-263401 GCA_964457925.1 uncultured Cytophagia bacterium
CTCGGACAAGCAAATTGAAGAACTGGAGCGCAGCGGCAAGATCACCAAGACTTTGGTCATCTACTCGCCCATTCGCGGTTATGTGGTCGAGAAGATGGCGGTGCGAGGATTAAAAGTGATGCCGGGAATGAACCTCTATCAAATCGCCGATCTCTCAACGGTCTGGGTGTTGGCGGATATATACGAGTATGAAATTCCTTTTATCAAAGTCGGCCAGGAAGCGACGGTCATGCTCTCCTATTATCCAGGTGAAGCCTTCAAAGGCCGGGTCACATACATTTTTCCTTATCTGACGCCGGAAACGCGGACGGTCAAAGTGCGTCTGGAATTACCCAATCCCGGTGGAAAACTTAAGCCGCAAATGTACGCGAATGTCGAACTGCAGAGCGGCTATGGCAAGCAGCTCACGGTGCCGGAAGAAGCGGTGCTGGATGCCGGCGCCGAGAAGGTCGTTTTTGTGGCTCATGCAGGAGGTTACTTCGAGCCGCGCCAGGTGGAGTTGGGCGCGAAAGCGCAGGACCGTTACATTGTTCTCAGCGGTTTGAAGGAAGGCGAAAAGATCGTGACCTCGGGCAACTTTCTGATTGATTCGGAAAGCCGCCTGAAATCCGCATTGAGCGGGATGGCGGGAATGGGTCATGGCAGCGGTGAGACTGCAGCGCCGAGCCAACAGCAGCCGCAAGCTCCGAAAAGCGAACAACCGGATCATTCGCAGCATCAAATGCCAAAACAAAACCAATCGAGTGAACATTCCGGCCACGATATGGGGAAGGTTGAGCAAGTGGACGGGAAAAAGTACACCTGTTCGATGCATCCCGAAGTGGTAATGGACGCTCCGGGAAATTGCCCGAAATGTGGGATGAGGCTGGTGGAGAAGCAGTGAATAGTCAGCAGTGAGCAGTAGTCAGACAATTGAGCCGGAGCAAAAACCATGATTAACAAAATAATAGAATTTTGCGCGCATAATAAATTTCTTGTCTTTCTTTTCGTCGGCATGGCGGTGTTTATGGGCTTGTATGCGATGCAGAACATCAAGCTCGACGCCATTCCCGATCTTTCGGACACGCAGGTGATCATCTACTCGCGCTGGGATCGCAGCCCGGACATCATGGAAGATCAGGTCACCTATCCCATCATAAGGGCCTTGCTGGGCGCGCCCCGCGTGAAGGACATTCGCGGCTTTTCCGACTTCGGGTTCTCCTACGTCTACATCATCTTTGAGGACGGAACGGACATTTATTGGGCACGGTCACGAACCTTGGAGTATCTGAGCAGCATCCTGCCAAGGCTCCCGCAAGGGGTGCAGGTGGAATTAGCCAAGGACGCCACGGCGGTCGGCTGGGTGTTTGAATATGCCCTGGTGGATACGACCGGCAAACATAATCTGGCCCAACTGCGTTCGATCCAAGATTGGTTTCTGCGCTATGAAATTCAATCCATTCCCGGCGTGGCGGAAGTGGCGCCGGTCGGCGGATTCGTCCGCCAGTATCAAGTCAACCTCGATCCCAACGCCATTTTAGCTTACAAGATTCCGCTCGAAACGGTCGTTGAAGCGATCCGCGAGAGCAACAACGATGTGGGTGGCCGGTTGGTGGAATTCACCGGTCGCGAATACATGGTGCGAGGCCGGGGTTACATCCGTTCCGTCGAAGATGTGGAGAACATCGTGGTCGCCAACAACATGGAAACCGGTACCCCCATTTTGGTGAAGCATTTGGGCCAAGTGGTGTTGGGGTCTGACATTCGCCGTGGGATTGCGGAGCTGGATGGTCAAGGTGAGACGGTAGGCGGGATTGTGATCATGCGGTTTGGGGAGAACGCCATGAAAGTGATCGAGCGCGTGCGGGCGAGGCTGGCCGAGATCGAACCGACATTGCCGGAGGGCGTCAAGATCGTCACGACGTATGATCGCGCGGATTTGATTGAGCGTTCGATTGAAACGCTGAAAGGCACGCTCATCGAAGAAATGATCATCGTGAGCCTGGTGATTCTCATTTTCCTCTGGCATATTCCCAGCGCTCTCATTCCGGTGATCACCATTCCCATTGCCATCATCATTTCGTTCATTCCCATGTACGGGATGAACATCACGGCGAACATCATGTCGCTGGGCGGCATTGCCATTGCCATCGGCGCGATGGTGGACGCGGCCATCGTCGTAGTCGAGCAGACGCATAAGAAGCTCGAACATTGGGACGTAGAAGGGCGGCCGGGCAATTTCAAAGATGTCGTGATTGGCGCCGTCAAGGAAGTCGGTGGACCGAGCTTCTTTGCCTTGCTCGTGATTGCCGTCGCTTTTGTGCCGGTCTTCGCGCTGGAAGCCCAGGAGGGGCGAATGTTCAAGCCGTTAGCGTTTACGAAAAACTTCGCGATGGTGATTGCCGCGGTGCTGGCCATTACGCTCGACCCGGCCATTCGACTGCTCTTCACCCACATGAAGGATTATAACTTCCGGCCGCGTTGGCTGTGCCGGATCACCAATGCGGTTCTCGTTGGCAAAATTCACAGCGAAGAGAATCATCCCATCAGCCGCCCGCTCATGAGAATCTACGAGCCGGTCGTCAGATTCGTGCTCCGCAATCCCTGGCCGACGATTATTGCGGCGGTGCTCGTGGTGTTGCTCACGATTCCGATTTTTTCCCGACTCGGCTCGGAGTTCATGCCGCCGCTCGATGAAGGCGTGTTGCTCTACATGCCGACGACGCTGCCCGGCATCTCCGTGACCGAGACGCAAAAACTCTTGCAGGTGCAGGATAAAATTCTGAAATCATTTCCGGAAGTGGAGCGGGTCTTTGGCAAAGCGGGAAGAGCGGAAACCGCCACCGACCCAGCGCCGTTTTCAATGATGGAGACGGTCGTTGTCCTCAAACCGCATGACACGTGGCCGAAGAAACCGCGCTGGTATTCGAGCTGGGCGCCGGAGTGGTTGCAAAACCTCTTTCGTCGCGCCTGGCCGGATCACAAAAGCACGCTGGAGTTGATCTATGGCCCCGGCGGAATGAACGAGGCGTTGCAGCTTCCCGGCCAGGTCAACGCCTGGACCATGCCCATCAAAGCCCGCATCGATATGCTCACGACAGGGATTCGCACACCGGTCGGGATCAAAATCCTCGGCCCGGACTTGCAGAAGATTCAAGAGCTCGGCCAGCACATTGAGCTGGCTCTGCAAGATGTGCCGGGCACGACGAGCGTTTTTGCCGAACGCACCGCCGGCGGCTATTTCTTGGACTTCACGCTCAAGCGCGAGGAATTGGCCCGCTATGGCCTCACGATTGGACAGGCCCAAATGGTCATCATGTCCGCGGTGGGAGGCGAGAACATCACCACCACGATAGAGGGGCGGGAACGCTATGCGGTCAACGTGCGCTACCTGCGCGACTATCGCAGCTCGGTTGACAAGCTCAGCCGCGTCTTGGTTCCAACCATGAACAACGGGGCGCAGATTCCACTGGCTCAAATCGCCGACATCAAGCTGCTTTCAGGCCCTGGCATGATTCGCGATGAAAACGGCCGCTTGAGCGGATATGTTTACGTGGACGTTGCCGGGCGCGACATTGGCAGTTACGTCGAAGAGGCGAAAAAAGTGGTGCGCGAAAAGGTGCAGATGCCGGCGGGCTATACGATCTTATGGAGCGGCCAGTATGAAAACATGCAGCGCGTCGCTGAGAAACTGGCGGTCGTCGTGCCGATCACCATCTTCATCATCTTTCTGCTGCTTTACTTCAACACCCGCTCGGTGGCAAAGACGATGATCATCTTCCTGGCGGTGCCGTTTTCCGCCGTCGGCGCAATTTGGTTTCTCTATCTTTTGGATTATAACATGAGCATCGCGGTTTGGGTCGGGCTGATTGCACTGATGGGCGTCGATGCCGAGACCGGCGTGTTCATGTTGCTCTATCTCGATCTCGCCTACGACGAGCAGCGCGCCAAAGGCTTGATGAAAACGAAGGAACACTTGCGCGAGGCAATTGTGCACGGCGCGGTGAAAAGGCTCCGCCCGAAATTCATGACCGTCGCGGTGATGTTCATGGGCTTGGTGCCGATCATGTGGTCCACCGGCGCCGGCGCGGATGTGATGAAACGCATCGCCGCGCCGATGATCGGCGGCATCTTCACTTCGTTCATCATGGAATTGGTGGTCTATCCGGCGATCTACTTGGTCTGGCGCTGGTATTTTCATGTGCGGAAAGAGGCGAAGTTAGCGCCGGTTGTTGCATGAGCGCCATATAGAAAAAATCCGACGCGAAGCAGAGAAAATCTTTGCGTACGCTGTTGTCGTTAAGGCAAGTTGCAAGTACCATTTGCTCACTTGTAAACTTGTCCCTTGCTCAGTGAGGAAGTTATGATCAAGAAAAATTTTTGGCTCATCATTGTCAGTTTACTCATCGTGGTGGCGGCCTTTGTTGTCTACTCACGTATGATCAACAAAGACCAGCATTGCCGGCTCTGCGCGGAAGAGATTCATCCAGGCATGGGTTACACCGTCAATTTAACGGACGGCGGCAAGCTGAAGACTTGTTGCCCCACGTGCGGCTTGCGATTTGAAGTACACGATCCAACCAAAGTCGCTTCGGCCTCTGCCACCGACTACGCCACCGGCAAAATCATCGATGCCGCCAGCGCCTATTTTGTCGAAGGCAGCAACGCACCTCATTGCGATCCGAATATGACGATGCGAAACGAGGTAGGCGGCATCTACACGATGGACTGGCATCGCTGCTATCCGAGCCTGGTCGCCTTCGGCTCGCGCGCAGCCGCCGAAGCTTTTCAAGCCCAGCATGGAGGCCGCATCGTGACGCATGCCGAAACGAAGAAACTCATAAAAAGTTAAATCACATGCGTGAGAACATGTTTATGTCGACCAGAATGACCAAGATTTTATTTGCCGCTGCGGCTATATTGGCAATAGCCGGTGTGATTCTCTTTTTCCCAATCAATTTTTCCGATGAGCACACCTGCCTGCTCGACTACATCGTTCATGCTGCTGCGACGGTTTCAGATCCAAATGCACCACATGTGCATCCCAGCGAATTGTTGGGCCGTTATCTCATTCCTTACGGCCTTTTGTGGTGGTCGAGCATTCTGGCTGTGGTTGTCGTGGCAATAGCATGGAAACGGCGTGCAGTAAAATTAGAGAAATTGATGAGCACGAATTCGACGAGAAGTACAACTGTTGAAACCGTGCAGTAAATTGTGAACCGTTGCACCAATTTTCAAGCTTTTTCCTTCGACGCGGAGTTCTTCACCCACTATTGAATGATGCATGCCGGGAGACATGCACGATGAGAATTCTTTGAAGGAAGGAGTTCCTATGATCGATCTCGCCAGCGGTGTTTTGCTGTTTAGTTTCATCCTCGCCGGTTACGCCACCTGGTCGGCATTTATGGGCGGGCGATGGCGCAGCGAGCAAATGACCGCCAGTGCTGAGCGCGGTGCCATCATGTTGTTCCTGCTCTCCAGCCTGATGATGGCGGCGCTTGTCTACGCTTTCATCACCCGCGACTTCTCTCTTGAGTACGTCGCGCATTATTCCAACCGCACCTTGCCAATGTTTTACACCATTTCGGCGGTGTGGGCGGGACAATCCGGCTCGCTCCTGCTTTGGGCATGGTTGCTCTCCCTCTTTGCAGCAATCGTTGTCTGGCAGAATCGGCGGAAAAATCGCGAGCTACTGCCGTATGTGCTCGCCACCATTCTTTTCACCGCGTTCTTTTTCTTCGGATTGATGGTGTACGCGACGAGTCCGTTCGCGCGCCTGCCTCAACCTGTTGCCGATGGCAGTGGCCTCAATCCCATGTTGCAAAATCCTGGCATGGTGATGCATCCGCCGACGCTGTATCTCGGCTATGTCGGCTTCACCGTTCCATTTGCGTTTGCCCTCGCCGCGCTCATCACCAAACGCCTCGATGCGCAATGGATTCGCTCTACGCGCCGCTGGACGTTGTTCTCGTGGCTCTTCCTCACTCTCGGAAATTTGTTCGGCGCCAAGTGGGCTTACGTCGAGCTCGGCTGGGGCGGCTACTGGGCATGGGATCCCGTGGAAAACGCCTCCCTTCTGCCGTGGCTCACTGGCACGGCATTTTTGCATTCGGTGATGATTCAAGAAAAGCGCGGCATGTTGAAAGTGTGGAATCTCGTGCTCATTATTCTCACCTTCGGCCTCACCATTTTCGGCACGTTCATCACGCGCAGCGGCATCATCTCCTCCGTACACTCGTTCGGCGTGTCGAACCTCGGCCCGCTATTTTTGATTTTCCTCGGTGTGATTTTGCTCGTCTCGCTCGGCCTGTTGTGGTGGCGCTGGCCGCAGCTCCAAAGTGAACATCGCCTCGATGCGGTGCTTTCCCGCGAATCCAGTTTTCTCTTCAACAATCTGATTCTCCTCGGCATGGCCTTCGCGATATTCTGGGGCACGATTTTTCCGATTGTTTCCGAAGCGGTGCGCGGCGTGAAAATCACCGTTGGCCCGCCGTTTTTCAATCAAGTCAATGTGCCGATTGGTCTGGCGCTGCTGGCGCTTACGGGAATTTGTCCGCTCATTGCGTGGCGCAAAGCTTCCAAGCGCGACTTGCGCCGCAGCTTTACGATTCCCCTCTCTGCCGGATTACTCGCCGCGATTATGCTCTTCATCTTCGGTGTGCGCTCGCTTTATCCGCTCATGTCCTTTGCGCTTTCTCTCTTTGTTGTAACAACGATTGGGTTGGAATTTTATCGCGGGGCTACGGCTCGCGCTCGTATCGCCAATTTGAATTTTCTTCACGCGCTGTGGGATTTGACTATGCGCAACAAACGGCGCTACGGCGGTTATATTGTCCATGTTGGCGTGATCATGATTTTCGTGGGCATCACCGGCTCCAGCGCCTTTCAAAAAGAGAAGACAGCGAATCTCGCGCTCGGCGAGTCGATGCAAATTGCCGATTACACCTTGCACTATCAAGGCCTCGTCGATCAATCCACCGAGCACGCCCAAGTTGTCGCTGCCAAACTCCAAGTTGAAAAAGCCGGCAAAATGATTGCGACTTTATTTCCCGCCAAGCAAAAACATCAAAATCATGACGCCGTCTCGGAAGTCGCCATACGGCAGACCCCGAAAGAAGATCTTTACCTGATTCTTTCCGGCTGGGACGAGCAGCAACGCGCCAGTCTCAAAGTTCTGGTCATTCCGCTCGTCGCGTGGATTTGGATCGGCGGCATCGTGATGATCATCGGTACACTCATCGCGCTTGGCCCAGATCGCCTCAAACAGCAAAGCCAGATCGCGCATGCAAAAACTATTGCGCGTCAAAAAATGGAGGCCGAATATGCGCACTAAATTTTTTCTCGTGAAAATCGCTGCTATTGCGCTGCTTTTTTCTGCGCCTCTGCTTTGGTCACAAGCCAAAACGACGGTTGGTGAAATCAAGAAAAGTCTCATCTGTCTGTGCGATTGCAACATGACGGTTGAAGCGTGCGAAGGCGCGATGGCTTGCGAAGCCGCTGAAAAGCTGACTGCGGAAGCGCAGCAATTGATTGAGCAGGGCATGGATAAATCACAAATCTTCGCCAGCTTCATCAGCCATTATGGTGAGCACATCCTCGCTGCACCAACGAAAAAGGGATTCAATCTCACCGCGTGGATTTTGCCCTTTGCTGCTATCATCATTGCCGGTGTTGTGATCGTCACGATCTTGCGGCGTTGGGTACACCGTCCGCACGAGCAAAATGGAAAATTTAAATTCATCGCTGTGACAGTAAATGATCCGGCGTATGAGAAAAAATTAGACGACGTTTTGCGTGCTTTGGATTGAGAATTTGTTTGTAGTGGTGCCTTTAGGCGCTCTCAATTATTTTAAAGTCTGCCCCTTGAAGGGGCTACTACAAACTTTTAATGAGGAAAGCTTATGATCACGGTAATACTTTTCGCCATCATCCTTGCCAGCGTTGCTTTCGTCGCACTCCCCTACTTTCGCAAAAAGGCGGTTGCACCAGTTGGTATGGCGAAGAAAAATGGTCAGCTTGCCGATCTTTATACCCGCCGCGACAACTTGCTGGCCGCCATCAAAGAAATTGAATTCGATCACGCGATGGGCAAAATATCAGCCGAAGATTTCACCGACATGAATGCGCGCTATCGCCAGGACGCCGTGACCGTGCTCAAACGCATTGATGCGCTGAACAGCGGAAATGGCGCAACTCAAAAGTCCTCGCGAGCTCAAAAGCTTGAAGCGGAATTGCAGACATTGCGCGCGCAACAAAAAAGAGATGGCGTTTGCTGTTCAGCCTGCGGCGCTGCGATTGGCGCGCACGATCGCTTTTGCAGTCATTGTGGCCAACTTGTGCATGAAATGAGCGATGGAAGGAGCCGAACATGAAAACCTCTTTGAAATTATTCTACTGTCTTTTCCTGCTTTTGCCTTTGGCCGCCTGGAGCCGGCCGGAAAGCAAAATCTCGACGTTCCTTGATTCGATTAACACAAGGAAAGTCGGGATCGTGTTTGGCCGCGTGTTGAATGCGAGCCAAGATAGCATCGCGATGGCCGGACAGGAAGTGGTGCTAGTTAAATATGTCGATGACCAGGAAGTCGAAGGCGCTCGACCGCACGCGGTTACCGACGCGCGCGGGCGTTTTGTTTTTGAAGGATTGGAAACCGGAGAGCGTTTTGCCTATTATCCACTCGCCGCTTTGGGAGCCATAGAGTTTAGCGGCGAGTTGGTCAAGCCGACAATCATGACGCCGCGACAACCGAGCGATATCGTCATCTTTGATCCGACTTCATCGGACTCGGCGATTTCCACCGCCATGCATCACCTGATCATTGAGCCTGGTAATAGCGCCCTTGTTGTGCGCGAAATCTTTTTGTTTGCCAATCGAGGCAAGCATACTTACGTCGGCAATGCGCCCGCGCCTTCCGGCAAGAAAATTGTGTTGCACATGGAAGCGCCGGTGAATGCCACACAGTTGCAATTTGGCGGCGAGCTGATGAGCTGCTGCGCACAGGTAAACAGGAATCAAATTTTTGACACGATGGAATTGAAGCCTGGCATGCGGCAGATCGTGCTGAATTATCTTTTGCCCTACCAAAAGCAAGACGCCAGCCTCGTCAAAACCATTGCGCATCCTACCGCGGCGTTTGATGTCTTCTTGCTTGAGCCATTGCGCTTGGGGCGATTGACATTGAAACAAGGCGATGAAGATCGCGCGCTCATCTCCAGCGCACAATCCGGTGAGCCATTTCAAATTCGCGGCAAGAATTACTTACGCTATCAGGCGGCGAATCTGGCGCAAGGCAGCACACTCTCATTGACGATAATCAATCTTCCTGCTGCGCCGCGTGACTATCGCTGGCTCGCGCCCGTCATCTTGTTATTACTCATTGCTACCGGCTATGCGCTAAATCGATGGCGAAAGTCTCGCGCAATTGACAAGCGCCGTCTCTTGATTCAGCAGATTCTGCAACTCGATGAGAACTTCGAATTCGGAGAAATCGACGCCACCTCTTATCAAAACAAATGCCTAAAGTTGGTGCAAAAGGTTTTGGCGATGGAAGACGAAGGTGCAAACGGCAGCGGCAATGAAATCACAGAAAATGCACGGAGGAAGTCCGATGAAGACAAATAAACAAACTGTGGTGACATTAGCCGTGATAGCGGCGCTTCTAATATTCATTGGTTGGGCCTTCTATCAAGACCTCGACTCGCCGGCCAATCAAGAAAGCGCCGCAACAAAGGCACCGCAAAAAGCCGTGATGGCGCAGGCGCAAGCCTTGAATGATGCACGATTGGAAGAGTTGGCACAACGCGGGCAAGTTGCTGCTGGCATGAGCATGGCGCAAGTGCGCTTCGCGCTCGGTGAGCCGGTGCGCGTCTTGAGTGATAGCAGCAATGTCGTGCGAAAGACGTGGTGGTACGAGCACGAAGGTGGGAGAGTCATCCAATTCGGAGCGGATGGCAAAGTTAGCAAAATCGAACAGTAAGAGGGCTGATTGCAATGTCCAAAACACCTCACCTAAAAAATCGTCGCTACGCCGCCAAGCTCACCCAGCAAAAACGAGAGCGTTTCCAGCTTTATCTTCTGTTGGGTGTGGGAATCATCACTGTCGCCGGCCTCGCGCTCTGGCTGGGTTTTCTGTCGTCGCCAAAATCACGAGGGCCGCTTCATCCTCGCACCATGACGATTGCGGCGCAGTTTCGTTGTCCCTGCGGGTCGTGTGATTTGGTGTTGTCGAAGTGTGTGCATGAACGATGCAGCGCGATTGAAGAGCTACGTTTCATCTCCGATCAGTTGACTTCCGGTGCAGACGACGCGCAAGTGGTGCAGCGGGTTCGCGAAACGTATGGGCAGTTTATCGAAAAATGAAAATCATGTAGAATACTCGCCAACACTTCCGTTGAATATTCTTCAACTCGCGCGTCAATCACTCCCCTCACAAAAAGTCCATCATTTGATTATCATCGCATTTTCAATGCCTTGGCTCAATCAATTTCTCTCTATCAAATGCTGGCACAAGGGTTGCGTTTCATGATCACCAGAAAGTCAAACAAGGTTCCATCTCGCGCAGCAGCATTGTATCTCTGAACATCGTTTTCACGAATTGCAAGGAAAGGAGAAGTACTCCCATGAAATCCCTCAAAATTGCAGCCATCGCTTTGGCCGGATTGGTTCTGTTCATCGCCTGCGGCTCAACCATTCCGGCGGGAAGCAAGGGCGTGTATCGCGGCAAGTTCAGCGGCACGCGCGCAGCGGTCTACAAAGACGGCTTCAAGTGGCACTGGCCGTGGAACAATATCGTCACCTATGATGTGCGGTGGAAAACCACGACCGAGAAGCTGAAGATTCTGTCGGCGGACAATCTGCACATGGACGTCGAAGTCGCCCTGCGGTTGCGGCCCGCCGAGAGCGAGGTCTATCAACTGCACACTGAAATCGGGCCGGAATATTATCCGCAGGTGGTGCAGCAGCCTTTCCGCGCCGTGGCGCTGACCGTGCTTTCGGGGTACAACTTCAACGATATTCCGAAGCAGACGGTGGAAATTCAGAACAAAATCCTCGCCCAAATCCGCGAAGAACTGAAAGGCAAGCATCTCGATTTTGATGCCGTCGAGCTGCGGCACGTGGAATATCCGCCAAATGTGGTGGCGGCGACCAACGAGAAATTGGCCACGCAACAGCGCATGGAGCAAAAGGAATACGATGCGAAAATTGCCGAATGGGATGCGCAGATCAAGATCACCGAGGCGCGTGGCCAGCAGCGGGCGCAAAAAATTGTTGACAGCACGCTGACGCCGACGTATCTCCAGTTCCGCGCCATTGAAACGCAACGGGCTTTGGCAAACAGTTCGAATGCTACCTTCTACTTCTTGCCGATTGGCAAAGATGGCTTGCCGGTCATCATCGAGACACCCATGCCGGAAAAGAAACAAGTTGTCAAAAAGTAGTGCCCCTCCATGCTCCGACTGCGTTCGCCGGATGAGTCACTGGCTGGCAGATTATCTGGGAACTCGATCAAAGTCCCTCTGCTCAAAGAAAGTCCCGTGGCTCCATCGGAACGCAGTCGGAGTCGATATCTGAACAGATGGTGATATGAACGGCATGACAGAAAAAAGTAAATCCAAAATAATTTCACTACGAATGACTTGAATTTTGGAGGTTCTCATGAAACGCAACAATATGTTGTTCCATTTAACGCTGGCTTTGAGCGCGGTGCTTTTGGTTATCGCTTCGCCGGCTTTCGCTCAACATGATCACGGCGGCCATCAGCCGCAGCCGATGCCGTCGCCGCCCCGTGAAAAAATGGACATGAGCGACATGATGGAAAAGATGAGTCACATCATCGAGCAAAACGCCGAGATCAACCAGCAGATGGGCGAGATGCTGAAGGCCGGCGTGATGACGAATTCGAAGGGCATGATCAACATGTTCGCCATGATGCAATCCACGCAAGCGCTGGCGAAGGACATGCAGACCATGATGGAGCGCCTGCACGAAGCTATGCAAGATGAGGCCATGTTGCAGGATGGCAAGATGAAAGAGCTGATGCAGAACATGCAGAAGCACCTCAAGGAAATGCAAAAGCATACCGAAGACATCACGCACAGCATGGAAGGCGTGAGCAAGCAGCTTGAAAATAAGATGCCCAAATTGGAGAAGTCTGAGGCAATGCCACAAAGCTTGCAAAAAGTTTATGTCGAAACAGCCGTAGCAGCAACGACAGCGGCGGCGGATGAAGAGCTGGTTATCAACGTGAGCGGCAACTTGCCAAGTCCGGCTTACAAGCTCGAGCGTGTGGAAGTGCAGATCAAAGGCAACGTCGTCGAATTGATCCCGCTGGCCAGTGTTGATCGCCGCAAAATGGCCGCGCAAGGATTGGCGCCGTTCGAGCAGGCGGTGAAGCTCAAGCTGCCGGCTGCGGGTGAATATCTCATTCGCGTGGTTGGTCGAAACGAAAATCGCGAGTCGACAATCATAGTGAAATAAGGATAAACATGAAGACCATTAGCGCTGACGAAAACTTCGAGCTGCAAATCCCCAAAGCCAAATTTCGCGACGGCTTTTGGCGCAAGGGATATTTCAAATGGCTGCTCGCATTGATTTTTTTCCTGCTCATGGCGATCATCTGCGGCAACGCGAAAGCCGGCGACTGGGGCTATTCCGGTTCGGTGCAGTACGCCTACGGCAATTACATCTATACCGCGAAAACGCAGAGTTATTATTTTTTCTCCCATTTGCTTTACCGCACGGAGCGCTATCGACTCCGCCTCGGTCTGCCGGTCATTGCGCAAAACTCTTCGCTCATTGCTTTTGGCAGCGGCGGCATGATGCCGCGCCGTCGCGCTGTTGCTAATGACGATATGGGACAAAATCACGAGGGCGGAATGGGCGTCATTTCGGAAAGCAATGCGCGCCAATTCGACTTCGGTTTCGGCGACCTTTTTCTCAACGGCGAGTACATCATGCTCAATGAAGTCGGATTGATGCCGGCCATCACAATGACCGGCCAGCTCAAAATACCGACGGGCAGCACTTCGATGGGAATCAGCACCGGCGCGTGGGACTACGGCGCGGGATTATCTTTTAAGAAGTCTGAAAGCCATCGCTACGCCCTTGTGGACGTGGGTTATTACTGGATTGGCGATACGCCGGCGATCGATTACCAAAACGCGTTGAGCTTTGGCGCCGGTTATGGCCACCGCTTTGAAGATGGCAAATACGGCTTTCTGCTTTATCTGTCGGGTTACTCGAAAATTCTGAAAGACTACCAAGCGCCGAGCCAGTTTTCTTTCATTGCCAACTATCAGATGAATTCCGGCGTGGCGCTGAATGGCGGATTCAACTATGGTTTGAGCAACACCGTACCGGATTTTGCTGTTTTCGCGGGAGTGAGTTCAACGTTGTAATTTCCACCATCGCAGGCTAAGCCTGCAAGGAGATGGTCGATATGATGAACGGCATGGCAATGTGGGCAATCGCTTTGTTTGGCCTGGCGATGATTGGCCTGCTCATTTGGCTGATCGCGAGTTCAGCTACGCAGCACTATTCTTCAAATTTAGAAAACGCTTTGAACGATGCGCTTGAAATTCTCCGCCGCCGGTTGGCGCGCGGAGAAATTGGAAAGCAAGAATTTGAAGCGAAACGACAGCTTTTGGAAAACAAATTTTCAAGGAGAGAAGATCATGTTACACGACCCAGTTTGTGGGAAGAGAATGAATCCTAATAAGAAGCCTCACGCCGTCGTAACCTACAAAGGTGAGCGCTATTTTCTCTGCTGTCCGTTGTGTCAAGCCGCATTCGAGCGCGAGCCGGAAAAATACGTTGCGCCCGTCAAACGAAAGGCCAGAAGGTCGTAGTCCCAACCCCTTGCGGGTCGTTGTCACTGAGTTGTGGAAAGAAATGAGAATGCTTTATGCCAATCCTTCGTCAAGATGTCTCTACCAAAGAGTGGGTGATCATCGCCACTGAGCGCGCCCAACGGCCTGCCCAGTTCGTCCGGCCTGAAAGTGAGCGGCGTGCAGAAGCAGAAACGAAGTTCTGTCCCTTCTGCCCAGGTAATGAAGACAAGACGCCTCCCGAGATATTGGCGTTTCGCAAAGACAGTCCACCGAATACCGAAGGCTGGTGGGTGCGCGTGATTCCCAATAAATTCGCAGCGCTGGCGCCGCAAGGTTCGTTGCACCGGCGGCACGATCTCGACTTCTTTCCGGCGATGGATGGCATCGGCGTACACGAGGTGATTGTCGAATCGCCGGCGCACGATCTTCCCATTGCGCTTATGGAGGAAAAGCAGGTAACAGAAATTCTTTTTGCGCATCGCGAGCGCTTTCGGAAGCTGCGGGAGGATTCGGCGTGGAAGGCCATCATCATCTTTGAAAATCATGGCGAGCGCGCCGGCACCAGCTTGTTGCACCCGCATTCGCAATTGGTCGCCACGCCGATGGTGCCACGCGACATTCGTCTGCGCTTCGAAGTCGCACAGGAATATTACGACGACACCGGCAACTGCATCTACTGCGTCATGCTGCAAAAAGAGTTGGAAGCGAAAACTCGCATTGTTGGAGAATCGGATCATTTTGCCGCCTTTCATCCTTTTGCTTCGCGCTCGCCATTTGAAACGTGGATTTTGCCGCGACATCACAACTCCAGCTTTGGCAGTGTTGAAGATGATGAATTGCGCGATTTTGCGACGATCCTGCGGGCGCAATTGCGCAAGCTCCACTATGCGTTGAACGATCCTGATTACAATCTCATCATCCACACTGCGCCGCTGGAAGACGAAGACAAGGATTACTATCTCTGGCACGTGCAAATTTTGCCGCGATTGACTACCATCGCCGGCTTTGAGCTCGGCTCGGGCATTTACATCAATAATGCCCTGCCCGAAGCGACCGCGGCTTTTATTCGCGAGGCGCGTGTCGATGCGAAGTGGTTGATTTTAAAAAAAGAAATTGGCACAAGCAGAGTGTACTTATAACGAGGAGCAAGCCATGAAAACGGTTATTATCATCGGACTTATCTTTCTTGTGGCGCTGACGATGCTCGGCTGTGTGTCGAGTCAAGCTATAAAGAGAGAACAAACGCTGCCGGCATTCATCATCAAGTCGAATGAGCCGATAGCCGTCATGCCTTTCGAGACTGAGAGCGCATTGTCAAACTTGGGCGCCCAAGTTTCCGACGAAGTCATTGTCAATCTTCTTGAACAGGCACCGGATTTGAAAATCATTCCTGCGACCGTGGTGCGAAATTATATGCTCAACGCCAGTCTCAACGCCGGCGGCATACCCGACATGCACACGATTCATAGTCTCAAAACTGGGTTGCAATGCCGTTATCTGCTCACCGGAAATTTATTCACGCAGCTTGGCAATGTGAACTATACCGCCTCGCATTCCAATCGCATTGCAACCGGAAGTGTCACGGTCAGATTGGTGGACTGTGATTCTTCCTATGTTGTGTGGGCAAAGCATGTGAATGCAAATTACACCACCCCGATCTATTATAACAACAATGACCGGACGCAAACGACTTATCAAACCGACGGCGAGCTGCTGCAAGGATTGATCAGAACTCTCGGCGCTGAAGTAGCGAAGAATTTTTATGCACACTGATTTCGGAACGAACGCACTGGCGAATCGCCTCTCTTGAAGCTCTTGTAGAATAGTCCGCAACATCTTTGTTTAATATTCTCCAATCCATAAGTTTTTCCCACCTTCGTAAAAAGATCCGCCATAAGATTATCCTCGAATTTTCAATACGTTGGCTGAACCAACTTCAAGCCGGCGACTGATGGCACAGATTGTGAATGATTTGTACCAGAAGGCCGTGAAAAAACCAAAGTTTTGAATTCCGAATTCAAAAGGTGTGGTCATGAAACGCATTTTGCTCATCGACGACGAAGCGCTCCATCGCTTGCTTTACCGGCAGGAGTTCGAAGCGGAGGGATATGAAATTTTGGAGGCATGTTGCTGTGAAACGGCGCGGACACAGTTGGCGGCTCGCGAAATCGATTTGGTGATTTTGGATATTCTGCTGCCAGACGGTTCTTGTTTCGAGCTGCTGGAACAGATCGTGCTGAAGCGGCGTGAGGTGCCGGTGATTATCAACACCGCTTATGATGCCTATCGCTTCAACTTCAAAACCTGGGCGGCGGATGCGTTTGTGGTGAAATCCTCCGATTTAACCGAACTGAAAACCAAAGTGGCGCAGCTTCTGGACAAAGAAGATGCGAGCACAAAGAAAGAAGCGAACAACAATGCAAATAAGAAGCGCAGGAAAACTTTATATCCTCGTCATGCTGGCAATACCGGTGCTGTTGGCATTTGAGCCGGCAACAGCGCAGAAATCAACTCCGCAACTGCGAGGCACGGTCATCGACCAAGCCACGCGCACGCCATTGGCCGGTGTAAACGTCATCATCGCCGGCACCAAGCTCGGCGCGGCCACCGATGCCAACGGGCGTTTTGAAATTTTCAATCTCGCCGTTGGAAAATACACCGTGCGCTTTTCAATGATGGGCTACAAAGAAAAAATCATTAGTAACATCGCCATTGCGGCCAATGCGACAAAAACACTCGAGGTCGCTTTGCAAGAAACCGCTATTGCGCTCGGTGAAGTCGTTGTCACGCCGAAAGCGGAAAAGTATGACGCCACGGGTATAACCGCGAGATTGAGCCGAAAGACCGTTGTCGAAGCGCCAGGCTCGGCGCAGGATATTTTTTGGGTGATTCAAACGCTGCCAGGAATTTCCTCCGATGGCGACAATTCCAAAATCTACGTGCGCGGCGGCAGTCCGGATGAAAATCTCGTTTTGCTCGATGGCGCTATCATCAAAAACCCTTTTCACTTCGATCTCATGGGCGGCGGCTATTGGAGCATCTTCAACGCGCGGCTGGTGCAGGAGGTGGAATTTTACGGCGGCGGTTTTCCGGCGCGCTTTGGCGACCGGCTCTCTTCGGTGTTGAAAATCGAAAACCGCGCCGGCTCGCGCGAAGAATTCAAAGGTGAAGCTTCGCT
This sequence comes from uncultured Cytophagia bacterium, assembly GCA_964457925.1. GTDB lineage: Bacteria > Zhuqueibacterota > Zhuqueibacteria > Zhuqueibacterales > Zhuqueibacteraceae > Coneutiohabitans. The sequence goes on from CAYWGH010000004.1 coordinate 16,985, forward strand.
CAGCATGTCCGACGCCAACGTGGTCATGGAATTTCCCTTGCCTCTGAGTGGCTCATCGCTCATCTCGCTGCGCCGCAGTTATTTTGACCTGCTACTGAAATACACCGGCATGGCCGAAGGAGATTACGCTGTCTATCCGTATTTTTTTGATTTCAACGTGAAAACGGATTTTGAGATCTCAAAAAGTCATAAACTCACGATCAGCGGACTGCGCTCGTGGGAAGAAATGGAGGGCGCTTTTGACCGGCCTCAAGCGCGCGGCACATTCACGTGGGACAGCAAAACCGAATTGGCCAGCGCGCGGCTGCGTTCGATCTTGTCCCCTACTTTGTTTTCCGAATTCGTGGCGTACTGGAGTCGGGCGAGGCGCAGCAACTTTCATCCTGGCGAAGGAATCGTTGGCCGCGAGCAAGTGACTGAAAGCGAAACGGCGCTCAAAGAAGAACTGTCGTGGATTCGCGCGCCGCACGAGCTGCATGTCGGCGCATGGCTGGTGGCCGGCAACGACGATGTGTTTCTCGATGTGCCCAAGGATATCGCCTACAATTTTCAAGAGCTGAATGTGCTGGCAAAAGGCCGCGCGCTGAAAACGTCGTTCTATGCAGATGACAAATGGTCGCTCTCGTCAAAATGGACGGCGGGCGCTGGTGTGCGCGCGGATTATGTGGCAAAGAGCAAAGAAGCTGTGATTGCGCCGCGACTCAATCTCGCGTACGCGTGGAATGATCACATGAGCGTGCTGTTTGACTACGGCTGGTTTTATCAATCGCCCAAAGCGTATGAGCTTGGTGATAATCCGGATTTGAAATCGAAGAAAGCTGAGAGCTACGGCATCGGTATCAAGCATCAAGTCGGCGATAAAGTGGTGGTAAATCTGGAAGCTTACAACAAAAAGTTGACACACATCGTGACCATTGACAGCCTTGGGAGATTTTCCAACAGCGGCTATGGCTTTGCGCGCGGGGCCGAGCTTTACGTTCAGCTCAAGCCTTCGCAAGGTTTCTTCGGCTGGATTTCTTACAGCTATTCGATAGCGAAGCGCAAAGAAGGCCGCCATTCGGCGCAACATGTGTTTGATTACGACCGGCCACAGCTTGTGAGTTTGGTTGCCAATTATGCGCCGTCGTCAAACTGGCAGGTGGGAATGCGATTTCGCTATGGCAGTGGCCGGCCCTACACGCCGACGTTTGGCGGTTGGTATGATTCGCAGCTCAATGCGTGGCGGCCGGTTATTGGCGGCGAAAACGCGGATCGTTATCCGGCCTACAGCCGCCTCGACATGCGCGCGACCCGACGATTCCAGCACAAAGGCCATCAACTCGAAACCTATTTGGAATTGCTGAATGCTTACAATCGCAAGAACGTCGTGCATTACATGTGGAATGAGAATTATTCTTCGCGCGAGCAATTCACCATTTTTCCGTTTTTGCCGGTGTTGGGATTCAGCGCCAAGTTTTAACACGGATTGGATGGATGGACACGGAAAATTTTTATAAGAGGTGATGTCATGATGAAGAAAGTACTTGCCGCTATTTCACTCTCCGCCATCGTTTTGTGGTTTGGAGATTTCGGAAGCGTTGAAGCGCAGACCCATGGAACGACGCTGCTGCAACCAGCAAGCATGAAATCCGCCGACAACGATACGGTCGTGACCATTGCCAATCTCTCTGTCGATAGGCTGCGTCTGGTGGTTGGGCTTGAGGAAATGCAAGCACATATTGCGCGCATGACCAAGCTGGGGCAGAAAGCCGGACTCATGTGGATGGATTTGAGTGATACCCACATCATCTCCATCGCCGTTTTTCAGCAGCAACGGCTGATCAACGACAACGAGGCCAAGATGACGCTCAAAGTCAAAATTCCCAAAGGCGAAGCGGAAACGCGCGAGATGTATTTCATCACAGGGCTGGATAGCTTCAATGAAGGTTTTAATCTGGAAGCGAAGGGAAAGTATCATTTCACCGTTCTACTTGAACGCAAAGGAAAATCAAGCCGAGCAGAGTTTACTTATGAAGTGAAGTAACGCCGCTAATGAAAAACAAAAGTGGCAGTTGCAGTAGCAGAAACAGGACAATATCTAAGTGCTACTGCCGCTGCGGCTGCTACTGTAGCCTGTAAAGGGAAGGAGGCATTTGCTATGAAAAAGATTATCGTTCTCCTCGCGATTCTGCCGGTGATTTGGTTGGCCGGCTGTGCGGGTTATATTCCTCCCATTAAGGAAGATCCCAATGCCGTCACATTGATTCTCAAAAACGGCGAGAAGGTGGATGGCCGTATTTTGGACATCCAAGGCGATTTGATTCGCTTTGAGTCGAGCAATTGGGTTGAAAACGCGCATTTCAGCGAATTCACCCGCGCCAACGAGGTGAAATTCATTCAGTTGTCCAGCGGCTCACGATACACTTTCAGGGAGTTTATCGATTATCGTTGGAAGCTTCAATCTCCAACCCCGCTTGCAGGAAATGGCGTCGCAAAGGCCGAACAAAAAGACGTGACCGAAGCGAAGGCAGGACAAGACCCACAATACGAGCAACTGAAGAAGAAAGCGGTTGCGGAGATGACGCCCAACGAGTTTAGTTACTTCATGCTGATGAAGCAACAGGAAGCCAAAGCTCAGCCAGAGAAAAAAGTCCAGCCCGCGCCAGCCAATGCTACGACAGCAAAACCAGATTCAGTTGTAACAGCTCCCAGCATTTTTTCTCTCCTGCCGCGTGCTGAATCAAAAATTTCCAAAGAGGAAGAAGCTATTAAGGACATCGCGAGCTTCCTCATTGAAGCCGAGCTCGTCGGGCCATTTTTCGATGTCGTGCGGCAGAAAAAAGAGCAAGGCGAGTTAATGACGCTCAATCAGCTTTGGCTGGTGCGCGCCATCACCGAAATGCCGGAATGGAAGAAGCGCCAGGACGATTTGCGCAATTTCTCCACCGTGGCGCAACAAGCCATGTCGCGTGTTTATCTCTACTCGCCGGACAGCTTGAGCCAACGTCTGGGACTTCGTTTCGATCTCAATGCTGAAATGGATTTCCGCGATTTGATGGAACAATTGCACCAGCGTTTCGGCAACACTGTGACGATGGGTGATTTTCGGCTGCTGGTGACGGTTTTCCAAGAGGACGCCGCCCGTGCTTTTCGGGAAATTTTGAATCATTACACCGCCTGGCGGTACGCTTTCGAAAATAAACATCCGCTGTATTCGAAGAACGTTGTTAGATAGCCCAACTTGACACGGAAACCGCCTCGCTTGATATTGGATCGTTCCTTAAGGATTGAGGAAGCGAGGCGGCTCCATCAAACATCCCAAGGAGAAAATTTATGCTCAAGAAAAAGTATTCCGACAATAACCAGTCGTGCCAGGTGACGTTTGAGCTGCCGGCTGACGTGAATGCGCAAACCGCCTGCGTGTGCGGTGAATTTAACGCTTGGGATACCAATGCCCATCCGATGAAGCGCCGCAAAGATGGAAGTTTTTCGCTAACGCTTTCCCTCGACGCTGGGCGGCAGTACCGTTTTCGCTACTGGCTGGATGGCGAGCGTTGGGAGAACGACTCGACTGCGGATGGTTACGCGCCCAATCCATTTGGCAGCGAAGATTCACTCGTGGAAACGTAAGACCATTTCATGAGACCGTATCGCGTAAACAAAAAAGACGGTTTACAGCGAGCGCGACATGCAGAAGGATTACTCAAAAAAATTTCATATTTGAAGAATCAAAGGACGACATGATGACACAACGAACTATAGCGTACTTTTCAATGGAGGTGGGGATTATGACAGGAATGCCGACCTACAGCGGCGGCTTGGGCGTGCTGGCGGGAGATACGATTCGTTCCGCCGCCGATCTCAAAGTTCCGATGGTCGCGTTCACGCTGCTGCATCGGAAAGGATATTTTCACCAGCGCCTCGATGCCAGCGGCTGGCAACAAGAGGAAACGGTGGAATGGATCGTCGAGAGCTTTTTACAAGAGATGCCGCAAAGAGCTTCGGTGACCATCGAAGGACGTACCGTTCATCTCCGCGCCTGGAAATACGAAGTCGTTGGCAATCTCGGCTTCAAGGTTCCGGTTTATCTTCTGGATGCTGATCTGCCGGAAAATTCCGACTGGGACAGAAGGCTCACTGATTTTCTTTATGGCGGCGATCAACATTATCGGTTTTGCCAGGAAGTCATTCTCGGCATCGGCGGCGTGAGAATGCTGCGCGCGCTCGGTTACGAAAACATCGAGCGTTTCCACATGAACGAAGGACACGCCAGCTTGCTCGCATTGGAGCTTTTGGATGAAGAAGCAAAGAGAGCCGGTCGCCAATCCATCACGCACGATGATGTTGAAGCCGTGAGAAAGAAATGCGTATTCACGACTCACACGCCCGTTCCCGCCGGACACGACAAGTTCCCGCTGGATTTGGTGCATCGTGTGTTGGGACGCCGCGAAGTATATGACATGCGGGAAGTGTTTTGCTGCGAAGGCGTTCTCAACATGACCTTCCTTGCGCTCAACCTGAGCCACTACGTCAACGGCGTCGCCAAAAAACACGGCGAAGTTTCTCAACTGATGTTTGCGCGTTACATGATTGACTCCATCACCAACGGCGTGCATGGCTTCACCTGGGTGGCCGAGCCTTTTCAGGAGCTTTTTGATCGCTACATTTGGGGTTGGGAACAAGACAATTTCAGCTTGCGATATGCGTTGAACATTCCCAAGCAGGAAATATGGCAGGCGCATGCACAGGCGAAGCAGCGATTGATCCAGTATGTGAGCGACAAAACCGGCGTTGGTATGGATGCGGAAGTTTTCACTATTGGTTTTGCTCGACGTGCGGCAACTTACAAACGCGGCGATTTGCTCTTTACAGATATCGAACGTCTCAAAAACATCGCCGCGAATGCCGGCCCCATTCAGTTGATTTACGCGGGCAAAGCGCATCCGCAAGATCACGACGGCAAAGAGATCATCCAACGCATTTTTCGAGCAGAGGAAGCGCTCAAGCCAAATATCAAGATGGCCTATCTCGAGAATTACGACATGGAAGTTGGTAAATTGATCACTGCCGGTGTTGACGTGTGGCTGAACACACCGCAACCACCCAATGAGGCCTCGGGCACCAGCGGCATGAAGGCGGCGCTCAACGGCGTGCCGAGCTTGAGCGTGCTGGATGGTTGGTGGATCGAAGGACATATCGAAGGCGTCACCGGATGGTCGATCGGCGAAAACGGGCGCGGCTTGGGAGAAAATCACGACTGGTCGAAAGATGCCGCGTCGCTTTATGACAAACTGGAGCACGTTATTCTTCCGATGTTTTATCGTGAGCGGGATCGGTTCATCGAGGTGATGCGCCACGCGATTGCGCTCAACGGCTCGTTCTTCAACACGCAGCGAATGGTGCAGCAGTATGTTTTGAATGCGTATTTTCGTTGAATGAAAAAATCATGTTGACTCATCTCATCACACACACCGTTTGCAAATTATTGCTTGCGGCGTTTCTCGGAGGCATCATTGGACTAGAGCGCGAGCTGCGCGGCAAACCCGCCGGCCTGCGCACCAACATGCTCATCGCGATGGGCTCGACGTTGTTCACGACGATTTCGATGCAAATGGCCGTGAACGCTGATCCGACGCGCATTGCCGCGCAGGTGGTTACGGGAATTGGTTTTATCGGCGCAGGTGTTATTCTGCGGGAGCATGGCGCTGTGATCGGCCTCACCACCGCTGCGACGATTTTTGTGGTGGCCGCCGTCGGCGTCGCCGTCGGCGCAGGCTTGTGGTGGCCATCAGTATTTGCGACCGTGATCGTGCTCATCACCTTGTTGGCATTGGTTCCCATTGAGCGGTGGTTGAAAACAAAACGACCGAACCTCAACCACGCAACGACAGACTATTTTACTTCGCATGGTTACGCAATGAATGTTCTATCGAGCATGGACGTTGCAAATTTGGCGGTTGAACTTTCGTCTGTGCTTTCGCGCTATCAGTTGCGCGTTGAGCCGATGCAGACTGTGCATGCGCAAGAAGAATCTCAAAACCAATGCAAGGCTTCATCATGAAAGGGAAATGCCATGTTCCCCAATACTAGCCGGACTTCAGATGTGAATGCGCCGCCTTTATCTTCAGAGATGTTTGGACGTGCAGGCCAATACAATCCGCCGACAGCGATTAAATTGGTCAACACCGAAAAAGTTTGCGAGCTGACCATGCCGAGCCAGACCGAAAACTTGGAGTTGATTCGGGCGCTCGTTGCCAAAATCGCGCAAAAAGCTGGTTTTGCAGAAATGGCAGTCATGCAGATTACGCTTGCCGTTGAGGAAGCCTGTGTCAATGCCATCAAACATGCGCACAAAAACAACGTCGCCAAGCCGCTTCGCATTCAGATCAAAACGGATCACCAAAAGTTGACCGTCGTGGTGAGCGATCGGGGAAAAGGATTTGATTTCCAAAATTTAAAAGAGCCGGATATGCAGGAATATTTTGCCAAACGGCGACCAGGAGGACTGGGCATCGTTTTGATGAAACGCCTCATGGATGAAGTTCATTTTGAAACCCTAAAGGGTAAAGGAACGCGGGTCTGGTTGGTCAGGTATCTCACAAATCATCAAAAGCAGAACGTGCATTGATATGATCGAAACTCCACCCGATACCACCAAACACAACTTTGACTTCACGGCGTTCATGCGTGAAGAGCTGGAAGACAAAGTGCTGGTGAAACTACCGAGGATTTTCGGCATCGATCTCTCGATCACCAAAGACGTGTTGATGATGCTGATCGCCGCCGTCATTATCGTTGTCTTTTGCCATCTGGCGATGCGCCGGCGCAAACCGTTTCCAATGCCATTGAGCTTGCAAAATATTCTTGAAACCATTGCGGAGTTCGTGGAGAATGCCGCCAAACCTTTTCTCGGCGAGCAGGTCGGCCGCTTTATGCCGTTTTTGCTGGCGCTGTTTCTCTTTATTTTGGTCAACAACCTGATGGGCGTCTTTCCAGGCGCGAGCAAAGCGACCGCGAATATCAGCGTGACTGCGGGGCTGGCCGGCCTCACCTTCATCGTCGTGCAAATCTCTGGCATCCGCCAGCATGGTCTCGTCGGCTATCTACGCCATCTTGTGCCGCCAGGTGTGCCGAAGCTACTCTTGCCCATCATGATTCCGGTGGAGTTATTGGGCATGCTCACCAAGCCGTTTGCTTTGGCGATCCGTCTTTTTGCCAACATGACCGCGGGTCACATCGTGATCGCCGCCTTTATTGGCCTGATCTTTCTGCTCCAGAGTTGGTTCGTGGTGCCCCTTTCCGTCTTGGGCGCGGTGGGAGTGAGTCTTTTGGAAATTCTTATTGCCTTCATTCAGGCGTACATTTTCACTTTGCTCTCCGCGGTGTTTATTGGATTGGCAATACAAGAAAATCATTAATGCAGAAAAAAACTGTAACAAATCCGCTTTGCCAGCGACTAACAAGAGAAGATCCAGTGTTGGCGAATGAAAACGGAAAATATCAATCACGATTCATTGAGCTGGTCAATCGCCATCAAAACATCGTTCACAAGGTCTGCAGCATTTATGCCGCCGATGCAGATGATCAGCAAGATCTTTTGCAGGAAATTCTTTACCAGTTATGGCGATCTTATCCCTCCTTCCAACAAAAATCCCAGTTCAGCACGTGGATGTATCGCATCGCTTTAAACACGGCGATTACGAATTTCAGAAAGGCGAAGCGCAAGCCAGCGCACGTGCCGATCAATAAAACGCTCGAGAACGAGCTGCGAATGAGCGATCATCATAGCCACATTGAGCAGATCGAGATTCTCCAGCAGGCCATCGCCAGGCTCAATCCGATTGATAAGGCCGTTATCATGCTCTATCTCGACGAATTGAGCTACAGGGAAATGGCCGAGATTCTCGACTTGTCCGAGAGCAATATCAGAGTGAAATTGAATCGCATCAAAAACAAGCTTCAAGAATGGGCGCAACAACTGCAATAAAGGAGATGATGGCCAATTCTCAATCGTAAATGTTTGGCTCGATCGGCAAAACTCAGAAAGGAGGTGATGAGAGCGGATAAAAGTAATTATCAACTTCGTGTATGAGGCGTATGAAATTTTTAATTAAATCGCTTGTGTCACTTTCACGGAGGCTTTTATGAAATCAAAGAAACCGCTTTACAGTTGGGCGGCGATGATGACTTTAATTTTATATGCAGGTTTCTCGTTCGCTCAAGCGCCAACCGCAATCATTAAAATTGAAGGTTACAGTCCGCAGGAGATTCGCGATCTCAAATTGACCTCGCCGCGCTCGACCGGTTTGTCGAATGTCGGACTCGGACAATTGGTCTATATTCTTGGTCGTGATTCTCTCAACGCGACGGTGACAAGTTTCGCGTGGTCATTGACGACGAAACCGGCGGGGTCCACGGCGGCGTTGGACAGCTCCAACAAAAAACAAACGACTTTCAAACCGGATTTGGCCGGAAAGTACACCGTACAGTTAGTGATTACCACCGCTGGCGGCACAAGCAAAACAAGATCAGTCGTCATCAACGCGGCCAAGTTCGTGGGCGTCGGTGGAATGGATGGCTTGCCGTCGAATCCAGCGGAAGGTAATTGTAGTTTGTGCCATTCGACTAATTTCAACCAATGGACTAAAACCGGGCATTCTTCGATGCTGAAGCGCGGCATCGATGGCACATTAAGCCCTTTTTATAACGAATCATGTATCCAATGCCACACCACCGGCTATGACGATTCGCCAAGCGCAGTCAATGATGGCTTCGACGATGTGCAAAAGGAAGTTGGATGGGTTTTCCCAACCAAGCTGCAAGCCGGAAATTACGATACCCTGAAGCTGAAATATCCGAAGCTGGCGCATCGAGCCAATGTTCAATGCGAAAGCTGCCACGGTCCGGGCAGCGGGCACTTGGGTGATAAAACCGGCATTGCAATGAGCCTGGATGAAGCGGCTTGCGGCTATTGCCATGAAGAAGAGCCGTATAATCGCAAGAACACGCAGTGGAAAGAATCTCTGCATGCCAGCACGGCACGCGAGTCTCAAGCAAACAATCCGAGTTGTGCCAAATGTCATTCTGGCTGGGCTTTCATTCGCCGGGTTGATGTGATCCCAAATGACAGGCGTCCAACTTTGGGATTCCCACAAATCAGTTGCGCTGTCTGCCACGATCAGCATCGCGCCGATCTGCCGTCGCAAGTCCGTAGCTTGGACAACGTGACACTCGGCGATAGTGTCACCGTGGTGAACTATGGCGGTATGGGCAAGGTCTGTATGCAATGTCATATCAGCCGCCGCGATGCGGAAGATTATACGAATAACGCAGCCAATCTGAGTGTGAACTTTGGTCCGCACTACAGCAATCAAGCGGACATGCTTGACGGCTCGAATGCAATTGAGTATGGCATTCCGATTGGCACTTCAGGCCATAAGTTTGCGGTGACAGATGCGTGCGTGACGTGCCACATGCAGGCAACGCTTGCGACAGGCAACCCCGCACGTGACAAAGTCGGCGAGCATACCTTTGCAATGGACTGGGATAACGACACGCCGGATAATCCCGCCGATGATGTCGAGCACGTCGCTGTCTGTCAGAGCTGCCACGGCGCGATCAAATCGTTTGATGACATCACGGCGAAAGCTGATTTCGATGAAGATGGGACGATCGAAGGCACACGCCACGAAATCGAAGGCTTGATTGCAGCGCTCGACAAAATTTTGCCGCCGCGCACCTCGACGGCGGTCGTCAAACAGAACTTTGATTGGACGCTGCCGGGCTTGTCTCCAGCCGAAGTTTTGCGGCGCAAGGCATTGACCAAAGCGTGGTATAACTGGCGCTTTGTCGAAGAAGATGGCAGCATGGGCGTGCACAATGCCGGTTATGCTATTACGTTGCTGCGGCGCGCGATTACTTCCATAACAACAGGCGATGTCGGTGCCGTAAGCATTGTCCCTCCGATTAAAGATGTGCCGAACGATCAGGGCAAGCAAGTGCGCCTCACCTGGTCGAAGGCAGCGGGCGACGGCGTTTCGACCAATCCCATCACCGGTTATTCCGTGTGGCGTCGTGTTGATGACAAGCAATCAACGGCAGGTAAAATCACACGTGTTGATTCCAAAAATGCCTTGTTGGCGCAGGCGGCCAAAGAAAACGTCGGGAAGCGTTATGAGGTTGCGCAAACGGGAAGCTGGGATTTTGTAGCATGGTTGCCGGCCTCCGGATTTGAATTCTATAGCTTCGTAGCGCCGACGCTTTTTGATAGCACCGCGAGCGGCATTCATTGGTCGGTCTTCTTTATCGCGGCGCATTCGCGCAGTCAAAATTATGAATCCGCGCCCGACAGCGGTTATTCCGTCGACAACTTGAAACCGACGACGCCGAGCAATATTGTGGCGAGCCTCCTGCCGGACAAAACCGTCAATTTGCGCTGGGCTGATCCGGAAGATACTGACTTCCAGTATTTCGCCATCTATCGCAGCACCACCAGCGGTTTTGATCCGAAAGGTATGCAGCCATACACCACGCTCACCGGCACGAATTACATTGACAAAAACGTGGCGATTGGCAACAACTATTACTATCGCTTCTCCGCGTTCGATTTTTCCGGCAACGAGAGTGTTTACTCGCCGGAAATCAACGCCTTCATTACGAAGGTGGATGAACGCGGCGGCGGTATGCCAACGGCATACGCGCTGGAGCAGAATTATCCAAATCCATTCAATCCGGAAACCACCATCAAATACGAGCTGCCAGCTTCGAGCCACGTGCGCTTGAACATTTACACGGCGCTGGGCCAAAAAGTGCGGCAGTTGGTGGATTACACGCAGCCGGCGGCCTATCATCGGGTGGTTTGGGATGGCCGCGACAATGCCGGCAATCTGTTGCCATCAGGTATGTACTTCTATCGTCTTGAAACCGAAAAGTTCACGGCGATCAAAAAGATGGTCATGATGAAATAGTATCAAATGGCTACTGACCGGTCACTACAGCAAATTCGCGTTGCGATAGATCGGTGCAGAAGTGACCGGTCAGTTCACATGATTGGGAATAAGTGTAGAGTATTCTCCACCAGCTTCGCAGAATATTCTGCAATGCAGGAGCGCATAAATCGTCCACAAGCATGCCGTCCATCAGAAAACAACGAGTTGGCACATTACAAATCTGACTAATTTGACGGCACAACTATTGTAAAAAGAAAGACAGTGGCCTGAAGCCGGAAACGCAAGCAAAAGGCTCATCACGCCTACCGTGCTTCATTTGAGCAGAAAGCACAAAATTTACCGTTTCGGCTTCGCCGATTTTAATACGAAAGCTCTTCGACGCGGAAAAATAAAATCGTTGGCAACAGTCAACTGTCTGACCAGCTTTGGTTTCAAAGCAATTCCTATGCACCAAGTTGCTGGTTGGACAATTTTTAGGAGATGCATATGAAGAAGAGCTTTCCGATGATTTGTGGTTTGATGGCCCTGCTGTTGGCTATCGGAATTTTTCCACCTCGCCTTGGATTCGCACAAGGCCGTTATCACGGCAGCCATCACAATTCGTGGCCGGATTCCCTCAATCTCGTGACCCTCACGAGTACCGCCATCGTTGATTCTTCGTTTCATCAACCGCTGTATTTTCTCGATACCAATAACGATGCGACCGCCGATTATTTTCTGAATTTCGGGCCGTGGTGGTATCAGCCGCCAAGTGATGCAAGGCGCCCGCAGAACGGGGAGACCATCCAAATTACTGGCGCGCTCATTGGGTATGGGAATTTACCGGAGATTATCGTTTTTGAAATCAATGGCCGCAAATGGCGCGACCCAGTCCAAGTCGGTATGCACGGATGGAACGACCGCGACTTTTGGATAATGGGGCGCGATACGCTCACGGTGAGCGGGACTGCACTGGCGGATACGACCTACTTTTATTCGCATTATTTCCTCGACACCAACAACGACTCCATTCCTGAATATTACCTCGGTTTTGGGCCACCGTGGTATCAGCCCGCGAGTGGCACACGACGTCCCAATCATGGTGACCGCATTACCGTTTTCGGTCGCCGGCACGACACGCCATTAGGCATCGATATGCTGTCCGTGTACCGGCTCAACGGAGTGGAATGGCGCCCGCTCAACCGGCCAGCGCCGTGGGCAGGCAATTGGACGCGCCGCAATCATTTCGACACCACGCGGGTTTACTGTGTCAACGACAGCACGCAGCGGATCGACTTTCCGCCAGGTCACATGGGATTCGGCATGGGGTTTCCATTTTGGCCGGATTCGATCTTCGTGCAATACTGGCGCATTTATCCTGATAGCTTGCCCGGCGGCCACCAATCGGAACATTTCATTGGATTTTATTTCAACGTACATGACCCACAAGGCAACAGTATGATGGGTCGGCAGATCGGTTGGGAACACGGCATGATACGTTTTGCCAGAAATCAACGTTTCACTTGGCATTATACTGACATCGAGTTGCAGCGTGCCGGTTTGAGTGAAAATGGATTGCAAGTACATTATTGGGATACCCAACGAAATCAATGGCGCATCGCGACCAATGCAACGGTGAATCCGAGCACGAACACCGTCACCCTCACAAGCGCCGAGAATTATTTGTACTATGCACTCTATGCGTCGAAGTTAACCACCGGCGTTGAAGAGCAAGCCGAGCTACCCACTACCTTCGAACTGTATCCGGTGTATCCAAACCCATTCAATCCGGAAACACGCATTGACTATCAATTGCCACAGGCAGCTTTTGTGCGCTTGGCAATTTACAACATTCAAGGCCAGCTTGTTGCCACACTCTTCTCCGGCAAGCAAGAAGCTGGCCGCCATACCGTTGTCTGGAATGGAAGGAATACGAATGATCGTGCCATGGCAAGTGGAGTTTATATCCTGCGCTTTAATGCCGATAATCTGCAACGCACACAGAAATTGACGTTATTAAAATAAATGTGAATCACTAACCTAAACTTGGAGACTATTATGAAGTGCAACAGTGTGTTGTTCCGCGTGGCGCTGTTTGTGAGTGTCGTGTCTTTATTCTTCATCGCGCCGTCTTTCGCCCAGCATATGGGTGGGGATCATCACGGCAATCCCAACCAGCAACAACAAATGCAACAGCACATGCAGCAGATGGGCGACATGATGCAGCACATGCAGCAGATGATGAGCCGCATTCAGGACATGAACCGGCACATGAACGAGATGATGCAAGGACAATCCGGCATGATGCAAGGCCACGAGCAAATGCACAGCCAGACCGGTGACCATCAAGGCATGATGTCAGGCCAGCACGGCATGGGTATGATGGACGCCAACTCCATGACGCACATGCAGGAAATGGGTAAGATGATGGAGCAGACCGGTCAAGGTATGCAACAGATGATGCAACACATGGACGCGATGATGAAAGATCCGGCGATGCATCAGAATGAGCAGATGAAAGAACACATGGACGAAATGGGCAAGCATCTGAACGGCATGATGCAGAACATGGATCGCGCCGTGCAGACCATGGAAAAAATGACCGACAAAAAGACGATGCCAGCGGAGAAAAAGTAAATGCACTGGCCTGTCATAAAATTTTCCGCGCAGGCACTGTTAGTCGTGAGCAGTTTCATCTCTCCTGCTTACGCTCAATGGCGCTACAGCGCTTATATGCAAACGAGCGCCGGAGATTACATCTACACCTCGACGGCGCGCAATTATTATCTCACGCAAGGCTTGCAATATCGGCACGAACGCTGGAGCTTGGAAGCGAACATGTCGTTGGCGGCGCGTGATGGTGATAGTCTTGTTGTGAGTAACGAAGGCATGATGTCGGGCAGCGAGAGTGGACACGTTGCCATGAATCTCGGACTCGGCGATGTGTTTGTGCGTGCTAATTACGCGCTTACTTGGCAGCGAAACCGCTGGCCGAATATCACGCTTCGGGCATTAACGAAAATTCCCACAGCCAGTGTTTCGCGAGGGTTGGGTACCGGTGAGTGGGATGCGGGTGTCTTTTTATCGCTGGCGCGTTTTGCCAACAACTTCTATCTCTCCACCGAAGTAGGTTACCTCTGGCTCGGCGATTCGCCGGGTGCGATCTACCAAAATCCAGTGAGTTATGCTGTTGGTGTAGGCCGCACATTTGTCAATAACCGTCTCGGATTGCTATTGCTTTATAGCGGCACGAGCAAAATTTTCGCGGCCTACGAAGCGCCTCAGCAGATCGGCATTGGACTCAATTGGCGTTTCTCCAATCGGCTAGGGTTATTCACCAACTTTGCCCGTGGTTTGAGCGAAACCGTGCCCGACTTCGGGTTTTCATTTGGCATGAGTACCACATTGTAGGCTACGCATATAAAATTGAAAAGCCCCGTGATCGAAAATCCGGCGATGGAGTGGCGTGAATTCTGTCGCCGGATTTTTTATGATCGCAATTGAGGTTCGACTCGTTTCAACAGAACAGCATTGGTCGCAACAATGATGGAGGATGCCGACATTAAGAGAGCCGCTATTTCTGGGCGCAATGTCCAGCCGAACGAGTTATAAAACACACCGGCGGCAACTGGAATCGCCAGCATGTTATAAATCGCCGCCCAGAAAAGATTCTGCTTCATCTTGGTTACTGTGGCTTTTGAAAGGCGCATGGCCGCGACAATATCGTACGGATCGGACTTCATGAGCACGATGTTGCCGGTTTCGATGGCAACGTCGGTTCCCGCGCCGATGGCAATGCCGATGTCCGCCTGTGCCAGCGCCGGGGCGTCGTTGATGCCGTCTCCGACCATGGCGACGAACTTGCCCTCCTCTTGGAGTTTCTTCACGTAGCGCTCTTTGTCCTGCGGCAAAACCTCTGCGAATATCCGGTCAATGCCGAGTTCCTTACCAACCGCTTCTGCGACCGCGGTGTGGTCACCGGTAATCATGGCAACCTCAAGACCTAAGCCCTTCAACGCGCGGATGGCTTTTTTTGAGCTCGGCTTGATGGTGTCGGCAACCGCGATCACTCCTGCCATTTTGTGATCTATGGCGATAAGGCTCAGCGTCTTGTCTTGGCTAGCCAAGCGGTCAATGTGATTGCGTTCTGTGAAAGTGTCTATCCCATTGTCGGTGAGCAATTTTTCCTTGCCGGCAAAAATCTCTTTGCCGTTGATCATGCCTTTGAGCCCGAAACCGGAAATTGATTCGAAGTTTGAAACTTTTTCGATAGCCAATTTTCTCTTGTGTGCCTCATCAACAATCGCTTTGGCAATCGGATGGTTGGAACCGGATTCAATACTGGCTTGGTAACGCACCACCTCATCGGGAGAAAACCCGCCAAAGCCTAAGACATCGGTAACTTTGGGTTTGCCCTCGGTCAAGGTTCCAGTCTTATCCAGCACGATGGCGGTGAGCCGGGAGGTGTTTTCAAGCGTGGCCGCGTCTTTAATGAGAATATTGTGCTTTGCTCCCAAACCAGTGCCGACAGCAACCGCGGTTGGCGTAGCTAAGCCCAAGGCATCGGGACAAGCAATAACGACTGTGGCTACTGCGAACGTCAAAGCGGTCAAAAGACCGGCACCACCAACAAAATACCAGCCGATGAATGCGGCGAGGCCTGAGCCAATCGCCACGAGTACTAATCTTCCCGCCCACAGATCGGCGATGCGCTGGCCGGGAGCTTTGGAATTCTGCGCCGTTTCCACCATTTTGATGATCTGCGCGAGCACCGTCTCCGAGCCGACCTGCGTGGCTTTGAACTTCACCGTGCCCGTTTGGTTGACCGAACCGCCGACGACTTTCGCGCCGATCGTTTTCGTCACTGGCAGGGATTCTCCGGTGACCAGCGACTCATCAATAGATGTTTCTCCTTCGATAATCTCTCCGTCAACCGGCACCTTGTCGCCGGGCCGTAAGACCACCACGTCATCGTGAACAATCTCCGCGCTGGGAATGCTCACCTCTTTTCCATTGCGGATAACGTTCGCTTTCGGCGGCACGAGGTCAAACAGCGCACGCAGGGCGTCGGACGTGCCGCGCCGCGATTTCATTTCCATCCAATGTCCGAAGAGCACGAAGGTCACGAGCAAAGCTGCTGCTTCATAGAACGTTTCGCTGTCAGGGCTGATGAACGTCAACAATACGCTAAACAGATACGCCGCTAGCACACCAGTGGCGATCAGCACGGCCATGTTTAATTTTTTGGCCTTGAGCGAATAGTACGTGCCGGTGATAAAGATCGATCCCGTCCAAAACACGATGGGAGAAGTCAGAATCAAGAGAAGCCAGTTGACCGGAATGAGGCTTGGCAGGTTCAGCTTAAATACATTCATTCCCACAGGCGAATAGAGGAAAATGGGAATGGAGAGCAAGAGCGAAATCCAAAATCTGCGGCGCATGTCCGCTTCCATCTGTTTGGCGATTTGCGGATTCGTCATCGCCGCTTCGTGGTTATGGTGGCTCATCTTCTGCATGCGTGCCCCGTTGTCATGCGAAGCATGTACTTCGGAGTCATGCCCGGCATGGCCTCCTTTTTTCTTTTCTCTCTCGCCTAAGACGGTGGAGGCAGCAACTGGAATGAGTTCCATCGCGCACGCGGGGCATCGGCCAGGGCGCTCCTGCCGCACCTCCGAATGCATGGGGCAGGTATAAGCCGTCTTTTCACCAGCTTTGGGTGATTCGGGAGCGTGATGATTGTGGTGTTTGTGGTTCATAGGATTTATTGCATGTGACCACCGCCATTCATTTGCGGCGTGTTTTGATCCACTGGCATATATGCGCCTGCCGGTTCGCGATAACTGATCAGCAATAGAGCCGCGATGGTGAGAAAAATAATCCAGGGGTAGGCAAGCCACTTTCGATTCGACCACACCATTTCTGCGCCTCGAAATATTCCTGATAGAACTAAAACGCTTCCCAAATATTTATGAATAAGTGTAGCCTGCATGACCGCTTCACTGGTGCCGTGTTGGGGGTGAGTGAGAAAAAAAACGCCGATTGTTACGAGTACGAGCGGTAAAATAAACTTCCATCCTGGTTTTTGATACTTCAGGCGCACGAGTTCACTGAATCCAGCAATGCTCATGAGAATGGCCATGAACATGTGCTGTCGCTGTTGCGGATCGTAAATAGTCGCTTGCCATGCAAGGGCGAGCTCGTTCCAATGATGGATGTAAGAAAATATGGGGAGAAATAAACCTGCTATTAGAATAAGACTTGGCCAGAGATACGGTTTGTCTTTCCAATAACCAAAGATTTGAACAAGAGCGATTCCGGCAACGACGAGAAAGATTGCGCCCTCTATCCAGTGCGCGATGTTGGAGTAGAATACGAGTTCTTCAGGGGTATGCAGTTTGAGAATAATTGCCAAAGATTCCATGGGAGTATTATTTTTCGATTTTATTTTTGAGGCTTAAAAAGATGAACGCCATTGTGCCTACTGCAATTTACTTTTTACCCTTGAGAGCAGCTTCAAAAGATGCCTTTTTTATTGAGGACATTGAGCCACCGTGCATATGTTTATATTTTTCGCGATCCATACTACTTTCTCTTGAGCTTATAGACCTTGAGAATCTCTTCTTTTGCTTTATTCGTTTGCCCTGACTTCATCTGGTTGAGTATGCAACTACTCAGATGATTTTCAAGCAATATGTCCTCTACGTTGGAAAGTGCCTGTTTCACCGCCGACGTTTGGGTAATCACGTCAATGCAGTAGGTATCACTCTCAACCATTTTTTGGAGCCCCCGTACTTGGCCTTCGAGGAGCTTGAGACGGCGAATAATCCGACTCTTGCTTTGATCATTTCCGTATTTCATACGGAGAAAGTATACCCCCCAAGAGGTATCCAGTCAAATGTGGCTTTGAGAGATCAGATATTTACGCATCGGCGCTTCATGTATTTTGATAAATGGCTATTGTATCTTCCATTCAAATACCTTCTCAGTCTCACCAATCCCTCGAATTCTTAATTGCACTACATTTGTTTGAGAAAACGATTGAAATTTGAGAATCCCTTTCCGGTGATGCCCGCCTGGAGGGTCGCCCTCCCAGGCAATCGCTTGGTATTCTTTTCCCGCGTCGTCAACCAGAAACGCGCTTGCTGCCATGTCGTCATCAAGCTCCACGGAGTGGGTGTCGAGAGTCACTTCAAACGTCCACTGAGCGGCGGAGGGAGAGAGTTCCAATGGTTTCACCTCGACTGTCACGCTACTCTGCTCATCCTTCTGGGTCTTGTATGACACCGATGGCGCTACCTCATGGCGGTTGCCACGGTCACTATATACACCTTGCGGCCGCTCCATTTCTCTCGTGAGAAAATACACACCCGCAAACACTATCGCGACAATGCTGATGGTGGTGAAAAGTTGTTTTCGAGTCATACGTGTTTCTGAAATTGAAATACTTTTCGCGCAATATAGGCAATACCTGCAGCGTTAAACGCGAGCCCAACCCAGAACAACTCTTTTTGATACTGCCCAATAACACTTAACGCTCCGGCAATGCCAAGAATCGGAATGATGTTGGCGAGGTAATGTGCACAACATGAGATCATCGTAATCGTTGAAGTTGTTCCGGTGACTGCCACGGCTCGTCCGGGAGCTTTCATGCGCATGTTGTGCACTTCTTGTCTTAGGTATGAATACAGGCCAATCTGGATTCCAAATCCGACTGTTAGACTCACGATAAACGGCCAGTACGTGGCAAACTGACTTTGCGCGTACGACAGCTCGGTTATCGCTCCGACTGCAACGAAATAGACCGCAAGTAGGACGCACGCTGTTATCACGCCCCATACAATTGGTTTTGAGAATTTACCCATACTTTCCCTACGCCCGCACTGATCTGTTAAAAAGCCACGCGAACAGCCCCGCACCAATGTACGTATACAGGAGCGTCTGGCCGAGGCCAGCGATGAAGCCGCCCCACGTCATGCCGACTCCCCGCTCGATAAGCTCGAGGTTTGAGACATGGATAAACCAGCCGAGCAGGCGAGTGGAGAATTCAGGGAACAACGCAACGAATGCGGCGCAGACGATGTAGACTGCTCCCATGACAAGGGACGATTCCCGCGCAAATGTTTGTGGATTGAGTTTCATAAGCGATGAGTGTCATGGTGAGCCTGTCGAATCCATGACGTTAAAGTGATCCTTCGACAAGCTCAGGATGACAATTTTTAATTTAATGACTGTGACCAGATTGATCGCTGTCTTTCGACCTTTCGCCATCTTTCTGGTCGCTGCCGTGCTTGCCGTGCCCGAACATCATGCCAACATGCATGGCGATGAAGAGGATCACGAAAATGAGCCACGGCCAGCTTCTTCCCTCGCCGCCAGTATTGATGCGGCCACCGAAGAGCAGGAGGAGAATCGGCAAGAGCACGCACCCTGCCATCATCCACCACATCATTTTGGAATCATGATTTGAGTTTTGGTTTTTATTATTGTGAGAGTGATTCATGCACATAAATAAGTATAGATTAAATTTCAATTTGTTCCAGCCTCGACTAGACTGGAGGAGGTTATCTCAGATTGCGGACGAGCATACCGTTCTGGATTCATTTTAAATTGCTCGAGACACTTCTTGCTGCAGAATCGATACTCATTTCCTTTGTACTTGGTAAACAGCGTGTGGTTTTGAGTACGCAGGCGCTTGCCGCATACCGGATCTGTAATGTCTGGCGCCGTATCTTGCTGTTGGTCGCGTTTCGATTCACGCACGTGATAGCGTTGCGGATTTTTGTCAAAAGCGTCTTTGCACTCGCGGCAGCAAAGATGGTATGCCGTGCCTTCGTATTTCACAATAGCGTATGCCGCCTTCTTGTGAAGTTTTTTCTTGCAAACCGGGTCAATATAAATCATAAGAATAAAGTTTAGCTTACATTGGGCATTGACCTTTCAAGTGGTGGTTTCCTATTTGGTATCCACGCAGGCGTTGCCCGCGCGTACGCTTCCCACGCCTCGCCGAATGACCGTCGCGCTTCGTCTTCCTCTTTCCGTGCAAGGCGCACATACCTCCAAGTCAATATGGGAAACATCGCAAGGGTAAGGATTGTCGGCCATTGCAGGAGGAACCCAATCATAATGAGAATAAACGCGGCATACTGCGGATGGCGCGTGCGGGCATACGGGCCTGTCGTTGCCAGCGCGTGTTCACGCTGCGCCCGGTAGAGAACTTTCCAGGCATCTGAGAGAAGACCGAAGCCGATGAAAATAAGAATAATGCTTACGACATGGAACGGCCCGAGATGGGGATTTGCGCGCCAGCCGAAGAGCGTTTCCAGGAGATGGCCGGAGTTATGAGAGAAAAAGTTTATGCCTGGGAATTTGCTCGTAAGCCAGCCCGAAAAGAGGTAGATCGTCAAAGGGAATCCGTACATCTCCGTGAATAACGCGACGATGAACGCCGCAAATCCTCCCAGGGTGCGCCAATCGCGCGAAGTCTTCGGCTTCACGAAACTCACCGCAAACGCGATGACGAGCGCGGAAGCGATGATCACGAGCGGCCACTTGCCATAGTCTTGGAGGGTAAGGTTCATAATGGTTGTGGATAAATCTATGATAGGGTATACCCCTATTCCCTATTATAGACCTGCGAGAAATGTTGTCAAGAGGGTGAAGATATCTTGCGTTTATGCGTACAAATACTTGTACAGTAGCTGCGCCTGGTCAACGATCGCTTGCAGCACGCTCGCTTCGTCTCCCAGATTAGAATTCTTTGTCTTCGGAAACACGAGATACCCCTGCACTTGGGTCTCTTGGTCGGTGGTTGGGATTACGTACAGCTCCCCTATCTCGCGGATGTTTTTCTTTTGCTCCCGCGTGTGCAGGAGTTCTTTGTTGGAAACGTTGGTTTTGAGCAGTAGGAAATGCCGCGACGCATACGTGAATTCCTTCACCGTCTGTTCTTGCTCGCTCCCCACGAATCTGAACATTCCCCCATTCCGCCTTGGCGACCGAAGTGACTGCCAAGGCAAGCAGCCTCTGAAACACGTCTTTTCGCGCCCGGTCATTCCCTTTCTCGTTTGCCAAAAGATCGCTCGTGAGTGTCTGGAGGAGCGGCAACCTGCGGTTCACCACGCCGATGTACTTGAAGGCGTCAATGAGCTTTTCTTGCGAAATGCGGCCCTCACGCTCGAGCTGCCGCACCTGTTCTTCTTTCCGTTTCGCGTCGCGCCGGTGGAGCGCATAGACCCCGTAGGCGAGACCGAACACCAGCAAGGACGCGACTGACTCTGCGAATTCTTCTGGAAGAGAAAACACATGCCCGGTAATGAAGTGCGGCTCCACCAGGATCACCAGAAACAGGATAAAAAACGCGATTTTCGTGACGAGTCTCATGGCCGTTGTTATTAAAAAGCGTCAATGACTTCCTTAAGGGTTTCTTCCACCTCTTGAGCAAGCGGCTCAAGCGCGTGGTTTCCTACCGTTGTAAATGTAATCGTTGGGCGCTGTGCCGATACGATCACTGCACCATCCTCCCGCTCGTAGACGATGACATTACAAGGTAACAGAAGGCCGATTTCTTCTTCCATCTGTAGCGCTTTATACGCTCGTGACGGGTTACAGACTCCCAGAATCCGGTAATTCCTGAACTCAACGTTGAGCTTTTCACTCAGCGTTTTCTTCACGTCAATGTCCGTGAGGATTCCGAAACCTTGCGCTTTGAGCGCCGCGATCGTTTTTTCAACTGCTTCGTCAAAAGGAATGTGAAGGTTTTTTGAATATCCGTAGGCAGACATAGGATTATTGGGTTATATCTTTTTTCATCTTCTCGAATTCTTCCTTCGTGATTTCGCCCTTCGCGTAACGCTCTTTCAGGATGTCAAGCGCTGATTTGCCTGACGACTGATTCTTGCCGCCCATTTCGCGGATGAGCCAGGCAATGAGGAGAATGATTCCTCCCCAAAAGAGAAGCATTATGAATCCTCCCATAAGCCCAAAGCCAAACATGTGACCGATTGAATAGTTCCACATAATGAAATGATTAAAGGTTAATAATGACTACACGCCGCACCCTCCTCCCCCGCTGCTTTGCACGGGTTGCACTTGCGAGAGCACCTGGCGGTAACCTTGGGAGCTTGAGAAGTTTGCGCTGAGCACGTCTTGTGGTTTTACTGAATTCCACTCAATGCCCCGTTGTTTCATGAACTTGGCGATATTCAAGTACGTATCGGGGAACCAGTATGAATTAATCGCAAGAGCCGCTTTATACATCTCCTCCTCGTTCACCCCTTGTGACGCCATAAGTTCTAATAATCCCAACATTGCCATGCCGTGATTGCAGTCAGGGAAATAGACCGAGTTCCCACAGCAAGGACGGTAGATGCCTTTTGACACGCGCTCAACCAAAGCTTGTTGATCGGACGTTAAAGTGATGAATTCGTGCTTTGAGTAGTGTTGCATCGCGTCGCCTTTGGCTAAACTCCACCCGCCGGTTGAGGCGAAATTCGCGGCGCCACCGTACTGCTTATCCTGCATGGGGCCGTTATCAAGCACTGGATTCTTGTTGCCCAGCCCCAGCGCCCAAGAGATATTGAGAAGGATCTGAGCATTTTCAGGTGTGATGCGAATTTTGCCATTATCCGAGGTGCGTAGGAGCGAAGTCATTTCCTGACTCAAACCTCCCCGCTGGACGTACAGCGACTCGAATTTCTGCAGATCAATCACCCCGCTGTCCGCAAGCTTTTTCCCGATGTCTCCCCAAACAATTGGGAGCTCGACTCCTTGCGAAGGAATCACGAGTTCCTGATCAATGGGGACATCGTTTTCTGCCGCTGCTTGGCTTACGGCCCCGGTATTCGATCCCAGCGTTTTTGACGATGGTGCAGCTTTCAGCCGCGCCGTGTAGATCCACGCACCTGCTATCATGAGCGAGGCAAAGACGATGCTTGCGGAAAGCAGCCAGGAACGCTTGCCACTCGCAGGGTGCCCGTGTTCGCACGATTCATGAGGTATGTGTTGGTTTTGGTCTTGATTTTGATCTTCGGGATGTGTGCATGGGTGTGTCATAAATGTATTACATTAGTGTTGATGAACATATTTCGTTATTCATCGCAACAATCGACTAATTTATTCACGATGTCGTTGAGTGTCCACGGCTGGTCCTTGGCCGCGACGTTTTTCAATCCTTCCGTGGAGATGAGCTTTAAACGCAATCCCCAAAAGAGCGTGTAGAGACGGTAAGCTCGGTCGAATAAGTTTTTCGCTTCTTCTTTCTTACCGTCCGCGTGGAGCTTGGTACCGACTTCGATCAAACGCATGGTGGCGGCAAGGAGGTGTTTGCTGATGCACCAGGTCTCCCCCTCGTGCCGTGGGATCATGCGCGCGAGCAATACTTTTCTCTGTTCCCGTATCTCTCCCAAGAGATCAAAATACTCATCCTTTGCGGTTTTCTCTGCCGTAAAGAAGAAGTGTTCCTCCAGACTCACCAGATTCATGATCGCTATGCTTAAATCTTCTTCCGTGGACAGATCAACGGTGCCT
The DNA here is from genome assembly GCA_964457925.1 of uncultured Cytophagia bacterium. Lineage (GTDB taxonomy): Bacteria > Zhuqueibacterota > Zhuqueibacteria > Zhuqueibacterales > Zhuqueibacteraceae > Coneutiohabitans. Next base: position 40,417 of record CAYWGH010000004.1, read on the forward strand.
GATTTTTTCATTTCTTCGACCTTTTGGAGAAGTTCTTGTAGTTGTGGTGTTGTGTTTTCCATATATTATTGTTAAAGCAGGAAGATGATAACCCCAAGTGCGACCATCGCGATCCCCGTAACACGCCGCATCATCCGCATGTGCCTCTGCTTCCATTCACCGATCTTTCCATGTACTGCCTTATTGCTCGCAATCAGTAAGATCAGCACAAGCGGCAGAATGAAGATGACGTTATAGAAGAGAAGATATACGAGGCCTTTGCTAAACGTAGCGCCATCATGCAGGAGCCCAAGCACCATGAGATATGGCCCGCCGGTGCAGGGAAATTCGCACAAACCTACCAATACCCCGAGCGCCAACGCGGTAGGAATCGACGCTTTCTCCATGAGTTCCGCGATCTTCTGATGCGCAACACCAGGGATCTTGAGCTTGATTGGGAATGTCGGGAAGAACTCGTTTATCAAGTTTATCGCACCAAAGATAATCAATGCGCTTGCGCCAACTTTTGCCATGAAATGCGGCGTGTTGAAAATGTGCAGCGTTTGCAAAATTCCAAGGCCAATGAGGAGATACACCGCAAAAATCCCCGCAATATACGCGCCGCCCACTACTAGTATTCTCCGGCGCAAGGCTTCCATGCTAAAGAGGAACGCAATGGTGACGAGCAGAATCGAGAATGCGCAAGGGTTGACGCTGTCAATCGCTGCCGAAACCGCCACGAGCGGCAGGAGCCATGTTCCCTGGCGGCTCAAATTCCACAAGGCCTGAGTCCCGAATTGATTAGAACCGAAGAGAGTGACGCCCCCCAAGAACAGTATCGTAATGGCAATTAAAATGAATAATGGCTTCTTCATACTATGGAGTTACGAACGCGGAAAAGTTGAGCGTCAATCGTTTGCTGCCCTCTTGCTCAAGAAACACTTCCCGCTTGATTGCGCCGACGCCGGCAGGCCCGTGCGCTGCAGGGTCAAAGGTGACCTTTATGGTGGCTTCATCGCCTGGCTGAATCGTGGTCTCAATGCTTGGAATGAAACCGTGTCCCGGCATGCCGAACGGGCCTTCTCTCTTCCCTTGATACGAGAGTTCTGCCGTTGTGCACATGCAGGAAGTAGACAGCCTTGTCGCGGTTACCGGAACAGTATTTGTGTTTTTGATTTTTATTTCACGACTTACCTTGCCATTGGCCATCGAGATTCTGCCGAAATCGAAAGATGACTCTTCTGCGGTCAGTGCGCTTGCTGCTTGGATGATAGGGGTTTGATTGGCGTTTTTGTCCTGACTCGCACCAACTGCAACCACTGCAACCACGGCGATAGCGGCAATGCCGATGATGACCCAAGGAGCGTAATTCTTCTGATTATGTCTCAACTGTTTGCTCATACAAATATAAAACACCCGTCGCTTGAGAGAGACGGGTGCATGATTAAAGGTTAAATACAAATCGTATCACTCTTTCAGGAAGACCTGAAAAGCTCATGCACCCAGGGAGATGTGTGCGGGTCGCGCGTTTCGTGACGAGCGAGCCATTTGAGTCGGCGAGAAAGCGATGATGGAGGGGAAGATGCGCGGGTATAAAACAGCGACACAGCCGCCATCTGCGGAAGATGCGCTGCGCTCATCCTTGGCAGAAGGAAGAATACGAAAAGCGCCATCAGAAGAGCGGCTGCGGCAACGCTCGGATTAAGGGTTGCCATTCCCAACTTTTGCGCGGCTGCGATATGCGCGGCCACGTCGGCGAGCGACTGCGTGACGAGCGGACAATTAGAGCCAATGACGCGCCCGACGCACGAGCGAAGAGCGTGATTACCGTGATCCGCCATACTGGAGAAACCCAGTATGGCAATGCCGAGTACGCTTAGGGCAATAATAATGGCGATAATTCGTTTCATATATTAGCGGCTGGAAAACGAGTAGATTTCCATGAGTTCTTTAATGGCTTTGTCTTCTTCTTTTCCGTGCAATTGGTGTTTGACGTGCGTCTTGATGTGATTTTCCAGAAGCAGACGGTTGAGACTCTTTAATGACTCCTGGATCGAGACTGACTGGCGAAGGAGAGACGTGCAATAATCCTCCCGCTCAATGGCGCGCGTGAGCCCGTCGAGCTGCCCGCGGATGATCTTTGCCCGATGTACCGCCCGCTTTTTGATCTTTTGATCTACCATAAGATTGTGGATAATAGGGTATAGTCCTATTCCCCATTATAGTCGAACTATGGTCAATGTCAAGTCCCAGTCCCAGTCTTCTCATCTACTCCATACTGATTTTCGCAAACCCGATAAACAGGAGCGTGAAGACGGCAGTCAGCATCACGGGAGCAAAATCAGAGACGTAGTTCCGCTTGTGTGGGTGAAACCCTTTGAGCAGGAGCGAATTCGCCACGACCGATACCGAACTGAATGCCATCGCAAGCCCCGCGAGTTCGGGGCGCAAGATAAAACCAAGACTCATGAATACGCGCGCGGCAATGGGGATACCAATGATGTTGTAGAAGAGCGCGAAGAAGAGATTCTGCTTGACCTTGCCCATAGTGGCGCGGCTCAAGCGGATGGCCGTGATCACGTCGCGGAGGTCATTTTTAATGATCACGATCCCGCCTGACTCCATGGCCACGTCCGTGCCGCTGCCCATGGCAATGCCGACGTCCGCCTGCGCGAGCGCCGGAGCATCATTGATGCCGTCGCCTACCATGGCGACTTTCATTCCCTTTTCTTGGAGCTTCTTCACCTCCTGCGCTTTGTCTTGCGGGAGCACTTCTGCGAGTACGTTCGCTATTCCCACCTGTTTCGCGATTGCATGGGCTGTGCGCTGGTTATCCCCCGTGATCATGTATACTGCAATCCCTAACTTCTGCAAGCTCTGCACGGCTTCAAGAGATGTTTCTTTCAAGGTGTCGGCAACAGCGATGATCCCAAGGATTTTTTCTCGTGTTCCGAGTATCATCGCGGTCTTGCCTGCTCCTTCCAAACGTTCAAGTTTGCGCTCCATTTTTGTCGCCTCATGACCGATCTGCTGCATGAGTTTGCGGTTGCCAAAGAAATACTCGACTCCGGCAATAGTGCCTGACACACCATGGCCAGGTATTGCCTTGAAATTCTGTACTTCTTGCAAATGAGCGTTCTCTTCCTTGGCATACGCATAAATGCTTTCGGCGAGTGAGTGCTCGGAGGATTGCTCCAGACTTCCCGCGAGCCCCAAAATTTCATCTTCGTCAACTTCGCTCACTGATACCACGTCGGTTACTTCGGGTTTGCCCTTCGTTAACGTCCCTGTTTTGTCGAATACGACGGCATTCACTTTTGAAGTCATTTCAAGAGGCTCCCCTCCTTTGATCAGAATGCCATGCTCCGCTCCTTTGCCGGTTCCCACCATGACTGCCGTGGGAGTACCGAGGCCAAGCGCGCACGGGCACGCGATCACAATCACCGATACAAACGCGAGGAGCGCGAACGTGAGTGATTCGCCAAGCAACAGCCACACGCCTAAAGTAACCAATGCGATCGCAATCACTGCCGGCACGAACCAGGAAGAGATGCGGTCGGCGTGAGCTTGAATGGGGGCTTTTGATCCCTGTGCGTCTTCGATCAAACGAATGATCTGGGCAAGCGCGGTTTCAGCCCCCACCTTCGTGGCCTTGAATTCAAAACTCCCGGTTTTATTGATGGTCGCGCCAATGACGGTATCTCCTTCTTTTTTCTCTACTGGTATACTCTCGCCCGTGAGCATGGACTCATCCACGCTTGAGAGTCCTTTGGTAACTATGCCGTCCACAGGAATCTTCTCTCCAGGCCGCACCATGACCGTATCGCCTGCCGTAACTTCTTCAACCGCCACGTCAACAAACTGGTTATTCCGCAGTACCCGCGCGGTCTTTGCCTGAAGTCCCATGAGCCGCTTGATGGCATCCGAAGTTTTGCCTTTTGCTCTCGCTTCCAGCCACTTACCCATCAACACAAAGGTAATCAGAAATACGCCGATTTCGAAATACAAATCGGGTATCTTGGCACCCATGGGAGCAAAGGCTGATCCAGTTGTGAGGTAATACTTCACGAACTCATAAAGGCTGTAAAAGAACGCGGTACTCGTGCCGATAGCAATGAGTGAGTCCATGTTAAAGGTTCTCATCTTGAGCGAAGACCACATTCCCTTATAGAACCCCGCACCAAGGATGAATTGAGCGGGGATTGCGAGCACGAGGGAGATTGCGCCCATCATCGGAAGTACTGTTTCTCGGAATGGAAGGCCGGCAAAGAAATCAAGGAGCATGAAATAGAGGAGCGGCGCGCTCAAGATCGCTCCGACTGTGAACTTGCGGCGGTAGGCGAGGATTTCTTGTTGCCGCTTCCTGCGCTCAAACGCATGGTCTTTCTGGTCCACGATTTCTGCCCGGTACCCCGCATCTTTCACTGCCGCCTTAATCCGCTCTTCGTTGACTACCGCAGAATCGAACACAACACGGGCTTTTTCCGCGCCAGAATTCACATTTGCTTCTTTTACGCCAGGGAGCTTCCGGAGTTTACGCTCAATGAGTGCCGCGCAGGAAGCACAGTGCATGCCGTAAATGTTGAAATTGGCGCGAACGTCTCCCTGACGCGTTGCCACCGACGGCGGAGGTGCCGCAGGTGGTGATGCAGGAGATACGCCGTTCGATCCTGCGGGATGATAGATACTTGCCGCTTCAAGGAACGAACTCATCGGCCGGAGTGATTTTTGTAAAAACGCCGCCAGCTCTTCAGCCTCGCGCTTTCCTTCGGGAAATTCGATCACGCCGTGTTTGTCCACCTCGATCTTGCCTTGAAAGAGTGGGGGTTTGCCGTCATTCGATTGGATCGTGCCTTCTGCCCTAATCTCACTCGTGATTTTCAACTTAAACAGATTTTCCGTTGACGGGCGCAATTCCATTGAGGGAGCTTCTTTTTCTTTTAACGCGGTTAAAAATGGTTCTGTCATAGAACTCAGGTGATCAACGCGGCAATTCAAACGTATACGGCCCCGAAGCTTCGACCTCTTGCTTAAACTTCGACCAGTTTACTGATTCGTCATGTTCAATGATAGTTTTGCCGCTTGTATAGTCCACGGTGGCGGATGCGATGCCGGGGATTTCCGAAGCAATATCCTCAATGAGCGATTTACAGGCGGCGCAGTGAGTGCCTTTGATGGTGAGCGTAGTCTTCATAGTTGAGAAGTTATTAACAATTTATCATAATAGGGTATATCCCTATTGGATATAGTAGCGGAATGCAAAAATATGTCAAGACCGACCTGACTTTTTAATCGGTGACCGTTAATTGCGCCATGCGGCTACCCATGCTGCAGGTGAGGGCAACCGTGCCGGCGCGGGTAGGAGTGAAGCGGGTGGTGTTGAGTCCAACCTTCATGGGAATCGTGACGTTATACTCCGGGATCACCCACACCGACATGCAGCCGCCGAGCGGAACCTTGGTGTCAATTGCCAAATCAACGGGAACGCCTTTTTTAACGGTAAACGCATTCGGATACACACCGCGCTCGTTCGAGACCTCGATGGAGACCTTCTGTGCCTCAATACAGTTCATGATTTCAGGGTTGCAGTCGGTTGAACCTTGCGGGATTGCTCCAGTTCCCTTTTGCTCTTTAAGGCCAAGTTGCTTATCCGCCGCAGTTTCACCAGTTGCGGAGGGTGAGTTGGCAGCAACCACCGTAAACGCCGCCCCTCTGGTGGTCATCCCCATGGTACAGCTGAAAGAAATGGTGCCAATCTCTTCTGGAGTAAACGTAATTGTCTTTATTCCCTGCGGTGGCAAATACTCGGTGATCCCCAGTTTCGGCGCAGTGATGACTTGCGCACAGCCTTGAGCACGGCTGCCATCAATCCGCCACTCCACGGGAATACCTTGCACCACGGTGAAGCGGTGCGGCGTGTAGCTCAACCCTACCACCTTCATATTGACGACCTGTTTGCCGTCAACGATCTGAACGTTCGGGTCTTCGGCGGCTTGCGCTTGAATGTTACCCTCCCCCGACGAGGAGAATATCCCCGCCAGATTGATGTCGCTACCGGTCAACGCGAGGCCGTTGTTGATGTTGAAAAGCCCCAGCATGATGACGAGCGCGCCGGAAAACTTGAGAAAGTAGCGCTTGAATGAACCTTTGGCGAAACTGGAGATGGCGCTCAAGGACATGAGTGCCGGCAGCGTACCCAAGGAAAAGGTGAACATGATGAGAGCGCCGGTGAGTGCGTCCCCTTTCGAGAGTACGTAGAGCTGGAGCGCTTGCGTGAACCCGCAGGGCAGGAAGAATGTGAGCGCTCCCAGCCCGAATGGCGCTGCCTTGCTGTCTTTTTCAGAAAGGTCGTGAATTTTATGAGCCAGAAACTTGGGCATTTTCGGAGTAAATCGTTTCATCCAGGGGAAAAGATGGAGTAGCTGGAATCCCAAAATCAGCATGATGAGGCTCGCAATGATCGTCATCATGCCGCTCGCTCTTGGTGAGAGTGTGAACACTGATCCAAGTGCGCCGACAGCTGCTCCCAATATGGTATACCCCGCGATTCTCCCGATGTTGAAGTACAGCGTGGGCCTAAACTTTTGAGCGCCCGTGAGCTCCGGATGACGCTCGTTGTATTTTGCCGCGACCGAAAGGAGCAGCCCGCCGGTAACGGCAATGCAAGTAGACATCGCCGCCACAAGACCGATCAAGAATACGACGCCGAGACTCATGTTGTCCGAAACACCTAAACTCTTCGGCAGGAAATCTAGGATTTTCAGGATTTGATACCCTGCCATGAGGATCAGAAAGACTGCGCCGATCTCAAGATAATCGCGCTTTGTGTTGCGATGGGTAGTGTCGTTGACGGGAATGTGACGGTCGTGCCACGAGGAGACTTTGTAGCCGTCCGATTCAACTGCGCGGTTGAGTTCTGCGAGATTGGGATCGCAGGAACAAAATACTTCTGCTTTGCCGTTCGCATGGTTCACCTCTACCTTTTCCACACCTTGAACCTTTTTGAACTTCCGCTCGATCAAAACTTCGCATGCAGCGCAATGCATCCCGTGAATTTTGAGTTTTATTTTTTTAAGTGGTTGTTGATCCATAAGAAAAAAATAGCGTTTTACCAAACACAAAAACACCTGCGAGTTATATTTGCCCTGCTTTTCTCAGTTAACTCAAGAAAAGAGTCAAAGTTTGTACTCGCCCGTGTTACACAATAGTTGCTTCGTAAATTTTCGGATGGAGAATGCCTTGGGAAAAAAGGCGATGGAAAATGTTAAACAAGGCAGGGAGTCCGCGTTCACGTTTAAGCCGCCGAAGGACTGATGCGATTACCGTACTCCCCTGAGACATGAATCGGCTGAGGAAGTACCAAGACACCAACGTAAGCAACGCCACGAATGCCAAACTCATAAACTTTTGCGGTATTCCCGTCACCGCTTGCTGCCACTTGGCAATGTGCTCTCCCACTTGCATGGGACAAATCACTTCCGTCTGGCTCATGAATGGGCAATTCGACATCATCCCATGCTCATCCGTGGTCATGGAAAGGGAGAGGCCGAAGAGTGCGAGAAAACTGAAAGAGACTATAATCGCGAGACCTATGAGCGTCTTTGTGTAATTGGTATATCGTTTGATTTCCCACATACCTGTATACAAGTATAGCATAACCCGGTTATTTGCCCAGGGCAATTACTTCATGTGCTTTCGTTGTTATGCTTTTCGATTTACTCCGTTAGAAAGCCCCGCCTTTCTAACGGAGTTTACTCTATGCTGATTTTCGCAAACACGACGAAGAGAATCACGAATACAGTATTGAGGTGCGCTTCAAAGTCAGAAAATCCTGGACGATCAAAGAAGCATTTAAGTGTTTTTGGTTTAAAACCCACTCGTATCAGCATCCGACTGCATGGCCGACTTATGTCCGAATCTGTAAAAAACTGCCGGTGTCAAAAATAGCGAGATGACGGTCGAAGATACGAGGCCACCGAATATGACCACTGCCAAGGGGTTGAGCAATTCCTTGCCCGGCTCGCCACCGGCAAGCATAAGAGGAATTAACGCTAAAGAAGTAACCAACGAGGTCATCAGAACCGGAACGACTCTGTCCAGAGTTGCATGCAATATAGTTTCCGGCGTGAATGGCATCTGCTCTTTTCTCACAAGCTGGAGGCACCGGCCAAGCAACATGATGCCGTTTCTGGAAACTATGCCAGCAAGAGAAATGAACCCGACCAAGTGAGCGAGGTTAATGACGCCACCAGTAAGCCATACTCCAACAATGCCACCGATGAATACCGTCGGAATATTCAACATGATTTGCAAGACAAGAGGAGTGGATTTGAAGGCTTTATAGAGAATGCCGAAGATCAAGAGTAATCCTAAGCCAAACAAGATCGTTAATCTTCTGCTATTCTCTTTTTGACTTTTATATGTACCTTCGTAAGAGATTGCTTGTCCAGTAGGCAATTTTTTTGAACGCATCACTGTTCTTACATTTTCAACCGTTCCGACAATATCTGAGCCTTGATAATTGGCGCTTACCACAAGAATACGTTTACCGCCTTCGTGGCTAAAACGGTTCCGGCCTGCGTCGAGCCTGATGTCAGCCGCGCCCCCCAAAGATTCAGCGCCAATAAAAGGGAGAGATAGGTCACGAAGCGCGTCTGAATTGCCGCGAGAAGCCAGATCATAACGAGCCACCACGTCGATGCGAGCAGGACCCTGTTGGACCTGGCCAATTCTTGCGCCCAGTAGTCCTTCCTCAAGTTCTTCGGCGACCGCGCCGCTCGACACGCCATATTCAGCCAGCCTGTTGCGATCCGGGTAAATTCGGAACTCTGGCACCATCACCTCTCTTTGAACTTGCGGATTTTTAACGCCCGGTTGCTTGGCAAGCTCGCCTTGCACTTGCTCTGCCGTCTGTCTCAACGCAACGAGATCATCACCAAAAATCTTGATGACGATCGGGGCGCGCACGCCGGAGAGCAGTTCTTCTACCCGGTGAGTAATGGGTTGCCCTAAGCTATAATCTGCTCCCGGGAAGGTATCCAATACTTTTTGAAGCTCTTTAAAGAGTTTTTCCGATTCCCCTTCCAAACCAGGTTCAAAGACCACTTGGATCTCGCTGGTATTTGCACCGCTATCATGCGGGTCTGCGCCTGCTCGTCCTGTTATGTGGCTAACCCGTCTCACCCCTTCAACACCATGCAGCGCATCTTCGACTTTGGAAGCAAATGTATTGGAAGTATTCAAATCTGTCCCAACCGGTAGGATAACAGATATTGTTGCCGATCCTTCATTGAAGGGCGGAATGCCTTCTTTGCCGGCCATCACATACATCGCACCGGCTACAACTAAAGTCGCTATCGTCCCAAATAAAACGATTTTCACGTTGTGAATGCTCCAAAGAATCATTGGAGCGATCTTGCGTTTGATAGCTTTTACTAATCGCGTTTCTTCCTCATGGCCTTTACTTGATCCTTTCGCCAATAGATACGATGACAAGACTGGGGTGACGCTAAGCGAAACCGCCAGGGACGCAATGAGCGATATGAGATACGCGGCTCCTAATGACGCAAGCAATCGTCCTTCCGCACCGGGAATAAAGAAGATTGGGATAAAGACGACCGCCACCAAGATCGTTGCATACACAATCGAGTTACGCACCTCACTGGACGCCTTAAATACCACTTCTATGAGCGAACCACCGGTCGATCCTTTCTGTCGCCATTCTCTCAATCTTTTTGAAACATTTTCTACGTCAACGATTGCGTCATCAACAAGCTCACCAATAGCAACAGCGAGCCCTCCGAGGGTCATCACATTAACCGAAAGATCGAAGAATCTGAATACAATCACCGTTACAAGAATGCTCAATGGTATTGCGGTGAGGGTGATAAATGTGATCCTGACGTTCATCAAAAACAAAATGAGAATGATGATCACGAGAATTGTCCCATCACGCAACGCTTCCAAGACGTTGCTTAATCCGGCATGAATAAACCACTCCTGCCGAAATAGGTCATTTTTTAATTCAACGCCTTGCGGCAAGCTGGAATTGAGAGATTCGAGCGCATTATCTACGGCTTCAGTTACCTTTAAGGTTTCTGCTTCCGGTTGTTTGGCGACTCGGAGAATGACTCCGGCTTTGCCGTCAATTGTTGCGCTTCCACGCACAGGGCTTGCCCCTTCTTGCACAACAGCAACGTCGGCCAACCTAATAGGCCTACCCTCAAAAGTACCGATTGCGATTTCTTGTAAATCAGCAATTTCAGCGGGAGCAACAAGTACTCGCAAAGGGTATTCCTTGCCACCTTGCACGAGCAAACCGCCGCTTTTATTATTGAGAGCGGTGCTAATATTTTCCGTAATGTCATCGATATGAAGACCATATCGTCGCATCTGTTCGGCATTGGTATTGATTTGCCATTCTCGGACATCACCACCCAGCACGATGACATCCGAAACCCCCGGCACGCGCAATAGCGCTGGTCGGATTGTCCAGTCGGCCAAGGTTCGTAATTGCATTCCATCTGTTTTCCCATCGGTTGATGTCAGGCCTGCCCACATGATCTCACCCATGATTGAACCGACCGGTCCAAGCACGGGCTTTACGCCCTCCGGAAGTTCGAGACGAGAAATGCGTTCTTGGATGATTTGCCGATTCCGGAAAATATCACTACCCCAACCGAATTCAGCGTTTACGATCGCGAGCCCAAACGATGCGGTGCCGCGAACACGCTCCACTCCGGGAGCGCCCGAAACCGCCGATTCAAGAGGCGTAAGGACAAGACGCTCTACTTCCTCTGGTGCAAGTCCTTCTGCTTCCGCAAAAACAGCCACAGTCGGCTTGTTGATGTCAGGCAAGACGTCCACTTTCATGGTCGACAAGCTCCATGCGCCCACTATCGACACGAATCCGGCAATCGCAAGAACTGCGGCTCTATTTCTTAGAGACCATTGAATAATTTTATTGAACATATAGGTATGTCTTACTCATCATGCGAATGGCCGTGGCCATCACCTTCAGGTTGTTCTTCTGTTTTCTCGGTCGCAGGTGAAAGCTGGTTCAGTTGCATTCCTGTTTTAAGATCGCTGGTCGCGTTTGACACGATGCTATTTCCCTGACTCAACCCTTCCAAAATCTCGATCTTGTCCCCAAGCGTTCGACCGGTTTTGACTTCTTGAGGGCGAATTCTATTATCCTCCGTAACCAGCCACACAGTCGGATGACCGTCGTCATCCCACCATACCGCAGAGATCGATGCCAATGGCTGGCTACCTTGATCGCCGGAGGGCAACACACGCACAGAACTATGCACTGGCCAGTCTACATCTACAGGGTCAATGAAATCGGCATCGGCCAAGAAAGAACCGTTGCCATCCAACGACACCCCAATGCCAGCCAGTTTGACTTTTTTACCATCCTTGGGGAATCCAGGGCGGATAACAATTAAGACATCTCCTGCTTGCGGCGGAGTGACGTTGCCCGGAATCCTGAAACGCACAATGCGATCGTTTTCATTGCCAGAATTGATCGAAGCGACCGCCGTACCCGGGGCGACGAAATCGCCCGTTTTTTTTGTGATGATCGAGACAATGCCTGCCCGGGGAGCGGTGACGTTGAGGCCGCCGGTTAACGCGTTCGAGATCGTGGCATAGGCCGCTTCGGCTCCTTTCACTTCAGCCTGTGCCAATGCGAGCTCCTTTTCCAGTGCGGCAATTTTTTCATCGATTTCCTTCTTCTTCTCCGCGTAATCCTTTTCTTGACCCAATTGGTCAAGTTTATAATCAGTCTCCTTCGTCTTGTATTCGACTTCCAATGCGGCAAGGTCGGATTTTGCTTCCTGATACTCCTGTATCGTTTCAAAAAGATTCACTTGATCCTCGTTGGCCATGTCACGATAATCATCTAAATCAGCTTGAGTGATGCCTTCGGTGACAATGCTTCCGGCAACCAGTCTTACCGCTGCCTGTGTATAGTTTTGAGCGGCTTCGATCGGCAGTGCGTTAGGATCTTTGAGGGCATCCAGAAGGTCGAAAACCCGCATTTCATAATCACTCTTTGCGGCGCCATCTTTTTCGCCCAAGCCATATTTCAAGAAACCATATAAGAAGTACTGTGCGTCAAAAACACTAGAGAATTTCTGAATGTGTTTGTTCAGGATTTGCTCCATGGTTTTGCGCAAATTCTGCTTTTTTACATCAACAACATTACGCAACTGGCTCAGAGCGTCTTGGGATGACTTGAGGGTGATGTTTTGGCCTCCAACTGACCCGTTTAATTCTAATACCGAATCAACCGAGGCTAAATTTTTTTCCAGTGCAGACCGCAGGGCGGTTAACTGTTCTATATTCTTTCTCGTAAAATCAGTCGTAGCCGATGCTTGAGCTTTGGCTCGCGCAAGGCTCTGCGCTTGCTCCGCGAGGGTGCGGGTAAGCTCCGGAGTGGCAGGTGGAGCAGAAAGCCGTGCCAATACCTGTCCCTGTCGTACGTTCTCACCGATTTTTACTTTCCATTCCACGATGGTGCCTTCACGCTGTGGTTGTACTTCAATGTCTCCGGAAGAAATTATCTCTCCCGGCCAAGAAGTGCCGACTTGTTCGTTTCCTTCGGCGTCACTTGTTCCTATTGTCTCGACAGGAATGCTTATCGCGCTTGCTACAGAAGCGACCTCGTTTGCGACGTTAGTATTGCTACCCGATCCTTTTAAGAAGGTCCCGACAGAGATTACTGCAACTACAATCAGACCGGCCCCAGCATAAAGCAATTTTGACTTGTTCATAAGCATAATTTCATTAAAAATTAGTGGCCGGAACCGCTCTGTTCGCCGGTTTCCAGGGTAGTGGTATCTTCGTGATCTGCAGGCGCTTGCCCCTCACGGTCGACCGAAACGGTGATGGGGAATGTTCGTACTTGTCCGTTGATGCTGAATTGAGCAAAGATGGTATACGTGCCTTTAAGAGGAAACTCTGACTCGAATACGACCTTGCCGTCTGTGGGCCTGCTGTCAGTCACGGGATGTCCGTGAATAAAGTCATCAGGATCTCCGTGACGGATCACAACGACGTGGCCGTAGGCGCCCAAATACGGATCAATTTGAGTGACCGGTGTGCCATTCCGCGTCAGCGCAAATGTTAAGTTGGCGTGCTCCTCGGTTTTTAACGGTGACGCCAATTGTAGAGTCGCTTGAAGGCCATCGATTGTCGCGGACATGTTTGCGCTTACGCTCGGAAATTGCGGTTGCTGTGTTGCACCGCCGATGGTAACCGGAACACGCAAGACAACCGGACTTTCTTCTTTAGGTTCAATGTCTACATACATCTGATACAGACCTTGATTCGCAATCGTAGTCAAAACTCTCCATCGACCATCTTGGTATTCGGGATGAAGATGCTGGAAGCCCGTCGCATCATCACGGAGAAGTATTAAGTGCATAAGCTTCTCATGAGCAACATTCAAGTCATCCGGTCCAAACTCGTGAGCATCAACACCATACAACTTGAAAGCCAAGGTAACCTCCCCGGGTTTTAAATTTCTGGCGTTTTGTAAATCAATTCTGGTACCAGCCAATCGTGCCCCATGCCCTGCATCATGCGCGTGTTCATCGCCCGTACTTTCTTCTTGTGCGACCGTGTTGGTGTTTGAATCAATAGTATTTGGAGCTTCTTGATCCGATGTTTTAGTTCTCATAAGCCCGTAGCCGATTGCCACTACGGCAATAATGATTACTGGAATGATATAGAGTGGTTTTTTCATAAGTTGATAAAGTTTGGTTAGTGAATACAAAAAAGCCAGCATTACAGCCACTCACCCAAAAGCTTTAGCTCTCGATGAATGTAAGCTAGCGAGAAAAAACTAAATGATATTTTTTAGGACTGAGGATGCCCCGGGAAAATGCCAATCGCAAATAATGGAAAGCAAAAAATTCCAGATATTGCCTTGTCATATAATAAAGCCGGACAACATAGGCGAGCCGTTGTTCAATGTGCTCAAAAAACCGACGTCCAAAAATCGCTGATACAAGAATAAGTCCCATTGCCAGTAAATCGTACCAATTCCTTGCTTGATTTTTGGATAGCGCGAGAAAATTTTCTTTCAATAAATGGTCAGACGTTGAAATGCTTGTTCCGCAACAAGCCTCATTGCTATGAACAAAGGTGGCAATGGATTCAGAAATTGAAGCATGCGTTGAAGCCCCTGAGTGATGGCTAAAAGCGCAAGATAAACTAAAAACAAACCCTGCGAAAGTAAGAAGGATTAAGCTGATTTTTAATTTTTTAGAACCTGCGAAAAACATAAGAGAATTATAGCTTTTTTCTGCATTCAGTCAATGCGGTGAAATCTTTGTCTCGTTCACTGTTCTCTCTATCGTTGATTCTTTTGTTTTCAAATTTTGAGAGTAAGCCAAAGAGGACAAACGACTCGATGCTTAAGAACAAGTGGGAAGAAGAGTTGTTTATGAACGCGCTTGCAAGAAAAAGAAGCGAAAAACCGTTGTACATGGGGTTATTGAGCAACCGGTATGGTCCCCGTTTCTCGAATCGTTCGTGAGTTTGACGTTCGAAGTAGCGAACTCCCCACATTCTTTTTATGCCAAGTATGAGGATGCTCCAAATAATTGCCACGGTGCCAGCAACATTCAGGATGTCGCCAACCGCCTCCATTCCTCGGAAAGAGATCGGGAGCAATCCCAAGGAAGGAAGGGAAACGCCTGAGAGCAGTTTTCCAAGATAGATCCAGAGAAGGAAGGTAAGAATAAAGTGAATCCAAAAGCCGAACTTTCCAAATGTTTTTGTATAGAACTGGTATCGGTCCTGAATCTTCAGTGAAAGATAGTGAAGCAGGGTAACGAGCCCAAACGCAATGAACGGCCAGAGTGAAGGAAAGCCCATATTTGTATCATTCAATCTCAAACTTCATCATCATCCCCGCTTCAAGGTGCTCGGCGATGTGGCAGTGGATCATCCAGTCGCCGGGATTCGCCATCTCGACAAGGAACTCAACGGTATCGCCGGTTTTCACCAGCGCGGTGTCTTTCCAGACAAGATTCTCGTTCGGAACGCCGTTTGTGGAGAGGACTAAAAATTTCTGGCCGTGAATGTGAATGGGATGCTGCATCGGGTGCATTGCTTTAGGGTCATTGAAAACTTTAATTTTCACCTTGTCTCCGACTTTGAACTTCCAGTCGTCGATCTTCATGTTAATTTTGTTCGTTGCCTCGTCTATCAGTTGCCAAGTAAGCGTATCTTTTGTTGAGTTGACATTCATCATCCCCATGTCATCTTCCCATTCAATCGGTTGCTGTGTGCCCATTTGCATCATGTTGTTGTCCATCATCATGCCGCCGTGCATCATGTGTTGGCCTCCGCCGCTCATGCTCCCCATTGGAGATTTCATATTCACTGCAAGCCGCAAGGATTTTTCATTCGGCTTTTCAAATGCACCGCGAACCGCATCAATGCCGGTGATCACGTCTTGGTTTGTCCGCGGTGTTTCAAACAACGATGCGTATGACGGCAAGACTTGTTCGCTTGAAACGGCGATGGTGGCAAATGGGTACGTCTTTTGCGGTGTGCGATGCTCGAGGCGATAGTTACCGGATTGCGCAAACAGAACTTCAACAACTGCGCGCTCCGACGGTCCCAAGATTACACTCTCCGCAAATGTCTCTCGTTCATACTTGCCATTGTCACCGCCTACTAACTTCATCCTCACGCCGGGGATGGAAACATTGAAGGTTCTTGTGTTCGCTGCGTTCGTAAGATACAAGCGGACAACCTCGCCTTGTTTTGCGCCCATTCGGTAATCAGTCTCTCCGTTCACCAGCATGATGTTACCGAATCTTCCCATGAGCGTATGATCGGCGGTCTTGGGATCAAAACGGGCAATCGCGCCGTTGTCAATAAGCACATCATCCAAGAACAATGCCTCTTCTCGGTTTACTTGATTCCAATAGCCTGGATCATTCGGCTCAACAATGAAATCTCCATACAGCCCCAATTCTTGTGCATAGTCCTCTCGGATGTGCGGATGGTACCAGTAGACGCCCGCGTCAGGGAATTTGAGTTTATACGTAAATGATTCGCCTGGCTTGACTGGTTTCTGTGTAAGATCAGGAACGCCGTCAAACTTGTTTTCAACCCGGACGCCATGCGAGTGGATCGTGCTGTCCACGTCGGTATTGTTCGTAAAATTAACGGTGATCTGCGATTCTTGCTTGACCTTGATTATAGGTCCAGGAATCGAACCATTGTACGCGAGCATCTTCAAAGACTTGCCATTGATTTCCTTTTGCACAAAACTAGCGTTAAGATCGAACGTGTCGCCATCAGCAAGCTCAACCGTTTCAGTTGATTTTGCCATGGGCAAATTCTCAATCTCTTCAGCGCGATGCATTCCCCCAAGTTCTCCCGTGGTGGCGGTATCTCGGCGATTAAACAAAACGAATGCACCCCCGACCACGACGAGCACGAGAATACCGATAATTATGAATTGTGCTTTCTTGGTCATAGTTTCTTTGCGGTAAATATTACGATGCCGGGAAATTTTTTGTCCACTACTGCCAGTTCTTGAAGCCGATTTTTATTGGTATATCATGATGATGTCCTCAGGATTTCCTTCAAGATACTCTATTCTCTCAAAAAAGAGAAGCGTACAACAACGAGCGCTTGTCAACGTCCAGATTTTTCAACTACGATCATCGCACTCCTGATCTCCTCAATCGGCTCATTCCATCCGGTGCCGTAATCCTGGAGCGCGGTCATGAGCGTATCATAACGATAACGAATCGCCTCGCCGCGTCTCGTTCCGGGATCATTCACGATGAATTCCCGTGTTTCATCATCGTACCCCCTCACCACCACCATGTGCTGAACCGGACCGGGCGGGGTGAAGTAGGGGTTATCAAGTTTTTGGCCATGTACAGGCACAATCACTGCATTGCCTGATGCGAGTTCCCGTTTAATGTCGCTAATTCCAATGTCATACGCCACCCGCACACGATCATACTGAAAATACTCCCGAAACATCTCGGCAGTGTCTCCGGTTGAGCGGTCGTGAAAATCGCTGTATCGTTCCAGTTGCCATTCGGACAGTGCAATGATTTCCACCTTCGCCTCTTGGAGAGTCAATGATTTGTTTTGCAACCAATGCCACACCATAAGTGAAGAAGCTTCCTCGCAACCGTAATCCTGCCGCAGATCAGACCACTCGCCAAAAGGAGTCTGGGGCGTGAACGGCACATCCAGCCACACTTTGGACGGTAAGGAACTCACTTCCGTGGGAGCATCAGTCAGGGGTGACAAAGAATCTGTCATTGTTGAGACGTCCGTGGCAATATGAGGGGTGATTGTTTCTTGGTTTTGCGCAGACTCAGTCTGTGGCTCTACAAGCAGGAAGGTGGCGACTGCGACAGTCACCGTTGCAAAAATCGAAAAGTACGTCAGACGTCTCTTATGCATAGTTTGAACATTTTTTACCACCTCAACGGTAATGAGGCATGTAAATGGGGGGGCGCGATACTTTACTATCGTCAAAACCTATTTTAATGATGGTCAATCCCCCGGTACGCTTTGATGAACTGTTTGATCCGCTCGCGGTCAAGGGTCTCCAGTTTGTCAATCCTCCCCCAAGCGGTCAATACAATCGGCGCAGGAAGCGGCGGTTCTGTATAGGGTTCAAGGATCACGTCCTCGCGGTAATCTTTTACAAGAGACGCGAGTTCTTCAATAGTGCTTGAAGCGACGCGGGCAGGATCATAGTGCACGATTACGCCGCCGTCTTCAAGGTTATGCAACTGGAGCTCGTCGGGAATTTGTTCATTGTGCACTCCTGATTCTGCCTTACCGCCCAGGTGCGGGCCTGATGTGGGCGGGACTGAATTGTAAGGCGCATGGGGTGCTTCAACGGATTCAATGTGTAGATTACCAAGATCGGCCACAGGATTGCCTGGTTTGGGGCGCGTGGCAGCTTTGAACAATCCGTATCCAATTACCGCAACGATCACGGATGCAATAACGTACTTGCTCGTTTTCTTGAACAACCGCTTTCGCGCAAATCGTCTTTGTGCCGCTTCCTGCTCCTGTCGGCGCGCTTCCCTTCGTTCTTGTTTCGTGAGCGGCGGAGATTGTTGATTGGTTAAGTCTTGCATACAAGTGGTGATTCGATTTTACGCGCAACAAAAAGGAGCGAAGAAAGAAGGATGAGGATGCTCACAATGCCGAATTCCATGCCGTGCAAGGGAAGCAGGCGGATAAACCCTCCTGCGGCAGAGAGGCCAAGCAGCGAGATCAAAAGCACTGAACCGCACGACGCGCAACCGATTCCAAGGAAACTCCCCAGTATGCCAACTGTGCTCACGCCCATTGCCTTCTGCAGGGGAATGCGCCGTTTGAAGTAATGTGCCAGTACGCTCACGTTTATCCCTGCAAGCAGCGCAGTCACCACGGTCACGATCTGTTCAGGAACAGAAATTCTTGTATGGAATGATCCCAGGCTTGTCGTGAGAATCCTCACCTTCGCTTGTGCATCAAAGAGTCCCGATGTGCTGACAAATTTAAGCAGCGAATAATTCATCAATATGATCGTGAACAGGAGCACCGCTGCCGTGACTGAAAGCGTTATCATCCATGAACGCGGCAGCCCGAATACCTCTTTCAAAACCTTTCCTGTTGTTGCGATCATCAATCCCATAGTTTACTACAGCAGAGGATCGATAATTGCCTTGAATTGCTCAAGCGACACTGCGCCGGACACGGGGATTTTTTGATCTCCCGCTACGATCACATTGTACGGCGTGCCGTTGCCGCCGGCGTTTTGCGCGTCTTGCGCCTGTTGTTGCACTTTCTGCGCCCATTTGCCGGAGTTGAGGCATTCCTCAAATTTCGTCTTATTCAAACCCACATACTCGGCAATCTTGGGCAGTTCCGCAGGATCAAGGCCGTTGTTGGCAGGCGTGACTTCAAAAATGCGGTCAAGGTATTTCCAGAACGCCTGATTCCCACCCTGTTCTCCTGCGCACTCGGTAGCCTCTGCCTCTTTCGGTGCCTTGGGGTGAAGCGACGTTAAGGGGAAATGCCGATAGACCCAGTTCACCTTGCCGTCATACTCTGCAATCAATTGCTGCATGGTGGGGTGATGCCGCTTACAAAACGGGCACTCGGTGTCTGAATACTCAACCACTGAAACTTTCGCATTGCGGTTTCCTTTCACCCAATCCTGGTCAGTGATCGGCGCCATGCCGGATGCGTCAGCCTGCGGTTGCGGCGCCGGCGCGGTCGGTGCTATCGCAGACGGAGCGCTGTTTGAACGTGCGCCTAAAGTCGCGCTGCCATCTTTGCCCTTGAGCACAACTCCCAGAAGGATGAAGAAGCCGACGACAAACATCAGCACGACCGCGCTTCCAAGCCCTAGAAAAAAGCTGGTCTTGGGAGAGAGTTTTGAGAAAGAACCTTTTTTAGTATCTTCATTGTTAGGTTGTTCGTGTGTCATAGATGAGATTAAAACTTTACAAACAAAATACAAAACGAGCGCGCTTTCAAACTCAAACGACCTTCGAAAAAATTACGTTCGAAAGAATGCTCGTTTATGAGATTGACGCTTCAAAGATTCTTGGATGGATGATTCCTCTGGCAAACGCTTCTTGGAGAAAACGAAAGACAAAACCAATCCTTTCGCGACCAAGAGGTGAGCGCTGATCAGTATCCTGGTCTTTATCCCTCAACCGCCAAAGCGCGAATAACGCGGCAACAGCACCGATGAGATACCACGCGTTGCTTCGCTCCGACGCGGATGCTAAAAATGATATCGGCATGCCATGCGAGAAAAGCAGACAACATTCTTGAGAATCATTTGGCGACACTACGACAAGTGAAAACGGCTGATACTCCGCACCGTCCGCCATCATCGCTCCACTTCTATTTATTGCATGGCATGTGGCAAGAACGCTGACCAATGCAATACCCAGTGCCAGAGAGAGCAACCCAACTCTTTTGATTGTGGATGACATAGGGAATGAAGTGAGATTAGTATACCATCTTGAATCATGAAACTCCAAATATCCATGATTTATTGGGAGCCTTTGAGCCTAAAATGAAAACGGTCATCACATTTGGTTCAATGGATGTTTTGTGATTTGTGACCGTAAATGCTCGGCACTAGCGGCAAGATAGATTGTTGTGGTTTTGATGTCGTTATGCCCCATCATTTTTGAAAGGCTGTAAATATCACAGCCGCCCTCGAGCATCAGCGTAGCGAACGTATGCCGTAATTTATGAACGCCGAAATTGATTCCCGAAGCCTCTTTCACTTTCTCCACTAACCTTTTCAAGCCGCTATCAGTAAATCCGAGATTTCGATTCAAAGAAGTAAAAAATTCGGGGCAGGTCTTATTGAGTCGTTTTCGTTCAGACAAGTATTTCGTCATACTTTCGGCCAACCGGTAGGAGATCGGCACGACCCTATCCTTACTCCCCTTCCCCTGTCTGATAAACAGAGACAAATTTTCCAAATCAACATCAGAGTATCTCAAATGTAACAGCTCACTCTTTCTGATGCCGGCGAAAAGGAATGTCGATAAAATTGCATGATTCCGATAGCGCAAAAATTGGTACGGGTAAGGATAATTGTAGACGACTTCGAGAAGCCGTAACGATTCTTGCTTCGTAAGCTTTGGAGGAAGTCTCTTCTCAAGCTTGGGTACTTCAATATCATTGACTGGATCATTCGACAAATAACCTTCTTTGATGCACCAACGAAAAAATACAGCGAGTGTTTTTTGATATTGAATAAACGTATTGGGAGACCATTGCTGCGATGTTCGTCCGTAGTAGAATAAATTTCTGACGTTGTCCTTATTGACGTCTTCGATTTCCTTGACCTGGGCGAATGAGCAGTACCGATTAAGCACTTGGCGGTATCGCCGGATCGTTGCTTTGGAATAGCCTCGGATATACGAAGAATAGTCATAAAACTTTTGTGCAAGAATGTGAATATCCATAAACAGAAAAACACTGTCAATTCGTTACAGTGTTTTTCTGGAGCCGTTGGGCAGATTTGAACTGCCGACCTACTCCTTCACTTACACCTCAATTTCTTTCTGGCACGTATATGAGGGTTAGACTGTATCTTGAGCTTTTCCTTTCGGAAGAAGCTCCCCTTGTCAGTCGTTCGAGCGCCGATGTGGCGCTACGGTCTGATCCGCCTCAGGCGGACTTTAACCGTTATTCGGGATTCAATGATAAATTTCTTTATCAATGGGCAGGAGACGAAAGTGTCCCACCATGGAGTTGCTCTACCAACTGAGCTACAACGGCAAAATATTTTTGTAAATGTTCTTCTGGGTTATCCACAACCCCATGACCTGTTTAAGGCGGGAGTAACCCAGATTTTTTCTCTTTTCTTTTTACCTTAGCTGAATATCGTCAGTTCTTCTAGACCTGTTTATTACCATCAACTTTCCCAGCCCTATTTATCTTACCTTTCAGCTAATGTTAGATAAAAAGTCGTGAAAAAATTTCTGAAAAATTTGCCGTTGAGTAGGCCTGTTTAACACAGTTTTTGGCGGCTGAGAAAAACACTGTAATGTTGTTTTAATTTACATTCGACTAAGGTGAGAATACCACACTTGGCATGAAGCCTCAATTCATGACTACTCTTGGATGTTTGACCTTCATTACCCTATCTCGTAACAGAATAATTGCAGATCGCACTGTATTATCAATACCCTCAACCTCTTTAACTTTTAATGTTTTAAACCTTATCCCATCTTTTGGATGTATCAGCATGTTCCTCACCACTTCAGCCGATTTTAGATCATTCCATAATTTTGAATTTTTTACTTTAGGGAGATCAACCTTAGAGAATCTTTTTAGTAGAAACAAGAATTTCTTTGTCGTCTGCTGATAATGAACATACTTTTCGAAGCGACCACTCTCACCCATTCTCCAATCTACTTCCTCCAAAAAACCTTTTTCATATGATTCAAGCTTGCTCGCAAACTTTGCCACTGAGGAAATATTGTTAATATAGCCCTCCAACGCTGCCCAAGCATTTACAATCACCGCAATCGAATAAGCCTCCTCTTGAAACGGATCAGTCGATTTACTTTTCAACTTTTCAAGATACCATTTATTGGTCTCAAGTAGTAATAAAATGTAATCGACAAGTGTATCTCGTTCATCTTTCATATAATCAAATGCTGTCACCTTCTTTTTTCATCTTGTTTGCATGAAAATATAAAACCGACTTATCTAATAATGACTTATCAATTTTCGTCCCACTTGAATCTTTAGAATAAACCAGGAAGATCATTATTAATCTTCCCCTCTCTTTTGCATCTGATCGAGTTCCCAAGCCACGATATGTTGCAGGGTCAAGTTTGTGGTTTTTAAATTCTGACATCTCCTTAGCATTTAACGGATCATCTTTGCCTGAATTTGATGGTAAAGAATAGAATTTTTTCAATCTCGTTTGATCACTCTGTAAGAGGCCACTGACGTGTGCCCAAGCTGAAACTACTGCAATCGCCATCGCTTTCATCCTAAAGGCTTTTATCTGTTTTAAACCTTCTTTTGTAGATGCAATCTTATTTTGTTTTTTGTGAAGTTCAACAAAGTTTTTACCAGCCTCAACCAATTTCTTGTCATCAACAAAATTTCCTACTTTTGAATAAATCTTCTCGTATTCATTATCCATGCCTGACGATGCGCAAATATAACTATCAATTGCGTCATCATCGAAGGAACCCTTATATTCCCATCCTTTATAAAAATTCACAATAAATGTCCTGAGTGACCTCACTGACGGTCTGTTATCTGGATTAATTCTTGAATCTGCAAAATCTTTTCCCTTTTCTAACAAACCAATCAATTGAGCAAAATTTCTGAGTTTATTGGGTGGCTCAAGTCTTTGTTCCTCCATTCTGTCGAGTAAATCAGGAGAAATGTCGATATTTGTATTTGATATAAGTGCGATTTCCGCACGTTTATCTTTATCGAGATTAAAATATACTCTTAAACCATGCACAGATTCATCGGACGACTTCTCTTCAATGGCTTTTGTTCTGTGTTGTCCACCTAAAATTTTTAAGGGTTTCTCGGATTTATACTGTGTATTATAATCAACCACAATATCCGTAAACTGCCTCCCCTTACCTGCGTCCGATACCATCGTTTTGAAATCCGGATTATTAGGTTGCAAATCTCTATTCAGCTTATAATCCTCCTGATAATCAGGATCGATGACAGCATCCTTATCGGCAAGAAGAACAAAATCTTTTTTCTTAATATGACAGACAGTGTAAAAAACTTTAGTTTTTGAATCGAACAATACCAGTGGCTTTGTTTTCAAATTTTTTTCCAAGATTGGAATGGAAGTGAAAAATTCATCCAATACGCTTGCTGTATCAGCGTCAATTTTTACATCATTGCCAACTGTATAATAGTCTTGTTTCATAAATATCGAAATTAAAAACATCTCATGATTTTAAGTATACTCTTTCGCCCTTGTTACTCAAATTAAAAAACGCCATATACTCAATTCAAAGGCCTCGTTCTATATTTAAATAATAGTTTATTAACTTGCAAATGACAATATTGTAATCTTTATTCATCGGCAAATATCAAAATCATTTATTGATGAGACCCATTAGAACATGAGTTAGCGTTCATTTCCATAAACTTAACCAACAGCGAAGCAAAAGAAGACTGCTATTTCTCATTCAACGGATGCTTCTCGATCTGTGACCGCAAATGCTCTACCGTTGCAGCTAAATAAATGGTGGTTGTCTTGATGTCGCTATGCCCCATCATCTTCGAAAGACTGTAGATATCACATCCACCCTCAAGCATAAGGGTTGCGAATGTATGCCGAAGCATATGCACTCCAAACGTAGACCGGAGGCATTACGGATTTTCTCAACCAAGCGTTTCAACCCTGTTTCAGTGAAACCGACGTTCCGATTATATAAGGATTTACTGCGACGAAGATTGATGTAATCTTAACGACCTCTAGCAAGTGAGTACCACGACTACAGCAGAGTATCAAGGCTCAATACTTCGATGTCTGCGCGCATTGCCTTTGTAGGAATGCAACGCAAATACGCCATCGTCATCCGAATATCCGTATGCCCCATCAACTGCTTCAATTTCGCGATATCGCATCCGTTATTCAGCAGGTTCACAGCAAACGTATGCCGCAACTGATGCACGTGAAACTTAACTCCTGAAGCATGGACGATTTTTTCGACGAGATGCTTTAATCCATCGTATGTGAGTTTGTCATCGTTATTGTTTGAAACAAAAAAGTACGGCGTGGTGTATTTCTTACGTTCTTCTACATAATCTTGAAGAGCCAACAGAATTCTTGCATTTAATGGGATGACCCTTTCTCGTTTTGATTTTGAAGTTTCTGCTCGTACGGTCAATTGCTTTCTCTGAAAATCTATATCAAGCATTTTCAAATTCATGCATTCCCCTCTTCTCAGTCCGCAATAGAGCAGCGCGTGCATGAGAGCGACGTTTCGTTTTCTGACCAGTTGACTTTGCCAATCAATTGTGAAACCAACCGCAGTGAAGATTTTTTCGACGTCTTCCTTTTTGAGAAACTTTCTATCTTCATACGATACCGTAGGATACTCCATTTCGCGAAATGGATTCGTGCCCAAATGCCCTTTTCTTACCAGCCAATCAAAAAATTTATTGAGTTTGCTTCGGTATGTTGCAATGGTTGTTTTCTTCACACCCTTTTTTATTTGACCCTTCCCTACCACCCTCTCGCGATTTTCAAGTCGTCGGAAAAATTCGATTATCATTTTCGAACATATCGTAGTCATCTCAATATTAGGCATGAGCTTTACGAGCAAATCAAATCCAGCCTGATATCCGCGCAACGTCTCAGGAGAAAGTTTAGACGCATACCGGCATTCGTTCATGAATTCCTGATGGAGGTGTTGTAGAGATTGCTTCATTTCATCAAACGATTGATGTGAGAATACGCACTATTTGAAGATAGACTGTTGAATGATGAAGTGAAGCAGGTAGAATTTGCCTTCGGGTGGTAAAGAATGAAAAGACACCAAATTCGAGGGTAACTTCTTATCCTCCTCCCACCCCCATCTCCACTTTATATCGTTGCGTTCCATACCTCTGACGAGAAACTTTGATAATCGTGTTTGCCGTTCCTAATTCCACCGTTTGTGGCGGCAAGGCGTTCGCGCTAAACCCTTCTGAAACTGCCCCATCAATCATCAATCTCAAGTAGATTTGATACCTTGGCAAATTCAAAAAGTCTTGCTTGGCAAATTGAGGTAAAAAATCCTCCTTCAAAACCTCAGCATCAGGTGCACCAACTCGAAAAGTGATCAATGTACCCACATTTCCCAGAATGGCCTTGCGAATGAGTTCATTCAATTGATCCAAGTGCTGATTTGCCAAGATGAGATTCAACCGATATTTTCTCATTTCTGCCAGCATCGAAGCCACGCTTTCGGTAAAAAAATTTTGACATTCATCGACGTATAGATAGAAATCTTCTCTTCTTTCTTCGGAAACATCAGCACGACTCAATGCGGCTAATTGTAACTTGGTGAGAAGTAACGAACCCAAGAGAATCGCATTGTCCTCACCGATTTTCCCCTTTGAAAGGTTTGCGATCAATATTTTTCTGTCATCAATAACCTTGCGGAAGGGAATTCTATTCTTTTCCTGTCCAACGATATTTCTAATGCCAGGATTAGCCAAAAACTGGCCAACCTTATTGAGTATCGGTGAAATCACTTCTGTTCGCTGACGCTTGTCAAAGCCGGCGAATTCTTTTTCCCAAAACGCTCGAAGGGTTTTGTCTTCGAGCTTTTGTGTTATCTGCTCACGAAACATCGCATCCGTCAGCATCTGATGAACGGTGTGCAAGGTTGTTCTGGGAAATTGCACGATCGTCAGTAGCGTATTGCGCAGCACATGCTCCTGTCTTGGTGCCCAATATTCGCTGTACAGCTTTTTGAATACTGAAAGAACCCCAGAGACGACCAGTGGTTGAAGGTCTTCCGTAACCTGCTCAAGTACATTGAAAGCGATGGGAAAATCAACGTCGGCAGGATTGAAGTAAATGACATCATTAATTCGCCGCGACGGCATCCGATTCAGGAGTCGCTCAGCCAAGTCTCCATGCGGGTCGATAATGGCCACACCATTATCCCTCTCAAAATCGGAGAGGATCATATTTTCCATCAACGTCGTCTTCCCCATGCCGGTTTTTCCAAGAATGTACATGTGATACCGGCGATCAGCTCGTTTGATGCCAAAGCGCCGGCATTGGTTGCGAAAGTTGGTTTCGGCAAAGCAGGTGATATGATCTTGATGAGTTAATAGCATAAGATTCGATATCCACGTATTTACTCGTGCCTCATATAGTATCATCCTTCGCTTTCTGCGCTACTCGACTAAAACATCTTCCTGCGGTAAATTCTCCCTTCTTATTCTTTCAGCCTGTCTCCGGTAAGCTGACTCTTTAAGAATAATGAAGAGATGTATGCATATTGAGAGGATCAAAAACAAAATTCTGCTTGGGGATGCGCTTGCAAAACTCAAAGAGTTTCCAGATGAATCCATTGATTGCGTCATGACATCACCGCCATACTGGAACCTGCGCAATTACGGGATCAAGCCTTCAGTCTGGGATGAAAAACCAGAGTGTGAACATGAATGGAATCATTTTACCCGTAAAGGCATGAGCGGCGGGACGAACTCAGCAAAGGTTCAGGTAAAGGGCAGCCGTAACTTTCAATGGGTTGAAGCCACGAAGCAAGCATTCTGCGCCAAGTGCTCGGCATGGAGAGGCTGCCTTGGACTCGAGCCGACATACGGCCTTTTTATAAAACACCTCGTCGATATCTTCGATGAGATAAAACGAGTGCTGAAGCCAACAGGATCAGCCTGGGTTGTCTTAGGCGATACGTATTCAACGCAAGGCGGCCAGAATAGGGACACGATGAAGGATTATTCGGGTTACAAGAGCATCAGGCTGAAAAGCAAAATGATGGGCGTTCCGTTAGTCAAATCAAAGGAATTACCGAGTAAATCACTGTGCCAGATTCCTTCAAGGTTTGCGATTGAGATGGCGAGCCGGAGATGGATACTTCGCAACGTCATCATCTGGCACAAGCCCAACTGCATGCCGGAGAGTGTTAAAGACCGCTTCACAGTGGATTTTGAATACTTGTTCTTCTTCGTGAAATCTAAGCGATATTGGTTTGCACAGCAGCACGAGCCGCTCAGTGACTCGGAAAGGTTACAAAAGTCATTTTCCTACCAAAGAATTATGAGGAAGAAAAGCCCGTACAGCGAGAAATATTTCTCGCGTATAAAACCAAAATCCGCAGAACAGAGCAGAGCGAGAATGTTGAAGATGGGAAGGAATAAGCGCTGCGTATGGAGGATTCCTACCAAACCATTCACGGGAGCTCATTTTGCGGTCTATCCGGACGATCTATGCATTACACCGATTCAAGCGGCGTGTCCGATGGGCGGCATTGTACTCGACCCCTTTATGGGCAGCGGAACGACAGCTCTAGTTGCTCGGAAGTTAGGACGGAATTTCATAGGCATCGAAATGAATCAGAAGTACATTGCACTCGCGGAGAAACGATTAGCATAACACGTTATGATTTGAGTTTCTTCTTCACTTCCCTTCATTTGATCACACGCTGCGCTCTGAATTTTCCACACCAATACTCTTCTCTGGCAGTTTTCCCCTTCTTCGCCTCGTTTGTCTCTCCCTTACGCTGAAAGTAAAACAAACAACGCAAATCAGTTCGTTGACAACTTAGCAAAATAAGGAGAGATAAAAATCATGATCACAACTTTCACGTACTCGCCGGCTGGCGTTTCTGAATCCGGCCAGCCGTATACTTTTGCCAGCATCAATGGCAAAACCTATCACATTGTTCGGGGATATAAACTAAACGACAGAGAGATTTGGTTGCAGATTGCCGGCATGACTGCGCTACGGCCAAGTGACTTGGGCACGAACTGGGAGGTTACCGGCTCAAGAGAGATTCACCTGGCTTATGTGAGCCGATATTTCCACTACCAAAGCGAACGAGCAGATTTGCAGCTTGCCTTTGTAGGCAATACCACTGCCGGTAGCCGCTTCCTTGCCCTCTGGTTCATGTCCCGGCGCTTCGGTTTAGGCTGCTCCGAAACCGTGTTGGCTGAACTCTCCGAGCGCGAAACTCAACAGTGGACGAGCTACCGCTACGGCACTTCATATTTGGATGATTTCGCGTCACAAGATCAAAACAGACGCGCCGTGTGCGTTGACTTTCAACACCTCGCCGATCAGGAGATCGCCGCGGAATTCATTGAACAGATTAAGAACAACGAGGAGGAAGACAACAATGATTGATGCACTTCAATATTCTGGCCGTGAAGCCAAGCACGAACTCAATTTCCGTCGCTGGTCTGAAAGCAAACATGCGCAATATTTCACGCCACTGGAACTGGCAACAACCATTGCAAAATGCGTGGCCCTATTCGCTCCATTGGAAGGCCTTAATGTCCTCGATCCCACTTGTGGAAACGGGCGACTGCTCAAACCTTTTAGAGATGCGAGCAGCAACGTCATTGGCATTGAACTTGATAAGGACACTGCCTTTCATGCGCAGAAAGTGATTGGCTCGAAGTGCCTGCGCATTGGCGACATCTGCGAATATCGTAACCACATCAAGAATCAATTCGATGTGGTAGTCACCAACCCGCCGTATGGAATTGTCTGGCGCACACGCGAATACTTTCAGACCTCACGTTACGATGAATCGATTGAAAGTCAGTCGGCGACGCTGGAAATCTGCTACGAAGCGTTGCGATATTCCGGCTATTGTATCGCGCTCATTCCTACGACAACGTTCGCCAATGAAAAGGACAAGAAACTGAAAGAGTTTCTCTATAGCAATTTCGTTTTCATCGCGAAAATCACATTGGAGAATGTGTTTTTGAAAGAATACGGAATCACTCCGAAAGTCGATCTCGTCTTTGCTCAAAAAGGATATGTTGGACATCGAGAGAAGCAGTCGCCATTAACTGCGGCTTGGGACTATCGCGATCCCAACACTCACGAGCAGATTGAGAAACTGATTGCTGAAACGAAGGAGCGGCAGATCAGTGATGTTGAACTGAACAAGAATTCTCAGCCGCCAGAAGTTCCCAATCTGTCGTTGCTTAAAATCTATCGTTTCGACCCTGCACTCCGATTGACGGAAAATGGCGTAGTTGGGGACCATGGCACGCTCATTCTTGCCCAGTTTCTGGATAAGTTTGATGCGTATAATCCGGTTCTGGGCAAAGAAACTGGCGCATGGGAAGCCTATTGCTCGAAACCCGCGTTACTCAAACGCGGTGTTGAAGCGGCGGAATTCTTCCTTCGATCAGCCGGATTCGATCTCTCTGTGCCCAATGAAACCAGACTTAGATTGGCGCGCGCGAAACAGAAATACGCCCGACTCGCTATTCCGATCTATCGGCCAGAACCGCATCAACTGCTTGCCTACTTCGACGAGAAACCCTATGTCGCCAAAGCTGCTGTGACTGACAGTGAAGGAGCACCACTGTTTCAAAAAGGGAAAGAGTACATTTTCCGTCCAACGTGGGTGCGAAATCGTGAGACTGTCAAACGTGAAGTCAAGACGGTCAATGATAAGAAAGTGACTTTCATTCATGATGTTGATCGCGGCTATCTCGCCTTCTCGATTCAAACTGAAGCAGGAGTACGAACTTTTAAAGAAGTAGAGCGCAGTGAGATTGATTTTCTCACTCAAGCCTTTGATTTGCCCAAGATCAAAGATGTGGCCGACTATTTTCCCGAACGGGTAGAATCGAATCGCAAACAGATCGCGAAGCGTT
Source organism: uncultured Cytophagia bacterium (assembly GCA_964457925.1). Taxonomy (GTDB): domain Bacteria; phylum Zhuqueibacterota; class Zhuqueibacteria; order Zhuqueibacterales; family Zhuqueibacteraceae; genus Coneutiohabitans. Next base: position 70,282 of record CAYWGH010000004.1, read on the forward strand.
TTCCTTTTCTCTTTGAGTATCAAAAAGAAGACCTCGCGCGTCTCATGTTGAAAGACCGCATCTATCTTGGCTACGAAATGGGCGGGGGCAAAACAGTGACCGGCGCCTGCTGGGCAGCATTGAAAAGCTATCGCCGCATCTTAGTGATTTGTCAACCGGGAGCAGCCAACAACTGGGAGAGAGAATTGAAGAAGTTTGGATTTGCAGTTCATAAACTTCTCAGTCATCGAGCGGTAAATGAACTGCTTGCTTCTCCAAAACCTGATGCGCCCACATTTTACGTAACCAGCTATCAATTTCTGTCATTGGATACGCAACGAGTCTATGAACCGTGGACTTGCGTGAAGCGTGATAAGGACGGCACGCCTTATCATCTAAGAGAAGGCAACACCAATCGGTCATGTTCAGAATGTGGCAGTGACTTTGAATCGGTGCAACGGATTTGCCCGAAATGCGAAGACCATGAAGGTTGGACTGGTGGTCATTGCCATCACTGCGGTTATCAAGCATGGACTTACACCAGTGAGACTACACAGTATCCGGCGTACAAGCGACTGAAGAAAGGTGTTTTTGACTGCATGCTCATTGACGAAGCACAGGAAGCGAAAAGCAAAAACAGTTTTCGCGGACGAGCCATTCGTGCGATCAAGACAAAAGGCGTCGCTTTGCTTACCGGCACGCTGATGAAAGGATATATCTCTGATGTTTTCTGGAATATCGGCAAACTCGTTGGCTTCGGTAATTTGCTATTTCCCTACCCATATCGTGGCGGCGCAAAGATGTTTCTCGATGAATTCGGCACTTATGAGTATGTGTCGCAGCAGTTTGCAGACACGTTGCATGAAGGCCGTGCGAGATTGCTCCCTGAAGTCTCGAATCTCAATCGGTTCTGGCGCATTCTGGCATCGTTCACAGTTCGAAGGCTCAAAGATACCATGGTGGAACTTCCACCCAAGCAACGCCACTATGAAATGGTCAGGATGACGGGTTCGCAATCGACAATCTATCGGGAGCTGGAAGAGTGGGCGCAGGAAGAGATCCAAAAAGCCTTGCGGGATCAGGATGAACCCAATATGGGCAAGATTTCTAATGCCCTGTGGAAGCTCAGATTTGCAGCAACGGTGCCGACAGATGTGGATAAGCTCGGAGATTATGCGATTGCCGGTGATTCTTGGGCAAAACTGGAACGCATCGTGGAATTAGTACGCGAAATCAAAGCTCGGCATGAGCAAGTGGTGATTTTTGCTTCGCTGCGTTCAATGGTGCAAGCCATCGCAGAGCGGCTCAAACAGAATGGCCTGAAGCATGTCAAGATCACGGCGACGAGTGACGTGCAAAAACGCTTAGCTTTGATCGACGAGTTTCAAAGCGATGGCGCCGTTGCGTTGGTTGCCGGCACCAATTGCGCGAATCGGGCTTTCACGATCACGTCAGCCAACAACGTGATCATCGCCAATCTGGAATTCTCGCCTGAGCCGACGGTGCAAGCGGAAGATAGAGTGCATCGTACCGGTCAGACCAAGCCGGTAAATGTCTATTATCTTCTTTCCGAAAACACGATTGATCAGGACATGTGGGAGTTGATTACGAAAAAAGGCGAAGCCATACAACATGCGATTGACATGAAAGCCAGGGACGTCAGTGTCGCTGAGCTTTTGCAATCCAAGGCTGAGATCGAAGTGGCAATCCGCGTGTTGGGACGGCAAAAGCTTGAAACCGTGGCTGTCCCCACTCCAGCGGCAAAGCAAGTGCAACCCCCCAAATACTTGCCGCTCTCGTCAAGAAAAAAACGTCAGAAGTCACGTTTGGAATTCGAGAACTCTTTGCAAACGGATTTATTTTTTGAGGTTGTCTGATCTTGGATCTCGCCTGATTCATCCCCATTGGCAACTCTTCCCGCCTTTCGAGCAATACGTCTCCCGCTTAAACTCACCATAGATTGCTCTTTAACAAATCTTAAGGAGGTGATAGCGGTGTATAGTCCAAAAATCTCGGAAGATCTTATTCCCCAACTGTATCAACTCGCTCGTCAAGTCGGAAAACCCATGACCAAACTCGTGGATGATTTTCTCAGACCACACGTCGTAAGCACGTACGCGTTACTCAATCAACCTACTGAAAGGAATGAACCAGATGGAAACAAAACCCAAGATCGAAGTATTAGAAGTTAGTTTGGATCAGGCTGGCTTGAAAACGTCTCGCAAAGTTATGTCGAGTCTGAACTTGATCACCTGGATCGGCGAGTCTGCCAGCAGTGGATCAACCGGTGTGGTGCATCTGCGCAATTTGCCCAATGCGAGAGTGTATCTGCTGTTGGCGGTGGATGGAAATCAGGGCATATTTCCGTTGAATGGCAAATCAGCGGCTGAACTGACTGCTTCTCTGCAAGTGTTTAGTCTCATGCAGAATTTTGAGCGTTCGGCTTCTGCTCACCAAGATCATCACTCGAGCAGCAATTCGGATCAGCAGCACGACCGCACATTGAACAATCATCATCGCCCTACAAATGGGCACAATGGTGAAGCGATGACCGAAGCGCAGCGCCGGTATCTCTTTCGGTTGATGGCCGAGAAGAAAAATCTCAAAGGCAAGGATGCCGAGAATTTCATCAAACAGGAATTCGAGGTTGCTTCTCTGCATGAGATTGACAAGAACTCCGCGAGTCAGTATATCGACCGGTTGCTGAAAGGAGGCGGTGGGTCATGATTGACCACTTGAGCGCCAGCCAGATTCAGGCCTACATGGATTGCAGCCTGAAGTATAAATTCAGCAAGATCGATCAACTCCCCAAGCCGTTTAAGTCTTCAGGTCTGGCGCTCGGTTCGGCCATTCACTCCGCGGTGGAATGGTTGCATCGGCGCTGGAAACAGCGCGAAGAAGTGAACTTGGGATCGGTCTTGGATATCTTTGAAGCCGATTGGTACGCTCAAAGCTTGGATGAGATTCGCTACAGCAACGGCGATACTTCCGAAGAGATGGTTACGCTCGGCAAGAGTCTGTTGAGCGTCTATTACGAGAACGCACCACGCGATGGTGTGCTTTATGCCGAATTACCATTTAGGGTTCCGTTGACCGATCGTGGGACTGGAGAGACGCTGGACATCGCCTTAGACGGAACCTTTGATAAGATCGAGGCCGGCGACATCGTCGCCGATCTCAAAACCTGGAGTCGAACCTTGAGCCAGGATGATCTGGCAAGCAACATCCAGCTTACCGCGTATTCTTATGCCTATCGGATGCTGTTCAAAACGAATCCGACCCTGCGGTTCGATGTGCTGCTCAAAACCAAAACACCGCAATTCAAACAGTTCTTTTCACTCAGAACGGATGCCGATCATCAAAGCTTCTTTCATCTCTGCAAAGAAGTATATAACGGCATTCGCAAGGAGGTGTTCTTTCCCAATCCGAGCTGGAAATGCAAAGACTGCGAGTACCGGCAGATATGCTGGTTCTGGAAGGGGAAGGAATAAACCAACAAAGCAGGTAGATGCGCAAAGCTGAAGCCTGCTTTTTTAATAACTTTACCAAACTCGCCGCAAGCGTGGGCCTCGAGCACTCTGAAAAATTGCTAATGCGCTCCTATTGACGTCAATATAATTCCAAAATTCACGATCTTGTCCAAAAACTCCATATTTACGAAATTTTTTGAGATGCTTAAGGGCATCATCAAGTAATTGGTTATGTGCAACAACCGTGTCTTCAAATGTGCGCTTCTGAGAATTAGCAACTTGAGAATGAAGACAAGTTAAATAATGCCGGAATGCACTTTGTTCACTCCAACCAATGGTTGATGGGCGAACTCTAGAAAAGAGGTCATCAGCATATGTTGAACCAAGACATGGATCAGTACGAAGATGGTCAAGAATTCTTGCACGCTGTGCGATATCCAAAAAAGGTAATTTATACTCAGACAATGCATGCGGACAATAATACCATGTAGTTCTTCGAGAGATATCATCCTCTTCTGGTGTATAAAATTTCTCTAATGGAAAAGCCCGAACATTAAGCCAAGTTCCAGATGCAGTAATGTCCACTTTCGCTGCTGATAGACAAAGCATCTGGTGACTGCAATAACCTACAATGACCTTCTTCTTCAGAAGTTTTAAACCTGAGGTTAGGATTAGTAGATTCGCGAGCCAATTCGGATCATCAACTAAATAAGCAGAAGGAGTTTCAGCAACAACGTAAAATCCATCAACCGCCCATTTTGATGCACGATCCATAATAGCTTCTATTTGATTTTCATCCGACATTGCTGATGCGGATAATGCCACCGTCGCAAATATGGGTTCATTATCAAAATGTTCACTTGCCTCAGAGATAATAGCTTCCTCAAAAGCAAACCAATCTTCATTCACTTGATTTGCCATTAGTCCAGGCAGTATATACCGTTTGATACCAAGAGACTGAGCGAGTTGTACGATGGATGAAAGAAGTTCTACCATTCCAGGTCCTTGGAGCAAAGCGTTCGTAGTGTTATTACGAAAGACTTGCCAGTATTGATGCGCTACTAAACGTTCATGATTAGCATCCCGTGTGTAGCATTGAGGATCCAAGAGCGGTTCTCCTCCTGCCATGAGGACATCTGCCGCTACTCTTTGAAGTTGGTTTTCTGTTAAATCTCTTGGACTTAGAATAACACCACCACCAGACCAATTACTTAATAACTCTCGTGTGTGCCCCATCATACCATAACCATACTGAAGATACATTTCCATTACATGATCTCCTATCATGACGGATGTTTGGGATCGTCGCTATGGATAGAAAACTCCTCCACCGGCATGCAGATAAAGCCTCATTGCTTATTGAGTTTGAACCGATTACAAATTTCTGTGAACCATAAAAGTGCTTCTTGTGCTGTTTGTGGACGACGACTTAGATACCTACTAGTCAAAGATGAAATAAATAATGATAGCTCACCATCAATGTCTTGTGAAATCTTTAAGGGAGGTAGATCTTTAGATTCAACACTTTTGACTATTTCCAGCACATTGGATATTCCGTCACAATGGGGGTTGGAACCACAAAGCGACTCATATAGGACGATTCCGACTGAGAAAAGATCAGTTCGAGCATCTATATCTCGTTTTCTATTTCGCATCTGCTCAGGGGGTGCATAACCTGGGGTAAAGGATCCAATAAATGCACTTGTATGAGTTAACGAAGGCATGTCTAGACAACGCACAAGTCCAAAGTCAATTATCCATATCTTTTTTCCTTTATCAATCATTATATTTTCTGGCTTAATGTCTCGATGAACAAGCGAAGCCTTCTCAAAAGCAACACAGGCATATAATAAAATGCCTGCAAATCTAATAACTTCTGTGAGTGGTTGTACTGGTTCTATAAGTAGTTTTTCTCGATAAGTACAACCATCAATGCACTGTTCTATAATATAGGAAATCTTCTGTCCTCCAATTAACTTTTCGCCGTAATCATACACTTTTGGGATAAAGTCTAAACTCAGTTTACGTAGCTTAGACAATGATTCGACTTCGCGTTCAAAGCGTTCTTCATCTTCGCTGGATAAATGTGTTCTTTTTAGAAGCTTAAGAATAACTGTATCACGGCTTTTTCTTGCTCTGAAAACATATTTTTGGCCGCTGGGTTCTTTAAGCAACTCAATTTCCTCGAACTCAGGAAAACTTTTGTGAATAATTCTAATATCTATCACTTGAATACCCAATATTCAATTTTTGCAATACCATTTCATTAAATATCCACGAACCATATGATGAAGGCAAAGAAAAACGTTTCGCTGGATGAATGGTTATGACTTTATTTCCATCGAAACAAAAAACTCCTACACCAATACTGTTTGCTGCTTTAACAACATCTTTAAGATCTCGCCTATGTGGAATTAGAATAAAGCTATCAGATGCAAACCAAGTGTTTGCCGCCGCTTGTTCTAGTGCCTTTCTCCACTTTGAAATTTTAACCTCTATGGCAACTAAACGGCGAAGTCCAAAAACTGTTTTAAGTGACCGATGCCGCACATATGAACCATTAATATTTAAAAGCCCTGCACTAACAAGATCACTTAAGAGTTTACGTAATTCTCGGCGAGAGTAAAAAAGATTCGATTCTAATGTTGAAAGGCTCGTTCCACCTGAAGTGAAGACGTGATCCAATAACTGTATGTGACGATTAGTTAAATAAGTACGAGCAGGTAAGTAGCTTAGCCCTCGTTCCGAATAATAGGCGATAACAATATCTGGGAAGCCAGTAGGAAGCTCAGGCTCAAGATAAACGAAACGCGGTAAACGACCATCAGTCGGAAGCTTTGTATTTAATACAGTTTCAACTAGCTTTGCTTCTGGCCCTGATCTCGTGGCTCGCCCAGATAAACGCCTTAAATACCGATCTGCTTCGTACATACCCTATCCCTATTTATACGTGTCATTGTTGGAAATGCGTAAATATTTATTAAACATTTTCGTCTTAAACAAGGAAAAAGTCCAGTGATTTCTAGAAATAATTCATGTTTTTAGACATGCAGTGAATAACACAGCAAAAATAAAAAGAGCGCAAAGTGATGATCGTAACCTTTTGCGCCCTTTTGATGTTACTAGCAATTAGTATCCTTGGCTGGTTGCTCACCAGAGGAAACCAACCTCGGCTTCGCGAGGATTTTTAATAGATGAAGGAACTCTTTTTTCATTGATTTTGTGTAAGTTTGTTTTGCTGCCGGCAACTTATCCAGTACGGCTTGTTGGCCCCCTCTCCACAAAAGGGCAGAGAAGATTAGATCTCTCTGGCCTTTTGGGCTTTTATAATGAGCTTCTGGCCTTTGCCAAGACCGAGTCCAATGCCAAAATGCTGAAAGTGCGTATCACACATATTGGCCCATGGACCAAAGGTCGTTTTGCCGTCATAGGCTGCTGGTGTGGGACTGACTTTGCAGAAATCGCATTTTGGCAATTCAAGGACTTCCACTTGTGTGTGCGGTTCTGATTTGGCTTCAGGGGGTTTAAAGATGTCCGAAAACTTCTTCGGTGTCCACAACGTATCGTGGATCACGTGGATCCCGTAGGGACCGGGTTCTCGTAATTCCGCAAAACTGCTATACCCCCATTCCGCCATTTGCGGGTCACCTAAATTGGCATAACCATAAAAGAGATCTTCTCCATCATACTCTGCGATATACCAATGAAAGCTATGTCGAAGGAGAATGAGTTGGTGTCGTTGCGTCGTCTTCGGCAAGAGCGGGAAAATCTCATCCAGTTTCGTATCCTGTCCAGGGATGAAAAAGTGCTGGTGGATGATTTTATCCTCGAAAGGAATTCTCGTCGTGCGATAGAGTGGCGGGATTCTGGCGAGTTGTTCTGGAGTTGGTTCATTCCACATGATTACACCTCCTTACGATGTTGAATCATCTTCTTGAGGCCCGCTGGGAATTTGCGTTTCATTGCAGTTGGGATCGTGTTGTTGATTTGCTCGAAGGTGAAATCCTTAGCGTCATTGGCAGCGACTTCGCAAAACGTACAACACGAACATTGAGCAATGAGCACACAAGTGACGGTCACTTGTGTCACGTATCGAATGCCATCGCTCGTGACGACCACGAATTTCGTTTCAATTTCGGGATGCAATTCAATCGTTCCGTGACACTCATTGCTAAAAGGACAAGGTTGCGGTAAGCGTGCCATGTTAATTTCCTCCTTCGGATAAAGATGAAACAGCATCGCCTGAGGAAGCAACTTGATTGCCTTCGGCTTTTACCCACTTGGCAAAGTCGTCCTTCTTAAGCTCATAGTGATTGATTGGAAGGTCGTCCAAGCAAGTCGCATAGACCAGCACTGGACAGTACCTACCATTTGCCTTCCAGATGGCTTTGGTGAGGCGGTCAGCAAATTCATCTTCGCTTTCACCGCCAGAAAGCGAACTCTCAGCGTAAGAGTTCATGAGCTTTTGGTTTTCAGACCAAGTCCATTCCTCGAATGGCCATTCCTGTTTGGCGGCAATCTCAATGTCGCGTAAGCGTGCAGGGTTGGGTTTGCGCACCTCAACGGACATGAGATAATATCTTGACATGACTATTTCTCCTCGAACGAAATTTTGACGCCTCGGTAAATCCAAGACGTCACACTTGAACACGCACTATTGACGTGGTTAAAATGGCAATTCGTCATCCTGAATCTTTTCCCTTTGTCCGAAACCATAAGTTGGTTTATCTTCGTGCAAGAATGCTTCGCCATCCAGCACTTGCTTTTCCAATATCCCCAGTGTTGTCGCGAGATGCCCGTCGAGACAAGTATCACCGGCAGCAGCCGCACGGAGCCGCGCAGAAAAGCTCAATTCACGAACAAACACACGCGGTTTGCCGATCAGTCGCTGCTCAATGCTGCTCGCGTTGCCGTTCGGCTCGTACATGTCACTAAGATATTGCTGGAGCAACAGGCGCGAATCGTTGACTGTCTCAATAGGTGGAATTTTCCACCTTTGATCAATGCGTCCGAAGCGCAAAATCGCTTTATCCAAGCGCTCAGGATGGTTGCTGGTCATCAAAAGTACAGCTCCCTTGGAATTGTTGGGAGCTTCAAAGCCGTCCAGCACGTCCAGGACTTGAGCTCGCATGGCAGGGTTTGTCACATACGAGTCAATTTCTTCGACAACGATGAAGACCGGGAATTTGTTGGTTCGGGCGATTTCAAGCGCCTTCTGAATCTTATTGAAGTCAGCTCCGCATCTATCTGAAGCTGAAACAAAGACCACGACCCGACGCTTCTTGAGTTGATCAGCAGCGAGCGCCATTGCGAGCATAGATTTGCCATTTCCGGGGTCGCCGTAGAGAAGATATTTCCGAAACGCAGGGACTCCCATGTCTCGATAAGTCTTGATGCCGGTGCGAAAGAACTCATCCACTGCCGCGACAACATGCTGTTTTGTGTCACCAGGCAAGATGACATCATTGAGCGTGACGGTCGGTTTGAAATCCCCATTATAGCTTGATCCTACAACGTAAGCCTTTTGGTGCGTTGGCTTGAGGTCGAGCGCATGCCTGAGCGCTTCTTCGAATTGATGCCATTCCTGCACCCGTCCAAACGGAATCGCTGCTACTGCCATTGGTTCATAACGATTGCCATGTTCCCAACAGGCGTAGATAGCAGAGAAACGTTTTCCTTTGGATGCAAAGCGAAATAGATATGCACCTGTCGTGATACCCACTTCAGCCCACGGCTTGCGTTTGCCGGTGTGGCTTTGCAGAGTGCTGATCGGGATAATCAGCGGGCAGAAGATTGATTTCCAGTTTTTCAAGTACAGGTTGGGATAAAGTGATTTGTCCGGTTTGAGCTTGGCAAGATGCAATCGGGAAGCAGCATTCGTTTCAGCGTTGACTGCCATCAGCAGAGCTGTTTTGCTCCGACAGTGACGCCGATAAGCCTTGATCAGCCACTTGATCATGGTTTCTTTCTTGTTCATGATTTGACCTCCTAATTGTGAAAGAGCACTTTGGTTTTGCGTGTTGATTTACCATGATTGTAGCGCTCGTGGCGATGTGAAATTAGGAGGGTAATTTTGCCGGATTGATATTTGATGGAAAGTAGGAACTTTGTGCTCTTGCCAAACCTAGATTCAAGTCAGCATCCTTATCCCTATGGCGCGATCACGATTGATGGAGAAATTTATCAGCATGACTTGACCATTCCTCATGGCAAAGGCAAAAAGGGCAGTGCGGAAGATGAGTCTGCTGCGGCAAGGTCAAATGCTCTACGCCCCTTGTTGGCAACAAAGAGGCGATTTTAATTGGTGTTGTTGGAGAGAAGTCGCGGAATACCAATTGAAGATCAATGAGATACTTTTCAAGAAAACTTCGTCTCTTGATTTCTCTCCGTGCGACGACAAAGGGATCTACTCCTCTGCCGCTTGCCCTGCCGATGGGAACGTAGCAAAGTGGTGGGGCTTTTCATTGCGTAACCGCTCCAGCGTTCTCGCTACAGTGTCCCACATTAGTGATTCCGCAATTTTCACCACATCTTCAGACTTATGAAAAGGCCCGCGCAGATCCTGCCTTAACGAAAGTTCATCACTGGTGAGGATTTGAATCCGTCGGAGATCGCCGTGTTGGGCCTGCGTGTCAAAATGGAGCCAAAATTTCATGACGCTCTCCCTTGCTAATAATTGTCCAGGCTTTTAAATGAAAACCGTTATTAACTAATAGTTACAATATATAACTATAAGTTAAAAATGCAACTTAAATTTTCTCTTGGTTGCGAAATTTAATATGGGTTGATTTCTACACTCAGAATCCGTATATTTTACGATGAGTCTTGTTTCCCAACGAGAAGACAAAATCATGGACAATTTTAAAGACGTGCCGTTTTCCCTGTTAAGATTCGAAAGAAGTTTTGAACCAGATGTCTGCGGACTTGTCAATGATGCAAAGACATTGGAGTTGGTCGCCGAGGAACGCGCTGATCGACTAACACCTGCGATTCTGAATCAATGGATTGTTCGCGCCGAGGATGCTTTTGTTTTAATGGTTGATTTGGAACTCGTCGGATTTGGTACCATCGGCTGCAAAGAATGGGATTTTCCAGAAGGGTTTTGCGAAATCGGACACCTAATCATTAAGACAGATCGCCGCCGGCGCGGTTACGGCTCGATACTCCTTCTTTGCCTTCTGGATGAGATAAGAAAACGAGGATTCAAAGTTGCGGCTGGCCGCATCTGCGTCGGCAATGAGCCAGCACTGCTGCTGCTCAGAAAACAGGGATGGCACAAGACAAATCGTCCCGAATTTATTCATGATGACAAATTCGAGTGGTTTTACCGAGAATGCCGAGTAAAGAAAGAACAAAGCTTGCAGTCGTATTGACCAGCCTTCGGGAAAGGGCTGGGCTATCCCGCAGCATGCTTGCCCAAAAAATCGGCGTCTCTCCATCCTACCTCTCGATGCTTGAGAACGCTACCAGCAAAAATCCCAAGAGCCCTTCTTTGGAGATACTGCGTCAACTATATCATTCTCTCAGCAAGTCAAGGCAAAGCGATGCGTTTGAACTGCTTCAGGCAATCTTGGAGACGGATGAGCTTGCTCCTTCCGTCATGCCGTATGGAGGGCTTTCGGAGGAATCACAGCGGCAGTTGAAGGCGGACGTTAGGGAAGTCTGGATCATATCGGATTTGCTGGGTGAGAATGTCTACGACGGACTGTTTGAAGCAACATACAACAACATCTTGAAGCGCAGCGTTTCTTACGTATACTTCCTGCCCTTCGGAAGCGACCAGTGGCCCGGTCTCATCGAGCGGTTCAAGCGAAAGAAAAAATTCAGCAAAGAGCAATTGGAACGCTGTGTGACGTGCATCGAATGCACACCCTTGATGTTTCTGGCCCGCATTGCACTGTTCAATCCGAGGGATAAAACGGCACACGGCACAATTACATTGGGCACCATGGGTAATTACACGTTCTTCCAACTTGAAAAGGAACAAATCGAGAGCATCTATAAGACCCTTCTAGTTCCATTGCAAAGCTTGACGACCGCGAAGACGGACAAAGCATTGGCAAGAACCATCTCACTGCCAAGCGGACGGTTTGAGCTTGTTTTCCCCAAATGACACAAACTTCCTTGCGAGAAAGCCATGAACGCTGAACCGAACTATCGCTACTTCACTTTCATCGGCTCATTTTTTGTAGCGGTATTGTTGATCTCAAATATCGCTGCTCAAAAGTTGTTCGCCTTTGGGCCTTTTACTTTCTCCGGCGGGATTTTGCTGTTTCCGGTTTCTTACATTTTCGGGGATGTCCTCACCGAGGTCTACGGATACGCGCGCTCCCGCCAGATCATTTGGGCAGGACTTTTCAGTAACATCCTGATGGCCGTCTTTCTTTGGATAACAACCAAGCTTCCGCCGGCAACTGGATGGCCTTTTCAAGAGCAGTTCGCTACCGTGCTTGGCTTGGTACCGAGGATCGTTATCGCTTCAATCATCGCATATTGGGCCGGCGAAATTTCAAATTCATTTGTTTTAGCTAAAATAAAAGTCTGGATGGAGGGGAAGATGCTTTGGATAAGGACTATCAGCTCTACGGTTGTTGGGCAAGGAGTGGACACGATACTCTTTGTCCTCATCGGATTTTGGGGGATTATTCCTCCCAATGTCATTATCACCACGATGTGGTCAGGATATTTGTTCAAGGTAATGTATGAGGCCATCGCAACTCCTATGACTTATGCGATTGTCGGTTGGCTGAAGAGAGTGGAGGGCGTGGATCACTTTGACCGGAATACCGATTTTAATCCTTTTATAATTGCCCAATAGGTTTGCATGGCAGTTGCGGGCGGCATTGTTGTATTGATAGGCGGGAATTGGCTAGAATCAAAGTTTAAGGTCTATTACGTGCGAAGTTACAAAAAAAGAGCAGGTTTGGGTTGGAAATAAGGTTGGAAATTTTAAATAGGATAAAATATAAAGGCTTAGATTTTTATCTAAGCCTTTATTTATTATTAGTAGCGGGGGCGGGATTCGAACCCGCGACCTTTGGGTTATGAGCCCAACGAGCTACCAGACTGCTCCACCCCGCGATATTTTTTGAACTACGAAATAATAATTAATATTAGCCAGAAAATCAAGCTCTTTCTCTGCCATTTTTCCACACACGGAGGTTTTACCTAAAAGTGGGGCAGCAGAATTCGCAAAGCGCAAAAGGTGATGGTATAGATAGACATGCCATATTTAACGAAGTAACCTCTCCATAATAAAAATAGATTGTCTATCTAATCGAGGTTACAGCAACGTTGTATTTCATTCCAAACTGATTTCAAAAGACGGATTTAGGACGAATCGCACACACTCCGATTTTAGCCAAAGTTGACGATGATAATCGGAATTTTCTCAACCTCGATGCCGGGTTCTAAAACGATGTTGGGAATTCAGGATGAAACTACCTGTTCCTCCTCGGCTGAAGAGCCACTTCATTCCCTCGAGTGGGCGATGATCCCTCTGTCTTACAATCTGCATGAGTGGCCTGCGTAATGCTAATCGAGCTTTAGAAAGGTGAGTCCATGGAAGTCGCGAAAGTTCTGGACGACAAATATGAGATGTTTCACGAGATCAAGCGTGGCGGATTTGGCGTGATCTATTACGGTCGCGATCGCCTGTTTGATAAACCCGTGGCGATCAAGGCCATTTCGCCCAATTTGATCGGCGAGGCCAAATATATCGACATCTTTCAGGCCGAGTCGCTGGCGATTGCCCGCCTCAACCATCGCAACATTGTCCGCATTTATGACATCAAGCGCGGAGAAGGCGGCCAGTTTTACATTATCATGGAATTCGTGGACGGCGTCGACCTCGGCAAGCTCATTCGCATCAGCCGCAAAGAGCGCGGTATCGTGCCGCCGCATCTTGCCGCATACATTATTGCGGAAACCTGCGCCGGTTTGGACTATGCGCATACCCGGCGCGATCCGGATACCCATCAACCTCTCCACATTATTCATCAGGATATTTCTCCCGGCAATATCATGCTGAATCGGCTCGGAGAAATCAAAATCATCGATTTCGGCCTGGCGAGCACGCGTCAACATCAACAAAAAAATCTTGATCACAAAAACGAGGTGCTGGTCCAGGGCAAGCTGACTTACCTTGCCCCGGAACAAGTCAACGGCAGCCAAGGGTTTGACCAACGCGTCGATCTATTTGCTCTGGGCCTGGTTTTTTACGAAGTCTTAACCGGCCAAAGGCTCTTCAAAGAACAAGAGCCCGAGGCCATGATTCGTCATTTGCGCGAGGGTGCATGGGATTTAGGACTGTTGGGTGAGATCGGCGTGCCCGAACCACTGGCTAAGATTGTAGAAAAGGCCGTTCAGCGCGATCCCAATCACCGCTATCAATCTGCCAGCCAGATGTATATGGATCTCATGGGCTATCTGTCGCAATATGCTCCGGCCGCAGATTATGCCTTCGAACTCAGTAACGTCGTACAACAGATCGCACCGGCAAACGAGCAAACGGCCACGGAACGGAGAACGGATGACGGCTTTAGGAATTTTGTCGATATCACGGAAGGCGTAAATGCGCCTGTTGCAACGCCACTCGAAAACAACTCAGACCGAGATTTTTTTGTTGAGGAAAAAGACGTTTCCGGCTTTAAAGATGTTCTGGAAGAACGTTTTGTTTCGTCCGAGCCAATCGCAACAGCCCAGCCGCATGCGGATTTTTCGAATGACGATTTTCAATGGAATCGTTTTTCGCCCAAACGGGATTTACCGGAAGAGCTTGAGCTGACGCCCGAGCCGGAAGAAGCGGGCCGCTCCGGCAGAGGCGCCACCGCAACACAAGATGTCGCATTTTACAAAGTCATCGGCGAAGAAGAAGAAGAAGAAGAAGTTCGCACGATCATTGATGTCATTCGCTTGTCCGCGCGATCTCATAAGAAAACAATTTTTATGGCGGTGGGCGGCGTGCTTGCGGCGTTTTTATTATTCACCGTGATTGACACATTCACACGCCTGACGTCCTGGGGCGCGTCGATTTATGATTTTGTCTTTCCGCCGGCCATCCGGTTAGTGTCGTTCCCGCCGAACGCGCAAGTCTACCTCGATGATCGCCTGCTGCCCAAGACGACGCCGCTCGCGATTGAAAAAATCTCTCCCGGCGTACACAAATTAATGCTGACGCTGCCGCGCTTCGAGCCGATTGTCAGGTCGATCCAGGTGGCGCCGCAGGGCGGCGCCTCTGTTGTCGGCGAATCATCACGCGATCAAAATCAACCCTACGTCTTTCGCTTTAAGACGATTTTGGAAATTTCATCGAAGCCTGCGGGCGCGGAAGTTTATTTGAACAACGTGAAATATACGCAGACCACGCCCTGTCGCGTGGTTTGGGAGGTTGGCGATCCGCTCGAGGTTGAAATGCGCATCGAGGGATTGACCACGCTGCGCGGGTTTACGTTGAATACCATCGAAGGCACGGAAACAATTGCTGACCGGCGGCTTTGGCGCTTTCAGCGCATCGAAGAAAACCGCGAACACTTCGCGTTGGAAGGCATTTTTGCCAAAGCCATCACCATTACCTCGGTGCCCGATCATGCCGAGATTTACGTCAATGACGGCCCCAGCCCAGTTGGCGTCACGGGATATAGCAATGAAATACTATTGTCAACCGGCGCTCACACGATTACCCTGCAAAAGCCGGGTTTTCTGGCAAAAACCCTAACGATCACGGTTGACCCCAACACACCCTCCAGCTATAATGAGGTGTTATCACGCGTCGTGCGCATTTTTGCCAAAGATCTCTCAGACCCGGGCGACAATGACATCGGCGCCAAAGTAGTGGAATTGGTGTCCGGCGCGCAAAAAGTGCGGACACGCTCGACCACGCCTTGCGAAGTGACGCTCTTGCCGTACACTTATACGGCTATTCTTTCCAAAGAGGGTTACCAAGATTACACGCTGACCATTCCGGCCAGCGGCAACATCGCCGTGGCGCGCATGGAAGCCGAGAAAATCGAAATGGAAGTTGTGGTGCAAGATGAAAATGATAACAGCCCATTGAGCGGCGTGCAAATCAGCTATCAGCCGGTAGCTCAACCGAATGCCAATTCTGTATTTTTCGGCCAGACCGACGACACCGGTTTGGTACTAAGCAAACTGCCACCCGGGCATTATCGCTTTTTGGTCAAAAAATTTGGCTATCGCATGGCCGTCAAAGAATTGCGTGTGAACGAGAATAATCGACGTCTGGTGTTCAAATTACAACCTGTTTCGTGATTGCATTAAGGGATTAATGTCCGAGCCTTCCATGGGAAGGGAGATACTATCATGCCAAAGCTGGTTCTCAAAAAAAGAGCGGAAGTCTTAGCCGAAATTCAACTGAAAGGCACGAAATCCGTCTTTACCATCGGTTCCGAAGCCGGGAATGACGTCGTCATTGCGGACAAACAAGTGTCCATGACGCATCTGCAGATCGAGCGGCAAGGCAACCAATACTTTATCCGCGATATGAAAAGCGCGTTTGGAACCTACCTCAATAATCGCAGAATTCAAGAAAAAACCGAGGTGCGGGACGGCGACGCTATTCAAATTGGCGAACATACACTGGTCTTTCGAAATCCTCTGGAATCGGCGCAGGGATTTTCTTCAGAAACCTCCGGCGGCGCCATCAATGATTTTTGGAGTGACGTTAAAGAAGCGGTGATCGATGTCGTGCAAGGCGAATCAGCTCTGGGCAACGATGACCGCCAGCCGAACCGGCCTCACTTCTTCGATATCAACGAACCGAGTGATCAGGAACGTCTCAAGCGTTTGGAGGAAGCCGAGGAATTCCGGGCGGATAGCTTAAAGAAGGAGCTTTCAGAAGTTCTGGAACAAGTCTCTGCCGAAGAAGAGAAAGAAACGTTTCAAACCAGCCGGGAGGTTGAAAAATCGCCTTATTATCTGCTTGCGATTTACGGTCCTTATCTCGGCAAACGTTATCAAGTCAATTTTGGAGAAACCAGAATTGGCCGCGACGGCCGGCTCAATGACATCATTATTCGAGAAAACCGCAAAGGTGAAGTAGATCCCAGCATCTCGCGCCGGCATGCCACCATCTCATATCGCGACAGTAAATTCTACTTGAGCGATAAACGCAGCAAGAGCCGGACATATCTGAATCAAGATCTCTTGGGCGAGGCAGACGAATTACTCATCACACCCGGCGATGAGGTCGAAATCGTTAGTGATCAGCAAAGCACGATCTTTCGCTTCGTCGCGGAAGGCAATTGGGATTTTTCGTATCCCAAGCGCGCCGGGGCCTGGTGGTTGCGTTATCGCGCACTCGCTGTGAACGCCGGTACGGCGGCGTTGAGCGTGATCGGCGCGATACTCTGCCTGCTGGCGTGGCAAGCACGTTCCATCGCCACGCATGTTCCTTCACCCTTCAAAGTGCAAAACAAGATCTACACAAAGCTCGATTTGACCGATCAAGAAAAAAGCATCACCAAACTTGTGCGCTCGGACAGCAAGATTCCTCCCAAACCCGTGCTCGCGGATGTCAACGGCGATCGATACCCGGATCTAGTCGTGACCAAACCGGATGGCGCATTATTAGCGACCGATGGCAGCAGCCGGCGCAAATTATGGCAAACCAGCAGCATTGTGCTCGATCACAGTTTTCCTGCGGCTGCCGGCGACTTAAATGATGACGGCAAGGCTGATTTAGTCGCATTGACGGCGGATGCTCATCTCGTCGCGATTGACGGCATGTACGGCGCGGAGATTTGGACCAGCCCGTTTTTTGAAACGGAAATCATTGGTCCGCCAATTATCGGCCATTTCGATAATGACGGCAATCCGGATGTGGCCGTCATCAGCGCAGACGGCAGGCTCGAAGTTGGCTATTCCCGCATCTTCAAGCCGGAATGGGTGGAAGTAAAAATGGGCATCGTGTCGCGTGCGCCATTATCAACCGCAGATCTGGATAATGATGGCGATCATGAAATTTTGATCGGCACCGATCGCGGCCTGGTGTTGATTTTCGACGGCGTTGAGCGAAAGCTCGCAGGAACGCTGGATATCAATTTAAGCCTGAACAAGCTCAAAGGCAGTTACAACGAAGACAATCAAATTCGCCATCCGATCGGCGTAGCCGATCTCAACGGCGATAAACACCTCGATTTGATCGTGTCGAGCCGGCAGGGCAATGTGGTCGTCATCGATATTTCCGAAAAAACTGCCGACGGCAAAATCAAACCACGTGAGTTATGGTGGAGCAACATCGCGCGGTATGCCGGCATTGGAACAGAATTTAGTTTTCCCTTCAGTTTGGGCGATGTCAACGGCGACGGCAAGTATGATGTCGTGGCGGTCGCCGACGACAGCACTTTACAGGCGTTTTCGGGCGTCGCGCGCGAAGGTCAACAGCAAACGAGTTTATGGCGCATTGCGAGCGGCAAAGTTCTGCATCAGCCCGCACTCTTTGATTTCAACAAAGACGGCAGCGTCGATGTGATTTATGTTGAAGAGTTGGGCGTCATAAAAATTCTCAACGGTAGGGACGGCAGCATGCTGTGGGAAGATCATACCGTTGTCAAACATCCCGCGGATATGCCGTTGCTGGCCGACACCGGCATGAACAACACTCTGGATATTTTGTTGCTCAACTATGACGGCACGGTAAATGATTTTCGCACCAATCGCCGGGTTCCCGCAGGTACGATTGTCTGGGGTCAACGCTTCAGCGATGCCACGAACAGCACAGCCCAAAACTATGTTGAACGCAAGGCGGGGGCTTATACGGCGGCATTAATCTTTGGAATCTGCATGATCGTTTTGGTGAATCTCGGCAATTTCTGGTTGCGCCAGAGCCGCCGCAAATTTGCTAAAGGCTAAAACGAGGCAGCGAGGCGGCAATGGAAATTATCATGGCGGCAGCAACCGATCGCGGCACGGTGCGCGAATTGAACGAGGATTTTTTCTACTACTCCAAAAAGAAAAGCCTCGTGATTGTGTGCGACGGCATGGGCGGCCACAAAGGCGGTGAAACAGCCAGCCGCGTTGCAGGCGAGACGGTGCGCGATATTTTTCTATATCCCGATCTCGCAGAGATTGCGCGTTTGGGGCAGGACATTACCGATCGCTTGCCGGTGTTGGCATTACGCCTTGTGCTGGGCGCGCGCTTGGCGAATCGCCGTTTGTATATGATGGCGGAACAAGATCCTTCGCTCCGCGGCATGGGCACAACCATTGCAGCCATGGCGTTTTCTGAACATGGCGCATGCGCCATCCACGTCGGCGACAGCCGTATTTATCGAATTTCGCGCGGGAACATTGCGCCATTAACAGAGGATCATAGTTGGATCAATGAATTGTTGCAGGATCGTGACATCAGCGCCGAGGAAGCCCAGCACTTTCGCAAAAAAAACGTACTGACCCGCGCCCTGGGCACCCATCCCTCCGTAAAAATTGATGTCCAATGGTTTCCGCTCGCCGAGGCCTCAACTTTTTTGCTGTGCACAGACGGCCTGCACAACGCTCTGGATGACCAAGCTATTTTCAAAGCGCTCGCGCATGCCAAAGAAGATACGTTTCTACAAAAAACCGTAGAAAAACTCGTTTTGCACGCGAAAGAAGCGAACGGCTCTGATAATATTACGGCCGCCGTCGTTCGCCTCAAAAAAGGCATTTCGAAATCTTCGCCGTGGGGCCAGGCCCAAATGACGATTCCCAATGAAACCGCCAAGTTGTTACCGGCGGAAGATCGTTTCATCAAAAAGCAGTTAAACCCAAATGAGGCAACACCTGCTGCCACGCAAAAGAAAACTCGCATAACACGGCGCAGGTTGATTGCTGGCGCTTTCATACTGCTGTTGGCGGCCTCCGGTTATGGTGTGATGCGGTCTTTTCAGCAATCCCATCTGGGAACGGCGCTATTATCAAGCGAAACGGACTTCGAAAAAAATGAAGACCTGGCTTCCGCCGGTGTGACCAAACGGCGCGCAGATATCACGGTGGTTCAAATTGACAGCGGCGCTTTCGGCTTGCCGCTGCCCAGATTACGGCCGGCGGAAACGGCGAATGCGGACGCTCAAGAACAACCTCAAGTCCCGGGACGCGACTCTACAAAAGCTGCGGGCAACAACACCGCGGTTGCGAATGCAGCACCGCAATCGAGCGCCCGCGCGCCTGCGGCCGATCCCGATGCGCCGCTGGAGGATGATTTGGATGCGGGCGAAGCCTCCGGAAGTAAGAAAGAAAACGGCATTAATGCACCTACGACCAGCCTCGTGCCGCGCGCCGGCGGCCGCATTTACTTGCCCGGCTTGAATCGATCACAATATGACGGCGCGCTGCTATTCGTCAATGATGCGCTGCTCGGGCCGGTGCGCAACGTTGCCGATGTCGGTTTCTTTTTGCGCCCCGGACAATATACCATCGCCGTCAAAGACAGCACTGGACGCATCATGCATCAACGCGCAAATATCAAAGTGGTGGAGGGAGATGTCAAACCTCTGGAATTCACCCGGCAAGAATAAGGATACGGCGTCACTCGCCTTCGCTTGCGATGACCAACTTACCCCAACAGGCCAATCGCCTTGCCTCCATTCTGCAAACGCTCGCCGAAGCTTATTTTGCACGCGGCCAATATGCCGAAGCCGCAGAACGATTTGAGCAGTTCCTTCAAAACGGCGGGCACTCATCCGACGTTTATGAAAAATTAGCCCTGTCCTATCTTGCGCTCAGTGAATATTCCGCAGCCGCCCGAAAAGCTTATGAATATGTCTTCGATCATTTTTCTCTGGATGAGGAATTTTGCCTGAAAATTTGCCGGTTTTTGCTCAGCCGGCAAGTGCTCGATGATTTTTCCATTCGTGTTTATCAACGGGCCCTGGTGTTTCATCCACCCTTCGAAAAGGAAATTTATTTATCCTTTTTCCATTATTTTAAAAATCAAGCGCAACATCAACATGCTTATGAGGCGCTCAAGCAAGTTGTTTTATTGGACCAGGGTAGCGAGGCTCAATACTTGCGCGAGCTTGCGAGTCTCGGGCAGCAAATAGGGCGCGCCACGGAAGTACACGCCCTGTTCGATCGTTTAGAGCAGACCAGCCCTAACGTCGAGGTCATTCGCCAACTGCGTGCGCTCGACTATGCCTATCTCATTCATCAGCAATCGGAGCAAGATGCCGCATTGCAACAGCAGCGGCAAACACTGCTGGCCGCCGCGTCCCGCTATGAAACGTTGACCACTGTTCACGCGGTGCGTGAATTCTGTGCACTACAATATGCCTTGTACAAACTGGATGCGAATAAGCCATCATACGATTTCGTTGCGGAAATTTTGCAGCGCATTCATTCACCATCACGGAACGGACAAGCGTCGGCAGCGGAGGAGGCCGTTTCGCATGCGCGGCAGAGCGTCTTGCTGCTCAAAATCAACAACCTGGAAAAAATCGTGCAGTTTACCAATGCCCAACTGGCGGAGAATCTTGCGCATCGCTTTTTGACGTTTTCCGCCAAATATCTGGGCAAATCAGCGGAGACGACGTGTTACCACCTCCGCGATGGTTTACTCGCATTTGCGCCGCACGTCAAACCTCTGGCAATTGCTGCCGTCGATCTGCTCCACAAGATCGAAAATTACAATTTTTCCGTGCCGGCCAGCAATCGTCTCGCCATCGGGATGATCGTTCACGCGGCCGCACCGAATACGGTTGCGCCAACCATTCAACATTTAACCATGTTGCACGAAGCGCTCAACCTAAGTACGGCCAAAATTGCAGCGCCGAACGGACGCGACACGCTGGAGGGCAGCAGTCATTTGCTTTTCGAACGCAATTTTTTTGAACGCGAACTTGGAACCGAGGCCGTGCCGGCGAAGTTTGTTGGAGCGTTGCCGACGGAAACTCACGGCTCGAGCCTGGAAGCCTATAGCGCCGTGTGGTATAATCCCTTGGACTACGTCGACGAAAAGCGCAATCATCTCCTGGGTAAATTTTTAGTCGTGGAAAAACTGCGCGGCAACCAGAACGCCGGAACGTATCGCGGCCGCGATCGTCACCTCGAACGCCGGGTCATTTTCAAAGCACTCAGCCCACAAATGAGTTATCGTCTCGCGCAAAACACTTCGGCGCGCGAGCAAACCGTAAAAGCGTTGCAACGCCTCGGCCGCCTGGAGCAACCGGGGCTGGCTTTGATCTATGACATGGGATATCAACAGGGCCTGTTCTTCTTCGTGCGGGAATATCTCGAAGGCACGTCGTTGGAGCAAACTCTGGTTAACAAGAACCAGCTTTCACCTTATGAAATCTTAGCGATCGGTATCAAAGTTTGCCGCATTCTGCAGCAAACCCATAAACAACGAATCTACCATTGCAACCTCAAACCGGCCAATATTTGGCTGCTTACCGGCGGAGAATTGAAAATCACCGATTTCTTCATTCCGGCATTCGTCGAAACGTTTGCGACCAACAACCGACTCGAGGGTTCGCGCTGGCATTACAGCGCCCCGGAGTGGCTGCAAAGCAGTACACCTGCGCCCTCGTGTGATATTTATGCCATTGGCATGATTTTGTACGAACTGCTTTGCGCGGAGCACCCTTTCGCAAAACAGGAAAAACTGACCACCCTCTCTCAGCTCAATGAATTGGCGGTACCTCCCATTTCTTCGAAGCAACCGCAATTGCCCTCGCTTTTCGCCAGCACAATTGATCGCGCCTGCGATCGCTCCCTGGAACGCCGCTTCAAAAGCCTC
Organism: uncultured Cytophagia bacterium; assembly: GCA_964457925.1. GTDB lineage: Bacteria > Zhuqueibacterota > Zhuqueibacteria > Zhuqueibacterales > Zhuqueibacteraceae > Coneutiohabitans. Next base: position 92,464 of record CAYWGH010000004.1, read on the forward strand.
GAAGAATTTGAAGCCGCTTTGCATGCTTCTTTAGAACAGATGTTGCAAAGCGATCCCGCCATATCAAAATCAGGCCTGCCGCCTTCGTCGTTTTCATTGCGCCGCATGCTGAAGGCAAAGCACGAATAGACGTCACTATTCAGATAAGCGCCGGGCGGTGGTTTCTGAAAAACTGAACGGTACCGAATAGAATTTGAATCGCCGGAGGCGTTCCCGCGGTTTATTCGCCCGTAATCCATCCCTCCTGCTCGCGCAAATCGATTAAATAAACATCCTGGGGCGCCCCCAACTCACGCCAATTGCTGCTGAATAAAATGTAATTGCCGCTGCGCGAGATTACGGCATTCGGTTGATCCCAATAATTATTGTAGGAATAGTCGCCTACCGCAAAACGCTGGCTACGATGATGCGCAATGCGTTTCACCGCGTGTGAGCCGTCCATTTTCACGGCAAAAATTTCGTCGTCGAACGGATATACTTTTTCTTCGGCCAAATGTTTTGGTGAGCTGTAGGTGCTGACAATCGCCCAGCCGGGAACGGCGAGGTTGCGGCATGAAACCAGCCGGCTCAGGCCCCACGCGCATCCCAGCAAATCGGTTTTGACGCCATCCTCCAAACGATATTTTTCCAGATGGCGTAATCGATCCGGGTATGCTTCTTCGGCATTGTCGGTAACATAAACCTCATTGCCCTCGCCGTCAATTCCAAGGTCGGCATGGTCACTGTAGGGATAATACGCATGCGGCAACAACTCCATCTCCGGCGCACGATAAACATCGACGCCTTGCCACTGTCCCGCGCCGTGCGGCGATCCCACCAATACGACAACATAATTTCCAAAGGGCGAAATACTCAACCAATCAACGGTGCGACCGGTTGCTGGCATGGGTCTGCCGAGCAGCAGACGTTCGTCCAAATCAAAAACAAAAAATTCCTGCAAGCCCGTTTGCCAGGGCCAGTTCTTACCGGCCAGCGCGACATAGCGGCCGTCAGCGCTGTAATTGCCTTCATCGAAGTTCGTCACAAACTGATAAGTGGAAAAGACATGAATGATCGTCGTTCGTCCGGAGGCAAAATCATGCTGCATGATTTTATTGGCATCAAACCAAAAAAGAATATTGGGCAGTGTAGGATGCCATCGCGGTTGCGCATCAGTTTGACTGTTTTTGACCGGGGCACGCTTTAGCGCCTGATTTTCGCGGGAATAAATAAACCATTGGCCGCCTCTGCGATAAATCAAGATCTTTGTTTCATCGGCGTTGAAAGGATCAAGCTTGGGATAATAACAAACAAAGCCCTCTGCACGTTGCGCAGCTGCGTCGGTCAAGCGCGTAATAATCGTGCCAAACACCGGATCAACATACGGCTGGCCAATTGCGGGTTTTGCCAATACCGGCTCGGTTAGCGGCGTATGCGAAGTAATCAGGCTCTTTTTTTTCTGCGCACTCGTTGGACTTGCGCTAAAGGCCGCTACGCTAAGCAAACCTGTCAGGAGTAGCACAAGTGCGGGCCAATGTTGTGAATCATTCATGAGGATGCAATTCAAGTTGATTACAATCGTGCAACGTTTGCAGGCACAGATGTGACGTGCCGTGAGGATTGGCGGCATGATAACGAATAAAACTGCCGGAACATCTGCTGCACAAAAGTTGCGATTTCGCAAGAAACACTTGCGTGCTGTTCGCCATTCCTGGCGAATAGTTTGTATTGAACAACGGGCTGCTTGCGGGCGCCGATTCGTGCTTCTGGTTAGCCGAATCGAATAGAATCCGTTCTCCGTTTTTATCTACAACATGCATGCACAAAAACGGATTTCAACGCATCTGGGGTGGCATGCCGGACAACCAACATTTCATATGAACCAAGCCCGTTCAAATGCTGTGACTCCCTTTGCAGGATACCTTGTGGCTGCCATGGCGGCGGTCGGCCTGTTTCTGCGTTTGATCAATTTGGGGCATCTCAATTTTTGGGGCGATGAATCAATCACAGCGCTAGCCGTGCAGGGCATCCTTGAGCACGGCTATCCCCGCTTTCCCTCCGGAATGATCTATTTTCGCGGTTTGTTTGCAAACTATATTTCTGCATTCTCGGCCAGTCTTTGGGGCCTAACGGAGTGGGCTTTGCGTTTCCCCAGCGTTCTGTTCAGTTGCGGCACAATCGTAATGATTTATGCTCTGGGCAAACGTGTTTTTTCATCGCATGTCGGTTTGGTCGCTGCTTTTATTTTGACTTTTTCATATTGGGATTTTGAATTCGCGCGTCACGGGCGCATGTATGCCGGCTTCACGTTTTTCTTTCTGCTCGCTTTGTATGCCATCTATCGCGGCGCCATTGCCGGCGAGCGGCGCTGGCTACACTGGAGCATTTTGATTTCAGCCAGCACGATTTTTTTTCATGAATTGGGATTAACCCTGGCCTTGGTTTATTCTGCGCTGGCCTTGCAACCCGGCCGCCCAGCCAGGAGCCGCTGGCAGTTGGGCGCAGCGGCATTCACACTTGTGGCCTTAACCGGCGCACATTTTATCTTAATCCAATATGGCTTTGCCATTCCCGGCCAGGAACACGGTTACCAAAACTTTTTCAAACCGTTTGGGATCGTTCACAGTTTTTTTCAAAAATTTTATGGCTTGTTACCGCGACGAGTGGTGATGGATTTATGGCCATTGGCGCTTGTGCTAGTGCTGGCGCTGCTCTTGGCAAAATGGCGATTGCGCGGGGCGCATTTTAATACGATTGGCCGTTGGTTATTGCCATTAGCGGTTATTTTGGCGACTTATGGCCGGCAATTCACGTTAGCCGTTTTACTCATCGGCGGCTACTTGTTTTTCTCCGGCAAAGGCCTTGAGGGCTTGCGGAGCCTTGAAAGCAAGCTCGCCGCCGGGTTGATTGTTTTCATGCTTGGCTTTTGGGCGCTGCACGATTGGACGCAATGGCAAAATAGCGGCGATCCCCTAACACTGGTCAACCGCCTCCGGGAGTTTCTAAAACTGCAAGCCGGCCTGCCGAAGCTTTATTATCTCGGCTTCCTCTACGCGTTTCCGGTGATGGCGCTGATGGTGTGTTTCGCGATTGTGCTGCTTTTTCATACGAGTAACAAACACTCCGGCGCTTACTTTACCTGCATCGCCTTCATCCTGCCGATCATTGCCACCGGCTACATCAAAACCAATTGGGTGGAATATCGCCTCAATCTTCACCTCAATCCTTTATTTGTCTTAATATATGCCTTTCTCAGCCGCGAAATCTGGCATTGTTTGCAGGCTCAACTTCGCCGTTATCATTTGCCGGCAATCGGCCGGATCGCAACCCCGCTTGTTGCCGCTTTCATTTTTGCTCTCAGTTGTGAACAAATCGCGCCCGGGCGCATCACAAAAGTGTTAGGCCGCACGTACGGCAGCAAGGTTGATCCGCGCTCGGCGCCCGGCTCCCATTTTCGCATCATGCCGGATCACCAACAGCCTGGCAGTTTCGTCAAACAATATCAACAGCCGCAAGACATTGTGATTGCGATGGACTGGTTGGCGCAAAGCTATTATGCGGGACGCATCGATTTTTGGCTGCGCTCCGATGCCTATGTGCCGCAAACGTACCGCGTCGGCGAAAGCTATTTTGATGTTTACACCGGTACGCAAGTACTTTCTACCTTAACCGATTTACAGGCGATACTCGACAAACACCCCCATCGCCGGGTTTGGATTATCACGGCTTCACCGTATACTGAAGCGGATCTTCACATCTCCCCGGAAATCATGAATTATTTGCAACTCAACAAGCAGTACGCGGTTTTCCAGGGGAGAGACGATAAGTCTCTGGTTTACTTGTTTCCACCCCCACGGCCCTGCCAGCGTTAGTCAGATTCCAGGCAGCGTTGGCAGTGTAATGCCAGACTTTAAATACGCATTTTTTGTTAAATGCGTGTAAGCTTTCGATGCAAAAAAAGGCTTTTGAACCGCCTGCTACCGCACGCGAGACCAGCACGGAAGAGAATTAGGTTGCCAACGCTTTATATCTCAGATTGTTTCCTCAATCTCACGCCGCAACAAGAGAAACTGTCAGTGGGAGCTGATCCATCTTTATCGCGATTTGAATCGCGCTACAAAGCAAATTTATCAGCACTCGTTTACCATGCGCAAATCATTTGGCCTGAACATCGGCATTGCCCGCAAACTGCGCTTCACAAAGGGGCTGGCCCGCCAATCTAAAATACAGCCGACGCGCCTCTCACACTTTTTTCCACGCGTGCCGGATAGTGAGATGGCGCAAGCGTATATGCTGGAGACCTTCAATCCCGCATTGGCAAAAATTTATAAACGGCTCGGCAAAGTATTAGACGGCAGAATCCCGCTTGTGCTGCAAGGCGAGCGCGGCGCCGGCAAAGAGACCTTAATCCATGTGATTCATCGCGCCAGCAAGTCTTGCCATGATCGTTTTGTTATGATCCCTTGTCACGTTGCGAGCGAGGAAGAGTTGGAACTGGCTGTTTTTGGCGAGGCCCCAGAGGCGCTCTCCACCGAAGCTTCCAATTCAACACAGCACGAAGGCCTTACTATTTTTCTGAAAAATGTCGATGCGTTGGCGCCCAAGGTGCAGGATCGTCTGTTGCGTTTGTTGCAAGAGAAGGCTGTTTCACATCCGCAAACGCATGCGACAAAAAAAATAACCTTGCGTGTGCTGGCTTCCACACAAAAGAGTTTGCAACACGAGGTTGCCGCCGGAAAATTCCGCCGCGACTTATACTATCGTCTCACTATCGAAGAATTCACACTGCCGCCGCTGCGTGAGCGCAAAGACGATTTCCAACATTTGGCTCATCATTTCTTGCAGAGATATGCCATTGCGGCCGGGGAACAACCTGCGCGCGTGACTTCTCGCGCCCTGACGACGTTGTGGAATTATCATTGGCCGGGAAACTTGCACGAATTCAAACAGGTCGTTTGGTATTCCGCTTTAAATCGTTCACAGATCACCACGGTTGATGAAATTATTTGGCCAAATGGCCATCATGAAAAAGCGAAAACCACTGAACACATTTTTGCCGGGTCTTCCGTCGATACCACCAGCGTTGCCGCGCCGAAGAATGAATTCTTTACGTCCGCAGTTTCGGCGGTAACGACAACGGACCATCACAAAAGCAATCACCATCAATTCGCATAACCTTGTGATTTGAGCGCCCGCCTTGATGCGGCGTTCTCCAAGTTTCTCCAAGTAAGGAGGCACCTATGGATTTTGAAAAACTGCACCTCAAGGAACATCTTCGCATCATCTATAAACATCGCCAAATCGTATTACTCAGCATTGTTTCTGTTGTGCTCCCCCTTCTGCTCCTGCTCCTGTTTTCCAAGCCGGAATATCATGCGACAATTGCCGTGGGTGTAACGGACGATGCGGTAACGAGTATGATGAGCTCGGATATTGATATCAGCCCCGACTTAACGGTGGGCAACTACATGGATATCTTCACGAGTCAAAGCTTTATCTATCGTGTGGCAAGAGCGGAAGCGCAGAACAATCCATATTCCAAACTGGCGCAAAAAATCCGCGAGGCGCAAGGGGACTCGGCGGCGATCGCAGACGAATATCGCAAGGCGATGATTGCCCTGCTCGAACACATGGAAACCGATCATCGCGGCGGCAACGTCATACGCGTCATCGTAAAATCCGACGACCCCCAGGAAGCGTTTCGCTGGACCAAAACCATCGGCGAAGAATTTTGCCGGCTCAATCTCGAAATCATTCAAAATCGCATCGATGAGCTGAATCATTTCTATCAAGATCAACTCAGCCGTTCCTACCAACGCGTAATCGAGGCCGAACAGCGTCTGACGGACTTTCAACGAACGCGCGGCATCGCCAGCAAGACGCGCGAGGCCGATCGCATCAGCGAACGTATCGACAATTTTGAAAATCAGATCGTTGATCTCGCCAGCCAGCAAGAACTCGTGTCCGACCGGATGAAGACGCTCGGCAAGCAGATCGAGCAGCTCAAAGAAAAGGCGCCCGCATTGGCTATGATGGAGTCGCAAATTCCGCGCATTGAAGAACTCAAACGCCGCCTGCTGACGTTGCAGAGCCAATTGTTGGGGCAATCCGCGGTGTACACCGAGAAACATCCCAAAGTGCAAAGCCTCAAACGCGATGTCGATGCAACGATACAAGAACTGCGCAGCTTTGCTGGAAGCACCTATTCACCCGACTCTCTCAGACCCAGTGATCCCGCCCTGATCTGGCACGATTTGCACGTCGAGCATTTGTTGGCAGAAGTCGAGTACAACAATCTCGGCAGTAAGATTGCAACATTACGCAAATTGTCGGGGGAGTACAGCAATCGTATCTTAAATCAAACGCCGGAGGAAGAGCAAGAACTTCTGAAGTTAAACCGCGAGGTGCAGGCTGCGCAAGATGCTTATCAGGGAATGCTGCGTACCAATGAAAAAATTCAAGGCCTGCAAGCTGAGAAAGCGTTGAACGTCAGCATCATCGAACCGGCGCAATACCCGCTCAAGCCCGTGCCGCGCCGCCGCGTATTCAAAATGATTATGGGAGTGGTCATCAGCATCATGTTGGGTATCGGGCTGGCCTATCTGCGTGAAGCGATCGACCGTTCCGTCAAAACCAGAGAAGATGTCGAGAAAAAACTGGGCATCTCGGTATTAGGGTTTATCGGCGACGCTGCGGCGGGCGGGAGTTCCAGCACCAATCTCGCTGAAAAACTAGTTGTGCTGGAAGAACCCGGGTCGGATCTCGCCGAAAACTTTCGCGCGTTGCGCGTCAATACGGACTTGGCTTTGGCCGAAGGCCAGCGAGGCCAAATCGTAATGGTCACAAGCCCGGGCATGGGCGAAGGCAAGTCCACCATTGCCACAAATCTCGCGGCGAGTTATACGCTTTATGGTAAGCGCACTCTTTTGCTCGACACGGATATTTATCATCCGACAGCGCATGTTCGACTGGGCTTGCAGCATGATGCGGGATTGTCCAACTGGCTGGCCGGTGAAATTCGTCCGGAGAATATGCGCAACAGCGTCACCTTTAACGGCTCAGCGCTTGATTTTATCCAGACCGGCACACGTCACGTCACCTTTCAAAAGCTGTCCATCAGCTCGAAAATGCAATCACTGTTTGCTTCGTTACGCGAACAGTATGATATCATTATCATCGACGCGCCGCCGATTATCCCAATTTCCGATCCGCTGCTGCTCATGCCCGATGTCGATCTTGTCATTTTGGTAATGGAATCGGGGCGCACACCGATCGAGGTCGCGCGCCAAGCCATTGTGCTGCTCAAACGGGCAAAAGCGCCCGCAGTCGGCGCCGTACTCAATCGTTTGCGCATCGAAGAAGAGTATGGCCCGGAAGACTATCATCATAAATCGTATCTGCAGGGGCGCCGTGCATTACTTCCTGAAAGAGTCTCTTGAAGGGCACGATAATGGTAGCCGCGCACAAATCCCTGCTTGATCAAATTTATCCAGCGCTTGTCATGGTGTTGGCGCTGAGTGTAGCCCTCTTGGTGGCGCAATTCTCAGCGGGCATTGCGGCGGGCCTGGTTCTCGGAGGTATTTTAGCGTTTGCCGGCATGGCACATTATGAAGTGTTGGTGCATGCGTTAATTGTGTTATTGCCGCTGCAGTCTGCGCTGCCTTATAGTTATCAAAGCCTGCAGACGCTCAATCCCTTCAACGCGCTGGCCAGCGTGATATTTGCGCTATGGTTCGTGAATGCCATTATTAAGCGCAAGCAATTGTTGCACGGAAGTGCCATGAATTTTGCGCTGGTTTTGTTCTTTATAATTTGCCTGGCAGCCTTGTTTCAAACCGCTGCTGCAGCGGGCACCGCCTACATGGAAGACCAAATTAACCCTCTCAAGCGTTGGCTCAGCCCCATGCTGCTTTTCTTTCCGATCGCCAATGCTGATTTCAGTCGCCGGGCAATCAAGCGCATGATCACAACGGTGCTCATTATGTGCGGGGTTGTGACGCTGTGGACGATCAAAGATTTGATCTCGCTCGGCTGGGAGGAAATTTCAGAAGAAAATCGTATCGGCGGGCCGTTCGGGTTTGGCGGCGAGAATGATCTTGCGGCATTTTTTGTATATTATCCGGTACTCACCTTGAGCATCGGGTTGCTGGAAACGCGCCTGCATCGTCGTATTCCGCTGTTAGGTCTTTTTGCCCTCGCAATGATCTGTTTACTGCTTCTGCTGTCGCGCGGCGCCTACCTGGGCATGATGATCGTTTTACTGTTCATGGCATTGGTCCGCTTTCGATGGATGATCCCAGGGCTGGTGCTCGCCGCGATCTTCTATCAATTTTGGGCGCCGGGGGCGGTACAAGAGCGTATGGAAAGCACCCAAATCGTAACCGCCAACGAATCCGTCGGTGGACGCGTGCCGGCGCCTTACGAACCCGAGCGCAACCTGGAAACCAGTTCAGCGTTGCGTTGGCGCATCTGGCGCGGCGCCGTGCGCATCATCGAAAATCACACGCTTGGGGGCATCGGTTACAATACATTCAGCTTGGCCATTCCCAAGTATGCCAATATCGAACGCAACATGGATGCGCACAACATGTTTCTGCGCGTTGCCGCTGAAATGGGACTGCCCGGCTTGCTCAATTTCCTGGCACTCTTGTTCATTCCATTTTGGGCAATGCAACATGTCTATCGTACCACGGCCGATCGCTTCATGCGTGGTTGGATGTTGGGCGGGATGGCTAGCTTGTTCGGCATACTCGTGGTCAATTTCTTTGGCTCGCGCTTTGTGCGTGAAGAGTTGGTAGGATTGTATTGGGTGATCGTGGCGTTAACTTACGCCTACATCTACCTGCGGCGGCGGCGCGTTGCCCGCTTGCAACAAATCCAAACACTCAGGCTCACCACAGCCGCTACTACGAATTATCAGCTCAAGCCTGCCCCGCTGTTGCTCCTCGGTAAGAACTGATGCGTGCACCGGTGACGGTTGTTTATTTGACCGACAAGCTCGCTTACGGCGGTACACCGCTGCAAATCGTCGAGTTGGCGTTGCATCTCGATCGCACGCGCTTCCGGCCTCATGTTATTGCGCTTTCACAAATGGAAGCGGCCTTAGGCGACCGCTTAAAGCAGGCCGGCATTCAAACTGAATGCTTGGGACAGGCAAATTGGGCTCGTTTAAATGCCTTGCCGGCCGCATGGAGATTATACCGTTCTCTTCGCCGCCTTGCACCTGAAATTGTGCACGCGTTCCTCACGACGGGCAATGTGCTGGGCGCCGTGCTCGGCACACTTGCGCGCGTGCCCGTCATCATATCGAGCCATCGTGATCTCGGCGGTTTTGATGGCGCCGGGATCACGCGTGTGAATCTTTGGACGGATCGCCATTTGGCGACACGCGTGACCGCCAACTCTCTTGCGGTGCGGGAAGCACTGGCGCAGCGATCCGGTGCGCCGGCAGAAGCCATCACCTTGCTGTACAATGGCATTGATCTCAGAAAAATTGAAACGGCGAACCGCGGCCTTGCAAAGCGGCAAGAGCTTGGTCTACCTCCAAATGCCCTGGCAATCGGCGTGATTGCCAACATTCGCGCCGCCAAGGGCCATCATTACCTCCTCGAAGCGTTCAACCGAGTCGCGCCGCTTTTTCCACAAGCCTATCTGCTCATCTGTGGATTTGCCGGTGATGCCGGTTTGCTGGACAGGCTGCAACGCTTAGCCGCTGCGGGCGGCGCGGCCGAGCGTGTGTGGTTTATGAATTCGCGCAATGATATTCCCGAAATTTTGCACGCCCTTGACATTGTGGTTTCACCTTCACTCTCAGAAGGTTTTTCCAATGCGATTTTAGAGGCCATGGCGGCGGGCAAATCCGTCATTGCAACATGCGTCGGAGGCAGCCCGGAGCAGATTATAGACGGGCACACGGGCTTGCTCGTACCACCGCAAGATGCGGCTGCGCTCGAACAGGCGCTGCTCAAGCTTTTCCGCTCGCCCGGACTGCGCCTGAAAATGGGCAAAGCGGCGCAGCACCATGTTCAAAAAAATTTCAGCGTCGCCATGATGGCCAGAAACCACACACAGCTTTACGACGATCTTCTGCGTGCAAGGACTTAATTCGATTACATGACAGCATCGTTAGGACGATTCCTTCGTCATTCGACCCACTATTCGATTGGCGAAATTTTGATTTTACTTTCCACCTTGGTTTCATTTCCCATTACGACGCGCATCTTTGCCGTGCACGAGTATGGGATCATGAATCTGATTTCAAACGCTTTATTGGTGCTGGTTGCTTGCGCGAAAAGCGGCTTGCAAAACAGCGTCGTGCGCTATTATGACGAATACGCCGAAAACAAACATCCGCAAGGCCTGCCGGTTTTTATCTCGACTCTGCTGCTTGGCGGCATGGCGATCGCGCTCGTTTTTACGGTATTGTGGATCATCGCGACCACGAGTTTTTCAGAATTTTGGTTCGGTGAGAGTATTGTCCCGGGCCTGCTGCTTTTAAGCAGCGGCTTGATCTTGTTGCGAGCCAGCGAAAGCTTGCTGCTCGCCTTTTTGCGTGCGGAGCAGCAAACGATTTTTTTTAACAGCTATCGCGTTGTCGCAAAATACCTAACCCTCGCATCAATTTTAGTGATTTTGTTCTTTGTCTCACGCACATTGACCGGTTTTTATGGCGCGCAATTATTGGGCATGAGTTTAGCCGTATTCACATTGTTGGGATGGCGGGCGCGAAAAAATCCTCTACACTTGCGCGATTTCTCCGGCACAGTTTTTCGGCAAGCATTGGTGTACGGCTTTCCGCTGATCGGCTTTGAATTCGTTTCGATGCTGTTGACATATTTGGATCGCTACCTGATTCATTATTTTCTTGACGCCACAGCCGTAGGCTTGTATAGCGCCTCCTATAATCTCGCCGATTATCTTAAAGATATTGTTGTTCTGCCCTTTGCGACCGCAGTCATGCCGGTCTACATGCAAATATGGGCGAAAAGAGGACAAGAAGAAACCCGCAAATTTTTACAGGGCGCTTTGCGGACCTACAGCTTGTTCGCGGTGCCGTTGATTTTCGGCTGCGCTGCAGTCGGTGAAAACTTCATCCGCGTTATCGCTTCAGAAAAATTCGTTGCCGGCAGCCCCGTCATTCCGTGGACGATTGCCGGCCTGATGATAAATGGTGCGCTGCCCATTCTCGCCGCCAGCCACTACATCCAAAAAAAAACCAAGCGATTGGTTGGCATTCTGACCTTAACCATGATCATCAATTTAGCGGCGAATTGGTTGCTCATTCCACGCATGGGAATCATGGGAGCAACGATCGCGAAGGCGCTTAGTTATTTGTTAATGGCAATAATTGTCACGATTTACACGCACCGTTTTATCGGATTGCAAATTCCCTGGGTTGCATTCATGAAATACTTGCTGGCCGGCAGCCTGATGTTCCTGGTGATTAAAACAATACACGTTAGCCACCCATGGATCGATCTCCTCCTCGAAGCTGTCCTGGGCGCTGTCGTGTATTTTATCATCGTTTTTGTCATCGACGAAGTCTTTCGTGAAAATGTTGACATTTTTCTGCGCAAACAACTCGGATTGCTGCGGCGCAGATGAAAAACCCTTCGGCAAAAACTTTCGCAAAACAAGACAGAAAGAACGCCGCCCCCATTGCCTTTATTCTGTCCAAGTTTCCCTGCCTTGACGAAACGTTCATTCTGCGTGAAATGTCAGTGCTCGCACAAGCAGGATTTGAATTCGACATTTATTCAATCAAAAAGTCGCGCGATAAAATCATTCAGCCGCAAGCACAAGCGTTATTGCCGCGCTTGTTTCACCGGCCTTTTTTGTTCTCCGGGGAAATTTGGCGGGCGCAATATCGCTTTGTGAAGCGCGACACCAGGCGCTACTTCGGTACGCTGCTGCAATTGTGCCGGGAAAGCCGGCGCCATCCGAAAACGTTGCTCAAGAATCTTATTCTCTTTCCGCAGGCAGTATGCTATGCCGATCGCATGCTGTGCCGCCGGGTCGCACTGGTTCATGCGTTTTGGGCGACATTTCCAGGCACCATGGCCTGGATCATTCATCGTTTGACCGGCTTGCGTTACAGTTTTTCGGCACATGCGCATGACATTTATGAAGACGATACCATGCTCGTGAGCAAGCTGGAAGCCGGCGCTTTTGTCATGACCTGCACAGCTTACAATCAGGCTCATCTTTCACGGTTGGCGCCCGCAAAGGCCAAAGACATTAAACTCGTTTATCATGGGCATCATCTCACCGCTTTGCAGCAGGATGCCAAAAACAAAGATGCGCCCAACGGGTTCTTTCGCATACTATCGATCGGCACCTTCTATCACACCAAAGGTTTTGATACGTTGATTGAGGCCTGTGCGGTTTTGAAGCAACAACATCTAGCGTTTCAATGCAAAATTGTTGGTGAAGGTCCGGAGAAATGGCGTTTGCAAAATCTCATCCGAAAACGCGGTTTAGAGCAACACGTTTTTCTGCTTGGCTATCTGCCGCACGAACAACTTCGGCCACTGCGACGCTGGGCCGATGTCTTTATCTTGCTGCCGCGTCCGTATCTGCATTGGGGTATTCCCAATGTTTATATCGAGGCGTTAGCAAGTCAAGTCCCCGTGATTGCCACGCCCTTGAATGCGATTCGTGAATTGATCGAATCGGAACACACCGGCCTGCTCGTGGAGGCTGACGATCCCGCAGCGGCGGCGGCGGCACTCCGGCGTTTGCATCTCGAGCCGGAGCTGCGGCGTCAACTAGCGTTAGCCGGCCAACAGCGTGCGCTGCAGCTTTTTGACGACGCCCGAGCGACGAAACAAGTGATCGATTTATTTACCGAGAAAATTACCGCATTGAGCGTATTATAACCCAAGTCAGAGGTTAAAAATTTAGCGTGTCACAAGTGGTTTCGTTCAAACAAGCAAGATGGCAGATTCTACGGCAATTTCTTCTTCGCGGCAGACGCCCAAAACTCCGCTGAAGGTTATGCACGTCATCGAAGACCTTGAAAACGGCGGCGCGGAACGGGTTCTCATTAATCTCGTTTCGGGATTGCCAGCGGATCTCTTTCAGCCGATGGTTTGCTGTCTCGCCCAAAAAGGGCGCATGGCCGCCGAGCTTGAAGAACGCGGCATGCGCGTGGTCGCATTACACAAAAAGCCCGGCGTCGATATCGGACTGTTATGGCGTTTGCAAAAACTTCTGCGCACGCACCAAACCGATATCTTACACACGCACGTGTTCACCGCAAACTTGTGGGGCCGGCTGGCGGGCATACTCGCGCAAGTGCCGGTGTTGATCACGCACGAACATTCGACTTTCACCATTGCGGATCAGACGCGGCAGCGCATCGAGCAACAGCTTGCACGCAAAACGACGCAGATCATATCTGTTTCAGAACAATTACGCCGCTGCCTGATTGAAGACGGCGGCCTGCCGGGCGACAAAGTCATCACGATTCACAACGGTTTGCGCTTACCCGTCACCGTGAATGAAGCGACACGAATGGCAGTGCAGCGTGAATTCGAATTAGATCGATTCAACCCGCTCATCGGTTCAATCGGCCGTCAAGAAGTTCGCAAAAACTATCCGCTCTTGCTCGAAGTCATGCCAACCATACTCGAGCATTATCCGCAAGCGGGTTTACTGCTCATTGGCGAGGGCCCGGAAACACCGCATTTGAAACGACTCGCGCAGGCAAAAGGCCTCGCCAGCAGCGTTCTCTTCGCGGGCCGCCGCCCAGAGGTTTATGAATTCCTCAGTTTCATGTCCGTCTTCTGCCTGCCCTCGCAAACCGAGGGCATTTCCATGGCGATTTTAGAGGCGATGGCAGCAAAGGTGCCGGTGGTCGCCACACGCGTTGGCGGCAATCCGGAAATCATCGCGGATGATCGCTATGGCGTGCTGGTGCCTGCAAACGACCAGCATGCTCTCGCCGCCGCATTACTGGAAACACTGAATGAACGTGAGACGGCTCGCATGCGCGCACAAGCCGGGCAGAAATTCGTGCTGGAAAATTTCAGCGAACAGCAGATGATTCAACGCATCACTACGCTGTATTTGACGGCATATGCCCAAAAATGTGCAGGAAATGTTGCAATTGCCGACACATACGCTGCAAAAATTTAACATTTATCCGGTTCACGCCGGGCACGCACGATTAAGTTTTGCAAAAGAGCAATTAGATGTCCGTAACCAGCATCGTTTTGATGTATCATAATATCGCGTCGGGCCGGCAACACATCGCTTTTCGCGAATGGCAACCCGCCTATGATGTCACGGCGGAAGATTTTCAAACGCATGTCAGTTTAATTGAAAAGCGCAAAACGCCGGTTCACGTGACGTTCGACGATGGTTATCAAAGCTTGTTGCCGTGGGTGGAAACATTGCAACGGCATAGCATTCCCGCAACCTGTTTTGTGACAACAGCAACCGTTGGACAGCGGGGCATGCTGCAAGCGGCCGAAATTCGCATGCTGGCCCAGGCGGGAGTTCGCATCGGCAGCCATTCGCATTCACATATTTTCTTGCAGAACTTGACGCCGTCGCAACAGCAAGCTGAAATCTTGACGCCGCAAAAAATTCTATCGGATATCATTGGGCAGGCCGTTACGGCGATGTCATTGCCGGGCGGCAGATACGATAGCAATACGCTGAAATATGCCGGCGCTTGCGGTTATCATGAAATCTATACGTCGACGCCCGGCATTCGCCCCCGGCGTTTGCAACATGTGTCAAACCTGACCATCGTGCCGCGCTGGGTGATCACACCCCATATCACGTTGATGGAGTTGGAAACGATATTGCGCGCAAATTCGTGGTACCTATTTAAAAAACGCAGCCGTTATTTCGCCGGACGATTGGGAAAACGATTTTTGGGCAATCAAAATTATCACGTGTTGTGGAACAAACTCCACCACCTAAAAACCTCATCCCTAGCTGAAAGGGACAGATGATGAAACACCACTTCCTCCTTGGATGCACCATGCTGCTTCTGCTTGCATCGCAGGCTTTGGCGCAAACGGCTGCACCGGAACAACCCTACCGCGAGCCGGTAAATAAAGCAGCCTATCGTGTGGGGCCCGGCGATGTTTTGCAAATCAGCGCAGGGCCGGGCGCCGTGCGCCAGGAAAACTTCGTGCGCGCCGAACCGGTTGGCCCGGACGGCCGCATCTCGTTCGACCTTGTCGGCAGCGTGTATGTCGAAAACAAAACCTCTGATGAAATTGACGCCGAGCTGACGGCGCTGTTGAGCGAATACATTATCGATGTTGAAGTCACGGTTGTCATCGCTTCCTACCAAGCCAAGCGCGTGTTCGTGCTCGGCGAAGTTGGCGCGCCGGGACAATACTTGATCAACAAAAACATGACGCTCATGGACGCGCTCACGCTCGCGGGCACGCCTACACTTCGAGCAAGTCGCGCGAAAATCAGGCTGATCCGTGCGACCTCTACCGCGAGCAAACCCGATATTCTTAAAGTCGACTTAAACAAAATCACGAAAAAAGGCGAGCTGGAACGTGATCTGGCGCTGGCCGATGGCGATATTATTGTTGTGCCGCCGGACACGCTTTCCAAGATCGGCTACTTTTTGGATAAAGTGCTGCGCCCGCTTCAACCCTTGTTTTATATCGGTGTGATTACGGGACTCCTCAATTCCGTTTTCTGATCCCTGCTGTTTCGGCTGCTCATGGAACGGTGGCCGGAATATGAAAATGCTTTGGCAGATAACATATTCTGGAACCGTCTATGGCCCTCTTCTGGCAGGCCGTGGTCTGGCTGTGTATTGGGATGCTGCTCTACACGTATTTGGGCTATCCGCTCTTGATGTACGTGCTAGCCAAGCTCCGCCAAAAGCGATCGCAGCGCGCACCCGAGCAGGCTGCGCCAAACACCAATCATCAAGACTGGCCATTTGTGACGTTTTTGATACCGGCATACAACGAGCAAAACGTCATCCGTCAGAAAGTGGAAAACACGCTCAACCTGGATTATCCCAAAGAGCGCTTACGCATCACGGTGGTTTCAGACGGTTCCACCGATCAAACCAACGATATGTTGGCGAGTTATAGCGAGAATGAGATTCACTTCATCGCACGCCCCAAACGTCGCGGTAAGACCACGGTATTGAACAAAGTCATTCCCAAGTTGGAGGGCGAAATCATTGTTCTCTCCGACGCCTCAGGCCTGCTGCAACCGGATGCTCTTAAAAAACTCGTGCGCCATTTCAACGATCCCAACGTGGGTTGTGTCTCCGGCGTCTACTCGTTCGAAACGGAGGACGAATCGCTGCGCAGCATGACGGAGAGGATTTATTGGCAATACGAGACGTTTCTCAAGAAATATGAAAGCCAGGTTCATTCGGTAATCGGTGCGCACGGCGCGTTGTATGGTTTTCGCCGCCAGCTCTTTGAGCCGCTCGACAAAAAGGCCATTAATGATGACTTCATCCTGCCGATGCAAATCATCCGGCAGGGTTATCGTGTGCTGTATGAGCCGGATGCGATCGTCATCGAACGCGAATCCACCAATCTGAATGGCGAGTTTCAGCGCCGCATTCGCATCAATGTCGGCAATTTTCAGATGATTTACGTGCTGCACAGCCTGCTCAATCCCAAACGCGGGCGCGTCGCATTGCAATTCATCTCACACAAAGTCTTGCGCACCATTAGCCCGATATTTATTCTGTTGCTCCCGCTCGCGTGCTGGCTTGCCGAAGCGCCGGTCTATCGCCTCATGCTCAATCTGCAAGCCGCATTTTATCTCGTGGGCTTTCTGGGTTATTTACAGGAGTTTCTCGGCTTGCGTATCCGGTATTTATACATGCCGTTTTATTTTTTAATGGGAAATGTTGCTGCGGTTTTCGGCTTCGTGCGGTTCATTTTGAAAAAGCAGTCGATTTTGTGGAAACGGGTGTAACAACATTTGAGCTATGGTATTGGGATTCACTGCCGAATTACGAGGCTGTAATCCTAGCGTCATTTTGATCCATCATTAATCCAACCTGGCTGACACACCTTTTTCACCCTTCCATTCGAAGTCACTGTTTTGAATATGCCTCCCGTTGTTCACGGCGCAAGAAAATGGTTTAACGCGTGGGCATCGTTTTTGCTCGGTCAAATTCACCACGACGAAATGCCGATTTAAAAACAAATCGTTAACATTTCGTGCAGCACGAAACGAGAAGGTCTGGCCGCGTTGCATTGCCCGGCCTCTTCACGAACTTAAAGAACAAATCACCATGGTAATTTCTTCACCAGGACTTTTGTTTCAGGATCGGATTAAAACATGTTGAACATCGGAGGCCGTCATTTCTACGGGCCTTATTCTTTTGACGAGTGGGTTCCGCCTGTCGAGGGCGGCATTTATGCCATTTTAACCGGCACAGGTTTGATGCTAAACAACGAAGAGTTGTTGTATTTGGGCATTTCACGCAATTTTGCCGATGGCCGTATCGGACGATTGCATTATGCTTATCGTTCGTGGCTTGCAAATTCGGAACCGAGGGGCAATTTGTACATCGCCATTTACTCCATGCCTTATGCCAGTGAATTGCAGCTCGCGCTCGAAGAGGAAAAACTCATCAAGCTGACCAATCCCTTGTGCAATCAGCTTCATTCGCCGGTGATGCGAAGCTTGTTTCGCTAATCGCCGAGCACGCGAATCATCTCGGGATTGGCTCAGGTGAGCTGCCCTCAAAACAGAGGCCCGAATCATTATTAACCATTGAAGGGTAAAGCATGCTGTGGAAGAGCAGGAAGTTTTGTTCTAAGATGAGCCGATTTGTCTTTTTGAGACCTCCTCTGTTTGCCGCTTTACTCACGCTGTTCCTCTTCGGAGATTTATCTGCCGGAACACAAGAAGTCAAACCCGGCGAAAGCATCAACGCCAAGCTCAGCGCTTTGCAGCCGGGTGATACGTTATTGGTGCGCGGTGGAACATATGCTGAAGCGCTTTCTCTGCCGAGAAGCGGCGCCGCCGGCAAACCGATTGTGCTGCAAGCCTATCCCGGCGAGAAACCGGTTATCGCGGTGAGTGGCACGATGTTGAACGCGGATCAGGATTATTGGGTGATTCGCGGTTTGATTTTCGATCATCTGGGTGGCGCCTCCGATGCGGTAAAAATCAGAGGCCGATTCATTACCCTGAGCCATTGTGAGTTGCGCAACGGCAAACGCGACGCCATCGACGGCGCCAGCAGCAGCAGCGACATCACCATTGAGAATTGCACGATTCATGATTTCGTGTGGAATATCGACAATGACGCCCACGGCATCGTCCTCAATCCCGGCGCCGCGCGCTGGAAGATCGTCAACAACACCATCTACAATTGCGGCGGCGACGCCATCCAACTTTACGCCAGCGATAAAACCGAAATTTCAGATTATTCCAAAGACATTATCATCTCCGGAAATATTCTTTATACCACGCTGGGCATCAACAGTGAAAATGCGCTGGATTTTAAAGGCGTTGATGGCTGCCTGGTCGATGGCAACGAGATGTACGGTTTCGAAAACAAAGCCTGGGTCACGCAAAAGGGCTGCCGCAACATCACCGGCTCGAATAATTTCATTCATGACAGCCAGCGCGGTATTGAGTTTCGCGGCGAAGGCGGCAAATCGCAAATGAATATCCGCCTGGTGCGGAATGTGATCTATAACATTCGGCAATACTATGCTGTCAAGTTTGATGACGTCGCGAATGTCGAGATTCTGCACAATACCCTGGCAAATATCACGGCAAAATCCTTCCGCATCGAAGGCGAGGGGCTGCGCGGCGGCGTGATGCGCAACAATCTCATTTATAACAGCGGTAGCGTCGCCGTCTCCGGACCGTTCAATTGCCAGGTCGGTCACAACGGCTGGTTCAATGCCAAGGCTAAAGCGATGCACGGCGAGGGCGATGTGACCGGCAGTGATCCTCTCTTCAAAAATGCTGCACAGGCCAACTTCGAGTTGCAAGCCTCCAGCCCGGCGCGCGATGCGGGCGTCAACCTCGGCCAGCCATTCGTGGGGAATAATCCGGATCTCGGGGCTTTCGAATTCGGCGTGGCCACTTCAGCGGGGCAATCCGGTGACCTCACTATTGCCTTCGACTCGCCGTCGAAGTTCGCCTTGCATCAAAATTTCCCGAATCCTTTTTCGCTCAACGATACTCGCCAAAGCACTTCGGGCGGATCAAAACTCGTGTTCGATCTGGGCGAACCGGCGCAGGTGAATCTCAGCATCTATAATCTATCCGGCCAAAAAGTGAAAACATTGAAAGATTCGCCTGCGGCTGCCGGCCGGTACGTTATGGCTTGGGATGGCCGAGATCAAACCGGTGCACCGGTTGCCGCGGGAACATATATCTGTCGCATGACCGTGCGTAATCGCGATACATTTGTTTGGACAGAGGCCAAACGCATGACAGTTATACGCTGAGAGAAAACACATCGAGTTTCATGCTGCAAACTGTCGAACAAACGCACGCACACTTTCCTGAAGCCAAATTTTTAGCAAATGAAAACTCATCTACTGACAGCATTCTTATTTGGAACAAGCGCGGTGGTTGTGCCGCTTTTTCATGAATTGGACAGCCCGCCGGAAGGCAACGGCACCATCGACTCGGTGGCAATTTGGGTTGCTCCCAATCCCGCCGAAAGCATATTGTTTACTACTGACAAAAGCGATCATGTCATTCTCATGCACGATCCCAGCACCAAAAAGTTCATCGGGCGCTTGGGAAACGGCGGCGCGGGTGCAGGACAACTCGGCTACCCGAACGGAGTGGCGGTGGGTTATGGTGTCTTGATTAATGGCAGGCGCACGGATGTCTTGTTCATCGTCGAGCGCGACAATCATCGCGTTTCAATATTCTCACTGCCGGAGCAAAAATTTTTAGGACACTTCGGCGGCGAGGATTTAACCGAACCCTACGGTGTTGCTTTGTATTGGAAGGGCGACCAGTTGCAGGCCTGGATCACGGAAGCCGATTCCTCACCGGATCAGGTGTATGTCTACGACATTCTCTCTCTGGGTGAAAGCCTTGTGGGCAGGCGCGCCTTCGTTTTTGATGTTGCCGGAGGGCTGGAATCGATTGCGATTGACCCGGCCAATAATCGCGTTCTGCTGTGCGATGAAAGCGAGGCTCGCAATGTGATGGTTTATGATCTGGCCGGCAACTTCGTGCAACGCTTTGGCCAGGGCTTGTTCACGATCGACCCGGAGGGCATCGCACTCTATGACTTAGGCAACGGCGCAGGCTACCTCATCATCACCGATCAAAATGCCAGCCCGACTGAATTTGAAGTATTTGACCGCAAAACGCTGCAATGGTTGGGCAATTTTACCGGAGAAACCCGCGGCACAGACGGTGTCGCGTTAACCCAGGCGGCGCTGCCAAACCTCCCACGCGGCTCGTTCTATGCAGTTCACTCGGACAAAACTGTGCATGTGTACGATTGGGCTGCAATCGCCGGCGCCATGAATTTGGCTACAGCAATTAAATCGCCGCGCACCGCGGTTGCCGAACGCAAGCCGGCATCTCCGCTGCAATTCAACGTCCTGGAAAACTATCCCAACCCTTTCAATCCCTCCACTACCATTTCGTACCGCGTCGATTATTTCGCCCCGGTTCAGCTCGATCTCTACGACTCACTGGGCAGAGAAATTGCGCACCTGGTAAACAAAGTTCAGCCAGCGGGAGAGTATCAAGTCCATTGGGATGGCCGTACGCGCAACGGTGAAGCGGCTGCCTCCGGTGTTTACTTTGCGCGTCTCATCGTGGGAAATGCGGTTTATACGCACACGCTGCTGCTGCAAAAATAGTTACCCACCGGTTTAAAACCCGTCGTTGCGCTTGGTACAAAAATTTTTATATTAATCCCCGGCATCCCCGCTGTCGCTGCAGGTATTTTCGTTTGGACAAACAACGATCGCAACGCTTGATGAACACCTCATTTGCACGTTCCGCCATTTTAGCTGGTATTGTCTGCTTTCGCTTGTTTACCTCCCACGCTTACGCCCAAAACGCTTTCATAAAACTCCAATGGACGCCAAATCCCGAGGCGGACTTGTGCTGCTATCTGCTCTGCCGCGATACCCGTCCCGGCACCCTGCAAGCCCATGCTTGGATTGCAAAATCCGATTCAACCTATGAAGACGATCAAGTGAGCTACGGCCAAACATACTACTATAAACTGATGGCGGTTGATGATGCCGGCAACTATAGCGCGCCCTCTGGAGAAGTTATGGCGGTTGCGGACCGCCTGAAAGTTGACAACTTCGCTCTCGGCTTAAATTATCCCAACCCCTTTCAGTTCTCAACAGCAATCACCTATTATCTGCCGCGGGAGAGCCGGGTTTCGGTGCGCATCTTCAATCAACTCGGGCAAACGGTCAAAATTTTGGTGGAAAAAACCCAGAGCCGCGGCCAGCACAAAATTTATTGGGATGGCCGGGATGCTTTCGGGAATAAAGTCGTGGCCGGAATCTATTATTATCAAATGATCGCAGATGGCTTTCAGAAAACGGGGAAGTCTTTGCTGTGGCGGTAAACACGGCGCGCCGCGGACAACGACATTTCATGATTGGTTAATCATTTCTTCATCATTTTGGAAAAATCGCGCGTTATCTTTCTTTGAACCTCCGCTGTTATTCTCTTCTTCCTCTCCTCATTCACGCTTGGATTTGCGGAGGGCAGCTATTCCGGCGGCCGCCCGGGTGTTTCTGCTCTGACTGCAATCAGAGCAGAAAAATAAAAAATAACCACTCCGCAAATGGCAATTTCCAGGGCCCGGGCGGTAATTTTATTCATCGCCGAACAGTTCCTAGGGATATTCGATCATCTATTTGGCAAGAGGCCCAACATGACGCCAATCAAACTTGAAGATGTCATCGCCGCCCGGTATCCGCATGTTCTCCAGCGCTACCCGCAGTTGATTATCGCCGCAATGATCAAGCTTGCCGGAAAAATTTTGCGCCTGGAAGAAATCAATCGTTTCTTTTTTAAACACCGGGAAGTCTTTGGCCTTGACCTGATCGATGAAATCTTTGATGATCTCGATTTTTCCTATTTCATCTCGAGCAAGGACCGGCAAAAAATCCCGGCGGAGGGCCGGTGCATTTGCATTGCAAATCATCCGCTGGGCGGGCTGGACGGCCTGGCCATCGTGAAAGCTATTAGTGAAATCCGCAACGACGTCAAAATCATTGCCAATGATATTCTGATGTCGCTGGAAAATCTTTCCGGCCTTTTTTTACCCTACGATCTGGAAAGCCCAAAGCCGCAGAAAAAAAATCTTGCCCAGATGGCGCAGGCGCTGCAGGATGATATGGCGGTGGTTATTTTCCCATCGGCAGCCGTATCGCGCCTGCATTGGGAGGGCATTCGAGACGGCGCGTGGCAAGCCGGGGCAATTTATTTTGCGCGAAAATGTGAGGCCCCGATTTTGCCAATCTTTGTAAAAGGGCGAAATTCCGTTTTCTTTTATATCATTTCACTGCTGCATGAAAAACTGTCAACCTTCTTTTTGGCGCATGAAACGCTAAATAAAAAGGGCAAAACCATCACTTTAAAAATTGGCGACCCCATCCCGGCGAAATCTTTCAGTGCAGATGTCCTAAAGCCGAAAGCTGGAATCCGGCTCTTGAAGAAGCACGTATATGCCCTTGGTCAAAACCAGAAAGGCATTTTTCGCACGGAGAAAACGATTGCTCACCCCGTCAATCGGAAAATTTTAAAAGCGGAACTGGCGGACGCAAAGTTGCTGGGCGCCACCAGGGACGGCAAGCAAATATTGTTTGTGCACTACGCCCAAGCGCCGGCAGTGATGCGCGAAATCGCGCGTTTGCGCGAGCTCACCTTTCGCAAAGTTGGAGAAGGCACCGGACGCAAACTGGATTGCGACGAATTTGATCCGCATTACCAGCATCTCGTGTTGTGGGACGAGGCAAATTTGGAGATCGTCGGCGCTTATCGATTAGGCTTGGGCGCGGATATTCTGGCGCGACGCGGCCCGGCAGGCTTTTACACCGCCACTTTGTTTGATTACTCCGAGAGACTGCTGCCCATGTTGCATAACGCGATTGAGCTGGGGCGCAGCTTCGTGCAACAACGGTATTGGAAAAGCAACGCGTTGGATTATCTCTGGCAGGGCATCGGCGCATTTCTGCAGCACCACCCGACCCTGCAATTTTTGTTCGGCCCGGTAAGCATCAGCAATGCTTATTCAGATGATGCCAAAAACTTGTTGGTTTATTTTTATCGTAAATGGTTTGGCGGGCAGAGCGGCTTGGCGAGAGCCAAAAATCCTTTTGTTTTGCCAATGAGAGCAGAAAACGATTTGCGCAAGCGCTTTGCCAGCATGCACTATGACGAGGATTTGAAAGTGCTGAAAGAGAGCCTGCGCTACTACGGTTTCACCGTGCCCATTCTTTACAAACAATACTCCGAGCTTTGCGAGGCGGGCGGCGTGAGGTTTTTGGATTTCGGCGTGGACCCGGATTTTGCCAATTGCGTCGACGGCTTGATTCTCGTGCAAATCGCATTGCTCAAACCGGCCAAAAAAGCGAGGTATTTGCGCGACAATCGTGGCAAGGAAGATTCAGAACCGGCGAAAACTTGGAACGCCAAAACTGTCTGAATCTTGCCGGCGCCCATCGTTGAAATTTGCACGGTTTGATTACGATCAAATCAAGAAATCAGGAGAGCCTTGGAAAGTACCAAAGTGAGGATAATGAAGATAGGAAACAAGAATGGAGGGTGATTCTCAATCGGCATGCATTGGCGTGAAACCCGCAGTGCCTTTTTTCTCATCCGGCGTATGGTTTGCAAGCGGCGGGGCAAGGTCGAGCGCTTCATAAATCAACTGGCGGAGATAGCGAATCTCAAATGGCTTTTCTAGATAAAACGAGGCGCCGCGCAATTCCAGCTCCTTGCGCAAATCACTGCTGCCGGCTGCGGTCATGATAATCACCTTGGCGCCGGGATGATCGCGCCGGATATCCGAGAGCAATTCCAAACCGTTACGGCCCGGCATGCGAATATCCGAAACCACCACGTCAACATGTCGCTGCGCCAAAACCGTCAGCGCCGCATTGCCGTCCCCCACGCAAATCACATCCAATTGCTGATCGTTTTTTGCCAGCGTTTTGGAGATGCTCCAGGTCAGATCATCTTCATCATCCACGATGAGGATGCATTTGTTGATGGTATGATCATTCATGGTGAAGCGAAAGCCTTCCGGCGAAGACTTAACGTTTCGTTGTGTGTGTTCGTAGTTACTGGCAGCGAGATACATGACGGAGGTGATTTTTAGTTTAGGGATTCCCGTTTCGCCAATTTCATTCTTCAAAATTAGAAGATTACAACAGACAAACTTGGCACAATATCCACAGCAAACAAAATGCCACTGCCGATGCAACCGGTATCCAGGGCGCTTCAATTCTGCCAATATTTAGCATATAAATTTTAGAAAAACAGGGATGAGGCGGGCAGAATGTTGAAATATTTGTAACGACTTTGGCAGAGGCCTAGCGAAGCGAGCGAGAGTCACATCGGTAAAAAAGTGCGCAGAACACTGATCAATTTTCAGCCACGATCATCCGGGGATTTCATAAAGCCGCATTTTTTCACGAAGCGTCGAACGTGAGATATTTAATGCGCGCGCAGTGCGTGACTTATTGCCTTTGTTTTGAGCCAATACGTTTTGAATGTGAATTTTCTCCATTTGCTCGAGCGACATGGAGGCATTGACAGGGGTTGCGGAGGACACAGAAGAGCCGGCAATAACAGAAGAATGGCCCTTCTCGTTGCGCAATTCCATCGGCAAATGCTCGGGCTTGAGCACGTTATCCTGGCACAAAATGACGGCGCGCTCGATGACGTTCTTCAGCTCGCGCACATTGCCGGGCCATTGATAAAGACGCAACAACTCTTCCGCCTCGGGCGACAAACCCACCAAATTTTTGTTGAATTCATGATTATTGCGTTCGATAAAAAGCGAGGCGAGCGGAATAATGTCTTCTTTGCGCTCTCGCAACGGCGGCAAGGCAATCACCATCACCTTCAGGCGATAATACAAATCTTCACGAAACGAGCCCTCCCGCACCATTTCCTGCAAATCACGATTCGAGGCGGCCACCACGCGCACGTCGATTTGAATGTCAGCGGTGCCGCCGATGCGGCGAAACGTTTGCGTCTCCAGCACCCGCAGCAATTTGGGTTGCAAGGCAATGCGCATGCTCGAAATTTCATCGAGAAAGATCGTGCCCGCATCCGCCAATTCGAAAATGCCTTTCTTCAGCGCTTTGGCGTCGGTGAATGCGCCTTTTTCGTGGCCGAACATCTCAGATTCGAGCAAACTCTCGGGAATCGCGCTGCAATTGATCGGCACGAAAGGCTTCTCGCTGCGGCTGCTCCATTGATGAATCGTATTGGCAACCAGCTCTTTGCCGGTGCCGCTTTCACCTTGAATCAAAACCGAGGTGCGCGGGGTTTCGCTCACGATTTTGATCATGTTTTTGATTTCTTGCATTACGCTGCTGTTGCCGAACAACTCCGTCGCTGGAAATTTGTCGCGCTGTTGTTGTTTCAAGCGCGAAACTTCGCGCTTGAGACTCACGGTTTCGAGCGCCTTGGCCACCACGAGTTTGACTTCATCCAGCTCGAACGGCTTGGTGAGATAATCGAACGCCCCCACTTTCATGGCTTCGACCGCAGGCCGGGGATCGTTCGCCAACGCCGTCATCATGATCACCATAATGTCGGGATCGACTTCCTTGGCGAATTCGAGCACTTTAATGCCCAGCATATCGGGCAGGCGCAAATCGAGCAACGCCAGATCGATGATTTCACTTTTAAGAATTTTTTTGGCGTCCGCGCCGGAGAGCGCGGTCAATACCTTATGGCCGCCTTTGCGAAAGACATCGGCCAGCGTATGGCACAAATCCGCATTATCTTCAACAATTAGAAGCTTGGCTTGCGCGAGCACAGCGTTTTCTCCTCTCCCTGCCGATCAGAATTATTTTTAGAATTATGCCGTTGGCAATAACAGGCTGAATGTCGTGCCTTCACCAACGGTGCTCTCGACGCGAATATCACCGTGATGTTCTTCGATGATGCGATAGACGATCGACAGACCCAGCCCCGAGCCTTGCGGCTTGGTCGTAAAAAACGGGTCGAAGATGGCTTGCAAATTCTCCTTGGGAATGCCTTCGCCGGTGTCGGTGATGCGAACTTCCGAATACAAGCTTTGCGGTGGCGGGGGTAAATTGGTGCCGCGTCCATCGGCGCGCCGCGCCGCGCTTGCCAGCGGGCGGGCGGTAATCGAAAGACGACCGCCATTGGGCATGGCGTCGAGCGCGTTCAAGAAAAGATTGAGGAACACCTGTTGAATTTGATGAAAGTCAACATAGATCAACGGCAGATCATCAGCATAAATTTCTTCGAATTGAATATTGCCCTTGTCGAAGCGCTGATGCATCAGCCCCTTGACTTCGTTCACAACGTCCTGCAACCGGCACGATTGGCGCATCGGCGATTTCGGCCGGGCATACGAAAACAACGTGCGCAACAATTCATCCATGCGATTGACCTGGCGAATGATGCGCGCGACGTACTCGCGCTTGCCGTCATTCGGATCGAAATCCTCCTCCAGCGTCTGCGCCACGGTTTTGATGCCCGCAAGCGGGTTCCGGATTTCATGCGCAATGCCGCTGGCGAGCACGCCCAACGAGGCCAGGCGGTCCATGCGCAACACCTCGGCCTGCATTTGCTTGATCTGCGAAATGTCGCGAAAGGAAATGATCACGCCCACGCGGCGATTGCGGTTATCCCGCCGCGGGGTGAGGGTGAAGCCGATGTGGATGCGTTTGCGGTCTTTGCGCGTCAATTCCATCTCGCGATGCAACAGCGGCGAACCGGCCTCATCCGATTCCGGCTCGGACAACATTTGATCGACCTCCACCGCCGGAAACAACTCATCAAAATAGCGGCCAATCACCTCATTCGCACGCCAACCCAGCGCTTCTTCGGCGGCCAGATTGAAGGAGGTGATCTTGCGCTCCAAATCCAGCGTGATCAGCCCGGAGCCGATGCTCTGCACAATGCTTTCATTGAAATTCTTAAGCTCGGTGATTTCCTGTTCGAGCTTCTTGCGCTGCGTCACATCGCGCGCAATGCCGACGCACCCCACCACTTCGCCGCGTTCAAACATGGGGTTGATGTTGGTCGACAGATACAACAGCTTGCCCGCTTGCGAGCGCACACGCATTTCAAAAATGCGCGACTTGCCGTTCAAGGTATTGCGGAAATTCGTTTCAACCGTGGCGCGATCCTCCGGTATCACCATCTCCACCAACGGCCGGTCCTTCCAGGCTTCGCGCAAATGCCCGGTGAGCGCGGAAATGCGGCGATTGATGAAGACGAACTCGCCGCGGCTGTTGAGCGTGAAAATCAGATCGCTCGCATTCTCAATCAAATCTTGATACTTGTATTCCGTGCGCTTGATGCGCTGTTCGTGCTCACGATTGCGTTGCAGCAGATCGTGCAAGATAAAAACATTCTCAATGACGTTAAGCAATTCGCGGCCGCCAAAGGGTTTTTCCAA
Source organism: uncultured Cytophagia bacterium (assembly GCA_964457925.1). GTDB lineage: Bacteria > Zhuqueibacterota > Zhuqueibacteria > Zhuqueibacterales > Zhuqueibacteraceae > Coneutiohabitans. The sequence continues at coordinate 120,044 of CAYWGH010000004.1, forward strand.
AAACATGCGCAGCCCGAGTTGAAACAGCCGCGCGCGATTGGCTTCAGCCATCTTATGCGAGGCGAGCATGATCACGGGCGTTTCGCTGACCGGCTTGTAGTAAGGATTTCCCGCCAATTCCTGCAAAACCTCGACCCCGTTCATGCCGGGCAGATCATAATCCAACAACACCAACTCCGGGCGAAACCGCAGCAGCAGCTCCAAACCTTCCTCCCCGGAGCTGGCCGCCAGGAAGGCATAGCCTTGACTGCGAATGACCCTGCTCGTGCGGTCGCGATTATCGCTGTCCGCATCGATCATTAAAATCGTGCGCACCGTGATCGCGCGTTGCTCCGCCTCATTGGGGGAGGCGCGCAAACTTGCCGAAAGTGGGTCGTCTATCGTTCCGGTATCAGGCGGCTGCATGATTTCTGTCACCACAAAATTTCGAGCAATTCACGTTTGTTTGAGCGATGCGATATATGATGTTCAGCGACTGCAAAAGAAGGAGGACAGCGATGTACAAGCGTTTCCGTTTCAGGCTTGTGTTGCAGCGCAAGAGATGGCGAGTCAAAGACTGGCGGGAGCAAAATTCTCGCCGGCAGTTTTCCTAAATCTCAAAAATGGTGAGAAGCCATTTCCGATTCAAGCTCGTCGTCGAAGGCGATGTCATGAAATTTGCCGTTGTATTTCGGGATGCTGAAAAAGAACGTCGAACCCTCGCCAACCTTGCTCTTGACATTGATGGCGCCGTTGTGCAGTTCGACAATTTCCTTCACCAATGAAAGCCCAAGCCCGGTTCCGGTCACTTCCCGGACTTTATCATTATCAGTGACGCGATAGAATTTCTCAAAAATGCGCGGCAGCGCCTTTTCGGAAATGCCATAACCGTTGTCTTCAATTTCAAACAGCACGTCATTTTCGCGTTCCTTCAGGCGAATTTCAATCGCGGTATTTTCCGGGCTGTATTTCACGGCGTTGTTGAACAGATTCAGGATCACCTGCTCCATCATGTCCTTGTCGCCGTAAACCAGCGGGATATCTTGCGCGAGCTTGACGCTGACAACGATGCCCTTCTTCTCGGCTTGATGGAGATTGACATCGAGCACTTTATCCAGCACGTCGGTGATCTGCATCGGCACTTTCTTGACCTGAATCTTGCCGGCTTCAATCTTGGAAATATCGAGAAACTTGTTGATCAACTCGCTGAGGCGATTTGATTCCTTTAAAATGATTTCGGCATATTCTTCCGATTGTTCGCGATTGACGGTGGGATCAAGCAGCAATTCACTGAACCCGGAAATCGAGGTGAGCGGGGAACGCAATTCGTGCGCGACCATTGAAACCAACTCGGTTTTCATGCGGTCGATTTCCTTCTCGCGCGTGACATCGCGCAAAATCGCCACAATGCCGATCATTTCGTTTTTTTCATTGACGACTTTGGCCGCGCGCGCCTGCAGAAAAATATTACGCCAGGTTTTGGTCGACTTAATGACAATCTCACTTTCGGAAATCCACAACCCCGGCTTGTTTTCGTCGCGCACTTTGCGCAGGAACTGCAAAAGCGTTTGGTTACTGACGCAGCTTTCCAGCGGCTTTTCGAGGCATTGGCGCTCGCGAATGCCGAACCAGCCTTCCATCACCGAGTTCAGCATCATGATCTTATCGGTGACATCGACGCCGATTACACCATCGGCAAGGTTCTTCAAGATGGATTCGTTTTTGATTTTTTCATTGATCAGGCGATTCAAATCCATGTCGCGCAGTCGGCGCAATTCTGTGGTCATATAATTGAAAATTTGCGCCAGCCGGCCGATTTCATCATTGGATTCAATGGTCACACGTTCGCTGAAATTGCCGCGTGCAATCAGGGTCGCCGTTTTGATAAAATGGGTGATGGGCCGGCTGATGCGCCGGGAGAGATAGTAGGAGCCGCCCAACGCCAGCAAAATGGCCAGGCCAGTGGCGGCGTAGAATCCGGCCACCACCGCGCTGGTCGGATCAAATCCGTGCTGCGCAGCGACGCGCAGTAAATAGACCCACGAAACAATCAACGGCAGTAACGACACCGTTAGCGTAATGAAGAAGACTTTGCGAAAAATTGTCTTTTTCTTGAAAAACATCCAGTCCACGTTACTTTACCCTCGTGATGGATGAATGACGGTACGGACATGAGGCAAACAGCAAATGGCAAGGGCGTTCTCTGGCTGGAATGACGATTCCCCACTGGTGTTGGACAGCATCGGAGACAAGCTTAATCGTTTCGTCGTGTTCATCTAATCCCTGACCACCTGGTTTCGCCCTCCCTGCTTCGCATGATAAAGCCGCCGATCCGCGATCGCAATAAGATCATTCATCGACGTGGCATCATCCGGAAATGTCGCCACGCCGAGGCTAATGGTCACACGGCCGTTCACCCGCGACTCCTGCGGTTGAAATTGCGAAAGCTCAACGAGCCGCCGCATCTTCTCTGCCACCACCACGGCAGCGGCTTTATTGGTTTCCGCTAAAACAAGACAGAATTCTTCGCCGCCGTAACGCGCAGCTATATCGATTTTGCGAATATTTTCTTTTAACAAACGCGCCACCGCGGTCAACAAGGCATCGCCCGCCGGATGTCCATACGTATCGTTATATTTTTTGAAATGATCAATATCGATCATGACAGCCGAGACTTCCGAGAGATGGCGCGAAGCGCGATACAACTCCTGTTCGAGATGCTCTTTCAAATAACGATGGTTGTACAAGCCGGTGAGGCCGTCGGTTATCGCAAGCTGCCGCAAACGCTCTTTCGCTTGCTCCAGCTCCTTCACTTTGGCATTGAGTTGATCGTGCAACTCTTTAATGCGCAACAACGATTTGACGCGCGTCAGCAGCTCGAGTTTGTTGAACGGCTTACTGACGAAATCATCTGCTCCCGCTTCGGTCGCGCGAATCTTGTCTTCGATCTCATTCAACGCTGTTACCATAATCACCGGAATGATGCGGGTGGTTTCGTCGTTCTTAATACGCTCGCACACTTCGAAGCCGTTGAACTTCGGCATCATCACATCGAGCAGGATCAAATCGGGGGAGCAGGCTGGAATTTTCTCGAGCGCTTCCTGGCCGTCCCGCGCGGCAATAACATTATAGCCGACCGAGGATAAATAGGTTGTCAAGAGTTGCACATTGACGGCAACATCGTCAACCACTAAAATTTTGCTCTTGCTGGTGTCCTTATTCGAAATACCTGTAGCCATGAGAGAACCAATTCGTGCTGTCAGACGAGACAGCAACCTGGATGAAAATTATCCATCATCCGCCTGCAAAAGTACGACCAGGCCTTTAATTTGTCAAGGAGTTTCTTGAATTGCCGCAAAGCACGGACGAAATTAGGCGAAAATCTACCAGATGAAATCGACAGCTAAAATTGACAATTCAAAATAATGTACAAACACTAAGTGTCTTTGCAGAACACCATTGAAAATTTCCCGATTTCCAAATGCTCATCGCAGTCGAACAGGTGTTCACATGAATCGTAACCGTGTCATTGGTATCATAAGCATAGCCGCCGCCGAGCGTCACGGCAACGGGCATGCCCCGCTCTTTGGCCCAGCGGTAGATCAGTTCATCGCGTTTCTGCAAGCCGGCTATGCTCAATTGCAAATCACCCAGTTGATCGTGTTCATAAGGATCGGCCCCGGCTTGATAAAGAATCAATTCAGGCTTGAAATCATCCAACACCGGTGGAATATGTTTCTCGAGATAGCCCAGGTACTCCTGGTCTTGCACATGGTTCGGAAGATGTATGTCTAAATCACTCGCCTGCTTGACAGGGTAAAGATCGTTTTGATGAATCGAAAACGTGAAGACGTCTTCATCGCCCTCAAAAATTTTGGCCGTGCCATTGCCTTGATGCAAGTCGCAATCAATGACGAGGGCACGCGCAATTCGCTTGAGCGCCTGCATCTCACGAATCGCGACGGCGAGATCGTTGATATAACAAAATCCTTCGGCTTTATCGGCAAACGCATGATGAAAACCGCCGCCAATGTGTATCGCGATACCCTGTTCCAAGGCCAACTCTGCCGCGCGAATGGTGCCCCCGGCCGCCAGCGTTGACATCGCGACAATCTCGTGCGTCAGCGGTAATTCCGAGTAGGCCGTGCGCGAGGTGTGATTGAGCTGCTCCAAATCAGCAAGATAAGCCGGGGTGTGAACACGCAATAATTGTTCACGGGTGGCAGCAATGGGGCTTTCAAACTGAGAAGCCGGTACGTGAAATTCTTCCGTCAGGCGCTCATAGATCATGCGATACTTTGCGATCGGAAAAACGTGCCCGCCGATGTCGACGAGATAACTGGGAGAATAAATGAATTGCATAGCGTGAAACAATTCATTAGCGTAATTGCGTTGCCGCGGCTGCATCCAAAAACCAGGTCAGCGCGCCCGGATCCGGCTGCACAAGTTGCGCAGGAATTTTTTGCGATGATTTCTTGTGCTGCAGCGCAAGCGCAACCATTTCGGCCTTTTCTGCGCCGGTCACCAAAAACCAAACCTGTGCAGCGGCATTGATCACCGGTAACGTCAGCGTCACACGGTGTGTCTGCAATTGCGGAGCTTCATTTGCGACAACCCAGCGCTGCCTTTCGGCAAGGGCCGCGGTTTCCGGAAACAAGGAAGCGATGTGTCCGTCTGCACCCATGCCAAGCAGAATCAAATCAAAACGCGGCATTGCCGCAGCATCATTCTCAAAAAAAATGCGCAATTCGTTGGCATAGCTGCCGGCCGCGGCGTTTAAATCGCGGTACTCAGCCGGTATGCGGTGAATATTCGCCACCGGCAGCGCGATTTTTTGTATCAATGTTTCATGCACCATGCGATAATTGCTGTCGCGGTGTTCCGGCGGCACACATCGTTCATCTCCCCAAAACAAATGAACGTGTTGCCAGTCAATTTTTTCAGACAATGGCGCAGCGGCCAGCAGGCGATACATTTGTTTGGGCGTTGAGCCGCCTGCCAGTGCAACGCTGAATCGTCCGCGTTGTCGTATCGCTTCGGCAGACAATGCCGTAAACTCCTCTGCCGTACGCAGGGCAACGGCTGCGGCATTTTCCAGAATAGAAACTTTGTGTTCAAGACTCATGTGACAAACGATTCATGCGGCCCGCGCCATGCTGCGAAAACACGCTGGCTTACAACAACTGCGTCGCTTTGCGCAAGGCCTTCTCGTAAACTTCGTCGCGTTGATTGCGATCGAGCGCATGCGCCATCAAAGCCGCCAGTGTATTTTCATTGAATGGCCGCACGTGCGCCGGCGCTTCTTGCACGCGCTGCCCAAATCCAGAGATCGTCGCTTGCAACGTGGCGCTGTTTTCAACGGACAGGCAAGAGATTAAAATCTCAGTTTGTTGCTGCTTGTGTTGAGCGATGAGATTTACGCGGGCCAATCCCGGTTCCGACAACTCTTCCGTGATGATTTCCGTTACTATCTCGCCGCTCTCGGCCTGCCATAATGCGCGCAGGCCGTTCTCCGCCGCCGCAAAAGGTTCGGTGAGCCGCCAGTTTAATTGCGCCGCCAGCCAACCGATCAACAGCGCGGGCTGCGAAAGTTCAAGCTCTTCTGCCGGGCGCGCCATCACAATGATAACGCGCGCAATGCCGCGCACAGCATCGGCCAGGTCAGGCAACTCAAAAAATTGCGCGATCATTTCACGCCAGCCCGCGAGGCGAAGCCAATTCAGGTCGATCACAAAGCCGAACTTCCAATTGCTATGCAGGGCGTTTGCGATTGCGAAGGTCACGCCCAGATCCTGGGCGGTGGCGGAGTCAAAAATCAAATGATCACTCGCGCCGAGCAGCCGCTCGAAAATCACGGAATCTTGCGGCAGCCCGTGCCGCCACCACAAAACCACGGGCAGATCACCGATGAGCAACGGCAACACCGTGCCCGGCACTTCTTGCACCGCTTGACCGCGCGCAATCACGGAGATCTGTTCGCAGCAAACCTGCTTTGCGCCTGCCACGGGCAAATGGCAATGCGCCGAAACATACGCGGTAAGCCCATCTTTTTCGGCCTTGGCATCAACAATCGTCACGATCGCGCGGCAAGGATGCCGGCTGGTGAATTCGGCAATCGCCTCGACCGCTTGCTCAGCCGCACCATCATCGTATGCAATCGCCACTAAATTCAGCGTGCACGCGCGCATCACAGCGCGCTGATTTTCGTTTTGCATATCAGCGTTGTGTTCAGCGCCCTGATCAACCGCAACCTCCTGCCACAGCGTCGTCAATTCCTTTTCAATCGCTGCGACGTCGACTGAAAGTTTTTCACCTTGAATGAAGATGTCGGCAGAGTGAGGTGAGGACATAAAGATTCTCTCGTCTAAATTTGCTAACGTTACTGTTGATTTTGCCGGAGGCCTGAAAGAATCGGATTTGATGGCAGAGGTTTGAATCTGCAACCGTTTCTTAACTTGACTAGGTCAGATTCACCGCGGAGACGCAGCGTTCGCTGAGAATTCACGCAATCTTACTCTGGGAACTGCGCGACTCTGTGGCAGTTTTTGGAAGGTGACACCGTCAAATTAAAAACTTTGCACTCCTCCGCAAGAGAATTAACGCATCCAATCCTAAAGCCTGCGCCACCGTCGGCCGCCGGGCGCGATGAATTCATCTGCCTGTGAAGGCCCCCACGTTCCGGCTTCATAACTTGCTAACGGTTCATTGCCGCGCTGCTGCCAACCGGTGATGATGCGTGTGACAAATTCCCAGGAGGCTTCAACCTCGTCGCGGCGCGTGAACAAGGTGGAGTCGCCCAGCATGCAATCCCAGATCAAGCGTTCATAAGCTTCGGGCGATTGTTTGCCGAACGAGGTGCCGTAGCGGAAATCCATGTTAACGCCGCGCAGTTGCACCGCTGCGCCCGGCAATTTCGCGCTAAACTTGAGCGTGATGCCTTCATCCGGCTGAATGCGCAGCGCCAGGATATTGGATTCCAGGTTATCTGCGAGCCCGTTTTCAAACAACAAATGCGGCGCAGCTTTAAAGTGAATCGCGATTTCCGTTGCGCGCTTTGGCAGGCGCTTGCCGCTGCGCAAGAAAAACGGCACACCTGCCCAACGCCAATTGTCAATGTAAAGCTGCAAAGCCACATAGGTTTCAGTATGTGACGTGGGAGGGACGCCGGGCTCCTGCAAATAGCCCGGCACTTGTTTGCCGCCGAGCGACCCGGGACCGTATTGCGCACGCACGGTATATTTTTCAACTTCATCCGGCAAAATCGGTCGAATGGCCTGCAACACTTTTACTTTTTCGTTGCGGACTTCATTGGCAGCAAAAGCAATGGGTGGCTCCATGGCCACGAGCGAGAGCAATTGCAGCATGTGATTTTGAATCATGTCGCGCATGACGCCGGCCGTTTCATAATAACCGCCGCGTCCTTCCACGCCGAGATTTTCAGCTACCGTAATCTGCACGTGATCAATATAGTGCCGATTCCAAATCGGCTCAAAAATGCCGTTGGCCAGGCGAAAAACCAAAATATTCTGCACCGTCTCTTTGCCGAGATAATGGTCGATGCGATAGACTTGATTTTCCTCGAACACTTGCAGCACTTGTCGATTCAACTCTTGCGCCGTGGCCAAGTCTCGGCCAAACGGCTTTTCAATGATGATGCGCGTCCAGCCGGCGGCATTTTTTGCCATGCCGGCCTGCCCGAGTTGCTGGATGATTTCCGGATAATAGTCCGGCGGGGTGGCAAGATAAAACAGACGATTGCCGGCTGTGTCATGGCTGCCATCCAATTCGGCCAGCAATTGCTGCAAGCCGGTGTAACCGCCGGCATTTTCAAAGGGAGAGGCGTAATAAAAAATCCGCTCGGCAAAATTCTTCAGGAGATTGGAATCGTAATTTTTGTTGCGTGAAAATTGGGCGATGGCCTGCACCATTTCCTCGCGAAACTCGGCATGTGTTTTTTCGCGCCGTGCAAAACCCACGACGGCAAAATCCTGCGGCAGCAAATTGTCACAGGCCAGATTAAAAAGTGCGGGCAACAGTTTGCGTTTGGTCAAATCGCCGGAAGCCCCAAAAATAACCATGGCGTTGGGTGCGGGTGTGCGCTCGCGACGCAGGCCTTCTAGCAGGGGATTTGTGCTGGAGGAATGATTGGGCATGAAGTCGTTCCGAGTCTGAATGGCAAAGGGCTGCTGTACAAGCGCATCATGCCATCACTTTCTCCGCCGCTTGCGCCATGGTCAGACGTGCCTTGTGCATACGATACACTGTGGCCGGCAGAATCAGAATCATCCAAAAAAGCAATGCCCACAGGCTGCTGCAGATCAAGGCAATGCCCAAATAGGCAGTGACCGCGCCAAGATCAAAAAAATTGAAGAGATGGTTTTCTTCACTCTTGAGCGCAATTTCTTGGGTGGCATCGCTTTCTTTTTTGGATTTGCGCTTGGCGGAGGCGGCAGGCTCAGGTTTGGGGGGGACATACTTTTGTATCGCCCAGAGGCGCAGCCCTACGCCCGCCGCAAGAAAGAGCAGGCCAAGCCAACTCCACCACGGATCACGCGCAAACGGGCTGGTCCACGCCCATTCATGACGATAACGATAATCGGCAATGGGCAAAACGAGATTCGTCAAGAAGCTCAAGCCCGCAATCCAAACCAGCCAGCGGGCATGCTCGCTTTGGCCGTAGCGTGCGCGAAAGCCTTCCGCTGACGGATGCAGGCTTTCGACCGACCAACGCACGAGCATCAATATAACAAAACCCCACAACAGCGGCTTGCCGCCGAAATCGGTTTGCGTCGAAAACAGTCCGACAAACAAACTCAAGAGCAGTGTATAAAATAAAGGTGAAATCAGCTTGCTGATAAAATCCATGTTCATCAAAAATTAAGAGTGAGAGGTTTACAACGGTTGATTATCGAGACTTTCCCATAAATAAAGCGTTGCCAGACTGCGATAGGGCCGCCATTTCTCGGCCATTTTTTGAATACGATTTGCCTCGGGCAGCTTGCGCAAGCGATAGGCTTTTTTGATGGCGTTGCGGAAGCCAAGGTCATCGACCGGCAAAACATCCATGCGGCCGAGCGAAAAAATCAAAAACATCTCAGCCGTCCAGCGACCAATACCTTTGACTTGCGTCAGCATGGCGATGATTTCTTCGTCGTTCAACCGGGCAAAACGCCGGGGATTGATCACGCCGGCTTGCCATTTTTCCGACAAATCGCGCAAATATCCCATTTTTTGCCGGGACACGCCTGCGCCACGAAACTGTTCGTCTTGCAATTGCAGGACGCCAGCCGCTTTGCTGCTGCCGTTGAGCAAACTCTTGAAACGGGTTCGAATCGTCGCTGCCGCTTTGGTGGAAAGCTGCTGCGAGAGAATGGCGTCAACTAGCGAAAGAAAATACTGTCGATCGAGCGAGAGCTGATAATCGCCATGGCGCGCGATGATGCCGGCCAGCACGGGGTCGACGCGGGCGAGGTGTGCTTGAGCAGAAGCGAGATTGAGCATGCCGGAAAGTTAAACGATTTTATAAAATGTGCAACTGCTTTGATGCAAAAGTCGAGTCCGCAAAACCGGGGAATTTCAGGTATATCATAGGGCTGTGTCATGGGCATCACCAGAGGGAGATGCCGTTCCGTTATCTCACCACGTAACTTTCTGCATGAGGCAGGTTGGTATGAAGAATAAAGCGCTGGCGCTCGTATTGCTTTTAATCGTGGGGTGCAGCAGCGGTTCCCGCGAAGTGAGTGTGCAACCAAAGCCAAATGTCAAGGCGGAGGATGTCGCCTCGGCGCGCAAACGTGTGCTCAAAGCGCCGCACGATGCGGAGGCGCGCGCCGCACTCGGCGAAGAGTTGACGCGCATCGGACAATTTCAGGAGGCGGTGGCGCAATTCGATTCTGCGCTGCTCCATAATCCGGCATTGCTGCGGGCCAAATTCGGCCGCGCCGAAGCATTGTATCAAAAAGGCAATCACGCGCAGGCTTATCGCGATTATCTCGACGTGTTGAATGATGCTTCCACAACGGCTTACGTGGCGGAAATTGCCGCGCGTGTGGGCATCCCTTTCGCCACCCGCCAGCTTACCGCCGGCCCGGGCGACAATCTCAAAGGCCGTTATTCCCTGGCCGGCAATGATATCGTATTCCAATCCAATCGCGACGGCAATTGGGAGATTTACCGCATGCCGGTGGACGGCGCAACGGCAACGCGCTTGACGTATGATCCCGCCGATGATGAATCACCGGATTTTTCGCCGGATGGGCGACACATCGTTTTTGCCAGCACACGCAGCCGTAAAGAAAAACAAAATATCGGTGAGAAGCAGCGCAGCATCTACCTCATGAATGCTTCAGATGGCGGCGGCGTCAAACGGCTCATCTCGAATGCGTTCGATAATTGGAATCCCATTTTCTCGCCGAAAGGCGGCTGGCTGGTTTTTGTTTCCGATCGCGACGACAAGCGCGACTTGAAATATGGCGAGCGGCAAAGCGATCTCTTCTTCTATTATCTCGCCGATTCTTCCATCGCGCGTTTTACGCAAGGCTTTGGCGACAAATCCTCGCCCTTTGTGTCGCTCAACGGCGAAACGATTTTCTACATCAACAATGTTAACGGCGATTTTGAAATTTACGAACAAGGCGTCAGGGAAACGAATGGGCACCGCTTGCTCTTCGAAGGCGGGGCGAAAGGCAGTCCACAACTTTCAGATGATGGGAAATGGATCGTCTATTTCGAAAAAAACGGCAGTAATTTCGATCTTTACTGTTACCAAGAAGAGCAGCGCAAACCAATAAGGTTAACTGCGCATCCCGCGCTCGACGCTTTTCCCTGCGTGCAGCGGCAAGGCAGCAAAATTCTTTTCACTTCCAACCGCACCGGCAGCTACCAGCTTTTTGAGATCGACCTGAAGACGCCAATCTCGCGGGAGGACTTGACTGTTAGCCTTTCCCAGATGCTGGCTGCCAGCAAAGCCAGCTCGGATTAAAAATTTTTAGAAAAATTTGTGAACTTCATTCCATTTTTTGAGTCTAATAAGCTGAAAGGTTGAAAAACCTTTTCATCTCTCTACCCTCCCTTCGCGTGGCAGTGGCAAACCCGGTTTGCCGCTGCCGTGAGAAGGGATTTTAGTTTAGTCCCTTCCCTCCTTCCTTCTGGCCCCGCCGGCAAAAACGCATGCGGCGTTCCAGCCATGATCATCACACAACAAATCGCATTTTTCGCAAGAGAAATGCCTTCAGCGAATGGTCAAGAGGGTTGGCCTCAAAACTTTGCGTTTTTCTCCCGGGGGGTGAACTCGCCGGTTTCCCATTCCCGTCGCATATTTTCCTGCAATGCCCCCAACGCCTGCTCGACATACTCGGGCGCGATGCCAAAAAATTCGTGAATCATGGCGTGATAATTCTTTTTGAGATTGAGGTTGCGTTTTCCGGCCAGCGTGGTGATACGCATATGTTGTTTATGAATGAAGATCAACTCCTCATCGCTCACGCGTGTGAGGCATAAGCCGTGCATGCTATTACGATGAAACGAGGCCTGCCAATGCTCGCCGAACTCCGGCAGCGGCGTCGGGTGATCGGCAAAACGATAACGCCATTTCATGTCCTGGCGATTGAAGGTGAAGAGATCGTAGCGATTCGCCGGCGGGTCAAAACGCAATTCCACGCCGGTATGTTCGGTATGAAAAACACGCGGCCGGGCCGGGTCGAGCGCCAGCGGCCGGTGCAGAACGTAACCGGGATCAACAAGATATTTCACCTCGTCGAGTATCACGATCAAAGCGCAATGCAAATTGCGGCCGGCGCGCATATCGCCCATGACGATATATGAGGCAAAATCATGGTGCTGCAAAATGCTTTGCAAAAAGAACGTCAGCGAAAAACAGGTGCCGCCCAATCGCCGGGCTGCATGTTCCTGCATCACTTCCTCCGGCAGGCGAAGGCGCTGTGCGCGATCATCGCCATAGCGGTTGAACTTGATAATCTTGCTGAGGTTTTCATAGGGTATCTTTGCAAAGTGCGCCAAAATCTCGCGCAAGGTTTCCATCGTTGGGCGTTGGCGCGTCAGCGCATAATGCGAGAGAAAGTGATCGACGCCTTCACCGTGGCGCGCCGGATCGAGCATAACCGTCATGATTTTTTCGGCATTCGTAAATTCAGCTTGGGGTTTTGCAGTTTGCGTGCTACATTGCGCTCAAGATAACAAATTTAATTTTGCGAATCCGCCAGTTTTTTAGGAGCCGCTCATGAGCCAGCTCAAGGCCGGTGATCTTGCGCCGGATTTCGAGGCGCTGACCGACGCCAACACGAAAGTCAAGCTCAGCGATTTTCGCGGCCGGCGCGTTGTTCTCTATTTCTATCCCAAAGATGACACCCCCGGCTGAACCAAGCAAGCATGCGGCTTTCGCGATCACTATCTCGACATCGAAGAAAAAAACGCGGTGGTGCTCGGCGTCAGCCCGGATGGCTTGGATAGCCATGTGAAATTCAAAACCAAATACAATCTGCCGTTCACCCTGCTGGTCGATGCCGGCCATCGCATTGCCAAAGCCTACGGCGCGTGGAACCGCCATTCGCTGATCGGCCTGCTGTTTTCCGGCGTCGTGCGCAGCCATTTTGTGATCGATGAAAATGGCCGCATTCTGGAGGCGCAATACAATGTATCCTCATCGGAAAGCGCGGAAATGGCGACAAAAGCGCTGAGCAAGGCTTCTCCTGCACAGCTCTGATCACGTCTAGATTGAATGTCTATGCTTGAAACAAAGCAAAATTCGATTGATCTCACATGGACAAAGTCGAAATCTACACCGATGGCGCGTGTTCGGGCAATCCCGGGCCCGGCGGCTGGGCCGCGATTCTAAGACATGGCCGGCATGAAAAAGAAATCGCCGGTTTCGTGCCCGCCACCACCAACAATCGCATGGAATTGACCGCTGTGATCGAGGCTCTTAAGGGTTTGAAACGGCCTTGCGAAGTCATCATCTACTCCGACAGCGCGTATCTCGTCGATAGTTTTCGCAAAGGCTGGCTGGCCGGTTGGAAACGCAACGGCTGGAAACGCGGCCCGAGCAAGCGCGATCCCGTGCTCAATGTCGATCTCTGGCAGGAATTGGATCAACTCGTGAGCCAGCATCGTGTGACATGGGAAAAAGTGGCGGGACATGCGGGGCATGCGCTGAACGAACGGGTGGATCGGCTTGCAGTGCAGCAAATTGAATTGGGTAAAAAGTGACGTTTGCGCTTTTCCGGCCTTGAATCTTTATCAAAACGTCGATGTGTCTAATAAACTTGATCGGTGATGTTCAAAGTCCCAGGCGAAAAACTCTGCGATATAATTTTACTCACAGTCGGACTTTGTCCGCTGTTGTTTAGCCCTCCCGCCTTCGGGCAAGAGGTCAGCTTACCACAAAACCTCACTTCATGGGTCGATTCGACACGCGCGCCAGTAGATTCCTCGCTTGCCGCCTGGAGTGAAGCTTCGGCATACGAAACTTCCCGGCTGCGTCTTTTACGCTGGCTCACCAGAAACAAAGAGCAAGCGCAATCTGCGAGCTATCTGCAAATTACCGAGTTCGTGCGCGATGCCGAAACATTCGCGAATGCCCATGATTTTGTCACCGCGCAAATTCTGTTAGAATCCGCATTGGCATTGACGACTGAGGACGCCAACCCGGGGACAGCGGCTCTTGCCGGCGATCCACGGCCAGTCCCTTCCGTTCCGGCGATATGGCGTTGGCGTCGTGAAGCTGTTCTGGGTATGGATTTTTGGCGGCAAGAATTCGAAATCGGCGTGACGCGGCCGGACGGCTTATTCCTCACCGAAGCGGAGAGCCTGTTTGTGGAGAACAAAGGCAATCCCTACAGCGGGCTTCGCCTCGAATTAAGCCGCGGCGTTGGCGCGCCTTCCTATGTGCAAACATATGCCCTGCTCAAGGCAAGCCGTGATTATAACAGCGGCGAGGCAGAACTGCGCGCCCAACAGGCGTTCGGTACAAAAATGCATGGCCGTTTTGAAAACCGCTTCGAGAGCATTCGTTATCTGCGCGATTTCGATTTGCGCTATTGGCAAAATACTAGTTCCGCCCTGTTTTCTGCCGGGCTGAATAAAAAATTTCGCCTCGAAATCGAAGAGGAAATCCGTTTGCGGCGCTATCAAAATGAAGACGAGCTGTCCCGCAACTATACTCATAATGAAGCAAGCCTGGCCGCCATTTATTCCACCGGCTTTTCGTCCCAGCTGCGCGCGCGCTACAGTTTCAACGACCGGCGGCATCAGCGTTTTTCTGAACACGATTACTTCGAACACCGGATCGAAACAACCTGGTTCAAACACTCGGCGCAAAACTCATCAATTTTTGTTGAAAACCTCTGGCGCCGGCGCGTTTATCGCCGCGGCATCTCCGACAGCACCTACGAAAACACGCACCAGGAAGGTTATCTGCGAGCGGATCTGCGGTTCGGCTTGGGCGCGTCTGCTGCCCTGCGCCTGGAAGGCGATTTCACCAGTCGCGTCTATCCCGCGGAAGTACGCAATGATCTAGCGCCTGATTTTATCGACCTCAAAGCCAATCCGCAACTGCAATTCAAGCTCGTGCGCGACTGGCAGGCCAGCGCAGGTTATCTCTTTTTGTTGCGACATCATGAAGCGTCTAACAATTTTTTGGGTTATGCAGATTATTACGCCCACGGCTTCACAATCGGGCTTGATCTCTATAATACAAGCGGTTTCTTGCTCAGTGTTAGCAATGCTTTTCAAGTACGAACATATCCCGATGTTTCTGCCGACAATTTGCTGCTCTCCAGCTCTTATTCCGACCGCAAGATCAACTCCCTCCTGCTTTTCCTATCCTGGACCTTTCATCCCAACTGGCAGCTTGGCGCGTTCGCGAATTATGACAACGAAATCAGCCGACTCAAGGAAGCCAGCGATTCGCGCAACACACTCTTTTCTGTTGATGTGACTTATTCATTCTAAAGCCAGAGCCTCTCTCTGCTATTCATTTGTTCACCAATCAGGTAGTTGGCATTTATTCGCAAAAGGAATTGCGTGATTTGCAGTCTGCGATTTCTTATATTGATGCTTCAAAATTTTTTAGAACGCTTCAAAGGAGAACATGCGTACATTTATTCTAATGTTTGTCAATGCCGCTTTTGTCTTGTTGATGTCATTGGGAATTTCCAAAGGCCTTCAATCTCTTCATCCTCGCTGGTGGCAATATCGTAGCGTTCGTCTTGTCACGAAGTTCCTTCCCGTTCTCAGCATTTTTTTCAATTCCTGGTGGGCGATAGCTGCCGCCATGGATGCGACGCCATTCTTGCGTTTCAGCGCCGTCAGTTCTACCCTAATTTCGCTGTTTGCGCTGGCGATCTTTCTGGCGTTACCACTCACGAGTTTTATTCACTGGGTTGAACATCGCCTCGAAGCGCGAGCAGCCAAACGTGCGCCCACTGCAGAGGCGTTCAATCCAGCGCGGCGGCGATTTTTGCGTTCGACCGCTGTTGCTTTTCCCGCGTTGCTCATGACTGCCAGCGCCAGCGGCTTTGCGCAAGCCTTCAGCGAGATCCGTATTCCGCAAATTCCACTCAAATTCAAAAGCCTGCCAGACGGCTTGCATGGTTTGAAAATTCTGCACTTTTCCGATTTTCATGTCGGCTATTACCTGCAATTGCACGATATCGCCAAGCTGCTCGCGCGGGTGTCCCCACTCAAGCCTGATCTGGTCGTGGTCACAGGCGATCTCGCCGATCGGCTGAATCTCTTGCCGGAATTGCTTGAGATGCTGGCTTCGCTTAAACCGCCGCTCGGTGTGTTTGCCTCGCTCGGTAATCATGAGTATTTTCGCGGCATCAAAACGGTGCGCAAAAGCTTTGCAGCCGGACCGGTGCCCTTGCTGTGCAACGAAGGCGCGCGATTGTCCTGGAATGGTTCATCAATCTATCTCGGCGGCGCAGATGACCCGCAACGTATGTTGCGCCATGATATGTCGCAGTTTTTTGCAACGACTATCGATGCAGCGCTCAACGACGCACCGCAAGAGGCTTTTAAAATTCTCATGAGCCATCGCCCCACCGGCTTTCCGCATGCTGCACATCTCGGCATCGATTTGACCTTGTCGGGGCATACGCACGGCATGCAAATCGGCCTCAACGGCCGCAGCTTGTTCGAAAACTGGGCGCCGGATAAGTTTTTGTGGGGGCATTATCAACGCGGCGCCTCACAGCTTTATACTTCAAGCGGCGCCGGGCATTGGTTTCCGGTGCGCCTGGGCTGCCCGCCCGAAGCCCCTTTACTCATGTTGCAACGTGACGAAGAAGCGGGATGATTCATGCGCGCCGCGCGGTTCTTCTCGTGTTCATAAATTTGTAACACAATCTCAATCTCTCGCAAAAGCAGATTATGGCAGAACCTCGTTCAAACACAAAAACGTTCGACCGTGAACTCATTGAAGGTCCAATTCTCAAGGCTTTCTGGCGGCTTGCCTGGCCGACTGTTTTACAGAACATGATCGGCGGTTTGCAAGGCATTATCGATCACGTGATGGTGGGCCAGCTCGTCGGCTATAATGCCAACGCCGCGATTGGCGTGAGTTGGCAAATATTTCTGGTGGTGGTCGTGTTTATCAGCTCTGTTTTCAGCGGCATGGGTGTTTTGGTCGCGCGTTTTGCCGGCGCGGGCGAGCCTGATAAAGTGAATCGCGTGGTTTATCAGGCGTTTCTGACGGCGGTGGTCATTTCCTGTTTGATACTGGCTCCGCTGGGCTATATTTTTGCGCCGCAATTGTTGAATCTCGTTCATGCGCAGCCGGCGGTCAAAGCCGAAGCGCTGCCTTACTTGCGCTTGATGTTCGTGTTCAGCCTCGGCAAGATGTTATTCTTCATGCTCGGCGGCGCCATGCGCGCGGCGGGCGATGCCAAAACGCCGTTGCGCCTCGGCATCGTTATGACGGTGCTCAACCTGATTTCTAATATGATACTCATTCCGGTATTCGGCACGGCCGGCGCAGCCATCGGCACGGTGTTCGCCGCCGGCATTGCTGCTGCGCTGGGCGTTTATTTGCTCTTTTCGCAACGCCTGGTGGTGCAATTTTCGCGCAACATGAATTGGCGGCCGGATTGGAGCATCATCGCTTCGCTGTTTCGTTTCGGATTGCCGACCGGCTTTCAGGGCGTTGCCATGAATCTTGCGGGGGTGATGATGCTGCGTTTCATCGGCTCGCTGCCGGAAAGCGCGGAGGCCCAGGCGGCTTATGCCGTGGGTTACACGGAATTGTTCTCGTTGATCACCTGGACGTCGGTGGGGTTGATGGGCGCGACTGCGGCGCTTACCGGACAAAATCTCGGCGCCGGGAAAATTGCGCGGGCACGCTTGGCGGCGCATACTGCGTCGCGCATTGGCCTCACGCTTGCTGCTGTGATCGGCGTGTTGTTTATATTCATTCCCCAACAGTTGCTGGCACTTTTTGGGATGACAGATCCGACCGTCGTCGATCTGGGCGTGCAACTGCTGCACTATTTGAGTATTTCGGGATTGTTTATCACGGTGGCGCTGTCTTATACCGGGGGTTTACAAGGCACGGGCGATACCCGCAGCCCGCTTTACATCACATTGATTTCACAAATCGCAATTCCACTCGGGTTCTGCGGATTCTTACAGATGACGCGCAACTTACAAGCCCATGATATTTGGCTCGCGATCGTTATGGGGCACGCGTTGCGCGCCGCCCTTTCGTTTTTGCGCTTTCAACAAGGCAAGTGGGTGAATATCAAAGTGGAGATCGAGCCGGCAAGGGCTTGAGGCAAGCAAGCCCGAATCGGACACGAGGGGGCATTCCAAAGACTTCACAACCTGAATTGGGATAAACTGGAACTCCAAAAAAACTTCACGCAAAGCCGCGCAGAGGCAAAGAGGCCGCAAAGCTTTTCTTTGCGTACCTTTGCGCCTCGGCGTGAATTCTTTGATCTGGGGCACCGTGTTTAAACTTAAGAGCCTGCAAGATCTCTCCGCACAAACAAAAATGGGCGATCAAGTGATCGCCCATGGATTTTGCACAGGTAACGTCAGGGCTTTTTACAGTTTCAGTTTCGCGATGCTGGCTTGCACATGGCCGGCGGATTCTTGCAGCATCTTCAATTCGGCATCGTTCAATTTGACTTCGTAAATTTTCTCGACGCCTTCCTTGCCCAACTTCACCGGCACGCCGCAATACACGTTTTTCAAGCCATATTCGCCATTGAGCCAGGCGGCGCAGGGCAAAACACGCTTGGAATCGCGAATCACAGATTCGGCCATTTCCGCCACCGCAGCGGAGGGCGCATAATACGCGCTGCCTTCTTTCAAATATTTCACGATTTCTGCGCCGCCATTGCGCGCGCGATCGACGATGGCGTTGATGCGGTCGGCGCTCAACAACTCGGTCAACGGAATGCCGCCCACCGTGGTCAAGCGCGGCAGCGGCACCATGTCATCGCCGTGGCCGCCCAGCACCAGCGCGCTGATGTCGCGCACCGACACGCCCAGTTCCATCGAGATAAACGTGCGATAGCGCGCGGTATCCAGCACCCCTGCCATGCCAAACACCCGGTTCGGCTCGAAGCCGCTGACTTTCATCGCGACATACGTCATCACGTCCAGCGGATTGGTGACCACGATGATTTTGCACTGCGGTGAATGATTGGCGATGTTCTCAGTAACGGTTTTGACGATGCCCGCATTCTTTTCCTGCAAATCATCGCGGCTCATGCCGGGCTTGCGCGCCAGGCCCGCGGTAATCACAACGAGATCGGAATTCTTGGTGAGGGAATAATCATTCGTCGAGCCGATCACTTTGCAATCAAATCCCTCCACCGGGGCCGATTCCCACAAATCCAGGCCTTTGCCTGCAGGAATGCCTTCGAGAATGTCAATCAACACGACTTCATTGGCCAGGCGCTTTTCGGCAACACGCAATGCTGTCGTAGCGCCCACATGTCCTGCTCCAACCACTGTAATCTTCATATAGGCTCCTCTCACACATTTTTCGTGTCCGAACGCGACTTCGTTCGAACAGTAAAATCCCACAATAAAAAAAGGCCAACTGAAGTTTATTCGTTGGCCTGCCTGTTGTTTTATTCAGCGACGATGCTGACTTTTTTTCTGGTTTTTCCCAACCGGCTGAATTTGACCTTGCCGTTTGCCAGCGCGAAGAGTGTGTCATCTCTTCCGATGCCGACATTATCGCCGGGATGGATGCGCGTGCCGCGCTGGCGCACAAGAATGTTACCCGCGAGAACCGTCTCGCCGTCATAACGCTTCACACCTAAATATTGTGGGTTGCTGTCACGGCCGTTACGCGAGCTACCCACGCCCTTTTTATGAGCCATATATCAACTCCTTAATTTTATGCAATAATATTGTCGATGCGAACGATGGTTTTATGCTGGCGGTGGCCATTAAGTTTGCGATAGCCCTTGCGTCTTTTTTTCTTGAAAACGATGACCTTTGGGTCGCGATCCTGGTCCACAATCGTGCCTTCAACTTTCGCGCCTGCTACCGGCGGCCGGCCGACAACCACTTGCTCACCGCTGTTGACCATCAGCACGCGATCAAAAGACACACTCGTACCGTATTCGCCCGCCAGCTTTTGCGTGCGAATTTTCGCATCTTTTTCAACTTTGAATTGTTCGCCGCCGATTTCCACCAAGGCGTACATGCCAAACTCCATTTTAATTTATAATTTGCCGAAAATAAAAAAGCGGTGCGCAATGTAACGAAAGCACCGCTTTTTGTCAAGGTCTAATTTCCCTCGATTTTGCCGGCAATGGCAGACCCGCTCAGCGTTTCAAGACGCTGCGAACATCGCCCGGCTTACATCTGAATCTCCCGTCCATCTCGCTTCGAAACAAATTTGAATTCTTCGAGCCGCAACGTATCATCCGCCATGACTTGAATTTTCATCCAATACTTCCACATCAGGCGGCGGATGCGGCTACGGAATCCCAAGGTCAGAAATTTCATCATTTCTGAATGCACCACCAAGCCCAGCGAGCGTTCGTTGCCGATGAGCTTGTAGCGCATCAGCCAGCGCTCGATGCGCGTGAGTACCGTTGCCTTGGAGATTACACGTCCCGTTCCCTCGCAGGTCGGACACGAGTCGGAGTAGGAGAACAGCAAACTCGGTCGCACCCTCTCGCGCGTCATCTCAATCATGCCAAACTCACTGATTTGGCTGATGTTGGACTGTGCACGATCTTTACGGAGCTCGCGCCGGAATTCATCGTGGAGGCGTTTTCTCATTTTGGGATCAGTCATGTCGATGAAATCGATGACGATGATCCCGCCAATGTCGCGGAGACGAAGCTGCCGGGCGATTTCACGCCCCGCTTCCAGATTGATCTTGAGGGCGTTTTCATCGTGGCCCGCGCGTCCCATGAATTTGCCGCTGTTGACATCAATGGCGGACAGAGCTTCGGCGTGATCGAACAGGATATAGCCGCCGCTTCTTGTCCAAATTTTGCGGGAAAGGCTTTTTTCAATTTCCTGCTCGATGCCGTACGTGTCGAACAGCGGTTTCTTGCCGCGATACAACTCGACTTTCTCCGCGAATTGCGGCGCGACGTCTTGCAGATATCTGACCGTTTGTTGGTGCAGCCGGCGCGAATCCACGACGACCCGATCGATATCAGGTGTAAACAAATCGCGAATCACGCTGGAGGCCATGGCGAGGTCTTTATAAACCAGGCAGGGAGGCTTTTCTTTCTTGAGGCGGGCTTCGGTCTTTTTCCAGGTTGCTCTCAAATTGTCAAGGTCGGCGCGCAGGGCCTCTTCATCCTTGCCCACCGCAACCGTACGAATGATGAGACCGAAACCATTTGGCTTGATCGCTTGCGCGATCTTTTTGAGACGCCGTTTTTCCCGGACGTCTACCACCTTTTTCGAAACGCCGACCATATCGCTGTTCGGTACAATAACCATGTACCGCCCGGCGATCGACAACTCCGTCGTGATGCGGCAGCCTTTCGTGCTGATCGGCTCCTTGATGATCTGCACCAAAATCTCCTGGCCTTCTTTCGGAATCGGCTTATGATACGAATGTGGACGTTGCGGCGCTTGGCCGCTGCCCGGCGTTTCTTCAAGATCTAAAAATGCTTGATAGTCAAACAACGACTCTCCAATATCGCTAAAATGAAGAAACGCATCTTGCTCATGGCCGATGTCCACGAAAGCCGCTCTCATGCCTTTCACGACATTCACCACTTTGCCCAGGTAAATATCGCCCACCATGCGCTCATTTTCCGGCCGTTCGGTCAGAAGCTCCACCAATTTTCCGTCTTCGAGGATTGCGATCCTTGTTTCGCCAACCGAGGAGTTGATGAAAATCTCTTTTCTCATATCACTCCTAGAAATTTGGTGGGAGTTGTGCTCGCGGCGGCTGGCCCGTACGAGCGCATTACTAGATACTGTCGTCATACTCTCCCATATGATAGTAAGAGGTTCATCTTTGACGGATCGTTCCCTGGGCTTGTGCCATGCGTTCGTAGTCCCGACCGCATACGGGCGCGAGCGATTCCCAGCAATTTTGGGGGCCGCATATCCCGCACGAGGGCAAGCCTACTGCTGTCAAGCGCCAGCGAACGCTGCACTCAACTCAGGATATGCTCATGCTTCTGCACCTTTACGCGATCCGAAAGCACGAGCCTGAGTTCATGCAGGGTTGGCCGTGTTGGCTTCTACCGATTGTCAAAGAACGTTAAAAAGAAGGGATAGTCACCTATCCCTTCACAACTTGAATCTATTAAAATCAGATAACCATGACTAAAACTTCTGCACAAAATCATCATGGGGATTGTTTGTGAGATGATTTAGCTTCGGGTCATCCGTTTAATCACCAACGACATGATTAAAATTTCAAGCTCAGAAATTTACAGAGGTGAATCTTTAGGTGGCCGAAAATACAGAAATTATAAGGAGAAAGCAAGGGCTTTTTCCGGACAAATCATCGCGCTGGCATGAAAATTAAAGCGTAGTAATATCTGCGCCGAAGGATTCGGCAATCTTTCTGCACATACGCACTTGGCCGTTCAGGCAATTTTGCATTTGATTTCACTCCAATGGCTTGCACTGCACGCGCCTAGCGCTCAATTCATTCAACACGAGATTAAACTCCGGCGCGCGCTCAGCACGAATTTCGATCACGCGATCAACTTCAATACCAAACTCGCTTTTGATGTTGACGGCGTCGAACTGGTGCAAGACCCGGTCGACAATGCCGGAAAGTTGGTAGGCATAATGCAATTCAATGCGGCGGGTTGCAATGATCGGCAGCAAAGTCGCCTGCGCAATCGCTGCTTGCACCGCGCCGCTGTAGGCGCGCATCAAACCACCGACGCCAAGCTTGGTGCCGCCGAAATAGCGCGTCACCACCGCCGCGATGTTTGTCAATTGATGCGACTCCAGGGCTTGCAGCATGGGCCGGCCCGCGCTGCCCGAGGGTTCCTGGGCATCGCTGGCGAGCGCGATCAAACGCGCATCGCATCCCACGCGCAGGGCGTAGCAATTGTGGCGGGCATCATGAAATTGGCGGGCGCGTTCGGCGATCAATTCCTCGGCTTGTTCTCGCGTTGCCGCCGGCGTTAACCAGGCGATGAAACGCGAGTCTTTCACACGCAACTCGCTTGCGCTAACCGAGGCAATCGTATAAAACTGGCTCACGTTTTCAGTTGATCATCCAATCTTCGACATTGAACCCGCGCAGGCTGGCGATGCGCGCAATCGCTTCACCGATTTTATTGTTGGGGGTCGAGGCGCCAGCGGTGAGGCCGATCTTCAGCTCGCCGTTCGGCAGCCAGTGCTTGTCTTCGATTTCCGCAGAGGCGCTCACCGGTTTATGGCGGATCGTGGTCAGATCGGCCAAACAGCGCGCATCGTCGATATGATAGGCGCGCGTGTACTGTCCGGCAATCTCAACGAGGTGATTGGTGTTGCTGCTGTTATAACCGCCAATCACGAGCATCAGATCGAGCTTTTGGCTTTTCACCAGTTCCAGCACCGCATCCTGTCGATCCTGCGTCGCGCTGCAAATCGTATCGAAATTGCGGAAGTGTTCCGCTGCAGCGCCGACGCCGTATTTTTCCATCATTGCGCGTTTCAGGCGTTCGGCAATGGCCAATGACTCGCTTGACAGCATTGTCGTCTGGTTGGCTACTCCAATCTTGATGAGATGGCAATCGGGATCGAAACCCGGCGAAATCGCGTTTTTAAACTGCGCCAGAAAATCTTTGCGCGAGCGCCGGCCGGCAATGAAGTCGCAAACGTTTTCCGTTTCATCCATGTCACGCACGATGAGATAATGGCCGTTGTCATACTTCATCGCCTGGCTGCTCGTCGCTTTCGTTTCTTCGTGGCTATATTTGCCGTGAATCACGGAGGTAAACCCGTCACGGGCATATTGTTCGACGCGCTTCCACACATTCAACACCGAGCCGCAGGTGGTATCGACCAAAACACAGCCAATCTCGGACAGTTGTTTGAGTTCCTGAATCGTTACGCCGAAGGCCGGCAAAATCACCACATCCTCCGGGCGCAGCAGCGAAAAATCGTTGCCCCGGCTGTATTGGCCGCTCAAGAATCCAATTTTCATTTCGAGCATGCGATGATTCACATGCGGGTTATGAATGATTTCGCCGGTGAGGAAGATGCGGCGATCGGGGAACTTCTCACGCGCTTGATAAGCATATTCGACCGCGCGCTCGACGCCGTAACAAAACCCGAATTCCTTCGCCAGGAAAAATTGTATATTCCCAACGCGCAATGAAAACCTGTGCGCGCGCAAATATTCGACGACGCCGCTGTGATAATCGCGCACAAGCTGCTCCTGCGCGAAGGCCTTAAGCCCCAGCCCCTTTTGAAAATATTGTGCTGCCGGTTTGGCGCTCGTGGAAGTGAAGTCGCTCAACGAAATTTCCTTTCTAGTACTATTTGTGATACTTCTCGCCGCGCAAGATGGTGCAACTGCGATAAAGCTGTTCCAGCAACACAATCCTGGCAAGTTCATGCGGCAATGTCATGGCGGAAAGCGAAAGCCGGACATCGGCGCGTTTGATCAACTCCGCGCTCAATCCGAGCGGACCGCCCAACACGAAATCAAGCGCGCGGTGGCCGTTTGCAAAACAATTTTGCAGCCAGCGTGCAAACTCGGCGCTGCTCAGCGGCTTGCCTTCAACGTTCAAAACAATCGTCCGGGCTTCCGGCCGCAAGGCTTGCCGAATGTCAATTCCTTCCGCCGCAACCGCCTCTGCGTCTGTCTTGCCCTTGCCGACACGATCTTTAATCTCGACGATTTCGAGGTCGAGATAATGCTGCAAGCGTTGCGCATAATCATTTGCCGCCGCCACCCAATGCGGTTCGCGCAATCTTCCCACAACAATCAAACGAATTTTCAGCGGAAAATGCGGCATCAGAATTCAAAGTTTTCGCCCGGACGAAGAATCTCTACGCGTGTTCCCAATTTTGCAACGTTTGCTGAAAATTCCTGGGGATCGGCCGCAATGACGTCGAACGTATTGTAGTGCATCGGAATCACAATCTTCGGCTTGAGAAACTCAACGGCTTTGGCCGCGTCCGTCATTCCCATGGTGTAATTGTCGCCGATCGGCAGCAACGCGAGATCAATCGCGTTCATCTCGCCGATGAGTTGCATGTCCAGGAACAAGGCCGTGTCCCCGGCGTGATAAACCACTTTGCCGTCGGCATAAATCAGAAAACCGGCCGGGCTGCCGAGGTAAACAAAGCTGCCGCCGGTTTCATAACCCGAGCCGTGATGCGCAATGGTCAACTTCACGCGGCCAAACGGAAAGTTGTGTCCGCCGCCGATGCTCATGCCGTGTGTTTTTGCACCCTGCCAGCCGCAGAATGTCGCAATTTCGTGATTCGCGATGATCATGGCATTGTTGCGCTTGGCAATCGCCACGGCATCGCCGACATGGTCGCCATGGCCGTGTGACACGAGAATGAAATCGCATTTAATTTGATCGGCTGAGAGCGGCGCTTGCGGATTGCCGGTGATGAAAGGATCGATCACAAGCCGATGGCTGCTGGTTTCGATCAGAAAACAGGAATGGCCCCAAAAAGTAAGCTTCATGATTCACCTCCTTATCCATTTCAATCTGACGCCCGGGCAACCGTCCTCGCTTGCCCGGCAAACGTTTTAACTCATCTGGCGGTGGCTGATGAGCTGCATAAATTCTTCCCGGCAGGCGCGATCTTCATGAAAAATGCCGAGCAAGGCGCTGTTCGTCACCACCGTGT
This sequence comes from uncultured Cytophagia bacterium, assembly GCA_964457925.1. GTDB lineage: Bacteria > Zhuqueibacterota > Zhuqueibacteria > Zhuqueibacterales > Zhuqueibacteraceae > Coneutiohabitans. The sequence goes on from CAYWGH010000004.1 coordinate 145,298, forward strand.
TTTGCTTTTGAATGCCGCGCATCATCATGCACAAATGGCGCGCTTCGGTCACCACCGCGACGCCGGCCGGCTGCAACGCCGCCATCAGCATCGTGGCGATTTCGTTCGTCATGCGTTCCTGCACTTGCAGACGCCGCGCAAAAACTTCCACGATTCGCGGAATCTTGCTCAGGCCGACAACTTTACCGTTCGGAATGTAGGCGACGTGGCAACGGCCATAAAACGGCAACAAGTGATGCTCGCACAGGCTGTAGAAATCGATATCCTTTACGATCACCATTTCGTTGTAACGTTCATCAAACAGCGCGCCGTTGAGAATAGTTTGCACATCGCTATGATAGCCGGCTGTCAAAAAGGAGAAGGCATCGGCCACGCGCCTGGGCGTGCGCAACAATCCCTGGCGCTCAGGATCTTCACCCAGCAATTCGAGCAGTTCCTGCACCAATGCCACCATACGAGCATGCCCGTGCCGGTCAGCGAGACTGCCGGCGGCGGGATCAAATGCTTGATCTGCTTCGTTCTCGGCCATAGTCAATAGCGGGCGCGTTTCTGATTTTCTGTCACTGCTCACGGCTCTCAGCGTTTGGCCATTATGGTCATTTTCTGGCTTTGATTTTGACATATACAATTCTCATGGTTTAGTTTCATTTTGCCGGGTTGGGCGGGAAGGCGTTTCCTGCTCGATCGGAAAGACGATTGCGAGAAGCGCAAGAATCGCGAGCAGAGCAAGCGTGAGCAACGTCAGGTGCCGCCGAATGGTTTTGCGTTTATGATCGTCCATGCCAACAAGAGCTTCGTCAAATTTCCCGGGCCGCCAATGATTGTTGCGGAGCCGTGTTTTTCGCCAACCGTCCCTGATGCGTCCCGCGTCGGCGCATCTCGTTTTCGATGCCTTGAATGATTTCCGCGCGCGAGAGGTACCAGCGCGGCGCGATCAGCAAGTCCTGCGGCGCGTCGCCATATAAACGTTCAATAATAATCTCGGGCGCAAGACGTTCGAGAAATCGAATCACCAAATCAACCCATTCATCGTATGAAAAAACGTGAAAGGGTTGCTGCTGATACTGCCGCGCCAATTCCGTGTGCTTGACGATGTGCAAATTATGAATCTTGAGAACATCGATGTTCAGCGCATTAATCGCGTCGGCCATCGCGAGCCAATGATTCTGGGTTTCATTCGGAAAGCCGAGAATGACGTGCACGGTCACCGGCAAACCAAAATCCTGCGCGCGGAGAATGGCGCGTTGGGTGCAGGCAAAATCATGCCCGCGGTTGATCAAGCGCAGCGTTTCATCATAAATCGACTCCAGGCCGAATTCGAGATTGATATGGGTTTCTTGCGCGAGACGCGCCAGCATTTCGAATTTCTCATCATCAACACAATCCGGGCGCGTGCCGATCGCGAGTCCCACCACCTCAGGATGTTGCAGCGCATCGCGAAACAGCCGTTCAAGATGATCGACCGGCGCGTAGGTGTTGCTATACGGCTGGAAATAAACGATGAACTTTTCCGTGGCAAAACGCTTCTTCAAAAACGCGATGCCTGATTGAATTTGATCGCTGACGGAATATTTCGGCCGCGCGCTCTCCGGCGTAAAACTCACAATGTTGCAATACGTGCAGCCGCCGCGGCCTGCGCTGCCGTCGCGGTTCGGGCAGGTGAATCCCGCATGCACACTGACTTTGTGCACGCGCCCGCCGAATTTTTGCTGCAGATATCGGCCGTACGCATTGTAAAGCGGATGCGGCAATCGCGTATTAGTCATGGCATTAATTTTTGGAAAAGGCTTTCACCAATTCTTCCGCGAACAGCGAGGTGGCATAGGCGCCTTCACCGGTCAGAATATTGCCGTCGCGTTCGACTTTTTGACCGGTGTAGTCTGCACCGAAGTTAATCAGTTTTTCAAAAATGGAAATATGGCCCGTGACTTTCTTGCCCTTTAAAAGGCCGGCCACACCCAGCGCCACCGGCGCACGATCAATCGCTGCGATGATCTTACCGTCACGATGATGCGCGCGCAGAATCTCATGGGTTTTGGAATCATGCCAAAACTGGCTTGCGCCGTGCCCGCCGATCAACACCACGCCGGCATATTCCTCCGGCTTCACGGCGTCAATCAACAAATCGGGATTCACGAGACCGCCGTTGCTGCCTTTGGCGTTTGCCGGCACGGTGGAGGCCACGACGATCTTCACGCCCTGTTTTTCCAGAGCCTCCCGCGAGGCTTCATATTCTTCTTGACGATATGCCGTCGCCGGCAACAAAAATAAAACTGCCTGGCCGTTTAGGCTCATCTCTTGCTTCCTCCTCCGATCATCACTTGTGGTCTGTTCGCAAAAGCGGAATCTTTAAACATTTTTTGCAACGTCCAAGTCGAGGCTAGAATCTGTGCCCGCAAGGTTACTTGCGCACCTGGAATCCCAACAGTTTTTCGACCGAGGCGACTTTATCTTCCGGCATTTTTTCCGCCCCCTTGACATCGTCGATCTTAATGCGCGTCATGACGCGGTCAGATTTCTGCCGCACGGCTTCATGGCATTTGCGCACCACGTCCATGACCGGCTCCCAATCGCCGATCAACAGCGTTCCCATCGGCGTCAAACGATACTCGACGCCGCTGTCATGCACAAGCTTGACTGCTTCCGCAATGTATTTGCTAATATGTGCATCCTTGCCCACCGGCAAAATGCTGAACTCGACCATCATACTGTGACATCCTCCCGTTGATGATTAGAATGTTGAACTTCCGCAGCAACGCCATGCGCCTGGCAGCCTTCAACCCAAAAACTGCCGTCGGGGCGGTATTCTTTCTTCCAAATCGGCACGGCATGCTTGATCGTATCAATGGCAAAGCGGCATGCGGCAAAGGCATCAGCGCGATGCGCGCACGCGACAACAATCGCCACGCTCACTTCGCCGATTTCCATACGGCCAAAGCGATGCGCCATTGCGAGCTTGCGCACCGGCCAGCGCTGGGCGGCTTCCTCCGCAATCTTCTTCATTTGCCGCAAGGCCATGGCTTCATACGCTTCGTATTCGAGCGCAATGACTTTTTGGCCGTTGGAATGATTGCGCACGCGCCCCAGAAAAACCACCACGCCGCCGCTGCCTTCATCGTCGGCATATGAGAGAAGCTCTGCCACGTCGATCGGTTTATTCGTCAACTTGATCATGGTTCTCGTTCAAAAGTTCGCGCAACTCCTGCCAATCCTTGATTTCCAGGAAGCGTACCAGGATGGTATGAATCCGTTTTGTATCGTTGCTCGTGCGAATAACAGCTTCGATATCCGGGGGGATCGAGCCAAAACGTTTTGGCAGAAGCGCCAGGAGCATGTCCCGTTCAGCTTCGAGCTTGCCTTCGAGTTTGCCTTCGAGCTTGCCCTCTTCCCAACCTTGTTTTTTCAAAATACTGGTGATCATTTCAACCTCCTGATCTTCTTTGCGCTCGTGTTTGTAAGCGCGAAAAGCTTCCCACTGCGACGCTTCCAAGTTAAAATAGTGCAGCACAAAATCAAGATATTTGCTGCGGCGCAAACCCCGCACGGGATCGACCAAATCCAGCACGCCTTTCAAAGCGCTGTCCAGCACTTCGATCCAATCGCGCCGGGAGTAGTGCATGAACGGCAGTAACAAGCGCGCGACGATATTGGCGCTGTTGAGATATTTCTTTGCCGGCAGCGCCCGGAGAAAAATGGCTTCATAGGTGAAACAATGATAACGCTTGCCCATGAAAGTGCTTTTGGTCTCACGCCGGACGGTTTTGCCTGTAGCCGGGACATTGGGAAAATAGACGAGGGGAGTGACGTCACAGTCGTATTGTTCTTCAAGATGGCTGACATAACGCCCCAGGTGATGAATCGAAAATTTATGGGCATCGTGCTGATGTTCCACCAAAAAGATGAAGGCCAGTTGTTCGTACTTCGCCAGCAACGGCACGTCCATTCGCCGGTAGGAATCCGAAAAATAAGTTTTGATCGTTTCCCTCCGTATCGCTTCGATCTCCGGTTCATGCCGGAAGAAATTCACGCTTTTGGGCAGCGCAAACGTAATCACAGCCCAGGGATTCTCGACAAAGATCGTTTTGAAATTCTGATCGTGCGATTGTTCCGGATCAAAAGCCGCCATTTCCCCTCCTTTGTGCTCATTGCAATTCTTTCAAAGAACAATGTTTGATTTTCAGCCGCCGCTGACCGGCGGGAGCAGCGCCAGTTCCTTCACTTGCCGCAACGGAACATCCGCCGGCACAAACTCGCCGTCAACGGCAAACGAAATCGATTTGAGATGCGGTTGCAGTTTTGGATATTGCGAAGCCAGCGCCTCCGCGATCTGCAACGGCGTCGCGGAATCCAGCGCATCCATCTCAAGCTCGCGCGCGCCCACGGCATCACGCAAGCTCGCAAAGAGTTGAACAGTGATTTTCATGTCGCAGTTTTGGAATACTTCAGCGCTGTGAGATGATTGAATCCTTGATGCTCAGGGTTTTCCGCAAAGCCGCGATAGATTGCGCGGCATTGATAGCAAATCGTCACGGTGGGCAGCAGATAATAAAGCGCAAAATCGATGGCAGTGGCGATAAAAAGGCTGAGAAATTTTGTATGATAGCTGAAGATCACACCGATCGCGAAGATGATGATACCCAAACGCGGATTAAAGTCTTTTTGCAGATAAAAACGCTGATTGCCGCATACCGCGCATTGCTCGACTTGCTGCGTTTGCCGGCTGTGCTCGGTAAAGTTCAACGCGATTGGTTTTGCACACTTTTGGCAAATCAGTTGTTGGATATCAGAAGCCGCTTTGTTTTCGGCGCGGCAATGCGGACAGAGAAATTCAACATTCATTTTTGGCTCAATTGTTTTCGGGATCTTCGGGGACATAACGCATATTCAGCACGATGCGGCGCAATTTTTCAGCATAATGCAAGCGATCATCAACGATGCCCTGCACCAGATCCAGCCGCCGTTCGACGGCCGGCGTTTCCAAAAGCTGCTGTTTGTGCTGCACCGGAATATCAAGTATCGCCGCGACTTGATTGACGATCATCTCAAGAGAGGCGTTGCGATCCCAGCGTTCTTCGTTAACGTCAAGCCCCAAGACTTGGTTGAAATACGTAAAAAATCTTTCCAGCAGATGATCGCGCGCGCGCAATTGTTCGTGGGTTTCGCGCCGTGAGGGCGCATCATCGAGCACATTCACCAGCGCCGTGTGATAGGGTTTTTCCTTTACAACTTTCACGATCTCGAAACGGTTTAGGCCGTGTAAAAGAATATTGAAGCGGCCTTGCGGCAATTTTTCGTAGGCCTCGATGCGGCCCATGCAACCGATGTTGTAGAGCAAGGGCGCGCCCGAAATATCAGGTTGCCCGCCCTCCTTCAACAAAACCATGCCGATTTGCCGTTCGTTTTCCAAAACATCCGTCACCATCTGCTTGTAGCGCGGCTCAAAAATATGCAGCGGCAAAAAAACTTTTGGAAAAAAAACAACGTTCGGCAGCGGGAAAATTGGAATTAGAGTCGTCGCCATGACTGGCCTCACATTCGTGGCGCGGTACAATTGGCCAAACCGGACACGACATATTGCCGGCTTGGTTTCATCTTAAACAAACTTGCGCGGAAACGCAACGTTTTCCTATTCGCTTTTTTCATCACCAGCAGCCTGCAAGCGCTGCGCCGCCCACAGCGCGGTTTCAGCCAGCATCGGATCAGCATGATCGATAAACTTTTTCACAATTTCTTGAAACGCCTTCTGACCACTGTTGCCGAGCGCCACAAGAACGTTGCGCATGAAACCGCGCCACTTCGCGCGTTTGACCGGCGAATTCTTGAATCGCCGGCGAAAATCATCTTCACTCATGTTCACGAAATCATGCAACCGCGGTGCGACAGAGCCGGGGCGCGGCGCAAAAGCCGTTTCGCGGGACAAGGCGGCCTTGCGATTCCACGGGCACACCTCCTGACAAATATCACAACCGAAAAGATGATTGCCCATCGGTGCGCGCAAGCCTTGCGGAATCGCGCCGCGCAGTTCAATGGTCAAATAGGAAATGCAGCGGCTCGCATCCAACACATATGGCGCTGCGAAAGCATCTGTCGGGCAGGCGTCGAGGCAGCGCTGGCACGTGCCGCAACGGTCAGGCGGCGGCGCGTCGATTTCCAGCGCTAAATTGGTGAGCAGCTCGCCGATAAAAAACCAACTGCCCAGCTTTTGATTGATGAGATTGGTATTTTTGCCGAACCAGCCGATGCCGGCGTATTTCGCAAACACCCGATCGAGCACCGGCCCGGTGTCGACATAAAATTTGCCTTGATAGTCGGCGCCAACTTTCGTGCGGAGAAACTCGTGTAGCGCTTCCAGCTTTCTGCCCAAGATCTCGTGATAATCATCTCCCCAGGCATAGCGTGAAATCCAGCCGCGTTCCGGATCTTTTATATCGAGGGAAAGTGGTTGCGGCGCGTGATAAATCACGCCCATGACGATGACGGATTTCGCCTCCGGCAGAATCTGGCGTGCATCAAGGCGTTGCGGCAATTGCCGGTGCAAATAGGCCATGTCACCGGCGAAACCGGCGCTCAACCATTTCGGGTAAAATTCCAGTTCATCAAACAGGGCCACGGGCGCGATACCGAACAACTCGCAGCCGTGCGCATGCGCAAACTCCTGCAATTCTTTTTTAAGCGAGGCTGCAACGGTTATCATGTCAACGGGGAATCATCGACGGTGGTTCACATCAAAAAATGCCGCAATCGCGCCAGCGCAAACCCCAATACTCACACCGCAACTTTTATCTCGCCATCTTCGACTTTAACGGCATAGGTTTGCAGCTTTTGCGCGCGATTGAAGAGATTTTCGCCGGTGGTGACATCATATTGCCAACCGTGCCAGGGGCAGGTGACGGTGGTATTTTCTAATTCTCCTTCATCAAGCGGGCCACGGCGGTGAAGGCATTCCTGTTGCGTCGCGTAGAATTTTCCTGCAATATTGTAAATCGCGATTTCCTTGCCTGCGACTTGTACTTTCCTGGCCGAGCCGGCGGGGAGATCCGCTGCTTGACAAACAGTAATGAAATCAGCCATGATCCGATCCTCGCTGATAAAGAACAGCACTGACCATCAAACAATAGTTGTTTGAGCATCCAAATTAATTTTAGTCTCTTTATAGTTGAATCGTTGCAAAAAAAGCAAAGATTTTTCCCAACGGATTGAAGAACCCAACTGATTCAGCTCTCTCATCCGTTGGGTTTTTCAATCCGTTGGAAATTTTTCTTTTGGTTCCGGCTTGTCCGGCTTATGAATAGAAATTCTTGGCGCCCCTGCAATTTTTCCCGAATTTTGTGTAGCGCAGCCAATTGCACCCCCATGAAAAACTATTCGTCTGGCGCGATACTTGGCTACGCCATCTTAGCAATTTTGTTTTTCACTTGCAAGCGCGTTGCTCGCCGGACTTCGGCGTCATGCCAACGCCGCTTTTCGGCATCTGTGATGGGAACATATTCCGGCACAACCACCGGCTTGCCAGATTCGTTGAGCGCGACAAAGGTGAGATAGGCGGAGCTGGTATGCTTGCGCTCACCGGTGTGCAAATTCTCCGACCAAACTTTGACGCCGATTTCCATCGAGGTATGAAACGCGCGATTGAGGGCGGCTTTGATGATGATCAAGTCTCCAACTTTTACGGGGTGGCGAAATTCCAGGGAATCGACGCTGGCGGTCACAACAGCGCGGTGGCAGTGGCGGGAGGCGGCAACGGCTGCGGCGATGTCAATCAAGTGCATGACTTTGCCGCCGAGAATGTTGCCCAGCAGATTGGCGTCATTCGGCAGAACGATTTCTGACATTTCCGCGGTCGCGGAGGCAGCAAACTCTCTTTGGCTGTCCTCAAGAGGCGCTGAGAAACTCATGGGCTGAGGTGAATCTCCATGCCTTCGCGCGCGGCAAAGGCGTGCTTGAAAAGGGTGCGGGCGTACTCCTCGATGTGATCCATATCCTCATCCGTATGGCGCGGGTTATGATGAAACAAAATCAACTTTCCAACTTTCGCTTTCTGGGCGACTTCGCAGGCCATGTCGATTGTGCTATGGCCGAAACCTTGCGTGGGAAAATTCGGATTGGAATATTGCTCTTGCGTATATTGCGCATCGTGAATCAACACATCTGCGCCGCGCGCAAATTCGATCAGGCGCGAGTCACCGCCGGTATAACCTTCGATGTCCGTCGCATACACCACACGCTTGCCGTTGTTGGCAATTTTAAAAACGAACACGCCGTCCTTGGGGTGGGCGTAGCTGCGCAAGATGCTGACAAGCAGATCGCCGGTTTGCGCCGCCGGCAGTTCTTCATGCGCGTCATAAATTTTGGGGGCTTTGTCGGAATTGCGGTAAAGCAAACGATCGGAATCCGCCAGGTTTTCTATGCTTTTCTGCGCATTCAATTCTTCCAACCGTACCGGGCAATAACGCGCCGTCATCGTCAGCGAGATGCTGTCGCGCAAATCCTCCCCCAACAGTTGCGGGCCATAAACATACAAGCGCGTTTTATTGGAATAGGCCGGCAGGAAAAACGGCAGGGCCTGAATATGATCGTGATGGGTGTGGCTCAACAGGACGGTGATGGTGAGCGGCTCGTGAACCGAGGACGGATTCGCCTTGAGCGCGCGTTGATATTCCGACATCAGCAAATCGCCCAAGCCAATCAGCCCGGTGCCGGCATCAAGTATGATGCGATGAAAGGCGTTCCGGATTTCCACGCACGAGGTATTGCCGCCATACTTCACGGTGTTCGGTCCGGGCACGGGATAGCTGCCGCGCACACCCCAAAAGCGGATCCACAACTCTTCCGGCATGGGTTGAGCCGGATCGCGTTTTGTTTGCTGCTCCGAGCGATATTGGCTTTGCGCTTGACCTGCGGCAGGGTTATCGTTGCTGGCCATAGAACTCCTCTCGCGCTGCGAATCCCAAGATTATTCCTACAATGACGAAACTCCCTCCGCGCTACACCTTATCCCTTGAACTTTGAGGTATTACATTCCCACCTTCTCAACTGCGTAAATTCAGGAAAGCTTGAAGACCTTTCCCAACAATTCGCGTCCTTTTCCGGATTTTGCGTTCAACTCCTCGATTTGTTGAATCAGCTGTTCGGCAATTTTTTGGAAGGCCGCCTGGATTTCGGCCTGGGTATTCTGCGTCACAATCGGCCGGCCTTCATCTCCGCCCACGCGAATCGCCATGTTCAACGGCACCTCGCCAAGAAACGGCGCTTCGAATTTCCTCGCCGCTTCCTGGCCGCCGCCGTGGGAAAAAATCTCCGTGCGCTTGCCGCAATGCGGGCAACTGAAGTAACTCATATTTTCGATGACGCCCAACACCGGCACCTCGACTTTGCGAAACATGTTGATGCCCTTCTTGGCGTCGCTGAGCGCAACATCTTGCGGCGTGGTGACGATCACTGCGCCGGTCAGCGCGACCGCTTGCGAAAGCGTCAACTGCGCATCACCCGTGCCCGGCGGTAAATCGACGATCAGGTAATCCAATTCACCCCAATCCACTTCCGTAAGGAACTGTGTGATCATGCGCCCCACCAGCGGCCCGCGCCAAATCACTGCGGTATCGCCATCATTCACGTAACCGATTGACACGATTTTCAGTCCGAACTTTTCAATCGGTTGAATCCGGCCTTCCGGCGTGGCGGCAAGCTTTGCTTTCATCGTATCCGTCATCATCGGAACATTTGGACCATAAATGTCGGCGTCAAGCAACCCCACTTTCGCGCCTTTTTGCGCCAGCGCCACCGCGAGATTGACGGACACTGTGGTTTTGCCCACGCCACCCTTGCCGCTGGCGACGGCGATAATATTCCTCGCGCCCGGCGCCGGACGCGGGCTGGGTTGTGGTTGTATGGGAAAATTGGGAGAATTCATGCTCATTCACTCAGATCTTTTAAAATGAACTCCATTCATCGTTGCCCCTTATTAAAATTCGCATAAAGTGCGGGCAATATAACAAAAAATTTTGGGTTGTCAAACTTTTTTAAAGCAAGGCTTTGTAGGAATAAAGATACCTGATTTTGCCATAACTCTCCCGCAGAATCCAAATAAAAGGCCTCGAGAGTTCAGCTCCCGAGGCCGTGCTTAGGTTCACACCCGCGGTTAGCGGAGTGATGCTTTATTGTTACATCAGGCCAAATCTACTTAACAAACGCTTTGTAGCGATCGTTGATGCGGCCCCAATGCAGTTTCGCGATGAAATTGTCGATGTATTTCGCGCGGCCCGGCCCGTCTTTGTGATAATACGCATGCTCGAACACATCGCAGGCGATCAGCGGAATGCCGCCCCAAATCGCGCCATATTGATGTTCATCCACCAAAACGTTGATGAGCTGCTTCGACCACAGCGCATCATAAACCAGCAAGCCCCAGCCGCTGAGCTTGGCGGAAACCGAGGCGGCTTTGAAATCCGCTTTCCATTTATCAAACGAGCCGAATTGCTTTTCAATCGCCTTCAAAACCTCGGGGCCTTTGGCGGGATCGCCGTCGCCGCCCAGCACCGCCCAATAAACATCATGCAACAGCGCGCCGGAATGATTCCAGGTGTAGCGGCGTTTCAACTCGCCGATCTCGCTGTAATTCCCGTTGGCATCCGCGGGATTGGCTTTATCCAGCGCCTGCTCGATTTTATTCAGCACGGTGACGTAGCCTTTGTGATGCGTATTGTAATGCCAATCCGAAGTTTCCGGACTAACCACGTCTTTCAGCAATGTTTTCGCTTCTTCGTCGCTGTAGGGACGCGGGGTTAGCTTATATTCGTAAGCCATGACATCCTCCTAAAGTATTGCAGGTGAATATTCCCGGCAAAGTTTATTGTAGTGGCATGCTTCGGGAAAATTTTAATGCCTGCAATATCGCAAATTCAAGGCGGAATGTCAACCGTGGAGTTTCGGCGCTTGACTTTGCCAGCTTTTTGTGTATCTTGAACCCGCGATTTGCATTTCATCCTGCCTGGGCAAAAATAACGAATCCCTGTGGTCTGATAATATCTGGCCGTTACATGATCGGTCGAACCATCTCTCATTACAAAATCATCGCCAAACTCGGCGAAGGCGGCAACTTGTCCCGCAGGCAGGAGAGACACTAATATGATTGGCCAGACTATTTCACATTATCGAATTTTGTCGGAGTTAGGCCGTGGCGGGATGGGCGTCGTCTACCAAGCCGAAGACGTCAAGCTTGGCCGTCATGTTGTCTTGAAATTTCTCTCACCCGATCTCACCCGCGACCGGCAAGCCAAAGAACGTTTCATCGTCGAAGCGAAAGCCGCTTCCAGCCTGGATCATCCCAACATCTGCACCATTTATGAAATCAATGAAACGGCCGAAGGGCATTTGTTCATTGCGTTAGACTTGGAAAGGGATTTCGAGGAATAGTATATCGAGACGGTTCTTGGATGCGAATATGAACTCTGCGTCAGGATCATGACTCAACGTACAGTTGATCACCATGAACGCCCTCGTTCCATTGTCATCTAATTCAGTTTAAGCAGGCGTGGAGACAATTCACTTCAGTATCTCTTTCGCATTCCATTTTCTTAAGCCTCCAACTCCGCCCACTTCCCCTCTCCTTCCCACACCCGAATCGTAAACGGATACGTCCACTTCTCGCGCAAGCGTCTGGCCAGCATCTCACAAATATTTTCCACCGAAGGGTATTCCAAAAAATCATTCAACGATTTATGGTCATAATCCGCCAGGACGTTGCGAATGATGGATTTCATATCGCCAAAGTCGAGTATCATGCCGGTTTTGTTTTCGCCGCTGATGATGACTTCGACCCTATACGTGTGGCCGTGATTCGTGCCGCATTTGGCATGGCCGGGCAGAAAATGAGCACAATCCATATATTCGATATATCCGAGTTTCATACTAAAATTCCTTGAAAAAGGTTATTCTTTACGCCAGAGGCGTGAGTTGATTGAGTTTGCTGCCCCTCGCTGAGCAGAACGCAGACTGAGCTCGCCGAAGTCAAGCTCAGCCTGCGTTTATGTCTAGCGCTTTCACACAACCGCAAATGCGCCGGCCAAGCCGTCGCAGAGCGTTAAAGTTTGAAATGGTCGAGAATTTCTGGGAGAAATGCAAGATTTGAAAATTCGCTTGCATGCCGCAAAAAAAATCCTAAACTCACACGAGCCGGAGTAAAGCCAAGCTGGCGCATGCGAAGCCGGGCTTGGACTCGGCGCATTGGGGCATGAATCAAGGCCGTGACCTTCAGGTCCGGCTTCGTCACAACCGGAAGGAGGCTGCATGCTCAACTATGTTTGGCTGGCGTTAATCGTCATTGCTGTGATCACCGGCGCCATCACCGGCAATATCGCGCAGGTGACGAAACAGGCGTTCGATTCCGCTGAAACCGCGGTGAAAATCGCGCTCGGCTTGATCAGCATTATGACGCTGTGGCTCGGCATCATGAAAATCGCCGAGCAGGCCGGTTTCATTAGATTGTTGGCGCGCGCGTTGGCGCCGATCATGCGCCGTCTCTTTCCCGAAGTGCCGCCGGAGCATCCGGCCATGGGCTCGATGTTGTTGAACATTGCAGCAAACTGGCTGGGCCTGAGCAACGCGGCCACGCCGTTTGGCTTGAAGGCCATGGAGGAATTGCAGCAGCTCAATCCCAAAAAAGATACGGCCACCAATGCCATGGTGATGTTCCTCGGCATCAACACCGCCAGCATCACGCTGATTCCGAGCACAATCATTGGCATTCGCGTTTCGCTGAACTCCGACAATCCCTTCGAAATTATCGGCACGACAATTTTTGCCAGCGTTTGCGCCACGACCACGGCGATTATCATGGCCAAATTGCTGGGCCGTTTGCCGGTTTTCAAAAAAGATGATCCCAGCCTGACTTCTCAACCGCAAGCGGAGGGCCAACATGGGTGATTTTTTTCGTGCCGCACTCGAACTCGTCTCGACTTGGGCCATCCCGACCCTGCTTTTTGTGATCCCGGTGGTCGGTTTTTTTAAAAAAGTGAAAGTTTACGAATGCTTCGTTGAAGGCGCGAAAGAAGGCTTTAATGTCGCGATTCGCATCATTCCGTTTTTGGTGGCGATTTTATTCGCGATCGGCATGTTCCGCGCCTCCGGCGCGATGGATTTGTTCGTGCAGATCATTTCACCCGTCACCAATCTCATCGGCATGCCGGCAGAAGCATTGCCCCTTGCGCTGATGCGCCCGCTGTCAGGCAGCGGCTCGCTCGGCCTGGCAACCGAAATCATGAAAACGCACGGCCCGGATTCGTTTCTTGGCCGGCTGGTCTCAACGATGTACGGCAGCACGGAAACGACGTTTTATGTTCTCGCCGTTTATTTCGGCGCGGTTGGCGTTAAGAAAATCCGGCATGCGCTGGCCGTGGGCTTAATTGCCGACGTTGCCGGCTTATTGGCAGCGGTTTTTATTTGTCATCTCATCTTTGGGTAAACTCCTTTGCCGGCTTGCAGAATTGTCCGGAGTTCATTATCTTCTGCCGTCTTGTAAGAAACAATGATCATTTCAGTAATGAGGCAATACGTGAAATCTTCTCACACATCAGCAAAACTCATCCATTTTTTGTGTTTGTTTTTCATGCTCGGCATGCTGGCCGCTTGCAGTTCCAGCAAAAGGATTGAACGGGTGGAACGTCCGGCCCCGGCGCGCGCCACGCCGCCGCAAGAAACCGTGAAGCCCAAACCTGCTGAGGTGGTGTACGACGAATCATTCGATCCGGCGACCTTGCGCGAACCGGCTTTCGACATTCCGCGCAAAATGCCGAAAGATCAGGTGCAATCACAGGCTTACGTGCAAGTGCAAACGGATACCACGGCGCGCGACACTTCATGGGTGACGACGCCGGGCTATCAATTGCAACTTCTGCAAACTGAAGATGGCCAGCAAGCGCGTGAGGCCATGAAAATTGCCCTGCTCGATCTCGATACCGATGTGCAAGTTGTCTATGATCCGCCTTATTACAAAGTGCGCGCCGGACGATTTGTGAATCGCTATGACGCAGAACGCCTGCAAAAGCTCGCAGATGAAAAGGGCTACACCTATGCCTGGGTGGTGCGCACGGCGGTGCGAGTGCGCGCGTATGAGTTGAACAATCAAAACGCAAAGTAACAAATATTCACCTTTTCAAAAATCTCATTATCTTTCGAATCGTTCGGTTTGGCACGCCTGAAATAACTGGCGAAATTACAATGGCTTTGTAATGGGGCTGTGCCAAAATTCCGTTTGGAAACCGAGCGATTTTTTATTAAATTAAGCTGTTATTTTTTGGAGATAAGCATGTCTGGTCACAATAAATGGGCCAAAGTCAAACACGTTAAGGCCAAACAAGATGCCATTCGCGGGCGCGTTTTTACGCGCTTGATCAAAGAAATTACTCTGGCAGCGCGCAACGGCGGCGGCGATGAAAATTCCAATGCGCGACTGCGCAAGGCGATTCAAGATGCGAAAGCCGCCAACATGCCCGCGAGTAATATTGAAAAAGCGATCAAGCGCGGCACGGGCGAATTGGAAGGCGTGAGCTACGAAGAAGCCACCTACGAAGGCTATGCTCCCGGCGGCGCCGCGTTGATCGTCGATGTCGTCACCGATAATAAGAACCGTACGGTAGCCGATATCCGGCATCTCTTCGCGAAGCATGGCGGCAACATGGCGGAGTCCGGCGCGGTGGCATGGATGTTTGAGAAAAAAGGCATTTTCACCGTAACCACCGCCGGTCGCAGCGAAGATGAATTGCTTGAAGCAACCCTGGAAGCTGGCGCGGAAGATTTGAAATACGATCCGGAATCATCCGACATCCTCTCGTCTCCGTCGGATTTCGATGCGGTCAAGGCCGCGCTCGAGAAAAAAGGAATCACCATCGAAAAGGCGGAAGTTGGGATGTATCCCAAAAACATCGTCAAAGTCGAAGGCAACGATGCCGTGAAGTTGCTGAAGCTGATGGATGTGCTGGATGAGCACGACGATGTGCAGCATGTCTATTCGAATTTCGACATTTCCGAAGAAGTCATGAGCCAGGTTGAATAGGCGCCGTGACTGCGGTCAACGGATGGTTTTTGATCCCTCGATTAAATTTTGCGATGCAGGGATGCTTAATTTTAGGCGCAGATCCCGGATTGATTACGACCGGTCTTGGCTTGATCGAAGCCAGGGGCGGTCATTGTTTTTATAGAGGCGCCGAAGTCATTTCGCCGCCGCGCACCGCAACCTTGGCGCACCGGTTGGATTATTTGTTCTCGAACACCCGCGCGTTTCTGCAAACCCACCGTCCCGCGTTCATGGTGGTGGAAAAATTGATCCATGTGCAAAATGCCCAGGTCGCATTGAAACTCGGTCATGCCCGCGGCGTGCTGCTGCTCGCAGCTGCGCGCTGCAATGTGCCGGTGATCGATTACACGCCGCGCGAGGTCAAGCTGGCGGTTTCCGGAAACGGCGCCGCTTCGAAGGAACAAATTCAGCGCATGGTGCAAGCAGTGCTGAGCATGAAAACGCTGCCGGCGCCGCACGATATTGCGGATGGCCTGGCGCTCGCGATTTGTCATGCGCATCGCACCATGAAGGCACAAACATGATTGCACAATTGCACGGGCGTTTGCTCCATAAATCTCCCACCCGCGTCATGCTGGAGGTCAACGGCGTCGGTTATGAAATGTCGATTCCGCTTTCCACCTATGAAAAACTCGGCAAACCCGACGAGAGCGCGACACTCTTGACTTACTTGCATGTGCGAGAAGACGCTTTGCAGCTCTTCGGGTTCGCCACCCCTGACGAAAAGCAACTCTTCCTGCACCTCATCTCTGTAAACGGCGTCGGCCCGAAAGTCGCGCAAAGCATTTTGAGCGGTTGCACGGTCGAAATGTTCTGCCGCCATATTCAGCATAACGAAATTGCGGCATTGACCGCAATTCCCGGTATTGGCAAAAAAACCGCAGAGCGCCTGGTTGTTGAATTGCGGGATCGGCTTGCGGGTTTTGCTCCGGCGGAGGCCAGGGCGGCTTCACCGGGGTCTTCTTCGACCCAGACAAACGAAGCTTTGCTGGCATTGATCTCATTGGGTTATCCGCGGCCTGCGGCAGAGAAAGCGCTCAAGCGCGTGCAGGATGAAAAGGGCGAATTGCCAGTGGAAGAATTGATCAAAGCTTCATTGCGATATATTTGATGGAATGCTCTCAATCATGGCCGACAGTTTAACTCCTCTCAACGACCGCGGTCTCGGCGGGCAACTCGACGAGCGGGATCCGAGCCGGGCCGGCGAGCCTTTGTCCAGCCGCGCCACCAATCCTGACGCGCTGGAGGGCGAGCGTGATTTCGATCAGCGCTTGCGCCCGGCGCTGCTGGAAGATTTCATCGGCCAGGAAAAAATGAAAAACAACCTGCGCATTTTCATGCAAGCGGCGCGCGGCCGCCAAGAGGCGCTCGATCACGTTTTGCTTTATGGCCCGCCGGGGCTGGGCAAAACCACGCTCGCCAACATCATCGCGCATGAAATGGGCACGCAAATCAAAACCACCTCCGGTCCGGTGCTGGAAAAAGCCGGCGATCTCGCGGGTTTGCTCACGAATCTGGGTGCGGGCGATGTGTTGTTTATCGACGAAATTCACCGCTTGAATCGCGTGGTGGAAGAGTATCTCTACCCAGCGATGGAAGATTATAAGCTCGACATCCTTATCGACAAAGGCGCGAATGCGCGCTCGATTCAGTTGCGTTTGCCGCATTTCACGCTGGTCGGCGCAACTACGCGCGCCGGCCTGCTCACCAGCCCGATGCGCGCCCGCTTTGGCGTTGTTATTCGGCTCGATTATTACAACGCCGACCAGCTTCGCATCATCGTCGAGCGCTCCGCGCGCATTTTGCAGGTTGAGATTGAACCGGCAGCCGCGGTGGAAATTGCGCGGCGTTCGCGCGGCACGCCGCGCATTGCGAATCGTTTGTTGCGCCGCGTGCGCGACTTCGCCCAAATCGACGGCAACGGTATCGTCAGTTTGGAACTCGCCAAAACTTCTTTAGCCCGGCTCGATGTCGATGAACTCGGCCTCGATGACATGGATAAGCGCCTGCTGCGCGCTTTGATTGAAAAATTCAGCGGCGGCCCGGTGGGCGTCAACACGCTGGCCGTGGCGGTTGGAGAAGAGGCCGGCACCCTTGAAGAAATTTATGAACCCTATCTGATTCAAGAGGGGTTTCTCAAGCGCACGCCGCGCGGCCGCGTGGTCACCACACGCGCCTACCAGCATCTCGGTTTAATGCGCCCGCCATATGGCGGCACGACGCAGCAGGAATTTTGGTGAAATCGTTTGTCGAAATATCCGCCGCCCAACCACAGCCGTCCGGGCGGCGCTTCGCATAAATCAAACCCTAAATGAAAGACGTTTGACAATGAAACTCTCAGATTTTAAGATCAACATCCCGGAAAAGCTCGTGGCGCAATATCCCGAGAAGAAGCGCGATAAATCCAAACTGATGGTTATCGACCGGGAGCAAAAAACGATCGAGGAAAAAATCTTCTCGGATATAACAGATTATTTTGGCCCGGATGATTGTTTGGTCATCAATGAGACAAAAGTGTTCCCCGCACGCTTGATCGGCACCAAGGACAAAACCGAAGCCAAGGTTGAAATCTTTTTGTTGCGGCAATTGGAAAACGGCTTGTGGGAAGTGCTGGTGCGGCCGGCGCGCAAAGTGCGGGTGGGCAATCGCCTCTCCGTCGGCCGTGATTTGGCCTGCGACGTGATTGACAACACCGTTTCCGGCGGCAGAGTCGTGCGCTTCAATTTCAACGGCGATTTCTTCGAAATCGTCGAAAAGCTCGGGCAGTCGCCTCTTCCGCCTTATGTCAAGCGCAGCCCGGAACCGCTTGACAAAGAGCGCTATCAAACGGTTTATGCCAACGTCCGCGGCGCGGTCGCCGCACCCACTGCCGGCCTGCACTTTACCAAGGAGCTTTTGAAGAAAATCGCCAACAAAGGCACACGCATCGTTCCCGTAGTGCTGCATCTTGGCCTCGGCAGTTTCAGGCCCGTGATCGTTGAAGATTTGAGCCGCCACAAAATGGACTCAGAATATTTCCACATCAGTTTTGAAACGGCGCAAGCGATTAACGACACCATGAAAAAGGGCGGCAAAGTCTATGCGGTGGGCACTAGCGTTGTGCGCGCCCTGGAAACCGAAGTCACCAGCGAAGGCTGGGTCAAACCCGGCAAAGGCTGGACGGATAAATTCATTTTTCCGCCTTATGAATTCAAAATCGTCGACCGTCTCATCACCAACTTTCACATGCCGTGCTCCACGATGTTGATGCTGGTATGCGCCTTTGCCAATCGCGACATCGTGTTCAAGGCATATCGCAAAGCCGTCAAGGAAAAATGGCGCTTCTACAGCTACGGCGACGCGATGTTGATTCTTTAACCAATAATCTTCCGTCATTCGTCGAGGCCGAACCGTTCTTAAAAATCCCATGCCGAAAGAAAAGCCAAAGCCGCAAGCCTCTGCAATCATCGTCGCCGCCGGCCAGGGAACCCGCTTCGGCGGCGAGCTGCCGAAGCAGTTTCTCATGCTGTGCCAGCGTCCGATTCTTGCGCATACCCTGCAACGCTTCGAGCAGGCTGAGGTGATCACCGAGGTGGTTTTGGTGGCGTCACAGGCATGGGTTTCTTACATCGAACGCGAAATCATCGCGCGCTTTCAAATCAAAAAATGCCGGAAAATCGTAACAGGCGGCGAGCATCGACAGGATTCAGTGTGGGCGGGATTGCAAGCGCTGCAGCCCGCTTCCTCCAGCATCGTCGTCGTGCATGATGCCGTGCGCCCGCTCTTCACCAATGCGCTGTTGGAACGTGTCATCTCGGCCTGTGAAAAAGCGGACGGTTGCGTCCCCGGACTTCCTCTTAGAGACACCGTCAAAAAAATTTCCGAACACAACATCAAAAAGACGGTGGACCGCGCACGGTTGCGCCTGTCGCAAACGCCGCAAGCCTTTCGCGCCAAAGCGCTCAAACGCGCGTTCAAACGGGCACAGGACGAAAATTTTTACGCCACCGACGAAGCGGCGCTCATCGAGCGTGCAGGCGGGCAGGTGGTGTGGGTGGAGGGCGAGGAAAAAAATTTGAAAATCACTACGCCCAGTGATTTGCAAATTGCCGAACTCTTCAGCCGGGAGTTGGGCACGTGCGCGTAGGTTTTGGTTATGATGTTCATCCGCTGGTGAACGGGCGCCCGATGATTCTCGGCGGGGTTCATATCCCGCATGAGCAGGGTTTTGCCGGGCACTCGGATGCTGACGTTTTGAGTCACGCCATCGGCGATGCCTTGCTGGGCGCGGCCAATCTCGGTGATCTCGGCACGCATTTTCCGGACAGCGATCCGCGTTTTGCCGGGGTCTCCAGTCTCATTCTTCTGCAAGAAATCGCACGGCTGCTCGCCGAACACAACTTCGCTGTCGTTAACATTGACTCCACCCTGGTGCTGGAAGCGCCCAAAATCATGCGCTTTGCGCCGCAGATGCGCGACAACCTGGCTGCTGCCCTCCACATTCAACCCAACCAGATTTCCATCAAAGCCACGACTTCCGAGAAGCTGAGTTTCATCGGCCGCCAGGAAGGCGCCGCCGCGTTTGCGGTGGCGTTGATTGAGGCAATTAATTGAGGGGCGACTGCGCTCAAAAACCGCCCGGGCAGTTGCTCGAATCGTTGATGAAACTAATGGGCATCCCGTCGTGAACAAACGAACTGCCCGGGCGGTGATCTCCAGCTTATTACTTCGAGCCGAACAAAAACCTCTCCAAATCCCGATCCTCATCTGTACCATAACCCGCGACAAATTCCTCATATTCCTTTGCAGTTTTGAAAAACCTTTCGCGATAACCGGGTGGCAACAACTCCCCCTTGCGCGCCTCAATAAATTCCAAATCGTTTGAGAATGGCCATTCGCGCAAATCAGCCACGAGGCCATCTTTCCTGGGATTGACATGAATGTAGCGACAGAGAAGAATCTGATAGCGTTCGCTGTGCACATGTACATGTTGAAAGCGTTCGTGAAAGAGCGGACCGCTGCGCTGATAGCGTTTGTTGATGGCCTGCGCGTAACTTTGCTGCAGTCTTCTCACGAATTCGGAAAGATTGTCATGTCTTTGAGGCTGCAGCATGAAATGAAAATGATTGGGCATGAGGCAGTAGGCGATGACTCTTACAGCGAATTCGGTACAACATTTCTTGAGCAGGCGCAGGAAATAGAGGTAGTTCCTGGTTTCAAAGAAAATTTTCTGGCGGTTGCGACCGCGGTGATAAATGTGATAATATTCGCCGGCCTGAAATTCTTGGTAGCGATATGACATGGGTGATCCCTCCCAATAATCTACACACCACCCGGAACCGCCGCCCGGGCGATTGTTTATTTTTTTAAAAGGCCAATGGGCGTCTCGGATCACACGCACGAATCGCCCGGGCGGTGGTTTGGATGCAGCAATGATAGCAACCCCAACCCAAAAAGCAATCGCGAATCCGAGCTTGCAATTTCCAAAATGAGGCGATAGATTGCCAACCAGTTATTTTCATTTGAATCATTGATCAATCTCGGGAGCTGACATGCGTATTACTCGATTCCTGCTTTTGCTTGCTCTGTTGCTCACGGCTTGTGAACGCCAAATCGAATTCGAAACGCCGGACACCGCCGGCATGGCCTGGTTCAAAGGCAACACGCACACGCACACCACCATGAGCGACGGCGATTCGCCGCCGGAGGTGGTGGCGCAATGGTACAAGGATCACGGCTATCACTTTCTGGTGCTGTCCGATCACAACGTGTTCATCGATCCCGCCACCCTGGCGAGCCTGGTCGATTCGAGCTTTTTGTTGATTCCCGGAGAAGAAGTCTCCAGCAAGTTTGAAGACAAGCCGGTGCATGTCAACGGCCTCAACATTCCCGGCGTGATCGCGCCGCAATTCGACTCCACCCTGGTGGGCACGATTCAGAAAAACGTCGATGCCATTCGCGCCGCGGCGGCCGTGCCGCATATCAATCATCCCAATTTCCGCTGGGCCTTCAATCACCGCGAGCTGCTGCAAATTTCAAACGACAAACTGCTGGAGATTTTCAACGGCCATCCGCTGGTGCACAATTTTGGCGGGGGCGGCTGGCCGGGCATGGAAGAAGTGTGGGATCATTTGCTGAGTGCGGGCAAGCGCATCTACGGCATTGCGGTGGATGATGCGCATCATTTTCAAGGCGAGTTCGCTCCCGAGCGCTCGAATCCCGGTCGCGGCTGGGTGGTGGTGAGAGCGCGCACGCTAGCGCCGCTCGAAATTGTGCAGAATCTCGAGGCCGGACTTTTCTATGCCAGCACCGGCGTGGAACTGGACGATATTCAAATCGAACCGAAAAAAATTACGCTGCATATTCGGCAAAAAAGGGATTTCAAGTATCGCACGGAATTTATTGGGACCCAGAGGCGGGTGTTGCATCAAACCGAAAACAATCCGGCGGTGTTTGAATTGCTCAGCAACGAGCCTTATGTGCGCGCGAAAGTGATGGATTCGGCGGGGTATGCGGCGTGGGTGCAGCCGGTGTTTACGCAGCGTAGGTGAAGTGAGTGGGCGAAGTTCGACTTGCTCTCAAGGCTTTTTAATTATTTATTGAGTTCGTATTGCGCAATTCGGACTTCGCCCATTCATGAGTCTGACTTCGCCCGTTTACTCAGGATACATGCCCGGCACGAGCAACGGCATGGGTTGGCCGTTCCTCTCGCTCATGAATTTGATGAATTGCAATATCGGATCGTTTGCCATTTGCGTTTTGACGCCCGGCAATCCCGGGCTGAAATTGAACAGGCCCTTTGAAGCGGGGAACTCAACAACTTCGATTTCTTGTTTCGCAGGAATGCCCGCACGCTGCTGCGCAATGGCCAGCGCCGTCAACATGCCGCCGACTTCATCAACCAGGCCATTGGCTTTGCCATTAATGCCCGAAAAGATGCGGCCTTCGGCAATTGCCTTCACTTGCTCGACAGACATGTCACGGCCTTGCGCAACTTTGGCAACGAACGTTTCATAGAATTCTTTGATCAATGCTTCGATCCGATTGCGTTCCACCGCCGTCAAATTGCGCGCCGGCACGCGCACGCCGAGAAACGGCAATGTAATACCATAACCGGCATCGGCATGCGCGCCGCGCTGGACGTGGTCTTCCGTCATGCCGAGTTTTTCGCTCAAACCCTTGTCGTAAATCCAGCCGCCGATCACGCCGATCGAGCCGGTGATGGTGTTAGGCCCGGCCACAATGGTGTCGCCATACATCGAAATCCAATAGCCGCCGGAGCCGGCCACCTGCCCTTGACTCACGATCACCGGCTTTTTTTCACTGCAATGCTTCAGCGCCTCGGCAACCACATCGCTCGCCATGCCGTCGCCGCCGGGCGAATCGACGCGAAAGACCACCGCTTTAATCGCAGAATTCTTGGCGAGATCCCGAAAAACTTTTTCCAGCCAGCGGCCGCGAATGCCCTCGTCCATGGCGCAGACGCCCAGGCCGTAAACCAGCGCAATCTTCGGCGGCTCGCCCCAGGCTTGCGAGGCGCGGTTCTGCGCCAGAAGATCTTTTGCCGAAATCGCATCCAAAGAATTTCCTGTGATTTTTTTGATCACCTCGCGGAGCGCCGGCCAGCGCGCCAGCGTATCGACGAGATGCGCTCGCAACGCCGATTCTGCCGTGAAAAGGGTTTCGTTATCAATCAGTTGATCAAAACGTTGCGGCGTTAAACCGCGCGAGGCGCACACCTCACGCCGCACCAGCTCATACCAATCATCGACATAATCCTGCAACTGTTCGCGATCGCCTTCAGACAGGCTGTCACGGCTGAGAGATTCCATCGCAGATTTGTATTTGAAAAAGCGCCACTCGTCGAACCCGAGTCCCATTTTTTCGAGTGTGCCTTTCAGGTAGGTACGGCCCAGGACGAACCCTTGCAGCGTGAGCATGCCTTCGGGATCCAAAACGACTTTATCCGCAACACTCGCCAAATGGTAGTCCGTCATCTCCGCGTTGTCGATGAAGATGATCACTTTTTTGCCGGCCGCCTGCGCTTGGTTGAGCGCCTCGCGAATTTCCCAGGCATGCTCCGGCGCAATTTGCATGGCGGAAAGATTGAGCGCAAGCAATCCGATTTGCGGATCTGCGGTTGCGGCGCGAATGCTGTTCAACACGTCGTAAAGCCGGTTCGTGTCTTTGTCAAACCAGACATACTTGTGATAATCCATCCGGCCCTTGAGGTTCATCGCGAGGTAGCGCTTACCCTTGCTGCCGGGAACAACACTCGGCTTCACGCCGCCGGCGCGAATCATGTAAGAATTGTAAGCATGATCACGCCCGGCATCAAAGTGCGCCTGTCCGCCAATACCGCTTTTGCCGAAGTTGATCGACATGCCCAGCGTAAAAGCCTCGGAGTCGAAGGTTCGCCCCACGAGATGCATTCCTTCCAACAATTGCAAAGCCGCGCCTGCGCTCCAGGGCGCTTCGGAAAGTGACATGCCGTTTTGTAGAGCCGCGTCTGCGAACAAGGTAAGCCGCGGCGTGCCGAGCGGGCGAATGCCGATCTCAGCAATGCCTTCGCGGTTGCTGCTCTCCGTGGAAAAATTGCCGATCAAGCCCAATGAGAGAAAACGTGAGGGCCGCAGGATCGAACCAACGGAGAACAGCTTCTCGCGACCGAACGCAGCGCGATCGCCCGTTGACCAGTTGTAAGCCACGCCCAGCGCCAACGCGCGCGACCCAAAACCGCCGGCGAGATTGTAATCTGTAGCGGCCAAATTGCCGCTGTGCCGGCGTTGTGTTGAGAAACCCAATCCGCGCATGCCCCAGAAAAGTCCCCAGTCATTGAAAGAAGCGGTCTTCGTTCCGTCAGTTGACCAAAGAAAACGCGTCTCGCTTTGCCGGAGCATGGCCACATTCGCGGGATTGGTGAAGCCCAGCAGGCCGTCCTCAAAGGCGGCGGGCGGCGCCATTAAAAACGCATGGCGTGAATAATAGCTCGCGAGAGACTGCGCGAAAGCATCACCCGCGATCAACATAAAAAAAAGCAAAACGACATTGATTGAATTTCTCTTCATGATGTTCCCTTTCCTAAAAAAGAAAACCGCCCGGGAGATTTTTCATTTTGTGCCGGAAGCCAATAGCCTCCTCGCTTCAGCAGAAAAATCGTCGAGGCGGCGATATTTTCGAACAAACATGAATTCGACAAAGCTAGTGAAAAGACTACAGCAATTGCGACAACGCATGCTGGGCGGCATTCTGCTCGGCGCGTTTTTTGGAGTTGCCCACGCCCATGCCCATGGTGCGGTTTTGAATGCGAACTTCAACGGTGAAAATTTTGTTGTGATCGGGGCCTTCTTCGGAGAGCACGTTGTAGTAGGGCGTTCCCATGTTGCGGCTTTGTGAGAGTTCGAGCAAGATGCTTTTGAAATTGCGATGCTGCTCTTCGCTGAGGATTTGTTCCATCTCGCTGAGCAGCGTTTGCCTGATGAAGGTGCGCGCCTGCTCAATGCCGCCGTCGAGATAAACCGCGCCAATCACGGCTTCGTAAGCATCGGCAATAATCGAGGGCCGCACGCGTCCGCCGGAAAAATCTTCAGACTCGCTCATGAGCACGAATTTGCCGAGATCGAGTTTGCGCGCGATGCGGGTTAGAATTTTGCGGCTCACGAGCAGGGATTTGATCGCTGTGATATCGCCTTCTTCTTTTTCGGGGAATTTGCGGTAGAGGTATTCCGTGACGACGAGGCCAAGTACGGCATCTCCCAACAATTCCAGACGCTCATTCGAGTGCGAACGGCGTTCGTTGACTTGCGGCAGGTACGAGCGGTGCTTGAGCGCCTGCACCAGCAACTCCGCCCGGCGGAAGCGATAGTCGATGGTTTTGCAGAATTCCTTGATCTGCGCCGCGCTACCCGTCCCTCCCGTTTTTCCGTTCCTCCTGGTGAAAAACTGTCGGAGTAGACTCAGCATAACCTCAAAGCGTTGGCGGGAGATGGTTGCTTCACGAAACTCAATTGACAAATTTACGCACCACAATCGTTACGTTATGTCCCCCGAAACCGAATGAGTTGGACAGAGCGACATGCACGTTGCGATGAACGGCCTCATTCGGCGTGTAGTTGAGGTAACATTCCGGATCAGGCGTGATTTGATTGATCGTCGGATGAATAACATCGTGCTTGCACGACAGCACCGTGAGAATGAACTCGATGGCGCCGGCCGCGCCCAGCAAATGCCCGATCATGGATTTCGTCGAGCTGATGTTAAGTTGAGAGGCATGCTCACCGAAAACGTGTGCGATGGCATCGGTTTCGGTTTTATCATTCGCCGGCGTGGAGGTGCCGTGGGCATTGACGTATTGCACTTCTCCCGGCGCCACGCCGGCTTCGGCCAGGGCCCGTTTCATCGCGCGAATGGCGCCTTCGCCGCCGGGCGCCGGCGCGGTAATATGATACGCATCCGCGGTCGACCCGACGCCCACGATCTCACCGTTGATCTCAACGCCGCGGCGCACAGCGCTTTCCAGCGCTTCCAAAACAATGATGCCCGCGCCTTCACCCATGACAAAGCCGTCGCGTTCTTTATCAAACGGACGGCTGGCGCGTTGCGGGTCGTCATTGCGAATGGAAAGAGCTTTCATCGCATTAAAGCCGCCCACGCCCATGGGCGTCACTGCCGCTTCGCTGCCGCCGCAAACCATGATATCCGCCTCGCCACGCTCAATCGCGCGAAAACATTCGGCGATGGCGTGCGAGCCGGAGGCGCATGCCGAGGTAATCGCGAAATTCGGCCCCTTGAAACCGTGTTGAATCGAAATATGGCCAGCCGCCATATCCGAAATCATCATGGGAATGAAAAAGGGGCTTAATCGCGAAACGCCTTTTTCAAAGTATTTTTCAAACTCCCGCTCGAACGTCGACAAGCCACCGATGCCCGAACTGACCACGACACCGACGCGGGTTTTGTCAATGCGAGGATCATCAAGACGCGCGGGGGTAATGGCCTCCGAGGCTGCGGCCACTGCAAATTGCACGAACGGATCCATCCGCCGCGCTTCTTTGCGCTCGATATAATCGGCGGGATCGAAACCCTTGACTTCTGCGGCAAATTGCGTTTCGACGCCGGCAGCAACCGGGTCGAATTTCGCAATCCTGGCGACGCCGGATTTGCCGGCCAGGGCATTATCCCACAACTCGTTGACGGTATTGCCGAGCGGTGAGATTGCGCCGAGGCCGGTTACGACGACTCGTCTTTTTTGCATCTGCGTGTCAACGTGATTGAACGACACAGTCAAGGTGAATTCGCCAAACACGCGGCAAATTCATCTCACCTTGACAGCCAAGTGCAGACTTGAGGCATGCAACAAGCGGCCATGCTCCCTCTGTCATGGCCGTGCGCAAAATCAAGCCGGTATTTTCTTTTTCAAATATTCCAGCGCCTGGCCGACGGTGGTGAGTTTTTCGGCCTCTTCGTCGGGAATTTCAAGGTCGAATTCCTCTTCGAATGCCATCACCAGCTCGACCGTGTCCAGAGAATCTGCGCCAAGGTCTTCGATAAAACTGGCTTCTTTGGTCACCTGGGCAGCGTCAACACCGAGCTGATCTACGATGATCTGCTTGACTTTGCTTTCAATATCAACCATTCGTTTTCACTCCTCAATTCTTGATTGAAAGATTTGTTGGTTACTGAATTATCGCTTATGATGTTCATTGATGCGCCGGGAAAACTCCCGCCACAAAATTTTTCCGGCGTCACGCCATGACCAAGCCGCCGTCGATGTTCAACACCTGCCCGGTGATGTAATCAGCGTCGGCAGAGGCCAGAAACAAAACCAGGCCGGCAACCTCGTCGGTGGTGCCGATCCGCCCCAGCGGAACCGATTGCAGCAACGACACCTTCACCGCTTCCGCAAGTCCGGAAGTCAAATCCGTGTCGATATAGCCGGGCGCAACCGCATTGACCTGAATGTTGCGGCTTGCCAATTCGCGCGCAACGGATTTGGTCAAGCCAATCACTCCGGCTTTCGCCGCGCAGTAGTTGGCCTGGCCGCGATTGCCCATTTGCGCCACCACGGAGGTGAGGTTGATGATCTTGCCGGAACGCTGCTTGACCATCACTTTGCTTGCCGCTCGAATGTGATTAAAAACGCCGGTCAGATTAGTGGCAACCACTTCGTTCCATTCGTCATCCTTCATGCGCAGGAGTATGTTGTCGCGCGTGATGCCGGCATTGTTCACCAGTATATCGAGGCGCCCGAATTCATCCACAATCGCTTTAATCAAACTGTCAACTTCCGCAACGGCGCTGGCATTCACCGCGCGGGCAGCGGCTTTGCCGCCTTGCTGGCGAATTTCTTCGGCCACTTTTTCCGCCGGCTCCAGATTGCGCGCGGTGAGCACAACGTGCGCGCCTTCACGGGCAAAACGCATGGCAATGGCTTTGCCGATTCCGCGCGAGCCCCCGGTAACAAGGGCAATTTGATTTTGAAGTCTTGACATATGTCAGTCGATATTCGTACGTAATTTGTATGGCACAGAATCAGCCGCTAGACATTGGCAAACGCGCGCCGCCGCTATTTGCCTGAACCCGCCAGAAGCGCGCGCATTTCTGCGGCGGCGCCGACGGTGGTCACCGCATACTCTTTATTGATCCGTTTATTTAAACCGGCGAGCACTTTTCCCGGCCCGATCTCATAAAATGCCTGCGCGCCATCGGCAATCATATTCTCGATCGTCGTGAACCAGCGCACCGGGCTGATGAGTTGCTGTCCCAAGCGTTCACGCAAAATCGCGGCTTGTTGCTCGGGCATTGCGGTAACGTTGGTGTAAACCGGACAACGTGCCTCTTGAAAATGGGCGGCTGCAAGCGCTTGTTCCAAACCGGCGCGTGCGCCCGCCATCAATGGTGAATGAAATGCGCCGCCCACCACAAGCTGCTTCGCCAATTTTGCCCCGCGTTCCTTCGCTAAAGCCATCGCTTTTTCCACTGCAGCCGCGTGTCCGGAAATGACAGTTTGCTCACGCGAATTGAAATTCGCGGCTTGCACCACCTGGCCCTCGCTTGCCAGCATTGCCGTCACTTCGCGGCAAAGCGCTTCAACCTCATCCGGCGCCAAGCCCATGATGGCGGCCATAGTGCCGGGATTTTCGACGCCCGCTTGATGCATCAACTCGCCGCGCAGTTTTACCAGCCGCAGCGCCTCCTCGAAGTTCAGTGCGCCGGCGGCAACCAAGGCGGAGTATTCTCCCAGACTGTGGCCGGCTGCCATCGCGGGTAAAATATCTTTTTCCTGAAGCAGACGCGCGACAATGACGCTGTGTATCAAGATGGCCGGCTGCGTAATCGAGGTTTTCGTCAGCTCTTCCAGCGGGCCGTCAAAACAAATTTTTTGAATATCAAACCCAAGCACCTCGTTGGCCTGCTGGAACATCTCGCGCGCGACGGCATATTCCTCGAAGAGATCCTTCGCCATCCCGACGAACTGCGAGGCTTGCCCCGGAAAAATGAATGCGATTTTCTGGCTCATGGCTTAAAATCGAATGAGGGCCGAGCCCCAGGTAAATCCCCCGCCGAACGCCACCATCAGACACAAATCATTCGGCCGCAAACGTCCTTTTTCAAACGCTTCATCGATGGCGATCGGAATGGAGGCCGCGGAGGTGTTGCCATAATCTTGCACATTGACATAAACTTTTTCCATCGGCATGTTGACGCGTTTGGCGGTGGCGGAAATGATGCGCAAATTCGCCTGGTGCGGAATGAGCAAGTTGACGTCTTCGCCCGCCATGCCATTGCGTTGGAGAATGCTGGAGGCGGCGTCGCCCATGGCGGTGACGGCATGCTTGAACACTTCCGGGCCTTGCATGTCAAGATGAAACAATTTTTCCGAGAGTGCGATGTCAAACGGCACTTTGGTGCCGCCGCCAATCATGCAAAGTAAACTCGTGAGGCGGCCGTCGCTTTTAATGAAGGTGTCGATAACGCCGTGCTCGTCTTGCGCCGGGCCGAGTACCACCGCGCCCGCGCCGTCGCCGAACAACACGCACGTGGCGCGGTCGGTCCAATCGGTGATGCGGCTCAAAATCTCGCCGCCAACAACCAAAACGTAGCACGCCTTGCCCGCGGCAATCATGTTATCCGCCATGGTCAGACTGTAAATGAAGCCGGAGCAGGCGGCGGAAAGATCAAACGCGGCGGCGTTCGTGGCGCCTAAAATTTCCTGTACATAGCAGGCGGTCGAGGGGAAATAGGCATCGCCCGTAACCGTGCCAATAATAATGGCATCCAATTGCTCGGCCGTAATTTGCGCTTTTGCCAAGGCTTTCTGCGCCGCGTCGGCGCACAGTTTTGAAGTCAAATCGTCTTTCGAGGCGATATGGCGTCGCTCGATGCCGGTGCGTGAGCGGATCCATTCATCGCTGGTATCGACCATTTTTTCAAGATCGGCGTTGGTCAGCACACGCTCGGGAACGGCGCGGCCGGTGCCCAACACTCTTGACTTAGGCGTCTTGCTCAACGAGTGACACTCCCTTTTGAACTTCGAATGCTTCCAATTCACGGCGGATGATCTGGTTGATGCCCTCACGCACCATGGCCACCGCCTCCTTGACGGCATTGCGAATGGCTTTTGGCGTGGAGGAGCCATGACAAATAATGGTCACGCCATCGACGCCGAGCAACGGTGCGCCGCCGTATTCTTCATAATCGAAAATCTTGCGCAGGCCTTTGAACGTCGGCTGCATTAAAAATGCGCCGACATTCAAAAAAATCTTCTTTCCAATCTGTCGTTTGATATGCCGTCGAAACACATTGCCGAGGCTTTCAGTGTATTTCAGGATCACGTTTCCCACAAAGCCGTCGCATACCACCACGTCAGCTTTGGCCTGCAAAATGTCCCGGCCCTCAACGTTGCCGATGAAATTGATGTTGCTGCGTTCCAGCATTTCATAGGCTTCACGTGTGACTTCGGTACCCTTCGAGCGTTCTTCGCCGATGCTGAGCAGGGCAATTCTCGGCTTTTGCATGCCCACGACGCGCTCCATAAAAATGCTGCCCATCAAGCCGTATTGCAGCAGATGAGCCGCTTTGGCATCGACATTGGCGCCGACATCGATCAACATGGTCACGCCGTAACCGTTGGGAATCAAAGAGCCAATGCCCGGGCGATTCACCCCGGGGATGCGACCGAGCACGAACAGGGAGGCCGCCATGGCCGCGCCCGTATGCCCGGCGCTGACCACGGCATCAACCTTGCGTTCCCGTTGCAAGTGATTGGCCACCAAAATCGAGGCGTCCTTTTTTTTCTTCAGCGCTTCGGTCGGCTTATCCGCCATTTCAATCTGTTCCGAGGCGTGATGAATCGAATAATACTGCTTTTCGCCTCGCGTCAAGAGCGGATGCCTCGCAATCTCTTCGGCAATTTTCAACTCATCACCGACGAAGACAACTTCACATTCACCTTCCATCAAACGCGCAGCTTCCAATCCGCCCTGTACAATCGCCGCTGGTGCAAAATCGCCGCCCATCGCATCCAATGCAATCCGCATAGATTCCTCTTTTCAGCAAACGCGCGCGCTCAGGCGTCGCTCCGGGGAGCATGCTCCCCTTGCTCAAAAATTCTACCATTGCCGGCCTGCTTCGCTCGTTCAGGTTTACCGGAAATACGAGCGCGCCGCGAGGACGCATGGTTTTCGTTTCGGCAGCTTCCTCGCTGTGCTTGCAATGAGATTGCTACGTCAGACGAAACCATGTCATGTGGGCTGTGTATCGTCGTGGTCAATAAATGATGCAGGCTGAAAGAATGCCGAATCTCATCCTTTATCACGGTAGGAAAAAGGTCAGGATAATTCGCGCGGCAAAAACACGGAACGATCATTATAGTAGCCGCAGTTGGGACAAACTCGATGCGGCAGTTTCGGCTGATGGCAATGGTTACATTTAATCGTTTTGACGGATTCTAGTTTCCAATGCGTGCGTCGTTTATCGCGGCGCGTACGGGAATGGCGTCGTTTCGGATTAGGCACAAGAACCTCTCTTAGTTTAATAGTTTTTGCAAAGCCTGCCAGCGCGAATCAAGCGGTCGCACGCCGCACAGGCAAGTTTCTTCATTCAAATTAACCCCGCAATGAGGGCAGAGTCCTTTACAATCTTCCGAGCACAGGATTTTTGCCGGCACGGCCAGCAGCACGAGATCACGAATATCGTTGGTCACATCAATCTCGCGGGCATCTTTTTCGAGTAAATGCACTTCATCTTCGGACAGCGCCAGCAGCTCTTCATCGCTCGTAAAAACCACGCGCCCAGCATCAACGATGATGCGATCGAATTCTTTCAAGCAACGATCACACGTAAAGTGACCAACAGTGTTGATCGTATTGTGCAGGAATAACCGCGAGGCGCGTCTCTCCAGATCGACCTCAATCTGAATTTTATTGGGCAGGTTGGGATGAGCAATAATGCCACAATTCGCCGGCTCTTCCTCAAAATGAAGGGAATGCAACCCCTCCGCTAATCCTATCAAAGAAATCTTCATCTCATTGCAAACTCGAAATAAGTGGTGCGCAATTTATAAAACCGGCTCATGGAAGTCAAGCTAAAATTCCGGCTCAACCCGTGCATTTTCATTGATCTTGGCGCACCCGATCCAACCAAAAACCGCTCTGTAACTGATAAACCAGGTCATCTGCCAGCGCTTGCGCCTCTGCCTGCGTCGCAAATCGCCCAACACGCACGCGATACCAAATGCCGCCTTTTTCCGGTATATTCGCACGCTGCACATAGACTTCATGGCCCTGCCCCTGAAACCGCGCCGCGTCTGCTTCGGCATTCCGGCGCGACTGCCAGGATGAAACTTGTACGGTGTAAATGCCTTCACCGGCGGCGACCACCGTCGCACGCGGTTCTTCAACTGGCGCTGGCGGCGGCGCGGTATCTACTTGCGGCTGGAGGTCAGAAATTGCAGCGGCGGGCTTGGGTTTCTCTGCTTCCGATTCTTTCCGATTCCACCACCACAAGCCGGTTGCGATCAAGCCAAACAAGGCCGCCACCGCAATCACGACAGCCCATTTCGTTTGTTCGGAGGTCATAATGAAACATCTCCTGTGTTCGGGCGGCTTCACGATGACTCCGCCGCGGCGAGCAGCGGAGCTCGATGAAATCAGCGAATTATTTTGTCTCGATCAATTCGCGTTCTGCAAAGAAAAACGCAATTTCAATCGTCGCATTTTCCGGCGAATCCGAGCCGTGCACGATGTTGTTCTGCTTGCTGGTGGCGAAATCTTTGCGAATGGTGCCGGCTTCCGCTTGCGCAGGATCGGTGGCGCCGATGAGTTTGCGAAAATCCGCCACCGCGTTCTCTTTTTCCAAAGCCAGCGGCACGACGCGGTCGCTGCTCATGAAGCTTACCAAATCTTTATAAAATGGCCGTTCTTTATGCACTTCGTAAAACTTGCCGGCAGTTTCCGGCGTTAAGCGAACCATTTTCATGCCCAGAATACGAAACCCGGCCTGTTCGATGCGATCCAGCACGTTTCCCATTTTTTTGGCCGAAACACAATCTGGTTTTAAAATTGCGAGAGTACGTTCCAACGTTGAACTCCTTTCTAAATGAATGCTGATGATAAAATGAATGATGTGATTTTCATTGTTGGCCGCAGCCAAAACCACGCTCGACCATTAAAACTTCGCCTCCGCGCCAGCGATGAAATTCCGTCCCGGCGCGTTGAAGCCGCTGACATGCTCCCGATAATTGCGATCCAGTACATTCGCCAATCCGATCTTGAAATCCCAATGAGTACTCACCGACATGCCGGCGCGCAGATTAAGCGTGAACCAGCCCGGTGTGCCGCCTTCGGGGATGCGCAAGTCTTGTTTGTCCTCCGCAGCCAAACGATTCTGCGCAGCAGCAAAACGTGAGTATAATTCCGTCCAAAATTGCCGGCGCTCGAAGCGCAAGCCCACCAAGCCGTGCAGCGGCGGAATGGCGGCCAACGGCTCGTGGTCAGTCTTGTTCTGTCCGTAGGCATAGCTCAGATTGCCGCGCAACGTGAGGCGCGCAGTCAGCGCGATTTCGGTTTCGATTTCAAAGCCGGTGGTATAAGCCCGCCCGGCATTGGATTTTTGAAATACCGCAACGGTGTCGCCTTCATCAATCACATAAGGCAAACCCGCAATGCTCGCTGGCCGGCGCGCCAGGATATTGGCAAGCGCGTTGTAGTAACCGATCACGTTCGCTTGCATGCGCTCGAAATTGAGCTTGATTCCGGCGTCAAGGCCCAATAACGTTTCCGGTTTCAAATCCGGATTGGGAATCTCGAAAATCAGATCGCCTCGCGCCCGGCCCAACCGGCTCAAATCATCCAAATTCGGCGCACGAAAGCCTTGCGCCACATTCGCCACCAAGCCGATGCCTTCGGCCAAATCAAACCTCGTTCCCACATTTCCCGTCAACGCCGAGGGCTTTTGTGTGACGGTTTCCAATTTCAATTCTGGAGCAAAAGGCGCGCGCAAACGAAAGGCGCTGAATCGCGCGCCGGCAATTACCATCCAGCGCGGCGCCAGCGCGAATTCGGCTTGCGCATACATGCCGAAATTTGTAAACGCCGAGCCGTCGGGATAAATCGGATTCCGCGGCGAAATCACGCCGGAGATTGTATGGCGTTGCGTCGAAAGTGTTGCGACCTTGTCGAGATAAAGCTCACAACCATAAACCAGAAAATGCCGCGCCGCGATGATTTTGTTAAATTGCGCCAGTGCGCCAAACGTCACGGTTTCATATTGATCACGGTTTTCGGCGCTGCTGCCGAAGCCCTGGCGCTTGCGCCGCTCGAATTGCCGGTGGCGCGAGAGCGTAACCGCGGCCAGATCGAACCAAAAATTGCGGGCGCTGCTTTGCAAAGCGGCATACGAAAGATCCCGTTCTTGCGGGGCGTATTGCCAGAGCGAGTCCGTTTGCGCTTCATAAACATCATAGCGCGGCACCGCATGCTGGCGATTGCTTTGATGCGCCGCGGTCAGTTGCAGCGTCTCCGACAGCTTGATGCCCAATTTGCCGGACAAATCAAAGGAATCGTATCCCTGCGGAGTTTGCGTTTCGAGCAGTCGCCGACTGACGCGCGCATCATTGGCGAGCCGCTGCATCAAAAGGCCGCCGCCGTTCACCCCGCGTGTGACGTCGCCGAACGATTTGATCGAGGCGTCAAAAACCGCGCCCCAGCGCGCGTGCGAGGCCGACAAGCCAAGATGGCTGGTTTGCGTGTGATCCGCTGTCGAGATCATGCCGGCCAGCGAACCGCGCCATGCCAACCCGGCCTGGTGATGGAATTGCGGACTGCGCGTAATCACATTCACCGCGCCGCCGAGTGCATCGCTGCCATACAATGCTGAAACCGGCCCGTGCACCACTTCCACCCGCTCGAGTGCTTGTGCATCAACAGTATTGAGATATTGATGATTGCCGCCGCGGTATGTCGCATTGTTCAAACGAATGCCATCGACGAGCAAAAGCAATTTATTTGCTTTCAAGCCGCGAATAATCGGCGAGCCGCCGCCTTGATTGGTTTTTTGCACGAACACGCCGGCCGTTTCGCGCAGAATTTCCGGCGCTTGCGGGAGATTCCTCGCGCGAACATCCTGCGTATTCACCACAGAAACCATTTGCGGCACTTCCCGGCTGGACATCAGGCCACGATTGGCGGTGACTTGCACCTCATCCAGCTCGATTGCTTTGGCTGTCATTTGCACATGCAGCGTACGCCTTTCGCCGGCATACAGCGTGATTTTTTCCTTGTGCGTCTTGAAGCCCTGCCGCGCAACCCTCACTTCGTATTCACCCGGCGGAATGTGATCGAGCTGAAACGTTCCGTGTTCGCCTGTCACCTCGCCGCGATGCAGCGCTTTAATATAGATTTCGACGAACTCCAGAGGCTTTTGCGTTTCAGCATCGATCACCGTGCCCACGATTTTGGCGGAAAATTTGTCGGACATGGCGTGTCCGACAACCAACGGCAGACAAATAACAGACACGAGAACCATTACTTTCATAGACTCACGTGTTTTTTTCACCATTTCACTGCCGACCCAACCGTTGGGCATGAGACGCGCCCGCCGCTGAACACGTTGTTATTTTCGATCCGACTTTGAGCCGCGCGCAGCCGGCGACTTCGTTTTGGCTTTTACCGCTTTTTTCGAGGCCGCAGTTTTCTTTTTGACCGGCGCACGTTTGACCTTTTGCAACAGCGCTTGCATCCGCACGCCGATCTCCGCCGGACTTTGGCAAACCGAAGCGCCCGCCTCTTCCAGCTTGGCCATCTTCTCCGCCGCCGTGCCCTGCCCACCCGCGATGATCGCGCCCGCGTGTCCCATCCGGCGTCCAGGCGGAGCGGTAAGGCCGGCAATGAATGCCACCACGGGTTTGTTAAAATGCTTTTGAATATATTGCGCGGCCTCATCCTCTGCCGTGCCGCCAATTTCACCGATCAACACCACGGCGTCGGTGTCATCATCTTCAGCAAACAGTTTCAACGCGTCCAAATGGGTTGTGCCAATAATCGGATCACCGCCAATGCCGACACATGTCGACTGTCCGATGCCGAGATCGGAGAGTTGCTTGACGGCTTCGTAGGTGAGCGTGCCGCTGCGCGAGATGACGCCAACGCGGCCTTCTTGATGAATAAAGCCCGGCATGATGCCGATCTTGCACTTGCCGGGAGAAATCACTCCCGGACAATTCGGACCGACCATGCGCACACCGGTTTTATTCAAAAAAGCCTTTACCGTGAGCATATCGATTGCGGGAATGCCCTCGGTAATTGTCACGATCAAGGGCACACCTTCAGCGGCGGATTCCATGATCGCATCAGCGGCAAACGAGGGCGGGACGAAAATCGCCGCGGCATTTGCGCCTGCTTCTTTGACCGCATCGGCAACGGTGTTGAAGATCGGAACCTTGTCATCAAACATTTGCCCGCCTTTGCCGGGCACCACGCCCGCGACCACATTCGTGCCATATTCCATCATCTGCCGCGTGTGAAACGAGCCTTCATTTCCGGTGATGCCTTGCACCAACACGCGCGTCTTTTTGT
The DNA here is from genome assembly GCA_964457925.1 of uncultured Cytophagia bacterium. GTDB lineage: Bacteria > Zhuqueibacterota > Zhuqueibacteria > Zhuqueibacterales > Zhuqueibacteraceae > Coneutiohabitans. The sequence goes on from CAYWGH010000004.1 coordinate 181,421, forward strand.
CGATTAAAATGCTCAACTGCTCCTCCTCAACAATTAAATTAAGCTCAACAAAATTTGTATGCCTATTCCAACTGTCATTCAGAATGACGTCAACATTAATGATTGCCGTGACTTGACGTTGAAGAACCGCCCCTCACGCCTGAAGCGAGGCCACCACCTTTTCCGCCGCATCTTTGAAGGTGCCGGCCACGATGATCGGCAAGCCGGAACTCGCCAGCAATTCGCCCGCTTCTTTGGCGTTCGTGCCTTCCAATCTTGCGACCAGCGGCACAGTGATTTTCACATTCTGCGCCGCTTGAATCACGCCTTGCGCAATGCGATCGCAACGCACGATGCCGCCAAAAACGTTGATGAGAATCGCTTTGACATTGGGATCGGAAAGAATGATTTTGAACCCGTTCTCGACGGTCTCGGGGTTTGCGCCGCCGCCAACATCGAGAAAATTCGCCGGCATGCCGCCCGCCAGCTTGATGATATCCATCGTGCCCATGGCCAGGCCTGCACCATTGACCATGCACCCGACGTTGCCGTCGAGCCGGACATAGTTCAGATTGTACTTCGAAGCTTCGACTTCCAGCGGATCTTCTTCATTCAAATCGCGCAGCTTGACGATGTCGGCGTGGCGAAACAGCGCGTTGTCGTCGAAATTCATCTTGGCATCGAGCGCCAGCACTTGGCCGTCTGTGGTCACAATCAACGGGTTGATCTCGGCGAGCGAGCAATCGGAGGCCACGAATGCGCGATACAATGCCTGAAAAAACTTCACGGCATTTTTGAACGCATCGCCTTCCAACCTGAGGCCGAAGGCGAGCTTGCGCGCTTGCGACGCGCGCAGACCGGTGAGCGGATCGACGTACTCCTTCAAAATCAGCTCGGGCGTTTCTTCCGCCACTTTTTCGATTTCCATGCCGCCGGCCGTGCTCGCCATAAACACGAGTTGGGAAGTCGAGCGATCCAGCACGATGCCGGCATACAACTCGCGCGCAATGCTCAACGCCTGCTCGATCAACACTTGATTGACGCGCTTGCCCTCGGGCCCGGTTTGCGGGGTGACGAGCTGCATGCCAATCATCTTGCGCGCGATTTCATAAGCCTCATGCGCATCTTGCGCGAGCTTGATGCCGCCGCCCTTGCCGCGCCCGCCGGCGTGAATTTGCGCTTTCACCACCACCTTGCCGCCCAGCTCGTGCGCAATGACACCCACTTCTTCCGGCGTTCTGGCAACTTTGCCTTTCGGCACCGCCACCTCGAATTTGCGCAAAATTTCTTTGGCTTGATATTCGTGAATCTTCAATGCTCCTCCTTAGGATAGTCTCCAGGTAATATTTCGAACCATCTAATTCAAATACGGCCTTTCTATTTTAATCTCTTCATTTCCCATGCGCCACATACGAAACGCTGCCGTCGTTGCCGACAATGAACGTCTCCGTGCCGTTGGTGCTGCCGCTTGACCAATTGCTGAAATTGTAAACCACGCCGTTGTAGGTTTGGCTGTTCGCGCGAGCAGTGACATTGGTATCCTGCTTCACCTCTGTAGTGTGCGGCGAGTTTTTATTCTGGCCGTTCACGACGATGACGCCGCCATTTCCCGCGCCGCAAGGAAATTGGTTTTTGAAGGTCACGTCGTAGTAGGCGTCAAAGACCGCCTCATATGTCGCAGCCCCATCCACTGTGATGAGGTGAGGATTGCTATAAGTCAAATGGCTTCCATTTCGTGTCCACTCCCTGAACTTCCGTGTTATTCCCTCATGCTCTTGTGGGGAGGGAGAGTGAATCCAGAGCTGGCTTTCCGTGTTTATCTTGCGCTCGATGTAGGTTCCCGGAAACTGGCACCATGTACCGCTCATGGTTTGGCCGACACATATGACCCCGCCGCCGAAGCTGTTGCGGAAGACGAGGGCGTTAAGCGGACCGCCTCCACTCAAGCCGTTGCCTTCATGATACCCCACTGGCATGCCTTGTTGCGGAATAACGTTAATGAGCAATACTCCATGCTGCGGTTGCAGGTTTTACGCCGGAACCTGATCGACCTTGATATTGCGAATGGCCGCCTCGCTGCCGTCAAAACCGGGCGGAATATAAACAACAAATGCGGCATGACCATTTTCCCCTTGGCGTATTGTGCCGAACACCACAATATCCCCAAGCTCGATGCCGCTCAAACTTGCGCCGGAAACGTAGGGAAAATTATTTTCGTCAATTTGCGACACATAGGTTTTCGCCGGATTGCACTCCTGATCGCCGTCATAACGACCGAACGCCCTTCCTTGCGCATATCCCCAGCAAATGCTTGAAGCGGGCGCGACGAACTCCATAAACTCAAACATACTTTTGATGCGCTCTCCCGGAGTCAGTTTAAGGAAACTGCGAACCTTGGCTTCCATCGTTCATGTTCGAAGCCGTAGAGTACTTTCGGCTCTTTGGGCATATTCTGTTTCTTTCAAGCTAGAATTTATCTATCAGAATCGTGCTCATTATTTTTTCCGTGCTGAAGGCCGCTCAATCAAGTTAGCCGTCAGAATGAATCCGTCGGATGCACAAATCTCCCAACAAGCAACCACGAATGCGCGAATACACGATCAGCATCTTGTCCGCCCAGATATAATTTTCTACTCAGAATTCCGGCTTTAATCAAGCGTTTTTTAGCACACCACAACAGTTCCCGTTTTGCCTTGCCAGGCCTCCTCAAACGCGTCAATTGAAGTGATCAGCACGCGCCGGCCCCCGCTCTCCAAAAAATTAATGGCCCCGCGAATCTTCGGCCCCATGCTGCCCGGCGGGAAATGCCCCTCGGCGTAATAGGCTTTCAACTCATCGAGCGTGAGATGATCGAGCCATTTCTCGTTCGGTTGTTTGAAATTGATGGCAACTTTCTCCACCGGCGTCAAGATCGCAAGCTCGTCCGCGCCGATGTCTTTGGCTAGAACCGCTGCAGCAAGATCCTTGTCAATCACGGCATTGATGCCCTCCAATCGTTCGGCGCGCTCGTGATGATCGAGGTAAACCGGAATGCCGCCGCCGCCCGCCGCAATCACGACGTGACCGCTTTGCACTAATTCGCGAATAACGTTGCGCTCGACGATGGCCAGCGGCTCGGGCGAGGGCACAACACGGCGCCAGCCGCGGCCCACATCTTCTTTCATCACCCAACCCAGGCGTTCACGCAGCTCTGCGACTTGCTCGCAGCTGTAAACCGGCCCGATGAATTTCGAGGGTTGCTTGATCGAGGGATCATCGGGATGCACCACGACTTGCGTGACAATCGTGACGACTTCTTTTTCCAAACCATGACGATGCAGCATATTCAACAATGATTGTTGAATCATGTAACCCATGCCGCCCTGCAAATCCGCCACAATTACACCGAGCGGCAGCGGCGGCACCAAATGACGCGTGGCTTCCACGCGCATGAGCGCATTGCCGACTTGCGGGCCGTTGCCGTGCACAATGACGGCTCTATATCCTTCCTCAATCAGCTTCACCATGCCCTTCAGGCTGCGGCGCGTATTGGCAAACTGCTGATAGATGTTGCCGTCTTCAAACTCACGCGTGATGGCGTTGCCGCCCAGAGCGACGACAATACACTTTTGCAACATGGCTTATACAAATCGTTTCAAAGCTTCGACAAGATCCGGCTGGCCAATTTCCTGAAGCTCGTAAGTCACCCGCGTCGAGGGCTTGTTGATATGCAATAGTTTCCGCAAGTCAATGGGCGTGGCAATGATCACGCTGTCGCAATCCGTGGCATTGATCGTCGCTTCCAAATCGCGGATTTGTTGCTCGCCGTATCCCATCGCGGGCAACAATGCACCAATGCCGGGATAGCGTTTGAACGTATCAATCAAACTGCCGCGCAAAAACGGCCGGGGATCCACAATCCCTCGCGCGCCGAAGTTCTTCGCGGCAACGACGCCTGCGCCTACAGTCATCTCGCCATGCGTCAACGTCGGGCCGTCTTCAATGCACAACACGCGCTGGTTGCGAATGATGTTCGCATCTTCTACGGCAATCGGCGAAGCGGCATCGATGATCATCGCGTTCGGATTGTGTTCCGCTACGGTTTGCCGCACACTCTCGATATCCTTCTTCGGCGCTGAATCTTCTTTGTTGATGACGATGACATCGGCCATGCGCAAATTGGTTTCGCCGGGATGGTAGCGCGTTTCATGCCCGGGCCGCAAAGGATCAACCACAACGATGTGCAAATCGGGCTTGAAAAACGGCGTGTCGTTGTTGCCGCCATCCCACAACACAATATCCGCCTCTTGTTCGGCGCGCGCCAGAATCGCGGCATAATCGACGCCCGCGTAAACCACGGTGCCCATGTTTATGTGCGGCTCATACTCTTCGCGTTCTTCGATGGTGCATTTGTGTTCGGTAAGATCAGCATAACTGCCGAAGCGCTGCACCGCCTGCGCCGCCAGATCGCCGTAAGGCATGGGATGGCGCACCGCCACCAGCTTCTTGCCATACCCTTTCAGAATTTGTGCGACACGGCGCGTTGTCTGGCTTTTGCCACAGCCCGTGCGCACCGCGCAAATCGCAATCACCGGCTTCTTTGACGGCACCATCGTCTCGTGCGCGCCCAGCAGTTTGAATGTTGCGCCGGCCGCGTTGACCTGGCTGGCCTTGTGCATCACGTATTCATGCGAAACATCGCTGTAAGAAAAAACGACTTCGGCGATCTTTTCATTGCGAATCAAATCTACCAGCTCACTCTCGGGATAAATTGGAACACCCTTGGGATAAAGCTTGCCCGCCAGTTGTGCGGGATAGCGGCGCCCCTCAATGTTGGGGATTTGCGTCGCTGTGAATGCCACCACTTCATATTCTTCGCGGTCGCGATAAACCAAATTGAAATTGTGGAAGTCGCGCCCGGCAGCTCCCATAATAAGGACCCGCGTTTTCGCCATATTGAGATTCCTTCTATAATCACCAAAACTGGAAAGGCCCGTTCGTGGATCGCGCCTTGAGCAGGTGAGAACCGGAACGGAAAGTAAACGGCGGGAATATAGCGGATATCCAGATGATTTGCAAGTTTGGTAAGCGGTGAGAAGAGATGGAGGAGAGCACCATCGTCTCAAAAATCCAGGCTTGCTTTTAAAATGGGGGGGTGTAAAGTTTTGCCGAGATCTGAACACACTGGCGATCAAATTCAGCATTGCCATCCACTCATAAGAGTGAGTGCAATCAATTTCAGAATACCGAATAAGTAGTAGGGTAAATTGCATGAGCGCCATTGCCTTGAAAGAAACCGAATCCAAAACTTCGTGCTCACTGTTCTTTGCCACCGAAGAGGAGTTTGCTACGTGTCGGGATGAGGACACCAGGGCTGATTATATTGATGGGGAGGTTGTTATTATGACGTCGGAATCAACGCTGAATGGCGGGCAAGAAACGTGGTTCAGTAATCTGCTGAATCTGTTTCCTACAAAGAACAACCTGGGCTGGGTAAATTCGACTGGCAGTGTTCAAGTTCAATTGCGGCAAGGCTTGCGGCGCAATCCTGAGGTTGTCTTTATTGAGAAGGATCGTACCGCAACTATTCGCGAAACACACATCGACGGCGCGCCGGATTTGATCGCGGAATTTGTCTCGCCGGATAGCGCAATTCGCGATTGGCATGAGAAGTACATCGAATATGAAGCCGCCGGCGTGAGGGAATATTGGATTATCGACCGCCAGCAACAGCGCATCGCGGTTTGCTCACTTGTTGAGGAGCGGCGCTATCATGCGATTGCGCCGCAGGAGGGGAAAATTCATTCCGCGGTGGTGCCGGGATTTTGGATCAAGCTCGAATGGCTGTGGCAGGGACCTGAGTTTGACACATATGCAATGGCACAGGAGATTGGAACGATTTCTTGAATCTTCGTGATCCTTCCCTAAAACTCCCACTGCGCCGTCAAGCGAATCTCGTCTCTCCTTCCTTTCACGCCAAATTGCGGAACATAAGACGCCCCTTCCGCCCCCTCTTTCAACCGGGAATTGTGGCGATTGGCGAGCCAGGCGGCATGAATGCCGCTGATGATGTGATTGGCAATGATTGCGGCAATCACCAGTTCGCCGCGGTTGAAGGCGCGCTCGCTGCGCAAGCGAATGTCATCGAAGCGCTCGCGATTAGCCTCGGAATCCCAGCGCCAGAAATGCGTGGCGGGATCATAAAGCGCGGCCACGTCGCGCCGCTGCAAACGCGATTGATTGTAATCGTCGATACTGGTGTAGTTACCGACATCGACAAAAAACTTGTCAGTCTTCCCCTCGATGTCTGCTTGCGCATGCTGGGCCGCGAGCAGGTGGTAGTCGTCCTTCTGCCAGTTGCCATAAACATTGAACGAAATCACGCCGAGCCAAAGCGCCACATCCGCCACAAAAAAATTGCGCGCGGCTGTGCGAGCGCCCACCGCTTTTTGACCCCATCCTGGAATGGCGGCCGAACGCAAAAACGCGCCGCCAATGGAGATTTTCTTGTCGTTAGACGCTGCCGTATCGCTGGCGCCGTGAAATTGCTCTGCTTCTAAAGCCGCGGGAAGATGTTCATCACTCTGCGCGGCGGTTTGGGCATGAGAGATGCCCATCAACACAATTGCAAAAACGCTTAAAAGTCGAATCGTTCGCATGTAGTTTCAAATGTTGGTTTCGTGAAACGGTATACCCATTTCGGATTGATGATTGTGGATTGCGGGAGTCGCGATGTTAAAACAATCAATGCGTTGGGAGGCAATCGACTCAAATCTTTGCGCTTAACAAGCGTGAGCTATCCTGCAAACCGAAAACTTATTTTTGTCGACTCAATGAGTAACCGGCGGCTTACCAATCGACGCGCACCGCCAGCACCGGCATCAATTCATCGTAATGTTTTTTCAACTTCATGCCGAACGAAGTGCCTTTGGTTTGCGCCTGATTGAATTTGTGCGCTGAATAGGCTGCTTCGATCATGCTCACCAAATGGTTGACCATCGCCAAACTCGAGGACAGCGTGGCATAGCGAAATTGATCGTTGGCCAAACGCCGCATCGTGGTGTAATCCAAACGATTTTGCGAATCGCGCCGCAAAATCTCGCCGCTGCCGTCATCCCAACCGGCATTGAATTGATCATATTTTCCGATGTTTTCGTAATAGGTTTGATTCTTGGATTCCGGCAAATAATGGCTGAATCTCGATCGTTCATACTCGCGCAATCTGGCGAGATTACCAGGATCAACTTGATACCCTTCGCTATTGGCAAGCTCGGACACGGAATTCCAATAGGCTTGCTCATCCCAATGCGCATCGGCAAAGGCCTCGAACTCATCGGTTTTCTTGTTGCCTTGATCCGTGTACTTGGAGTAGGCCACCCAAGCGCCCACTTCAGCGCCCAAAAACAAAAGGCCTTTGAGGTAAGAACGATTGTAAATTTGCCCGGCGCCGGGAATTACTGCGGAAAATATGGCCGCGCGCGCCACTGAGCGTCTGGCAGCCGGCTGATTTTCATTTTGAAACATGCCGGAGAGCGCGAGGTCATGCGTCCTACTGCTCCAGACCAAATCCTGTTGCGAAGCCTGACACCAGGCCGCAAGCGGAAAATCAAACTTTGCAGCCGAGGTGTCAGTCGTATGCGCCGAATTCAAAATGGCATCACTCTGCGCCTTGCAGTTGACCACCGCCAACAGCACAACCGGGAGAACAATTTTGAATTTTATCATCTCAAACAGCCTTGTGATTAATTATCCAGGAAGTCAAACGCAATCGTGAGATAATAGCGCCATTCTTTGCCGTATGTGATGGGATCGAAGCCTTCACGCCGCACCACAAACTTGTCGAAACCATAAGCGGCATCCAGCGAAACCCGCGTGGGGAAGCCATAAAACGAAAACAACTCCGAGCGCAATTGCAAATTGACGCTGTCGTGCAGCTTGTCGCTGAAGCCCTTGGTCTTGGTAAAGGCACCGCCGTAGTCGTACGACACGGCGAAATAAACTTTGTCGAGATAAAGATGCAACAACGAAATATCGAGATGGCGAAACAACGGGAAGCGATAGGTCAGGCGGCCGTGCAGCATGTATCGCCCTTCCATGCTGTAAAACGGATAACCGCGCACGCCGTCGAGGCCGCCGGCAAAAAAATAGAAAAAGCTGTCGACATCGCGATCGAGCCAGCCGCCGCGGCCGTACAGCGTCAAGCCAGTGCGCCCGGGCAACGGCAGGCGTTCCGTCCAATCAAGCTCGACGCGATGCACATTGTGCGGCTCATAATTCTCGACAAACGTGCCATAATCCGTCAAGGTGAAGGCTTTGTCGGGATCGGAATTGATGAAGTTGTTGAACTCGCGGGTATAACGCAGCTCAATCTCGCGGCCCATGCGGGGATTGATGTCGCCGTCCACCGCGCGCACCCGTTGGTGAAACGAATGACGAAAAGCCAGGGCTTTGCCTTGATAATAGGTGTATCCGAAGCTCTGCTTCAAGCCGCGATCGACAAACGAAATCTTGGCATTGTAGCGGCTGTAGATGAAACTGAGCTGGGAATGATGCTGGCTGTTCCAAAAGCGCCGCGTGCCCAGATCAACTTCCGTCAGATTATAAAGAAAGTCGTAACCGTCCGCGCCGGCGTGGCGTACTTGATTGTACGCTTCCAGAAACAGCGACGGACCAAGCTTGTCGTAATCCACCAGCAAAAACAAATCATAATCCTTGTCGCGATTGATGGCGCCGCCGCCGATGAAGCTGAACTTGTTGAGCATCTCACTCGAATAGAAATAACTGCCGAGCTTCACCTTGCCATAATCCATCATCACGCGCGGCAAAATCGCGACGGCGGAATATTGATCGTTGTAAGGTTTGACTTCGTATTCGGGTATCCTGCTATCGTCGTAAGCGCCGTGCTTGATGCCGTTGAGATTCAGATGCGCAAGGTCGCCGTTGACCGCAGCAAGCTGAATGTTCTTGTCGGGTGAAGGCAGGTACTGTGTGACCTCGGCTGGCACAGCCTGCGGCGTTTTGAGATGCGCGATTTTGTAGCCCTCGGCGACAAACGTGCTGAAAACCAACTCGCCGTTGCCATTGACGGAAGGCATAAACGCGCCGCCTACCACGTTCGTTAGCGGCGTGACATGTTGGGTGGCGAGATCATAGCTGTAGATGTTGAAGATGCCGGTCACATCCCAACTGAAATAAATCTTCTGGCCGTCGGGACTGAACACCGCGTCGCGCGCATCGGTGGCCTTGCTGCCCTGTGATTCGCCATTGGTGGAATACTGCAAATTGATGGAGGTGATTTCACCGCTTGCGACATCATAAAGCCGCAAACTGCGGCCGCGCGCTTGCGAATACGAATAGAGGATTTGCCGGCCGTCCGGCGACCATTGCGGGGTGTAGGCTTGTTCCTGCGTCTTGTGAGAGGTGAGGATTCTGAGTTGATTGGCGGCGATATCGTACAGCGCAATGTTTTGCGCACCATCGCCATTCAACACACAGGCAAGCGTTTTGCCGTCGGGCGACCAGCTCGGGCTGTGTGCGCGCGCCGCATGGGTCAGGCGCTTTTCTTTTTTATTTTTGATATCGTACAGATACAAATCATACACAACAGAATGATGCGGATTCTTTTCAGATTTGCGCGAGTAAGCGATTTGTGTACCATCGGGCGACCAGGAAAAAGCGTAATGCACACCGCCCTTGATCAGCTTGTCTTTGCCGCCAACGCCCTCTCGCAACACCAACGACGTCTGGCTCAAATAATCCGCGCCCGCGTTGCTGAGATAGGCCAGCTTGCTGCCGTCCGGCGACCAACGCGGATAAAAATTGCCCGAGCCTTTGGCCTGCACCAATTCACCGGTTACGGCATGCGCTTGAATCTCACGCAATTGCTGCGCATAGGCTTCCTGCAAATGCTTTTTCCAATCATCATAGATTTGCCCGCCGCTTTTGCCCGTGGCTTTTTTGATCGCGCTGTCGAACGAAAAACGCAACGGGCTGCGCATGTTCGCGGCAATCTGCTGCAATGCCGCGTCGCCGTAATTTCTTGCAATGTAACTCGACAACGAGTAGCCCTGATTGTAAACCCGCTCACTGCCAATGCTGTTTTTGCCGAAGGCATTCATTTCGGAGTAGGTCAGCATTTTGTTCTCAACCACGGCTGTGCGCAGCAGCATGTCGCGATGCGAGTCCCACAGATCATATTCCAATTCGGGGCGTTGGTGCTGCGCCACGCCTTCCGCGAACCAGGGCGGCATCACGGTGAACGGCAGCGGGTACGAAAGAATGCGGTTGGGATAGCCGTACAGCACGTCCGGGCGTTTCTCGTCTTCGTAGCCGAGCCACTGCACATAAGCCGCCGGAATGTGCCGCGTGATTTTGCGCGCCGCGCCCAGCGAAATCATGTGCGTGTATTCGTGCGTGATGACATTGCGCAGCCAACTGTGCGTGCCGCGCAATTCAAAATCCATCGCGCTCGCCCAAATTTCCACTTTGTTGTCGAGATAATAGGCCGAGCCGTTGGAAAAATCATCGTAGTCAATGATGATGAAATGGACTTTGCCATCCGGCTCATAGCCATAAAGCGAAGTGATGGGTTTGTAAATGTCTTCCGCAATTTTGGCGGTGAGCTTGCCGGTTTGCTCGGCGCCGTCGTGAAAATGCACGAAGAAGTGTCCGGTTTCGATGGTATTCCACTTCAGCTCGGGATGCGTCCAGCGCGGCTCGTCCTGGGCGTGAGAGATGGTTGCGAACACAGCCAGAGCGGCAACCGCGGCAATGGCGCAATAGTATTGCAAACGATTCACGGCAGTCGCCTCATGATAAGATCTGAATCCGCAATATTTCCAAAACGACTCGTTTCCATATCTATGATCTGTAGCTCCAACATTATTTCACCACCGCAATCTTGATAATCTTCATCATCTTCTCTGCTTCGCCTTGCGCTTCGACTTTCGCCAGGTACACGCCGCTTTGCACGCCGTTGAGCTGCCATTCCACTTCGTTGTCGGCCTGCGCCAGTCCCGGGCCTTCGAATTCCGTCACCAAATCACCGGCAGTATCGAAAATCGAAATCTTCACTTTCGCAGCGCCATTCAGGCGGTAGCGAATGCGTGTGGAACCCTCGCGCGCCGGATTGGGGTAATTGTAAACCGACTGCTCCGGCATCAGCTTGCCGTCTGCAATCACCGGTGTTTCGCGCGCCGGATTGAGGCTGGTTTGCGCGGCATCGCGATGATACATGGCCCAATCTGTTTGCAAATTGCTTTCGGGCAAGCGCCAGGCATGCACAAAACCGCTGCCGGAAACGCCCACCAATTCGAGTTTGCCGTCGTTGTCAAGATCGCCGGCGGCAAGAGAACCTCGGCCCGGCCCCAGCAGCGCCAGCGGAAAGCCTTCGACCAAAGCGCCGGTGCCATGAAAAGCATAAACATTGCCATCGACGCCAGGCACAAGCACGTCCTGGCTGCCGTCGCCGTCAACGTCAGCGATGATCGGCGTTTTGGTATTAAAAACTCCGTTGCCGGTTTGGGAGGATGAACCAACTTTGACGGGAAAATTTTCACTGAGCACGCCGTTGTAGTTCACCGCAAACAGTTGATTGTTGGCAGCCAGCACAACTTCCTTCCGGCCGTCACGATTGATGTCGCCAATCGCCAGCCCGCCGATCGCAGCGCCAAAATCAAGAACACTCTGCTCGGCGCCTTGATTAATCGGAAAAAACAATCGGCCATCCTGTTCGGCAACTAAACCTTCGGCCTGGCCATCATTATCGATATCAGCAATGGCAAATGCGCCGTTGGGCGCCGGGCCGCGCGAGAGCGGCAAGCTGCTTGGGATCACGGCCCCGTCTTCACTTAAAATCGTTGAGCCATTATCCAAAGCCACGAGCAAACCAGTTCCCAGCAGAGAAACGCCACGCACCGGCCGTTGCAACGCGGTTTGCCAGCGCAATTCACCCGCGCCGGTAAAGGAATAAACCGAGCCTCCTTCATTGCCGCAAAAAACATTCTTTGTCTCTGTGCGCACAGTCACGTTTGATTGCGTTGCGCCAACCTCAACCTGCCAGGCCAAATCCGCGCGGCCATTGCCATCGTCATCCTTGGCCTGCCAAACTTGGAGTTTCCCTTCTTGCAACAAAGCAATGACTTCCGCGCGGCCGTCGCCAACGAGGTCAGCAAGCGCGGGCGGGGAAGCCAACGGCCCACCATCAACAAAGGTTGCGCGCGGAATCTGCGCCGTCAAACCGTTTGGTTGTGTGACAGTCGCGACGTCACTGTTTGCAATGACTTTGCTGCCGTCCGCCTGCCACGCAAAAATGTCACCGGAAATCGTGGCGGCAACGATGTCTGCTTTATCATCGCCGGTGAGATCTGCCAACATGGGTGAAAGCAGCGCAGCAGAATTGCCACCAGCGTATTGCGGAAAATTCGGAACGGCAAACTGATTGCGCAGGGAGAATGTCATCACCGGCGCAATATCGGAAAAATTTGTGATCACAATGCCGGTATTCGAGCCGCTATTCGAAGCGGTGCTCGGAATTGTTTTCGGCCCAAAGCTCACCGGTTCATTAGGCCGCAGATATTCTGTAATAATCGGATTCTCCGACCACCAGGCGTCTTCAGGCAAGCCCAGTTCACTGCCGGAGCCGAGATCGAGAAAACCATAAAAACGGCCGATATCCTGCGCGCCGTCAGCTTCTTCGAGATCAACGCCGCGGTGATCGGCATCGGCATTGACGCGGTTGCTGGCGTAGTTCGCGCGAATGATGTTTTCATCAATATGCCAAATCAAAATGCCGGGGCCGGGCAGCGCGCGGTTGTTTTGATCAACGGTGTACGGCAGACCGAAATCGTATTCATCGACCTGCGTGATCACGCCGATGGCCTGCTCCGCCGCAAAATCATTTTCGCGGAATTGGATGCGCACGCCGTTCACGTCGCGGCCCGAGGCAATGCGGTCGCCGTTCACGTCGCGCGAACGGTTTTCCAATAGAAAGTATTCGCTGTCGGTAATTGGGATTTTGTAAATCTTGTTGGGATTGTTGGCCAGCGCCGCGGCAATTTCAAAATTCTCGCCGCTGGTGATGACGATTGGCTCTTCCCAGCCGAGAAAAACCTTGGACCAGGCCTCGGGTTGCGCCGGAATCAATCCTTGATAGTTGTTCGAGCCTTGATCCATCAAACCAAATTGCCCGATGCCGGAAGCGCCGGTTTCGGTATTGAATAAATTGGGCAAACCGAGCTGATAGCCGAACATCAACGTCGAGGTGCCAAGCAAGCCGAATTCGATCAAACCGCTGCCGGCAATTTCGCGCGACTGTGTTTCCGGCAGAAGAATGCCGTCTTCAACGAAGAACACGCCGTTTTGCACCGGGATGCCGCGATAGCCGGGATCGTTGTTGCCCAATTCCTTGCGCAGATCATTCAAGTTCAAAAACGCGCTGGGAATGTCGTTCGGTGTGAGGTCGACTTCTTCATTGAAATCTTCGCCGATACCGGCATGAAAAACGATGAAGCTGTCGAATCGCGAGAAATCCACGCCGGCGGCGGCGTCGGCAGCGGCTATGGCATCGCGAAACAGTTCCACGAGTCGCCGGTCGCTGTCGGCGTGATCGCGGCCGGGGCCGTAATAACGCATGTCTTGCGCGAGCAAGTAGCCGGCATTTTCATCGTTCGGCAAAACTTGAAAGCGCAAAATCACTTTTCCGTTCGAAACCGTCCGGTAATAATTCGCCAGGGCGGTGAGCTGGGCTTCAAAATAAGCGCGGTTATGCGGCGGGGGATCGATGGTGATGTTCGGGTCGGGCGCGAGCATGAAACGGCCGTTGCCGGTGGTTTCTTCGAGCGAATCGATCTGGAATTCGACGCGCAAAGCGAGAATGTCGAGCGTATCAACCACGGCGGAGCGCGACAATCCACTGTGCAATCGAATAGTGGGCTGATTCAAACGATATTCTGCGCGGAGCCGCTTATCGGCGGATTGCGGCCCGGTATGGCGTAAATTCGAGGCCGGAGAATTTTCAAGCAGCAGCGAAAAGACTGCGAGTGCAAGCCAGGCGCGAAATGTCATAAAATATGATCTTCAGAGAATTAAGGATGTTACAACCGACGAACTTTGCGAAGGCATTGCAACCTTCGCAAAGTTCGTCTTCGATTACTTCACGGCGGTTGACGTTAATCCATTTTCAACATTTAGAATCGCTAATTAATTCGGAGGCTCTTCGACAGTAAAAACTTTAACGTTTGAAAACGGTGAGTCCCCACCCGCGTTGTACGCCTTTACTTTGTAATAGGCATAACGCTTTGTACCGTACCCGGAGTACAGGTTTTCGTCCGTATCAACAAATGACGTTGAAGATATCGTGTCGATTTGATGGTACTGCGAGCCATCACCGCTTTTGTAGATTTTGTAGCCCGTGGCGCCGCTAACGACACTCCAATAGATCTTCGGGTGATTATTTTCGACATCGTGATTTATTGATGGTGCGGCGGGTGGAGGAGGAGGTACATATACAACATGAAAAGGCACATATGATTGGTTACCCAAATCTCCGACGGGATATCCCCAATGATTGGTTACATAAACATGAAAATTGTGATCGCCGAATGGGAGCGAAAAATAGCCAGAGATTATCCGTCCGGTGTAACCGGTGTAGAACTGGTCGTGCACAATTGTACCATTTAAATAGATCTTAATAGTCGAACCCAAAACTCACATATTGGTAACTTCTAGACGAAAATAAACCGAGACGGGAGTTGTGCTTGATGTGAACGTCTGGTCGTAGGACGGGTTGGTGACGCTGGATTCAGGAGGATAGTAGTAATTTACCTTTTGCGGATTATTTTCCCCGTCAACGTGAGCCTCTGGAGATTCCGAAGGCGCGGGTAAATCTTCAAGGCTTAAGACTCCTTTGCTTTCATTCTGAGGAGTTGGTTCGCTTGGAATTTGCTTGGAACAACCATAAGCCGAAAATTCGGCGAGAGCGAAAAATGCTGCCGATTTGAGAGCGTAACGCATAATAAGTCCCCTTTCATTGAATTAAGAATTAGAATTAAGCGTCAACCGTCTAGTCGGATATTATACTCTTCTTTTGCTTTCTAAATTCTCTGCAAATCCCACAAAGTTAAACAACTCGTAGATGCCGCAGTTTGCGGTGGTAGTTGAGGTGTTATAAAGTCAGGCCTTGCCTGTAATCTATTCCCAACGCTACTTTACAAAGCCTGACTTCATGAAAAGATCAACTACGCCTAGTGAGTAAACGCAAGTTGGATGCCACGCATCACAACTCGATGGCCAATGAGAGCCTCATGGTTTCGCTGAGAGGATGGCCTTCGCCTGCTGAAATGTATCCAAAATCCAACTTTAAACTGGAATACTTCAACCCGGCGCCAAAAGTCGTATACTTGGCGCGTCCGGTTTTATCATAATGATAGCCAATGCGTAGCGCCATGAGATTATTATACCAATACTCAGCCCCGGCATTGTAGATGAAATGCTTCAGCTCTTCCTTGAAAGACTCGTCGGACAAGGCGAGGAACATCCCGGGAATAACCGAACGCGCCTGGCCTTCGTCATCAAAAGCAATCAGCAGTCTATTGACTTCAGTCGAGAATACCAGACTGTTGTATTCCTGCTTAATGAGTTGATAGCTCACGCCAAGCCGCAGGTTGGTGGGCAACGGATCGGCTTGTGCGGCATCGATGTAGCTGATCTTGGGGCCGATGTTGGTCACGTTCACGCCCATATTGAAACGGTCGAATAAAAGATTCCTGTGCAAGTAGCCCAAATCCACTGCGAAGGCCGTAGCGCGACCGTCGCCCTGTTCAGCGCCCGCGCCCTGCGGCGCCAGGTTACTATAGATGAATTTGAGCGTCACACCAGCGGAATTGTTCGCGCCGAGCTTGGCGGCATACGAACCGGCCAGCGCCAATTCGTAGCTGCTGAATTCACCTTTCGGCTCCGGTCCGGTTTCGTCGGTGATGATCTGATTGCCGAGATTGATGAATGTTAACGACACGCCAGCAGTGCCACTATTCCCCATCGGTCGCACCATAGTGGCATAGTCGTAGTACAAATCGCTCGCCAATTGCGGCAACCAGTTGGAGTGCATCAGCGCAATCTGGGTTTTCTCGAGAAACGCCATGCCCGCGGGATTCCAGTAGGTGGCAGTGGCATCATCGGCGATCGAAACAAAAGACTCGCCCATACCCGCGGCGCGCGCACCCGGTGCGATCAACAAAAACAACGCACCGCTGCTGCCCGGGCCTTGGGCCAACGCGGCCGTTGCCGGCAACAGCAGCGTGCACAAACTAAAAATAGCCAGATTTTTTTTCATGATTGGAATCTCCTAAACTTAAGATGAAGATGAAACGATTATGCTTGCGCCACAAACAAAAAAAACCGAAAACGCTAGGCGTGCTGACGCAGCCTTCAGGGTGTTTCGCATGGCTCGACCACCAAATCTTAGTCAGGCGGCTTGAGTCCTTCACCCTGCGTTTCGGTTCTGACAACCTATCACCGAACACTCGCTACGTCGGGATACAAAAATCTTCCACAAAAATTTGATTTTTTTGACAATCGATCCCGTAGCGAATGCGAAATAGGCTTACTCCAAAATTTTGATGTTGCAAAGGCTTATTTATGAATGGCGCAAAAATAGATATTTGGGCAATGATAGTCAAGCGGTTTTTTGCGTTGTTTTTGATCAAACCAATATACCGCCATTTCACGCCAATGCAGATTTACTGCCGCGTGAAACTCATCTTAGGTGATCAAATGACCAGCCCTCATCGTTGCTTTCGACAAGCTGGCTTCGACAGGCTCAGCCGATCGAGCTCAGGCGCCGCGAGGCGCTGGCTGAGCCTGTCGAAGCCAGCTTGTCGAAGCCCGTCAAAAGCAGCCAGCCTCAAGAGGCAACTTCCTCATAGTCTGCCGCGGAGAGCAACGCCTGCTTCTCGCCGGCATTGGAGATTTTGAGCTTGATCAACCACCCGGCGCCGTAACAATCTTGATTGATCGCCTCGGGTTTGTCAGCCAGCGCGGCATTTATTTCCACCACCGTGCCGCTCAACGGGGCGAATAAGTCAGAAACCGCTTTGACGGCTTCAATGGTGCCGAAGGGTTGCATCTGCTTGGTCTCGGCGCCAACCGCCGGCAGTTCGACAAAGACGATGTCGCCCAATTGGCCTTGCGCATAATCGGTAATGCCGATGGTCGCGACCTCACCTTCGATCTTAACCCATTCATGCTCTTTGGTATAAAGGAGATTTGCCGGGATGTTCATGATTGTTCCTCCTCGTCATCTCGTCCGCTTGTCCGGACATGGTAGAATAAACTTCAGTCAGTCGTTATGAAATACCCATGCAGGCTTCGACAGGCTCAGCCGGCGGCTGGCTCAACAACCGCGGCAAGCTCAACCTGCGGCTGGGTTCGAATTCATCGGTGTACGTTTGAAAAAATGCTCCACAAATTTGACATCAAGCTCGCCGGATTGAAACACAGGATCAGCCATCACTTTTTGGTGAAACGGAATGGTTGTGTGTACGCCTTCCACAATAAACTCTTCCAGCGCGCGTTCCATGCGCTCGATGGCTTCCGCGCGCGATTTGCCGAAGGCAATCAGCTTGGCAATCAATGAATCATAAAACGGCGGAATCTTATAACCGGCATACGCATGCGTGTCCACGCGAATGCCGATGCCGCCGGGCATGTGCCAGGTTTCAATTCTGCCGGGCGAGGGGCGAAAATCCTTCGCCGGATCCTCCGCATTGATGCGGCATTCGATGGCATGCCCGCGCATTTTGAAATTGGGATTTAAATTATCCAGCTTCTCGCCGCGCGCCACGCGAATTTGTTCCTTCACCAAATCCAAACCAAACACCGATTCCGTGACCGGATGCTCGACTTGAATGCGCGTGTTCATTTCCATGAAATAAAATTTGCCGTCATCAAAGAGAAATTCGATGGTGCCGGCATTCTCATAGTTCACGCTTTTGGCGCCGGCCACTGCGGCGTCGCACATCTGCCGCCGAATTTCTTCGGTCAATGCCGGGGAGGGCGCTTCTTCAATCAATTTTTGATGCTTGCGCTGAATGGAACATTCGCGTTCGCCCAGGGCGATGACATTGCCGTGCGTGTCTCCAATGAGCTGAATTTCAATGTGCCGCGGATGCTCGAAATACTTCTCCATGTAAACCGCGGGATTGCCGAACGCGGCGCCGGCCTCGGCTTGCGCTTGATCAAACGCTTTCGCCAGCTCGCTTTTTTCGCGCACGACGCGCATGCCCCGCCCGCCGCCGCCGGCCGTGGCCTTGATGATCACGGGATAGCCGAATTCTTCCGCAAACGCCAGAGCCTGATCAGTGTTCGCCAAAATGCCGTTGCTGCCCGGAATCGTGGGCACGCCGGCCTTGCGCATGGTGTCTTTGGCAAACGCCTTGTCGCCCATGGCGTTGATCATTTCCGGCGTCGGGCCGATGAATTTGAGATTGCACGAGGCGCAAATCTCCGCAAAGTGGGCATTCTCCGCGAGAAAGCCATATCCCGGATGAATGGCCTCCGCGTTCGTGACTTCCGCGGCGCTGATGAGGCGCGGAATATTGAGGTAACTGTCCTTGCTGGGCCCGGCGCCAATGCACACCGCCTCATCCGCAAAACGAACGTGCAGAGATTCGGCGTCCGCTTCGGAATACACCGCCACGGTTTTGATGCCAAGCTCTTTGCACGCGCGAATAATGCGCAGCGCAATTTCGCCGCGATTGGCGATCAGAACTTTTTTCAAAGTTTTTCGACCCGGAAAAGAGGTTGGTTGTATTCCACCGGCTGGGCATTTTCAACCAAGACTTCGACGACCCGGCAGGCGAAGTCCGCTTCGATCTCGTTCATCAGCTTCATCGCTTCGATGATGCACAACACATGGCCTTTCGAGATCGTGTCACCGGCGCTGACGTAAGGCTCGGCGTCAGGCGCAGGCGCGCGGTAGAACGTGCCGACCATGGGCGATTTGATTTCGACCACATTCTTTGAGCTTGCCGGTGCGGTATTGGCGGCGGGCGTTGTTGGGGCAGTGGGCGCGGTGTTCACCGGCGGGGGCAGCGGCTGGTGTTGCGCTTGACCCGGCACGAGAAAATGACTGACCTGAGGGTGAGAAGGCGCGTGGCTGGAGTATTTTGAAATGCGAACCTTGCTGCCGCGCTGCGTCACTTCCAAATCGACAATACCGCTTTCTTCAACAATCTTCACCAACTCTCGAATTTCATCCAAATTCATGCCGCTTGGCGCTGTCTTGAACACGGCGCTCGAATTCTTCGCTTCCTCTCTCACTCGTTTTGCCATGATGAACCTTTCCGGTAAGTAATCGGCCGGCAGAATCGGGCCTTCGCTGGACGGCGCTTGAATTTAAAAAACTGGGGTGCGTCAACCCGGCTTTGCCAATGGCCTGAAAACAGGCGGAAAATATAACCGAACTTTTCTGAAAGTCAAATAAAAATGTTGGGCGACGACAGGCCTTTTAGCTTTCACCTTGACTTTCTGAGATGGGCAGATAAATTCTCGAAAACACCATTCTGTAGAGTGAGGGGCGGTAAACATGAGCATAACAGCATCCCGATTGCTCCGCTACTTCGAAAAATCGCGGCGTCAATTCATTGCTAAGAGCATTCTATTTCTTCTGTTCATAGCGCCGGCTTCTCTTGCTCAAAACCAGCCCGTCAATTTCGAGCGCATCGGACTGGAGCAAGGTCTCTCGCAAAGCACGGTGTACCGCATCCTGCAAGACCAACAAGGCTTTATGTGGTTTGCCACGCAGACGGGGCTGAATAAATATGACGGCTACCGTTTTACCGTTTACCAGCAGGACATCTTTGATTCAACCTCGCTGGCAACGAGTATTATCCGAGCGCTGTATCAGGATCACACCGGCACACTTTGGGCGGGTGATGGAAATGCCGCATGCCTCAATCGCTTCGAGCCCACGACCGAGCGTTTCACCCGTTTCAAGCACGATCCGAAAAACCCGCACAGTTTGAGTAATGGCGGCGTTCTTGCCATATATGAAGATCATACAGGTACGCTCTGGGTGGGAACAACGAATGGTCTCAACAAATTCGATCGCGAAAAAGAGCAGTTTACCCGCTACCTCTACGATCCCCATGATCCGAAGAGCTTGCATGGTTATTCGGTTTCTTCAATCTACGAAGACCGTCGCGATACACTCTGGATTGGCACAGAACGCTGGCTCAATAGCCTTGATCGAGAGAAAGAGCGGTTCATTCATTATGAGGTTGATCCGAATGCCAAGCCAATCACCGCCATTTTGGAAGATCGCGCCGGAATATTGTGGATTGGATCGGAAGGCACAGGCCTCAAAAAATTCGATCGCTCGGCGGGGCGATTTACCTCTTTCTTCCACGATCCGAAAAATCCTCACAGTCTCAGCAGTGATAGCGTGCGAACAATTTTCGAAGATCGTTACGGCTCACTCTGGATTGGAACGTGGGGCGGCCTGGATCAATTTGATCGTGAACAACAACGATTCATCCGTTTTAAGCATGACCCGAAAAATCCCTTTAGCTTGAGCGACAATGTGATCTGGTCAATTGGCGAAGATCGTTCGGGCATACTCTGGATCGGCACTTATAACGGCGGCGTCAACAAACTGGATCGCGGCAAGGAACAATTCACCAAAGTTGCTCATGAGCCTGATAATCCTCACAGCTTAAGCGACAATGGCGCTCAAGGTTTTTATAAGGATCACAACGGCACGCTTTGGGTTGGAACCAGGAAGGGGCTTGACCGGTTTGATTACAAGACGAAAAAGTTTACCCATTTTTTTCACAACCCAAAGAATCCAAACAGCTTTGGCGACCTGAAAGCCCGCGCGATTTGCCAGGATCGTTTCGGCATGTTATGGATTGGCACGAACAAAGGCCTCGACAAATTCGATCCCCTCACCAAAAAGTTTACCCATTATGTTCACGACCCGAAAAATCCTCACAGTCTTGGCGCCAATCGCGTAAATCTGGTTTATGAAGACCGCGCCGGCACCATCTGGGTAGGAACTTTCGGCGGCGGATTGAATCGGTTCGAGCGTGAAAAAGCGCAATTCACGCGCTTTGTATATGAGGCGGACAATCCGAATAGCATCACTGGCGATGTCGTCTGGGGCATTTGTGAAGATTCCCTGGCGCGTAATATCTTATGGGTTGCAACAGGCGAGGGTCTCAATTGCTTTGATCGAAATACGGAGCAGTTTACGCGGTTCGTCCATGATCCCCAAAATCCTCACAGCCTCAGCCATAATTACGTAGGGCCATTGTGGGTTGATCGCAACGGCGTGTTGTGGATTGGAACGGAAGGTGGCGGCCTCAATCGTTTTGATCACGAAACGGAACAGTTCAGGCATTACACGACAAAAGACGACCTTCCCGACAATCAAATTTGCGGAATATTAGAAGATGATCATGGGCGTTTGTGGTTGAGCACCAACAGTGGATTATCCCGCTTTGATCCGCTTACAAAAACAGTTCGCACTTATGACGTCACAGACGGTTTGGCCAGCAATGAGGGCATTCTACCCGGCCAGTACAAAAGCAGTGATGGTGAAATGTTTTTGGGAAGTTTCAATAGCGGCTTCACGAGATTTCATCCCGACAGCATCAAAGACAATCCTTACATTCCGCCCGTGGCGATCACCGCATTCAAACGCTATAACACCGACGATGCGGAAGGAGTTGCCATCGAAGAAAAGGGCACCTCGGCCAATAAGGAAATCGAGGTTTCATACAAAGACAATGTTTTGAGCTTCGAATTCGCCGCGCTAAGCTATCGCAACACTTTCAAGAATAAATATGCCTACAAGCTCGAAGGCTTCAACGACAACTGGATCCGCCTCGGCACCAAACGCGACATTACCTTTACCAATATCGACCCTGGCGAATACACCCTGCGCGTGAAAGGCTCCAACAACGACGGCGTGTGGAACGAAGAAGGCGCCTCTCTCAAAATCAGCGTCACCCCACCGTGGTGGCGCGCGCGCTGGGCTTACGCCCTTTACGGTTTACTTTTTATGCTTTCACTCTATGGCTGGCGGCGCTTCGAGCTGAACCGCGTGAAGCTGCGCAATGAACTGAAGATGAAAAATTTCGAAGCGCAGAAGTTGCACGAGATGGATCAAATGAAATCGCGCTTCTTTGCCAATATCTCGCACGAGTTCCGCACGCCGCTCACGCTGATTCTCGGGCCGGTGGAGCAAATTCGCGCCGGCAAATTCAGAGATAATCTTAATGAAACGTGTGAGATGATTCTGCGCAACGGCCAACGTTTGTTGCGGCTGATCAATCAGTTACTCGATCTCGCGCGCCTCGAAGCCGGGCGCATGTCGCTACAAGCGCGGCCGGAGAATCTCGTCAGTTTCCTCAAAGGCCTCGTGCTCTCGTTCGCTTCTGCGGCGGAACGCAAGCGCATTGCGTTGAGCATTTCTGCCGAAGAAGAAAATCTCGTCGTCCATTTTGATCGCGATAAGCTGGAGAAAATCATTTCAAATCTATTGTCGAATGCGTTGAAATTCACACCAGAGGGCGGGCAGGTGCAGGTGAGGGTATCTACCGTAGGGGTGACCGGGCCAGTCGCCCCTACCAACGATTTTGTCGAAATCTCCGTCACTGACACCGGCCCCGGCATACCCACAGAGCAACTCGACAAGATTTTCGACCGTTTCTATCAAGTCGATGCCTCGCACACGCGCGAACACGAAGGCACGGGCATCGGTTTGGCACTCACGAAAGAGTTGGTGGAATTGCATCACGGCGAAATCTTAGTGCAAAGCGAAGTCGGACGCAAAACGACGTTCATTGTGCGATTGCCGCTTGGCAAGGCGCATTTGAGGCCGGAAGAAGTTGTCAGTGACCAGGCCGGGGGCAAATTGCGGGGGGCAAGTGAGAAGGATTTTGATTTTCCATCAATCCAACCATCCACCGATCCATCAATCCAGGAGCCGGCAACCAGTGATGAAACCCTCGTGCTCGTCGTTGATGACAATCGTGACGTGCGGGCGTACATTCGGCAGTATCTTGAACCGGCTTTCAAAGTAGTGGAGGCGGTTGATGGCGTCGATGGCGTGGAGAAGGCTGTGGAGATGGTTCCGGACCTGATCATCAGCGATGTGATGATGCCCAAACGTGACGGCAACGAGTTGTGCCGGATGTTGAAAACCGACGAAAAGACGAGCCACATTCCGATTATTATGCTCACGGCCAAAGCCGATCGCGAGAGCAAAGTACAGGGCCTTGAAACCGGCGCGGATGATTATCTCATCAAACCATTCGATTCCAAAGAGTTGCTGGCGCGGGTACACAATCTCATTAAACAGCGGCAGCAACTGCGCGAACGCTTTAGCCGCGAAATCGTTTTGAAGCCGCAGGAGATCGCCATCACACCGATGGATGAAGTTTTTTTGAATAAAGTCAAAGCCGCGGTCGACAGACATTTGGGTGATGAAGATTTTGACGTGGAGACTCTGGGCCGCGAAGTGGGCATGAGCCGCATGAATGTGCATCGCAAGCTGAAGGCGCTAATCAATCAGCCCGCCAGTCAGTTCATTCGTTCCATGCGGCTGCAGCGCGCGGTGGAATTGCTTAAACAAAACGCCGGCACCGTGGCGGAAATCGCTTATCAAGTCGGTTTCGGCAGCCAAGCGTATTTCACGAAATGCTTTCACGAGCAATTTGGCTGCTCACCAAAGGAATATGTGAAAAATAATCCCACCAATGTGACATAAGTTAAAAACTTTGGTACATCCGTTAAAGATTTCGCCTCGGCTTTTTCAGTAACTTGATGCGACATTCACACTCACTTTTTAACTCATTTGAAGGAGGCGTGACGATGAAGCACAAGTTACTCTTAACAATGTTTGCCTTTGTCAGCTTGATTTGCGGCTCAACACAAGCCCAACAGTGGCAATTGCAAACAACCCTCAGTGGCAATCCGGTGCTCACCAGCGTCAAGGCTGTGAGCAGGGATGTGGCATGGACTTGTAGCTTTTATGGATCCGTGTATCGGACAACGGATGGCGGCGAGACTTGGAATCCAACAGCGAAGGTGACCACCTCTCAACAGACCGTCTGCATTGAAGCACTTGACGCGACAACGGCATTCGTCAGTGGCTCTTATCCAGCGAGAATCTATCGCACTACGAACGGCGGCCAGAATTGGCAGATTGTTTACAGCGAGGCCGGCGCACAATCGTCTTGCAATTGGATTCATTTCTTCGATGCTTTAAATGGCATTGCACAGACCGATGATCCCTACACCGCAGACCATGAACTTTTGATTCTTAAAACTGCCGATGGCGGAACAACATGGGTGCCGCTCTCCAACATACCTGTGGCTAATGCTTTGGAGGTGGTCGGTAATAATTGCTTCCATTTTTACGATAAACTAAATGGCTGGTTTGGAACGTTCCCTTTTGCTGTGGGTGGTAGTGGTGGGCGTGTCTTCCGTACCACAGATGGGGGAAGTACCTGGACGGGGGTTGCCTCTGGAACCACAGAAGTCGTGACAAGCGTGAGGTTTATTTCATCTTCTGTAGGTATTCGGACGTCATTCGCTCCTCAGTCTTTGACGCGTTCTGTAGATGGCGGCCAAACTTGGACGCCTGTAAATAATCTTCCGATTTCAAATATTAATTTGTTACTGACAACCGCGAGCATAAACAATGCGCGCCTAAACCAAGTTTGGGTTGCTGGAGAAGCAGGTTCGCGCTTCATACTGTCAAGCATTGACGGCGGCGCATCCTGGCAACAGCAAGCGATTGTGGGCACGGTACAAAACGCCATTTTTCACATGTCCGCGGTGAAATTTGGCGCAAGAAGCGATAGTGTGCAAATCTGGGCGATTACCGTTAACCTCAACACCTTTGCCAGCGGCGGAGAGATTCTGAGTTATCGCAATCCCATCGGGGTTGTGACCAGCGTGAAAGAGCGAGCGCAGCTTCCAACGGCATACGCGCTATCACAGAACTATCCCAATCCTTTCAATCCTTCCACCACCATTCGCTACGAGTTGCCGCAAGCGAGATTGGTCACACTGAAGATCTTCAATGTGCAAGGGCAGGAGCTTGCGGCGCTTGTGCATGAAAAGCAGACCGCGGGCGAGCATGCGGTTTCGTGGAATGCGGCAGGCCTGCCGAGTGGCGTGTATCTGTATCGGCTGCAGGCGGGAGATTGGGTGGAAACGAAGAAGATGATTTTGGCAAAGTGACCGAGGAGCAACGAGTCAACCGTTTCCACAAGCGTGTAGGAGACTCATTGAACACGGATCGGAATATCATCATTTTGATCCGTGTTTTTTGTTGCAGAAATGGGCGATCCCTACGGTAACGCCTCCGTTACGTGTGAGAAACGTAGCGCAGACTTCTTGCCTGCAGGCAAAGAGGCCTGCGCTACTCCACTCGAAACTGAGAAAGAGTATTCCCTCCGGCAAAATCCTCTTACGGCGCGCAATCAAATCGTACTTTGCTGCCGGCGTTGGCTACGGAGTTCAAAGTGCAGGTGGCAAAGATGGGTACCGTGGTAACGGCGTATGCTTTTGTCGCTTCAGTGTACGCATTGATCGTTGGCCCGCTCTTCGACCGTTGGGGGCGCGTCATTTTTTTTGCGCACGACGATTTTGCTGCTAGGCCTCGCCAGCTTGTTGGCGTTTGTTGCGCCGCGTTTTGAAGTTTATCTCGGCGCGCATTTGCTCGCGGGCTTGGCCGGCGGAACCATTTCGGCATGTGTGCTCGCGCAAATCGCGGACATGTTCACGTTTCAACGACGCGGCCGGGCGATGGGATCGATCGGCACAATTTATTCTTTTGCCGCGATTTTCGGCGTTCCCGTGGCCGCGTATTCAACCGCAAACAATCATGCGCCCGGACGGTTTGTAGATGAGTATTACTAATTCAAATCACCGCCGGCTGTTTCCGGGCGGAGCCGGGCTATGGCGTTCTCTAAAAACTTGGGGAGAACCGTTTGGCGCACCGGACCCAGGTAAGACGGATCCTCGAGTCGCTGCAATAATTGTTCATACTTTTTCGGACCGTGTTTTTCGATGATATCTTGCTTGCGTTCCGGTTTGACCGCATGCACGAACATGCTGCGCCGATCGGCTTCGGGGTGAAACTGCACGCCGATAATTTCCGGCGAAACGCGAATGCCGGTGATCGAGCGTTCCAGCGGAACATGCGGCCGGATCTTTTCAAGCGACAACACTTCCGCGCCGAGTTCTTGCAACACATTCTCTTTGGGCGCAACCACCTGCCAATCACGAAAATCCGCGGCATAAAAGGGATCGCCCAAACCGCCATAAACCGGCTCGTGCCTGCCGGAAGGGGTTTTGTGAATCGGCATGATGCCGAACGATTTCGAGCCGCGCGCGGTGACTTCGGCAAGATTGAAAAAGCGGCACATCATCTGAAACGAATGGCAAATGGCAAACACATACTTCTTCGCATGCGCTTGGCTTGTGCGTTGATTGTGGCGCCACAGCGCCTCCCACCATCTAAAATAAAGCCGTTCCCACACTTTGCCGGCGCCGTCAAACGGGCTGCCCGGTCCGCCGCTTGAAATGTAAATGTCATAATCAAGATCACAGATTTCGTCTTTATAGCGGGTTTCAAAAACATCGAAAACCACGGGCTGCTTGCCGTATTTACCATCACTCTCCGCGATGATTTCTTTGATGCAACGCATGCCTTCATTCGGCAGGTTGTCATACAAATCAATAATCGCAACTTTAATGGGAAAATCCGAGGCTGTCATCCTACTATCCTGTTTTAAATCATGGTTCAAAACAATTTGCCTGCATTCATCACTTCTTTTCCTGCGCCTGAAAACATCTTCCCGATGGACGACCCGCAGCGCTTTTTACGTTTCTCCCGCAGAGCAAAACAATCAGGCGCCGCATACTTGCACCTTGCGCATGAACACGAAGCAAAATAAAAAAAATTCGCCGCAAGCGCAAGTTGTGTGTTGCTTGAATTCACGTTGGTTCGCCATCATTCGCGGTTCAGATAGGAAAAGTTAACAATGCGCTGGCCTTCAAGTTTGACGGAAAACACCGTCGCGGTCTCCAGGACGCTGTCGCCTCAATTTGTAAGAGCGGTCTCTTTGAAAGGTCATTCAGCCGAATCTTGCGAGGTACGCGGCAGCGTGCCGGCAACTTTATGAGAATCTTGCTGGATGACATTCTCAGATAAATAAGTTTTTCAAAGCATCGTTCCACTTTCGCCCTTGCTCATGATTCGGGAAATCGTATATTTAATCGACGCCAATGATCATGTCCGGCTGTTATGATCTCATTTTGGCAAAGCGCGATTTGGCTGAATGCGATTTACGATTCTCCTCCAGGAGCGACCACCATGACCCACCTCCCCAACCTCGAAAGCGAACTGCGGCGTAAAATCAAAGGTGACATTCTTTTTGATGACGTTGCGCGCTATCTCTACAGCACAGATGCCAGCTTATACCAAATTCAACCAGTCGGCGTGGTGTTGCCGCGCGACAAAGACGATGTGATTCAAGCGCTGCGTACCGCCGCAAAATACGGCGTTGCGATTTTGCCGCGCGGCGGCGGCACCAGCCTGGCCGGACAGACGGTCGGGCATGCCCTGGTTATCGATTGTTCCAAATATATGACGGCGTTATTGGAAGTCAACGCTGCGGAACGCTGGGCACGCGTTGAGCCCGGAATTGTGCGCGACGAACTGAATCGCAAAATCAAGGCGACCGGTTTGCATTTCACTCCGGACGTTGCCACCTCCAGCCGCGCGGCGGTCGGCGGCATGATTGCCAACAATTCTGCGGGCACGCATTCCATCGTTTATGGCAAAACCGTTGATCAAGTCATCTCGTTGCGCGCGCTGCTCGCCGACGGCGAGGAAGTCGAATTCCGCGAATTGACGCCGGAGGAATATGAAAACAAGTGCGCGCAACAAAATCTTGAGGGAAAAATCTATCGCGAAACGCGGCGGCTGGTGCAGCAAAATGCCGAAGAAATTCGCGCGCGTTTTCCCAAGGTGATGCGGCGCGCCGGCGGTTATAATTTTGATCTGTTGCTCGCCCAGAAAAATTGGAATCTCGCCCATCTCATCACCGGCAGTGAAGGCACGCTCGCGTTTATCACCGAGGCCAAAGTCCGCCTCGAGCCTTTGCCGAAAGCCACGGGAATTTTGCTCGCGCATTTTCACGATATTTTCGATGCTCTGCGCGCGGTTGCGCCGATTTTGCCGCATAAACCCGCTGCCGTGGAATTGCTCGATAGCCCCATCTTGCGCATGGCGCAACAAAACCTGGAATTGCGCCGGCATTGTACGTTTGTCGAAGGCGATCCGGCCGCGGTTTTGCTGATCGAATTTTTCGACGAGACGCCAGAAGCGGCGGCGGAACGTGTGATCCGGCTCGATGAAGAAATCTGCCAACAGCACAAGGCCTATACCTGCACGCGCGCGCTGTCGGCCGCCGAACAGGCGAATGTCTGGTACGTGCGCAAAGCCGGGTTGGGCTTGCTGATGGGCATGAAAAGTGAACGCAAGCCGGTCGAGTTCATCGAGGATGCGGCCGTGCCGGTGGACGTCATGCCGCTGTACTTGCGTGAAGTCGCCGACTTGATCGGCTCATTCAACCGCGAAATGACGATGTACGCGCACGTCAGCGTCGGCCTGGCGCATGTGCGCACCATGCTCAATCTCAAAAACGCGGATGACGTTAAAATCATGCGCCGCATTTCCGAAGGCACGCTCGATTTGGTGTTGAAATACGGTGGCATGATGAGCGGCGAGCACGGCGACGGCCTGGTGCGCAGCTATCTCAATCCAAAATTTTTTGGACCGCAATTGTATCAAGCTTTTCGCGAGTTGAAGGCGGCGTTTGACCCCCAGGGCATTTTGAATCCCGGCAAGATTGTGGATGCACAGGGCATGGAGGAAAATTTGCGCATCGGGCCGAACTACCACACGCGCCCGGTGCACACCCATTTTCAATATCGCGAAGACGGCGGCTTCGAACGCGCGGTGGAAATGTGCACCGGCGTGGGCGAATGCCGCAAACTTACCGGCGGCACCATGTGCCCCTCGTATATGGCGACGCGCGACGAAGAACATTCGACGCGCGGCCGCGCCAACGCTTTGCGCGCGGCGCTCACCGGCGCCATTTCAACCGAACATTTCACCACCAAACGGCTTTATCAAGTTTTTGATCTCTGCCTGGCCTGTAAAGCCTGCAAATCCGAGTGCCCGTCCAATGTTGATATTGCAAAACTGAAATATGAGTTTCTCTCGCATTATTATGATGAACATGGTACGCCCTTCAAGGTTCAGCTATTCTCGCGCCCGGACATTCTGGGACAGCTTGCGGGCGTATTTCCGGGCCTGATCAACCGCGTGCTGCAGAGCAGCGCAATGCGCAAGGTTATGGAAAAGGCCCTCGGCGTCGATCGGCGTCGCATCTTGCCCTTGTACGCCCGGCAAAATTTCAATCGCTGGTTCAAGCGCCGAAAAATTGTTCAGAACGGCTATCATTTGCGTCCGCAAGTCGTGCTCTTCAACGATACATTCTTAACTTACCACGAGCCTGAAATCGGCCAGGCTGCGGTTAAAGTTCTGGAGACGCTCGGCTATCGCGTCGTGCTGGCCAACGCCGGTTGCTGCGGCCGGGCGCAGATTTCAAACGGTTTGCTGCGCGCCGCGCGGCCGCGCGCCGAGGCCGTGGTCGATCACCTTGCGACATTTGTGGAACAGGGAGCGACGATTGTAGGCTGCGAACCAAGCTGCGTCTCTGCTGTGAAGGAGGATTATCTTGATCTCGTGCGCGATTATGACAAGGCCAAATTGGTGGCGGATCATTTTTTGCTGATTGAAGATTTTGTCTTGCGACATTTAGCAACGAATGGTAAAACCACCAGCTTCAAAGCGCTCAATCAGCAAATTCTATATCACGGCCATTGCCACCTCAAATCGCTGTTCGGCACGGATTCATCAAAAAACGCCCTCGCCCGCGCGGCGGGTTGCAGCGTGACCGAAGTCGATTCCGGTTGTTGCGGCATGGCCGGCGCCTTTGGTTATGAAAAAAAGCATTATGACATCTCTCTGAAGATCGGCGACCAGCGATTGTTTCCGGCAATCAATGCCGGGCCGGTTGATCAGCGCATCGTCGCGAACGGTTTCAGTTGCCGGCATCAAATCGAGCATGCCACCGGACGCCGGGCGAAGCATGCGATCGAGATTCTGGCAGAGGCGGTGGCATAAGAAATGAATACTGGCATGGACTCGTTATTAGTCAAAGCGGGATTAGCGGTACTGATTTTCTTGCCTCCTCTGATATATTTTTTTCGTGAAGATTTTTTTCGTGATAGGAGAACCAGAAGAAACAAAATACTCTCAAAAATCTTGTTAGTGTCTTGGGTGGCTTCTATCCCGGCTTATGTCTATTCTGAATATGCTGACATTTCAGACTCCCAAGTCATGAAAAGTAATATTGACATGTTGAGACATCAAAACACCAGACTACTTCTCGGCATTGATTCATTGATGACGCAAAATAAAATACTTAAGTCAACTATTGATGAATACCAAAATGAAAATAGCAGTTTAAAAAAGTCGCTCAAAGAAACGATTTATCGAACTTTCAGGCTTAATGAATTGACAGATGGATCTATAGCAATGCTCACGCCTTATAAAAGCTTGCAAACTCAATGCGACAAAGCACTGAGGATGTATCAAAATGGAGATATTCTTTCTGCAAAACTTATCCTTGAAGTCGTTCTTGAAAGGAGCCCCAATTTTGCTCAAGCCTTAACATTGATGAGTTTCATTCTAAACGAACAAGGCGATATCGAAGAAGCGCTACGGCTGATGGAAAAAGCGTATCAAGTTTCAAAAAATCCAGAAATATTTAAAAACGTTGAAATACTCAAAAGAAATCCAGGAAAAAGGTTGCCAATCAAAACAATAAACGAACGGTAGAGTGAAGCTCTAAAACAAGGACAAGTTGCCAAAGGACTATGAAACACAACTTTCTTCTGCTGCTGCTCGCAAGCACTTTCATATTCTGCACTTTCGACGCGACCGCGCAAACGCAGGCACAAGTTCGTGCATTATGGGGCTTCGCACCCGAGGGCCCGTTTGCCGGCACGCCCAAGGAAACGGCTGCCGCGTTGTATGCGAACAACATTAACGCAGTATTTGTTGACACCATCTCCCCGGATTTGCAAAAAGCGTTAAAAGCCATCGGCGTTAAAGTCTACACGACCCTGAACGTTTTCGGCGGTCAAGCGCTTTGGCGGCGCTATCCCCAACTCCGTCCGGTGGATCGCTTCGGCAACCGCGTGTCCGCGGCGCAGGGCAACGGCATTTGTCCGACGCAACGCTGGTATTGGCCGCGCCTCTTGCGCAGCCTGGCGCAAAAACGGGACGCCGGCTTTGACGGCGTGTGGCTCGACTTTATCCGCTTCAGCGGCATGTGGGAAACGCCCTCGCCCAATTTGACCGAAACATGCTTTTGTGATTCAACCCTGGCCGATTTCGAACGCGCCACTGCGACTATCATTCCAACCGATCTTCCCATCGATTCTTCCGATAGTATTGCCGCGACGCCTCAGGCGCAAAGCATTGCTGCGAAGGCAAAGTGGATTCTGACTCATCATCGCCGTGAATGGATTCTTTATAAAATCGGCGTGATTGCAGAGTTCGCGCAACAAGCAAAAGCAACGCTGGCCAAAAACCCGGACGCCGTGCTCGGCATGTTCGGCGTGCCCTGGAAGCGCGAACAATATGGCTATGCTCTGGTGAGCATTTTGGGCCAGGATTATCGCCGCTTGAGCAATTCTATTGATATCTTTTCTCCGATGCTGTATCACGAGCTTTGCGGCCAGCCGGTCGAATGGATTGAAACCTTCGTCAAATATGCGGCGGCGGAAACCAAGAAGCCCATTCTGCCCATCGTGCAATGCGATCTCGGCCCCGAACACCGTGTGCCGGACGATGAATTTGCTGCAGCCGTGCTCAGCGGCTTGGAAGCGCCTTCGCAAGGTGTCATCGTCTTCCGCCAGCAGCCGCTGCTCGAAGCCAAACAATTGCCCATTCTCAGCTCCGCCTGGAAGTGAAACGCGAAATTCCGGTTGACAACACGGCTTGAGATTGCTACCTTGCTGCCGGTTGCTTGTCGCTGGTTGCATGCGCATGTCGTTTGTGTTTTGATGCAGCAACCAGGAACGGGCAGCCAACAACCAGCAAGATCATTCACTTTCATTCGCAAAAGCCATGAAGCTGTTCATCCTGTTTCTCTTTGCCGCCTTCACCAGTCTAACAATGCCGCCTTGCAATCAGGCAGAACAACAACGCGAATCATCAGAAACGAATACGGCAATGGCCTCTCCCTCCGAAGTATTGATCAAATTCAAAGCCTCGGCGCAGGCGGATTCCGTGCAAGCGTTCACCGCAGCGCTGGGTTTGGTGCAAGTACGCGATTTGTCGGCGATCGGGGTGCGCGTTTTTCGTGTGCCGGCAGGCCAATCGCTCGACACGATCTTGCAGAAATGCCGCGCCCATCCGCAGGTCGAATACGCCGAACCGAACATCGAATATCGCATTCCCGAGAAGCAGTGACTCGGCGCAGCGGCGTTTTGAATTACCGGCAACATGATCAGCGCCGGCAATAAAAAAAAGCAAGAAAGCAATCCTGCCGGCAGTGTCTGATCTGTGTCGGTCCAGAAGTGAGAAACCGTCCAGGCCGTTATTTTTTAGCATGTCAAAAATCAACAACCCGAGACGCGCCGCTTAACAACTGCCCGGCCAGTGGTATCAATTATTCCTGTCGACAACTCTCAACCCCACTCGAGGAGGATTTCATGAAAAAATGGTGGAGCGTTTTGTGCCTGCTGCTGTTGGCGACGATGTTCAGCGCCCAAACAACCAAGCAGGAGGAACGGCCGTTGTTTATTCCCGGTGAAGTCGTGGTCAGAGTCAGCGATCCGAGCTTGATGGCTGCCATGCCTTCGTCAAAATCGCTGGGGCCGAGCGACATTTTTGTGGTGAAAGACACCACCGGCAAGGATGTCAATGCGCTCGTCGATGAATTGCAAAGTCGCCCCGGCGTTATCTATGCCGAACCGAATTATCTTTACTATGCCAGTGAAACACCCAACGATCCGCAATTCAATCAGCTTTGGGGGCTTCACAACACCGGACAGACCGGCGGCACGACTGATGCAGATATTGATGCAGTCGAGGCCTGGGACGTGCAGAAAGGCAGCGCAGACATTCTGGTTGCGGTAATCGATACCGGCGTTGATTACAAACATCCCGATCTGGCCGCCAACATGTGGACGAACCCGGGCGAAGATCCCTGGACGGATCCCAACGATCCCACCAGCGGCAACGGGATCGATGACGATAACAACGGTTTTATCGATGATTGGCGCGGTTGGGATTTCGTCAATCGCGACAATGATCCTTTCGATGACAATATTCATGGCACACATGTCGCCGGCACGATTGGCGCGGTCGGAAATAACGGCATCGGGGTCACGGGCGTGAATTGGACCGTGCAGATCATGCCGTTAAAATTTTTGAGCAGCAGCGGCTCGGGCAGCTTGTCCGATGCCATCGAGGCCATCACGTATGCCGCGCGCTTCGGCGCGCATGTGATGAACAATAGTTGGGGCGGCGGCGGCCGCTCACAGGCGTTGGAAGATGCGATCAAGTTTGCCAATCAGCAAGGCTCGCTCTTCGTGGCAGCCGCGGGCAATAACGGTACGGATAACGACGCCACGCCGAATTATCCTTCAAACTATGAGGTCGAAAACGTGCTTGCAGTCGCGGCAATTGATCACGAGGGTAACCTGGCGGTGTTCGGCTCTGGCGGCGGCGGCGGCATATGCGGTGGCTGCCTCGGCGAGGTTCTGCCGGTGCCCGGCTCCAACTATGGCGCAACCACGGTTGATCTGGCCGCCCCGGGGAAAAATATTTTGAGCACGACGCCCAACAATGGCTATCAGTCGCTCTCCGGCACCTCGATGGCAACGCCGCATGTTGCCGGCATTGCGGCGCTGACGCTGGCACAATTTCCCGCGCTAACCAACATTCAACTCAAGAACCGGTTGCTGGCATCCGTCGATGTCAAGCCGGGCTTGCAGGGTAAAATGGTGACGGGCGGCATTCTCAATGCCTTCAAAGCCGTGAATGCGCCGCTGACGGCTGCGCCATAAACTCGCATCAAATCTTTTGTGTTCCTAACACGCCCACTTTCGCGCACGCGGAAGTGGGTTTTTGTTTTTGACAAAGAATATTTTGCCAATGCCTGCAATGCCAATGGCGAGAGTTGACTTTTCGAGGAGTGTGTGATATATTGTTCACAATGACCAGCCTTCTTGAAACCGGATGTTTGCTGCTACATGGCTTTACGAGCAGCCCCCGAGAAATGTCCGAGCTTGCCGCTTTTCTGAAAACGCAAGGCTATCTCACGCAAACGCCGCGCTTGCCGGGTCATGCCACCACGCCGCAAGATTTATTGCGCGTTTCTCATCAGGATTGGCTGGCCACGGCGGAAGAATCATTTCAAGCCCTGCGCAGCAGCACGCAAAAGCAAATTGTGATCGGCCTTTCCATGGGCGGTTTATTGGCGCTGCATCTCGCGGCGAACCACACATTCGCGGGCGTCGTAGCGTTAGCGCCGGCGCTAAAACTGCGGCCCTGGGCGAAAATCAGCATACGCCTGTTGTCGCCGTTCAATTACATTCGCCGCAAGCCGCGCGGCCCGGATGTGCACGACCCGCGGGGCAAAGCCTTGTTGGATGGTTACAATCATTATCCCATTGCCGCAGCCAAGCCGCTGCTGCGCTTGCAGCGCCTGGTGCGCGCAGAATTAAGCAAAATCAAAATACCGCTGTTGGCAATTCATTCACGCCAGGATCACACGGTTCCCATCAAGGCGCTCGATTATTTATTTGAAAACGTGCAATCGCCGCATCGCGAGCAAATGATCGTCGAGGATTCCTATCACGTTCTCACCGTCGATTGCGATCGCGAAAAAATATTTGCCCGCATTTCGGATTTTATCAAACGAGTCACCAACAACCAGATTTTCTTCGAAAAAGAATCAAAAGCGCAACCATTCGCCGCCAGGAAAAAAATCGTGCAGATGAAATCTTAGGCGATCGCCATTTTTTGCATCCGGGATACGCCGCCCCCAATTTTATTAACGTGCAACAATATGTCCGACCCCTCCAAATCCGAAACGAAAAAGACCGGCCTGAGCGAACTCCGCTCGCTGGCCTCTCTCCTGCCCTATCTTAAAAAATACCGCGGCCGCATTCTCCTGGGGGGAGTTTTTATTTTCGTCACGAATATTTTCGCCCTGCTCGGACCAAAAGTTTTGCAGCATGCCATTGATGCCCTGCGCGCGGACTTGACCTCGCAGCGTTTGCTGCTGTCCGCAGGATTGATCTTGCTGGTATCGGCCAGCGAAGGCTTCTTTCGTTACTGGATGCGCCAGACCATCATTGTGGTGTCGCGCTTCGTCGAATACGATTTGCGCAACGACTACTTGCGCCATTTGCAACGCATGTCGCGCGCGTTTTTCAACCGCCACCCCACCGGCGACTTGATGGCGCGCGCCACCAACGATTTGAACAGCGTGCGCGCCGTGCTCGGGCCGGGCATCATGTATGCCTCCAACACCATCGTCGTCGGCGCCGGCGCGTTCATTTTGATGATGTTGATGAGTTGGAAGCTGACGCTGTTGGCCATGCTGATTCTGCCGTTGATGGTGGTGATCGTCAAATTCACCATGGACAGGATCCACGCCGCCTACACCAAAATCCAGGAACAATTCTCCAAAATCACCGCGCGCGCCCAGGAGAATCTTTCGGGCATTCGTGTGATCAAATCATATTTGCGCGAGGATTACGAAATTGCGCAATTCAGCAAGCTCAATCAGGATTACATGCAGCAAAACATCGCGCTGGGCAAGGTGGAGGGCTTGTTGTGGTCCGGCATGGGAACGCTTTCCGGCGCCGGGATTTTGTTGCTGTTGTGGATTGGCGGTCTGGAAGTGATTCACGACAAACTGAGCTGGGGCGAGTTTGTCGCGTTTGTGGCGTACATCGGCATGCTCACCTGGCCGATGATTGCGCTCGGCTGGGTCATCAACGTTATGCAACAGGGCGCCGCTTCCATGGGACGCATCAACCGTGTCATGGGCGAAGAGCCGGACATCTGCGACAACGCGCACACCAACTTCACCATCTCAAAACTGCGCGGCGAGATCGAGTTTCGCCAGGTCGGTTTTCGTTACAACGAATCGGCGTGGGCTTTGCGCCATATCAATCTCAAGATTCATGCCGGCATGACGCTCGCGATCGTCGGGCATACCGGCAGCGGCAAGTCCACGCTGGTGAATCTCATCCCGCGCCTGCTCGATCCGACGGAAGGCCAGATTCTGATCGACGGCGTCGACATTCGGCAGATTCCGCTTGCGGTTTTGCGCCGCGAGATCGGCTTTGTGCCGCAAGAAACGTTTTTGTTCTCAGACACGATTCGCGAAAACATCACGTTCGGCATCGAGAACGGCAACGGCGAATCCATGCACGCGGTTGCCGCCATCGCGCGCGTGCGCGAGGAAATCGAAGCGTTTCCGGAACGTTTCGAGACCATGTTAGGCGAACGCGGCATCAATCTTTCCGGCGGCCAAAAACAGCGCGTCGCCATTGCGCGCGCCATCATCCGCCAGCCGCGTATTCTGATTCTCGACGATGCGCTGTCCTCCGTCGACACTTACACCGAAGATGAAATCCTGCGCGGCCTGCGCGGGGTCATGCGCGAGCGCACCAGCATCATCATTTCGCATCGCGTCTCCACCGTGCGCGACGCCGATCTCATCATTGTGCTGAAAGACGGCGAAATTGCCGAAAAGGGCACGCACGATTTGTTGCTCGAAAAAGATGGCATCTATGCGGAACTGAGCCGCTTGCAGCAGTGGGAAGAAGATTTGGAAACCTTATAAAATGGGATGGAGTTGTGCATAACAGGATCGCTGGAGCCGAAAATAAGCATGTCCGCATTTGAAGAAGATAAACTAACCACGACGTATGACGGCGCATTGATGCGCCGTTTGTTGCAATATGTGCGGCCGATACGCGGCCGCATGGCGTTGGCCGTGGCGTTGCTTTTGGTCAGCAGCGGCCTGGCTGTGCTTGGCCCAATCTTGTCCAAGATCGCCATCGACCAACACATCACCAACAAAGATGTGCGCGGCTTGACGCTGATCTGCCTGGCTTATCTCGGCATGCTGCTGCTCGGCCTGGCGATCAATTATTACCGCATGGTCATGATGGAGCGCATCGGCCAGCGCATTATGTATGATTTGCGCATGCAGATTTTCTCGCATTTGCAGCGCCTGCCGCTCGCCTTCTTCAATCGCAATCCGGTGGGACGATTGATGACGCGCGTCACCAACGACGTCGAGTCGCTCAACGAGCTTTTCACCTCAGGGCTGGTTTCCGTGTTCGGCGACGTATTCATGCTCACCGGCATCATCATCGCATTGTTCAAGCTCGACTGGCAGCTCACGCTGGTCACCTTGAGCACCGTGCCGCTGCTGTATGCCGCGACCGCCATTTTCAAGAAAAAAGTGCGCGCCGCTGAACGAGATATTCGCGTGCGCCTGGCGAAGATTAACACCTTCCTGCAAGAAAACATCACCGGCATGACCGTGGTGCAGCTTTTCAATCGCGAAGCCAAAAATTTCAAACAGTTTGACGAAAAGAATCTCGATTATCTCGAAGCCTATCGCAAAACGATTTTTTACTACGCCGTGTTTTATCCCATCGTTGAGTTCATCGGCGCATTGGCTGTCGCATTGATAATTTGGTACGGCGGCGGCCAGGTGATCAGCAACATGCTTTCATTCGGCGCCCTGGTGGCCTTCATCATGTATGTCGAAATGTTCTTCCGGCCCATCAGCGACCTCGCTGAGAAATACGGTATTTTGCAAACCGCGATGGCGAGCGCGGAGCGGGTTTTTAAGATTCTCGACGAACCGGATGAACTGGCCTCCGACCGCAAACCGCTGCAACCGGCGGGGGCTTCTTTGGATTTGATCGCAAGCAATGGCCGCTGGGCGCGCGGTGAAATCGAGTTTCGCGAGGTGACCTTCGGCTATCGCGATGATGAAACCGTCTTGAAAAATGCCTCATTCAAGATCGCCGCTGGTGAAACCATCGCGATCGTGGGCGCGACCGGCGCGGGCAAAACCACGATCATCAGCCTGCTCGCGCGCTTTTACAAGCCGCAGCACGGCCAAATTCTGATCGACGGCCGGGACATAAACGAATTGCCGCTGTATCACGTGCGTTCGCAAATCGGTTTAGTGTTGCAGGATGTTTTTCTGTTTGCCGATTCAATCGAAGAAAACATCCGGCTCGGCAATCATGCCATTTCTTCGGAACGTGTGCGCCAGGCCGCGCAGGAAGTGAATGCCTTGCGGTTCATCGAACAACTTCCCAACAAATTTCAGGAGCCGGTGCTGGAGCGCGGCAATTCGCTTTCCGTGGGACAAAAGCAGCTGATCGCCTTTGCCCGCGCGCTGGCATTCGATCCGCCAATTCTCATCCTGGATGAAGCCACCTCGAGTGTTGACACTGAAACCGAATTGTTGATTCAAGCGGCGCTCGCGCGCCTGATGCAGGGCCGCACCTCGCTGATCATCGCCCACCGCCTGTCCACCATTCAGCATGCCCACCGTGTCATCGTCATGCACAAAGGCCAGGTGCGTGAGATTGGCACGCATGAGGAATTAATGGCATTGCGCGGCATTTATTACCGCCTGTATCAACTGCAATTCGCCGTGCAGGAAAAAACCACCCGTCGAATTGCCAGTTAGCCGCGATGAGCCGAACGCCGAAATCTGCGAAACGCTTCCTTGCGGTTGTCGCCTTGGCGGCGATTCCTGTGCTGCTCATTCCCGTTCTCGCGCGCCATCCCCAATCCGTTGAAACGATTTACACGCGCCATTTCTATTTTGGCCTGACCGGCTTGCTCTCGGCCGCGAGTTCGGCGCTGCCATTTTCTCTCTCAGAAATTTCGCTTTATACGTTTATCGTTTCGCTTTGTGCAATCATCGGCTCCAACCTCGAACCAAAACTGTGGAAAGACGGGTTCAGAAAGATTTTGCTGCTCGTTGCCATTGTCATTTCCTGGTTTTATCTCGGTTGGGGCTACAATTATTTTCGCCAGCCGCTTGATGCGCAACTGGGACTCCCCGGGCAAGAAACAGAAATTTCCATCACGGCCTTTCGAGAGAACTTGTTGTGGTGCCTCAACTCAGCCAACGCGCATTGGCGTGTCATACCGAGCTGGTCCTTGCCTGAGCTTGACAAAAAAATCGAGCAAAGCTATCAACGCGTCCTGTCCGATTTGAATCTGCCCATGGCGCCCGGCAAACGCCGCCCCAAGCATCTGTTGATTCCAGCCGTGTTGAATTACACGTTGACCTCCGGCATTTTCGGGCCATTTTTTCACGAAGTCCACCTCAACTCGGAGCTATTGCCGATCGAGTTGCCGTTCGTGCTGGCACATGAAAAGGCGCATCAAATGGGCTTTGCGCGCGAAGCCGAAGCGAATTTTCTTGCAGCGCTGGTGTGCTTTGCCAGCGCCGATTCCTCGTTACAATACTCAGGCTACTTCTCCCTGCTCGGCAGTTTCTTGACGCGCGCATCAGCGGTTGTAGAGACAGATTCATTGCGACAGTTGCTGCGGCCCGAAGTTCGCGCCGACTTTCGTGCGGTGCGGCAGCGTTATCAAAAATACATGGGCCCAATCTCAGACATGAGCCATGCAACGTATGACGCTTATTTGCGCGCAAATAAAATTCAGGAAGGCATGCAGAATTACAGCGGAGTCGTGGAGTTAATCATGCGCTGGAGAGCGCAGCAGAGGCTAATACAAAATTAAAATTCGCCCAACGAGATTTGATCATCGCAATCTGGAATCTGCCACGGCTTAACCGTGGCATCTTGATTGGCATGATGAATCATTCGGAGGCACATCTTTCAAACTGTATTGAAGACTGAGAGCGCAGGCCG
The DNA here is from genome assembly GCA_964457925.1 of uncultured Cytophagia bacterium. Lineage (GTDB taxonomy): Bacteria > Zhuqueibacterota > Zhuqueibacteria > Zhuqueibacterales > Zhuqueibacteraceae > Coneutiohabitans. The sequence continues at coordinate 221,486 of CAYWGH010000004.1, forward strand.
GCATCGATCCAAGAATTCCCGCAACGTGGCTTCACCGGCACTCTTGTTCATGTATTCCACAACCGGTTATCTCCCTTTTGCCGGACGAATCGTACTCTCTTTCGCACGCCGAATCTCTCTGGTTAGCGCCTTGTTTCCGGGGCTGAGATTCAGGCCCGCAACGCTGTCATACGCTTCTTCATACCATTTTATCCAGGCCTGCAAAATTTTTTCATTACTCGCAACATCATTGCTGCGTAAATTGTTTTGCATTTCGTTTGTAATTCGCCAGGCCGCGCGTTTTGACAGCAGCCTCACGGTTTCAATCGCATCCGATTCCGAACAATTTGCCAAAAACAACGCGGTTGCCGCAACGCTCACACCGACATTCGCCATCTCGCTCGCGGAGACCTTGTCGATGTCATCGTTGCTGGTATGATAATAGACGTCGGTGAAATGCCATGCGAGAATTGCCGGAATGCCGTTTTGCACGAATGGTACGTGATCGCTGCCGCCTTCATACGGATTGGTTTTGATCACCCATTGCGTTTGCCGGGCGCGCGCAGCGCATGCCGCTCCCAAAAGATCATTGAGAAAACTCCCGCGCAAATCAGCTTCAGTGATCTCGCCTCGCCCCCATTCCGTGTGTTCATCCGGTGGCCGCGTCCAAATCGCCGAGGGATCGGGAGATTTTTCAATCAAAAAGCTGCCGCCGGTTTTGGCGACATCTTCACCAACCATGTCGAGCACGAATGCCGCTTTGATTTGATCAAATGTCCGGGGCGCAGATTTTTGCCAACGCCGCACCGTTGCGATTTCCTCCACCCACATGAATTTCAACGTGCGCGCCGGGCGGGGCAACTCACCGGTTGCAATGAGACGGCGCAGTGTCAGTGCCATCTCCAGTAACGTGCCGCAGCCCGAGGCATTGTCATTCGCTCCCGGCTCGTCAACGTGCGCAATGATGACAATGAACTCCTCCGGCCTCTCCTGGCCCACAATTTCAACACTCACTTCCCGAACAATCTTCGGTGCAAATTGCGCAAGCACGCTGGCTTTCACCTCGACCTCGCCCTGGCGCACGAGAGAATCAAGCAGAACTTGACTGCCATACGAAATCTTGAAAGCAAACGCCGAGAGAGAATCGACAAATGGAATGGAACTCATGCTAATCGACGTGGGATGCTCCGCTGGCCGGTTGTAATCCGGCAGATATGACGAAACAATGCCCGCAGCTTTGCCGCGCCTCACCGCATTATCGAACACGGCCTCCGGCGGTAGATGGGTGTAAGCCACTTTACCGCGCAAACTCTGCGGCGCGACTTCAAGGCCATCGATGCGCACCAATTCCATGCTTGCGCCCGGCAGAGGCGTTGCATGTGAATTCACACACAAAAACATTTTGGCTTGTGCCAGAGAATGGAGCAGCGTGTCCATCGGCACAACCAGCCGCAGTTCGGCTTCAAACGGCTGCCAGGCGTGCGCTTGCGGCAGCAACGTGTCACTCACGGAAAGCTGAAACAAAGAATCTGATTCGGCATAACCGCCCGCGCGCAGCGCCGTTGCAAAATAATCCATGCACAGATTGAAATCTTGATTGCCGGCGTGACGCCAATAGTTTTGCATGAAAGCAACAGCCCGCATCGCTGTTTTACCGTCGAGGTGTTTGCCGGCGACTTCAACATTTTTGATGAGATTTTGCGGCGCATCTTGCGCGAGGCCCGGCGGGATAAAAAAAGAAAACAGAGAGGCGAGACAAACGATGCGCGGAAGATTAAGCCTCTTCATGCAGGCGGCGCTCCAAATACTGCTGCAGATTCGGCCCGGCGGGATTCGCCAAGACGGTTTCCAGCCAGGCCTGACGCTCAAAACAAATCACGCGCAAATCCCATACACAGGCGATTAAACCGGTTGGCGTCGCGTATGCAAATCTCGCAGGCTGTTCTGCGGGTGAGATATAAACATGATGATGCAATTCGTTCTCCTCCGCCCAGTAATCAAGGAAAACAAAGTTTGCGCCGCGGCCGTCATGCACGCCCATGAAACCGAGATGATAATGATTTTTTGTTTGTATTTCAGCCAACTGCGCGACTGCAACATCTTTTGCGGCGACAAGCAGCTCCGGTCGCGGTGAAGAGCAGCGATAGGCAATACCATAAAGCTTCAATGTCCAGCCCGCGGTTTGCCAGAGTTCGAGAAAACGAATCGGGCGGGGTTGATAAGGTTCTTGCAATTGCATCAAGGTGGAGGGCTTCATTCGTTGGATTTCTGTGATCCTATAAGTTCAAGCGGAGGCAATTTTTGCAGCAATGCAATTTTGAGTAACTAGTAGGCTTCTATCTTAATTTTCAATTTGACTATGTCACATTCCAAAAACCACCACAGAGTCGCGGAGTTCGCAGAGTAAGATTGCGTAAATTCTCAGCGAACGCTGCGTCTCCGCGGTAAATCTGACATAGTCAAGTTAGGAGGACCCTCGCATGTCATTCAGATGAATCCAGTGAAGCACTCAACATACTGCCTGCAACTTCACAAGCTCCCTTCTGGCTGACATGCAGGGTGGAATATACTTTTGAGGGCGACAGTGCACCGATATCCGTCCGAAAAAGTTCCAACTTCGGTTGGGCCGGGGCCTCCAAAACTTCGCGCAGCGTGAACACTCCGAGGTTTTTAGTGCACCGGCCAAGCCGTTGCAAAACACTTTGACTGAAAAGCTGCGATTTTGAACGGACGCCAACTACGCCGCTTTCAATTCCCGCTCGTTTGCTTCCGCTTCTGCGAGCAGGGCAATGAAGTCTTCCGCGCGCGTGCAAGTGATCAGGCCGGTGCGCAATGCGGCCGCCCCGCGAATCTCAGAGATATATTTCACCACGTGTTTGCGAAAAAGAATCAACCCATAATTTTGATCATAATAATCGAGCATCAGACCAAGATGGCGGCGAATGAGCGCGGCTTTTTCCGCAAAGGAGACTTCGTGGCGATCCTTGCGGCTGAAGATCCACGGATTGCCAATCGCGGCGCGGCCGATCATCACCGCGTCGCAACCGGTTTGTTGTTTGATGCGTTTGATATCGTCAAGACATTTGACGTCGCCGTTGCCGATGACCGGGATCTTCACCGCTTGTTTGATTTCCGCAATCGCATTCCAATCCGCAACGCCGTTATACGCCTGCGCCTTCGTGCGCGCATGTACCGCAACAAGCGCAGCGCCGTTGTCCTCCAAAGTTTTTGCAACTTCAATGTAGTTGCGCGATTGATGATCCCATCCCAATCGAATCTTGCCGGTCACCGGAATCGGCAAAAGTTTGCTAAGGCGATTAAAGATACGCCCGATTTTCGGCGGCGTGCACAGCAAAGCCGCGCCCGCGCCCCGGCCGGAAACCTTTGCCACGGAACACCCCATGTTCAAATCGACGATATGCGGGCCGAATGCAGCAATGCGTTGACATGCTTCAACGATTTTATTCTCATCGCTGCCGAACACCTGAAATGTCATGGGATATTCAGACGGGTGAAAATCGAGCATGCGCAGGGTTTTGGCATTGCCGTGCAGAATGCCATCCACCGAAACGAATTCCGTATAACCCATGGCGCTGCCGAACTCGCGCGCAATCATGCGATAAGGCAAGTCGGAAAATCCCGCCATGGGCGCCAGCACGAGGTCGCCGTAGATGGGCAGATCGCGAACCATAAAGTGCGGCACAAGGGAAGCCGAACTGGCGATGTGCATGTGAGGTTCCAATCGCAATAATTCGATTCAGTAGAATGAATAATGATCTTGATCTGTAAACAGACTACGCTAGATTTCAGACAAGCTGAAATCTTAAGCCCTGCGGGCAGCAATGAACCCGACTAATTTTGAATACCACGAAGACACAAAAACACCAAGAAAAGCTTGCGGACGTGACTTTTGTTTTTTTGTGCCTTCGTGTCTTTGCGGTTAAAAATCTTTCAGAATTTTATTCTGAGTTTGAAAAGCTAACCGCATAAAACCCGTGTCATCCGCCAAAAAGCAATTCAAATTTAAGAAATTTTCTGCCGAAGTCCAGTATCAAGTTGCGTGAATTCCAGCATTACTTCTCAACGGGAATCGGGTTATATTGCGGCATACAAAACAGCTGTTACGCACGATGAGAGAATTCGATCGACAAAAAAATCCAGGATTGGTGCCGGACGCGCAACATCGATCTCATGATCTTGTTTGCCTAACAAGCCGCCGGGAAAATACACCCGCGCAGTGATATTGCGCTTTTTCCCTGCAAAAGGGTTTGCGCAAGCGCCATGTCCGCCTGTATGGCGAGATGGAAGATTTGATGGGACAAGAAATCGATGTCGCCATCATCCATGAGGTCACCGGTCCGGTGCTGCGCCTCGAGGTCTTTCAAAAGGGCAAATGCCTGCATGCCTCACATCCGGATCTCTTTAACGGCCAAAAGATTCAGGCCGTAAAAATCTACGATGACACCAAACCGTTGCGCCGCATGCGCGATCGTGTTTTGGTCGAGCGAATCAAGGCGCTGAAAAATGTCACCACACGTTGATCTGCAAAAAGTATTATGATAGCATTCGGCCAGCTTTAGCCGATTTTGGCGACTTTGCCGAACAACCGGCAAAGCATATGGGCTTGATTTGAGACGTGCTACTTTGATATTTTGTGTACTCTGCCATACAGCTCCATCACCGCTTCCGCAAATCCCGCCCAACTAAAATATCCTCGCTTCTGCGCAATGGCCGGCCGCATTTTCTGCTCTAGTTTATTTTCGAAGTAATAACGAATTTTCATGGCTAGCTCTTGCGGCGTTGGTAAGCTCACCACCAGCCCGGTTTCTCCGTTTTCCACCATTTCAGCCAGCCCGCCAACATCGGTGACAATGACGGGCAAGTTAAAGTTGAAAGCAATTTGCACAATTCCGCTTTGGGTGGCGGATTTGTACGGCAACACACAAACATCCGCCGCAGAAAAAAACGCCGGCACCTCGGCGTCGTCAATATATCTCACAAACAATTTGATTCGATTCGCGGTTTGCGTTTCCTCAATCAATGCCTGATAAGAAGCAAAATCGCCGTACATCTCGCCGGCAATCACGACGCAATAATCATCCGGCAGGAAAGCGGCGGCGCGAATGAGATTATCCAGGCCCTTGTAGGCTCGAATAAAACCGAAAAAGAGAATGATTTTTTTATCACGAGGCAGTCCCAATTTTTGACGGGCCTCCTCCGTTGGCAGCGCTTCGCCAAAATGATCATAAAGCGGATGCGGTTTGAGTGTGTAACGCGCTTCAGGCCGCAGCCTCAACAAATCGTGCTCCACGGTTTTACTCATCACGAGGAAGCCGTCGTAACGCCGAAGGAAGTATGTCACGAACAGCAGGTCGCCCGGGCGCTGCTCGTGCGGAATGAGATTATCGAGAATGGCAATGGCTGTCGCGCCGGCGCGGCGCAGTTTGCCGGCAACATGACCCAGGCTGGGCGCAAAAAACGGCATCCAAAATTTGGTGAGAACCAGATCCGGCGCATAGGAGCGCATCAACGCCGCGGTTTTGCGATAGGAAAACGGATTGATGCTGTCCAGAATCGGTTGCGCCGGAATCTTGTCGACTTTGTCTGCGGGCGTGACATATTGCGTGGCGCCGGGGAAAAACAAACGCGGATACTGCCGCGTGAAGGTGAATGCGCGGATATCATGATGTTTTTCGAGTTCACGATACAACGAAGCGTTGAATTGCGCAATGCCGCCGCGAAAGGGATAAAACGTGGAGAGGTAGGCAATCTTCATGACACCCGGCTCGACACAGGTTCGCCGGCGCGATGAGACATCTCCTGAATGGCATTGAACACGGTTGACACCGGCAGATCGAGCATGCAATGGCGGGCGCGCCGACAGGTGTTGCCGAAGTAGCAGTCACAGCCGGATTCCGGTTGCACCATCACGCCGTTGCCGTACAACTCGAATTCGTGGGGATTGAAGATGTTGTTGAACAACACCAACGGCTTGCGCAAACCCAGCGCGATGTGCATCATCATCGTGACGGCGGTAACGACAACATCGCATTGCGCGGTGAGCGAAAGAAATTGCTGCAAAGGAAACGTTCCCAAATATGTGGCGCCGGATTGCTGCGCGAGCATGCGATTTTGGCCGTCCTCCTCCGGACCGCCGAGCAGCAACGGAAACTGGTTTGCTTTCTGCAATCTTTTGATCAACTCGATCCAATAGGCCTCCGGCCACAAACGCGTGAGCCAGCGTTTGCCACAGCCCGTGTTAAGGCCGATGATTTTGCGGCCGGCAGCGCGCTCGCGCAAATCCTTCCAACCCGCCTCAAAACCGTCTTTCAGCTCCAGAACGTAAGGTTCATTTTTGAATTCAAAGCCGCAGATCGCAAAAATTTCCTTCAAATAACTCTTGCGATTTTGCTTCGAGAGGTTGTCGAATGCGCCGGTGATGAGCTTGTCTTCTGCGGCGGCGTTCAACGCCGTGAGCCGGCCGTGCTCGAGGCTGAAGCCGAATTTGCGGCGGGCGGTCAGATCGTGCAGCAGGGCGCAGGCTTCCACGTCTTTATCCAGGTTCACCGCAATATCGAATTCCAGATGCGTCAAGGCATAGATTGCTTTGAAATCGAATTTGTAAATTTTGTCGATCTTTGAAGCCGGCAAAATCTCGGGGGTGAGTGTGACCCAGGAAATATGCGCGCCGGGATATGTTTCCCGAAAACGCTGCAACAGCGGCGTGGTGCGAATCACGTCGCCGATTGCGCCCAGCTTGATGATGAGAATGCGTGTGCGGAGGGGATCATATTCATCACACGCCGCACACACTTTGTCGCGCAGTTTGTTGGGCGCGCAGGGAATATCGCCGCGGAAATGGCGGCAATCGAATTTGATATCGGAGACTTGCATGAGTTCAGATTAAAAAATGAAAGATTTCTGATTCAGCTGTTCAGGGACCTGGCGATGGCGTGTGGCTTCAAATCTTTCGAATGATGACCGAGCCCCACTTATCCGGCAGCTCGACGATTTTTTCAGGCTTGTCTTTCATGTATTCATTTACGGCGCGCGAAACCGCGCGCTGAGATTCCGGCGAATTGTAGTCATGCGCAAACAAATAACCGCCACGGACCAGACGCGGATAGAAAAATTCCATGCCGGCCACAGTGGGCTTGTAGAGATCGAGATCGAGCATGACGAAAGCGAATTTTTCATGCTCCAGCCCTTGCGCTGTTTCGGGGAAATAACCGGGCTTAAAAATAACATGCTTGAGATCGCCGAGAGCGCGCTTCACCAGGTCAATACTTGTGTCGCGAAAACGTACATCCTGCCTTTCCAAATCGGCTTCAGGAAAGCCGGCAAATGTGTCGAACAAATACAGGTCGCGTTCCGGCGCAAGCGTATGCAGAAGACGGCTTAACTCGCCGCGATATACGCCCACTTCGGCGAGACTGCCGGTAATGTTTTGCGCGAGCAGCGATTTCACTGCGAGCGCAACGGCAGCATAACGGACGGGATCATCAGCGGCAGAGACGAGTTGCGCTATGCGCTCATCATAGGTTGGGAATTTAATAAGGAGCTTGCTGAGACCGCTGCCACCAATTTTGCGCGTTACGAATCGCGCCAGGCCATCGAGGCGCCAGCGCATTAACAGCATTTTCATTTGTTCTTTCATGGAGGCGGAAATCTAAGCAAGAAAAGATAAAAATGCACAAAAAAATTCCATGGCCACGCAAAAAGCAAATGGGCGCTCGCGAAACCCGCGACCGCCCCTTCCTTTGAAATGGCTCTTTCTCGGATTTGGCTGTTTACATTAACCGATTACCGCATCAACACCAGTTTCCGTGTTTCATGAAAATCGCCGGCCTCCAGACGATACAGATAAACACCGCTGCCGGCCGTTTGGCCATGATCATCCTGCCCATTCCAAACAAAATGATGAAAGCCGGCAGGCTGCAAACCCAATTCGAAGGCGCGAATTTCCTGCCCAACCGCATTGAAGATACGCAGGCGCACGGCACGCGCTTGAGGCAATTGATAGGGAATGATGGTGGAGGGATTGAAAGGGTTGGGGTAATTCTGGCTCAAGGCGAAAAATGCCGGAATCTCATTGCTCACGCGCTCCGCAATGTCAGTAACGGCAACTGTGACTTCATTGGAAAATTGACTCTGATTCCCGCTGCTGTCCGTGGCCGTGACGACGTAATAGTAAGTTTGATTCCGGTCAAGTGAAACGTCGACAAAGCTCGTTTGCGTCGTCGTTGCCAGCGGCAGCGGCCCATGGTTGCCGCTGAGGACGCTGCGATAGATCGAATAGAATGCCGGCGCTTCATCCGCAGGCGGATCCCACCACAACGAAACCGGGGACGAGTCAATTTGAGCCGTCAAATGATTGGGCGCGCCGGGCGGCAGATTGTCATATGAAGTTCCACTGACAACGTTGGAGTTCACGAATACTCGTGGGTTTTCCGTATAAGCCGCAACAAAAAATGGCGTCGGCGTTTTATCATGCGCCGTCGGGGCATGGAAACGATAAGTCGCGTTTGCCTGCGCCGGCAACGTTGCGACCAGTTCCCAAATTCCTGATTGATGAATGCTTCCTTCGCGGTGAGCCGTCAAGCCGTCAATGTTGCCGCGCCAGATGCCATAATGTGTAATCGGCGTGCCGGCAAACATTCTATCATTCGGCGCTGCTGACCAGAGCAGCTCAACGCGTTTGCCCTGATCTTCCGGAACATCTGCGACGCTTTTCAAATGCGCCGCTCGCAATCTTTCCTCACCAGAAACAACAACCCTCCACAAAACCCAAAAGCCGTCAGCCTGCGACTCGCAGCGAAAACGAAGAGCAACGTTCGGCCGGCCCGCGGCCAGCGCGGTAATATCAAGATCAGCGGGATTCATCGGCGCAACGACGGCAAGGGAGTCGCTGTATTTGATGCCGGTTTGCGGATCGGTTCCGAGTCGACGTTCGAAAACATCGGCCCAGGTGCGCCCGCTATCTGCGCTGACACTCACCGAAAGCCGCGAATAGGTTCGTCCGCCCATCGCAAAGCCATTGAAGCTCAATCGCACACGCGAGGTGAAATTGCTGCAATCCAAGTCTGGGAGGATCAGTTGTTCGTCTTGCCAAAGGTCGCGCGGATCTGCCGACACAACTGCGCCGCGAAAACCATGGCGCGGACTCACGCCGGTATGCCAGGAAGATGCGCCAAGTTCGCCGAGGGATTTGACTTGAACCCCCAACTGTTGCAGCGTGGTGGTGGAAGAATCTGCGGGCAAGTCATGCAACGCTGCCGCAAAAATGACATTCTCGTCGGCAACCATGAAACGCGAGTAAGCGCCGCCATGAAAATTCCGATCATCATCCGCAAGCACGCGCGTCGTGTCATTTGCCGGTTCTTCATCACGCGCAAGTTGGGCGACGGCTGCAATGGAATAGATGCCGGGCGCGTCCGGCGTCCAGCTTGCTTGCGCCGGGATAAGGCGGCTGCTATCCGGCAAGAGAAGTTGTGAGGTTGCGCCGTCGAGTTGAAACACTACTTGTCCGGCGGCGTCGCGAATAATTCCGCGCCACACGATGTTGGTTTGCGCTTCGCGGCCGGTATTGATCACATGCAGGAAAAAACTTGCTGGTTTCCCGGTAACTGCCGGGAACGAGCCGGTCAAATCAATTGCAGCAATGTCGTGGTCAAGTTGCGTAATGCCGGTGAGCATGATATCGTCAAGATAAATGCCGCGGCGCGGCATGGTTGATTTCGAGGCGACGTAAACAAAGCCGAGACGAATGCTGTCGCCCGGCGCGACCAAGCCGTTGGAGCCGCTAAGAATGTCAACTCCGAAAGCTTCCAAGTCGATCATGTTCCATTGCGGAGCAGGTTGTGCCTGTCCCTGCAAAATGGCGAGCTGGTTGCCGGGCACGAATCCCGCGCGCGTCATTTGGGTTTGGCCGTTTTCGCCGCCATCATCATAAAAAAAAACGGTACTGCCTGAAGTAACTTTGATTTCATCCAGCGCGAACATGGTGCCGGGTGTGACGATCGAAAAATCGCCATTGTGACAGAAACGAATTTTGATTTTTGCGCCGATAAACGCCGCAAGATTGAGCGAGTAGGTTTTCCAGGTTAAGGCTGTTTCACCGTTGAATGAAATCAGCGTGCGGTAGCTGGCAAAATCATCGCTTGAAACTTCTACTGTGTTGAAATCAAAGCCGGCCTCGGTGAGAGATTGATATTGAAATGAAACACGTAGCGGCTCTTGCGCGGCGGTGAGATCGATTTCCGGCGTGATCAAAAATTGCCGGACGAATTCGGTGTAATGCCCGGTGTCGGGAATGGCGCAGCGCCACGCGCTCAATCCGCTGCCCGGCTCGAGTTTATCGAAACGCCACAAGGTTTCCGCGCGGCCCGCGTAAACGCGCAACTGCGCCTCGGGATCGGGCGCGTCCCAATCCAGGGCAAAATTCAGAGCGACATGGCGCAACGGCCGGTCGCGTCCGACGTCATTGACATACTTGGGCAAAACGATAACCGGCGACAACAACATGTCGGTTTGAATCGAGGCGGCTTCGGTTTCGTGCCAACTATGTGAGGCGCTGCTGGCATTTCCGCTTTCATAGCGCCAATCGCTTTTTCCGGCATTGGCGAAGCCGGGGCCTTGCGGGGCGCTGCCCCAACCTGCCGTCACCTGCCAGGAATTGGGTTCACTTTCGAAATCATCAAAGAATAGAACATTCGTGCGCCGGGCGCTCAAATGTATTCCGGAAAGCGCACGGGGGGATTTGCGCTTGTGCAATTCCGAGAGCCGGATCGCTTTTTCGCCCTTTTGTTTGTCGCGGCTGGCATCTGAGGCATAGACGAGCAGAGCGCCCGCCAGCAAGAACCCGAAGAGTAACGAACCGCACCGGGCGCAGCAGATCATGATTCCTCCGAAGGCTTCATCAACGTGAGCAGGTTTTGTAAGCCTATATCTACCGGCAACCGCGGCGGTTGCAGTTCACAAAAATTTGCGCCGAAAATTTCCGCTCCTCGAAACCGCGAATACACGCTAATGTATTGACTCGCGTTTACCAGCGTTCATTCGCGGTTTGAGATATGGGAAAGTTATTTAAACAGTATTCCTTACGGGCAAGATTCTTCGGCGGGGGATTTTGCATCAACACAAAGGCCTTTCAGGTTTTTTTTAAGCCTGAAAGGCCTTTGCTTTTTACAGCTTCAACTCGGGTCGCTTGAACTATTTCATCAAGACCATCTTTTTCATCTGCGTGAAGTTGTTGACAGTCAGGCGATAGAAATAAACGCCGGAGGTGTGCTTCTTGGCATCCCACACGACAGTGTGGAAGCCCGCCGGCATATTGCCATCGACCAGCTTCTCAATCTCCTGGCCCAGCGAGTTGAGAATGGTGATCACGACTCTGCCATGTTCCGGCAGGGCAAAGGTGATGGAGGTTTGCGGGTTAAACGGATTCGGATAGTTGTTGCCCAGGCCATATTCCGTCGGCAGGGCGCTGACCGGACGATCAGCAACGCCGGTGGTCACGATGGGCACTTCGTTGGAGAATACGCTTACGTTATCGGCATAATCTTTCGCCGTTACGGCATAAACATAAGAGGTATTCGCCTGCACCGTGTTGTCCTGATATTGCAAATCCGTCACCGTTGCAATTGCTTCACCAAAAGCAGGTTCATTCGACAACCGGCGATAAACCGAGTAGGAGGCCGGCTCTTCGTTGTCCGGTTGCGTCCAGCTCAAGTTTACTACGCCGCCTTCGAATGCACCGCTCAACCCGGGAGCATTCGGCGGCAGATCGTCAGTGGAGGTGCCGCAAGCTTCGTTGGAGTTGGCGAACACCGCGGGGTTGGCCGTGTGAGCAGAAACCATGAAGCAGGTTTCCACGCCGTCCGCCAACGTCGGGGCGACATAGTTGTAGTCCGGATCGGAATGCGCCAACACCGTTGCGATGAAATCCCACGCCGTGGCGGCGCTGACATCATAAAAACGCGCACCCGGCTTCAAAGTTTTGACATCAGCGCTGATCATGGCGAGACGGTTCTCGACCACGGTGACATCGCCGCCCACCGGCATACCGGTGGTGCCGGCAATCTTGCGCCACACACCGTAATGCGTGATTGGCACGCCCGCAATACCGCCGTCGTTCGGCGAGCGCGTCCAGCTTACGCGCACTTGCTTGCCTTGATCACCGGGAATGTCATTGACGCCGCTCAGAGTAGCTGCCTGCACGCCCTTGCCGCTGACGGCGACGTTCCAAATCGTCCAGTCAGCATCATTGATGCCTTGATAACGGAAGCGAATCCAGACATTGGAATAGCCGGCTGCCCAGGGGGTAATGTTGAACACTGCCGGCCGGATGTTAGCCGTGAAGAAAGCCGGGCCGCCATAATTTTGGCCGGTTTCAGGATCGACGCCGCGCAAACGCTCGGAGCCGGGTATATCATTCCAACTGGCGCCGCCATTATTGCTGACGCTCACCGAGAATCGGGTATATCCAAAACCACCGACACCTAAAGCTTTGAAGGTGAGCCAAGCGGTTGAAGCCACGCCGCTGAAATTGAGATTGGGAATGATTAAGTCTTCATCCTGGGGCCGGCCCAAGGAATCGAATTGCACGTACGCGCCGGTGTAATTTACGCCCAGGTTGACGAACGGTACCAATGCTGAGGCCGTGGTTTGCCAGGTCACCACGCCGGGTTCGGATCTCGAAGTATTGACTTGAAATCCGCGCGCCACCAATTGCGCCGGAGTTGCAGCGGCCGGAGCATTCCACAATGCTGAGGAGAACAATACATTGCCGTCATGCACCACAAACGGTGAATAACGCGCATCACCAAAACCGTTGGGATCATCCGTGGCGACGGCGGTGGTGTCGTTGGAACGATCTTCGTCGTTCGCAAGGCGAGTGAAGGCCCGAATGCGATAGACGCCAGGGGTTGTGGGGGTCCAGGTGTTGACCGAAGCAATGGCTTCACTTCCGCCGGGCGGAATTGTTGTCGTGCCACGACCGACCACTGAAGCGACTTGCGCGCCGGTGGCGTTGTTGAAAATCGTGCCCTGCCATTGCACATTGCTTTGAGGATTCGTGCCGGTGTTATTAACATTCAGCGTAAACGTCAAAGCGTCACCAACTTTGGCCGGGAAAGGAATGCCGACATTGACGGCTGCCACGTCGTCTTGAATGGTCTGGCCGACAAGTCTAAAATCATCAATGAAGAGGCCACGCCCCGTAACGTGCGCCGCGCCGGTACCGGCCGGGTCATAAGCAAACACAAAGCCGAGGCGAACGTTGTCGCCGGGAGACAGCGTACCACTAGCGCCTGTCAACAAAACATTTCCAGGTACAACGACATTTACCCAATTGGGAGTTGGGTTGGCAGCGCCGACATATGCCGCTACTTGCGTGCCGGGCGCGAAACCTTCTGCCGTCATGCTAGAAGAACCACTTTCACCGCCGTCATCACTGAAAATGACGCCGCCGGGTCCGGTAACGGTAATGTTATCCAATGCGAAAATGGCGTCAGCCTGCACAAAACCAAAGTCGCCATTCTCACTGAAACGGAGTTTAATGACTTTGCCAGCGTAGGCATCCAGGCTCACCGTGTGGGTGGTCCAGGTTGCGGTGCCGCCGCCAGCGCTGCCATCCGGACCATCGAAGGAGGCAACGGAGGTGTAAGATAGAAAATCATCGTCAGCAGTGAAGACATCGACTTTGTTGTAATCAAATTCCGGCTCGGAGATTGATTTGTAAAGGAAGCTCAGGCTGATGGGAGCGGAAACATTGGTTAAGTCGATTTCGGGCGTCGTTAAATATTGGCGGCTAAATACGTCATAGGGAGGCGTTCCGGGATTGTGAATAGACCAGCTACTAGTACCGGCGCCGGGATCGGAGGTGTCAAACGCCCACAACGCTTCATCTTTGCCCAGGTACACGTAAATTTGATTCGCGGAACTCACCGCATCCCAATCCAACCAAAAATCGAGCGTCAAGCGCGCCAACGGAGCGCCGCCTTCAACCGTGGTCGGCAGAGTAAACGCGGGTGACATCAACATGTCCGTGCTGGAGGGCGTTGCACCGGTTTCATGCCAGCTTGTGGTGGCGCTGTGCGAGTTGCTTGTGGAAAGTTCCCAGTCACTTTTGTCTTCATCCAAGTAACCGCCTGCGGTTGCCTGAATACCCCACGTTGCTCCCGCTTGCCATCTTTCCTGACCGCCCTCAAAATCATCCGAGAAGATGACTTCCTGAGCAGCAGCAGTTTGGGAAGATTTTGATTTTGGGGAAAGCGCCGAGACTGCCGCATCATCCGTTTTCAAGGGTGTCATCTGAAAACGCGCTTTATCCTTTTGGGACATGAGCTTGATGGTTTTGGCGTTGGCTTTGAGATCCTTCTTGTTGGCATCATGCGCTGCCAGAAGTCCCAAGCCGCAGATAAAAACCGTCAACAGCACAACTAGAAATTTTCGTTGCATGAGCAACCTCCCTTAGCGATTAAAGGTTTGAACGGTTTTGAAGATGAGAATTGGTAAAAATTAACTCATAAAATCTACCGCTTGCCTCCTTTCTATTTGTTGAATTTTCTCGTCTGTTCAATAATTAAAATTTTCCATTCGCCTGTCTTGCGGTGACGAAACAAACGGATTGCTGTTTTGCCTCGGCTTGGACGGCGCCACAAGCCGCAAGGTTAAACAAAAATGACGTCTTAAAAATTGTGTAAAGAAACGAAACGAGGTATTTTATTGGCGGCTGAAAACTAAGGCAAAAAGAAAAAATGAAAGTTCGCGTACAGTGAAGCTTAGGTATAGGAGGGCTTTGCCGCCGTTCTCGGCGGCGAAAAACAACTCTGGGAGTAAAACAGTCGTTGTGCGGCTCGGTAAAAGCAATCACGCTACTAACCCTCATCCTCCGTCCCGGCGCATAAGCGGGATGGTTCGATATCGTGAATTCGTACGACTGTCAATGGTGTCGGTGCGCGCGTTCAAAAATTAACGGGCAAATATGAAGAAACGATTTGAGAATGTCAAGCCGATTCTTGCCCAATCACTTGCATTCCGAGTTTTTTTTTCTATATTTGACGCTTGTTTGAATTCGCTTGCATGGGCAATTAGCTTTTCGGGCTTTGAATACAATTCTAACTTTTCTTCAGCAGATGGAAACAACCCAGCGCATGAAAAACTCTTTGTCAGTTGGATTGTCTCTATCCCCTGGAAAATCTTTTTGCCGCCCGAAGGTCCACGTTTTCAGCTTGTCTGAAGAACTTGTTTAGTCTCTTTGAAGTTGAATCGTTGCTAAAAAGCAAGAATTTTCCAACCACCAGGGCGCGGAGACATCCAGCAAAAAAGCTTAGCGCCTTTGTGACTTCGTGGCAAAATTTGGTTCCGGCTCGTCCGGCTTAGGCGTCTGCCGTGAAAAATTCACCCATTCCTCCTGTCATCCCGCCCTTGCGGGTGCTTGTGAAAATGACCTCGTGGTGCAGGCCTCACAAGATCCCTCGAAACGACAAATAGTCCTGTTTGCCGTCGCCGAGTTACAAGAATCATTTGCAACCACCATCTTCAAAACAATTATGGCTGAAAAAGAGTTTATCATCGTCAAGGGAGCGCGGGAGCACAACCTCAAAAATATTGAAGTCACCATTCCCCGCAATCAAATCGTCGTGATCACCGGCCTGTCCGGCTCGGGCAAATCTTCTCTGGCGTTTGACACGATTTACGCCGAGGGTCAGCGCCGCTATGTCGAATCGCTCTCCGCTTACGCCCGCCAATTTCTGGGGTTGATGGAAAAGCCCGATCTCGATTATATTGAAGGCCTCTCGCCCGCGATTTCCATCGAGCAAAAAACCAGCAGCCGCAATCCGCGCTCAACCGTGGGCACGGTGACGGAGATTTACGATTATCTGCGCTTGCTGTTTGCGCGCATCGGCGTGCCGCATTGCTACAATTGCGGCAAGCCCATCGAACGCCAAACCGTCCAGCAGATGGTTGACGCCATTCTGGCGCTGCCGAGCGGCGCAAAGTTCCAGGTGTTGGCGCCGGTGGTGCGCGGCCGCAAAGGCGAATATCGCGAGATTTTCGACACCGCGCGGCGCGACGGCTACGTGCGCGTTCGGGTTGACGGCGAGGTGAAAGATTTGGCCGGCGATCTCAAACTTGATAAGAATAAAAAGCACAACATCGAAATCGTTGTCGATCGTCTCGTCAACGAAAGCGGCATCAAAACGCGCTTGACGGATTCGCTCGAAACCGCGCTGCATCTCGCCAACGGCCTGGTGCTGATCGATGTCGTGGGGCAAAAAGAAATCCTATTCTCCGAACATTTTGCCTGCGCCGAATGCGGCATCTCGATCGAAGAATTGGCGCCGCGTTTGTTCTCGTTCAACTCGCCGTACGGCGCCTGCCCGGTCTGCAACGGTTTGGGCACGACGATGGAAGTCGATCCCGAGATGGTGGTGCCCAATCCCAAGCTCTCGATTCGCGGCGGCGCGCTGGAAGTTTGGGGGGATAATCAGGAAGGCTGGTATTGGGAACAGTTGCGCGCGGTGAGCAAGGCCTTTGATTTCTCGCTCGACACGCCGTGGGAACAGCTCAAGAAAGCGCAACAGCGCGTGGTGCTGTACGGCTCGGGCGACCGCGAATTGAAATTCAATTATGCCAGCGGTAACGGCCGCATGCAGGCGCAATTCACCGGCAAGTTCGAGGGCATCATCCCGAATTTGCAGCGCCGCTACGTGCAAACGGATTCGCAATACATTCGCGCGTGGATCGAGGGCTTCATGAACAAGAAGGCCTGTCCCGGCTGCAACGGCGCGCGCCTGCGCCCGGAGGCGCTGGCGGTAAAAATCCGGCAACACAGCATTTTCGAAGTCACGCGCATGACCGTGAGGGCCGCGAATGAATTCTTTCGCAATTTGAATTTGAACGCGCGCGAGCAGAAGATTGCGCACCAGATCATGAAAGAAGTGCGCGAACGCCTGGGCTTTCTCGTCAATGTTGGCCTCGAATATCTCACGTTACATCGCGACGCCGGCACGCTTTCCGGCGGCGAGGCGCAGCGCATTCGCCTGGCCACGCAAATCGGCTCGCAACTCGTGGGCGTGTTGTACATTCTCGACGAGCCTTCCATCGGCCTGCATCAGCGCGACAATCGCAAGCTCATCGACACGTTGGTGCATTTGCGCAATCTCGGCAACACCGTGATCGTGGTCGAGCATGATCATGAAACCATCGAGTCTGCCGATTGGGTGATTGATTTAGGCCCGGGCGCGGGTAAAGACGGCGGGCATGTGGTGGCCGCGGGAACGCCCGCAGAGATTGCCCAAAGCACGAAATCACTTACCGGCGATTATCTGGCCGGGCGCAAATACATCGCGATTCCGATGAAACGGCGCCCCGGCAACGGCACATTTCTCGAATTGAACGGCGCGCAAGGCAACAATCTCAAGAATGTCGACGCGAAATTTCCGCTGGGCATGCTCACCTGCATCACCGGCGTTTCCGGCTCGGGCAAATCGACATTGATTAATGAGACGCTGTTTCGCGTGCTGAGCCGTGAATTGAATCAAGCCAAGCAACAGCCGCTGCCGTTCCGCAGTATTCGCGGCTTGCAGCATCTCGACAAAGTCATCGACATCGATCAGTCGCCCATCGGCCGCACGCCGCGCAGCAATCCGGCAACGTACACCGGCTTGTTCACCGAGATTCGCGATTTATTCACACAGACACAAGAGGCAAAAGTGCGCGGCTACAAGCCGGGGCGCTTCAGTTTTAATGTGAAAGGCGGGCGCTGCGAAAACTGCGAAGGCGACGGCATCATCAAAATCGAAATGCACTTTTTGCCGGACGTTTATGTCACCTGTGAAGCGTGCAAAGGCAAACGCTACAATCGCGAAACACTCGAAGTCAAATACAAAGGCAAATCCATTGCCGAAGTGCTGGACATGACAGTGGAAGAGGCGCTGGATTTCTTCCAGCATATTCCCACACTCAAACGGCGCTTGCAGACGTTGCATGACGTTGGCCTGGGCTACATACATCTTGGCCAGCAGGCCACGACGCTTTCCGGCGGCGAGGCGCAGCGCGTGAAACTGGCAACCGAATTGTCGCGCGTCGCCACCGGACGCACGATCTACATTCTCGATGAGCCGACCACCGGCTTGCATTTCGAAGACGTGAAAATGCTGTTGAGTGTATTGAATCGCCTGGTAGACATGGGGAACACGGTGATCGTCATCGAGCATAATCTTGATGTCATCAAAACGGCGGATTACATCATCGATCTCGGTCCGGAAGGCGGGGATAACGGCGGCAGAATCGTTGCAGTCGGCACGCCTGAAGAAGTCGCGCAAAGCAAAGGCTCCTATACTGGCGAGTTTCTTGTTAAGATTCTGCGTGAAGGCAAACGTGAATTGCGGCCCGCGCTTGCGGCAGAAACCTACAGCAATGGCCGCCGCGCGTTTGCACGCAGGATTTCCGAGGAAGAGGTGAGCTGGAAAAAGAGCAGCCGCAAAAGGGCCAAAGTCGCTTTCGACGAAGATGAAGAAGAATCGGACCAGGCTCGCCGCACGAAAGGAAAACCGTTAAAAAAGTAGCTCCCGCAACATCACTAGCATGGAGGCCCGATAGCGAGACATTTCCGCACACGAGGGCTGGCGCGCAACGTCGATCAAAGCCCGGGCATCCTGCCAACTTGAGGCCTTCTTTTAAAATTTACAAGTCGAGGAAACTAGCTATGACAGAAAATGAGGCGCTGCATCAGCAAACGCTGTTACTGTTGCAAGCCAACCAGGCTCGCACAGCCGCCCAGCAGGTGTTGCTCGGACTTGACGGGTTCGTGGACGAAATCGTTCGTATTGTCGATAAACGTGAAGCGCGCGATCGCTACACTGTTGTTCCAAGCATTGCGGCTTTCGCCGAACGCATTGCCGACGCTGCCGGCAAAAGCACGAATTTGGAGTTGATCGTGCAAAAAATGAAGCTGGGCGGCAATGGTCCGATCATGGCCAATGCGCTGGCGGCATTCGGCATGAAGGTGAAATATATCGGGAATCTGGGTTATCCCGCCATTCATCCGGTTTTTCAGGAACTGGCGCAACGCGCGCAGGTGTTCTCGATCGCCGATCCCGGCCATACCGATGCCATTGAATTCGAAGATGGCAAACTCTTGCTCGGCAAGATCGAGACGCTCAACGACATTACTTGGGAAAATTTAGTGCAGCGCGTCGGCCTGGAAAAGTTGCAGAAGTTCGTCAATGAATCTCACCTTTTCGGGCTGTTGAATTGGACCATGATTCCTCATTTGTCCGAAATTTGGCAGCATATCCTGCGCGATATTTGCCCGCAGTTGCAATCCCGGCCGCTGGTCTTTTTTGATTTGGCGGATCCGGAAAAGCGATTGGCTGAGGATATTTTTTCAGCGCTGCAGTTGATCTCGCAATTTCAGCGGTATTTTGATGTTATTCTCGGCGTGAATGAAAAGGAAAGCTATGAGCTTGCTGAGGTGCTGGGCATTCACGTGAAATATCAAACCCGCGAAACGATTGAAAAAATCGCTGTTGAGATGCGCGCGAAATTGGCGATTGGCACTGTCGTTGTGCATCCGCGCGAGTATGCCGTTGCCGCGAATGAAAAGGAAGTGGCGTTGGTCGCCGGCCCGTTTACGCCGAAGCCTCTGATTTCCACCGGCGGCGGTGATCATTTTAATGCCGGTTTCTGCTTGGGCGCCTTGTTAAATTTGCCCCTGTCCTCATGTTTATTGACAGGTGTTTCGACCTCAGGCCATTATGTGCGCACCGCCCAAAGTCCAAGCGTCGATCAGCTTGTGGATTTCATCGGCAATTGGCCGATGTAAAAATCTGTCAAGGCTTGCCCTTGACTTCTGGAAGCGAATATCCGAGCACAATGGTCAAGCCCTCGCCGAACGAATTCGAGTAAAACAGCAAGCGATGGCCAGGCCATTGCTGAGCTGCCAAAATCCAAAAACAAGCAACGGCCAAGCCGTCGCGGAACTTTTCGATCAAAAACATAAACAATGCCCGCTTCCCCGCACGTTCTGTTACTCGGCGTGGGCGCTTTCGCCCACGCTGTCATGCGCATTTTACGCGAAAACGGTGCGCGCGTGAGCTGCTATTTGACACGCAGCTACGGTCATTATGGCCCCTCCCTCGAAGGTGAAGTCTATCCGGCCTCCTATTTCCCAAGCCCGGTGCGTTTCGTGCGCGACAAGAAAGTCGATTTGTTGATTCCCATGTCCATTGACTGGGTTTTGCAGCCGTGGTCGGAAGAATTGCTTTCGCTGAATCTGCCCATCTTTTCGCCCATCGGCGAAGCCATGCGCCTGGAGCGTGAGCGCGACTGGGGCCGCCAATTATGCGAACAATATGGTATCGCCTTCCCGAAAGCTTATGTCGCGCGTAACCGCCTGGAAGCCGAGGCGGTTCTGAAAAATGATCCCCGGCCATACGTCATCAAGAATCCTCTCTGCTCGCCGACCAGCCCGATTCACACGATTGTTTGCGAAACTGTAGAAGACACGCGCCACTGGCTCGAACGCCTGGATTACGCCGAAGGCGTTTTTTTGCAGGAATACATGGGACGCGCAGAAGCCGGACACATTGCCGTGGTGAGCAACGGCGAGATTTATTCACTTGCAACCAATCAAGAATACAAGCGCGCATTTGACGGCAACATGGGAATCGTCGCGGGCGCGCCGCTGGGCGGGTTGGTGGAAAAGGATCCGCAAGACAAATACGGGCTCGCGCGCGAGTTGCTGCATCCGCTTTTGCCGTGGTTGCGTGAAACCAAGTTTCATGGCCCGGTGCAGGTCACTGCCGCCAAACACGAAGGCCGCTGGCATGTGCTGGAATACAATGTGCGCATGGGCGTCACCTCGACGCAGATGATTTTGCGCCTGCTCAAAAATCCCTTTGAAGTGATTTATCAGACCGCGTGCGATGAAAGAATTGAACCGCAATTTAAGGATGATCTGCAATTCGGTTGCAGTCTGACTCTTGCCGGATATGGCTATCCCTTCATCAGCATACAAGGCCCGCGTTTACCGGTGCGCTTGCTCGGCGAGCCAACTTGTGACATCTGGTGGAATGAAGTCGCGGAGGACGCCACCGGAGGGCTGGTGATGACCGGCCATCGCATCGCCGACATTGTTGCACTTTCGAGCTCGCTGGAGAACGCTATCGAGCTTGCGTATGAGAATATTCGCATGATCAAATGCCTGAGCAGTTATTATCGCACCGATGTCGGCTTGAGTTTGTGGCCGCCCGGAAAGGAGTGACATTCATGTTTTATTTTGTTCGCAGAGTCCTGATTTTTGCGGGAATATTGTTGTACACGAATTCCTCCCTGAGTCAAAACCTGGCTTCTCTTCATCTGCAATCCGAGGACATCTCGCCCTCGGGTTTGCCTCGTGTCGCGCGCTTCGGCGAGTCGGTTGTCTGGCGCGACGCCACAAGCCTGATTTGGCAGGATCAACAAGGCAGCAAACGCCTGGCGCTCACGGGCCAATTTCTGCAACACACCATCAGCGCCAACGGCGAGGTGATTGCCGCCATGGAAAAAATAGAAAAAGAGGGAGCCGCGCTGCGGCTGCAGTGGCATGATCGCTACGGCCGGCCGCTTGGCAGCAAAGTTCTCGCCTGGCAAGAAGATGATCCCTTGCCGCAAATTTGTCTCAGCGCGAACGGCTCTGCTTTGCTGTTGGCACAATCCACCTCGGCGCAGGTTATGTTTTTTGCTGCTGAAGGCCAAACGATCAAAGATAAAAAACTTTTTGGAGAGGTTGCCTACAGCAATGAAAGGCCTTTGTTCCTCGCCGCAAGCGGCCAATCTTTTTTTGTATTGAGCCAGAACATTCCAACACCGGTGAGTGCGCCAACGCTTGTTCGCTTTAACGCCGCGGGCGAGGAGCAATGGCGGCGTGATTTGCCGCCGGGAACGCCAGGCGGCGTGGCGGCCGCGCCCAACGGCGACTGGATTCTCGCGGGCCGTTATCAAGTGACGAGTGACAATCGTGTGGAATCCTCCCTGCATTTATTTGACGGCAGCGGCGCTTTGCGAGTAACCGTGCACGGCCTTTTTCGACAGGCCTGTTTTGCAGAGAATGGGCAGCGCTTGTTGTTGATGGATCGCCGCCAATTGCGGCTGCTCAACCTGCCGGACGCAAAACAATTGTGGCAATTTAATCTTTCCCGGCGCAATGAAATGTTTGCCGGTATTGCTTCGGATGCCAAAGGTGAAAATCATTTTGCGCTGGCTGCCGTGAGCACCTTTAAAAACGGGCGTTTTGTTTTTGAACAACCCCGCCTGATCAAATTCAATGGCAGCGGACGCCAGCAATCGAGCACAGCCATCAAAACCAATTTGATCGAACCGGTCATCGCGCTCTCGTCGGACGGCAGGCGCGTCACTCTCGCCGCTGACCGCGTCATGCAAACCTACCAAACCTCTACAGCAGCAAAGATTCAGGAAAAAGAAACACGGTCTGAATTCTAAAGATCACTGAAAAGTCAAAGCGCAAATTCATCGGCACACTTTCCCAAAATCCAATGCGCCAATCTCCAACACTCCGATCTGACAATGTCATGCGATCACGCAAGATACTCTTGGGCATTTTTCTTGTTTGCTTGCCGGCTCTCGCGCAGGCGCAATTCCCCTGGCCCATCACGCCGTTCAATGATACCCACGTGATCACCGGCACCTTTTGTGAATATCGCGATACCGCGCCTGCGCCGCATTATCACAACGGCACGGACATTCCCAAGCCCGATCGTTCGCCGGTTTATCCCTGCGAAGACGGCATCGTGACTTCCTTGGATCCCAACGGCAGCAATGCCTACGTGCGTGCCGGGCGCTTTGCCTACGTTCACATCGCGCCCAATCCTGCGCTTAGCGTCGGCGATTCCGTATTCCAATCCGAAACTATTTTGGGAACGATTCTGGATGGACTTGGCCACGTGCATCTTACCGAAGGACAAGTCGGCAACGAAGTGAATGCCTTGCGCAAAGGCACCGGCTTGACGCCCTATGTCGATACCTGGCCGCCGGTTTTCAATTTCGTCCGGCTTTTTCTCAGCGGCACAAATACCGAGTTCACCGGCGGCAATGTCAGCAGCCGGGTTGATATTGTGGCGCATATTTCCGAACGCAGCGGCCCGCCCGGCAGCTCGAGTTCGGTGACCAACAATGGCGCGTACAAAGTGGGTTACCGCATTCTCACCGCCGCTCGTGACTCGGTGGTTTACGAGCCGCCCAACAACGGCGTGCGTTTTCAATTCGATCGCAAACCGTTGAACGACGTGCACCTCACATTTCACCCGTCTTATTCCAGCACCAGCGCACACGTCTATTATGTCAGCAATACCGCCAGCAGCCGTTCTTATTGGGATACGGAATTGCTGCCGGACGGCGATTATACCCTGCAAATCTTTGCCGAAGATACCTATGGCAATGCCGGCGAGACGTTTATTGCCGTGCGGGTCGCGCGCAAAGATTTGCTGGCGCCGGCGCGGCCGCTGTTATTGTCGATTACAAATGCCGGGGCGCGCTGGCTGGCAAATACGGAAACGGATTTGCGCGGTTATCGGTTGTATTCTTCAGCAGAAAACGTCAACTCTTGGCAACTGGCGATTGATGAGTCAGCGCTTCCGCCGGGCGCAACCTCCATCAATCTTGGCGCGCCTGTCAACGACATTTATTTTCGCCTCACGGCCGTTGATACTGTAGCTCCGCCGAACGAGAGTCCGCATTCAGATGTTTATGGCCTCGCGTCTTCTGCGCGGCTCGAGCGCATTTTGATTGTCGATGGCTTCGATCGTTTCGGCGGCTCCGGCAGTTGGTCGCAGCCCTGGCACTATTTTGTTTCGCATTACGGCGAGGCCATCGCTTCGAACGGTTTTGCCTTCGAAAGTTGCGCCAATGAGGAAATCCTTTCCGGCGCCATTGCGCTACAGGATTATGACGCGGTGTTTTGGTTGCTTGGCGATGAATCCACTGCAGACGAAACGTTCAACATCAGCGAGCAGGCAAAGGTTAAGGTTTATTTACAGAATGGCGGCAAGTTGTTTGTTTCCGGTTCGGAAATCGCGTGGGATTTGGATACCGGCGCGCGTGGCTCAGCCGGCGATGAAGCGTTTCTGCATGATTATCTCAAAGCCGATTATGTCGCGGACGACGCGAATAACACCTCGTTGAACGGCGAAGCGGGCGGTATTTTTGCCGGATTGAATTTCACTTACGGCAGTTTGCCTTATACCGAAGATTATCCCGATGCCATCGCGCCTTTTGGCGGCAGCCTAGTTTGCCTGCGCTACGGCAATAATCAAAATGCCGCGGTGCAATTCGAAGGCCTGTTTCCTCAGGGGAATCGCGAGGGCAAGCTGGTTTATTTCGGTTTTCCATTTGAAACGATCAGCGGCGCGGGCGTGAGGCAGGAACTGTTTCGCCGCGTGCTGGAATTCTTTTTCCCCAGCGCGACCGCGGTTGCGAACAGCCCAACTTTGGATCTACCGCGTGAATTCGTTCTCTATCAGAATTATCCCAATCCCTTCAATCCCGCCACCACGATTCGCTTCGGATTGCCGGCAGCCGCTTCCGTTCGTTTGGAGATTTTTGACATGCTTGGTCGTCGCACGCGCACATGGCCGGCACGGGTTTATCAGGCGGGTGTTCACAGCTTGAATTGGGAGGGAAAAAATGACGCAGGCATTACGGTCACCAGCGGCGAATATTTTTTGCGCATGCAGGCTGAAGGAGATGGGAAAGAGATGCTCAACAGGGTAATCAAGTTGAATTTTGTGCAATAATTTTGGGGGAGGAAAGTTCAATATTGCTATTGAAGCGCCGCTGCTTTAAATTGATCGCGAATTATTGATTGAGGTGAGAATATATGACATCATCCCATGCCAACACCGCCGCCACCGATATGGAGACAAAATCTTCCCGCATCGAAGAGCCCGTCATTGCAATAAAACCTCAATATCATGACTTGCTACGAGATTTTGGCAATCCCGTCGAACTGGCGAATTATGCCATCGAGTCTTATCTTGTCACCAAAATTTTAAAATACATTGAGGAGTGCAAGGCTGAAATCAAAAAGTATGAGGCTCAATATGGTTGCTCATATCAGGAATTCCATGACAAAATCACGAGCCGAAACGGCAACGAGCCGGTTTTTATGCTGGAATTGGAAAAGGAAAATCCCACCTACGAGGATGACTTCATGACATGGGGCGCCTTCCATCGCGAGCTGGAAAAGTGGAACAAAGAGATGAAAAAAATCTTGGTCAGTTGATTGATCTGCTCGAAAGCGCGTTTAGCGATGTCCGCATTATTCAACAAAGAGCCACAGAAGCGTTGTCTCTACTGCGGGCGGAATGCCGCTATCGAGACTTTCGCGTCAAAATCACAGAGATTATTGATAATCACGGGCGTAACTATAGCTTCTATTTGCTGCAGGGCGATAATGTTATCGTAGGCTTCGACAATTCTGAAGATAGACGCGCACAAATCCTAAAATATGGCAAGCGGGGCTGGAAGAAACATTTCAGTGAACGTGTCCCGCACCAGCATACGTTCGGCAGGCAGCAGATACGGCTTACGGAGGAGATGGGCCATAGCCGATTTTATACTATGGTTGAAAGACAAGCTGGATACTTACCTCGCCGGCTTTCCTGCCGCGCTGATTTAGTCAACGGCGTTGTTCTAGCAACATGGCGATCTGCCACCAATCTCCCCAATCCCGCGATTGCTGCAAAAATCCATCTTCACATCCCTCACCTACACCTCCACCAATGTCGCATTCCAGGCGGCCTCTTTCAATTCCGCACAAGCGGCAGCAATGTCTTTTGCGCCGAAGATCGAGGTGCCGGCCACAAGCACGTCGGCGCCAGCTTTCACCACTGCAGGCGTGGTTTGCAGATCAATGCCGCCGTCAACTTCCAGAAAGATGGCGCGCCGGCTGGCATGAATCATCTGACGCGCGTGTTGGATTTTCGGCAGGGTGTTGGTGATGAAGGTTTGTCCGCCAAAACCGGGATTGACAGTCATAAGCAGCAACAAATCGATATCGTTCAGAATTTCTTCGATGGCGGCGAGAGAAGTGGCGGGATTCAACGCAACGCCGGCAGCCGCACCGGTTTCATGAATTTGAGCTACCACGCGATGCAGATGACGGCAAGCTTCGAGGTGCACGGTGATGCGATCTGCGCCGGCCGCGCGAAACGCTGAAATATAATGTTCCGGCTGTTCGATCATGAGATGAACATCCAACGGCAGCTCGGTGCAGCGCCGCGCCGCAGCAACCACCAGCGGACCAAAGCTGATGTTGGGCACGAAATGGCCATCCATCACATCGCAATGAATCCAATCGGCGCCCGCATTTTCCACCAAACGAATCTGTTCGTGAAGCTGCGTGAAATCAGCGGAAAGAATCGAAGGCGCGAGATGGATGGTGTTCATCATAATTGACAAAATTAGTTGAATACAAACGCAAACGGTATTTCTCGAACGACGCCAGCAATCGCGCTTTGCGTCATTCATTCCTTCCCGGCAGCGTACTGATTTCCAAATCGATCGTCGCGCCCTTGATGACATTCGTGTTCGACGGCAGGGATTGCCGGATCACGGTTTCGGGCAGTAAATCCGGCACAATGGTGTAAGTCAGTTGGCCGATGCGCAAACCGGCTTGCTTGATTTTAAGCAGCGCGTCAGTCAGCGTCCGGCCTTCGAGTTCCGGCACGACGAACACCTCCGGTTCAGCGCCGACGCTCAACGTGATATTCACTTTGGTGTTCAAAGCAACTTCGGCGCGCGGCGGCACAGATTGCCAACTGACAGCGCCTTCCGGATGAATATTGGAGTAATCATATCCCACCGCGCCCAACACCAAGCGCGCCTGATTCAACAACAATTCCGCCTCACGCTGCGAGCGGCCGATCAAATCCGGCACTTGAATGCGCTTCTCTCCGCGGCTGGTTACCACATGCACGCGGCGGCCATATTTGACTTTGGCAAACGGCGCCGGACTTTGTTCCAGCACGATGCCGAAGGGGAACTCGTCGCTGAAACGTTCTTCTTCCTTGACGATGGCAAAGCCGGCATTTTCGAGCGCGCTTTTGGCGTCTTCATAGCGCATCTTGGTGATGTCGGGAATCTCGACTTCCTGCCCGTGGCGCGTGTAAAGCGGCATGAAAATCCAATCCATTGCCAATCCCAAGGCCAGAAGAACGGCGATCACGCTGCCGAGCAAGCGCAGAAATCTGTTGTTCATGACGCCAATCAGAAAGCGCCGCCAAGCACTCAGAGAGGAACTGCTGGAAAATTGCTGATTTGCCATTCTGCTAACTCAATTTCTTCAAATGTGCCGCAAAGCTGCCATCGACGCCGTGACGATGAGGCATTGTCCGCACAAAGCCGGTAGCGTCGCAAAAGCGAGCGGGGATGAATTGTTGTGCTGATTGTAGAATAAAATCGGGGTGTTGCTCGCAAAACCAGGTGACCACGCCTTCATTCTCTGCCGGTTCCGTCGTGCATGTGCTGTAAATTAGACGTCCGCCAGGCTTGAGCAGGGTTGCCGCATTTTGCAAGATTTCTTTTTGCAGCGCCACCAGTTGGGGAATATCCTCCGGCCGGCGACGCCAGCGCAAATCACTGCGCTTGCCGAGCACGCCCAGCCCGGAACACGGCGCATCAACCAGTACAAGATCAGCCGCCGGGCCGCTGAACGTGCGCGCGTCCGCGGCGACCAACTCAATCTCGCAATGCAAGCGTTGCGCCGCCTCTTGCACAAGGCGCAAACGTTTGGGGCTTTGATCAATTGCAATGATTCTGGCGTTTGGTGCAAGCTCCACGAGATGCAACGCCTTGCCGCCCGGCGCGGCGCACAAATCAATGATCGTTTCTCCCGGCGCGGGCGCAGCTAGATGCGCCACCAAGCCGGCGCTGGCATCTTGCATCGTGAAAGCGCCGGCCTTGAATGATTCCAGCGCTGCGATATGATGCTGCGACGGCACATGATAAAAATTCGGTAACCCGTCAATCGCTCGCGCTTGCACGTTGGCAGCGGCTAATTCCGCCAGCACGTTTTCACGATGAAGCTCCGGCCGCACGAGTCGAATCGCCAACTCTGGAATTTGATTGAATGCTTCTGCCAGTGCCAGCATCTCGGCGCCGCCATAGAGTTCATGCCAGCGCCGCAGCAGCCATTCGGGATAACTCAGCGCTTGCGCCAGCCGCTGAAAATCATCTGCCGCAAGCAAGCTTTCGGGTGTGGGCCAATGATACGGCTCACGCAACGCGCTGCGCAACACCGCGTTACAAAGTCGCGCCAAACCCTCGCCAAACTGGGCGCGCGCCAGGCTGACCGCTTCATTGACCACGGCGTAAGATGGAACACGGTCGAGATAACGAAGTTGAAACAAGGCGCAGCGCAAAATATTTTTGAGCAGCGGCCGCGCCCCGGAAAAATTCTTCTGAAAATGCCGCGACAATTCCGCATCAAGACGGTTGCGCCGGCGCGTCACGCCATTGGCAATTGCAGTAACCAAGGCTTTGTCTCGTTCCGGCAGGTGCGTGCGCGACAAATGCTTTTCCAAAACCTGATCGAGATAGGCCTGCCCGCTTTCGGCCTCTGTTAGAATTTTACAAACCAGGCCGCGCGCGGTCAACCGGCGGCTCCCCGCTGAGGGCCGGGGTGTCGTCGCATCCGGCATGGGCAATTTATTCAACCACCTTTACATCTGTGATGAAGTGGCTAGTCTCTCCGAACCAGTTGACCGGCAAGCCGATGTGCTCCTCGTATTGGAGCGAAACGCGCTTGCCCATGGTTTTGTTGATTTTTTCTGCGACCGCGTCGTCGCGCACGCTGAAATAAAATTTCTCCGGCATAACGCCGGGCACATTGGCCATGGCCATCTCGCCTTCCCAGGTTTTAAAAATCCAGCCTTTTTTCGAAAGCTTCTGCACGAAGCCGTTGCGCTCGCCGTTCGAATAACTCCAATTCAACATGATCCATGTGTACAAGCACACCAGAGCAAGCGGAACGACGATCAGCCGGAATAACCAGCGACCTAGATGGGACTTTTTTTGTTGCATGCTTCGTCTCGAGGGGTAAAACGTTAACGCCCTAGTTGCTCCATCATTGAAATTTTATGTCCTTGTAAAAAGTTTGAAACGTTGACGACGCGCTTGCCCGGCAATTGCAACTCCTCGAGGGCGAGTAACCCCCTGCCCGTGCCCACCAAGAGATTCCCCGGCTTCGGCTCGACGCGATAAAGCACGCCCGGCGCGAAGTTGCCGTCATCGGCTTCGATCACACGCGCTCGAAAAATTTTGAGCATTTTGCCTTGCCAATACGTGAACGCGCCCGGCGCCGGATTTAGGCCGCGAATCAAATTGCGGATCTCGCGCGCCGGCTTGCGCCAGTCGATTTCGGCAACGGCGTTCGTGATTTTAGGCGCCAGCGTTACAGCGCCCTGTTGCGGCTGCGGCTGCAATCCGCCGTGCTGCATTTGCTCCAGCGTGGTGAGCAACAATTCCGCGCCCAGATGGGATAAGCGATCATGCAGCTCGCCGAGGGTTTCATCCGGACCAATGGGCGTACGCGCTTGCAGCAACACATTGCCGCTGTCAACTTTGTCTGTGATCAAAAAGGTGGTGACGCCGGTTTCGCTTTCGCCGTTGATAATTGCCCATTGAATCGGCGCTGCGCCGCGGTATTTCGGCAACAGCGAGGCGTGAATGTTGATCGTTCCTTGCGGGGGAATAGTAAACACCTCCCGCGGCAGAATGCGAAATGCCACAACGATGAAAGCATTCGCATTCAGCGCTCGCAAACTCTGCACAAAATCCGGATCATTCAACTTCTCAGGCTGCAAAATCTTCAGGCCGTGTTGCTGCGCGATTTTTTTGACCGCGCTCGAGGCCATTTGCAGGCCGCGGCCCGCAGGCTTATCCGCGCCCGTGACCACTGCCGCCACCTGCACGCCGCGTTCGAGCAGTTTTTGCAATGGCGGCACGGCAAAATCGGGCGTGCCCATGAAAACAACTTTCAGATTTTGCAGCGCAGACCTCGCATTTAAGCCGAAGTTGAAGGAGAAAGCAAAACTCTCTTGTCTCTTCTTTGGTTGCAGCTATTCTTCGTTGGGAATTTGTGCAGCGAACAATCGCAAAAACATCAGAGGGCTTTGCCTGCCGCGCCTCGTTGGGTTACCATCTCCATTCGCGTCTCGTCCGCCAACGCCTGCAGCTTCTTTTTTAACAATTTTCTTTTGAGCGCGCTGAGACGATCGACAAAAAAAATCCCATTGAGATGATCGATTTCATGCTGCAACACACGCGCGTACATGCCCTCGAATTCTTCCTCGTGCGGATTGCCCTCCAAATCATGAAAGCGCAGCTTGATGCGCACGTTGCGCTCCACCTCCTCGTTGATATCGGGAATACTCAGGCAGCCTTCTTCCATCGTGGCCAAATCGCTGGAAGTTTGCACGATTTCGGGATTCACAAAAGCACGAGAAGCAGCGCCCTCTTCAATCAAGCTGACCTCCACAACGCACAGCGCATGTGGCAGGCCAATTTGATTGGCTGCCAAACCAATGCCGCTCGCGGCCTGCATGGTTTCGATCATATCGGCAGCAAGCGCGCGCAAGGCTTCGTCAAACACCGTTTGCGGTTTGGCTTTTTGGCGTAGAATCGGATCGCCATATTTTCGTATCGGCAAAACCGCCATTCATCAAGACTCCGTTTTTTCCGTTTTCTCGATTTTACGGCCGATATGGCCGCGCGCGATTTCAATATCGACGTTTTTGGCAATCTGCAACACAATAACTTGTTCTTTCTCTTTGATGCCGACGATTTTTCCGTAGATGCCGCTGTTGGTGAGCACTTGATCGCCTTTTTGCAGGCTGTTCAACATTTGTTGATGTTGTTTCTTGAGTTTCATTTGCGGCCGGATCATCAAAAAATACATCACCAGCAACATCAAGCCGAACATCAACCCCATGTCCAGCATCGGATTACGGCTGGCGGCCGGGGCAGTGGTTTGCAATAAAAGAACCAACGGGATCATGAATCCTCCTCACGGGGGGTTATCGTTTTTCGTTTGGATGAAATAATCGTTTTCAAATTTTTTCTGCCAGTCAGCGAATTCGCCGGCGGCAATGGCTTCTCGTATGGCTTGCAACAAGCGATGATAGAAACGCAGGTTGTGCAAGCTCGCCATGCGCATCGCCAGAATTTCCTGCGCTTGAAAAAGATGGCGCAGATAAGCGCGCGTGTAGGTTTGGCATGCGTAACAATCGCAGCCTTCTTCCAACGGGCTGAAATCGTTTTTGAAGCGCGCGTTGTTGAGATTGAGCGGGCCGCGCGCCGTAAAGACCTGGCCGCGCCGGCCGCTGCGCGTGGGAATCACGCAATCGAACATGTCGACACCAAAATTCACGGCATTCACGATGTCTTCGGGCTTGCCCACGCCCATCAAATAGCGCGGCTTGTTCTGCGGCAATAAGGCAGTGGAGAGATCGAGCATTTCCGCCATCGCAGCCTTAGGCTCGCCGACCGCCAAACCGCCGACAGCATATCCGGGAAAATCCAGGGCGAGCAATTGTTCCGTGCTTTGGCGGCGTAAATCCTCGTAGGTGCCGCCTTGCGTAATGGCAAACAGTGTTTGCTCATGCCCATAAAGCGGCTCCGCACTTTTCCACGCGTGCAAGCAACGCTCGGCCCAGCGCGTGGTCAGCATCAGGGATTTCTTGACATAGCCATACTCTGCCGGATAGGGCGGGCACTCATCCAGCACCATCATGATATCAGAACCCAGCGCAAACTGGGTGCGTATCACGCTTTCCGGCGTGAATTCATGAGTAGAGCCGTCGATATGCGATTGAAAGCGCACACCGTTTTCATGAATTTTACGCAACGCCGCGAGGCTGAAAACTTGATAGCCGCCACTGTCTGTCAGAATCGGCCACGGCCAGTGCGCGAATTGGTGCAAGCCGCCGGCGCGCTGCATCAGCTCTTCGCCCGGTCGCAAATACAAATGATATGTGTTGCCAAGAATGATCTGACTGCCGACGGCGCGAATCTCGTTTTGGCTGAGCGTTTTAACCGTTCCCTGCGTGCCTACCGGCATGAATACCGGCGTGAGAATTTCGCCGTGCGCCGTAACGAGTCTGCCGCAACGCGCGCGCGTCGCGCGATCTTGAGAAAGAACTTCGAACGAAAATGTACCGATCATTTCAAGTGCTTCGCTGTCCGGCAAGGTCTTGTTCGAGCTTGTGAATTTCTTCTTCCGACAAACCGCTCAATTCTGCGATTAAGGCAAGTTCAAATCCCTTGATGATCATTTTCCTCGCCACTTCCAACTGCTGCTCGGTTCGGCCTTCCAGTTTGCCTTCCAGTTTACCTCTCTGAAAGTACTCTTGTTTTTCTTTCTTCAAGGCGGAGATCAACATGGTCTGTACCTCCTCTTTGTTTTCGTAGGTACGCTCCAGTTTATCATAATCTTCAACGGGGATTCTGCCATATTTGCTCAATTGTGCAAGCCAATTTACCAACAGCGATATTGGCCCCTTATCTTCATCACGGTCGAACACCTCCAAAAATGTTTGTTCCAGCAATTCTGCATTGTAATGGGCCTCGGCCAGAAATAGCAGTGAAACGACATTCTTGATTTTTAACAAATCATCTCTGGAATATTCGTTGATTGCAATTTTAAAGTATTCAAAATTCGGTGCAAACTTGCCTAGATCTTCTCGTGCTCCAATTAAATCGATCAAATTGGTCGGGGCTGTCCATCTTTTGTCGCCATTGTATAGCAAAATCGGAAACACTGGTGGAAGCTGCTTCATTGTTTTATTTGAGGCAACGAGATCCTTGTAAAAACCTGTCACATAATGTGCAATATCCAAGCTGGCAAAGTGCTCGACTCTGGACTTAAATTCCGTCAGAATGATGATGTAGGCGTCTCTTTGTTTAAGCTTGATCTTGTAAATGATATCGCTGATGGTCTCTTTATAGTTTTCGGAAATAAAGGATTTCTCTAAACATTCACTCGTGGTGAAATCCAACTCCTTCACCCACGGCTCAGGCACAAAGGTTTCCAACAACTGGCGAAATATGCTCTTGTTTCGAAACAGCCGTTTATAGCCCTTATCGTGAATTTGATGCACAGCCCCCTCAACTCTTGTTTGAACGCTCCAGCCCGGAGAAGTCCTTGGCATTCTCACAACAACCGGCTCAAGGCATCATCGACTCGTTCCACCGGAATGATTTCAATCCCGGGTGATTTCGGCAGGCCGCTGGTGGAGTATTTTGGAATCACGGCCTGCTTGAAACCCAATTTTGCAGCTTCACTCAACCGTTTTTCGATTTGCGGCACGGCGCGCACTTCGCCGCCCAAACCCACCTCGCCAATCACCACGACGGTGGGATCAACCACGGCATTGCGCAACGAAGAAGCGGCAGACACGACAATGCCAAGATCGGCCGCCGGCTCTTCAATACGCACACCGCCGGCAACATTCACAAAAACGTCATATGTACTCACGCGCATGCCGATGCGTTTTTCCAGCACGGCCAGCAACACCGCGAGGCGCCGCGTGTCAATGCCATTCGCCGTGCGCTGCGGCACGCCGTAATGCGTGGTGGTCAGCAGGGCCTGCACCTCCACCAAAATCGGGCGCGAGCCTTCAAGCGTGCAAATCACCACGGAACCGGAAATATCGCCCTTGCGCTGCGATAAAAATATCTCTGAAGGGTTGGCCACTTCCGCGAGGCCGTCTTGCTTCATTTCAAATACGCCAATTTCACGGGTGCTGCCGAAGCGGTTTTTCACCGAGCGCAAGATGCGAAAAAGATGATCGCGATCGCCTTCGAATTGCAGCAGCGTATCGACCATGTGCTCGAGCACTTTGGGCCCGGCGAGATAGCCTTCTTTCGTGACATGGCCGACGAGAATGACGACAATGCCTTCGTTTTTAGCCAGCGTCAGAAATGACAGCGCGCATTCACGCACCTGACTGACGCTGCCCGGCGGGCTTTCAAATTCCGGGCGGTAAATTGTCTGAATCGAATCAACGACGGCAACCGCCGGTTGAATCTGCCCGATGGCGCCGAGAATTTCATCAAGATTCGTTTCGGCAAGAATGTAGAGATGCGCCGAATCCAATCCCAACCGCTGCGCCCGCATTTTCGTTTGCCGCGCCGATTCCTCGCCGGTGATGTATAACACGCGAAAATCCTCGCGCGCCAACGCGGCCGCCTCTTGCAGCAACAATGTCGATTTGCCGATGCCCGGATCGCCGCCAAACAGAACCAACGAGCCGGGCACCAAACCGCCGCCCAACACGCGATTCAACTCATCACTGCGGCACATAATGCGGGAGAGATCGTCTTGCGAAATCTCGCGCAGCGGCAGCGGCTTGTTTCTCGTAACAGCCGGCGCCGGATGCGAACGTTTCGCCGGAGGCGCAACTTTCTCTTCGACAAAGCTGTTCCATTGCTCGCACTCCGGACAGCGCCCGAGCCAGCGCACGCTTTTGTGGCCGCAGCTCTGGCAAACGTATTGCCGGCTTTCTTTTTTGAGACGAGTCATGCTTGTGCCAACACTCGTTCTCGTTTTGTCAATAAAAATTTGGCCTGCGCCACATGATGACGAGGCCATTTTTTGTCATAAAGAACAAAAATGTTCCCAATCGCCAAGAGCAATTTTCTCGAGGATCGACATCGAACATTTCTTTTGCAGCGTTGAAAATATTGATTTCGGCTTCGAAAGTCAAGGCATTACTCGGATCGCTCGGCGTGGGATTCTTGCTCTAATTCATCTTTAACCGTTGACATTGACAAATGGCACAGTATCAAGCCACCTTTTTCCAATCGCGCAATATTTCGCGCGCGGCATTATAGCCGGGCGCGCCGGTCACGCCGCCGCCGGGGTGCGCGCCGGCGCCGCAAAGATAGAGATGCTCAATCGGCGTGCGATATTGGCCGAAGCCGGCAACCGGGCGCATGAACAGCAGCCGGTCCAAACCCATCTGGCCGTGAAATTCCCCGCCCTCGGTGAGCGCGTACTCACGTTCATAGTCGAGCGGCGTCAGCACTTGGCGATGCAAGATCATCTCTTGGAGATTGGGCGCGTACTGCGCAAGGGTATCGATGATGCGATCGGCCAGTTCCTCGCGCTTATCATCCCAATGCGACTCGCGCAGTTTGTATGGCGCATATTGCATGGTGATCGACATAATGTGTTTACCGGGGGGCGCGAGCGAGGCATCCAACACGGTAGGAATCACAATATCCAGATAGGGCTGTTGTGAGTAACGGCCGTACTTGGCGTCATCATACGCGCGTTCGAGATATTCCAAATTCGGGCAAATGACAATGTGCCCGCTGAGTTGGCTTTCGCCCTCGGTTATGCCCTTAAACGTGGGCAATCCGTTCAGCGCGAGATTCACTTTCGCGGTTGTGCCGCGAAAACGGATGTTGCGCACGCGCCGCACAAACGTGGGGCCGAGGTTCGGCGCGCCCACGAGATCAAAAAAACTGCGACGCGGATCAGCATTCGAAACAATAACCTTCGCTGAAATTTCTTCACCGCTCGTCAGCACCACGCCCCCGGCCCGGCCGTCATCAAGTTTGATGTGTGCCGCTTCCGCTCCCAGCCAAATTTCAGCGCCCTGTTTTTTTGCTGAATTTGCCAACGCTGCCGCGAGCTGGCCGATGCCGCCTTTTACAAAACGGCTGGCCTTGAAGCCGCCGTTTGCAGCGCCAAGATAGTGATACAACATCATGAACGCTGTGCCTGAGGCTTGCGGGCCTTGCATGCTGCCGGACACCCCGGCTGCGCCCAGCGCGGCTTTGAGCGCTTCACTCTCGAACCATTCATTGAGAAATTCGACGGCCGTCATGGGCAATACCCGCATGAATTCCATCATTTCATGTTTGCCCAGGTTCTTGAGCTTGCGGCCTGTGTTAAGCCACGGCAGCAGCTCCTCGAACTTCAACTCGCTCACGCTTGGCGGAGTCAGGAGCATCATGCGATGCAGTATCTCCGTTGATTTATTCACGAAACGCATGAACACCGGAAATCGTTCGGCGTCTTTAGCGGAGTGACATGCAATCTCAGCAAGGCTTTTTTGTTCATCGCGCCAAAGTGTGAGAGCAGAGCCGTTTGGTTGCGGTGCAAACACGGCCGCCGGGCTTTCCAGCACTTGCAAGCCGTGTTTCTTTAGATTGAGATCGGCAATGATCTCCTCGCGAAACAGCCCGGCATCGCTTGCGCCGGTGTTGATTTTGAACCCGGGAAAGATTTCCTCGGTGGCTGCCGCGCCGCCCAGGCTGGTTCTGCGTTCCAACACCAACACGCGCTTTTTCGCTTGCGCCAGATAAGCAGCAGCAACCAGGCCGTTGTGGCCCGCGCCGATGATGAGGACGTCGTAGGATTTAGGCATTCTTGATTCTCGCAACGTACATAAGAATTCTCGAACGGGTTAAGATTATTTCCAATCCTTCAAAATCTCACGCGCCGCCAATTTTCCCGGCGCGCCCGTAATGCCGCCCCCGGGATGCGTGCCCGAGCCGCATTGATAATAATTTTTGATGGGCGTGCGATATTTTGCCCAGCCGGCCGCCGGCCGCAAAAAGAACAACTGCGACAACGTCAACTCTCCCTGAAAGATGTTGCCTTGCGAAAGCCCGGTGGTTTGCTCGATGTCCCACGGCGTCATCACCTGGCGATGCAAAATGATGTTTTTGAGATTGGGAATGTATTCCGACAACGTGTCGATCACCGCATCGCCGAGCGCTTCGCGTTGCTGTTCCCACGTGCCCTCGCGCAATTGATACGGCGCATATTGCACGAAGCATGACATGACGTGTTTGCCCGGCGGCGCCATGTCCGGATCGATCATCGAGGGCAGGATAATGTCGATATAGGGCCTGCGGGAAAAGCGGCCATATTTTGCGTCATCGTAGGCGTGTTCGAGGTAATCAATGCTCGGACTGATGGAGAATGCGCCGTGCAAATGCGGCCCGTCGCCCGGCAGGCATGCCCAGTTGGGCGCGGCATCCAACGCCAAGTTCACTTTTGCCGAGGAGCCGCGAATGTTGAAATGGCGAATGGCTGTAGTCAATTCCTCCGGCAAGAAAGCGGGATCAACCAATTTCAGGAACGTCCATTTAGGATCAAGACTCGAGACGACGACCTTGCCGTGAAACTCGTCGCCGTTTTCCAAAGCCACACCTACCGCAGCGCCGTGCTTGGTGATAACTTGTGCCACCGGCGCATTGCAGCGAATCTCCGCGCCCAGCGCGATGGCGGCGTTTGCAATCGCATTGGCAATGCCGCCGGTGCCGCCTTTGGCAAAGCCCCAGGCGCGAAACGAGCCGTCAATCTCGCCCATGTAATGATGCAATAGGACATAAGCCGTGCCGGGCGAGCGCGGCCCGAGAAACGTGCCAATAATGCCGCTGGAGGACAGCGTTGCTTTCAACACCTCGGTTTCAAACCACTCTTCCAGAAAATCCGCCGAACTCATCGTCATCAATTTCGTCAGCGTATAAATGTTTTCTTCGCCCAACCCCAAAATGTGTTTGCCGAGATTTGCCAGCCCCATCAAATCTTTAGGATGGAATGTTGTCGGATCAGGAGGAATGATGCCCAGCATGTATTTCACGGCTTTTGCCATGAAATACATGGTGCGGCCGTAATCATCGTAGGCCTCGGCGTCGCGCGCTGAATGCCGGGCGATATCGCGCAGTGTGCGGTAGTGATCCCAATCGCGATACAAATAGTTGCCCTCCGGCGTCGGCGTCAACGTGCTCGGCAAGGGCAGTATCGTCAAACCATGCTTGGGCAGATCGAGATCGCGAATAATTTCGGGGCGAAACAGGCTGATGACGTAGGAAAAAACCGAAAATTTGAAGCCGGGGAAAATTTCCTCGGTAACCGTCGCGCCGCCGACGAGAGGGCGGCGTTCGAGCACCAACACTTTTTTCCCGCTGCGCGCAAGATAAGCGGCGTTGACCAGGCCGTTGTGGCCGCCGCCGATCACGATGGCGTCATAGGTGGGGGACATGTCTTCGTCTCATCCGATTTGCATTCGAAATCGAGTATCGTTCGGTTTCTCAAACAACGGGATTTCGCAAAAATGCGCGTACATTTTAGTTGAACTTTGTTTCAGGCGCAAGGCCTAAGTCGAAATTGAACATTTTTTTCTTTACGCAGACCATAAGCTTTCAAGGTAACTCTTTGCTGCTTTATGCCACGAGAAGGACTCTCGCCTCAATAATTTTTGTTGTTCCTCACCTTCAAACTAGTTATTGTTACCCGCACCTCACGTTTATTGTTCATCCGTCATTCATAAGCCTTTCTGGGAGAATTACCAATGATGCTCGGCAAAAACTCTTTACTCCCGCTAGCAGCGCTTCTGCTTGGTTTGACTTGCATAAGTGCGCGCGGCAATAACCTCGAAGTCAAGCATGTCGCGCTCAAAAATGAGGCGGTGGGCAGTCATGTTTCGATCCAGTTCGATTTGAGTTGGGATAACTCGTGGCGGAACGACCTGGCCGGCGCAGGAAAAGCCAAGCCGTTCAACTATGATGCAGCCTGGGTGTTTGTGAAATACAGCACTGACGGCGGAAGCATCTGGCGGCATGCGACGCTTTCCTCGAATAGCAGCGATCATGGCGTGGCCGTCGATAACGGCATCCCGGCGGCCCTGCAAGCCGCGCCGGACGGCAAAGGCGCGTTCATTTTCCGCGCACAGAACGGCGCCGGCTCAAACAATTGGGATGGCGTTCGCTTGCGCTGGAATTACAGCGCCGATGGCTTGGCGGGCATCACCAGCAGCACAATTGTCAACGTGCTGGCGATCGAGATGGTTTGGGTGCCGGCCGGGAGTTTTTGGGTTGGCGATATTTCGCCGAGCGGAATTACCGGGCAGTTCGAATCCGCCAAGAGCAGCCAGCCGTTTGCCGTTACAAGTGAAGAGGCGCTGACGCTGGGCGGCGGCGGCGCAAACAGCCTCGGCAATAATAATGCAAAAGGCATGGCGCATAAAGACGATTTCGACGATAGTGTCAGCAAGACACTGCCGGCGGAATTTCCCAAAGGGTTTTCGGCATTTTATGTGATGAAGTATGAAATCACTCAAGGCCAATATGCCGACTTTTTGAATTTGTTGAGCAGCACAGAAGCCGCACGGCGCACGGTGGCCGGCGAGACGGATTACAGCGCCTTTCGCGGCGCGATCACGGGCAATCATCCGGTGTTCGCGGCAACAGCGCCGGAACGCGCATGCAATTTTCTCTCCTGGAGAGATGGCGCGGCATATGCGGATTGGGCAGGCCTGCGGCCCATGACAGAGCTTGAGTTTGAAAAAGCCTGTCGCGGC
Organism: uncultured Cytophagia bacterium; assembly: GCA_964457925.1. Taxonomy (GTDB): domain Bacteria; phylum Zhuqueibacterota; class Zhuqueibacteria; order Zhuqueibacterales; family Zhuqueibacteraceae; genus Coneutiohabitans. The sequence continues at coordinate 260,851 of CAYWGH010000004.1, forward strand.
AAGGAAGAAGTTGTGGCGGGAGAATATGCCTGGGGTGATGATGAGATCAAAAAACAAACCGGACACAATGGCGTTGATGGCAGCGGCAGCGAAACAGCGGCTCCCAGCGAGGCAAATGCGAATTTCGACAAAGGCATTAACGGCCCGGTGCGCGGCGGCATCTATGCTGCGACCTCAGGCGGCAGCCGGGCGCAAGCGGGCGCTTCATTTACCGGCGCCATGGAATTGAGCGGTAATGTTTGGGAACGTGTCGTTACCGTAGGCCGCGAAAAGGGGCGTGCTTTTGCCGGCACACACGGTGACGGACATCTCACCACCACGGCAGGCTTTGAAGGCAATGCCACCAATGAAGATTGGCCGGGCATCGATGCCAATGCCGCCAAAGGTGTGACCGGCGCAGAAGGCTCAGGCTTCCGCGGCGGCGCGTGGACGGAGAAGGCCTCGCTGTTGCGCATCGGTGATCGCGCCTGCGCCGCGACGCCGGATGCGATACGGTTCAAAAATTTCGGTTTCCGGTGCGTGCGCACCGCGCCGTAAGCTCATCCGATCAACTCTTGCAGTTGTGTGTAGACCACGGATTTGACCGATAATATTATCGAAATGAGCCGCCCGGCCAGGCGGGGACACTTGCTCGGAGAATACAAATGAAAACAAAACTTGCCACGTTCACGCTGCTCAGCGCTCTGTTGCTCACTGCGCCGCTGGCTTTTTCGCAGTATTCCGGCGGCAGCGGCGACGGTTACGTTTCTTCACGCTCGGACGATATTCTGTATGAAGGCACGACGCCCATCGTCACCGGCGACGAATTGCCGGATGTGGTGCATCATCTCACCATCAACAATCCCGCCGGCGTCACGTTGAGCAAGAGCATCACGCTCACCGGCACGCTTAGCGTTTTGAGCGGCGATTTCAATTTAAACGGCAATGTGATCACGTTGGGCGAATACGCAATCTTGATTGAGACACCCGGCAACATCATCATCGGCGGCGGCGGCAACCTCACGGTGACGCGCACGCTCAACGACTTGACCCAGGGACAAAACGTCGCCAACCTAGGGCTAACCATTAAAACGGCTGTTCCGCTGGGTACGACCACGATTGCGCGCGGTAACGAGTTGCAGCAAATCAATCCCAACAAGATCAGCGCGCCTCGCTTTTTCGATGTGACTCCGGCCAACAACCAAAACCTCAACGCCACGGTCGAATTTCACTATGACGATTCCGAAATCGAGGGTGTGCCGGAGGCGGATCTGGCTTTGTTTATCTCGCACGACGCCGTGGCACTGGCCAATGCCGCGCCGTTAAAAGGAATGGCGCAACTTTCCGCGGATCCGACATGGGAGTTCCTGGGCGGTAACGTGGTGTCTTCAACCAAAACGATCAGCAAAGGCGGCGTTGGCGGGTTCTCGCGCCTGGCGATCGCGCGTGGTTATGTTTTATTCGCCGATCAACATGTCAAAATTGACGGCCACAAATTTTCGCAGGGTGACATTCATTCCAACGGCAAAATCCTTTTTGATAAAGGCGATCGCAGCAAGCATACCGGCAACTTGACAGCGGTAAAGTATATCGATGTCGAGAAGTACAATACCATTGATGGAGATGTATATGCCGGAAGCTATCTGAATATTTCCAGCCGGGCGACCGTAACGGGCGAAGCGGTTGCTCCGGCTGCTGTGGCCATTATCAATTTGCCCACGCCGGTTTTCACCGCGCCCACAAACGGGAAAGAAAGAGTACCCAAGAAAGGCTCGCTCACGCTGCCCCCCGGCAATTACGGTGAGATCGAAGTCGATAGCCGTGGAACGTTGTACTTGTCTTCTGGCGATTACTTTATCGATGAGCTCGAAGTCGACGAGGGCGCGGTGATCTCGATTGATGTCGCCCACGGGCCGGTGAATATCAACGTCGTCAGCAAAGTGGAATTTGAAGAGGACGTTGAAATCCGTATCACACCCGACGGCCATGCGGCCAGCAATCAAGTGACCTTTACGACACTGCAGCACAAAGACGTCGAAATCGGAAAGGAATCGTTGATTCTCGGCTGGTTGATTGCGCCCCATGCGGAAGTCCGTTTCGAGGAGGAATGTGTGTTCAAAGGCTCCGTTGTGGCCGCAGCGATCTCTATTGAAGAAGACGTCATTTTTGTGCCGCATTCATTTACCGAGACCTTGCCCAGACCCAAGTTGACAGCCGGCGCCGATATTGGAGAAGCAGCGGCGATTACGGATTACGAGCTGGCGCAAAACTATCCCAATCCCTTCAATCCCAGCACCACAATCCGCTTCAGCATGCCGGAAGCCGGCGCGGTGCAGTTGGCGATTTACAATATCACCGGCCAGGAAGTTCGCCGCCTGGTTTCCGGCGCCATGAACGCCGGCCGCCATACGGTAATCTGGGATGGTAAAGATAATTCCGGCCAAAACGTGCCCAGCGGAATTTACCTCTACCGCTTGCGCGTGAACGGCTTTGTGCACACGCGCAAAATGTCGTTCGTCAAATAAGGTCATTTGGCCTCTACGCTCCCTTGACAAACGGGGGGCGGATGTTC
>CAYWGH010000005.1:0-15305 GCA_964457925.1 uncultured Cytophagia bacterium
TACAAAGACACCATCGACGGCCGCATCTATTCCAGATTGCTCGAACGATTGCATGTGTTCGAGTATGCGCTGGGCGGATTGGAGCCTGTGATCGGCGAGGAAATCGATAAACTGACTTATGAACTGTTGAGCCGGCAGTTCACCCCAGAGCAGGAAAATGCGCGTATCGATCAAACTGCCCTCGCGCTCGAAAACAAGCAAAGGATGGAAAGGGAGCTGGAGGAGAATGCCTCGCAACTGGTCGCCTACGGCGATTACATTTTGCATCAAATCAACGCTGCCAGAGACCTGAATCGCTGGATCAACGCCAAGGATATTCAAATTTACCTCACCGATTTCTTCGGATTGCACTACTTGGGCTGCCAGTTCAAGCAGTTGAAAGAAGACGAACTCGACTACGAAATTCAATTGACAAATCAAGCCAAGCATGATTTGGAGAAATTCTTGAAGGAAACGAGATATCCCGATTCAACCGCATTCATCCGCAATGATCCGGCTCCGGTTCGATGCCGCTTCGAAAACAAGTTGGTAGTATCACACCACAGTCCAATTGAAATCATCAATCAGGCTCATCCCCTTGTCCGGTTTGTCTGCCGCACCATCGAAACGAATGAAAAATACAGTTATCCTGCTGTGAGTGTCAGACTCGATGCCGGCTGCTTGCCCGCTGATTTTCTCAAGGGCGTTTATGTATTCACCGTGCAAAAATGGTGGATTCGTGCTCTGCAGGAATTTGAACAGCTCCATTTTGCCGCTGTATTGATGAAGGCATCGGCGCAGCTATTGCCCGACCAAACCGCTGAAAAACTGGTGTTGATGGCGGCGCTTCATGGCAATGATTGGCTGGAAGCGCGACATACGATATCACTCGATTTAGCGTCCAGATACGCGTGGGAATATTGTCTTCCTCATTCGGATCGGCTGTATGAGGCGTATGTCATGGAAATGCAAAACAAAAATGCCGATCGTGCCGATATTCAGGAAAAAAACCTGGATCGGCACCTGAAAAACCAACTGGCAAAACTGAATGAAGTTCTGGAAAAGCACACAAGACTGGGAAGAGCCTCTCTTGCCGAAGCGATAGAAGGCAAGATAGTCAAATTGAAAAATCGAGTGGAACGACAGATGATTGAAATTCGCGATCGTCGGAAAATCCATCACCGCAAGGATTTGATTTGCACAGGAATCGTAAAAGTCGATTGATCCAAGATCGGGGGCCATGATGCTTCCAGCCAATGAAACTCAGTTCAAAAACACCAAGCATGCTGAAATCTGTGATGTCGTGATCGGATTCGATTTTGGCACCTCGTGCAGCAAAGTGGTTTTGCAAAGCCCGTATTTTGCCGACCGCCGCGCCATGCTGGTGCCATTCGTTGGTCTCGGTCATCCCAGTAACCGTTACCTTCTTCCGACAAAACTGTACTATGACCGACTGGGCCATTGTTCCCTTACAACCGACATGAATTCCCTATGCGCCTCCGGAATCAAACTGAGACTCCTGCAAAATCCAGATATTGGTGAGTCGTTGCCAGATTTTGCCATAACACCGCGGACGTTGGCAATCGCTTACCTTGCTCTTGTGCTTCGACACGCGCGGCAATGGTTTCTCACCACCCAAAGCAAAATCTATGGTAAGTATCGCATCCGATGGCATCTGAATGTCGGCATTCCTTCTCCCGGTTATGACGATCACGACCGCCGGGAATTGTTCAGAAGCATTGCCACAGATGCCTGGCGCTTTTCTCTGGGGGCAGAATCGATCTCGCTCGCGAGAATCTGGCGATATTATAGCGGTGAGTTGAAACTGAATGACAAGCTTGATATCGAATTGGATGACATCAACGTGCTTCCGGAGATTGTTGCGGAAATTTTGGGATATGCCAAATCCAATCTGCGGGAGAATGGCTTGCATGTCTTGATTGATATCGGCGCCGGTACGATTGACATCTCCGGCTTTATCTTGCACAATAAAGATGGGGAGGATTGTTATTCATTCTTGACTTCCGCTTTGGATCACTTGGGCGCGTATCATTGCCATCTGGAGCGTGTTCGGCGCATCAAGGAGCATGTCACGCGCTGGTTCAGCCATCTTGCTGGCCGGCAAGATCTCGTTATGCCCGTGACGGCATCGCTTTCGGAATATTTTCCGCGCCTGGCTGATTTTGGTGCGGATGCCGAAAAAGAGATTCTTGAAGAATTCTACAAGCGTTGCTGCTCGCTGGTCTACCGCATTCTGAACTCACTGAAAAAAGAGCGAGATCCGAACGCTGAAATATGGCAATCGGGGTTACCGATTTTCCTTTGCGGCGGGGGGAAATCCTTGTCAATCTACAAACGGGTGTTGGATGATTTGAATGACTTTTGGAAAACGTCAATGGCCACAAGCGGTTTCAAAATACTTGGTCTTCCCAAGCCCGCTAATCTTATCGCTGATTCTCTGGATGAGCAACTTTATGATCGTTTTGCCGTTGCCTATGGCCTCAGCTATCCCTATTATAACGTCGGCGAAATTCGACCTCCTGGTGAAATCGACAATATTGCGTGACCGTACACCCAAATATGCCCATATAGAATACGTTAGCAAAGATTTGGTTTGATCCATTCTTTGTCGAGTAAGCAGTTGTTCTTCAAAATTTTGGACATACCCCTGCCGGTACGTTCTCCACAACAATAAGTTGACCATTGATCCAAAAATCTTGATGAATGCGCTTTTCTTGCAAATGCGTATCGCAAATTTCGCATTCCCCGATTACTTTCACCTCGCCGATCAATGGTTTGAACGTGCCATTCTTCAAATCCAATACGCCTTGCGGATTTGTCTTCAAACCGATTTTCACGATTGCAGCCACCATGCTATAAAAAGTATAGGACGCCATCTATCGGGCTACTGATTTTTCCATAACAGGCTTGATATCGTCTCAAGGATATCCACAAATGAATCCGATCGCTCTCACCCAACCGTTGCTCTCACTTCCGCGGCAATCATTTCTTTGAGCTGGCGTTTCGGCAGCACACGGCCGGAGAGCTTGACTTTGTTGTTGATCACCAGCGCCGGGATGCCCACCATGCCGTATTGCCCGATGCGCTTGGTGTCGCGCACGTGCTCCACGTCGGCGGCAAGGCCCATTTCGGCCAGCACTTCCACGACATCTTCCCGCAGCTTGTCGCAGGCATAACAACCGGGGCCGAGAATTTTGATGACCAGACCGGCGCGTGCCTCTTCGGTAATCGTTTCTCCGCGCCAGCGGCGGTACTCGCGCCACAGCGCCTGTGAGTACTTCTCATCAGCAGACGAGGGGATGTAATTTTGTTTTTTCACCCGGCGCAGGATTTCTTCGCGGCATCGCGTTTCATCATCGAGGCCCAGTTGCTGCACCTCCTCGAAAACGCCTTTCAGCCCCAACAGGCCGATGCTCGTGCCGCCCACGTTGACTTGGGTCAATTCTTCGCTCATTTTAATGCGTTTTAGAAAAAGCTGCCGAACATCCATCCGGCAATGGTGGCAAACACCACCACCAGAGAGATGTACGCGGCGGTTTTATGAAAACCAAGGATGCGATAAATCGTCAGCATGCTTGGCAAGCTGAGCGCCGGGCCGGCAAGCAAGAGCGCCAGCGCCGGGCCTTTGCTCATGCCCAGTTGCAGAAACGCTTTGACAATCGGGACTTCTGTTAATGTGGCAAAATACATCAACGCGCCAAATACGCTGGCCACAAAATTCGAGACCAAACTATTTTCACCAACCCATTGTTGGACAACATGCTCCGGCAGCAATTCTCTCAATATGCCGGCGATGAAGACACCGCCGAGCAGCCACGGCAGGATCAGCCACACCAAGCCCCAGGTTGCGCGCAGCCAGGTGAGAATCTCATCGCGCTCGAACCAAAAGCGCAGCATCGCGCCGATGGCCAACAGTACGGCCAAAGTTGGCCACCACCATTTGGCCGCGGCGAACACCAACACGCCAATCCAGCTCACAAAAAAAAGAGAATGCGCCGGAGCGAATGATCGCTTTCGCCAATTTCAATCTGCACCTCATTGGCCGCGCGTTGTTGCTCTTCACGATGAAACAGCACCGCCATGATCAGTCCGATGACGATGGCAAAACCGATGGCGCCGACGCCGCGTCCCAAGCCAATATCCAGTCCCAGCAGGCGCGCCGAATACACCAGTGCCATAATATTGATCGCCGGGCCGGAATAGAGAAACGTTGACGAAGGCCCAATGCCGGCGCCGCCGAGATACATGCCGGCAAACATCGGGATGACGGTGCATGAGCAGACCGCGAGCACGGTTCCCGAGATCGACGCAATGCCGAAGGCGGTGGCTCGGTTCGCCTGCGGGCCCATATACTTAAATAATGGAGGCCTGTGAAATAAAAACCCGAATCGAGCCGGCGATTAAAAAGGCCGGCACCAGACAGGTGATCACATGCGCGGAAAGGTATTCGAGCAAGGCGCTCCATCCGGCGTGCAAAAGATTCAGGAGCCAGGGCATAATTTTCTCCCGGCATTATTTTATCGCTTTCATGATCTGCAGCGTGCCGATCGGACAAACATCGTGCACGAACTCAATGTTGAGCTGCTGGCATTTCCGCACCGCCTTGTCCGACCAACAGCCCGGCGGCATCCGTAAAATTTGATCAGTGTTATTCTGCGGGAATCCAAGCGCGGTCCGCCTCCTGTCAAAGCAACTTGAACCGCCGCTGCTTTGGCGGCGAGGCTTCAGTTCGCGTTTCTGCTTTTGCTGCTTTTTCGAGCGCTTGACAAAATTTCCTGTACTCGCGCAGCAAGGCTTGCTTATAAGCCTCCTCACGGCTCGGCGTAATGTAATTGCCGAACTCTTTAACCAACGCGAGAAGCTCTTGTTGCAATTGTGCCTCGTCTTTAATGCCGGAGAGATAAACGTTTCGCAAAGCATTCTCCAAACCGACAATGCCGGCGTCGATTTCTCCGACTTTGATGATTTTGGCAATGGGTTTTGCACAGCATGAACCGGGCATACGCAATCACCTCGTTCCGACTTTCTCTCTTTCAAATATGGTTACCACGAAAATGCTGCAGCGCAGGCTTCCAGACCGCATGCAGACAAGATGTCTGCGCTACATTTTCATCGTGATGCGTATACAAGTGTACGTAACAATTCCTACGGAATGACAATCTCTTTTTGTACCTAAATGGTTACCCAGATCAAAACACCTCTACAAGTAACTTTACCGCTATGGCAAAGTGCACAACGGCATAAAACCGCTTAACCCATTTGGGCTTGGCTTTGGTTGCCATGAAATTTCCGCCGAGCTGCGAGCCGATGAGCACGGCCAGTATCATCAGCACGGTGAGCGGGCAGCTGAAACGGCCCTCGGCCACGTGGCCCAGAAATCCCGAAAACGACGAGAAGGTGACGACAAACGCCGTGGTGGCCGCGGCGGCTTTGGTTTTGTAGCCCATCCACATCAGAATCGGCGCGATGATGAAGCCGCCGCCAATGCCCAACATGCCGCCCATGAAACCGGCGAACGCGCCGACGCCGCCACCGATGAGGGAATGTTTTTGCATCGCCATCATTTCTTCGGGCTCGGGCTGTTTGGCAAAGAACAACATGCGGATGGCTGCCGCCAGCACCGCCATAGCAAACGCAATGATCAGCGCGTCGGCTGGCACAAACTGCGAGAGATAAGCTCCCACCGGCGCGAAGATGAATGCCGCTGCTGCCATCACCAGGCCGCCCTTCCAGTCCACCAATTTTTGCCGGCTAAAAGGAATCAACGCCAGCAAGGTGTTCAAGCCGTTCATCAGCAGGCCGAGCGGAATGGCGACTTCTTTCACCGGAAAGCCGGCCCATTTCAGCACCGGCACGTAAACCATGCCGCCGCCCAGGCCCAGCATCGCAAACAGAAACGAGGCGAGCAGGATGACGGCAAAGGCAATTGCGTGGAGCATTTCGACCTCTCACTTCAATGGGAGAGGCTGCTCGTAGCCGGAGCAGGGAATGCAAACCAGCTTGCCGTCTTTGCGGCGCAAATAGCGCTCGAAAACGTATTCGCCGCACACCTCACAAGTTGCCTTGTTGAACGAGCCTTTGATTTTGTTGTAGACAAAATCCGGCAGCTTCTTCACGGCGAACATCTCGTCGTCGCTCGCGTTGAGCACGACGTTGATGACTTCGAGGCGCACCGGCTCCGGAATTTGCGAGGGCTCGATGCCCTTTTTGCGATAATCGAAGAATTCGTATTTGCCGAGCTTGTCAACAAAATCCGGCTTCACGGCGATGCGTACGGCGCCGTTGTTTGGCGTCCAAAGAATCGCCGCCAGCTTGCCGTAATTGAGCCGCTCCATCATGAGCTTGCCGTAGGTACAGCCGGTGGCGGACTGCAAGCCGTCCATCATGCAGGTTTGCGGATGCCCGATGCCCAGCTCGGTGTACATGAAATAATCATGATCGGGCGCCTTCGGCACGCCCAGCGTTTTGAGCATCAACGTGCCCATGCGAAAACCGAGGGCATGAACGGGCAGCGACGCCCGTGAAATTCAAACGTCCATTCCGGTAGTTGAAACATGTTTGATTCCTTATCTATTGAATCACTCGTGATGCCAGAGCGCGGCCAGCCACAGGATGGCCAGGCCCAGGCAAATCAAGCCGAATTGCCACCACGCTTCGTTCGGCCGCTTCTGCTTGTGCAGCTCGGGTATCAAATCCACCAGCGCGATGTAGATGAACCCTCCGGCGGCAAAAGGCAGCAGCCAGGCGCTCAAGTCTTGCACCTGCAATGAGAAGAAATATGCAAACGCGCCGCCGAGCACCGCCGTCAATGCCGAGAGCAGGTTGAACAACAGCGCGCGGGCTTTGCTGAAACCGCCGTAGAGCAAAACTCCGAAATCGCCGAGCTCCTGCGGCACTTCGTGGAACAAAATGACCGCGGTGGTGACGATGCCCAGTTCGGCGCTCACCAGAAAACTTCCGGCGATGATCATGCCGTCGAGAAAGTTGTGAACGCCATCGCCGATGAGGTTGAGATAGACAAAGCTGTGCACTTCGCATTTGCCATCGTGGCAGTGCCGCCAGCACAGAAATTTTTCCAGCGCGAGAAAAGCCAGAATGCCGGCGACCACGCGCAAGAACGTCGCCTCGTGCGCCTGCTCGAGCGACTCCGGAATCAAATGGAAGAATAGCTTGACCTGCCATCACGACACCTCTTGAGTTTTCCTTTGGATTTCTTCGAAGACTTGCCCGGTGTTTTTGAAGCTCATCATCACCGGCTTCCAGTTTTCGTTCATCGGCACACCGGCGCGTTAAAAGGCATCGCGCAGGAGTTTTTTCTGCTTTTCCTCCTTTCAACAAATTCAACGCTGCGAAATCACAAGATGTCCAACAACTCCACACGCTCCGAAAGTTGTTGCTTGACGATCTCGCCAACCAAATCCAGAACTTTGAACACGCGCGGATCGGTGACTTCATACATCATGCGTACCCCTTCTTTGCGCGCCACCACCAGTCCGGCTTCCGAAAGCGCCAGCAGATGCCGCGAGAGGTTCGACTGTTCCAACCCAAGTTTGGGGCCGATCTCGCAGTTGCAGACTTCGCGTTCACCGCGCAGCGCTTCGAGAATGCGCAGGCGGTTGGGATGCGCCAGCGCTTTGAGGACGGCGGCTTTGAAATCATAAGCAGTTTTGGACATGGCTGCACTCCGTTATCCGTAGTCGCGACCCTTGTGGGTCGTTATTCAAAGACTGGTTTGTGACAATCGCCCACGAGGGGCGAAGGCTACGTCATCTTTTATAGAGAAAAACTTCCCCACAACAACCCGACGACGATGGACAGCACGACAACCGTGAGAATGTAAGTCATCGCCTGTTTTGCCCCCATCAATTTAAACAGCACCATCATGCTGGGAATACTGAGCGCGTTGCCGGTGAGAAACAGCGCCATCGCCGGGCCGCGGCCCATGCCGAGTTGCATGAGCTTTTGAATGATCGGCACCTCGGTAAGCGTGGCAAAATACATCAACGCGCCGGAGACGGAGGCGATGAAGTTTGCCAAAACCGAATTACCGCCAACGGTTGCAGTGACGAAGGTCTGCGGCAAAATTTCGCCGATGGCGCCGGCGGCAAAAATGCCAATGAACAAATACGGCATGATTTTTTTTGACAAATCCCAAGTCTCGGCAATCCAGCGGCGGTTGTCTTCGGCTGAGAATTTGCGCAGTACCAGCACCATCAGGCCCAGCAGCGCAATGCCGGCAATCGCATACTTCAATCCTTGCGCAATGCCGAGGCCGAAGACGACCAGAATGATCAGTTGCAGCACGAAAAAGGCGATGATCGCGGCGCTGGAATAAGATGTTTCCTCAACGCCGCCGGTTGCGAAACCTTTGCCGTTTTTGCGGTCGTGATCGCGGAAAATTAACATCATGATCACACCGGCAAGGAGGGAGATGCTCATGGCGAAGATCAATCGGCCAATCGCAAAATCGACGCCGATTACTGACGACGTGAGGATAATCGCCGTCACGTTGATTGCCGGGCCGGAGAAGAGAAACGCCACTGCCGGGCCGATGCCGGCGCCGCGTTTATAGATACCGGCGAATAAAGGCAGAATCGTACACGAGCACACCGCCAGCAAACCGCCGGAAATCGCGGCCACGGGATAGGCAATATATTTTTTCGCCATCGGTCCGAGCAGTTGCAGAATCGAGTCTTTCTTGACATAAACCGCGATGCCGCCGGCGATAAAAAATGCGGGCACCAAACATGTGAGTACGTGCTTGCGCGCATACTCTTGCAGCAGCGCCAGGCCGCCGGCCAGGGCGCGCGCGGCTTCGGGTGAAGTCATGGGCAAAAAGTAGAAAGCCAGAAAAGCAAGCAGCAGCGCGGCGAACTTTTTCCATTCGTCCCGCGTATCCGCCGCCAGCCACAAATTTCGCCAGCGTGTTCTGATGGCATGAAGCTGGGCAGCCATGGCGTCACCTCGCGGCAGCAGCGAATCTTTGCAGCATGGTTTTGATTTCTTCCACGCTGTTGACGCGGCCCTGACTCACCAACTCGCCGTCAATCGCCAGGCCCGGCGTGCGCACGATGCCGGCCTCGATCATGGCGTCGATCTCTGTGACTTTCTCAAACTCCGCCGCCACCCCGAGTTCCTCTGCCGCGCGCCGTGCGCGTTGTTCGAGGGTTTTACAATTCATACAGCCCGGACCAAAGACTTGGATTTTCATAAGTTGCCTCGCTATGCTTTCTTGCTTGTATGAGCAACTACTCATTGATTAACTCTAAAGAAAAAGCCCATTGTGCTTCGCGACAGAGCTTTTCAACGAACGTGCCAAAAGCAAAGTGGATAAAGCTGATTATTTTATATGAATTTAACTGGCTGCATATTTGCCTCGGAGAAAACTATTTCCGAGAAGTAGGAAAATATGATGAGGGATTTTGCATTGTTGGCAAAACTAAAAAAGGGGGGAGAGAGTTGGAGTCAGATTGGTCACGCCGATTTCGACAATTTCACGGCACCTCGAACAGCGGAATGTAACCGGCTTCCTGCACCAGGCGCTGTCCCTCACGGCTCAAGACCCAGTCGATGAACCGCTTGGTCAAACCCTCGGGCTTTTTGATGGTATAGACATACAAATAGCGTGCGATGGGATAAACGTCTTTGCGCACGGCCTCTGTCGTGGGACTGATGCCTTCGATTCTGCAATGCACAAGTTGTTGGCCATACGCGATGCCGCCATAGCCGAGCGCGCGCGGATTCCTTTCGATCTCAGCAACAATAGCCGCAGTGGTCGGCATGTTTATGGTGTGACTGCTGTATGCCTGTCCCTCCAAAACATGTTCTTGAAAATAAAGATAGGTGCCGGAATTGGGAGATCGGCTCAACACCACAATCGCTTCTTCCGAGCCGCCCACCTCGCGCCAGTATTTGATTTTGCCGAGATAAATGTCGCGTACTTGCGCCATGCTCAAATTGCGCACGGGATTATCGGGATGCAAATAAATGCTCAGTCCATCTTTTGCAACCAGCGTGGCCACGCCCAGGTTTTGCTGGCGCTCGACCAATTGCCGCGCTTCGAGGGAACGCAAAGGCCGCGAAGCTGTGCAGATATCGATTTCGCCTTTGATGAGCGCATCGAAGCCGGTGGCTGTGCCGCCGCCTTCAGCATAGACCGCAACGCCTGTGTGACGCTGCATGAACTCCTCCGCCCAGCGTTGCGCCAGGGGCACCATCGTGTCCGAGCCTTTGAGGCGAATCGTATTTGCCGGAGGCGCTGCGGAACGTGTTGCGCTGCACGCGAGCAAGGACAGGCCGCAAGCTAGCAGCATGAGCAGTTGTTTGATCATCAGCGTTGCTCCGCGAGCGATTGCAGCCGGACATTGAGATACGGCGTTCCTTTTTTCCATTCAGGCTCCGCCTCGAGATGGGCGAGACGATAACAAAAGGCAAAAAGGATTTGGGCATGTTGCTGCGCCGCTTGCAGGTTCATGGGCTGGTTCAGATCATCGAACGGTGTGTGATAAAAGCGTTGCCCCCAGTCGATTATGCGTTGCATTCCCTCGCCGGAGGGGGCATTGCGATACGCTGTGCCTTCCATAATCAAAATTGCCGGAATACCCCCGCGTGCAAACGCAATTTGATCTGAGCGTCCGAATGCCGCAGCCTCGGCAAACGGCGCGGGCACCGGCGATACGCTGAGATGAAGTTCTTTGGCGACTTCATGGAGCAGCTCACCGAGCGTCGAAAGCTCTGCCCCCACCCCGACAATGTCGTCGAAGGTGTCAAACATTGCCAAACCATCAATATTGAGATTCGCGATGGTGCGATACAACGGTACAACGGGATGATCGACATAATAGGTCGAGCCCAGCAAGCCCTTTTCCTCGCCGGTCAGAAACAAAAACAGCAGCGAACGTTTGGGTTTCACCGGCAGTCCGGCAAAGGCGCGCGCCATCTCCAGCGTGGCCGCAACGCCAACCGCGTTGTCGAACACGCCGTTGTAAATCGAATCGCCCTGTACTGCGGGACCGATGCCGAGATGATCGTAATGCGCCGAAATGATGACATAGGTATGTTTCAACTGGGAATCGCTGCCTTCCAGCATGCCGATAACGTTGGAGGCAAGGAAATCGCGTTGTTGAAAGCTGCCGCGAAACGAAGCGGACACCGGCAGCGCAAAGCTGCGCATACTGTTCATGCGCTCCATCGCGAAAACCTCTGCAAGCGAATGCGGCCCGCCTTCAAACAACGCTTGCGCCGCGGCAGGATTCATGACCACGCTCAAATTGCCTGCGGCGGAATACAGGAGGCTGATATCCTCGAAGGCGAATTGTTCCAGCCAGTATTGCCAATGGCGACCCGCGCCGGTGGGGTGGCGCGGCGAAGGAATCATGATGCTGCCCACCGCGCCGCGGCTCAGTGCGATTTTTTGTTTGACTTCGGGAATGGCATAAATGGTTTGGCGTTCGCCTTCGAAATAGGAAAGATCGGTTGCCCCCGGCTCGCCGGAGAGAAAAACCACGATCTTGCCGGCGACATTCATGGTTTGATAATCATTGTAATCGTATTCCGGCGCGGTGATGCCATACCCCACAAACACCAGCGGCGCGGGTTTGGGAATGAACGTTTGCGCGCCGGTATTGTAGAGCAGATAATCCCGGCCCAACGCCAGATTGATTGTTCCTGCTTTCGTCATGAGTTGAAACTTGGAGCCGGCGAGCGGCTTGCTGCCGTGCAGCGGAATTTGTTGCTCGTAAGAATGATCTTCGCCCGCCGGCAACAGGCCGAATCGCTGTATACGCTGCACGAGATAAGCGGCCGCCAACTCGCCGCCGCGCGCGCCGGTGCCGCGCCCCTCCAGAGAATCGCTGCCCAAAAACAAAAGATGCCGGTGGAGTGAATCACCGGAGATGTTCGTCATGGCCTTGCGCGCGGCTTCATCAAGCAATTGTGTTTGTGCAAAAACCGGCGCGAGACAGCACAAGACAGCGGCGACTGCAATATCTGCTCTTATTCGTACGGCCATCATTTTCTCTTAACCATTTGCGGCAGCCTCTCGGGCAATGCCACCGCCGCGCAGAAAAGCGCGTGCATTTTTTTGCGTGGATTTGATTTTATCCGCTAATACCAAAAATCTCAGCGTGTGCGATAGGGCTGCAAAGCCTTGAGCAGTTCTTCCGGCACCGCAATCGGTTGAAAGGTTTTGCGATTGATCGCAACCACGATTTCGTGGCCCTGCGCCGTAATCTCGCCCTCGACTTTCCGGACGGAGAACTCGAAGCGCAGCGAGCTGCGACCGACATGACCGACCCAGGTCTCGACTTCGAGGAGATCATCCAACAGCGCCGGGCGGTGAAATTCGAAATGAAGCTGCACACGCGGCAGCCAGAAATCAAAGCGATCAAACAGCACGGAGTAGGGCAATCCCAGTGCGCGAAAAAATTCCGTTTCGGCAATTTCAAAAAAGCGCACGTACGCGCCGTAGCAAATAATACCCGCCTGGTCGATGTCGCCCCAGCGCACGAATTCGCGCACGCAAAAACGCCGAGACTCGTCCAAGAGTTGGCGCGGTTTTTCCTCTGAGATTTGTTTTTTGTCCGCCATAACTTTGCCTGAGTCAGTTACCCACCGCGCGATCGATAACGAGATAAATCGTGGCAAGCTGCGCAGCCACGGTAATCAAATCACGCAGCGTATTCCAGCCGCTGCGTTCACTGCGGGTTGGCACCCAAATCGTGTCGCCGGCAGCAAGCGGGCCGGCATCTTCATCATCGACGATCTCTCCGGAGGCACGCACGACTTTCACGCGGCTGCGGCTGGCATGCAACCCGAAACCGCCGGCGCGGGCGATGTAGCCGCTTACATTTTCACCCGTGACAAACGGTATGCCGCCCGGCAGGCCAACCGCTCCGGTGACATAAACCAGAGGGCTTTGGCGGGGAAACTCGATGAGGTCTCCCGGTTCGAGTATGACATCGTGTTGCGCCTCATGGGACAGCAGCAACCTGGTGAAATCAACACTGATAAGATTGGCGCCCTGGCGATCATGCTCGAACTTGATTTTTTCATGATCAAAGCGCGTTAGAATTTCTGCAGGAAGCGTTGCCTCTGTTTGCGAAGGGACTGATTCGCTGCGGCGGCGATATAAACGCGCCTCGCGAAGTGAAGCCTGCGGCGTTGGACCGCCGGCCAGTTGGCAAACTTCGCTGAGGCGTGTTTTGCCCCAATCAATTGCATACATTCCGGGAAACTTGACTTCACCGCGAATTTCAACGAGCGGGCCAACACGCCAGTCAGGAATGCGCCGGATAAAAAGCTGATCATCCGGACCCAAAAGGGCATCATCCGCACTCTTACCGGAGGCATTATCACTGGTTTGAGACAGAAGAATCTTTTGCAGCGCGATTTTTTCACGGCGCGGCGGCTGGCCGGGATCAATGCGGGCCAGTTCGGCCTCCAGCAAATATGCGGCGCGTGACAGCCCGCCGGCGCGCAGGATCAAATCGCTCACGTACAAACTTTCTTCATAAACATACACACCCGGCGAAATCACCTCGCCGTAAATGGCAACTTGAGCAAGATCGGCTTGCTTGAATCTTGAAAAAATAGTGAGGCGATCGCCGTGTCGCAACGGCGTAAAACTGCTGTTGGCATGTGACTCCGCGAGATTGACGACTTGCGTTGTGCGCCGGCCATCGGGCAGCAAACGGCTCCACTCGACGTGCTGCAAATCCGCCAAAGACGTGGCTCCGCCGGCAAGCGCCAGGGCGCTTTGTAGCGATTCGGAATCATCGTCGCGCAATTCAAAAATTGCCGGGCGATGCACTTCGCCGGCCACGGCAATCCAGCGCTGGGCTGGCGGCACAAAAATGCGATCGCCGGCTTGCAGCAATTGCGTTTCATTTGACTGCGGCTGCAAGAGTGTTTGATAGAGATCCGTGCGCGCGTTTTCCCGGGCGCGGTTTTCGACAACGATATTGCGCAACGAACCGGCATGGGTGACGCCGCCGGCAAGCTGAATGGCGTCGAGAACCGTGTGCAGGCCGCTCAACGAATGGCGCCCGGGCCGTCGCACTTCGCCCACAACTTCCACAACGACGGTTTTAGCATTCAGTAGAGTTGCGGCGAATTCACTTGTATTAAAAAACCGGGACAAGTGCTGGCGCAATTTCTCGCGGGCCTGCGCCAGCGTCAAACCTGCAATTTCCACCAGTCCGGCGGTGGGAATGTACACCTGGCCGTCCGGCAACACGGTCAGCTCGAAATCGCGTTGCGCATTCCCGAGCAAATACACGCCCAAAACATCGCCCGGACCGAGACGATAATGTTCGGGCAATAGAATTTGTCCAACCGTTAAAATCCGATTTGAAATTTGCGGGAAGAGATTTTCGCCGTAAATGGCAAGATCGCCGCGCGGATTCAAGCCGAGGCCGGCAAGACGCTGATACAAAAACTGGCGCTGCCGCGATTCGAACGTGGAATCTGCATTTGAGGAATATTCGCCGGCATGCGCAATGCCGTTCAGCCAGAGCAAAAACAGAAGAACAGGCCGGCTTATTGTCTTCACCTTTTCCAGTGTGCGAGGGGCGTGGCCGAGAGCTTCTTTTTTTGCATCATCGAAGAGGCTAGTCATCTGTTTTCGATGACATGATTTGAGCGAGGGCAAACTTTTCAGCCACACTCCTAATCCAAGTCAAATTCATAAGAGTAGTATACTCGTCTGATCCCGCGCTGGCGGGCGAAATCATCCACATCCGGCGTGGTTTTCATATGCGTCACTATAATCGGGAACAACTCGGTTTGCGGGGAGGCCGCCAGCCGGCTGAATTTTTTATCAAGGAATTCGGCCACTCTGCTTTTCGAAAGCTGCGTTTTGCATTCTCCCACAATAGTGAATTGCTCGCCATTGCGGAAGGCTTGACCGATGATGTTGATCTCGATATCTTTGCCAGTTTTGTCTTTTATGAAATTTCGCGTCAGTTTTCCTTTCACTTCAATGCCGAAATCCCGCTTCAAAAGTGCCGGTAAAAACTTGTAAGCTCTGTCTTCCAGAACATATCCCACGGCGTGGCTCAAGCCGCCCAAATGTTTTCTCGTTTTGGCGTGTTCGGAGGTAAGAGCGGCCAAGGCTTGTTCCGTGCGCGTCTGGGCTGCCGCAAGCTCTGCGAGAGCTTTATCCGTGCGCGTCTGGGCTGCCGCAAGCTCTGCGAGAGCTTTATCCGTGCGCGTCTGGCCCTCGAACAACCCGGCGACGGTTTTGTCGGTACGCTTCTGCGCTTCAACCAGCTCGCCGACGGTTTTCTCCAAAGCACTGATGGCTT
>CAYWGH010000005.1:15405-160467 GCA_964457925.1 uncultured Cytophagia bacterium
CTCCAAAGCACTGATGGCTTTGTCGGTGCGCTTCTGCGCTTCAACCAGCTCGCTGACGGTTTTCTCCAAAGCACTGATGGCTTTGTCGGTGCGCTTCTGCGCTTCAACCAGCTCGCCGACGGTTTTCTCCAAAGCACTGATGGCTTTGTCGGTGCGCTTCTGCGCTTCAACCAGCTCGCTGGCGGTTTTCATCAAAGCACTTATGACCGTGTCCGTCCGCTGATGCGCGGCGGCTAATCCATTGATTGCCGCTTCGGTCCGCTGTTGCGCTTCGGCGAGTTTGGCGACAATGGCGCGCAGCTCGTCGAAATCACTTTTCCGTACAGTTTCAGCACCCTGGCGTTCAACTTCTTCGATTAGGGCGAACAGCACGCTGCGCAACTGCGGCTCCACCGCCTCCAGCTTTTTGACTAAAGACATTGTGATCGGCATCTTAACCTCCGTACCACTCCCTCAATTTACATGGGTCAGCAAAACCGCTGCTCCTTTGCCCGCCAACAAATAACGATTTTCTGCCTGTGGCGCAAGATTTTTCTCGCCATGCAACATGTGATGTTTTTGAAAGCGCGCCGGCAGCGTCACCTCTTGCGGCGTAAGCACGCGATTGAATAAACACAAAATGCTTTGTTTGCCGTCATTCCGGCTAAAGGCAAACACATGCGGGCTGTTGCTCACCTCTTCGAATCTGTAATCGCCCGTGCGAATGGCTTCGTACTCGCGGCGCAGCGCCAGCATGGTTTTGTAATAGTTGAACAAATCCCAATCGAAATACACCGCATCTGCAGTCCGCTCCGAGCCGTCCGGCATGGCTTTTTCGGGTTCATAGACCAGATCCGGCCAAACCATGGGTTTGCGCTCGTCGGGATCGTCCGCGCCCCACATGCCGGCCTCGTCGCCATAGTAAATCATCGGCGCGCCCAGATACAACGCCTGAAATGCAACGATCAGCTTTTGCGTTTCGCGCTCCTCGGCAGTGGGCTTGCGCACCTGAAAATTGGGATGGCGATCAGCGCTGCTTTCGTGGTCGATCATGCGATTGGGATTGATCACCATCGAGGCGAGCCGTTCGGTGTCGTGGCTGCTCAACAAGTTCATCAAGACATAATTGACGTCCTGCGGATATTCTGTGAGAATTTGATGCAGATGCGCATGCAAGCCTTTGGCATCATACGCATTTTGAGTATCGACGAAATATTTCAACATACCGTCGGCAAAACGGTAATTCATCACCGCATCGAAGATGTCGCCCTGCAGCCATGGCGCGGCGTTGAACATTTTGTGATTGCGATAATCCTCCCACCACACCTCGCCGGTGAGGTAGGCCTGGGGATTGATTTCGCGCACCCATTTGCGGAAATCGCGCCAAAAGCCTTTGGGCACCAATTCCGCAACATCGAGGCGCCAGCCGTCGATGCCGTCGGAAGGATCGCCGTCGCCGTTGGGGTCCATCCAGCGCTTAACGACGGCGCGTACCAATGCGGACGGCCCGGGCGCGAGATTGTCGCCTTCGCGCCGCACTTCCGGCAAATCTTTCACGCCGTACCATCCCTGGTATTCAAATTCATTTTCCGCAGTATTGGGATCATCCCAGCGTTTGATAATGAACCAATCGGCATAAGGCGAAGCCTGACCGTTCTTCACCACATCGCGAAACGCGGGATTGGTCACGCCCATGTGATTGAAGACGCCGTCGATGATGATGCGCATGTCGCGGCTGTGCACTTCGCGAATGAGCTTGAGGAAGAGACTGTCCGCCGTTGTCCATTTCCATGTGGCGGGATCGGCAAAATTTTCCGTTGCCCAGATTTCGCGATCGCGGTTCGGGTTCGGTCCAAAATTGTTGTCGATGTGATGATACAACTCCGTGTCATACTTGTGCAGCGTCGGCGATTCGAACATGGGATTTAAATAAATGGCCGTGATGCCGAGATCTTTGAGATAATCGAGCTTGTCGATAATGCCTTGAATGTCGCCGCCAAAACGCCGCCGCGCCGCGTTGGCATTGAAGTTTCTGCTGTTCGCGGCCTCCCACGGTTGCAAACGATACCAATCCGCGGTCCACGGGCTGGGTTGCCAGGCAGACACGGTGTCGTGCGGCCATGAACCGAAGGTGTCGCGAAACATTGGATCGTTGTTGGGATCGCCGTTGCGAAAACGTTCGGGAAAGATTTGATACCAGGCCGCGCCTTTGGCCCAGGCCGGAACTTGGACATTGGGCTGTTGCGGTGTTTCGGTTTTGCAGCCAAAAAATATGATGCTGCTCAGGAGAAGAATCGATGAGAAACAAAAAAAGACAGAACTGAAAATGCGTTCACAGTCGCGGTGTGCCAGCATGTGTTTTGCTCCTCCAAAAGGTCGTGTTGAAAGTTGCCATGAGCGCAAGATATTCAAGCAGGACTGAAAAAGCAACACACGCTTCAGGTTTTCTTGTAGATATCTGGCCGGCGCAATTCCATGTAGGTTTCCGGGTTCTGCGGCGTGGTGAAGCCGAATTGCCGGTACAGCCCGTGCGCATCGAACGTCACCAGATTGAAGCGTCGCAGGCCCTGCAAGTCCGCATGCGCCAGAATGCATTGCATCAGCCATTTCGCCAAGCCCCGGCCGCGATACGGCGACAGAATGTAAACATCGGCAAGATATGCGAAGGTGGCAAAATCCGAAATCACACGCGCGAAGCCGATTTGCCGGCTGCTTTCGTACACGCCAAAGCAAAGCGAGTTTCTAATTGACCGAACGACAATCTCTTTCGGAATGTCTGCTGCCCAATATGACTCCTGCGATAGGTAGTTGTGAATCGCCTCGATATTCAGCCGTGCCGGATTGGTTGAGATGATAAAGTCGCCGTTGCGATATTCGTGATACATGAAAATCTCATAAATTTGTGGGAGTGGTTCCTTCGTGATGGCGTTCAGGCGAATCTTGTGAAGCACGCGATAAAATGCCTGGAACTTCACAAGATCCCTCTGGATGACACCTAACGATGGCCGAATTTTTCAAGACGGCAGCGTACCGGCCGGATCATCACAGAAAGCGAAGTATTGCTTGCCGCCATGATTCGATGCCACCAGGAAAAAATCTCAGCTTCTTTGCGCCTCTTGGCAAAATTGCTGATGGCGATTTGCATGGTTTCACTTCTCTGCCAGCCGATTGTATTTCTTCAACACCTGTTTGAGCAATTTGTGCGGCAGCGCGCGCACGCGATGGCCGTTGATGCCCGACATGGTTTCTGCTGCAATCATGGCATTGATGATGGCTTCTTCGGTTGCTTGAATCGTCGCCGCGAACAGGGGATTCATGCGTTCGTTGGGCAGCATGTCGAGCTTGGCAAGTTCCGAGGATTTTCCGGCTTCGGGATTGGCGGTGGAAAGCGCGATGAAAATATCGCCCGAGCCGTTGCCGGCAGTCGCGCCGTTACGCGCGAGCCCCATGCTCACCCGGCGCGCCAGCCGTTTCAATTGATGCGGCAACAGGGGCGCATCCGTCGCCACCACCACAATGATCGAGCCGGTATCTTCGCGATCGAGCGTTTCATCTGTCATTTCCAGGCCCACCGGAACGCCGGCAATGCGCAGCTCCTGCCGCCGGCCGTGATTGCATTGCGCCAACACACCTACGATAAAACCGCCAGCCCTCTCCTCCAATTTTCTCGAGGCGGTGCCGATGCCGCCTTTGAAGCCGTGACAAACCATGCCCGTGCCGCCGCCGACATTGCCTTCTGCAACTGCGCCTGAAGCCGCGTTATCCAGCGCCGCCCACGCATGCTCGGGTTTCACATGAAAACCGTTGATGTCATTCAACCAACCGTCCCACGTTTCCGCCACCACGGGCAATCCCCACGGCTGCTTCATGAAGCCGCGCTGCACCCGCCATTGAATCACAGCGTCGCGCACCACGCCCACACTGTGCGTGTTGGTGATCATCACCGGGCCTTCGAGCAGGCCGGATTCCTCCACCCAGGTTGTGCCGGTCATCTCGCCGTTGCCGTTGAGCGCGAACCACGCCGCGAAAACCAGATCCTCCGAGGTTTTGCCGCGCGGTAAAATCGCCGTGACGCCGGTGCGCACGGCTTTCTCCGGATTTTCATCGGAGATGATCGTGACATGCCCGACCTCCACGCCTTTGACATCCGTAATGGCATTGAGCGGCCCGGGCACGCCTTCGAATGGAACGCCGAGATCGCGCGCCCGCGGCTTGCTTTGCGCCGCAATAATTTGACATGAGATGAGCAGCATCAGAGAAGCATTCACAATCAAATGACGGCAATCGGGTTTCATCATTTGCTCCATGAGAATGTTAACATTGATATGCCGAGACACTGATTCGGCTTGCCTGAAGTTCGGCTTGGTTGTTTCAATCCGTGAAAATCCGTGTTCATCCGTGGCTCCATCATACGCTTGCGGCCAAAGGCTGCGCCATAAAATCTGTGGTTGCTGTTTCCTCAGATCACTCTTGCAGTTTTTTCAGCATGGCCACCGCATTGTCGTTGCGGGGATCAAGCTCCAGTGATTTTTTGTAATTCTCGATTGCCAGTGCCTTGTCGCCATTCAGCATGTAGCCCTCGCCCAGGCTGTCGTAAGTGTTGGCTGATTGCGGATAGAACTCGACATTCAGCTTGAAAACGGCAATCGCGGCGGCATACTTTTGCGCCCGCAGAAATTCATAGCCCAAGTTGTTAAGCCGCCCTTCCTCGACCGCAACATTGTGCGGCTGCTCTTGTTTGATTTTGTGATATGCTGCCACTGCAACCTCGATATTTCCGGCGAGCAAATTTTCATATGGAATCCTGGCTTCTTGCGCCAGGCGCGGCGCCAGCGACATGCCTTCTTCAAAACTAATCTTCACCGTATCGGCATTGCCGCCGGATTTGCGCAAAAAGCGATATTGTATTGCCGCATCTTTCCGAATGAAGTCGTTTTCCGAGATCGCCAGCAACTCGACTTTGGGCGATTGCGTTGCTTCTGCAAACAACCTGCCGTTTTCCGTGGTGATGCTGAGAACGCGGTCGGGATTGAGCAGATAACGCCCGGCGTATTCCTCCAACAGCGCGGGCGCAACCGCGATCAACTCATGAGGCTCGGGCAGATAATCCTCCCATTGGTACTCTTTGGCAATACTGCGCAGGATTTCGTTTATGATTTGCCCGTTGTCGGAATTGACCATAACCACCGCGCCATAGCCTTTGTCTTTGTGCGCCATCAATTGCGCGCGAAAGCCCTCGTCAGCGCCGCCGTGCTGAAAATAAGTTGCCCTGCCCTTTTTGTCGATGAAGAAACCCAACGCCACAAAATCTTCGATGAACGGCGTGAGCATTTTCTCGGTCATCTTCTGCGAAAGGACTTTGTTGGATTTGCCTTGCAGCGAAAGCTGAATCTCAATGGCAAATTTAGCCAGGTCGATGGGCGTCGTCCACAAGCCGGCTGCCGCCATTTCAGGATAGAGGTGACGTTTGCCCTCCACTTCGCTGCCGTCGCGGCGATAACCGGCAGCGGCCTGTTTCAGCCAATCCGGCGGCAACGGTTGTTCATAAGTACTGTTCGTCATCTCCAACCGCTTTAGAACCGTTTCCTGGGCGATTTGTGGAAACGGCTTTTTGTCAATATCCATCACCGCAAGTTGCATGATCGTGGTGCCGCCGCCGGAATAGCGGAATTTTGCGCCCGGTGTCATGTTCACGCGTACTGGCGCGGTGTTCGCCGGTTCTGCACCATCCAGCACTTGCGGCAGCGTCGGTAATTTTTCGCCCACGGCGTACCCTGGAAAACCATGCACCGTTAGCCCGGCGGTGTGACTCAACAAATTGGCGAGCGTGACTTTTCTCTGCGCGGTGAATTCATTATCCGGCAGTTTCCACGACGTCAGTTTGTTGTTGATGTTTTCATCGAGTTTGATTTTGCCTTGCTGGACTTTCTTGAGCGCGACCATGGCTGCCACCGGTTTGCTGATCGAACCGGCTTGGAAGAGCGTGTTCAATGTTACCTGCTCGTTGGCTGACACATCTTTCAAGCCGTAGGCTTTTGACCACACGATTTTGAAATCGTGAATCACCGCCAGGCTTACACCCGGGACTTTGTAGTGCCGCATGCGTTCCGCCAGCGTCCATGCCGGTTCGCCTTTGATCAAGACCTGGGGCAGCAATCCGTTTTCAACCCGCTGCATGCGCAATTCGAGATCGGATTGTGCAGCGAGTGCAGTCGCAATAAAAAAGACAAAACTCAAAAACGGGCGCACAATTTTTGATTTCATCATTTTCCTTTCTTGTGGACGGGAGAGATTGTTACCCCGAGAAACATATCCACCCCGAAATGTTATTCTGAAAGAATCTTGTGAAAATTCGTCCGTGGCCGCATACTTCAAAAGAAGCCATCATCTGACGATTAATTTAGTCATAGAAATCAAGGTAACGGTGCACTAGTACCTCGATCAATCCGTGGTTTAGCCTCTCCGTTTATGCACTGATCTGGCTTTTTGGATATAATCGTAGGATGTTGCAAGCGAATTGGCCTTCAGCGCAAGATAAATCCCACTCTCAAGAAATCTTCCGGATCAATCCAAAATTCATGACGCCCGGTGAGGAAGGCGCGGCCTTCAACTTCGGGGATGATGGCCGCATGCGGTCCAAATGATGTTGTGTTAACGACTCTGCCAGTAAAACGGCTGCCGATGATACTTTCAATTGCAATTGCTTGATTCAGTTTAATCTCGCCGCGCGCGAAATGAATCGCCAGCCGGCCGCTGACGCCGGTGCCGGTTGGGCTGCGATCAACCTCGCCCTCGGCAAAGATGCAGACATTGCGGCTGTGCGCTCCCGGCTGTTCTGCCGGGCCGGTGAAAATCGTGCCGTAGAGAAAATTGAGATCGTTCTCGAAGGGATGCTCGATTTGCCGGGATTGCATCACCGCGCGCTTGATTTGCATACCGGCTTCAATCAGCTCGCGAAAATGCCCGGGTTTACACGCCAAGCCAACTTGCGCAACATCGACATACGCATAAAACGCGCCGCCGAAAGCGAGATCATATTCGATCACACCGAAGCCCGGCACCTCAACTTTCTCATTCAACGCAACGACGAACGACGGCACGTTGTGAAAATAAACGCTGCTCACTGTGTCGGTCTGAATGCGCGCAAAGGCAGTCACGAGACCCGCCGGCGTGTCGATCTTTACCATGGTTTCCGGCGTTTTGGTCGGCAGCATGCCGGTTTCGAGCGCGACTTTCGTCACCGCGATAATGCCGTGCCCGCACATCGTGCTGTAGCCTTCATTATGCAAAAACAAAACGCCGAAATCCGCCGCGGCAGAAACCGGGGGCGTGATGAGACAGCCATACATATCCGCATGGCCGCGCGGCTCCCACATCAGCGCGGTGCGGAGATGATCCCAATGTTCTTTGGCCTCGCGGCGTTTCGCGAGAATGGTATTGCCGGCGAGTTCGGGAAAACCGCTGATGATCACGCGCAGCGGCTCGCCCTCAGCATGGGCATCGATGGTGGTGATTCTGCGCCAATTCGCGGGCGGTTGCCAGTGGTGAGGGGATGGGGCGAAATTGTTTTTCATGATTAATCGCTTGTAGTCGCGCCTTCAGGCGCTCTGCATGAATGATTTCGACCAACGAGTTTACGCCTGAAGGCGCCACTACGAACGCCTCGCCATCTCATACGCCGCAATGCCAAACGCCACCGCAACGTTGAGCGAGTTTTTCTGGCCGCGCATGGGCAGCGAGATGACGCCGTCACATTGCGCCAAAATCTCGGCAGAGATGCCTTCGTATTCATGGCCGATGATCAATGCCAGAGGAAATTTATAGTCGAATACGCGATAATCTTGGCTTGTTGGGGAGTTTTCCAGCGCAATTAGAGAGTAGCCTGCTTGCTTGAGCGCGAGCAGCGCCTCTTTGGTGGAGGCAAAATATTCCCACGCCACGCTTTCTTCCGCGCCCAGCGCGGCTTTGCGAATCTCCGGCCGCGGCGGCGTGGCCGTCATGCCGCAGAGATAGAGTTTGCCCACGCCCGCGCCGTCGGCGGTGCGAAAGATCGAACCGACATTGTGCATGCTGCGAATGCTGTCGAGCACGGCAACGAACGGAGGCGGAAGGCAAGGGGCGGGGGGCATAGAGCAAAGTTTTAATCGGGAATAGGTTGTCGGGTATAGTATAAAATCGGCGAAAGATAGCATAGAAGTTCATGCGGCGCAAAAGAAAAATATTGTTCGCCTCGGCGCGGCAAGGAGCCGTTTGGGCTGAGAATCCCTCCCTTGACCTTTGACGAAATATTTTATACACTGCCCTAAATCTCGCAGGGAGGTTTAACTAGCGAAAGGTGGATGGTTATGAAAATTTTTGAAGGGATGGCCGAACACAATCACGAAGAAGTGGTGTTCTGCCATGATCGCGACTCGGGTTTGAGGGCCATTATTGCTATACATGACACGACGCTCGGGCCGTCGCTAGGCGGCGCGCGCATGTGGCCTTACAAAACCGAAGAGGACGCTTTGTATGATGTGTTGCGCTTGTCGCGCGGGATGACGTACAAAGCCGCGGCCGCCGGCCTGAATCTTGGCGGCGGCAAGGCCGTCATCATCGGCGACTCGGGCACGGACAAAGATGAAATGCGTTTCCGCGCCTTCGGGCGTTTTGTCGAGGGCCTTGCGGGCCGCTACATTACTGCCGAGGATGTCGGCACCGATGTGCATGACATGGAGTGGGTGCGCATGGAGACGCAATGGGTCACGGGCATTTCAGAAGCGTTGGGCGGCAGCGGCGACCCCTCGCCGGTAACGGCACGCGGCGTGTATTACGGCATCAAAGCCAGCGCAGAGGAGTTGTTCGGCACGCCTTCCTTGCGCGGCCGCAAAGTGGCGATTCAAGGCGCGGGCCATGTCGGCTATTTTCTTGCCGAGTTCTTGACGAAAGAAGGCGCGAAGGTTTTCATTACGGACATCAAACCAGGCCGCGTGCAAAAAGTGGTGGATGAATTCGGCGTGACGGCAGTTGAACCGGAAAAGATTTATGACGTCGACGCCGATATTTTTGCGCCGTGCGCGCTCGGCGCGATTATCAATGACGAAACCATTCCCCGTTTCAAGTTTCGCATTATTGCCGGCGGCGCCAACAACCAGCTTGCCGACGAGAAACGTCACGGCGGCATTTTGATGGAAAAGAATATTCTCTACGCGCCGGATTATGTCATCAACGCCGGCGGCTTGATCAATGTGGCCAATGAAATCGAAGGGTACAATCGTGAGAAGGCGCTGAAGCAGGCGGAAGATATTTACTACATCCTGCACGATATTTTCTCCATTGCCAAAAAAGAGCGCGTGCCGACCAACGTGGCTTCCGATCGTCTCGCCGAACGACGCATCGAGCAAGTCGGCAAGCTCAAACGCATGCACGTGATCAAACCGCCGCGGCAAATTCGCGGGCAACGTTATGCCTGGTGAGGCTTGGGATGGTTGATTGTGGTTTGATGATTGCGGATTGCCGGCATGCGCCGCAGCACAAGCAGCTTGAAACGCAGTGGTTTTAACCGGAAGTGACAGGGGGCGTTATGGCTTCTTCAATGGCTCTTTCTGAAGCAGCGTTGCATGATTTGTGGCGGATGCGGCGCATTCCGCAAGCATTGCTGCGGACGACGAGCGGCGAGCCGATCGCAGTGGTGAACCCGGGCCGGCATAATCATGATGCCGGCCCGGATTTTTTAGGCGCAACGCTGCGCCTCGGCGATAAAATTTTACACGGCGATGTCGAATTGCATCTTGAGGCGCGCGATTGGACGGCGCACGGCCATCATCGCGATCCGGCTTACAACGGCGTCATTTTGCATGTCGCGCTTTTTACAAGCAGCGCCGAGGATGCCGGCCTCGACATTGTGCGCGAAAACGGCCTGCTCAGCCCGCAACTCATGCTGCCCGCCTCTTTGCTGCAAGAATCAACACAACAAGAAATGGTTTTGTTCGATTGCCCGTTGAGTCGCACCGCGCCGGAGAAAATTCTGGCAACCGTGCGCCATGCCGGGCAATTGCGTTTTGAAGCAAAGGCCATGGCGTTTGCCGAGCAAATGCGAAGCGGCTCGTGGGATCAAGCGGTTTATCGCGGCATTGCCGAAGCTTTGGGTTATGACAAAAACCAGGAGCCGTTTCGGCGTTTGACGGAGCTCTTGCCGATTGATTTGATCTTTGCCGAATTGCGCAGCCGCCGCGCCAACGATGCCGGAGAGTTTGTGGAGGCGCTGATATTTGGCGCAGCCGGTTTTCTCGCGCATCGGGCGGAGGCAAACGAACCGCACGACGCCGAAGTTGCAGCGTTCGTGTCGGCGCGGCAGCGCATCTGGGAGCCGTTGCGGCATAGCCTGCAAATCCGGCCGTTGCCGGTGGAGAGCTGGCGTTTTTTTCAACTGCGGCCGCAAAATTTTCCGACGCGGCGGCTGGCCGGCTTGTGTTCAATTATTTTGAAGTTTTATCGCCACGGCATTCTCGAACATTTGTCACGGCTGTTACAGGCGCCGGGCAAGCGCGGCAGGAAGCTGGCGCAAGAGTTGGTGAGTTTTTTCCTTTGTCCCGCGCAGGGATTTTGGCAAACGCATTACCATTTGCGCGGCCGTAAAAATCCGCAGCCGGCCGCGCCGGGTGATTTGGTGGGACGCGATCGCAGCCGCGATATTTTGGTCAATTTGATTCTGCCGGCGCTCTGGCTGTATTATCGCGAAGCCGGCAATGCGATTTTTCAAAATCAAGCGCAGGAGGTTTATGCGCATTTGCCCAAGCTGCAGGAAAATCGCGCCACACAAGCCATGCAACAACAACTCAGCCGCTTTAATCCGCCGGCGAAAGAACTCTCGACTTCCGCAAAATGCCAGCAAGGCATGCTGCACTTGCAGAAATTATTCTGCCGCCCGCTGCGCTGCGAGGAGTGTTTGGGGTTGCAACCCGGCATTTCTGTGTCTTCGTGAAGACATGCGACGATCAAAAGCTGCGCGCCTCTTTGCTATTCAATCACCCGGCCCTTCTCATACGCGCCCAGCACCCGCACGAATGCCGTAATCTCGCCGAGATGTTCCAATGCCTTGCGGCAATGATTTTGATTGGGCGTACCCTCGAAATCCAGATAAAAAATATACTGCCAGGGGCTGCCGTGCTGCGGGCGCGATTCGATTTTCAATAGGTTGATGTCACGCAGCGCAAACACGGCCAGTGTCTTGAATAATGATCCCGGAATATGTTGCGTTGAAAAAACAATGGAAGTTTTGCCTTCAGTCACCGCGGCGGGTTTTTTTTTCAAAACTAAAAAGCGCGTGTAGTTTTGGTGATTGCTTTCAACGTTGCTGTGCAAGATGTTCAAACCGTACTGCCCGGCGGCTTGTGCGCTGGCAATGGCGGCGGCCTCACGCCAGCCATTTTCGGCAATCAGCTTGGCGCTGCCGGCCGTGTCATATGCCGGGATGATTTCGAGATCGTTGCGCTGGTATAGAAATTCGCGGCATTGTTCCAGCGCCTGCGGATGCGAATACACGCGCTGGACCTGTTCCCACCGCACACCCGGTAATGCCATCACATGATGGCTGATGCGCAAAATCACCTCGCCGGTAATGTGCAGATGATGTTGCAGCAGCAAATCATAGTTTTGATGCACGCTGCCCGCCAGCGAATTCTCGATTGGAATCATGGCTGCCTGCGCGCGCCCCTCCGCCGTCGCGACAAACGCTTCAGGAAACGTGCGGCACGGCAACACCTGGCAGCTGGCGCCGAAAAAAACGCGCGCGGCTTGCTCGCTATAGGCGCCGGTTTCGCCTTGAAATGCAATAAGGTTCAAAAGGTATTCCTGTTTCTTGTTGGATGTTTTGTTCTGGTTCCACAAAGGCGCATTAGATTTTTTTACCCGCCAAACACATAAAAACGCGAGAAGTTTTTTGATGTATTGCGCGTGTTTTGTGGGGCCAAAATAGAATCTGCCGAGGTTGAATTCGGGCATATCGCTGTTACCGCCACAAATCTTTCTCACTCCGGTGTCATTGATGAAGATAGAAATTCGCAAGATAATGTCAAACTCCCCACAGCTTCTGCCATGATTTTGCAACGTGTTCGGCGCCATCTCCGCTCAAGTCGCCTGATCCCCCAATGGGTGGTCGTCGTCTTCAGATAACTTTCAATTCTGCGCCTGAGATTTACCATAAGGCGGGTGTTGGCGCAAAGCGAGTGCAAAATTCAGATTCTATGAATTAGAGACGTTCATTTGAAATGTCACTCCTCCCGCGGGTTATGGTGAAGTTAGCGCCGGGCTCAAACCGGCGTATGATCCTTACAACAGGACAGGAAAGGATACACCTTATCAAGCAAGATGAGCCAGCGTGTTCTTTCGATTTTTCAACCTTGACTTTCTCACTTCTTTGCAACAATTTCACCTCGTTGATTATAGGCTCCCAAATTCATCGACTAATCGCGAGGAGGTAGATCGTGTCTCATTCGAAAGTATTGCAATCATTTTGGCCGGTTGCGCTGCTTGCCGGGCTGTTCGTGTTCGCCCCCGCGTACGCGCAAAAGCAGCTTACGGTCGAAACTATTTACGGCGGCCGCGAGTTGAGCGGTAGCTTGCCGAGCGCCGTGCAATGGACGCCCGATGGCAAAGCCTTTACCTATTTTCAGCGTTCTGAGGATGGCAAACTCAACATCTGGCGCTATGATCTCGCCTCTAAGCAAAAAAGCATTCTGATTGATTCCAAAAGTGTGAGCGCGCTTGCCGAGCAACGCCAGGAAAACCGTTTCACCCTGGGCAATTATTTCTGGTCGCCGGATGGCAAGACAATTTTATTGCCGTCCAAAAACGATCTTCATCTTTATGATATCGCCTCCGGCACGACGAAGCGCCTCACGAACGATGAGGCCGATGAACGTGATCCGCAATTCTCGCCGGACAGCCGCAGGATTGCTTTTCTCAAAAATCATAACTTGCATGTTTTGGATATCGCCAGCGGCGCAACGCGGCAGCTTACCACCGAGGGCCAGGAGCATATTCTGATCGGTAAATTCGATTGGGTGTATGAAGAAGAGTTTAGCATTCGAACGGGCTTTTATTGGTCGCCGGATAGCCGGCACATTGCTTATTTTCAACTCGATGAGCGCGAAGTGCCGGTGTTTCCGCTGGTCGATTTCATTCCGGTGCATAATGTTTATGAACCGATGCGTTACCCGAAGGCGGGCGACAAAAATTCGATCGTGAAGATCGGCGTGATCGGAGTCGAAGGCACGAATGGCGGCACGCGCTGGGTTGATCTCGGCGCAGAGACGGATATTTATGTTCCACGCATCAAATGGCTGCCGAACAGCGCCGAACTGGCGGTGTTGCGCTTAAATCGCGATCAAAATCATCTCGAATTCTTGCTGGCAAACACCGCCACCGGCGCGACACGCGTGCTGTTTGAAGAAAAAGAATCCAACGGTTGGATCGATATTCACGACGATTGGCGTTTCCTCGCGAACGGCCAGCAATTGCTTTGGCTTTCTCAACGCGACGGCTGGCCGCATCTTTATCTTTATGATATGAACGGTAAAGTCCTGCGCCAGGTGACGAAAGGCCAATGGGGCGTTACGGAAGTCGAGGGTGTGGACGAGAAGAACAAGCTCATCTATTTCGGCGCGACGGAGAAAAGCCATCTGGAATCCCACCTTTATAGAATCAAATGGGATGGCGCGGGCATGAAGCGGTTGACAGCGCGCGACGGCTATCATGCGATCAACATGTCGGACAACACAAAATTTTATTTTGACAATTTTTCCAACGTCAGCACGCCGGCGCAGGCGGTTTTGCACAAAAATGACGGCAGCATCGTCGAAGTGATCGAACCGAACAACATGCCGGCGCTTCAAGACTATCAATTTTCCGCAGTAGAATTCAGTACGATGACGACTTCAGATAATATCACCTTGCATTATTCCATGATCAAGCCGCCGAATTTTGATCCCAATAAAAAATATCCGGTGTTGATGTATGTTTACGGCGGGCCAGGTTCGCAAACCGTGGTCAATCGCTGGGGCGGCTCACGCGGCCTTTGGCACCAACTCCTGGCGCAAAAGGGTTATATTGTGGTGTCGGTCGACAATCGCGGCACAGGCGGCCGCGGCAAGCAATTCATGATGCAGACCTACAAAAATCTCGGCGAGCTTGAAACCGCCGATCAGATCAACGCCGCCAAGTGGTTGGCGCAACAGCCCTACGTTGATGCCGGCCGCATCGGCATTTGGGGGTGGAGTTACGGCGGCTATATGTCGGCGTTTTGTTTGCTCAAGGGCAACGATGTGTTTAAGGCGGCGGTCAGCGTCGCGCCGGTGACCGATTGGCGCAATTACGACACGATTTATACCGAGCGCTACATGCTAACGCCCGAAAAGAATCCCGACGGCTATGAGCGCACCGCGCCGGTGAAATATGCCAAGAATCTCAAGGGCAAGCTGTTGCTCGTGCACGGCGCAAACGACGACAACGTACACATGTCGAATGCGCTGCAGCTCGCCATGGCATTGCAGGACGCGCGCAAACCTTTCGAATTCATGATCTATCCGCGCAAGCAACACGGCATCAGCGGCCGCGATACGCAAGTACACTTGTTCAATATGATTACGGATTTCTTGCTCGAGAATTTGTAATCGTGCAGCGTGGAAACGAGGATTGGCGAAGAAAGGCAAAAGACCACAGCCCTCCAATTTTTCCGCTAATCCTCGTTTTTATTTTTTTTGATGGGCGATCATGGCTAGATAAGACGCCTCCAATTTTTTCAAAAAGTCCTCCTCGATCGCAGTTCCCGCCTGCTGCAACGCGAGCAACGCTGCGCCAATCACCGGCGGAAAACGCGCCTCGACGATTTGCACCCGCTCTTTTTGGTTGCCGAGCGCTTGCCAAAATGAAGGCAACAGCATCTCGCGCCGGCGAAAAAGCCCGCCGAGCAAAACTAGCGGGATACTTTGTTGGCGCTCAAATTTTTGCAGCGCGGCTCGAACATGATTGCCGAGCGCAAATCCGGTTTCAGCGAGCAGGCGTTGCGCCACAGCGTCGCCATTTGCGGCGGCCTCAAATACCAGCGGCGCCAGCTTTGCCATGCGCCCGCGATCAAAGTCCGGCTGGTAAATTTTACTGATGCTCAACTCGATGCTTTCAACTTCAAAATGATGCTCGAAGATTTTTCGCAGCGCTGTTTTTTCCCCGCGCCCGTCCCAATCTTGCAACGCCGCATTGATCCCATTGCGCGCCAGGGCAAAGCCGCTGCCTTCGTCGCCAATGAGATAACCCCAACCGCCGATGCGCACGAGCGTGCCGGCCTCCGTGCGCGCGAAGGCAAACGAGCCGGTGCCGGCGTTCACGATGATGCCCGGCCCGCCGGCGAAAGCGCCGGTGAGCGCACTCACGGCGTCGCTATCAACGCTAATATGTTTTGCGAGATGAGCCGCGTTTAATGCCGCGCCTACAAGTTCGCGATCAGCAGGCCGGCCAACGCCGGTGGAGCAGACGCCCGCAAAATCAACCGGCCCGGGCGTAACATTGGCATCGCGCTGCAATGCCGCCAGCAATTGTGAAATCGGTTGCGCGATCGCGCCGCGCACTTGCGCGTAGATCACCGGCGCGGCCTGGCGGTTGGCAAGGAGCTCGCCGTCGCCGCGAATGAGGCAGCCGCTCAACGCTGTGCCGCCGCCGTCAACACCGAGAATATGGCTTTGAGGAGGAAGTGAGTTCATGGTTTTCTTGTTTATGCGTCGGAACTATTGTTGGCGGGCTGACGGCAAGGCGTGCATGCAGTTTGCGATAAAGAAAGACGATGACGGCGATTTTGAGCGCGCTGCCCGGCAAGAAAACAATGCAGCCCATCCAAGCTGCCTTGCCAAAGCTCAATGCGGCTCCCAGAATGAAATTCGTATTCAGCCACAGATAGATCACACCCAGCGCAAAAATCACCGCGATGCCGGCCGCATTCGCCAAAATCAACCTTGACAGCGGCCGCTCCGGCAGCGAGAAACCGCGGAAGAATCTGCCATGCAGCAACACGCCCGTGACGAAGCTGGCAAGCGGAAATCCGAGCAAATAGCCGAAAGTCGGTTGCAACACATAGGCCGGACCGCCGCCGTTTGCGAAGATCGGCAGCCCGGCGAGGCCAAGCCCGAGATAAAGCAACTGGCTTAACGCGCCAAAAAACGGCCCCAAAATATTGCCGGAAAGCAGAACGAAAAAATCCTGCAAGCTCAATGGCACCAGCGGCAAGGGAATGCGAATAAATGCGCCGATCACGGTAAGGGCCGTAAACAGGCTCGTCAGTGTCAGGAGGCGTAATTTCTCTCGCGCGGACATGGCGTTCGAACTTTTGGGCATCCGAACCTCAACTTGGAAGAAACTTTACGCTTGATGGTTGTGTTGGCGAATATACAAAGCCGGCGCTGCAAAGTCAAAGGTTGCAACTTGCTTGTGTTCGGGTTATCTTGGGTTTTCATGCGCGTCTTGACAAGCAAACCCCATCTGCGGAAATGCCGCGCACGATGACCAAATGTTATAATTCAATAGCGAAAAGGAAGAACGATGACGACACGATACACGCAGTTGAAATGGTTCTTGTTTGTTTGTTTTGTTCTGGCGGGATGGAATTTCACAGCCGCACAGACGGCAAATGAGGTGAGCGTCACCATTGAGATCTTTGCCGACTCAACCAACCATATCGCCGCAACGTTGCGCGTGCCTGCCGGCGCGAATGCCCGCGAGGTGATGGATAGACATTTCAAAATGGATTACGCCGATTTCACGCATCGTTTCGTGACCGGTATTGCCGGCTTTAAGGCAGCAGCGAAAGATCGAAAATTTTGGAAGCTGGAGATCGATGGGGAAACGTCCCAAGTCGGGATTGCGGAAGTAAAAATCACGAAACCGGCGCGCTTGCGTTGGGTGATGGCGTCGTTTTAATTCTCGGTGTAGGAGATTTTTTTGAGCAATTGCTCGCGGGAGATTTTTTGCGCGTTGAAATCCTCGGCATCCTGTTTTTTGATGCGATAAATCAATTGATTCGGCTGATGGGGGGGCGCATCGAGTAAGTCCGTCACGAGCACGATCCATTCTTGGGGGTGTAAGCGCGGCAATGACGGGCTTTGCTGCGTGATGATGTCGATCAACTTGTTTTTGAGCTGGCTGTATTCGCTTTGCCAATTTTGCTGGCGTTGATTAACCACGATTTGCATGCGCTGGGCATGTTGCTCGGCCCGGCGTTTCAACTCCGCCATGATTTGTGCCGCGGTTTTGAATTCCTCAAAATTCACCGCGCTTTCCGGCCTTTCCGCTTCGCCCTCCAGCCAAAAATTTTCCAGAAAAGTGCGGCCCAATTGGGCATTCGTGAAAAACACGGCGCCATAATTTTCAAGATAAATACCGCGCGTCTCGCCTGCACGATTTGAGACGGCGCGTCCGATCGCAGCGGCGATGCGGTTCAAATTATGATCAGCGGCGTTCATTTTTTTGCTTTGCATGCGCGCCTGGAATTGTGCACGATCCAATTTGCCGGTATGTAACGCGGCCAGATCGGGCTGGCGCACGAGGGCAAGCATTTCTTCTTCACGGCTTTCAGTGCGGCGAACGGCTTCGCCGCCGAAATCAAAAAACGCCGATACTTCCGGACGGGAATCGCGATAAATCGCAATCTGTTCGTTTTCGTTTAGATAATCGAGTGTACCGGTCCAGTGCGCAAAGAAATCGAGAATCGCTTCATCGCGGCTGGCCTCTTCAGGAAGCATGTTCGTCGCTTCGCCGGAACCCGAGGCAAGGTATTCTTGGCGCACGCCTGCAGAATTCCCTCTGGCTTCGCGTCCAAATTCGAAAAAAGAGATATTCTGAGCCGAAGGCACTTTGAACAGCACGCCGAATCCCGGCAAATAAGTTGCCCGTGTCGCCGGCGCACTCCAGCGCAATCCGGGTGCCGAGTGCACCTCGAGCAGCCGGTCGAGAACCAATTCCATAATATCCAAATTGCGCTGCAAACGGGCTTGTTCAGCGCCTCCGGCTTGCGCCAGTGCTGCGTTTGCCGCAACCAGGATTGCCCAACATGAAAATAAAGTTGCGAGTAGAAAATCTTTTTTCATATTACATTTTGTATTCGGAACGCCTGCGGTTCGAGCAACCTGCCTCTAAGGCCGCGGGGAGGGATTGCCTACGCGCAGCATGAGTTGATCGAGTATCCGGTCGGTTTGTTGCAAGCGATTTACCGTGTTTTGCTCGACTTTTTCAAGCCCTTGTCCGAGCAGGAGAATATCTTGCTGGCGCTGGCGATTGAATTCGGTAGCGAAATTCACCAGCGTGCGGTCGAACTCGGCTTGTTGTTTTTGATAATGCGCTTGCACGAGTTGTGCAACCAGTTCATGATTTTCCTGCCGCAATTGTTCGGCAAGTTGATTTTTGTATTGCTCGGAGACTTCGACGACCGGCCGCGGCATGAGGCTGGTGCGATAGCTGAATTGGCCGCCGCCGGCGCTGATTTCGAGATTGAGAATCGCGCTCGTCACCAACGCGGAAACGACAGCGGCGCTCAAACCGAACGCCCACCGGCCCCAGCGCGGGGCATGCTCAGGGAACAGCAAACTCTTCAGGGACTGTGTCCAGTTCGGGCGCGCCTCGACAAAAACCAATGAACGCGAGGGCGCTGCTTGCGGCAACGCTTGCAGCATCAAACTCGTGCGGCTCAATGTTTCGTATTCGCGCCGGCACTCTTCACACGCGGCGAAATGCGTACGCAGCAGCTGTTCCGTCTCACTTTCGATCTCGTCGTACAGCAAGTCCATCATTGCGAGTTTTGTATCATCACATTTCATATTGCAACACCTCGTCATCCAGTTGCCAACGGGTTAAAATTTTCTTTAATGCGGATAGCCCATAATAGAGACGCGACTTGACGGTGTTCACCGGCGCGTCCAGCGCTTCGGCAATCTCGGTGAATTTCAGACCCTGGTATTCTTTCATGATCACGACGATGCGCTGTTCTTCCGGTATTTCCTGCAGCGCTTTTTCAATAATCTCGCGTAATTGATTCCGGCTGACGATTTTGTCGGGATGCTGGCTGGCGTCCGGAAACAGGGTGAGCGCCGGGTTTTTATTCAACTCCAGCGAGCCGAGTTCCTGCATGTTTTCCAGCGACACCACCGGGCGCCGCCGGCGTTGCTTGATCCAGTCCCGGCAGAGATTGGCCGCAATCTGATGAATCCATGTCGAAAAACTCGCGGGATTGTTCAAGCGATGGAGATTGCGGTAAACGCGCACGAACACTTGCTGACTCAAGTCATGCGCCTCGTCGCGATTACCGACATAGCGCAACACGAAATTGTAAATCGTTTTCTCCCACCGCCACACCAGGGTGTTGAAAGCGCTGGCTTCCCCTTTCACAAACTTGTCAATCAAATCAGCATCTGTCATAGAAACCGCCATGTTGCTGCGTGAGGCGCTCCCGCCCGGCAGGGCGGAAGGCTGCCGTTGTTAGGTCCGTCGAATAGGACGAATTGGGGTGGAAAAAAGTTTTAGGCCTGTATGCGCCGTCTTAATAAAATGTCACGAAATCCCGAGAGCATGGCTGCTGCCAACTTGCCGATCTCGCCGGGCCGGCTGATGGCTGTGCGCACCAACTCGCGACCCGCGCCGAACGCCACGCCAAAAGGAATTGTGAGCCAATGATACCAGCGCGCGTAGCGTTTATAGAAACGAAAATTGCCAAGGATTTTGTGATAAACTTTGAAGCCGGCGCTCGAGCTTGCGCTGATTTTGTGCCAGATTTTCGCCTCCGGCTGAAACAGGCACAAATAGCCGGCCTGGCGCGCGCGTTGGCACCAATCGGCGTCTTCGGCATACATGTGATAGGATTCATCGAGCGGGCCGATTTTTTGCAGGCAGGCGCGACGCACGAGCAGGGCGCAACCGGTGAGATAATCCATCGGCTGCGGTGTTGCGAGTGAGGCGTGATCAAGCTCGCGCAAGCCGAGGTGATAGATGCGGCCGGTCCACCAGTTGATTTTGCCGCCGGCAAACCAAATGAGTTGGGGCTGTTGATGATAATAAATCTTGGGCGCAACCATGCCGACTTGTTTGCGAAATAACGCGGCCAGCACCAGATGATCGAGAAAGTCCGGGGCAACTTCGGTGTCATTGTTGAGCAACAGCACAAATTCTGCCCCGGCGGCCAGCGCGATTTCGATGCCTTGGTTATTGGCGCGCGCAAAACGTTCGTTTTTGGCATTGACCACCAGGCGCGTTTCCGGAAATTGTTTGCGGATGGCCTCGACGCTGCCGTCGCTCGAGGCGTTGTCAATCACCAAAACTTTGTAGGGGCGATAATGAATGTTGCGCAGCGAAGCCAGGCAGGCGAGCGTGTCGGCTTTGCCGTTCCAATTGACGATGAGAATCCAAACCAGGGGCTTCGACGATTCCTGTGCGGGAGGTAGTAACGCGCTCATAACTGCGGAAAATAGTGATTGCGACTCAATGGGGAACAAGGTTTTTTT
This sequence comes from uncultured Cytophagia bacterium, assembly GCA_964457925.1. GTDB lineage: Bacteria > Zhuqueibacterota > Zhuqueibacteria > Zhuqueibacterales > Zhuqueibacteraceae > Coneutiohabitans. Next base: position 35,898 of record CAYWGH010000005.1, read on the forward strand.
GCAGAAACTGTTTTAGTTTTTGCCCATGCTATCGGATAAAAATGGCCAGGGACATTTCTTCATACGTGGAAGGCTGGCGGCAAAGAATACTGCGCGATCGACGCGCCAACGAGGAACGCCGTCAACAAGCCTGAGCTGATGCTCAGAAAATTGCCCGTTTTCTGACGGAAAATCATGGCGTCACGAAGGTCCTTGGTATTGGTTCGGCGTTTGATGAAAACCGCTTTGGCGCGCATTCCGATATCGATCTGGTGGCGGAGGGCCTGGTCCAAGCCGGTTACTTTGCCCTTTTTGGCTGAAATCAGCGGATTGACAAAATTCAAAGTCGATCTCATTCCTTTTGAATCTGCAACCGCATTGCTCAAGCAGCGCGTTGCGGAAGAAGGCGTACAATTATGGCCGTAAAAACCAAAGAAGCGATGCTGCGGCTGGCTGCTGAGATTCGTGATGAATTGCAGAAAATGGATTGGCTTTATGCCGAATGGCAGGGCGTAGATGTCGACGCCAGTGCACACTCGCTGCTGATGCGCGGCAAAGCTTCGGTGTTTCACGATTTTTGTTGCGGCGCCGCGCGCATCTTCAAAAAAAATGCCCACGAGCTGAACGGTGGTATACCCGCCGGAGAAGCCCGGCATCATGAATTGTTAAATGATGTGAAACTCGATTTACCGGGCTTGAGGCCTGCCGTCGTTTCCCCGGCAACGTATAAACTTTTGCCTGAATTTTTGCAGTTTCAACATAAGTTTCGGAACATCTATGGATTTGATTTGGATTATGGCAAGTTAGCCGAGGTTGAAAAAAATTTCCTGCCGCCCATCACCAGTTTAAACACGAGGTCGAAACGTTTTTGACTTTTGTCGAACAACTTGGAGTTCAGGCAACACCAGATGACTAGCGGCAGGCTCATTCCTGTTTTTTTCCAAATCCCACCTCAGCCTTGACAAAGTACGCGGGCGCCTGGGTATTCGTCGCGGTGATCATTTCGCCGATCAAACCAATGGAAAACATCTGGACGCCGATGATCATCAGCAAAATGCCGAGAAACAGCAGCGGGCGATTGGTGAGATAGACCGACCACAACAATCGTTCCACCGCCAAATAGGTGGACACCCCCAAACCCAACACAAATGAAATGATGCCGGCCAGTCCGAAAAGGTGCAGCGGCCGCTTGGTGTAGCGCGTCAAAAATAACACCGTCAGCAAATCGAGAAAACCTTTGGTGAAGCGCGAGGGGCCGAATTTGCTCTTGCCGTGTTTGCGCGGATGATGCTTGACTTCGATCTCGCCGACACGAAAGCCCTCGCGATGCGCCAGCACTGCCAGGAAGCGATGCAGCTCACCGTACACCGGAATGGTTTGCGTGACTTCGCGGCGATACGCTTTCAAGCCGCAATTGATATCATGAATGCGCAAGCCGGTAACGATGCTGGTCACGCGATTGAAAATTTTCGAGGAGAAACGCTTAATAAATGAGTCGTAGCGTCGCCGCTTCCAGCCTGAAACCAAGTCGTAGCCCGCTTCGAGTTTGTCCAGCATGGCTTTCATTTCTGCCGGATCATCTTGCAGATCTGCATCCATCGTGATGAGATAATCTCCGCGCGCGCGCGCGAAGGCCGCGGCGAGCGCCGCAGATTTGCCATAGTTCCGGCGAAATTGCAGCACGCGCACGCGTTGATCGCGGCGGCGCAAATGGGTCAGCGTGTCAAAGGAATTGTCGGTCGAACCGTCATCCACGAAAATCATTTCCGCCGAAATGCCGAGCGCTTGCAACGCCGCAACGATTTTTTCATAGAGTTCGTTGAGCGAGGGGGCTTCGTTGAAAAGCGGCACAACGACGGAAAGCTGGGGCTGGCGTTGGTGATCGCGTTGCGGCCGGCGAAAACGCTCGCGTTTTGACTTTTGATTCTCACGATCAGCGGGCGGCGCCGGCACGGGCTGAGGGGCGATAGTGCCCTCCGAAGCCGCCTGCAGTTGCGCATTGTGGCCGCGCGAGTGCCGGTTGCGATGCGGCCGGCGGCGGTGTTGCCGCGGCGAAGATTTTTTTGAGGAATCGGCGGTGTCGTTCATGGTTTGCTGCCCTGTTTGTCCGGCGCCGTGGCCTCGCCGTCATTCGGCGGCTCGGCAAGATTAATGCGCTTGGCCGAGGCCGGCACGCGCATGCTGAATTCTTTGCCGTCAATTGCGGTGTTGAGGTTCATGCTTTCATAGAATATGGTCAAACGCTCGCGCGCCTGCGGTTTGTCGATTTGAATCAAGCGCGGCAGCCACACGCCCTTCACTTTGCGAAAGCTGCGAAACGTTTGACGCGCATAGAGCGCGCCGGCTTCATCGCGTTGCTCGGCTTTGGTGACGGCGCCGCGTTTGGGGTCGACCCAATAACTGATCTGCCATTGCTCGCGCCGGCCGTTGAAACGATAGGCGTCGTCTTCAATCGTCATTGTAAACGTCGTGTCGAACGGCGGCAAAACCGTGCCCATCGCGCCGCTCATCAGTTCGTCATAGGTCACATCCATTTGAAACAGCAGCAGCGCCTGCATTTGGCTGATCGCGCCGTAGAAATATGTGTTTTCCAGCGGCGAATAGGTTTCGAAATTTTTGCCGTCGGCGAAGAAGAAACCGACATCGATGCCGAACACCGCCTCCAGTTTGATGAACATGGAGTCCGGCTTGCGCACTAAAATTGTTGCCGGAGCTTGCGTTTGCATCTCGGGAGTATCGATAATGAGGCGGCCGACGCCGCGAAACGATTCGATGCTGCGGTAGTTTTCTGCGACGCGCAGAAATACTTCCTCCGGCCAGGCATCTGCCGCGGGCTTGGCGGATTTTGAAAGCGCGGCGCAACCGTGCAACGCCAGCACGCATGCAAAAACGCCGGCGAGCTGAACGAACTTGGTTACCGCACGAAAATGGGGCTTATCGTCCTTCGTCATATGAGGTGATAAATATTTGAGATATTCCACGTACGCAGTCATTCAACGGAATCTCTGCAAAGAAAAAATTTCGAGTGATTCTGCAACCGGGGCAAATGCGCAAGCAGCAGGCGGCGTGAACACGATCGCTTAAACGCCGGTCGCGCTTGTCGCCGGCTGAGCTTGTCGCGGCCAGCACCATCCAAGCCTGCGATCATCCCAGGTTTTCACACAGACGCCATCTTCCAGGATGACATGAAAGAAAGAGGAGGCGGTGAATTGGATTGCGCGCCGTGTGATTGACTCACGGCACCTCGCGGCTCATCCCCAGTTTTTGCAGAACACTTTTGCGTTTGCCGTCGAGCGTGAGCGCCTTTTGCCAATATTGCCGCGCCAGCTCCGGCTGGCCGAGTTTGTCGTACACATCGCCGAGATGCTCCATGACTTCCGCGGACGTGTCGCGCACGGAAACTGATTTCAAAATATATTCCAATGCGGTTTCGTATTGCCCCATTTTATAATAAACCCAGCCGATGGTATCGAGAAACGCGCCGTTTTCCGGTTCTTTTTGCACAGCTTTTTGCGCCATGGCCAGCGCTTCCTCGAGCCGCTGGCCGCGCTCGGAGAGGCTGTAGCTGTAATTGTTCAACAGGGTCGCGTCTTCCGGTGAGATTTTGAGCGCTTGTTCATAGGCCGAGTCGGCGGCCGCATGCCGGTCCAACTCATCCAACGTGGCCGCCAGTGTGCCCCACCAACCGGACTCGCCGGGATTGCGCTGCACCGCACGCTGCAAATAAGGCAACGCTTCTTCGTGATGTTGCAATTGACTCAAACAAAAACCGAGAAAAAAATTAGCCAGCGGATTGTTGGGATCGAGTTGATACGCTTGTTCGAAGCTTTCTTGCGCTTCCGCGGTGCGATTCAACAGCAAATTCGAATGGCCGCGCATCATCCAGGCCTCGGGCAGGGAAGCCTCGATTTTTAAGGCTTGCTCAAAATAGTTGATCGCGCGTTCCCAACGTCTATTTTCGTAGGCCAGGCGCCCGAGTAAAAGATAGCCGCGAAAATCAGCGGGCGCGCGTTTGACCCATAGTTCGTAGGCGGAAATCGCACCGGTGGTGTCGCCGCGGCCGAGGTAGAGCCGCCCCAACAGCTCGATGTTTTCGATGCTGACGGAATCATCGTTGACCTTGCCCTTGAGCAGGCTGACGGCGCGATCGGCCATGGCGCGCGCTTGCAACGAATCCTCGCGCAGCCGGTAGAGATCGCTGAGTTGCAGCATGATCCGCACATCGCCGGAATCGCGCTGCGCGCGCGCGCGCAAAGCGGCAATGACGTGATCGATCTGCGCATTTGCCGCAAGCGTGTCACCGGTTTGCAGATACAGCCGGTGCAATTCGACGCGCGCCTCCAGGTCGCTGCTATCGGCCTGGGCGCGCTGCGCAATCAACTCTATCGCGCGCTTGCGGTTGCCGCGGCTGAGATAAATGTCTTTGAGATTGTCGCGCACGCGGTTGAACTCGCTATTTTCGGCGAGCGCTTTTTCATACCAATCGAGCAACCGGAGCGTATCGTTTTGCGCGGCATACACGGAAGCAATCGCAAGATAGCCCTGTTCATCACCCGGCGCGTCTTTAATGAAATATTCAAACGCAGCTTCCGCCTCATCATATTTTTGCTGGCTGAGATACAGCGTGCCGAGCGTCAGCCACTCGCGCGGCCCGGCTTTGCCGAGATCGACGAGTTGCTGCAGCATCGTGATCGCGCGGCGGGGATCACGTTGTGCCATGCTTTGCGCCGCAAGATTGAACAGTGCCGAGGCATTCTCCGGGTCAATCGCCAGGATGGCTTCGTAGGCTTTTGTGGCCGCGCTGTTCCGGCCCTGACGTTGATATAGGATTGCAAGGTTTTCGTGTGCCGGGACGAGTCTAGGATCGAGACGAAGGCTGCGCTTGAACGATTGCTCGGCGCTTTCCATGTTGCCGAGCGCGAGCAACGCTTCGCCGATGGCATTATATAGCGAAGCAGAAGTCGTGTCATAAAGCGTGGCTTCTTGATAGGCGCTGAGCGCGCCGCGATAATCATTCTGCAACTCCGCCAACGCGCCGCGAATCACCAATTCCGCGGCGCGCGGATTGGCTTCCACCACGCTCTTGGCGCGGCGACTAACGTCCGGGCTTCCTTTTCTTGCCGTGGAAGTTGTGCAGCTCAACCAAATAACTCCGCACGCCAGCGGCCAAATCAAAATACAGCAAACTCTTTTCATGTACCTTTCCGGAATAAAATAAAGCTCTATCTTTTTGCGGTAATCATGTTTTGCAGTAACAGCAGAGGCGCATCAGAGCACGGGATAGTTGCTTGCGTCTTTGCATTTTTCGCGCCGGGAATATAGCGCTAGCCTCAGCGAATAACAAGGGAATTTCATGATTTTGCAGAAGCACAAGACTAAATGCTCGCAATGTTACAATTAATCAACTATCGGCTCTCGCCAGTTCATTGGCTAGAACCTGGGGTTACGGCTTGCCTGGTTCAGGCTCGCCCAATTCCAATTTGCGCAGCTCAGGGTATTGACAGAATCAATCACAAATTTCCCTGACGCGGGGTTAATCGTTGTCACGGCTTGAACAGCCCTCGCAACTTTTTCTTCGCCTCCTCTTTCAGTCGTTCTGCCTCCTTCTTTGCGCTGTCGGCGGCAGCCTGCTTCATCTTTTCCAATTCTTCTTTTTGTTTGGCCAACGCGGCACTCACCGTATCCGAGACCGCAGCTTTTTGTTCCCCCGCTTTTTGTGAGAGCAGCGAAGTCACTTGCGCAGCGGCGCCTTTAATCACGTCTGCCGCGGAAAACTTGACTTGCGGATCCGTCACGCTTCCGCCGATGTTGCCCACCAAATCGATATAATCATTCTGCAAGAAATCGACTTTTCGATTCAATAAATTGCTGACCACGGCATTCGCCTGTGTATTCATTTCCTGTGCCGGCACGCGCAGTTTGATGGAATAGTCAACGGATTGATCGATGCCATTCGAGCCGGAGACGACAAACGCCATGTTGCCGGCGTTGAATCCCAACGGCTCGAGGAAAAAACGGCCGTCACGAATTTTGTATGATGGCTTGAGATCGACAAGCGCGAGCTGTTTGAGGCGATCGAGCTTGAGCACTTCCGCCATTTTGGTGAGCGGTTTGAAATCTTGAATGGCGGCATTGGCAATGCGCAACGAGCCCAGGCTGGTCAACGTTTTCATCACCGGCGTCAGTGTGGAATCCAAATCCGACATCAGCTCGAAATCCGCGCTGAACGTGCCCTGCAGGCTTTGCGCGATCGGGGCAAATTTCTGCACCGTAACAAAACTTTCAAACGCATGCGGAAAACCGATGTCCGTCACTTTCATCGCAAAAAACGATCGCGGCAGCGCATTCTCCGGCGTGCTGTAGGAACCGTTCGCCAGCACCGACCCGCCCAGCATGTTCATGTTCAAGTCGATGAGATTGAGCGTGCGATCTTTCAACACCAACACACCGTTAACATTTTGAATTTTTAATTTGCCATACGACACCTCGCGAAACGCCGAGTTCATAGTGAATTCGACATTGTCGGGCAGGGGCACGGCTTTCAGTTCCGAGCTTTCGCCCGCCATCCAGGGATTCAAATCGAAATAGTTCGATTGCAGCGAGAGCGCGCCTTTCAGGGTTTGACCTTTCATCACAAACGGCAGCACGTTGTCAAGCGTGCCATTGGCGCGAATATCACTTTTGCCCAGCGTGCAATCAAATTCGCGCAGCGTAACATTGGCCGGCGAAAGCGACATGTTTGCTTGCCGGATCTGAACTCGTTCGGGCAAATCGGTCGCGCTGTAAACGAGATTGTTCACCGCAACGTTGCCCGCCGCATAAAATTTGTCAAACTGATTTTTTTCGAGGCTGGAAAGATTTCCGTTTACGTTCAGATCAAGGTTGACCAGGCCCTCCAGTTCGGTGCCCGGCGTCAGTTGAATCAGATTCTTGATCTCACCGAGATTGATTTTGCCTTTGGCAGCGGCCTTGATCTGCGGATCGGAAACCGGCGTTTGCACCAGGGCGCTGGCGTCAAACGGGTCTTTGCCCAATTCCACATGAAATTTTTTGAGATCGATGATCGTGCGGTCGGGATCGCCGCCGGGATTGTTCACGCGCAGATCGACATTAACATTGTTGACCGCCGTTGGCAGTTGTGGATATTGAAACATACCATTGTTGATTTGCAGCTTGATCTCGAAAGAAGGCACTTGTTTTTCATTGGAAGTGCCCTTGACTTTGCCCTCCAGCGCCAGTTGTCCGGAAGATTTCAGTGAGGCGAAATCTTTGCTGTAGATCGCGGGAATCAGGGAGATGATATTCTTGAAATCCGTTTGCGGCGCACTGAACGTGAGATCGAGATTGGTGTCTTCGCCGGCCATCGCGATTGTGCCGTCGAATTTGAGCACGAGTTCGTTGAGGCGTAGTTCGTTTTCCGTGAGCGTGTATTTCTGGCTGGCAGCGTCGACGTCGAAATCCGCTTTGAGGCGGGTATGCACTTTATTCAAATAATTTACACCGCCGGAGCCGAGGGTAACTGCTGCAATGTCGGTGTTGGTGCGCAAGCGGAAACGGTCGCTGGTAAAATCGCCGCTGCCGCGATGAGTGAGGCCTTCGATCAAAGCCACGGCGCCGGAGGTTTGATCGGTATAGCTGAGATAGCCTTTTTCAATCGCATAGGATTGCAGGGCGAGCTGAAAGCCGCCGGCAGAAGTTGTTTCCGGCTCCTCTTGCGTTGCGGCTTGCATGATGTCCCAATTCGCGGTGCTGTCTTTCAGCATGATCAGTTTGAGGCGCGGCTCGGTCAGGGTAAACGAACGGACTTCGAGCGGCCCGCCGCCGAAGAGACTCATGAGATTGATGCTGGTCTTAAAATTTTTTAACGCCACCAGTGTATCGCCCGCGAACGGCGCGCGGTTGACAATGCTCAACTTTTCGAGATTGAGCGTCAAGGCGGGGAAATTCTGAAACAAATTCAACCCGAGATCTTCGAACTCCAATGTGGCGTTGAGATTCTTGTTCGCTTCGCGCTTGATCAGGGCGACAATGTCGTCTTTGAAAAAAATCGGAATTGCGATCAGGGCGATCAACAAAACCGCCAGCGCAATACCGGCAATGATGAGCATCCTTTTCATGATTCGAACTCCATTTGGCTCACATATGGCAGTTTTTATTTGTAATAAAACGATTTCCCGCCTTCAAAATCAAGCTCTACCTTGCTGCGCGGCTTTCGCATGATTTATCCAGGAACAGTGGCAGCAAAATAATATGCTGCTGCGCGCTGTGTTTTAATTTTGATCTAGTGCTGCTTCGGGCAATTATTCCTCATAATTGGCGCAAGCGCAGCAGCGCTCGCCATTCCTGCGGTTTGACGACTTGCACGGAAAGACGGCTTTTGTGCAGCAACTCCATGTTTTTGAGCGCCGGCGTGCGTTTGATTTCATCAAGGGTGATGGGCGGGGCAATATCTTTGTAAGAACGGATATCCACCATAAACCAGATGGGCTTTTCCGGTGTGCTCTTGGGATCAAAATAATCGCTGGCGCGATCCCAGGCAAAATGATCGGGATACGCCTCCCGCACCACTTCGGCAATGCCTGTAATTAACTGCGGCTTCACCACGCTGTGATAGAACAAAACCAAATCGCCTTTTTTCATGGCGCGCAGGTTGTTGCGCGCTTGATAATTGCGCACACCTTCCCAGGATGCGGTTTTCTTGGGGGAAGCCTTCAAGTCTTCCCATGAAAAGGTTTCCGGTTCGGATTTCACCAGCCAGTAGTTCATGGAATGTCTCCGGATTCAAATGAAAGTCGCTGTGACTTGAATGTTTTGTTGGAAGACAGAGCGCGAAGTTGCGGAAGATCGACTTGACATTTCTTTCTTAAAATTATACATTGCCCCGCTTTTGTTTTGTTGAATCTCTTTCGTTCGTTCAGCAACGTGCAAAAGCTCTTTCATCCTTTGATCAGAACTGCAATTGGAGAGCTGGAATGCATTCTCAGCCCAAGGAAGTCACCCTTGCACTAGTGCCTCAGGCGCGTTATGATGTGATTGATGTTGCCGGTAAACTAATCTCCGCGTTCGGGGATTTCATCTCGCAGTATCGCAAAACCATTTATTGTTCCTATCACACCACGGCCGGGTTTCTCGAACAAAGCTTTTGCGCGCGTTTGCAACACAGCCGCGAGCATGTTGATCCGTTTATGCGGGCGTTTCAAAAACTTTTTCCGCCGAATGCCGATTATCATCACGACCAGCTTCAGTTGCGCCGAGAACTGAGCGAGGAGCAGCGCCAATGCGAGCCGCGCAACGGGGATTCGCATCTGGCCTACATCGGCTCCGGGTTGAAAAATTGCGCAACCTATGTCAACCGCCCGGGCCAGCCGGTGTATTTCATTGATCTCGACGGCGTCTATGAGAACATTGCGCGTACGCGGCAAACACGCGCGCTGGCGTATAATGAAGAGTTGCCGGCATATCGCGCGCAATTCGCCCTGCCGGTGTCCAAGCATCCGGTCGATTCCATCAATCTCAAGGATGCGCGTCTTGGTTTGATGGAACAGATCGAGGACTGGATTGAGGCCAGCGAAGTTGTCAAGGGCCGCGTCGACATTGCGCTGGCCACGGCCGAACGCAACGCCGGTCTGACGGTCAACGAATATGAAACGCTGCTCATGCGGCACGATCTCGCCGAGGTGTTGCGCAATCCGCTCAAATTCATGGCGCGGCAGGGCAAGCACATGCTGCTCGATCCCAAGGCGATTCCCAGCAAAACCATCAACTACGCCAAATATGATTTTGTGCACTTGTTCAATGAGTTGATTGAGGCGTTTGGCGCGAGTGAATCCGTGGTCGAGCGAATTCTATCGTCGTTCATTCGCGTGCCGGCGCAGCGTTTCTTGCGCATGAAGCGCCGCGTCAGCCTGTTGATCTCCGACAGCGAGCGCGAGGGCCACGGCCGTCTTGTGCAAGGCACGTATCAAAGCCCGATTCTGGTGCAATGGCAGCCGGCGGCGAAGCAGGTTCGGTATTTGGATGTTACGATTACCAGATTTCAATGATATTGGGCAGTCGGGCTTGTGTGCGAGGTCAAGTTTGTGAAAGTCTGCTGTACGCAAGCCCGACTTTGTTTTTTGTAGTTTAGATCAACGAACGCGACTGCCCGCCATCAACATTCACACACGCGCCGGTGACGAGACTGGCGCGTTCCGAGGCCAAAAACGCCACCACGTTCGCCACTTCCTCCACGGTTCCAAATCTCCCCAATGGCATTTCGCGTTTCACAAATTCCGCCATGCCTTCCGGATCTTGCAAACAGCGCTTGTCCCAACTGCCGCCGGGAAACCGAATGGATCCGGGCGCGACGCTGTTGACGCGAATCTTGTGCGGCGCCAATTCAACAGCCATGATTTTTGCCAGGCTGATCATGGCAGATTTTGTTGTGTTATAAATCGCCAGGCCCCGGCCGCCGGATTCACGGCCAAAAATCGACGAGATAAAAATGATTGCGCCTCCGCCTTGTTTGCGCATGTGCGGAATCACCGCACGGCTGAGACGCGTATGCGCCATCAAATTCAGCTCGATAATCTCCTGCCAATCCTGATCCGTCGTTGTTTCGAATTCGCCGCGGCGATTGCCGCCGACATTGTTGATCAAAATATCAATGCGCCCGAATTGCGCCGCTGTTTGTTCAACGAGCTGCTCTGCCTGATCCGGCTGCGTCACATCGAGCGCCAGCGGCAGAACCTTCACCTGGTGGGCGCGCATTTCTTCGGCCGCTTGTTGCAACGCTTCGGCGTTGCGCGCGCAAATGGCCAGGTGGCAGCCTTCCTGCGCCAGCGCCAGCGCAATGCCCTTGCCAATGCCGCGGCTGCCGCCGGTGATAATCGCGGCTTTTTGTTTTAAGCCTAAATCCATATTGCCCTCGATATTTTTTCAAAAAAATAGCCAGTCAAAAAGTTCCTGACTGGCTATTTTCATTCTTACACAAAACTTGCCGGGCAAACGCAAGGCGCGCCCGGAAACAGCGAATCAAGCTAGAACACCAATCCTGCTGTGACGCCCACAAAACTCGTGCTTTCATCTTCCGTGAAAAGTATGTTGAACAGGCCTTGCACGACAATATTCAAGGACGAGCCTGCCGGAATTTCAAAACCGGCGCCCAAGCCAACTCCGAAAACGTTATCGTCATTGTCCTGGCGCGATTCACGTTCAAACGTCTCATCATCGAAGGAGAGGGTAAAGAGTTGCTGCGTCAGCTCATTGTAAAAGAACGGGATGTTCGTGGCTTTGTATTCATTGGTAATCATATTATAATTTGCTTGACCCAACAGGAAGAATTGGGTACTCGCCTCAGGCGCCGTCAAATAAGGACGCACACCCGCACCGAAACGCAGCAAATTTGATTTGACTTCTGCGCTCGGTCTGGGATTGATGTCATAGCCCGCATCAAGCCATTCGGTGGCTGTGAAGCCGGTTAGATTTTGGCTCAGTGCTTCCGTGAACTTTTCATTGTCCGTCGAAAAAAATTCGTAACCGACATTAAGCGTAATCCCCAAGCGCGGGGAGGGGAAAATGACATATTGCGCATTGCCGCTGACGCCGACTTTGGTGTAATCCTTAAATTCTTCTGGACTGAGGGGAATGGCGGCGCCCGCGTAAAACTCAATTTGATTGCGGCGACTTTGCGCCGACACGGTGTTAACACTAAAGATGATGGCCGCCAAAACCAATCCGAATTTCACAAGTTTCATGGTTGGGTCTCCTGGTTGAATGATAAGATTGCTTGGGGTAACTCTTTACTTGGTGACCACGCGATCGCTCACCTGCGCTGCGCCGCCTTTTGTTTTGGTGATCACGGCGATGGCATATGCCTCAAACACGTCTGTGACTTGCGCTTCGCACAGCTCGTCAATGCCTTTGCCAATTACCTCTTTGGTGATGGGATGCACGATGGGCGCGCCTTCGCGATAAACATGGCATTTCATGCCTTTGCGAATGCCGCGGCTGCGGCCGAGATCGAGCGTGAGACGATCCTGCTCGGCCTGAATCACATAGCCGGTGATCAGGGGTAAATCATTTTTGATTTTGTTTGCCGCTTCTTGAATCATCTGGCTGAGGGCAGGCAGATTGAGGCCGTTGGCATAGGCGTCTTGTGCGGTGATGATCGCAGCGGTTTCGGTGTCAATCAAGCGCGCATCGATGCTGGCGGCATTGCCGGTGCGCGCAATGCTGCCGCACACCACGGCGTCGACGCCGATGCCCTTGCCGATCTCGGCGGCGGTGGAAGCATCAATCACGCCGGTCATGCCCAATTGCTGCTCGCTCAGGACTTTTTCCAATTGCGCGCGCTCGATGACTTTGAAACGATGCAAATTGAAGAACACTGTGGTGATTTTGTCGAGCAAGTCGATTTCACCCAATTCGCCGCCAATGCCCTTGGTTTCGAACGGCAAAATGGCAATGCTCAAACGGTCACCGATGATTGTCGTCGACGGCTCGGGCGCAGGTTTGGGCGTTTTTGAGGAGGGCGTGGTTGCTGCCGGTTGTGCCGGAACTGGAGTCGGCGGCGGCGCTTGCCCGGCATTGATCTTGTTCAAATATTCGGTAGCGCGGGAGGACGACGATTGCCGCAACGAGAGTTGCAGATACTGGCGGGCGCGCTCCAGATCGCCGAGATGATAATAGCAGATGCCCAATTCGCGATTGGGATAATACTGAATGAAAACGGCGCCGTATGCGCGTATTTTGTTGGTGTCATTGCTTTTTTGCCCAAGCGCGGCGGCAAAATAAGCTGCGGCGCTTTTCCAGTCTCCACGCTCGGCCGCTTGCTTGCCGTTTTCATAGGATTTGTGCCAGACCTCATCCGCCGCCGCAGCGGCGGCGAACAGGAAGCCGGCAACAAAAAAAATCAGACTGCTTGCACCGAAACGCTGATAACGTAGCAACATGATTACAATTGAACCTCCAAATAGCCAAGGCCGAAACACATGCCTCCGGACATTGTTCCGTTGTTTTGCCGCCGCCCGGCCTGAACTCAATGGGGATCGGCTTCTCTGAAGCGGCAAAACCTAACGAACTTTCGCAAAAAAGTCAAGTTGTAGTTGGCAAGGATGAGGATAAAGATTGTGTTCAGAGGAGAGGCAAACGATAAAAGTACCACTCTCGCAAAGAGACGCAGGACACGCTTAAGCTTTGCGTTGGTACAACGGCGAGATTGCCAGCATCAAAATACAACGCCGGTGTCAAACTAAGCCGCGCTTTCAACCTTCAACCGTTTGGACCTCGAACGCTTTGTCATTGGGCGGCTCTCCCGTGATGACGGCGTTACGGCAAAGGGCTCGGGCGTTTGATGGGGGCGGAGATGAAGCACGACGATGAGTGAGGCGGAGAGCAGTGCGATGGCGAGATAACCGATGATTTCCATGAGATTGGAGTCGCCGCTAAACGGGCGAATGAGACTGGCGAGGCACAAAATTGCCAATACAATATCAACAGGCCGCTTCATAGACCTTTCCTCCAGTAAAAAGTACTGGCCGCGCGCATGGGCCTTGATCCTCAGGTAAGCGTTTGGTGTGATGATGTTCAGCGGTGCAGTGCATTGGCTTTAATGCGGCTGATATTGCGAATTATACAACACAAAGTCAAGCAAAAACTCTCAAGCAACAAATTCGAACTTGACAATCAGGCAATGGCAGGTTACATTGCGCCGTCTTACCATCGCGCGATCTACTTACAATTTTCCGACTCGGTTAACGCTGCGCGTGATCACTTGCGGCGAAGGTTCGACCTCTCGCCGTAAGTTCATGCGCGAACCAGCCCGTCTCGGGCTGTCCGTCGTGGACAAGATCGTATCTGAGGGCCATTTTCATGGATGAAGAATAAGACGCTCGGTGCGGACAGGCGCGTCTCGGCTTCGCAGCTTGGTTGTTGATCTTCTCCCTGTGGCACGGCAATACCCGCGTTTCCTTCTCTCATGAAACGAACATCACTTCCAACTGTTAAAATTTCGCAACAAAAAGGCGATCTCCTTAACTCACAATTTTAAGAAGATCGCCCGCAAAATCGTGTGTCGCGCTTGCGACGCGGCGGCTGCGCTTCGTCATTCTTCGAACATACCCCAAACCTCATGCTGATTGAAATGGTGCTTCCAGAACTGATCACTTGTTGATCTTATTATATCACAAAGAAGCAGCAAGTGCGGAAGGGCGGCGATGATTTAACTTTGCACGTTTTGGTTTAGCGTTCCTGCCATTCGAGTGAGTAGCGCATGCCCGCCTCGGGCTTGACTTCCGCGCGAAATTCGTTATCATCCGCATCGATGCCGATCGGCAAACCCTTTTGCACGACCCAGTCCGCATCGTAGTGAATCAAATATACATCGTGCTTGGCCTCGTTCTCCGGAAATGACAAGCGGTAAATCAATTCGCTGCATCCCGCCACATGGCCGTAGGAGACACAGTGATACGGTTCCGACTCGCCGCTGCGATCGGGCAGCTCATAATTGATGATAACCGTTTTCTTCTCGCCCGGTTTGAGCGTTTCTTTGAACCGAACCTCATAGCGATGCCAGCTTTTCTGCACTTTCGGTCCGGTAATTTTGATGAGCGCATCGTCGGTGGCTTCCAACATCACTTTGATATGTTCCGATCCCGACCAGCGGAATTTGAAACGATAGCGTTCGGTGCGCTTCAACGCTTTGAACTCATAACGGCGCTTCACGACGCGACGGTCAGGATAAACGGCAATACCCACCTCGTCGCGCTCGATCCATAACGTCGGATTAACAAACATCATGGTGCGATCCTGCAACCGGTTGCGTGTGAGAAATGCCACGCCGAATGAGATGATTGCCACGCCCAGCGAAATGATCGCCCATTTGTTGACGCCGCTGAAATAGGCCACCAGAATGCCAACACCGGCGCTGATGAATGGCAGGAGCTGTATGACACCCAAAATCAATTGCAGCGTGTTTTGGCTGACTTCGATCCAACCCGTCCATTTTTTTTCGCGAGGATCGTTCATCTCTTATTTCTCCGAAGTTGCGGTGCGTGAGGCGAGCGCTCTTGCAAGGATCTAAGCTGCATACAGTGTACTATTCGGTTAGACGATCTTCCACTCTAAAAGCTTTATCAGAAATTTTGAGCAAGCTTTTCTACGCAAGCATCTTTCGCCGGTTCATAACACTTTTTTCAATTTGATTTATCAGGGGTGGGATTAACTTTTGTTTTCACGTAAAAGTGAACAAAAGTGTTCCAAGTAAAACAAAAAAATAACAATTAGATAGAAATGCTTACTAATAAATTTAATTGAATATAGGTTTTGTTCATTACCGTTGTCAAGAAATCTCTTGACCAGAAAATTTTTTTTATTATTTTAGTTGTGTATAGCAACTATTGTATAAAACAACCGTATCTGTTTGCCATGAAAACAACACAAAAACTCGAAACGCAGGTCGAGCGCATGCAGCGGCTCATGCAAGAGCTGATGCGCAAATATCAAATGCGCGACCGCAATGAAATTTGTTGTTGCGGCATCTCCGTGTCGCAATGTTATGCCCTTGATGCGCTGGGCGAAAACGGTGAGATGACGATGGTGCAACTCGCCAAGCATCTTTTTCTCGATAAAAGCACGTGCACGCGCGTGGTCGATCCGCTGGTGCAACGCGGTTTGGTGGAGCGTCAGGCCAGCGCCCGCGACCGGCGCGAGATTATTGTGCGCCTCAGTGATGACGGCGAAAAGCTGCGCCAGGAAATCCTAACCGAACTGCGCGCCAGCCAGCGCCAAATTCTCGAACGCATTCCCGCGGAAAAACGCGAGCAAATCCTGGAAGGGCTTGAGTTGCTCTCGATTGCCGTACAGGATTGGCTGGCAACCAGTTGTTGCCCGGACAAAGTCGAAGTACCACAAAACATTCAAATTCTCAATCTGAAAGGAACAAAACATGTCTGACGTAGCCACATCTTCCAAGCTCAAACTCGCCACGGGTGGCGGGTGTTGCGGCGGCGCGGTGCTGTCCAAGCAAGCCGAACAAGCGGAGGTCAAAACTCTCGTGCAAGATTACTATGCCAAGGCCGTCACCGGCCAACGCAGCAGCGGTTGTTGCACGAAAGGCGACGCGGCAACGCTCACTATTCCGCAAATGGCGGGTTATCGTGAAGACGTGCTCGCCTCTATTCCAACAGCGGCGGCGGAAAAAAGTTTCGGTTGCGGTGATCCGCTGGCATTCTCTGAAGTCAAAGCCGGCGAAACTGTGCTCGATATTGGTTCAGGCGCGGGCATCGATTGTTTCATCGCTGCGCAGAAAGTCGGGCCGGCCGGCAAAGTCATCGGCATCGATATGACGCCGGCGATGCTCGAGGCCGCGCGTCGTAACGCCGAGCAAGGCGGTTACACCAACGTCGAATTCCGTCAGGGCGATGCGGAGAACATTCCGGCGGCGGATAACAGCGTCGATTGGGTGATCTCGAATTGCGTCATCAATCTCTCGCCCGACAAAGCCAAAGTCTTCTCGGAGATTCAGCGCGTGCTCAAACCGGGCGGCCGCATCTCGATTAGCGACATTGTTGCGGACGCTTTGCCGGATTTCATTAAGAATGACTCGGCTTCTTACTGCGGTTGTGTCGGCGGCGCGATCCCGACCGCGGATTACTTGCGCCTGCTGACGCAAGCCGGTCTTGTCGATGTCAAAGTCGAAACGCGTTTGGATTATGACACGGACATGGTGCGCGGTTTTGTGCTCGGTGATGAAAGCCTCCAGAATGTTTATGGCCCGATGATCGAAGCCAATCCGCAAATACTTGAGCAAGTGAAAATTGCAAGCACAAAAGTTGTTGGCCGCAAGCCGCTGCCGAACGAGCAACCCGACGTCACATTGCGCGAAGCAACGCAAACAGACTATAACGCGATCGTGAATCTGCTGCAGGCGAGCAATCTGCCTGAAATTGGTTTGTCGAATGCGCTGTCGAATGCCGTTGTCGCAGAGCACAACCACCACCTTATCGGCGTGTTTGCCCTGGAACGTTTCGGCAACGACGGCTTGTTGCGATCGTTCGCCGTGGCCTCCGGCTGGCGCGGAAGGAAAATCGGCAAGCGGCTCTGGCAGGCATTGCTTGAGCGTGGGCAAAAAAGCGGCGTCCAAACGTTTTATCTCTTGACAACGACGATTGCCGGCATGGCGGCGGCCGCTGGTTTTCAGGAAATCGCGCGCGATGATGTGCCGCCGGCCGTACGCGCTTCCGCCGAGTTTACTTCCGGTGTCTGTGACAACGCCACAATCATGCGCCTCCAACTCAAGAAGTGACATTTTCAACCTTTGCAGCAGTAAGGATTAACTTGACTAGGTCAGATTCTCCGCTACGAGGCAGAGTTCGCTGGGAATTCTAATAAATCTTACTCTGCTATCTCCGCGCCACTGCGGTGATTCTTGGAATGTGACATAGTCGAGTTAAAAACAGCCAACGGATTGTCAAGCATGGCAGCCGGCGGCTGTTTTTTGTTTTCGCGCCGCGAAAGCGCGCCTTGCTTTCACGCACGAAGATTGCTAAATTTCGGCCGATCTTTCCAATATTCCCGGCGCTCGCAACGCCGGAACGATAATCATGTGAATCACAAATGGAGCAGATATGAAAAAAAGTTTGATGCTCAAGACCATGTTGGCAAGTTTGCTGGCAATGAATATTTTGCCGTCCGCGGCGCAAGATTTCTGGAAGTGGTGGGGCGATGGCAAAGCCGAATTGTCATCATACAAAACGAAGACACAACGTTACGGTGAATTGCGCGAGGGCTATGCGGTTTTGGTTTTTGTGACAGAAGACATTTCGCGCACCACGCGCATCAAAGCCGAATCACAAGCAATTCCGCCGGCCGATCGCGCGCCGGTGCTGAAGCTCAATCACGTCGTGAAATTTCCCACCGGCATTTATGACTATTCTCTCTTGACCTCAACCTTCAGCAGCATCGAATCCGAATTAGGCCGGCCGCCGTTTGAACCGCTCAAAATCTCGTTCTCGGCGCAGGAATGGTGTGGCCATGTCTATCAAATGCTGCTTCCGCAGCGCGATCAAGTCGAGCTGACGCTGCACAGTTATTTTCAAAGCGAAGGCGATCAAAAACGATCGATTAAATTACCGGCCAATGGCGCGTTCGAAGACAATTTCCCGATTTGGATTCGCGAGCTGAAAGGCGAAGTGCTGGCAGTCGGCCAGCGCCGCAGACTGCAAATCCTGCCAAGTGCCTGGGCCTCGCGCGCCGGACATCAAACTGTCGAGTTTCAACCCGGTTCGATCATAAAAGAAGAAGGCGAAACCGTGAAGCTGGGCAATGGTGGCGTGCCAACCTGGCGCTGGACTTGGCAGGTCGGCAATCGTACGGAAACATATTGGGTGGAGAAAGCCTATCCGCATCGCATTCTCAAATGGCAATCCAGCGACGGCGGCGCAGCCGAGCTGATCAAAACCCTGCGCCTGCCCTATTGGCAATTGCATGACAATGCTGATGCGCCCTATCGCGAGCAGTTTGAGTTGCCGCGGTAATTTCTGCAATTTGTTAAAGAGGCTCAAAATCATTCTTGAAAAAGCGGGGGAGAATCCTTATAGTTGTTCATGAAATTCATCTGGGACGCTAAGAAACGAAAGACTAACATTAAAAAGCATGGTTTGGACTTCGCTGAAGCAGAAACCGTGTTTTCAGGCGTGACCTTCACTTTTGGTGACGACCGGTTTGATTATGGGGAGAACCGATTCATTACGATAGGATTGTTGCGAGGGATCGTTTGTGTGATTGCCCATACCGAGAGAGGCGAAACGATTCGGATTATTTCAATGCGAAAGGCTACCAAACATGAACAGAAAATCTTCTTCCAAAACCTCTCAAGCTGATTGGAACCGCGTCAACAAAATGCGGGACGATGATATTGATTTGTCCGAAATCCCCGAAATCACGGCAAAACAAATGGGCCGATCAACGCTGCGCGTTGGCGGAAAAGCCGTGCCCAAAGGCAAGATTCAAGTAAATCTCTCGCTCGATGCCGGTGTGGTGGCGTATTTCAAAACACAAGCCCGTGGGCGAAATTTCCAAAAACTCATCAATGAAGCGTTGAAGACTAAAATTCGCGACCAGAATATCGAGAATCTTCTCCGGCGCGTCATTCGGGAAGAATTGCAGGAAGCTGGTTAGGCCTCACTCTGCGGACAAAGGCCATTCTCAAAATGAAGGAAACTGGAGTGGGGCGCCCAACATTCCAGTAATCCATCACTCCTTTTCACAGCATGCCCGGCCAAACCGTAAAGTTACTGAAAGTCTTCATCGCCTCGCCCGGCGATGTGAAGCTCGAGCGCGAGAAGGCGCGCGAGGAGATTCTAAGCCTGCGTGTGCTCGCGCAGAAACACGGCTATGATCTCGAAGCCACGGGGTGGGAAACGCATGCTGCGCCCGGCATGGGCCGCAGCCAGGCGCGCATCAATCAACTCGTGCGCGAATGCGATTTGTTCATCGGCATTCTCTGGCGGCGCTTCGGCTTGCCCACCGGTGAAGCAGAATCCGGCACGCTGGAGGAATTCAATCTCGCGCGTGAGCGTTATGCGCGGGAGAATGCCCCGGAAATCATGCTTTACTTTCGCGAAGTGCACCCGGATTTTCTCTCCGACCCCGGCCCGCAATTGCAGAAGGTTCTCGATTTCAAACAACAAGTGGAAGAAGGCCGGCTCGCGCTTTATGCCAACTATCGCGATCCCGAGCATTTTGCCTCGTTGCTGCGCCAGCACGTTACTGATTGGTTGTTGAAATTGGTTCCGGGCAACCACCCGGCCGCTCCCAGCGCCCGGGCGATGGAGGAAACCCCACCTCTGAGCGCCTTCGCTGAACATCTCGAATACTGCCGCACGGAATTGCAAAAAACCGCGCGGCCTTTGCGCCTGCGCACGCTAACTTTGCCGCCGCTATTTCTGGAAGAAGTCGAGGCTGAACGGCCGCGCAATATGAAAGTAAGCATTGCGGTGAAAACGTTTCCGCGCTTGCTCATTCTCGGTGAGCCGGGCGCGGGCAAAACCACGTCGCTCAAGAAACTCGCGGCAGAGTATGCCGTTTGGCGGGGTGAAGGCAAAGAGCCTGGACTCAATGAGCCGGAGGATTTCAATCTCCCCATTTTTGTTGATCTCTCCGCATATCCCACTGTTTCCGCCGGCGACGCAAAACACGGCTTGTGGCGATTGATTACTGCGAGCGTGCGTGGCGTGCATGATGTCGATGTGCATAAACGCCTTGCTGCCGGCGGATGTTTGCTGCTGTTCGACGGCCTGAACGAGGTCGGCGAAGCGTATGATGAAGTCGTGCATCATCTTCGCCATCTTGTGCACGAGATTCCGCACAATCGCTTTGTCGTGACCTGCCGGCCAGGCATTTATCGCGACGAATTGCGCCACGAATTCGTGGCTTTCCAATTGGAACGCCTGAGCAGCTTCAATGCTTCGAAAGTTTTGGAGATTGAAATCGGCGCGGAAAAGGCGCAGCCGGCGTGGAAAGGCCTGGACGAATACACCCGCGACCTCTGCCGCAACCCGCTCATGCTCACCTTGCTGGCGGACGAGCTGCGCGCCAGCGATAATCCGCCGCAAAACCGCGCGGAACTGTTCGACCGTTTTATCGACCGCTATTTGAGCGAATGGGCGCGCGTGAAAGGCGCCGGCTCCGTGCGCGTTGAGAAAGAGATTCTTTCGGCGCTGGCGTGGCGGCTCGGCACGAGCCGGACCTTGCTTTCGGCAGATGAAGCAGCCGCTGTCATGTCTGCCCGGCTTGCTGAATTACAAAACAATAAAGATGCGCCGGCCAACTTGAACGTCGCTGATCTCAACCGCGAGTTCCTGCACCACGGCCTGCTGCGCGAAAGCGCGGGCCAAACCGGCTTCTTTCATCAAGCCGTGCAGGAATATTTCTTCGCGCGTGAGGTGGCGCTGCATCAATCAATCGAATACGTTTTAAAGCATGTCAACGACCCCGAATGGGCGGAGGTTTTGGTGTTCGTGTGCGGGCTGGTGGAGGATGCGACAGAGGTGGTGAGGGAGGTGATGAAGGGGGATTTGTATTTGGCGGCGAGGTGTGTTACTTACTCAAAAGATATTGACGGTGAACTTGTTGACAAGCTGGCGATCCACTTGATCAAAGACATAGAATCAAAGTTTGACGCCGGCATCTGGTTTGGGCAGCTTTATGACGAGATGTCTGCAGTTCTATCAATCAAGCCGAAGAGCAAGACAAAAAACTTAAAAACCCTATTTGAAATGACCTATGTGAGCCATCTCAAGGCTTACACTGATCTTTCCCGTTTACTCATTGGTGTTCGTGCATTGCAGGAGGCCATCTCTTTTCTGGCGCCTGTGACTGACTGCTATCCCAAAGAAACACGCCTTGGCAGCAGGCTTGCTATCGCATATCGCCTCACGGGCAGATTTGAAGAATCGATACAATGCCTGAAGAAAGCCCTGGAAACTGAAAGTACGAATCCGTGGCTGTGGGGAAATCTGGGAAGAACTTACAAGGAGATGAAGCATTACGAATTGGCAACTGTTTATCTGCGTAAAGCAATTGAATTGGATCCCGATCATTCCTGGGCACACAACCATTTGGGCCTTACTTTGCTGGAAATGGGTAAGGTTGAAGAAGCTGTTGAGCAATTTGAATTTGCGATTGCAAAAGATGCAGCTTATGGGTGGCCCCATATAGGGCTGGCAGAGACATATCTCCACCATTTGAATAAGCCCGAAGAAGCAGTCAAAGAGTTCGAGAGTGCACTTCAATTTGAAATTCGCCCCTACCGCCTTGACCGGCCTCTTGCTGGCCTCGCCCGCGCCCTCGAAGCCGCGGGCCGCACCGCCGAAGCCCGGCAGCGTTATCAAGAATACCTCGACCGCTTCCCCTGGGGCGAGCATGCGCCCGAGGCGCTGGCCGCGTTGGAGCGGCTGGGCGGTGAATGACAATTCGTCGTTCGCAAGCAACATTCGTGCTGAATTCCCAAAACGCAAATGCCCGGATAGAACAATCTATTCGGGCATTTCCATTTCAGCAAAGTCAATCGAGCTTCACGGCTCAGAACAACTATGAAAGAAGCCGCATGTGGGGCAGACCAGGCGGCAGCGAAAGTTTTGCAGTTTCGTGCCGCAATTGTCGCAGTAGATCCAATAGCCGTAAGCATCTTCCGCCGTTGGCTCTTTTGTTTGCAGCTCGATTTTGGCGGTAGTGCTGGAAACCGGCCGCGCCGGCGGCAAGCTTTCGAGCGTTGCGGTTTTGAACATGGCAATTCTCCTTAAAAAAGCGGTTTGCCGATCATTTCAAACACCATGAAGAGCACCGTGCCCAGCGTGAGCGCGCCAAAAAACAGGGCAATGGCCCCGAATTTGACATTCTCCTTCATCTCGAGGCCGTAGGCCATTGCTGGAGCAGTGTTGACCGTGACGTCGCCGGTGATTTTCACCTGGCATGCCAAGCGTTCCTTCGGAGCATCGCCCAATTGCAACTTCTCAAAAAAAGTCACGGCGCTGAGGCACTCTTCCGGCTTGACGGCGATTCTATCCGTGCCGCACAAGCCAAAGCCGCGACAGTTGATGATTTTGTTGACGCTGCCATACACACTCACGCCCGCTTGTTTTGCGGCTTTGCGCAAGGTGGTGCCGGCGGGCACTTCGACTTTGCGATTCTCGGCTTCGAAGTAAACGGTGGGCATTTACTTTTTCCTCCTTCCATGTGTTGCGAGTTGTTCGGCTCGGATTGCCTGTTGACAGCAACTATCCGGGTGAAACCTCTTAATGTTCCAATGTTTTCATGCTTTCGCGCGCACGCTTGGCCAGTTCGCTCGAAGCGTCCAGCGCGATGACTTTGTTCCACCATTCCGCGGCTTTCTCATGCTCATGAATCGAGGCGTAAATCACGCCGAGATTGAACATGGCGTAATCATAATCCGGACGATGCTTGAGCGCGGTTTCCAATTCCGCGATGGCGGCTTCGTTTTGCTTAAGGTTGAAGTAATTGCCGGCCAGATTCATGCGCGCCTCAACGTTTTCCGGCGTCACGGCCAGCAAGTCGCGATAATACCCTGCGGCTTGATCGTATTTTCCGGCCATATCGAACAACGCGGCCAAATGCAAAAGCGCATTGGTGTCTTTGGGATTTTCTTTGACGGCATTTTTAAGGGAATCAATTTGCTGAAACACTGGCATCATGGCCGCCATGTCGAACGGGTCCTGTCCGTTTTGTTGAGGCGCCTGCGGCATTGCGCCTGGCGCTTGTTGCGACATTACTGGGTCGGGATTCGAGCGCGGGTAAAAAAGCAGAAACATGATGCCAACGACAATTGGAATGCTGAGAAACAATAACGCGGTTACCCAAGGCGAGCGCGGGGGTTGCTCCGGCTCTTCGAGGTGAACGGCTTGGGGCACAGCGGCGGCCGCTGTGGGTTGCGCGGCTTCACTTACGGGTTGTCCGCAGCTTTGACAAAACTTGGCGCCAGGTTTAAGCGCTGCGCCGCAAGCCGCACACCTCTTTTCATTCATCTGTTGTGCGACATTGGCGCCGCAATTCGAACAAAAACGGCTGCTCGACGCCACCTCGGCGCCGCATTGACTGCAATGCATGAGGTTTCCTTGTGTTTATTCTTGTACGCGTAACATTTTCAAAATACGATCCAATAAAGCTGCCTGGGCTGTTTCTTCTTGTTGGGCATGAATCAATACGAGATTACGCACCATGCGCGCAATGATTTTTCGCGCCGGCGCCGGCTGCAGCATGCTCTCTTCAAATTTGATGCCCGAGCCTTGCAACAATTTCAGGCATTCGGCGCGCGTGATCAAACGGCCCTGATGAAACGGATCGATGAAAAATGTTTCATCGGCAGTGCGGTATTGGCAGATGAAATGCACGGGCAGATTGACGCCATAAATCGGGGCTTGCAAGCGCCGGGCGATGAGCAAATAAACGACGGAGAGACTCACGGGGATGCCGGTCCGGCGCTCGATGACACGATTGAGATAGGAATTGTCCGGATCATAATACTCCTCGACGTTGCCGTGAAAACCTTCTTCCACAAACAAGGTATGATTGATGGCTTCCACGAGTGCGCGGCCTGGTTGTGTATGCGGGGCCTCCGCCAGCCGCGGCCGCACCCTGCGCGCCAGCTCGTCCAATTCTTTTTGGAAGGGCGCGACTTCCAAATCCGGGTAGCCGACGCGCGCCAGCAAAAACACGGCATGTTCGAGATCGATCTGCTCGTCATCGAGCAGGCCGAGCTGATAAAACGAGTTGATCACATCTTCCTGCCGGATTTTGGCCAGCACGTGGCGTGCTTCGATGCGAATTTTGCCGTCAACATCCGCGTTTGCCGCCTGCCGCAAGTAGGTCGCAGCATCCTGACCGATTTGCAGCAGATGTTCGCGCGCGATGTCGCGCACTTTTGTATCCTCGTCGCCCAGCAGGGTAATCAAGGCTTGAATTTCGTTGGTCGTTTTTTTCACATGGCCTCGCAGGTCTACATCCTCACTGCCGGTTTTTTCTTGCCGATGCGATTTTCCGTGCCGGCAAGCAGGCGCTGAATGTTTTGACGATGGGTATACAGAATCAAAAACGCGATTGCCAGGCTGAATTGAAAATGCGCTTCCGGGATTTCCTGCCGCCAGATTCTTTGCCCGATAATCAGCACGATCGGCAAGGCGCAGGCGGCCGTCATGGAGCCGAGCGAGACGTAGCGCGTCGCAAAAACAACTGCGATGAAAATGAGCAGACAAACGACGGCCGCCAACGGATACAATGCGACAATCATCCCCGCGGCTGTGCCAACGCCCTTGCCGCCGCGAAAATTAGCAAACACGGTCCAGATGTGACCCAACACGGCGGCCACACCGGTGACGATCGGCATGACGGTTTCGTCGATGTAAGGCGCGCCAAACGGCTGCCACTTGGAAATCCAGTAGGTGGCGACGAATCCTTTAAAAACATCCACCAGCATCACCACCAGCCCGGCCTGCCATCCCAGCACGCGAAAAACATTTGTGCCGCCGGCATTGCCGCTGCCCTGGGTTCGAATATCAAAATCTTTGCCGCGCAGAATTTTGCTGACGATGATTGCCGTCGGAAACGAGCCGACGAGATAGCCCGCCAGTAAGACGATTAAAAAAGACAACATGGTTTATCCTCTAAAATCAAAACGGGCTGCGGAAAATTTCTAACACAAAACCGCTGGCCCTGTTCTTATGCGCAAGCGGGTCTCATCTCACAAAACATGCGAAAATTGCGTTGCACAACAATTTGCAATCGGTCGAAGTCATTCGCCCAAAAACGCAATGGCCGCGGCGCCCGGCCCCGCGTGCACGCCCAGCGCCGGCGAAACACTTGTAATGGGCACTTCTCGCAGTTCGAAATTTTTGCGAAGCTGTCCGGCGAGGTGGGCCGCCGTCTCCGGCGCATTCGCATGCGCCACCATGAAGCGCAGGTTGCGTTTGCCGCGCGCCTCTTTCTTGACGATTTCAACCAGTTTTTTGCGCGCCTGTGTGCTGCTGAAAGCCTTGGCGAGAACTTCCGTTTTTCCTTGCGCGTCAATGGTGATGATGGGCTTGAGATTGAGTATTCGGGCCATGCCGCCGCGCAAACGCGAGACGCGGCCGCTGCGCATCAACGCCTCCACGCCTTCCACCATAAAAAACAGCCGCACGTTTTTGACAGCCCATTCCGCACGTTTTTCCACCTCGGCAAGGCTTGCGCCGTTTTCCGCGGCCTCCGCGGCTTCGCGCACGATCAATCCCAAAGCGACGCAGACATTCTTGGAATCCAGCACGCGAATGTTAATCTCGTTGTGTACGGTCTGCGCTGCGAGTTGCGCTGCTTGCAACGTTCCGCTCAAACTGCCGGAAAGAATGATGGCGAGGGCGTCGCGATGATTTTGAGCGGCATGCAAAAATACTTCTTTGAAATCGCCCGGCGCCGGTTGGGAAGTCGTCGGATGGATGGTGGAAGAGGCAAGTTGCCGGTAAAAGTCGCGATCCGTGATCGTGACCTTGTCGATATAGCTTTTGTTGCCGAACGCCACGATTACCGGAACCATGCGCACGTTGTAACGAATGAAATCATCGCCGGGAAGATCGCAGGAGGAATCGGTGATAATTGCCACGGTTTGTGCCGCCGGGTCATGATGCGCGCGCGAGTGCTGGCCGCGCATATCGTCTTTCTTGGAGTTCATCAACTCGCCATACTCGGCGGCAATGGCGAAAACCTTGTCGGGCTCATTGGTGTGAATATGGATGCGCACGCGCTCGTTCGAGCCGGCCACGATCATGGAATCGCCCAATTCGCGCAGCCTGTTTTTGAGCGCCTGCCGATCGATATCTTTGCCCACCACGAATGCTTGTGTGCAGTATTGAAAGGTGATGTCTTCCGGCGCTTCTTCGACCTTGGCTTTGACGTTGCCGAAGCTCAGAATGCCGCGCGCGATGCGTTCGATCTTGCCGGATTGCATGAAATGCAAAATGCCCTCAAGCAAATGCACGAAGCCCTGTGCGCCCGCATCCACCACGCCGGCCTTTGCCAGCACTTTGAGCTTTTCCGGCGTGCGATTTAGCGATTCGGTGGCTGCATTCAGCGAATCATGTATCAGGGTGGGAAAATCCGCAACTTTTTCCCAGCGCGTGTGAATGTATTCCGCCCAATCGTGAATCACAGTGAGAATCGTGCCTTCGCGCGGCTCGGCAATGGCCTCGCGTGAAAGTTTTGCGGCCACATTCACCGCGCTCGCAAAGCCACCCATGTCAGCGCGGGTTTTGCCGTTAAGCCCTTCGGACAGCCCCTGAAAAAATTGTGCGAGAATGGCGCCCGAATTTCCGCGCGCGCCCATCAGCGCCGAATCTGCCAGCGCCACGCTCACGGCATGCACTGAGGCGTCTTTGCAATTCAATGCGCCTTCGGCCACGCTGCGCATAGTCAGGGCCATATTGGTTCCCGTGTCGCCATCCGGCACCGGAAAAACGTTGATGTTGTTCAACTGCTCCTGCATTTGAATCAGACGTTGCGCGCCGGCAATCACAGAATCTTTTAAACGTGGTCCATCCAGGTATGTAATCGGCATGTCGTGCGTCTCAGGTTGATGAGCCTCAGAGCCGTCTTCTTAAGCAGGCCTAGCAATGAAAACGCTTCAAATCTATACAAAATTAACGCCGCAAATGTAGGCTCATCCGCCAGAAAAGTCAAGCGAAAAGTCGCTGCCTCCTTTCGGCTAGATGTTAACTTTGTGTACTTGCCCTGTGGCATGATCGCAACACTGTGTTGAAATCGCCTGGGGCGACGTGTACAATTCACCGCTAAAACCAGCAAATCATATCGTGATAAATTTGGTATGGCTTTTGAATGATTTTTTTCAAAACTTGATCAGGACGATCTAAATCATTTCCCGGACGCCCCATTTTTTATGGCTGCAGTCAAGATTTATTATCATCTCAAAAATTTCACGCCAGGCGGTAATTTTGAAAAAACCGAAGAGTAACGATTTCTGATCACAGAAATTGGGAGAGAATCCTCATGAATCTAAGAATGTTTTTGCGTGTTCTGATCGCGGCCGCCATGTTGGCCGCGTTACCATTGACAGGCAGCGCACAGCCGGCGCGGCAGAATTCCAACCTGGGCTTGAAGCTGAATATCGGTTTGGGCAACCAGCGGCTCACGAGCGGGCAGAATCTTGAAAAGGGAGACGCTGCGGCCGTGCATTTGGGTTATGGCGTTTCCCAAAATGTGACACTGTGGCTCGGCTTGCAGGGCAGCGCGCACAAACACAGCGATAATGCAAGCCTTGAAAGCAACGTGGGCGGTCTCGAGCTGAATCTGCAATACAAATTGCGGCCTTATGAAAAATTCCGGCCATACGGCAAGGTTGGCCTGGGAGGTTTTGTGCAGGAAACCGAGGCCACGCAAACCACGCTGACCGGCGGCGGTATCGTGTGGGCCGTGGGCGCGGATTATCGCTTGTTGCGATTCTTATCCATTGGCGGAGAGTTTTTTTGGAAGGATTTCGACTACGAGCGGCTGCGTGTGGGTAAGAACAGCGAATTTACCGATCTTGATAATCCGATTCGCGGCAATTCGAACGGCTTCATGCTCAACCTCATCATTCACTGATATTCATTTTTTGTGATGATGTTCGGTTTTAGCGCAAGCCGAGCTTGTCGAAGCCAGCGATTTGTTCACGTTTTCACCCGGACTGATTCGAATACCCCACCTCAACCACAAAAAGGCCTGTTAGAGAAATTTCTCCAGCAGGCCTTTGTGTTTTATCGCGATATACGTTGACATCAAATAGCTTCCGGTCTATCCCACACTTCCCTTCAAATGTTCTTTGGCAACCTTTGCCCATTCGCCGGCAGGATCGATCTGCAAATATTTTTGCCATTGCGCTTTTGCTTTGTCGACCAGGCCGAGCTTTTCGTAGATCACCGCCAGGTTAAAGACGGCCGGTTCGTATTCCGGAAAAATGGCAAGCGCTTGTTGGTAAAACTGCAGGGCTTTTTCAGATTCGCCCAACTCGTCATAAATATTCGCAAGATTGTAGCAGGCGAGATAATTGTTCCCGTCTTCTGCCAGCGCGCGCTCCAGCAGTTGCGCCGCCGCAGGCAGTTCGCGTTGGTGAAAATAAATATTCGCCAAATTGATCATGGCTTCGACGAAATGCGGATTCATGGCGAGCGCATTTTCGTAAGCATCGATGGCCTGAGAATAGGTTTCCGGATTGCCGTCGGCGCGATAGCCGAGGTCGTACCATTCCTCCGCAGTGCGCGGCGGATCTTTGCTTTCCGGCTTGGGCGCGAGGACAAGCACGGCCCCCTTGGGTTTGTATTCTTCAAACTCGAGCGCCACTTGCGCCGAGGGTGTGCGGCTTTGCTGCACGCGCCGCGCAACCGCGCGTAACGCCAGGCCTTGCTCGATCAACTCGTCGATTTGCCGAAACGTGAGCAGGTCTTTGAATTCGTAGTACTGTTGGGCGTTGGTTTTGACCGCGGGCGTGAACAAGCCCCAATGCGCAAAATATTTGATGAGATCGGGCCGCAGGCGCGGGAAGACGCGCTGAATGCGATCCAGGGAGTAAAATTTCTTTTCGAGCGTGGTTTTGCTGTCCAGGCCGGCGGTTTCAAGAAATTCGGATTCCGGGATGATGCGAATGGCGCCGCCGCTGGCGTTGATCGCTTCCGCGCGCTTGAGCTTGTTGCTCTTGACAATGTTGGCGAGATAGCCTTCCTCGCCCATCACCAGCATGGTGGTCTCCTTTGTCACGCGCGGCGGCGCCTGCCCGCCATGGCGCTGCACCAGCTCCTGCGCCTCTTTGCGGGAAAATGAGGCAAGCTTGCCGGTAAAAACGATAACGTGATTGGCAAAAATGTTTTGATCGTCCGGTGTGGGCATGTCCTTCTACCAGAGATGAAAAGACCACACGAAAACGGTTCTCGTGTGGTCTTTAACGAAGCGTTTGTTTGCAATGAATTCTAATTATCCGTGCCGGTTTTGCGCCGGGGTTTCTTTTCCGTTGGTGGGGCTTTTTCCATGCCGCGCTTGGCGGGCGCGCCGTTGCCTGATACCGCCGTCGCATAGGTTGCCGTGGTTTCGACTTCCTTCATCTGTGCGGCGGCTTGCACTTGGGCTACTTTGTTCTTAATCAGGGCCAGCAGTTTTTCCTGATACCCGTCTTTGAAACTTTTATAGCGAAATTTCTTGGTGTGTTTATCGATCAGCTCCGCGGCCATCTGAATTTCTTCTTTGTTCTTTTTGGCCGTGGCTTTCAGCTCGTCGAGCAGAGCGACATCCCGCACCTCGCTGTCGTAACGCAGTGTTGACACCACGATGGCATTTTCCTTTACCCACAAAGCCACGAGGTTCTGCTTGCGATTCATTACCATGTGGCCGATGCCGTATTTGCCGGAGCTGCGCATCGCCTCCCGCAGATTGTGAAACGCCTCGCGCGCCATGGGGCCGTCAGGCGCCATGTAGTAGGGCGTATCGAACAGCAACGGCTCCAGCGCCGGCTGATCGACGAAAAACAAAACCTCCAGCGCGCGCTGCGCCTTGGGCGCAAGCGATTCTAATTCCGTTTCACTGAGCGTGACAAACTTGCCGGCTTCATATTCATAGCCCTTGATGATTTCGCCCTCCAGAATCGGGCCGTGCACCGGGCAGCGTTTTTCATATTTGATTTTGGATTGGCAGGGCGCGTGCAGCATGTTGAGCGAGAGGTCATTCGATTGCGTCGCCGAATAAACTTTAATCGGAAAATCGAATAAGCTGAATTGCAGACGACCGGTCCACAGCGCTCGCATGTTCTGTCTCCTTGAGAAATCGGGCGTTTTTTGGGAATAACTATAACCGCAGCACGCGCCAGAAGCGTAAAAATTCTGCGTTT
Source organism: uncultured Cytophagia bacterium (assembly GCA_964457925.1). Lineage (GTDB taxonomy): Bacteria > Zhuqueibacterota > Zhuqueibacteria > Zhuqueibacterales > Zhuqueibacteraceae > Coneutiohabitans. Next base: position 66,268 of record CAYWGH010000005.1, read on the forward strand.
ATGGTAAATAAATACCGGCAGGATGTCAAGCGGAATTTCGCCGTGCAACATTGCGAATTCGAGCGTCCGCATCCAAACGCAAATTCACCGCCCTCAAAAAGCTTTTGGCAAGCAGATTCCGCAAATCACACGGCGCCCTCTATCCGCCTATTTGCAAAACCCGCTTACCAAAGCTGTTACTTTATGAAACAAAGAATTCACTCTCGGCAAAAATAACCGTTCCGGGCTTGTCAACCTCTCCGTTTCGAATTCGTGCCAAAGTCAAACGCTTCGACCCCGTTTGGGGAAGTTACCGTACCGCTGCCGCCGCCGTCAGGACGAATGTGCAAATCCGCTGTGAAAAGCGGTGGCTCACCCGCCTCAAAAGCTGTTTGTGAAGCATAGACTTCAAGATGAAGATCGGCGCTGCCGTCGCGATAAAAATCGCCAGCGAAGAGAATGTAATGTTGCTCTTCATCAATCGCGTTGCCGGTGAGATGATCCTTCTCCACGCCTTCCTGCCAAACCCAGTTGCCGCGGGCGCCGTTGCTGTTGCTCACCGAAATTGCCGCTCGGCGCAAACCGCTTTGCCGCGTCTCTGTGGCGTGAAACTCTTCTCGCTGTGAAGTACCGTTGGCATAGAAAATCTCCCGGCTGAAATCTGCCGTCGCCGACGAATCCACAGGATTCATTGCGAAGCCGCCGCTTTCATGAAGTGAGCGCGGATCAGCGCCGGGCGCGAAGGTCAGGAATTTGTTGAAACGCAAGCGATGCGGCTGTTCGAACGTGATGCCGGTTTGCTCGCTCGCGCCGTCGCGGAAATTGATCGCGATCAGAACTTGATCTGCCGTGAAGGTCAGGTTGGCTTGATAGCGGGCGCCGTCGGCAAAGCGCACGGTTTCCGAGAGATTGCCGCTGCTGTTGGCGTGATATTCCAAATGATAGATCGCCTCAACCGAGTCTTGCTGGGCGGCAAAGACGCGGCGGCCGTTGATGATGCCGCCGCTCGGCACGCTGCCGGGCAGATATGCGTCAGGAATCAATGTGCCGGTTTCGAATTGCAGGCGATAATTCGCGCGGTAGTCGCGCCGAATGTCTGCGCGCACAATAACGTCGTCCGTCGTGTCTTGCAATGTGAAATTGGTTTGCACGACAATGTCAGCCGAATCTCGCTGCACGACGTCGCTTGCCGGAAAGTCGCTTGCCACCACGACCACACGCGCGTTGCCGGTGCTGCCGTCATAATAAATGCGCGAGTGATAAATGATGCCGGTCAACGGATCTTTTTTCCACTCTTCATAAATCAACGTATCGGCTGCAACTTTGCCGAGGCGCTGTGCAAGCTGCGCCGTGTTTCGGCGAAACGGCGCAAGCCGCTGATGGAGCATGCGCCCGCTGTTGGCAATGCTGCCCACGCCGGGCAAATCGATTTTGCCATAGGCCTGCGGCCCTTCCTGAGCGCGATGCAGAGTCGTCAGCGTTTGTACGCCGCGAAAAATCGCTGCGCCAGTTGCGCTGGCAATTTGCGCAGACTCGCCTTGCGCCGGCTCATCCGGTTCCACCAGATTCTGCGCGCATGCTGACAGCAACAGCAGGCCTGCACATCCCACACAAACCAAACCCTTTGTCCATTTTGATGTCATAGCAACCTCCAAATTGATGAGTCTTGAAGTGAGCAACTCAAAACGCTTTGCCCATTGCTTTTTCAAGCATGATGCCACGCAAAATGAACAGGAATCGCCGAATGGAAGGCTTTTGTTTTTCTTGAAGATACTGGCTGCGGAGGCAATTTTTAGGAAAAGAGAAAAGTGTGCATGCCAGTCCACGATGTGGATGAACTGACATACCTGAGGGAGGAATTAATGAGATGTCAAACGCTAATTTGCCTATTGTGACTTTTTTGTGGAAGAGGAATTTTCCACAGCGTTGCGCAGATCGCCCAGGAAGCGTTCCATGGCGCGCATAATTGAGCTGAGCGAGTTTGAATTCAAATCGTGCAGGTAGTGATTGGTATAAATGACGCGTGTGCCCGCGGGCGTTGCGGCAAGAGACCACTCACTCGTGCCCGGCAATGGGCCGCCGGTTCTTTTATAAACCAAGCGCCCCAGAGCTTGATCGTAGGCGACGATTTCGACATTGTACTTCACTTTCTCTTCGCCCGGCCCGGCTGTCACGATATACTGCGCGCCTGCTTGCATCGCGGCCCCCTGAGGTTCGACTTCGTGAAAAATCGGCGAGACTTTTGGCCACCGCGCGATGTCGAGATAAGGCCACACCTCGGCAATCGGCCTTTTAATTTCAATGGATTCCTTAAGCATCGACATGAGCAGCGTTCCTCAACCAAGGGGTTAATGCCGGGCAAAAATGTTTTCACATAGAACGGGGCAATAATAAAAATATTCAAAGCGATAATCAAGCAGAAAGTCGGCTTTTAAGGCAAGATTGCAATAAATAATACGATTTTGCAACCGGCATAAACAAAAAAGGCGCTTATGAAGCGCCTTTGAGAAGTTTTATGTGGAGCTGATCGGGATCGAACCGACGACCTCTTGAATGCCATTCAAGCGCTCTCCCAAACTGAGCTACAGCCCCTTAAAAAAACGGCAGTACAATAAAGAATCCGGCTACCAAAGTCAAGGAGATTTTGGCCGTTTTTGATTATCTACTGATCTTCGCAGGTGCCGTTGAGCCGAAATGAAATCACACTGAAAAGTTTTTGGAGGGCGTTCGGCTCTGTGGGCGAGGTTTTAATGTTTTTCCAGGGATTCATCCCCAAGCGCTGGCATCAGCTTGTCTAAAAACCTGGCATCGTCCCTTTGAAGGAATCGAAAACGACTTGTTAGTAATGCTTTGCATATTCCGGCAAAAAATCCTATCATTCGCCTGTTTTGATTAATGCCATTCGCGTTTACATTCAAATGGAGGAAACATGCGTTATTTTTCTGTTCTGCTCGTGAGGTTTTTTGCGTTCGCTTTGGCGGCATGCGGTGGCCGCGGCGTTTCCGAGTCCGACGCCGTCAACCTGATCATACAGAAAGAGATACTCAACGATGTGCGGGTGTTATCGGCGGATGATATGGCAGGCCGCGCGCCCGGAACCGAAGGCGGCGAGAAGGCCGCGGCGTATATTGCCGACCGTTTCAAAGCTGTCGGGCTTGCGCCCGTCAACGGCTCTTATTTTCAGCCGGTGCGCATGGTGGGAATGAAGAAAATCGCGGAGAATTCGACGTTTTCGTTGCGCCACCCGTCGGGCGAGCTGGGTTATACTTCGGATTCGACCCTGACGTATTGGTCCTCCTCCCAAAAAGAAATCGTCGATATTCAAGAGGCGCCGTTGGTGTTCGTCGGATACGGCGTCGAAGCGCCGGAGCACGCCTGGGATGATTTCAAAGGCGCCGACGTCGCCGGAAAAGTCTTGCTCTTCCTCAACAATGATCCGCCGGTTACGGAAAACGGCATGGAATTATTTAAAGGCCAAACCCGCACGTATTACGGCCGTTGGACCTATAAATTCGAACAGGCGATGAAGCACGGCGCAGCCGGAGCGATCATGATTCACACCACACCCTCCGCCAGTTACGGCTTCAACGTGGTGCAGCACAGCGGCGCAGAAGAACATTTCGCGCTCGATTTGCCCAACAGCGGCTATCAAGTCGATTTGCTGGGGTGGATCGATCAACCGACGGCGGAACGCATCGCGCAAACAATGAACACCACGCTCGACAGCATGTTTGCCCTGGCCGCGAGCCGCGATTTCAAACCCATTGATACGGGTTATCGCGTGACCGCGCATCTCGAAACCGCGATTCGCAAAGTCGAAACCAAGAATGTGATTGCGATGATCGAGGGCAGCGATCCGGTGCTGAAAGAGCAGGTGATCGTGTTCTCCGCGCATTATGATCACCTGGGTGTGAATGAGAATTTACCCGGCGAAGACAAGATCTACAATGGCGCATGGGATAATGCCCTGGGCGCCTCATGCCTCATCACGCTCGGGCGCGCCATGGCTTCGTTGCACGAACGCCCGAAACGCTCGGTGTTGTTTCTGGCATGTGCGGCAGAAGAAAGCGGTTTGTTGGGCAGCCAGTGGTTCGTGGTGAATCCGCCGTTCGCGCTCAATCGCATGGCGGCGAATTTCAATGTGGATATGCCGCAGATTTTCGGCCTCACGTCCGACATCGCCGCGATTGGCGTTGATATGAGCACGCTCGGCGAGGATTTGAAAGCCGTGGCACAGCAATACACCATCAGCAGCGCGGATGGTCAAGCAGGGCTGATGGAAGTGGTTGGCGATCCCAATCCCAATGCCGGCAGTTTTTATCGCTCGGATCAAGTCAATTTTGCCAAGGCCGGCATTCCGGCGTTGTATCTCAATCCCGGCAAGCAATATGTGAAGCCGCCGAAGGTGAATATCGATGAATATCATGCCTCACACTATCATCAAGTGATTGATGAAATCAATGAGGCGTGGGATCTTTCCGGTTGTGAGCGCGATATGCGGGTTTTCTTTCAGACGGCGTTAAGAGTCGCGAATGCGCCGGACATGCCGCGCTGGGTGTCGGGAAACGAGTTTGAAGAGGAGTGGAAGGAACTGCACGGACAGTGAGGTTGGATTCTGGTTACTCGTTGCTTAAGACAGCGACCAGCAACCAGAATCCAGCAACCAGGATCATTTTACCAACAACAGCTTGATTTGCTGTGTTTGTGTTGATGTGGTTAGGCGCACAAAATAAAGGCCGGTGGCTTGCTGCCGGCCTTCTTTATTTCTGCCTTCCCAAAATACTTCATGCTGCCCGGCGGGCAGCAGACGATTCTGCAAAAGGCGCACGCGTTGGCCGAGGGTGTTGTAAACGGCCAATTCTGCCGTCTGCGGGCCGGGCAACGTCACAATGATTTTTGCCGGCGCGCCCGCCGCTGATAATGAAAATGGATTCGGGTAACTTTGCAGCATTTGAAATGATGATGGTTGTGGCCGGGAGTGTTCGTGTACGGCGGTGACTGCATCGCTGATAATCTGCGCTACAGAATCGCGAATGGCCTGTTTTTGGGCGAAGAGAATATCGCCCGGGCAGGCGGTGGCGCGCACTTCGCGATGGCCGTAAATATTGTCGCGCACGGCGCCGTATGCCGCATACAAACTCGCGGCTTTGGGATCGATGTTGCGCTCATCGCATTTCCACGCCATCAAAAGCTGCAGCGCGTGCAGCATCTCGGGCGTGGGTTGCTGATTATACGGCGCATGAAAATAGCCCAGCGTTGACACGCCCATGCTGCCGGCATTGAAGCCGTCGTGCGCGCCATGCACGTCATTGGCGTCGTTATCGTCTTCGCGGGCTTGAAAAATGTGCCCGTGCTTGCAAATGGCATAATTGTAACCGATATCGATCCAGCCGTTGCTGTCCATGTGATACGATTGAATGGCGCGCACGCGCGCGGCGCAATCATTCAAATTACCGACATTGAAATCAGCCACGCCGGCGGTGTGATGAAAACCGATATGATTTGCACGCGTGTAAAGATAGCCACTGCTGGGCGAACGCGCGCCCCACTCGGCGCGTTTGTAGATTTTCGGCTTGGGTACTGCCGCAGTATGCGCGATTTGTTCGTGCTTATCCGGTGCGTGTCCGGCTGGTTCGAGGCGCGGCCCCTCCATCGAATTGATGAGTTGCAGCGCCATGCGCCTCAAGCGAGGCGGGCCTTGCGGCCCGGCGATGAAATCAAAACGGTATTGCACGAATCGGCTTTCAGGATGGACAAAAACCAGCGCGCCGGTTTGATCGCCGGCAAAGGGATTGGGCCGCCCGTCCTCCGTCAACTCGTCGATCGGCCCTTCTTCCTGCGGCACAAAAATCCAATCGCCCCAATGCTTGCCATCGCTACTCACCCGCAGATAAAGCTCCAATTTTGCTTCTTCCGGCAATTGCGCATTCCAATGCGGCCCGATGGCGTTGAATGAAAAATCATTCGCGACCATCGGCGATACATAACTCGAGATTGCCGCCCGCGGCGCGAGCGTCAGCGTTTCCTGCTGCAAGCGCAAGCCCGATTGCAATGCGCCCTGCAGAAAATGCCCGGCGGTATGAATGCGCTGCACGGATTTCGTTTCAACCGCGTGTGTTACACGGTGGCCAAGGGCAAGCAAAACAACGGCGGACCAGCGCAACAACTGCGCCAAACTTCGCACTAGCATTATTTCCTCCGTACACGTCTCTTCGCGTTTTTGTGAAAATGGTCGGGTAATATCACCATTCTTGCGAGGAAAGGCAAGCGTGGAATTGCGCGCTTTAAAAAAAGTAAAGCTTGCGGCGCAACCGGCTGATGCGTATTTTCCCAGCCATTTTGATCTAACTCTTTCATAACTCATTTCACGTGCGGAGAAATTGGATGATCTATTTCAGCTTGTTGCTGTTTTTCGTGGTGGCTACGGTGGGATGCGGCCAGCCGGTCAAATATGACCAGCCATTGAGCGATGAAAAAAATCCCGTGGCGCTGCTGCAAACCTCGGCGGGCGACATTTATTTGGAATTGTTTGAAAAAGATGCGCCGGAAACCGTCGCGAACTTTCTCAACCTCGCGGAAGGCAAGAAGGAATTCAAAGACCCTAAAACCGGCGAGATGGTGAAACGCCCGTTTTACGATGGTTTGAAATTCCATCGCGTGATCAAAAACTTCATGTTGCAAGGCGGTTGCCCACTGGGCACCGGCACCGGCGACCCGGGTTATAAATTCAAAGACGAAATCAATGCCGCGGCCCTGGGTCTTGATAAAATCAAACTACCTGAAGTCCAGTTCTCGTTGCAGAACGAGGTGCAGCGCTATCAAATGCAAATCGGCCAAAAGCTCGGCATCTATTCGCAGGCCGATGTGGAAGCGAAACGCGACCAAATTCAGGAAGAGATGGATCGCCTCAGCCAGATGACGCTGAAGGAGCTCTATGAAACCGCCGGCTATCAATACGATTCCACGTTGCAGTCACACAAGGCGGTACGCGGCGCGCTCGCCATGGCGAACGCCGGGCCGAACACCAATGGCTCGCAATTTTTTATCAATCAGATCGATACGCCCTGGCTGGATGGCAAACACACGGTTTTTGGCCGCGTGGTGAAGGGCCTGGAGGTCGTGGATAAAATCTGCAATGCGCCGGTAAATGCGCAATCACAGCCGGAGCCGGAGATCAAGATTGTGACGGTCAAAGTGATTCAGCGTGGTTCACATTAAAGCTGATCAGAATATCAGGCCTTTGCCGCGAAACGTCCAGGTTGAGAGGTGAAGGCCTGATTTCATTTTGTTGATAATCGTTGCGTCAACTCTGCCACGCGCCTGCCCAGCGCCTCGCCTTTTGCCAGAAATTGTGCAACGACTTTCTCTGTTTGTGCTTGAGCTTTGAATGGCTCTTCCTCTATAATTCCGGAGGCGCCGAATGCCGAGCGCCAATCCGGACCACCCACGACGATCATGCCGAAGATCAACATCGAATGCAGAATATTCAGTTGCACAAGTTCTTCACCCGCTGACATGCCGCCTGCCGTTACGAAAGCTGCTCCGACTTTATCGCGCAGCGGCGCGCCTTTAAACGGCCAGCCATTGATGAATTGTTGCAGCGCGGGCGTCACGTTGGCGTTGTGCACCGGACTGCCGAGAATGATGGCATCCGCGGCCAGTACGTTGTCATTTGTCGCCTCGGCAACCGGAAGCAGAATCACCTTCGCGCCGCGCACCGAACGCGCGCCTTTGGCCACGGCCTCGGCCAGCGCTTGTGTATGCCCGGCTTCGGAGTGATAGACGATGAGAACGTGTACACTGTCGCGGCAGTGAGCGCTGCTTAGCAAAAGCGCTGTGAGCCAGACAACACAAATTGTGTATCGCATGGAATAAATCCTCAAAAAGTTCAACTCGGAGCTTGCTGCACTGTTTCCTTGAACAGGATTTCCCTTTTCGCCCTGTCTTTCTGTCGCGCAGCCTTCGACTCCGCCCGCAAAAGCAAAAAAGCTTTTTGTGTGGGATTTTTATTCTGTGGCTTGAAAAGCTAATCGGCTGAAACCTCACCCAATCTTCAAATAACTCCGAAACGCGGGATGCACGACAAAAGCCTCGGCCAGCGCGATGTTGTAATCCGGATCTTGCGCGCTTTGCCAGTGCTTGCCCTGGCTGGTGGATTTTAAGAAACCGATGTTGTATAATACTTGAATCAATTCATCCGCGTGCCGGAGATTTTCGAGCCATTCCTGCCGGGCAATGCTGCGCGGATCGGTGAGCGCATCTTCCAACAGCGTGCGCAGCCGCGGGGGCGTGAAGCGGGCCGAACCGCCCAGAAAACGCTGCAGCACGTTTTCCTTCAAGCCGGGCAGCGCAAAAAGAAATTCGTTGCACAGATCATCGATTTTCCAGCGTGAATACTCGCGTTCGGAATCCTGAATGTCTTCCATCGTAATTTTGGGGTGGCCGCGCTGTTGCGCTTTCTCCGCAGCGAGACGGCAAAATTGCAGCACTTCGCGTGGCCGCAACAAGCTGCGATCGATGATGTAATGCGGAATGTTCGCGCGATCGTCATCGCCGTCAAACACGGCATTCCACACTTGCAAATCCGTCATCGGCTTCTTGATTTTCAAATTAACGCGCAGGCGTTGCGCCACCAATTCGATGATTTCTTTGCGGCCCCAGTAAATGTGTTCTTGAAACTGCCGGTATTTGTCCACGTGCTGAAACTGGCGTGTGACGTTGTCATACATGTCCGCGCGGAAGAATACGATCAGCCGCACCGGAATGTTGGGCTGACAAATCTCATACACGGCCAGCAGCAAGCCGCGCACGAAAGCATTCGCTTCCGCCGAGTTGTCCCAGCCTTCATCGAGATTGTCGATCAAAATATAAACGCCCTGCGGCAAATGGCGCGCAATGAAGCTTGCCAACGGTACGCGCAGATTTTCCAGTTCCGTTTCCACGGCAATCGGATCGAATGCGCGGCCGGGACGGCGCACGCTTAACGGGCCGATGCCAAGCTCGAGCTGTTCCAGAAACAGGGAAGTGGTTTTGAGCAAACGCGCAAAGGCGTTCGGTTCGTTGTAATTGTAGTGCTTGTTGACGAATGCCGCGATTTTGGCAAATTCCGAGTCGTGTTCACGTTTGCTCTGGCGCGCCAGGGCGTGGGCGGTTTCACACAGCAAGCCGTAATACCACACGCGTTGCAGCACCGCATCCGATTCATTGCCCCAGCGCGAAAGATCGCTCAACCCGAGCTTGAGGGCGGTGAATTGGATGCGCTGCGGCGCCAGCGGGATGCACAATGCGCCGGCTTTGGGCAATTGTTTTTGCAACTGCTGGCAAATCGCGCTTTTGCCTGCGCCTTTACGGCCGATGATGAAACGCTTTTCGCCGGAGAGCGCCATGCGATACGCCGGCGTTTCGATAAAATACTCGGATAGGTGGGCGTCGTTTTCCGCCACGTCGTCGCCAAAGAGTCTTCGAAGCATGAAAAAGTCCTTCAAAAATCATCAGCGTACCGTTGGCTGTGTACCCCGAGGCTTGCCGCTGCGCATGAATTTGGTGGGGAGGTTTAACGGATGGAAAGTAAACAGAAGAGGAGGAAATGTCAAGACGAGGAAAGGGGTGTGAAGGATTGCCGGGTTTCATCGCCCCGCAATCCTTCAATCCCGTCGTGCTTTTCACAGCACGGCGAGAATGTCCTCCTCGGAAAGAATCAAGAATTTCTGCCCCTCATACTCAAACTCATCGCCGGCCCATTTCGAGAACACAATTTTGTCGCCGGCCTTGACGTTCATCTCTTGCCGGCTGCCGTCTTTTTTGATTTTGCCTTTACCAACGGCCAAAATTTCCCCCTTCATCGGCTTTTCCGATGCGGTGTCGGGAATAATGATGCTGCCGTATTTCTTGACGTCATCTTCGGAGCGCTTGACCATCACCCGATCGTGCAAGGGTCTGATGTTGAATGCCATATGTGTGTCTCCTTAAGCTGAGGTGATATTACCTTGACTATGTCTGATTCACCGCGGAGGCGCAGCGTTCGCTGAGAATTCACGCAATCTTGCTCTGCGAACTCCGCGACTCTGTGGTGGTTTTTGGAATGTGACATAGTCAAATTACGGAATGTCATGGAATGCCAAATCAACCCGCAAAATGTTTTTTATTTTCTCGATCCAGCAATGGTGAAGCGTTTGCCGTTGCGCTGCTGTTCAAACGACGCGCAAGACAACCTTTCCGATATTGCGGTTTGCCGCGACATGCGCATGCGCCTGCTCTGCTTCCGCCAGCGGAAAGATTTTGTCAATCACCGCTTGAAACAAGCCGTTGCGCAGCAGCGGCAACACGTTCCGGCGAATATGCCGGGTGAGGGTGATTTTTTCGTCGAGCGACCGTGAGCGCAACACCGATCCGACCACCTGTAAGCGTTGTCGCAGCACCAAAGCCAGATCAATCTCGGCTTTTGCGCCGCCCATCAAGCCGATTAGCACCAGCCGGCCTTTGCGTTTCAACAAGGAAAGATTTTGAGCAAGATAGGAAGCACCGATGCAATCGAGAATCACGTCAACGCCGAGACTGTTGGTGATCTTGCGCACCCGTTCGACAAAGTCATCGCTTTTATAATTGATGGCGTGATTCGCGCCCAGCTCGAGGCAGCGATTGAGCTTTTCCTCGGAACCGGCAGTAACAATCACGAGTGCGCCGGCATAGCGGGCTAATTGAATCGCGGCCGTGCCCACACCGCTGGCGCCCGCATGAATCAAAACAATTTCTCTTGCGCGCAAACGTGCCTCTCCGAACAAATTTGCATACGCGGTATAAAAGGCCTCGGGCAGCGCGGCTGCCTGCTCGAAAGTTATGTTGGCGGGAATCGGCAACAGCATGTCGCAATGGCAATTCACCAACTCGGCGTAGCCGCCGCCGGCAAGTAAACAGCAAACGCGATCTCCCACGCGCCAACCCGCAACGTTTTTACCGACCGCGATAATCTCACCTGCCGCTTCCAAGCCCAGAATCTCCGAGGCCCCGGGCGGAGGGGGATAATGCCCGCGGCGTTGCAGCAGATCCGCGCGATTCACCGCCGTCGCATGAACCTTGAGCAGAACTTGATCTCGATCATATTTGGGGGCCGGGCATTCAGCCAAATAAAGGCTGCGGTTTTCATCATTTTTGATATGTACGGCTAACACAACGCGCTTCCCGGAGTTGGGGTTTCGAGGAGTTGTTTGAATTGTAATGCCTTAATCTAATAGGCCGTTTAAATAATTGCAAATTTTATTTCTGTGACAAACTTGTTTCATCCCCAAATCTGCTTGCCTGACGGTATATTTCCAGGTTAAGCGGGAGAACGAATGAAGTTTGCAGAAGGATTGGTCACGAGCTTTCCAGTCATGATGAAATACACGCTTTCGTTGTGCGCCGCAATGTTGCTCAGCGCCTGTTTCGGCGACGTGCCGCATGAAAATCCTCTCGATCCCGGCTCCGCGCTTTTTGTAAAAACCGGCGTGGTTCGAGGGCAAGTTACAACATACTATCAGCCTTTCCTTGCGATCAGCGGGGTGGCCATCGAACTGGCGCCGCAAAACTTGAGCACAGTCACGGATGGCGACGGTTCATTCAGTTTTCGCGATGTGCCGGTCGGCGATTATTGGGTTTTCGCGCGCGATCCGCGTTTTGTGCCGGACTCTGTGCGCATCACGGTGCAACAAGAAGAGCCGCAGCGGCTGATGTTCAAACTCGATGCCTTGCCGCAAATCCACAGCTTTAGCGGACAAACCTTCCATCTGAACAATTTGCCGCCCGAAGAGGATATTTATTATGCGCAGTTCGAGACGCACGTTTCAGACCCCGATGGCTTGGCGGATATTGCTTCGGTGATGATTGAAGTGCCGGCATTCGGGCTGCAAGATACCATGCAAGCCACCTCTTCCGCGGGTGTATATGAGTACAGATTGTTCGGCTCGGAATTGCCGCACGGCAAGTTGCACGCCGTTATCGGCTATCCCATTCGCATCCAAGTCCGCGACCGGCTGAATCACATGCCCAGCCCAAAAGAGTTAATTCTGTTTCGTATCATCGATCCCTCACCGCAAACCGCCGCGCCGCGGGATTTGCAAACCACGCCCGCCCGCCCGCAATTGCGCTGGCAAAAAATGAATTTGCCGTTTCCATTTACTTACCGCGCGCGGGTGACGCGCGTGATCGGCGGCATCAATACGTTGGCCTGGGAAAGCCCACGGCTGAGCGAACAGGATACGACGTTCGCGGTTGATCGCACACTGGCCAGCGGCGAATATCGCTGGTCGGTTTCGGTGATTGATGAATTCGGCAACACCAGCACCTCCCAGCCCGCCGCTTTTCGGGTGGAATGAGCTGTGCTTGCCGCAATGCTTCCCACGGCATTGGCCGTCTCACAACTCAAAGTGGTCATCGTTGAATTTGGTGGTTGACGTCGAAACACCCTATGAAAAATTTTCCTGAGCGCAATCTTAGCGAGGCGCTGTCCGCGCTTTCGCGCATCAGCGCGATCATCAATACCACGCGCGAACTTGATCCGTTGCTCGAAAAGATCATGGATATCGCGGTGGAAACCGTGGGGGCGGAGCGCGGGTTCATTTTATTGAACAATGAAACCGGAGAGCTGGCGGCGCGCACGGCGCGCAATATTTCTGCTGAAAACATTCAAGACATCACCGACATTTCCAATAGCGTCGTGCGCGATGTGTTGCAGCGCGGCGACGCGGTGATCAGCTACGACGCGCAGGCAGACGAGCAGTGGCGCAACTCCGAGAGCATCATTCTCAATCGCATTCAATCCGTGGCCTGCGTGCCGCTCGCCATCAAGCAAAAACCCATTGGCGTGATTTATTTGGACAGCATTCAACAGCGCAGCGGCTTCACCGAGACCAGCGTGCCGTTTCTCAATGCTTTTGCCAATCAAGCGGCCATCGCCATTGAAAACGCGCAATTATACGAAGCGCTGCGCGAGGAGAATCGCCATTTGCGCAAGCAGGCGCGCGCGAGCAGCGCGTTCGAGGGCATCATCGGGCAGAGCCCCAAAATGAAGCACGTGTTCGACATGATGAACAGCGTGCTCGATTCCGACGCGACGGTGTTGATTCAGGGCGAAAGCGGCACCGGCAAGGAGCTGGTGGCGCGCGCGCTGCATTACAACGGCAGCCGGCGCGACAAACCGTTCATCGCGTTGTTCTGCGGCTCGTTGCCGGAATCCTTGCTCGAAAGCGAATTATTCGGACACAAGAAGGGCGCCTTCACCGGCGCGATCGCCGACAAAAAAGGCTTGTTCGAATCCGCGCACGGCGGCACGTTTTTTCTCGATGAAATCGGCGATCTTTCGCCCAACATTCAAACCCAGCTTCTGCGCGTGTTGCAGGAAGGCGAGATCAAGCGCGTGGGCGAGGTTCAAGTCCGCAAAGTCGACGTGCGCATCATTGCGGCGACCAACAAAAATCTCGCCGAAGCCGTGAGAAAAAGCGAATTTCGCGAGGATCTTTATTATCGGTTGAATGTTATTAATCTTTTCCTGCCGCCGTTGCGCCAGCGGGCGAAGGATATTCCGTTGCTTGCGCATCATTTTTTGCGCAAATATGCCGTGAAAAATCGCAAAGAGATCGCGGGCTTCACGCCCGAAGCGCTCGATTTGTTGACGGGATATGCCTGGCCCGGCAATGTGCGCGAGCTGGAAAATACCGTCGAACGCGCGGTGGTGCTGGCGAAGGGGACGTATCTCACCACCGAGGATCTCCGCTTGCAGGAAGCCGCGCGCGAGTTGTTCCTGCCGCAAGGTATGACGCTGGAAGAAATGGAACGCCGGCTGGTCGAAAAAACCCTGGATGAAGTGGACAACAACATTACACACGCCGCCGACCGGCTGGGCGTATCACGACGCTGGATTCATTATAAAATGAAACAGTGGCAAAATGGTCGTAATTGAAGGGTATGAAATTTTCGCCGAGCTGCAGCGCAGCCCCTGGGTGAAAGTATTCAAAGCGTTCGATCAGCAACGCCAGCAAATGGTGATTGTGAAGACTTTGACCGACGAGGCGGCGCCCAGCCGCGTGCGCGAACAATTGCTGGCCGAAAGCAGTTTGAGCCAGCGCTTGTCGCATCCCAATCTCCGCCGTGTCTATGACGCCGGCATGCGTGACGATCGGCCTTATCTCATCCTGGAATACGTCGAGGGCGGCACGCTTGCCGAATTGATCACTTCCGCCGGGCGGGACGGTTTGCCGTTCGAAGTGTGTGTGTGGATCACCAAAGAAGTGGCGCGCGCTCTGCAAGCGCTCCACGGCCAGGGCATTTTGCATCGCGATATCAAGCCGGGAAATATTTTCTGGTCGGTAGCGGGCGAGATCAAGCTCGGCGATTTGGGCCTGGCCGTGGAGCTTGACGAAGCGCATCAAAGCCTTGCCGGCACGATCATGTACTTTCCGCCCGAGATCATTCTCGGCAAAACCGTGAGCGAAGCGGGCGATATGTTTTCGTTGGGCGCGGTGTTGTATGAAATGCTCACCGGCGAGCCCCCGTTTATGGACCATACGACTTCGGCGATTTTGCATCGCATCGCCAACGTTGAACCGACGCCGGTGGAAAAGCTGCGGCCGCAGATTCCCCCGGAATTGGCGGAGCTCTCGCGCCAGTTGCTGGCAAAAGAGCCGGAGCAGCGTCTGGCGCGCGCAGCAGAATTGCTCGAGTTACTCGAGCATTTTGAGCGCCAATACGAACTCCGAATGACGGCGCAGCGCGCAGCAACATTTTTTGCGCAGCCGGAAGCTTATCAAGCGGTAAAATTTGAATTGTCCTTAGCCGCCTCTTCGCCCGTCGTTCCCGCGCATCCTGCTGCGCCACAAAAGCCGGTGAAAATACACCGCCGATTTTCGCGTTTCGCGCCGGCATCAGCGGTGATTTTTGCAATCATCAGCTTGATCTTGCTCAATATTCAATTCGATCACGCCGCCTCCTCGCCGGAGGCAACACCGATATCCCAAGAACCATCGCGGATCGTTGAGGTCGAAAAGCCGGCTTCGGATCTGTCACAAACTCCCGCGGTTAAAACACAAGTAGAGCCGTTAAAATCTATTCAAGAAAACGTATCGCTGCCGCCCGCGGATTCATCAGCGGCAACCGGCAACTCCATGAGCCAAGAAGCGCTTGTGCCAGCCGCGGATTTTGAGTCAAGCCGGATGGAGGCGAATCGTATTATTTTAATTGTGAGTGAACCGCGCGCGAACGTGTTTGTCGAGCAGGATTCACTCGGCGCCACGCCCTTGCTGTGGCAGCCGGGTTCCTCGTTGCATGTTTCCGAGTTGCATTTTAGCGTTCCGAATTTCCCGCGGGTGCGCCGCGCGGTAGTTACAGCCGCGCTTGAATCCGATACCTTGTATGTTAATCTCTATGAAGAAGTCGGTTTTCTTGAAATCGCCGTGAATCCCTGGGGAGAAATTTGGATCGATGGCAAGGCATTCGACACGACGCCGCTGGCTGCGCCCATCGCGCTGGCGCCCGGCTTGCATGAAGTGAGTGTGCGGCATCCTCGTTTGGGCATACAGACTCAGCGTGTCGTCGTCGCCAAAGGCGATACGCTGCAAAAGTTCTTCGATTTGTTCCTGCCTTAAAAATGCTCCGGAACAATGGCCTTGCGCCGGCCGATGCTTTCCCCGGCTGACACCCCACACCCCTCATGAAGAAAGCCTTGACTTTGCGGGCTGATCTGTGTAGGTTTTATCGCATCGCACAAGTAAAGCGCGAGGTTGGCGCGATGATGGTCGCATGATAAAAATCCCGCCCGCGCCGAATCTCGCCCAGCGCGATCCATCACTTCCCATAACCCACACATGCTCGAAAAATCCCAACGCGCCTTTCGAAATTTTTATGATCTTTTTGCCAGCGGCATGACCGCCGCCGAAATTGAGCGGCTGATCAAGGTTGATACACGCGGCATGTATCAGTTCTATTTGCGCCAGATGCCGAAGTCTGACCGCGTTGAGAAACCCTGGAAACGCGCGCTGGTTTTTTGTAAAAATCTTTTTCTCGCTTTTTTGTTGAAATTGACCCCGGCGCGGCGCCTGCTTTATGCCCTGGCGTGCGCCTTCATCATTGCCGGCTTTTGGAATCAGGATTTGATGTTGTTGTTCGATGCATTTCTGATCATGAATTTTTTGCTGGCGCTGGAATTGGCGGACAAGCTCATCACCAAGGACGAACTTGCTGTGGCGCGTGAGATTCAGTTGAGCCTGCTGCCGCATCATGGTTTGCAAGCGGCCGGGTTTGAGGTGACCGGCTTTAGCGACGCGGCGCGCAGCGTGGGCGGCGATTATTATGATTTCATCCCGCTTGCTGATGGCAGTTGTTTCATTGTCATCGGTGATGTTTCCGGCAAGGGCATTTCCGCGGCGCTTTACATGGCAAAAGTGCAAACCCTGCTGCAAACATTTGCGCGGCAACCGGTGATCCGCGCGCCTTGCTGAGCCTGCTGAACGAGCATCTGCTGCGTGAGTTGAAGCGCAATTACTTTCTCACTCTGACCGTCGTGCGTCTCCAGGCGAACGGCGGCGCGCAACTTTGCCGCGCCGGGCATACGCCGGTATTATTGTTCGAACGGCAGCGCCGGGAATGCCTCTGGATCAAGCCCCGGGGCCTTGCAATTGGATTGGCTGCCAATGCGCATGAATCGCCGGTGGCCCCCAACGGCGTTTTTTCCGACAATCTCGAAGTGGTGGAGCGCACGTTGCAGGCCGGCGATATTATGCTGTTATTCACCGATGGCGTGAGCGAGACATTCAATCTGGCGCGGCAGGAATTTGGCGAAGAGCGGCTGCAGCGAATTTTGGGGCGACATCATCAAGAGGCGCCGGAGGCCATCAAGGAAGCGCTGTTGCGTGAGCTGGCCGGCTTTCGCCGCGGCGCGGAATTGCGTGACGATACGACGTTCGTGATTATCAAACGGGAATAGCGAAGGAAGACAAGCTGCCATGTGGCATTCTATTCGAATGAATCTCCCTCTTTCCTTTCGCCCCAACATGATTGCCGCGCTGCCAGCCACGGCCTTGACAACGGTGCTCTGCATCTGGACGAGCGAGGGCAGCGGCAATTATGGCGGTTATTTGAGCATTGCGCTGCTGCACTTCGTCTGTGCCTATGCCCTGCTTGAGTTGTTGTGGTTGCCGCTGACGTGGTGCCGCAAACAATTGATCTATCCCCACTATGCCTTGACGCTGGCTCTCGTGCTGACGCTGTTGTTGACTTGCGCGTTGTGCGCGATTTTTCCCTATGAACTGTTCCTCAAATTTTTAGCGGCAAAAACCAACGCGCTGATGCTCGTGGCCGGGGTGTTTCTTTTTCATGCCGCGGGCGTGTTCATCTTCCTGCGCAATTTGCGCAACCTGCGCCTTGATCTTGCCGCAGTGGTCAAGGGCCGCCAGCCGCGACGCCTGGTCAAGCGCGCGCTGCGGCAGATGCAACGCCTGCCGCAGCAACGCCGCGCGCGCGCGGAAATGCCGTTGCGGGCTCATCTGTTGCTGCCCCGCGTGCTGCTGGGCGCAGTGAGTTTCTTCATCGGGCTTTATGTTGTGATGCTGTTCGAATGGTGGGCCGTCAATCTCACGTTCTCAGTGGGAACAGCCTTGCGGGCCGGCGATTCCGGCTTTGTTGAAATCGTGGGCAATCGGTTCCAGTTAGCAGAGAATAATCTGTTGCATTTGCCGAGGCTGTTTCAGCCCTACGAAACCTTCTCCGTTCCTTCGCCCGAATCGGAAAGCGAGATTCAGCGATTGATCGGCGAGCGCTTGCCGTTGATCAGCCTCACGCTGGGCGGAACGTTCTTGCTCTTTCTTTGCGGCATCATGCCGTTGCGTTTGATGAGCCTGATTTTGCCGCCGGTTTGGCACAACGACGAGTTATACCGCAAACGTTTGTTAAGCGCGCCGACCTATGCCGGCCAATTCTATCTTGCCGTGCTTGCGCAGAATCCCATGTTCACCATTGCCAGCTTGTTGGTATGGATTTTCTTGATCGCCATGCCGCTGCTCGTCGATGTTGTGGGCAAGCCGATGTTGTTGCACGCCATGGTGGGCGCGGATCAAGTGTTGTTTGCGTTTACGCTGCTGGCGGCATGGGTGAGTCCGCTGGTTTATGCCGGCGTCTACGTCGATCGCACATTCACGACCTACTTCAACACCAAACTGGCAAATCTGATTCTTGACATGCGCGGCCATCTCGTTGTATTCGGATACGGCCATCTGGGCCAGCGTGTCGTTGATCGCGAGTTATTGAAGATTCGCCGCCAACAAGCGGAACAGCCGCGTCCCCGGCGTTTTGAGAAAATCGTTTCGCCCGAACTTGACATTGAAGAATTATGCCCGAGCATTATCATTGTTGATCGTGACATCAGCAAGCTGTTGTTCTCGGCCAGCACGGATTTTCTCGGTGATTTTGGCGTTGTAGCCGCGCTCGAAGAGCATGCCGGCGGATCTGAAGATGCAAAAGACCGGGCCAGAAAGCCGAAGCTGGGCCATCGCCCTCGCATTCTGGCGCCGATAGTGCAGGGCGATGTCACCGAACCATTTACCATGTCGCGCGTCAATTTCGAGCGCGCCGGTTTTCTTATCAGTACGGTCTCGCAAGAGGAACGCATTCGCGAAGTGTTTGATCGTGCGGCCGGCGCGGGGCTGCGCGCGATTATTTGCGTCAGCCGCAGCGATCAAATGGTGAATCTAACCTACAAGGCCACGCGCTATCCCATTACCTTCGTCTATCCCAAACAAGACAGCGGCTTGGCGCTCGGCCAACGGTTGGTTGCCGGCGTTCTGAAAATTATGCCGCATTTGCCGCCGGAACGCAAAACCCCAGCCATCATGGTGGTGGGCTTGAATAAATCCAACCATTACATGCTGGAAACGCTGTGGCATGCCTGGCCCGGCGATAACCTCAAGCAAAAAGCCGCCGAGTTTTCGCGCATGTTGCGTTTTGTCATTCGAGGCGGCGAATCCGTCCATCCCATGCCGCGCACGCCACAAGCGACTCCTGACAGCGTGAATGAAGCCCATGACGCGCAACAAGAGCTTTTCCTGCTGCCGCGTTCGAGCAGTGCACAAACATTTTTTAGTTGGTGGTGGCGCTGCAATTTTATCACCGGGTTTCGTTATCCTCCCGGCCCGGCGGGCCGGCGGCCGCTTTATTTTCCCGTGCCCACATGCCTCATGCAAAGCAATGAATCCGGCATTCTCGAGCATTGCCTGGATGAGTTCAAACCGGACATTGTTGTCATCAACGATGATGAAGTCGATCGCTCGCACATGTATTTTTTAAAGCTCATCAACAGCCTCGAGCGTCTCAAATTCGAGCGCCCGGATTTTCACCTGCCGTTGATTTTGATGGGCGGCGCACACGGCGGCGATGCCGAACAGAAAGACATTGGAGATGCTTTTCATTTGTATGACGCACTGGCGCGCCTGTATCAGGATCGCCCCGCGCCCGGACACCCGCGCTATGCTCATTTCAGAAGGCGCCAGCCGCGCCGCTTGATTGGCGATAGCGCGCATGATGCCCTGGCGGACACCGAGGAAATCATCTCCGGCATTCGTGACAATTGGCAGCTTGCCGCAGAAGCGCCATTGAGCCTGCTTGCCTCGGGCCGCCATGATGATCGTCGTGAAAACGACTGGGGTGAATCTGTGGAATTGAACGCATGCCTTCCGAATTTGCCGGGCGCGCTGCCCGCCTTGAGCGGCCGCTTGGCGGGTTTGAAATTTTCCCCGGCCACGCAGGTGCCGTTGGAAAAAATTTTTGGGAACTCGACTACCGGCGCGCCTGTGGTGTTGCAACCGGTTTTTCAGTATCTGCGTCACATCAAATTGGCGGTGGCCGGGCGCGGTTTTTCCTTGACCGGCTACGCAGATTTGCATGCCACCGCGCTTGACGATATGCCGCAGCTTGCGCTTGAACACGAAGAGCTTGCGCTGCGGGTTTATGCCAGCGATGGCCGCGATTACCTCAAAGAGAATCGCTCGGCGCAGGAGCGCACGCAAATGCCCGTGCCGAAATTAATCTCACTGGCGACCGGCCGGATGCCAGACATGGTTTCGACGCAGGATTTTCTCGGTGTCATGTTGGGCGCGAGCACAGGAGATTCCGAGAAGGGCGCAACGTTTTGCCCGGGCATGGTGAATTGCCCGATTGCCTCCTATCAACATTATATCATTGCCTCCAACGCTGAAGCGATTGCTGCCTGGCGCCACAACGGCCAGGATCAAGCCCTGCAAGCCGCACCCAATTATGGCTGCGCACCATTTCACACCTTGCCGTCTCACACGGGCGGAACGCCGCAAGCCGAGACGCTGCCGCGTTACGCCCGCATCTTCTGCTGCTGCCACGCGGAGCGCAACGACCCGGGCATGATTGCGCTCGCGCTCAATTTACTCAATTTTCAACGTTTCGAGCGGCTGCGCGATCGCCAAAATGATTGGGTCCTTAACGTGGAATACTTTAAAAATATTTCCTGTCAAAACCGAATGTTTACGCTCAATCGCCTGTTCGGCGTGCGGCGCTATATCAGCGATTTGCTGCGCGAGAACAATTGGTCGCCGGATGACTACGAGCAGCGCATGCATCGCATTTTGCCGCTCACCCTGCTGCAGATTATGCCGGCAGGCGGTCTGGAAAACGCGCGATTATGGTTCGATTACGCCGTCGCGCTCTATCGCTATCTTTGGTTGATCGCGCCAGAACGTTTTTGCTTCGACTGGTGGGATCAAGAAGAACGGCCGCATCGCCGTCATCGCTTGATGCCGGGAGCCGAGTATCCCATCGTCATTCAAATCAGCAATCGCCAGCATCGCGAGCGAGACCGCCTGCGCGCCGCCGGCTGTTGCGAGTTCTGCCGCGTGTCAGATCCCGGGCTGGAACTTGGTTGTGCTCAGCAACGGCCGTGGGTGGTCTAAGAGTACAGCCGAAAAGTCTGCAAGACATGTACTCGAATACAGATGGTTAGCCTCATCGGTTATGCAATAAAACAGAGTTTCGGCCACACCCCTTGCTGCTGTGCCGCGCTTTATTTTGAAAAATTGATGCAGTCGCGGCATGCCTGCCTTATGATAGCTCCGCTGTTGGAATTCCCCCCGTTGTGTCATGAGAAGCTTCCATATTTTTGGAAAAGCAAAAAGCAATTTGACGGCATCTATAGCCTATGCAAAGCGCATTTGTGAGTGAATGCTGCTATTTTATGACGTGACAGAAGGCGCGATAAAACACACGGGCTTTGACAGACTCAGCCTGCGGCATGGCCAATCAGCCCGCGACAAAGCCGGGCTTCGACAAAGCTGTTCGAGTTGAGGCCGAGCGTTTTCGCTCTGGCGCATTCCTGTGAGTTTTCATACTCAAAATTGGCAGCCCGTAATTTTTGCCACGGCCAGGATGCGGCCGAGCCTCGTGGAATTTGAAGGTCAAAATTAACTTGACTAGGTCAGATTCACCGCGGAGACGCAGTGTTCGCTGAGAATTCAGACAATCTTACTCTGCGAACTCCGTGACTCTGTGGCAGTTTTTGGAATGTGACATAGTCAAATTAATGAGGGTCTCATTATCCTGTCTTCGCAACCGGCTTGTCAGGCTCATTCATCAAGTCTTGGCGCAATGATTCTCCTGCACATTCCACTCATTCTCGTCGTCATTGTGATTGGCGTTGGCCTAACGGCGGCAATTTTGCGCCGTCGTCATTTGCGCGCCCTGGCCCGGCAGGCGAGCGAATTGGCGCTCAGCGAAGCCAATCTGCTCGCGCTGATCGAAAATTCACAAGATATTATTTGGTCGATTGACAAGAATTACACGTTAATCACCTTCAATTCCGCGTTTCACCAGAAATACCTGCATGCTTTTGGGGCGCAAATTTACCGCGGCATGAATATACTCAGCGGGGTGTCAGCGGACTTGGCGCAAAGCTGGCGGTCCTTCTACGATCGCGCATTGGCGGGCGAGCATTTTTCCATCGAGCAGCATTACGATTTTCCAGGGCAGTCAGCCGATTTCGAAATTTCCTTCAACCCCATTGTCGGCAACAACGGCGGGATTACCGGCGTGTCCATGTTCGGACGCGACATCACGGAACGCAAGCGCAGCAAGCAAGCTTTGATCGAAAGCGAGGAGCGCTATCGCAGCCTGGTGGATTTTTCACCTGAAACCGTGGTGGTACACAGCGAGGGAAAAATCGTTTATATCAACGATGCCGGCGCGCATCTGTTCGGCGAAGCGAACCCCCAGACGCTCATCGGACGGATGATTTTGGACTGCGTGCATCCTGACTATCGCCGCATCGTGCAGGCGCGCATTTTGCGGACATATGAATTAGGCCAGGCTGCCAAGTTAATCGAAGAAAAGATGATTCGCCGTGACGGTCGCGCCATTGATGTCGAAATTGTGGCGGTGCCGATTTCCTATCAGGGCAAGCCGGCCTCGCAGGTGCTCATTCGTGACATCACCGAGCGCAAGCGCGCCGAGGCGCTCTTGACCGGACAAAAGCACGTTCTGGAGCTGATCGCACGCGGCCGGCCTCTTACCGAAGTGCTGGAAGAGCTGGCGCGCTTTGTCGAAAGACAGATGCGTGACGCGCGGTGCGTCATCATGCTGCGCGATTTTGCCAATTGGCGCTTGCATCCCATCGCCGCCCCCAATTTGCCCGACGCCTGGATTCAGGCAATCTCCGGCACGCCGATGCGGCCGAATGCCAGCGCGAGTGGCGCGGCGGCATTTCACAAAAAGCAAATCATCTCATCGAATATTTCAACCGATGCGGTGTGGGAATTGGCGCGGCCGCTTCTTCCTTCTCCCGGTGACAATATCCCCCGGTTGCGCAGTTGCTGGTCGACGCCGATTCTTGCCGCGGACGGTGAGGTGTTGGGCACGCTGGACTTGTACTTCCTCGCGCCGCGCCCGCCAGAGAGCAGCGATCTTGAAATCATCGAGATTTCAACGCAACTCGCCGAAATTGCCATTGAGCGCGTCACCGCGGAGGAACAATTGCGCCAGGCCAAGGAGGAAGCGGAGATTGCCAGCCGCGCCAAAAGCCAATTCGTTGCCAACATGAGTCACGAGATTCGCACGCCCATGAACGGCATTTTGGGCATGACCGAGTTGGCGCTCGAAACCAATCTGACCGCGGAGCAACGCGAATACCTGCACATGGTCAAAGACTCCGGGGAAGCGCTGATGGTGTTGTTGAACGATATATTGGACTTCTCGAAGATCGAAGCGGGCAAGCTCGAGCTTGAGCCGATCATGTTTCATTTGCGCGAGACCTTGGGCGACGTGCTCGCGCCGCTGGGTCTGCGCGCGCATCAAAAAGGCCTGGAATTGGTTTGCCACATTTTGCCGGAAGTGCCTGACGTGCTGATCGGCGATCCCGGCCGCCTGCGACAAATCATTGTGAATCTCGTTGGCAACGCCATCAAGTTTACGGAGGAGGGCGAAATCGTGGTTACCGTTAAAACCGAACTTGGCGCGCCGCATGATCAACTTCTGCATTTCACGGTGATGGATACAGGCATCGGCATTCCATCAGACAAGCATCATCTCATCTTCGAGGCCTTTACGCAAGGCGATAGCACGACGACGCGGCAATTCGGCGGCACCGGGCTGGGTTTGGCCATTTGCAAACAACTGGTTGAAATGATGGGGGGGCGCATTTGGGTGGAAAGTGAAGCCGGGGAAGGCAGCGTATTCCATTTTATCGTTCATTTCGGCATCCCGGAAAATACGCTCTCCGCCCCGTTTACGCCGCCGCCGGAGCTGATCGGGCAATCGATTTTGATTGTCGATGATCATGCGACGAGTCGCGAGATACTCAGCGAAACACTCACCGGCTGGGGGCTGACACCGGCGGCCGTGGGATCGAGTCAAGCCGCGCTCAAAATCAGCCGTGAGCAATCGTTCAATTTGGCCTTGATTGATGCAGCCCTCGCAGAGGCGGACGGCTTTCGCCTCGCGCTTCATCTGCAGGAGAATGGAGTGGAGGCGATCGTTATGATGCTTTCGCGGGTACGCTTACATGCGGATGCCGCGCGTTGCCGCGAGTTGGGTGTTCGCACCTATCTCACCAAACCCGTGAAACTGACGGATCTGGCGGAAGCATTGCTGACCGCCAGCCGCCGCTTGGCCGGGCACTCTCACAAACACCGGCAAACCGGTTCGTTCTTGCTGAAAGAATTCAACGGGCTGCACATCCTGATTGCCGAAGATAATGTCATCAATCAACGCCTGGCCGCGCGTTTGCTGGAAAAATGCGGGCACACCGTCACCGTGGTGGGTAACGGCCGCGCCGCCATTGCTGCGTTTCAAGAGCAGACATTTGATTTGATTTTGATGGATATTCAAATGCCCGACATGAGCGGTTTCGCAGCGATTACCGCCATCCGCGAGCTGGAACAGCAAAAGGGAATGCGCACGCCGGTTATCGCCGTCACTGCCTATGCCATGAAAGGCGATCGCGAGCGCTGCCTGGCCGCCGGAGTTGACGCCTATCTTTCCAAACCACTGCACGTGCGGGAATTGATGGAAGTGATTACCCGGCTCACCTCTCCGGTGGAACTCACTTCCTAGTTGGGAATTCCCTGCCGCACTTCCTCCAGTGTGTCTTCCAGCCGGTTGAGAATTTCGTGAATCAATTCATAGGGAATGTTGAGCGCCGGCTCGAAACGCACGGTTTCCGAGTTGCTCATCGTGCCGGCCACCAGCACGCCTTTGCGAAACAAGCGTGACACCACCTGCCAGCCCAATTCGGCGTTTTTGAATTGCATGCCGAGCAGCAAGCCCTTGCCGCGCGCCGCAACGATGATGTCGCTGAAGCGCCGTTGCAGGTTTTGCATTTCCGCCAGCAGGTATGCGCCTTTGCGCGCGGCCTGGCCGGGCAAATCTTCTTCGATCGTCACTTGAATCATCGCAATGCCGGCGGCGCATGCCAGCGGATTGCCACCGGTGGTCGAGGAATGCACTTGCGGATCTTTTTCGAACACTGACCAAATTTCCGGCGTTGACACGAATGCGGCCAGCGGCATGACGCCGCCGCCCAGCGCCTTGCCGAGGCACATAATGTCCGGTACAACGTTCCAATGCTCAACGGCAAACATTTTTCCGGTGCGGCCGAGTCCGGTTTGCACTTCGTCGGCCACCAGCAGCACGCCGTAATCATTACAAATCTTGCGTACTTTCGGCCAATAATCTTCCGGCGGCACGATCGCGCCGGCCTCGCCCTGAATCGGTTCGAGCACGACGGCCGCCATTTTCCAGCCGACTTTTTCCGCTTTTTGCAACTCAAATTCCAAATCTTCCGCATCGCCGAATTCGACGAATGTGACATCCGGCAGCAACGGCTCGAACGCTTTGCGATAACGCAATTTTCCCATCAAACTCAACGAGCCTAAAGATTTGCCATGAAACGCGCCGAGCGCACTGACGAAACCGTGACAGTGCGTGTACGCGCGCGACAATTTGATCGCGCCCTCGACGGCGTCCGTGCCGTTGTTAATGAGAAAACTGTATTGCAACCGGCCGGGCGTGATCTGCGCCAGCAGCTTGCTCAACGCGCCGCGCAGCGGATCGAGCAGCTCCTGGCTCGACAGCGGATTGCGCTGCAATTGCGCTTGCACGGCCTGTACGATTTTGGGATGGCGAATGCCGGCATTGTACAAGCCGTAGCCGCCGAGGCAATCGATGTATTCGCGGCCGAGGTTGTCGCAGAATTTTGAGGCCTGGCCCATCCATTCCAGGCAGGCATAGTCGCCGGCAGCGGAAACGGATTTGCGCGCATTGCCCCATTGCAAGTTCACAAACTCAACATGATTGCGCAGCGTCTCTTCGATCATCGTGCGATGCTGGCGTTGATCGAGCATTGTGCCCGAGATGATGTCCAGCCATTTGCGGCATTCCTGCAGAACCTCATTGTATTTCTGATCTGCCGCCGGCGGTTCCTGCGTCCTGGGTTTGGGCAGATTTTTTTTCTCATCCATCGGCGGCAATGGCGGCAACGGTTGCGGCAAGCGGGTATTCGGAACTGCCGTTGTTGGTGTATATGTCGTAATCATGATGTCATCTCCAGGGTTGAGTGTGTGGCTGTTCAAACAAAAATCGTATCCGTTCAAATTACCGCCCGGGGGGTTCAAATGATAAGACAGCTCCGCTTCCCTCGCTTCTGCGAACAGTAAGCGGCCCGAGCTCTCGTGATTTCAAAAGATAGCAATCCCCTGAGGGAGAGCTATCCCTTTCCGGACAAACAAGAGAATGAAGGAAGTTTAAGCAGACTCAACCAAAGCGGAGGATTTCACGATAAAAAAACTTCTCATCGTAAAAAATACGGAGGAGAATGGAGGAGACGGATTGCAGCAGCCACGTGCCGATGGGCTGGCCTTCCGAATTGCGCAAGCTGTACTTGCTGGTGAGATTGTAGTTGATGCCGATTTTGCGCTTCATAGTTTTGGCCTTTCCATGGGTTTGGTGCGGCTTGGTCTGTTTGCGCAACGGCAACATAGGAATAAAAAGGCTATTTTTCAAGCGCCAAAATGGCTTTTTCGAGAATTGCAATACCTTCGCTCAACTGTTCATCGGTTATGCACAGCGGCATGAGTGTGCGGATGATGTTGCTATGTGTACCGGCGTTCAACGAGATAAGTCCATGCTGATAAGCGTGTTGCTGCACGATCTTCGCCGCATCCTGGCTTGGTTGTTTCGATTGGCGATCGCTGACCAGTTCAATGGCATTCATCGCACCCAAGCCGCGCACCTCGCCAATGAACGGACTTTTTTCGGCAATTTGGCGAAATCGCCGGCGGGTAAACTCGCCAATGGCGAGCGCACGCTGCATGAAATTTCCAGTGATCATTTCTTCAATCGTGGCGAGCGCCGCTTGACATGACACCGGATTGCCGCCAAAGGTTCCGCCCAAGCCGCCTTCATGAGGCTTGTCCATCAACTCTGCGCGGCCGGTAACCGCGCTCAACGGCATGCCCGAGGCCAGCGATTTCGCGCTGACGATGATATCCGGCTCGACGCCCGCCCATTCGATGGCAAAAAATTTTCCCGTGCGGCAGAAACCGGTTTGCACTTCATCAGCAATAAAAACGATGCCGTGCTCGCGGCAAATGCTTGACAGGGTTTGCAGCGCCGCCGCGGGCGCGGGAACAAAACCGCCTTCACCCAACACCGGCTCGATAATCAACGCCGCGATTTGATCCGGCGCAACATGCGCGGCAAACAACTCAGCGAAAATCTCGCGATACTCGCGTTCCCAATCAATCTTCTGATGGTCGGCATGCGGCCAGCGATATTCATAAGGATAAGGCAGACGATAAATCTCGGAAGCCAGCGCGCCAAAGCCGAATTTATAAGGCTTGACTTTGCTGGTCAGCGACATTCCCAAAAACGTGCGGCCATGAAACGCATGCTCGAAAGCAATCACACCGCTGCGCCCGGTGGCGTAACGCGCAATCTTGATGGCATTCTCCACCGCCTCGACGCCGCTGTTGACCAGCATGGTTTTCTTGGCAAAATTGCCCGGTGTGATGTGATTGAGTTTTTCCGCCAGCGCGATGTACGGCTCGTAAGGCAACACATGAAAACACGTATGTGTGAATTTTTGCGCCTGATGGATGATGGCCTCCGTCACGCGCGGATTGGCATGCCCGAGGTTCATTGTGCCGATGCCGCCGGCAAAATCGATGAACGTATTGCCATCAACATCTGTAACCAGCGCGCCGTTGGCGTGTTCGGCAAAAACCGGGGTCGAATGATAAGGTCCGCGCGGCACGGCGGCCTTGCGGCGTTGCATCAGCTCCAGGCTTTTCGGGCCGGGGATTGCCGTTTTGAGTTGGATGACGGGCATCGGGGTTCCTTAATCTTTTTAGAATGTTTTCGCTGCAAAAAAAGATTTTCTCGTAAGCGGATTTCACGGCAAGCGGATAAGACAAAAGCCCTCTCCGTTTAACTGAAATCCGCTTACCATAAGCTTTTGGGCTGCAGCTTGTGGCATTGGGGAATTTGAAAATCAAAAGCCGGATTGAAGATAATCGAACAGCCGTCTGAAAGCAAGCCCTGAACCATGCTTGTTGAATGCCAGCCGTGAAATGCCGCGGGCGGTGAACATGACTTGGCAGAATTTCTGTGAAGCTCGTATGAGCAAGTGAGGTTATGGCCGACGCGCCTCGCGCACGCGCCAAGTTTTCGCTTGACAAAGGGTATGTGTCATGGTATATTGCGCTCAATCAAGTAAGAGTGACACCTTTCGCACTGCTCGTGTGAGGGCGCGGCGCGATTCAGTAAATGCCCTATCTCCTACCTAAAAAGTCCTGACCGGCGAACGACGCGGGCTCGCAGAGGAGCATGATTTAGGACATCGTAACGCTCACGCGATCCTGCGCGAAGATAAGTAGCTATGAGTTGGAGAGCTTCTGGCAACTCGACCGCGTCATTTTGGCCACGCGAAATGTTCATAAGCAGTAAAGAGCGATCGTTCATCATTGGCTATGCGCGCAAATCTCGATAAAAATTCCTTCACTGCCCCCAATCCTGTACTCCTGCGTGATCCGGTCGCCGCTCCCGCAGAAGCCAACCCGGTGAAGGATTATAAATCTGCAACCCACACGCCAAAAGACAACGCTCATACCAACCGAGTTCTCGAACGTCCTGACAATTTAGAATTGCGGCAACCTCGCCAGAACGGCAACGAAGAAGAAGCCACGATTTTTCCCTATATTCCACGCAAACGGCAGGAACGCAGCGGCCTGTTGATCGATTATCTCTACTTACCGGCCGCCCAGGAAGCCGGGGATCAGGTCGATTTTCTCATTTTGGGTGAGAATCGCGTCGGCGTGTTGCTGGCGGACATGAGCGGAAAAGCGCCGGACGAAAGCACGCCCGTGCTCAAAACCGTCTTGCGTTCGAACAGCACCGGCCTGTCTGCGGCAGCAACATTGCGCTACCTCGATCAATGCCTCTCCGAGTCCTGCACCTCTGATTTTCGGTTGACGGCATTTTATGCGATTTTCGATCAAAACAAGCGTTTGCTGCATTTTGCCAGCGCCGGCCATTTGCCCATGCTGGTCTATCGTCCCTCGTTAGGGCAAATTTTCTTGTTGAACACCTCGGGCGCGCCGTTGGGCCGCATGTCTTCGACCGATGAACCCGCCAGCAACCGTTTTGCGCCGAATTTAAGCACGATTGAAAGCGAAAAAGTCGCGTTGCACCAAAACGATTTGCTGGTGCTGTACAGCGACGGCGTGCTCTCCGCGCGCAATGCTGCAGGCGAATATTTCGGCCGGCAGCGTTTAGTCGATTTCATCATGCAGCATGGCGAGCTTTCTCCCACCGAGTTTCTCGTTGAGTTGCGCAATTTATTGCAACAATTTACCAGCGGGCAGATCACGCATGATGACATTACCGTCATTACGTTGAAAAACGTTTTGCGCAATCTGGACAAGCCGCACAGCGAGGCCATTGCGTGCGAGTTGACCGATAAATTCATGACCACAGGCCAGGAACAAGCGATTCTCAGCGTGCTGCGTGAAAATCCCCAGGCCGGGGTCGATGAGATTATCGAACATCTTGATGAAGATGTTTTTTATGCGCTCACGCGTGAACGCATCGAGCAATATCTCAATCAAAATGGCCGTTGGCTGCAACCCTGGCCGGCGCGCAACAGCAAGGCAGAGAAAGTACCCGCCAAAGCCAGCAACGGTGCAGCGCCGGCGCTGCCGGTCGAAGCCGAGTCGCAGAAGTTTCAAGAAGACTTGCTCGCCGCTTTTCCGCTGCGCAAGTTGCTGCACAAGCGCTATTCCTGCAACGGCGCAACCCCGGAATTTGCGCAGGCGTTGCAGCACTATCACAACGGCGATTACGCGCTGGCGCTGCACGTGATGGCGCCGCTGCAATCTTCGATCAAGAATTCTGCCACAATGCATTGCTTCTTTGGCAATTTGCATCTGTTATCCGGCAAGAAAGCGCCCGCGCAGCAGGAGTATCTGGCCGCGCTCAATCTCGATCAGCGCTGCGCCCACGCCTGGTTGGCGCTCAGTTACATCGCGCTTTCGGATGAAGATTATGACATGGCAATCGAATATCTGGCCACGGCTTTGCGCCTGGACGGCCACCTCGCGGAATTTCAAACCTTCCTGGAAAAACTCATTAGCGCCGTCGAACGCCGTGAAAACCGCGTCGAATGGCTGCTGTAAATGAGCACTCCCATCGTTCATGAAATGGTCATTCAAAATCGGCACCATCCTCGGTATTGAAATCAAAGTTCATGCGATTTTTTTGCTGCTGTTGGGTTTTGTCGGCTGGTCGAATGCCTCGGCGGGCGGTCCCGCGGCGGGGTTGGCTGCGGTTATTTTTTTTCTAACCATTTTCTTTTTTGTGCTGTTGCATGAACTGGGGCACAGCCTGGCTGCGCGGCGCTACGGCGTGGTGGTGCGCGATATTGTGTTGTTGCCGATTGGCGGCGTTGCCCGCATGGAAAGCCTGCCGCAGAATCCCCGCCAGGAACTTGTCATTGCGTTTGCCGGGCCGGCCGTGAATTTTCTTGCCGTCATAGTGCTTTATTTTTTCATGCAGGCAATGAACTGGCCGGTGGATCATTTGAGCTTCGATCTCAGCGGCAAAGATTTTTGGAACGGCATGCTCAGTCTCAATGCCTTCATGGGATTGTTCAATCTTATCCCGGCGTTTCCCATGGACGGCGGCCGCGTGTTGCGCGCGCTGCTGGCCATGCGCTATCCTTACGCGCAAGCGACGCGCTACGCCAGCAGCGTCGGCCAAGTATTTGCCGTGCTCTTCAGTCTGGCAGGCATCTTTTTTTTGAATAATTGGTGGCTCGTCATTATTGCGGTGTTCATCTTCACCGGCGCCGGCAGCGAAGAAAGCGTCGTGCGGTTGCGCGCGGCCATTGAAGGCGTTCCGGTAGGGCGTGTGATGTCAACGCGCTTGTATACCCTTTCGCCGGATGATCCCTTGCGCAAGGCGTTGGAGCATTCTTATCAAGGCTGTCAAGATGATTTTCCGGTATTGGAGGAGGAGCGCCTCATCGGAATCCTGCTGAAAAGCAAGGTGATGTCCGCAATCTACCAGCGCGGCGTCGAAGCGCCGGTGCGGGATTTTATGGAAACCCGTTTCACTGCCGTGCGGCCGCTTGCCAGTTTGGCCAGAGTTTATGAGGAAATGTTGGAAAAGAAATTGGAATCCGTGCCGGTGGTGGAAGGCAGCCGGATTTTGGGGATGCTGACCTTGGAAAATATCGGACGGTACCTTATGGTGGCGTCGTCATTGGAAAAAAATCAACGGGCGAGGTAGCGCCATCCGGTCCCGGTTTTGCAGTCATGATCCAGCGAGACGCGCCAGCATTCGCACCGCGCCTTCTCGAAAGATCGCCGGTTCCGTCAGCAAACTCACCACCAGAAATCCTTCCTTTTCAAAATCAAAAAAATAACCCGGATGGACCAGGACATTGTCCAGCTCCAACAGATTCAACGTGAACGGTTCTTCTGCAAACGGCTTGGAGATTGCCAAGACGGCGCACCAGCCCCCCTCGCGTTGCAACACCGCCACCTCACGCAAATTGCCTGCTTGTTCACGCAGGAAAACGTCATTAGCAGTTATCCGCGCCAATATTTGTTGTTGCATCGCCTGCCGCTGCGCCAGCAATTTTTCGACGGCATGCTGAACCGGCGCACCCACGGAAAGATAGGTGTCGCTGATGAAATCCAGCCTTTCTTGCGCCTCTTGGCGCAGCGCCTGCGGCCCGCTCACGTGAATCCAGGCGAGTTTCATTTGCGGCAAGCCCAGCGTTTTGGACAGCCCGCCCATCACAAACGTCAGTGCGGCTTCATTGCCAACGGCAGTGGTGACACGATGCGACTCATGGCCACAACTGTAATCGGAAAACACCTCATCAAGAATTAAGGCGAGATCATGCTCCCGGCAAAGGCTGTTCAACGCCACAAGCTCATCCGATTTGAGATAGGAGCCAGTCGGATTGTTGGGGTTGACGACAATGATCGCGCGCGTTTTCGTGCTGATGCTCGCTGCCAGCGTTTCGATATCAATGCGCCAGCCTTCTGCGGCATGATAACGCAGGGGATAATGAATCCGTTGCACCGATTCCAGCGCGGTAAGAAAATCGAACAAAGGATAGCTCGGTTGCGGCGCGAGTACTTCATCCCCGGGATTGGCAAGCAGCTTGAACAAATACGCATAGCCCTCACTCGTGCTGGCGGTGAGATGAAGCGCGTCGGGCGGCACGCGCTGGCCAAGCGAAGTGTAATAATCGGCAATGGCCTGACGCGCATCAAGCAATCCGCGCGCGGCCGGTTCGTAGCGCAGGGCTTGCGGCGCGGCGAGCGCAGATAAAATTTCTTTTTGATTGTAATTAAACTGTGCCTGCGTGGGGTTCGATTCGGTAAGATCAAAAATTTCGACGCCCGCCGCGCGTTTGCTTTCCAGCAGACGAGACAACCGGTTGGTGTGGAGACTCCATGTAAAACGAGACGAGAACATCTTCACAGAATTTTCCCTTGCGGTTTTCGAATACAACAGCCAAATTGCGTCACGCTATGAGCTACGCCAGGTTTCAAACAAGCTGAAATCTGAAGCCCGGCGGGCAGCGATTCGAAAATAGTTTTTATCAACGGGTAGAAAAATCCGACGGATGTGAAAAACTGGACCCGTTGGTTTCTTCAATCCGCTGGAGAAAAAAGTTAGAACGTTATTCTGAGTTTGAAAAGCTAATCGCGTACCTGCTTCAGAACTTTGTATTCCATCAGTGAGGGAGACCATGCTGACTCGACTTCGAACAAACGCATTTTTCCTCTGTGCAGCAACACTGCTCGTGATCGCCGGCTGCGCCGGCTCGCGCATGAAAATCGGAGAGCTTACGGCGAATTCCGGCAAATATAACGAGAAGCCGGTCACCGTAAAAGGAAAAGTTACCTCAACGTTCGGGATACCGATCATCGGGCAAAGCCTGGTGAAAATTGCGGACGATACCGGCGAAATTTGGGTCAAGCCCTATGATCGTGTGCCGTTCGAAGGCCAGGAAATTACCGTGCGCGGCAAGCTCAAAATCGGAATTACGCTCGCCAACCATAATTTCGGCGTGATGGTTTACGAAGACGCGCCCAAAAAATAAAAAACATTTTTGCACAAGGGCTTTCTCGCGAAAACACGCATGACTTCTCCCATTCAAGTAATTGGTGTGCCGATGGATTTGGGCCAGGCGCGGCGCGGGGTGGATATGGGGCCGAGCGCGTTGCGTTATGCGGGTTTGTATGATCATTTGCGCAAGCTCGGGCATGAGATCGAAGACGAAGGCAACGTGCAAGTCGTCGATCGCGCGATCTTGCCGAAAGAAGGCGGCATCACCTATCTTCCCACCGTCATCAAAACCTGCGAGAAGATTTACCAGCTCGGGCACGACGCGATTGCCGCCGGCAAAATCCCATTATTCCTGGGAGGCGACCATTCGATTGCCGTCGGCACCATTGGCGGCGTTACGCACGATTCACCGGCGGGAGTGTTGTGGATCGATGCGCACGGCGACTTCAACACGCCCGAAAGCTCGCCGAGCGGCAATATCCACGGCATGCCGCTCGCCGCACTGATGGGATTCGGTGCGCCGGCGTTGGTCAACATTGGCCGGCCCGGCGCCAAACTCAAGCCTTCCGACGTCGTGCTCATCGGCGTGCGCGATCTCGATGCCCCGGAAAAAATTCTCTTGAAGAAAAGCGGTATCACGATTTACACGATGCGTGAAATTGATGAACGCGGCATTTCAACGGTGATGAAAGAAGCATTGCGGCGACTGAGCCATCTCTCGCGCCTGCACGTCAGCCTGGACATGGACAGCCTTGATCCGCTGCATGCGCCCGGCGTGGGCACGCCCGTGCCCGGCGGATTGACTTATCGCGAAGCGCATCTCATCATGGAGATGCTCGCCGATTCCAAAATGGTGCGTTCGATCGACATTGTCGAAGTTAATCCCATTCTCGATCATCGCAATCACACCTCGAGCATCGCCATCGCGCTGCTGGCCTCGCTGCTGGGGCAATCGATCTTGTAACTGTATGCGGGCTGCCCGCTTCTTAGAATTTTACCATATCTCCCACCTTCACGCCATGCCGCACAAACCAACCGGCGTTCGTTTCCAAAACATAAAGCGCTGGCGCCGCCGAGATGTAATTCTTGCTTTCATCTATCGGCTCCATTTGCTGAATATCAACGATCTTGCCCTCAGAATCGATGAAAGCAATATCCAGCGGAATAAATGTATTTCTCATCCAAAATGATTGAATGCGGGAGAATTCGAAGACGAACAGCATGCCTTGATCCTCCGGCAACTGCTCGCGAAACATCAAACCCCGCATGCGTTCCTCGTCGGTTTGGACGACTTCGACGTACAGCGGAATCCCGCGGATCGTGATGCGTTGACGGCCCTCCGGAATTTGCGTATCCTTCTGCGTTGCGGGTTTTTCTGCGGGTTGCTGATTGCAAGCGGCCAAGCTCAAAAGACAGATGATTGTCAAGAGGAAATTGTTCCCTAATGATTGTTTTATGAAATTCGTCACGTGACACTCCGCTTGCATCATTTTATTTGGATGATTAAAATTTTCGTTCGCGCGAAACTAACAAGAATCCCGTTACCATGCAAGACGGAAAAGGCGGTTGGCAATCTTGGAGTGATGTGATATATTTCTCACGACGCATTGATTTCCGTCTCATAACCAAACCACCATCGCTTTTCAGTTTATTTTCGACTCTGGAGAATCTACCATGGCGACTTTTTCAAAAAGCCTAGCTGATTTGGCGAGCGATTACCCGCTCACTCCGGCGCAGATTGTAGCGTTTCGCCGCGACGGACATGTTCTGCTGCGCGGTGTTGCAACGCAAAATGTGCTGGAGGATTTTCGTCCCGCCATTGCGGCAAATGTCGAAACGCTGCGCAAGGATTACTGGGGCGGGGTTTTCAATGTGGATTTGGACAAACGCGATACCTATCACAAGGCTTTCGTGCAAATCGAGAACCTGTGGCGGCGCGATGAGGTTGTCAAGAAATTCGTGATGGCGCGGCGCTTTGCAAAAATTGCGGCAGATTTGTTGGGTGTGAAGGGCGTCCGCATCTATCATGACCAGGCGCTCTTCAAAGAGCCGGGCGGGGGGCACACGCCCTGGCATCAAGATCAATACTACTGGCCGCTGGAGACGGAGAAAACCCTCACCATGTGGCTGCCGCTGGTCGACGCGCCTTCCGAAATGGGTCCCATTATTTTTGCCAACGAGTCGCATGGCAGCGGCCCGCTGGGTTTGCTCGCGATTTCCGATGACTCGGAAGACTATTTTCGGCGTGTTGCGATCGAGCGCCAGTTCACGCTGGTGATCAACGAGCTGAGGGCGGGCGACGCCACTTTCCATTACGGCTGGACGCTGCACAAAGCGCCGGGCAACACCTCGAATCGCATGCGTGAAGTGATGACAATCATTTATTACGCCGACGGCGCGAAACTCATGGCGCCGCAGAATCCCAATCAACAATCAGACCTGGAGAACTGGTTTCCCGGACAACAGCCGGGGGAACTGGCGGCGAGCGAGTTGAATCCGCTGGTGTATTCGCAGGAATAAGCCGGGATTACTTTCGCATTGAAAAGATCGTCTAGCAACCGCCTGCAACAGTTTTCAGCTTGACGAAAAATTGGCTTGAACGATCAACCTCTCAAAGTTAGAATAAAATTTTGTAAGTGTCTCGCCCGCGGAAATGCAATCCCACTGAAACGGCTTTTGTTTTTTTGGTGGGATTTCAATCTTTTGGGCGAGATTCGCAGCGTTGCTTGCAGGGCCGCGTTTTTCGGCTTGTCTGAAAATCCACTGTAGCCAATTCATTTCATTCTGTCACCTGCCAAAAGCCACCTCAGAGTCGCGGAGTTCGCAGAGTAAGATTGCGTGAATTCTCAGCGAACGCTGCGTCTGCGCGATAAATCTGACATGGTCAAGTTAAGTTGTCAAAAGTTGGCGAACTTCCCGTAAATTTTCCCAGATACTTCTCAAGTGAAATAACGACCGCCAGCAATTCTCTCAAAAAGTTTATGCATGCGGGAATGAAAGCGGCCGGCGCGATTGTTTATTAGGGCGAACTCTTGAAACCTTGGAGGCTCGATGAACACGGGACAAAGTTATGTTCGCGCCGCCTGTTTTTGTTTGGCGATGCTGTCAGCCCCGGTGATTGCGCAAAACTGGTTCAAACTTACGCCCGCCGGCGGCGAGGCGCCCGCCCCGCGCCGCAATGCTGCTGCCGTTTATGATTCTCTCGACCATCGCATGATCGTCTTTGGCGGCCGCTCGGCAGCCGGCGATCACAACGATGTTTGGGCATTCCATTTCTCCGCCAATACCTGGAACGAGTTGACGCCTGCCGCTGGTCTGGCGCCCGCGCCGCGCTTTACCGCGAACGGCATTTATGATGCTGCCGAACATCAAATGATCATTTGGTCCGGCCAGGGCGTGAGTTTTTTCAATGACGTCTGGGCCTTCGATCTCGCCAGCAACACCTGGTCGCAATTCACGCCTCCGGTTCCTAAACCCAACATTCGTTACGGCACGGCCGCGATTTTCGATCCGCAAGCACGTGATCTTGTGACGTTCGCGGGTTTCACAGATCAAGGCCGCTTCGATGACACCTGGCGTTTCGACCTCGATGCTGCACTATGGGCAAAACTCCAGCTTGACACATATCCAGAAAAGCGCTGCCTGCACACCGCGAGCTACGATGCGTTGAAGCATCGCATGATTGTTTATGGCGGCCAAACCAACGGGCCGCGCGGCGATATTTGGGCATTCGATCTCAATCAAAATCACTGGGTGGATTTGACGCCCAACAACAGTCCAGCCGGCCGTTGGTTCGCGGCAAGTATTTATGAAAGCCGGGAGCATCGCCTCATCATCTTCGGCGGCAATTTGGGCGGTGGTCAAACGAATGACGTTTGGGCATTTCGTTTGAATGAAGGCAACTGGGAACAACTCTTGCCCACGGGCGAAGGGCCGGCGGCGCGCGAGGGCGCGGCGGCGATTTATGTTGAAAAGGAAAATCGCATGGTTGTTTTTGGCGGGCGCGGCGCGAGTGATTTCAATGAGGTTTGGTCGTTGAACAATCTCTCTCGCGCGACCGGGGTTCAGGGCAATGACCATATTCCTGCGCCGCAATCGTTTCGTTTGCTCGGAAATTACCCCAATCCCCTCAAACGCTCGCTGCTATTTAACGAAACAGTGATTGTTTATGAGTTGGCGCAACCGGCACACGTTTCGTTGACGATTTACAATGTGATCGGCCAACCGGTTAAGAGTTTGCTCAAGCGTCGCATGGCAGCCGGGCAACATCGCGCAAGGTGGGATGGACGCGATGAAGCGGGGAAAAAAGTGAGTACAGGAGTTTATCTGTACAAGCTAGAGTCGGGCGGGTTGGCCAACTTCAAGAAGATGATCGTGGTCGATTAACACTCCGGCATGTTTCTCACAAGAGCCTGCTCCGATTTTCAGAAAAGTTGGAAATTGCAACTCTTTGAACCGCTTTGTGAACCTAGCCCACAAAAATGAAATCCCGCAAAAAGCAAAAACCTTTTGTGGGATTTCGTTTTCATGGGCAGGCTTCGACAGGTTCAGCCTACGATTCAGTTGATCTACAACTCCCTTCCCACCGGATACAAATTCCATTCGCTGTCAAGAAACGGCGTTTGTCGATAGAACCATTGCAATCTTTCCCGCGGGCTTTTTGCAAAGGTTGAGTCTTGCTGCATCTTTTGATCAAACGCGTTTTTGAGTTGCATATCTTCCGCAAGCATGCGTTCGGCCATGGGTTGCATGACATAATCTTCGACATATTCTGTGGCTGACATAATCTCAAGAAAGAAGCCCCATTGCAGGAATGAATCGGGCGAATCCGGCTCCAACAAGACAACAGCCAAATCCCCCAATGGTTGATCCGTTGCAATGCGCACCGCGCCTGCTGCAAATTGCCGAATTTTTTTCTCAACGACAGCTTTGCCGGTCATACTTACATGGCCTTCAAACGGCTGCTTCGCCAGCTTTGCGTCGTGCATGCGATACATTTCGACTTCGATCTCGCGCGGCGAGGTGATGCGTTCCATTTGAATGCCGTGCAGGGCAAGACGCTCGATCACCTCATGCCACGCCGGTGGAATCCAATAAGCCTTTGGGCGTTTCACAGAAACCGCCGGCTCGCTCATGCGCAACAGCGGGATGGTTGCTTGATAGGGTTTGCCGGTCCATTGCACATAGTTGCTCTTCGTAACGGTTGAGAAGATTTGTTTTGCCTCAACGCCGAGAAACAAGATTTTCTCTCCGGAAGGTTGTTGGGGCACGCGCCATGTCAACGGAACCTCCGGCGCGCGACGGCTTCGATCAGCCACAATTGCCTTTTGCAACTTGCTCCCTTGCAGTGCCAGCGCGCGCATGGTGCTTTCAAGCAAGAGATAGGTTCCGAGCACACGCTGTTTGTACGGCTTGAGCGAATGATTCTCGACCAGCACCGTGGGCAGGTGGCGCACATCGCCGTAACCGTTGGAAAAACGCGGCGGTGCGGTCCAATCCACCAAGCCGCTGTTAAAATCACGGCCATCGGCCGGGCCGCCAATCAACGGGCCGGGAATGTGACCCTGGGCTTGCAAATCACGATAGAGTGCAGGGGTCAGAAATTCATCAAGCCAGGCCGCAATCGCCGGCGAATAGCCGTGCTTGCCGTTGTAGCCGAACGTGATGTCGTATTGATAATCCGCGCCGTCGGTCACGTGAATATCGAAATAAAGATCCGGATCCCATTCATTCAAGGCGCGAATCAGGGCGCGCATTTCCACGGCGTCGAGTTTGGTGTAATCGCGATTGAGATTGAGATTGCGCGCCGTGGTGCGCCATCCCATTTCCGCCGGGCCGCGCTGATTGATGCGATTGTACGGCGAAACCCGTTCATGGGCATCGACGCTGAAAATCGGTATGAAAAGCAGATTGACACCATCCAGCAAATCCCGCTTCTTGTTGCCCACTGTCATATCGCGCAGCAACATCAGGCCCGCATCTTTGCCGTCAATTTCACCGGAATGAATGCCGGCTTGTGCAAGAAAAACCGGTTTGCCGCTGGCGCGCAAGCCGGCGGGAGTAAAGGCCTTTTCCTTGGAGGCAATTACCATCCAAATCTCGCGGCCTTCCGGGCTGGCGCCGAGTGAAATCATTTTTAACTCGGGCGCAGCGTCACACAGCTTGCGCAACCATGATATGGTTTCAGCATAGCGCGGCGTGGTGACGAAATCATTTTTCTCCGCGGGTGTAATCCAGGGATTGTTTTGCGCGGCAATCAGCGTTTGGCTTTTGCCGTTCCAGGGCAGTTCGGGAGGGAGAATGGCATGTTGAGATGCCTGGCCAAAAAGTTGAATAGAAAATAAAAAGTTGGCTATAATCAAGAATATAACGTCGGGCTTACTATCCAAGAGAGTTTTTTTGCGCATCAATACCTTCCTCCTTTGCATGCTTGAATGATCACAGCGTCATGGAATTTTGCGAGAAGAGGGTTAAGGCCCGGAAGCAAAATAAAAGTCGCTTCTCTCGCAAATTTTGCGAGGATGAAAATGGCGAGTCATTTCACCGCAGCAACCTCTCCCGGCTCTCCATGCCGCGCAGGGCGGTAAACAGCAGAAATGCGCCACAAGACAACACGCCAATACGATTCTGCCACATCCAGAGATTCCAGGTCTCGGGATCGAGTTGGCGCGGCATGTCATACGGATTAAAGTAGATAAAATAACGCGGCGCTTCGAGCGCAGCGGAAAGCATCATCGCCACCAGGATCACGCCGGCTGAAACCATGCCCGCCGCCAGGCCGCTGCGAAATTTCACCGCAAAGTAAAGCGTCAGGGCGCCGACAAAAAATGCCGGTACAAAGCCGTGCACGGCCAGCGGAAAGATCGGCACCTCGGTGATGGTGAAAAACGCCAGCGTGCTCAACACGACCGCCAAAATCAGCAAAATGGCATTGAGCGCGCCCAGCCGCAGCAGCCAGACTTTGTAGCGCGAGCCGGCAGTGGTAAACATGACTTCGAGCGTGCGATTATCTTTTTCGCTCGTGATGAGCTGCATGTTCAAGTAGATGGCCAGAGCGGACAAGGGCACCTGCAACAACGACGGCAAAACCTCTTCGACCGACATGCGGTCCAGCATCTCCTGATTGTAATTGATCGCATAGACCACGATCCAGTAAATCAGCAAACCGGCCATGAACCAAAGAAATCTGTACGAAAATATGATGCGCGCGTGCAGGCGAAAAATTTCCCAGGTAATGGCTAGTTTGGCGCGCAGAGCCAATTCGGCAAAGCGGAGATAACGAATGGTCGAACGGCGCGATGATTGAATGGATGAAATGGGCGACTCGGTTTGCGTCAGCATGGGCAATTAGGCTCTTTAAAGTTGAGTCGTTGCTAAAAAGCAAAAATTTTCTAACCATCAAGACACGATGACACAAAACAAAAAAGCTTTGTGTCTTTGTGGTAAAATTGGGTTCCGGCTTGTCCGGCTTAGTTTGACGATCTCACATTCCAAAAATCACCGCAGTGGCGCGGAGATCGCAGAGTAAGATTCATTAGAATTCCCAGCGAACTCTGCCTCTCAGCGGTGAAGCTGACATAGTCAAGTTAGAAGGCTCCGGGTTTGTTGGCATTGCGCTTCATTTTGTCCGGCGCTCATTATTTTCAAAAGCCGTTGGCGCCATTTTGTGCTTTGCTGGTTTGCAGCAAATAAACATAAGCGTCTTCCAGCGTTGGCTCCACCGTTTCCGCGGCCAAACCGATCACCGGCTCGCTGCGCAGAAACCGCATGCGAACGCCGTTCGCGGTTTTTTGATGTTGCACGATATGCAGCGATTCACGCCAGCCTTGAAACGCCTCTTCCGTAACCACGGCTTCATAAACTTTGCCTTGCGCCTGCCGTTGCATGTCATCAGGCGAACCGCGATAGAGCAAGCGCCCGCCCGCCAGCACGGCGAGATCGTGGCAGGTGCTGGAAATATCTTCGACAATATGCGTGCTGAAAATGACGATGCGTTCTTTTGCCAGCTCTGACAGCAAATTGCGAAAACGAATGCGCTCGCGCGGATCGAGTCCGGCGGTCGGTTCATCGACGACGATGATTTGCGGCAAATGCAACAGGGTTTGCGCAATGCCGACGCGTTGCTTCATGCCGCCGGAAAATGTTTTGATCTTGTCGTCGCGCCGTTCCCACAAACCCACGCCTTGCAGAAGTTTCTCAATCAATTCATGGCGCGTTGTTTGTTCGTAGATGCCGTTGGTCAAGGCATGATAGTTGAGATATTCCAGCGGCGTCATGTTCTCATATAAACCGAAATCCTGCGGCAAATAACCGATGGCGCCATGAAACGCCTCGCGATGCTGCGACAGCAGACGATCATTGATTTTGATACTGCCATGATTGGCTTCCAACACGCCAACGATGAGGCGCATGAGGGTGGTTTTGCCGGCGCCGTTCGGACCGAGCAAGCCGAACATGCCCTGCCCGATTTCCAAATTCACGCCGTGCAAGGCGCGCACCTGCGGCCGCGGCGGGCGAATGTAGGGCAGCGCGCGCACGATCGTGTAAAGCACGCGCTTCAGTTTGCGGAATTTGCCTGCCGGCAATTCTGGATTGATCAGGCCCGTTTCAATTTTTTTGGCGATGCGGCGAAGCCCAAAGATAAGCAAAGCCAAAACTGCGGCAATGACGGTAACAGCCGGTGTTTGCACGCGCCATTGCAAATAGATCAGGAAGAGCAAAACCAGCCAAACGCCGCCGCGCCGGGTGAAGTTTAGAAGTGTTACCGGTTCACCCGCCGCCTCCGGCGGGGTTGCTTGCTTTTCTTTCGACCAAAATTTCCAGCGCGAGACTCGCGGACGAGTTCGTGGCGGCTTGCCGATCACAAAACGCCAACGATAGTACAATTCGCGCGCGCCGAAGAGCCACCCCAGGGTGAGCAAGCTTAAGATGGTCAGCCAAAAGCCGCTGGTAAGGAAGGTGTGCAAATAAACAAGAAGCGCGCCGAGTGTTGCCATCCAGATTGCGGATTCGTGCATTGTTTCACGCGGCCAGGGCAATTGCCCGGAAGCCACGAAGCGTTGCAACCGGCGGCGCTCTTTGTTCCATTCGCGCGTGACGCGGCCGGGCGCGCCGTATATCTTCGTTAAATTCTTGATGCGAATATGCAGTTTTTCTTCGGCGATATGCTGGCGTTCGCGGCGCACGGTAAAAAATTGCTGCACGCCATAAATCAATCCGAGAATGCCGAACCAAATTGGCAGCGCCACCAAACTGGTGTAGAGCTTGCTCTGATAGGATTGATGAAACCAATAAATCAAACCAACGGCGGCAAGCGTTCCCAAACCCAGCCCGAGCCAGCCGATCCTCTTCAGCCATTCCTTGGTTTGTTCGAGGCCGACATAGAGCACGGGGATAAAGACCAGCGTTGAGAATGTCGACACGGTAAGCCCGCCGAGTACGGTTATCGCAAACGGCGGCCACAATTCCAATTCAGTTCCCTGTTTCAAAGCCAGCGGGAAAATACCGAGCATGGTGGTGCCCGAGGTCATCAAAATCGGGCGCACGCGGCTTTGCACGGCCAGCATGACCGCGCGTTGCCAGCGGTAACCCTGTTTGCGGAGAATCGTGATGCGATCGATTAAAAAAATGCCGTTGTTGACCACGATGCCGAGCAACACGATGAAGCCGAGCAGCGCCATGGGCGCGCCTTCGCCCAGCGACAGCGGCGTGCCGCTAAATGCCAGTGCGAACAAAGCGCCGATCACGGCAGT
This sequence comes from uncultured Cytophagia bacterium, assembly GCA_964457925.1. Lineage (GTDB taxonomy): Bacteria > Zhuqueibacterota > Zhuqueibacteria > Zhuqueibacterales > Zhuqueibacteraceae > Coneutiohabitans. The sequence goes on from CAYWGH010000005.1 coordinate 109,116, forward strand.
CGGCACGGTGCCGAGAATCACAATCGGGCTGAAGAGGGATTCGAATTGCGCTGCCAGCAGCATATAAATAAGGATCGCGCCAATGGCCAGCATCCAGTAATAAACCGTTTTCTTGTCTTCGGCTTCGACTTTTTCAATGGTAAAACCGTGAGGCAATCGCAACTCTTGCAACATGCGGTCGACTTGCGCCTCGGCTAGTTCCAAACGGGCCTTGGAGTCTTGGGCTTCACGTACAAAGGCATAGCTGATTTTGACCTGCCGTTCTTGATCATAGCGCACGATGTTGCCGGGCCCTTCATCCAGGCGAATCGTTGCAACTTCACGCAACGGCACCGGTTGACCGGCGGCATTGGTGATTTTGAGGTTTTGCACGTCTTCCAACCGGCGTTCTTCCGCATCCTTCATCAACATCTGCACGTCTCGCTCGCCGCTGCCGGCATAGAAGGGCGTGGCGGCGTTGCCGCCTTCCGGGCGCGTGGCCCAAATCGCATTCATCACTTCTTGCATATTCAATCCCCACAACGCGAGACGCAAACGATCGCCGTGAATCTGCAATTCCGGCGCGCCGGATTGTAGATCAGAACGTACGAGATCTTTTTCCATGTCGGGAATCGCGCGCAGCGTTTGCACGATCTGATCACCCAAAACGCGCAAAGAAGCCAAATCATAGCCGCGCAGGCGCAGCGCTTTATCGCCGCCGAGCAGGCCGGATAATTCATTGTCGCGCGACACACCGCCGCTGGCGCGCGGCCGGTCAAAATTGATTTCGACATGCTCAAGGTCGCGATTGAGCCTTTTTAATTTTTCTTTGATCTCATCGAGCTTCAATTGTTCCGTGCGTTGGGCCGGTTCCACGAAATTGACGGCAAGATGCGCCTCTTCGGCGCGTATGCTGGCGCGTGTCTCTTTGAGGTTGGGCAATTCGCGCGTTTGATTTTCGAGACGCCGCACGACTTCATCGGTGGCGTCGAGCGTGGCGCCGCGCGGCATGTTGATGTAAATGTCCAGCCGATCGGGCGGGGGAGGCGGCGCGGTGCCGATGATATAAACCACGCCAGTGAACAGGCTGATTAACAGGAAAATGATGACAGTTGCGACGGTGCGCACACGATGGCGCAGGCAAGATTTGAGAATTAACCGGTAAATTTCCAGAATGCGGCCGCTGCCAAAGGGGCGTGGCGGCGGGCCTTTCAAGGTGAGTCGTGCCAGCAGCGGTATCAACGTGATCGCAACCATTAAAGAAATCAACAAGGGGAATACCACGGACAACGCTAACTCACGCACGAACAGCTTGGCTTCGCTTTCCACGAACAGGACGGGCAGGAACACCAGCACCGTCGTTCCGGTAGCGGCAAGAATCGAACGGCTCACTTCACGGGTGCCGTCATAAACCGCGGCGAATGCGCTTTTACCGCGTTGATAATGCGCGAAAACGTTTTCCATCACCACAATGCCGTTATCCACCAGCATGCCGATGGCGAGCGCCAGTCCGCATAATGACAGGATGTTCACCGAGAGATTGAAGCCGTACATCAGATTGAAAGTCACCAGCAGCGACACCGGAATGGCGATCATCAAAATCATGACAAAGCGCAGATTGCGCAGAAACAGAAAGAGCACCAGCAGCGCCAGCAAGGCTCCGGTGAGCGCCATGTTTTCGATGCGATCGATGGCTTGTTGAATCAGCCCGGCCTGGCTGAAATTGACCGCCAGTTCGAATCCTTGAGGCGCAAGCTCGCGGTTCAGTTCGTCGATTTGCGCGAGCACGTCATTGGCAACGGCGAGCATGTTGCTCACATTATCTTTTTGCACAAAGATACCGACGCCGGATTTGCCGTCAACGCGATACAATTGCGTGCGTTCGGCCTGGCTGTAGCCAATATCGGCCACGTCGCGCAGTCGCGTGGGGCCGCGTTCATCGATGATCAAATCGCGCAATTCGCGCAAATCATCGACGCGGCCGAGCAGGTTGACATCGAGGTAGCGGCCGGCTGAAACCACCCGGCCAAGATGCTCGGGCTGGCGGTGAAACGCATTGACCTTCTGCTGCACCAGCATCACCGGAAGGCCCACGGCTTCGCAACGTTCCGGGTCGATTTGAATGCCGACCGTACTGCGCTGCCCGCCGCCGATGTTGATATTCACCACGCCGTCGATTTGTTCGAGACGCGGCCGCACGCGCCGTTCGGCGGCCTCGCGTAATTCATCGATACTGGCTTCCCCGCGAATGCTGAGTTCCATAAGGTACGTGGAAAGATCCGCGGTATCGAAACGATTGACCTCGATGCGCGCTCCCGCCGGCAGGCGATTCTCCAAGGTGTTCATCTTCTGCTGCAATTTTAGCAGCGCGAATTTCATGTCTGTGCCATGATTGAAAGCGATCTTCGTGGTGGCGTAATCCGCAAAGACATTACTTTCGATGTCATGCACGCCTTCCAGCGTTGCCAGCTCGGCTTCGATGGCAAACACCAATTCGCGCTCGATTTTCTCGGGCGACGCGCCGGGCATGCCGGCGCCGACGTACACTTCGGGCAGGATGAATTGCGGCAGAAGCTGAACCGGTAAACGTTGCCAGGATATCGCGCCCAGCAAGCAGAGGCCGAGCGTGAGCATGAAAACGGTGATGGGACGCTTGAGGGAGAAGGAAGTCATGAATATGCCAGGTGACGATTATTTTTCATCGTTGAATTATTGCGAGGCCGTGATTGGCTTCCAGCACGGCTTAGAAAAAGGGAATCTCTCGTTTATCGCTTTGTGACCTCTTCACTCATCAACGCAAAAAGATTGTTCTCCGAATCCCGAAAAAACGCCATCCATAAATCATGGGTTGGCATTTTGGCAACCACATGCGGTTCACTTTCGAACGACACCTCCCGCTGAGATAAAGCCCGGAAAGCCGATTGCATATCATCCACGTTGAAATAGATAATTGAGCTGGGATGATCGAACTCCGGCTTCTCGGGAAGGCCGAGCATCAGGCGAATGCCGCCGCACTCGAAAAACGCCATCTTGGGCACGGTGAAAAGATGTTTCATGCCCAGTTTGTCGCGATAGAATGCGATCGCGCGTTCAAGATCATGAACGTTAAGGGCAATTTGCCCAATTTGAGAAAGGCCAAAATTTGCGTTTGCCATGCGTATCTCCCATCAAATGAAAAACGTTTAACGAAATTTTGGGCGGTGAGTTGCTGGATAAATTTGATGAAAAAATTGAGGAATGAGTATAACCAGCGCGCGGCTGAAGCGCAACACCTTTTCCCGGGCTTCTCTGCCCTTGCTTTTGTTTCGAATAAGATTAGATTGCACTGCAACCTCTTCTCTAAAATTCAGTAAAACTGCCCCATGCCAATCGACATCCGCCAGCTCTCCAAAACGTATGCAGGCGGCGTTCATGCTTTGCAGAACGTCACGCTCAACATCACCACCGGCATGTTTGGTTTGCTCGGCCCGAATGGCGCAGGCAAGAGCACCCTCATGAAAATCCTGGCGACGCTTGAAACGCCAAGTTCGGGCGAGGTTTTCATTGATGGCGCCGACATTCGATCCCAGCGCAGGCAAATTCGGGCTTCGCTCGGATACCTGCCGCAATTTTTCGGCGTCTATCCCCAACTGACGGGCGCAGAATTTCTCACCTACATTGCCCGGCTCAATAGCGTGCCTGCGCGGCATGTGCGTGAAACGGTGTATGAGATGCTCGGAAATGTGGGATTGCTCGAAGCGCGCGATCGCAAAGCCAGAACATACTCCGGCGGCATGTTGCGCCGTCTCGGCATCGCGCAAGCGCTTATCGGCAATCCGCGCCTGTTGATTGTGGATGAGCCGACCACCGGTCTCGATCCCGAAGAGCGCATTCGCTTTCGCAATTTGCTCACGGAAATCAGCCGCGACAAAATCATCATTCTCAGCACGCATATCGTGGGCGACATTTCGAGCACCTGTGAAGATCTTGCAATTCTCGCAAAAGGCCGGGTGGCTTATCGCGGCCGCCCTGACGCGCTGATCGCCAAAGCCGCCGGTAAAGTTTGGCAGGTTTTGATTGATGAATCAGATTTTTCGAGTATCGCTGCGCATATGCAAGTGATATCAACGATTCCCAAACAACCCCGCTTGTTGCTGCGCGTTGTCGGCGATCCGATCACGGGCTATGACATGCAAAGCGTCGCGCCCAATCTTGAAGATGCGTACATGTATTTTATGGAATCAGAAGTGGGTCAGCGGGTGGAGGAGGAGACGGATTGAGGAATTTCACCCAAAACTTCATCTATCCCATGATCCAATAATCCATCGAACGATGCACCATGTTCCAAAGCCTGCGTTACATTCTCACCATTGCCGCCGCCGAGCGCATGATGCTCTACCGCACCGCAAAATTCTGGGTGCTGGCGGGCATCGGCGTCTTAATCATTATCTTCTTCCTGGTCGTCATGACAATTGCTTCAATTGTCGATACCGGCGCGCCCGGCGAATTTCTGCTGACCGGCACCGATGCGTTTTTGGCCATTTACTTTTTCAGCTATGTGCAGGCCATCTTGATCATTTTCGTTGCGGGTGATTTTCACAAAGCCGAGGAAAAATCACGTTTGGAGCAAGTCATGCTCTCGCGCCCGATGACGACGGCAAACTGGGTGATAGGCAAATACTTGGGCATTGTCAGCGGGTTGTTTTATCTCAATCTTTTTTTGATTGCACTGGCGACAATTGGCCGCATTTTCAAAGTCATTTTCATGGGGGCGGACTTCAACATCCTGCCGTTTCTGAAATACGTCACGATTGCGGCACTTCCTGCAATGCTGTTTATGACTTCCCTGGTCTTTTTTCTCGTGAGCCTGTTGCGGTCACAAGCCCTGGCGATCATTCTGCCGCTCGGTTATGTTGCCGCCATTCTCTTCTATTTCCATCATCAGTACCTCGGCATGCTGGATTACGGCGCTTTCTTTGCGCCTCTGTTTCATGGCGATCTCATCGGATTCGGCGACATTACAAGGGTGTTATGGCAACGTTTATTCTTTGTGCTGTTGGCGATCGCGTTGTTGTGTTTTTCAATCATCCTTTATCCGCGCCTGGAGCAATCGCTCGCCTCGCGACGTTTGACGCAATTCTCGGCCGCCGGCTTGCTGTTGGGCGCGGCGCTGGTGGCGTACACCATGATTGCGCAGCATCAAACACAACAGGCAACGCGCAAGGCGGATTATGCTTATCAGCAGCAATGGACCTCACACGCGCTCAGCCAGATTAAACATTACGATTTTGATGTGAGGTTTCATCGCAAGCCGGCAGCTTTAGACGTGACGGCTAAACTCGCCGTTGCCAACCCGAATGCCGCGGCCTTGAAACAATTGCTGTTTGCCTTGAACGGCGCGTTGCGTGTCAGCAGCGTAACGTGGCGCGACGGCGCCGCAATTCCATTTGAGCAGAAGCATCAACTCTTGCAGTTGGATTTGGGCGAGCGCATACTGGAACCGGGCGCGGTTGACACGCTTCAAATTGTCTATGCCGGCAGAATTGACGCTGACGGTTTCATGTTGAATCGCTTGCCCGAGAGTAAGGGCCTGATCCGCAAAGACAATGGTCCGTGGATCAAAGGCAGCATTTCGGCCTGGCTGGGCAATGATTTCGCGGTGTTGCCGGCGCAATGTGGCTGGTACCCTGTGCCCGGCGCGGCTGCGGGCCATGCCTATGAAACACCGCGACCGCAGAACTTTGCCACAGCCCTGATACGCGTGCATGCTCATAAGAACCTCCATGTGATTACGCAGGGCGAAAAACGCGACGAACGCGAAGAGGGTGAAAACCTGACGACCGTGTTTGAAGTGCCGACTCCGGTGCCGGGTTTTTCGTTGAACCTCGGTGATTATCAGCGCCTCGCGCGCACGTTTAAGCAAATCGAAGTCGAGCTTTACTTTCGCGACAAACATCTCCGCGATTATGAGCTGTTTGCGGAGGTCGCCGATACGTGCTACGAAGCAATCGCGCGCATGTTCGAAATCTTTGAAGAAGTCGCAGGTGTGCCCTATCCCTTCCCGCGGCTGGCGCTGGTCGAGACGCCGCTGCAAATGCAGATTTACATGACGCCGCACGGCGTCGAGAATATTCTCCAGCAACCGGGCGTCGTGATGTTCGATGAAGTCAACATCCTCGGCCAGCGCTTCAAAAAGCGGATCGAAAGCCGCACGGAGCAGGCGCGCCGCCGTGGCCGGGATGATTCGCCGGCGCGCATCAAGCGCGATGTTTTTGTCGAGACGGTGCTCGATTTCCTCCTGCCGGACGAATATTGGCGCGGCGATGGCAGCTACCAATCGCCCGTACGCAATTACTTCCATTTTCAGTTAGGTATAACAGACCCCGTGCTCAATCGCGCGCTGGAGTTGCAGCTTTATGAAGAATGCGAACGCCGCACGCATGACGCATTTTATCCGGATCGTTGGAACGCCGCACTCAGCAGCTTTGATCGCATCCGCCAGATGGACGGCAACTGGACGCTGCGCCGGCGCTACGATGTCGAAGTCGATTCCGTGTTCGAAAAATTGGAGAAAACGCCTTTGACCAAGCTGCGCCCGGACGCCAAAGGCAATCTTTACCGCGCCTGCCTCGACTTTAAAGCCCCGCCGGTTTTACAAATGTTGCGCGAACGTGTCGGCGAGAAAAATTATGCTGCGGCCCTGCACAAACTCATCACAGAACATCGCTACCAGCCGGTCACGACGGAAAAATTTCTCGAAGCCGTGCAATCGGTTTCGCACGAAGATTTGCAGGATTTTTACGCCCAGTGGTTTGAGCAGCCGACGTTTCCCGGCTATCGCATCTCGCTGGCGGAAGCGAACAAACTGGACACCGGCAAGATGCACATGATGCATCAGGTGCGGGTGCGCGTGCAAAACGGCGAAAAAGGCGACGGCTTTGTGCGCGTCGTGTGCAAAACGGAAAATGATGATATTCGCCGCAATCTGCGCCTGGGCAGTTATGAAGAAAAGGAAATCCAATTCGCGGTTACGGAGTTGCCGAAAAAGGTGCAAATTATCCCCTATTTTTCGCGCAATCGCGGCGAGATCATGAAATCGGTCTCGCTCAATAATCGCATTCGCCGCGGCGCGCCGCGTGATACGGTTTTCACGACCGTATCTTCCGGCGATTCGCTGGTCTTCGTTTTGGATGATCAAGACAAGGGATTTTTTACGCCCGTGAGTCAAGAGGCGAAATACCTGCGACCGCCTTCAAAAGGCCTGGCATGGTGGGAAAACACCAACCCGCTGGCATATGGCAAATACTATTTTGGTTTTCGCGTCAAGAGCGGCGGTCGCGGCGAATACCCCGCGCGCTGGGAGGCGAACGTGCCGCGCAACGGCGATTATGACTTGAGTTTCCATCTGCCCATGAGCAACAATTGGTGGTCGCGCAACATGAGCCGAACGTTTCAACTCACTGTGACGAGCGCGGAAGGCGAAACTCGTGTGAACTTGCGGCCGCAAGAAACCGCGGACGGCTGGCTCGCGCTCGGGCGCTATTATTTCAAAAAAGATTCTCCTGCGATTATCGAATTGTCGGATGCCGGCAGCGGCTTTGTCATTGCGGATGCCGTGCGCTGGGAAATGGTGGAGTGAGCTGGATTTTGGATGCTTGATCCTGGTTGCTGCTGTAATGTCGTCTTAATTTGCATGCGTACTCATTATTGTCATCCAGATAGGGCCTTGTGAAGTACCTGGCGTTGGGCTTAAAACTTTGCGGCCGTTCACGAAAGCGTAAAAGCGTAAGAATTCCGCCATTAATTTTTATTTATGCCAACGCGGGCAAGCCACAACCAAACAAGAGAACAATCGCGAAGAAAAGATTGGCGTTCATTCGCGTAGATTGGCGGTTGAAAATATTTGCTGAAAGAGTAAAGATTGAACAAAGGAGTTTGAAGCGACAATGAGGCAAAAAACGAAAGCGGTTGCCGCCGTATGTGCGGGCCTTTTATTGATAAACGCGGCGGCGGGCCATGCGCAAGAGGCGCGCGTGCTTACGCTCGAACAAAGTGTCAATATCGCGCTGAGCCATAGCCACCAAGTCAAGCAACTTGAACAATCGTTGCTCAACTCGCGATTGAATTTGCGTGCAGCAGAAGCGGGTTTGAAGAGTTACGGCGATTTGGTGTTCTCGAGCCTGCCCAACTTGCGGGAAGGCATCAGCCAAACTCAGATTGGCACGGGTGAATTTGTTTTTCCACGGCAAAATTTCGTCGATCTGCAAGCGGAATTGTACGTCAATCAGCCGATTGCCCAAACCGACGGTGTCATTTCATTGGTCGGTGTGATGCAACGTTTTCGCCAGTCCATCACCACGCCGATTGATTTGGGCGGTATGACATTCGAACAGAAAGTGACCTCGACGACTTATATTCCGCAATTGCGTTTGCAGTTCAGCCAGCCGCTCTTCACCATCAACCGGCGCAAAACCGCTTATCGACGGGCCGACTTGAACCTGGAAAACACACTGCAAAGCTACAGCCGCAGCCAACTCGACATTATCTACAATGTCACGACGGGTTTTTACAATCTCTTTCGCGCACAGCAGCAATTGGAAATCGACCGCAGCCAGGTGCAGCAATCTGAAAACGCGTATCGCCTGGCCCGCCTCAAACAGCAGGCGGGTTTGTTTCCGGAGCTGGAAGTGCTGCGGCTTGAAGTTGAATTGGCAAATTCCCGCAATACCTTGACCAACAGCGAGGCCAATGTGCAGCGCTCGGAGGACAACTTCAAAATACTCATCGGCCTGCCTGTCGAAGAGGTGATCAGCGTGGCGACCGAACTTTCGTATCGCCCGATTTCGGCCTCGCTCGACAAGGCTTTGACTGAAGCGCTGCAGCGCCGCACCGAGCTCCGTTCCGATGAGATTAACGTGCAGTTGAGCGAAATAGGCGTGAAGGAAACCGACGCCGGCAGCGAAATCAAAGGCGAACTTTTTGCCAGCTACGGCTTTTTGAATGAGGAGAAAAACTTTCGTGATGCGTTTCAGAACTTCGACACCGATCGCAGCATTCGTCTGGGCTTGACCGTCCCATTATGGGATTGGGGAAAAAACAGCGCGGAAGTGCAGGCCGCGGAAGCCTCGCTGGAGAGCAACCGCCTGGCGCAAAAAAATCGCATTGATCTCATCAAGCAAGAAATTCGTGAAGCGGTGCGCAATCTCGCTTCGGCGCAACAGCGCGCGGAGATCTCTCAACGCAGCGAGGAACTGGCCGAGAAAAGTTATAAAATCAGCCTGTTGAAATTTGAAAACGGCGATTTAAGCTCGCAGGATTTGGCGCTCGAACAAAACCGTTTGACGCAGGCGCGCACGAATTCCCTCAACGCCATTATCGATTACAAGCAAGCGCTGGCGGATTTGCGCCGCAAAACCTTGTGGGATTTTGAGAAAAACGAGCCGGTGAATGTGTCCGCGCCGCAAAAAGAATGAATTACCAAACTAATTTGCGAATAAAGTGTTTCATAAAAGATAAAAATTCCAGAGGGAGTTTTCATGAGAGGCAAGGCGAATCAGGCAGGTTTGATCTGTTTGTTGTTATTGACCTGGGCATGCAATTCCGGTGAAGACCGGTCGGCAGCCGATCTGACTATTCCTGTAGTTGTGGAGAAGGTCAAACGTGGGCCGATTGCGGCTTATGTTTCCGCCACCGGAACGTTGCGTGCGCAACGCGAAGAGCGGGTAGTTGCAGAAGTCGATGGCATTCTGCGGCTCGCCCGGCACAACGGCGGCGTCTTGACCGTGGGAAGCCGGGTTTCCGCCGGGCAGTTGCTCGCAGAAATCGAGAATCAAGAATACTTGCTCACCGTGCGCGTGGAATCGCAAAAACTGGCCATGGAAAACGCCGAGCGCGAGCTGCAAAAACAGGAGGCGCTGTTCAAAGAGGGCGGCGTCACCGAGAAAGAACTTGAGCTTTCCCGCCGCAACGCGCTCGATGCGCGCTTGAATCATGAGGCCGCGCAAATCAAAGCCGATAAGCTGCGCCTTAAGGCTCCCATTGCCGGGTTTATCGCCAACTTGCAGACGAATGCCGTGGGCACGCGTGTGCCGGCGGGCTTTCGTTTGTGCGATATTCTGGAATACAGCACCACGCGCGTGCAGGTCAATTTACCCAACACCGATTTGAATCGCATTCAAATCGGCCAGGAGGTTTTAGTGAGCAACTATGCCCTGGCCGATCAAACGTTCAAGGGCCGCCTCACCGCGATTGACCCGACGATTGATGCGCAAACCCGCACATTCACCGCCATGATCGAAGTCGCCAATGAAAATTTGCAATTGCGGCCCGGCATGTTTGTGAAAGCCGACATCGTGATTGCGAATCACCTTGATGCCCTTGTTATTCCCAAAACCGCCTTGCAGACCCGCGACAATCGTTCCGTGGCGTTCGTGGTGGAGGGCGCCAGCGCAGAATTGCGCGAGGTGACCACCGGCATTGAAACGCGCGAGGAAATCGAAATCCTCGAGGGCTTGAATGAAGGAGAACGGCTGGTGGTGAAGGGGCAGGAAACGTTGCGGGACAAGTCGAAGGTAAGAGTGACGGAATGATCGTAAGGATTGTCATTCATCCTGATTGGGAACAACAATCAACCTGAGGGTCTTGAAATCATCGTCAAACGAAGCACACGGGATTCGATTCAATTGCTCGACTATGACTACGTAAGATATACAATCACAGAATGATAATTTGTGATCTTCATTAAACTTTAGAAAAAGCCTCAAAGCTTCTTCTCGAGTCTCTCGTTCATAATCGATGATTTCAAGAGTGGGGAGAACATTTTTGATGAACAACCTAGCAAATGAGTTGCCCGCGCGGTATCGTAACAGGGTCAGTGTTTCACTGACGACATCCCAAGTTGTACAGCAGCGCGTGGAATTGCGGGAAATTTCTTTTGCAACCTCAATAGCCGATAGATGATCGGCATCTGATTTGTCGAGGCAAGCATAAAAGAACGAGGTATCACAAAATAATTGTGAATAACTCTCAAACATCATCGTTCCTGAGTATAAAGATAGTCGTCATGATTTCGCGCGGTCGCGTGCACGGGTATGTCTCTCTGCTCCAATTGCATTACTGTATTGAGCAATTGTTCGCCGGTTTCGCCGCCCCGCTTCGCGGACGAGGCAGCGCGGACTTCTGCCACAACGCGATCACGCACGGTAATAAGATAGCGACGTTCAGGACGTTTTTCGATTTCCCTTAAAATTATTGACAATTGGCGCTTAGCCTCTGTCGCGGATAGTTTCGTTACCATGATTCGGTTCTCCAGTTTCTGATGTAGCGCCTGCAAAATAACCAAACAGAATCAAGCATTCAAGCAAATTTATCACATATCCCCATGAACCTCCCGCAATTCTCCATTCGCTATCCCGTCACCATTGCGATGATGATGCTCGGCATCGCCATCCTCGGCGTGATTTCGTTCGATCGCCTGGGCACGGATTTGCTTCCGGCGATTTACAACCCGCGCATCGTCGTTGAGCTGCAGTCGGGCGAACGCTCGCCGCAGGAAATGGAACAACGCTTCGCGCGCCAGCTCGAGGGTGAACTGGGCACAGTGAGTAAGGTCGTGGAGGTCAGCACAAGATGCAGCCTCGGCCGCGTGCTGGCCACCGCAACGTTCAGTTGGGGCACGGATATGGATTTTGCGCTGCTCGACGTGCAGAAAAAAGTCGCGAGCTATGAATCCGATCCCGAAGTCAGTCGCGTGACCATTGCGCGCTATGACCCGCAAGAAGAACCGATCATGATTTATGCCGCGCAAAGCACCAGCGACCGCGATCTCGATGAACTGCGCCGTATCGGAGAGAATGTCGTCAAGCGCGCGTTGGAACGATTGGACGGCGTGGCGCGCGTGCAAGTTTACGGCGGCCTCGTGCGGGAAGTGCGCGTCGAACTCGATGAATATTTGCTGGAAGCCTTCAATCTGACGCCCGCCGAAATTACCGCCAAAATTCGTCAGGCCAATGCTAATGCTTCGGGCGGCAGATTGGTGGAGCAGGACAAAGCCTACCTCATCAAAGGCATCGGCAATTATACCAGCGTGGAAGATGTCGCCGAAACGGTGGTTGGCTACAAAGCCGCCGCCAATGCCGCCAGCGCAGACAGCGCGGCTCTGGGCGCCCAACAAACCGGCGCGCAATTTTCGCCGGACAAAGTGCCGATTTACTTATCCGATGTCGCGCGCGTGAGCTACGCGCCGGAAGAACGCACCGACATGGTTCGCCTAAATGGGCGTGAAAGCATCGGTTTTTATATTTACAAAGAAGCGGAGGATAATACCGTCGCCGTGGCCGAACAAGTCACGAGAACCATCAGCCGCTTGCAAGCTGATTTGTCCGGCATCGAATTCACCCTCATCAACAGTCAAGCCTCGTTCATCGACAGCGCCATCGGCGAAGTGAAAAACACGGCGATGATGGGCGCGCTGCTTGCCGTGCTGGTACTCTATGCTTTTTTGCGCAGCCTGGGCGTGACTCTCATTGTGAGCCTCGCCATTCCGATTTCAATTCTCGCCACCTTCACGCTGATGTATTTGCAGAAGCTCACGCTCAACATCATGACGCTGGGCGGGCTGGCGCTGGGCGCGGGCATGCTCGTCGACAATGCTATTGTCGTGATTGAGAATATCTTTCGCCGCCGCCAACTTGGCGAGTCTGCTGAGACAGCAGCAATCGCGGGCGCCAGTGAAGTCGGCGCCGCGATCTTTGCGGTCACGCTCACGACAATCGTGGTTTTTTTGCCGGTAGTTTATGTCGAGGGCATAGCTGCCGAGCTGTTTCGTGATCAAGCCTGGGTGGTGACCTATGCGCTGCTGGCCTCCATGCTCGTCGCGTTCACGCTGGTGCCGGTGCTTGCTGTCAAAACCTTGGCGAAGGACACCGCTGCCTTTCAGCGCCAACGCTTGCGCATTCCTCTTTATGAAAAGACGCTGCAATGGGCGTTGCAGCATCGCGCTCTTGTGGTGGCGGCTGCGCTTCTGCTGATGATAAGCGCAGCGCTGCTCTTGCCTGTCGTGGGCACGGAGTTCATTCCGCGCAGCAATGAAAATCAAGTGCAACTCGATTTCGATTTACCGCCCGGCACACCCATGGAAAAAACTGCGGCTGTGCTCGCCGGAGTCGAAGATCGCATCCAACAGGTTTTGGGGGAGAAGATCACGGCGCAGTTTGCCACAATCAATGTGAGATCATCGCAAAGCCTGTTCACACAGGAAATGCAAGGCGGCGAACACCTTGCCGGCGTCACGATAAATTTGGCCGAGGGCAAAAACGCTTTGACCCCGGAGGGCGCAATTGCTGCGCTGCGGCCGTATATGAATTTGCCCGGCATCAACACCACCTTCCGCATTCGCGAGACCAGCTTGCAGCAAACCATTGGCAGCGGCGGCAAGCCGGTAATGGTCGAGGTGCGCGGCCCGGAACTGCAAGCCTTGCAGGAAATCTGCACGCGCGTGGGCGAGGCGCTGCAAACATTGCCCGGTCTGCACACCGTTGAAACCAGTTTTCAACGCGGCCGGCCTGAAATCAATTTGCGTATCGATCGCCTGCTGGCCGCCAGTTTTGGTTTGGATGTTCAACAAATCGGCCAGCGCGTGCGTGAGCGGCTCGCCGGCGAGGTGGTATCGGATTTCTACAGCGCGGGACAAGATCGTAACATTCGCGTGGCATTTGCTGCCGCAACTTTGGCCGAACTGGCCGACATGCCGATTCGCACGCCCAGCGGCGCGGTTCTGCGCTTGCGCGATATCGCCGAACTCACGCCCGACGAGGGCCCGCGTGAAATTCAACGGCACAATCAATCGCGCATTGCCTACGTAACAGCGCAATTGAGCGGGGGCGCAACTTTGAGCCGCGCTATTACTACGGTGAACAACACCCTCGCTGAAATTCCTCTGCCGCCGGATTACGAATTGCGTTTTGCCGGGGAAGAAGCCTCGCGCGAAGAATCGTTCGATCAAATGAAGTTCGCGCTGTGGCTCTCGATCATTCTGGTCTACATGGTGATGGCCGCGTTGTTCGAGAATCTGCTGCACCCGTTCACGATTTTGCTGACGCTGCCGTTTGCCGGTGTGGGGGTGGTGTTTGCATTTTTGTTGGTGGGCGAGCCGCTCAGCGTGATGGCTTACATCGGCGTGATTCTGCTCGTCGGCATTGCCGTGGACAATGCCATCGTATTGCTCGATTACATCAATCGCCTGCGTGCTGCCGGCATGCCCCGGCGCGAGGCGATTCTGCAAGGCGCGCGCGACCGTTTGCGGCCCATTCTCATGACCACCGCGACCACAATTCTCGGACTTTTGCCGCTCACCATCGGCCTGGGCGAGGGCGCGCGTTTGCGCGCACCCATGGCCATTGCCGTGATCGGCGGTTTGGTCACGTCAACGTTGCTGACGCTGGTGGTGATTCCGGTGGTTTATGAGTTGATTGATGAGATCAGGCGGAAACCGGCGTAGTTCTTTCAAACCAGATGTCATTCGAGCTACTTCCCCGGATTTTGTGCAAGAACTTCTCTACTGCTGGCGCTTTCCAACAAGAATTACGGCCTGTGCTCCGTCAAGTCCAGTCGCAACCACCAAATTGCCTTTGACAGCAACTCTTCCAAAAGTACCGCTCGGGAGCGTCGTTTCAGATTTATAACTGCCAATGAACACCGTTATAATGCAGTACTTCACCGAAAGAGCCGACGATAAATACACCATTTTGATGGTTGCCGCGAACTAAGCCCGTGTAGTAGGTGGTAATATCTCGCGGGTTGTTTTCCCAGGTACTATCCGACAACCGCTCTTTTTCGTAAATTCCACTACCGACAACGTAGTAGCGCCGATTGGGGACAAACCACACGCTGCTCAGTTGACAGGCGGCCTTATCGCAACAGCAGCATTTTGTCGTTCAACATCTGGCTCACGTTTTCATTGATAAGCCGTACTTGATAGAAATAAACGCCAGATGCAACAGCCTGACCATGACGATCCGTGCCGTTCCATGGTATAACATATTTACCGGCCGATCGTTCGCCATCATAAAGCGTCACCACCTCTTTCCCCTGAATATTAAAGATTTTTATGATGACTCTGCCATCCTCCGGGATCTCATAGCGAATAGCGGTTTCCGGATTAAAGGGATTAGGGTAATTTCCAGCCAACGCAAACGATTTGGGGAGACCACTCGCCATGCTCTTGTCCTTTTCGCTCTCCCGGGCAGGTTGGGTGAGTTTGCCGAGACCCTGCAAATCCTCCAGCGTGATCTCACCCATGGCCATCTTCATCATCACAGTATTCTCATCATCGGGGTATAACCCGGCATATTCCTTCAAAACCTCTTTGGCGCCTATTTCATCTTTTCTTCCGTTGAACAGGATTTCCCATGTAGCAAATCGTGCAACCTTAGAGAGATCGCTATCCTTGAACGTTTCGATGATTTTGTTGTGATTGTTGAGCGCCAAGTCATAGGCCTTGTCCTTTACCAAATGCCCGGCCTCCAGAAGAAGCGCCACTCCGCCCACGACCAAATTGGGATGAACACCGGAAACAATTCTGAAGTAAGGTACGATATCTTCAGACCGACTCAATTTCTGAAAGCATCGAGGCAGGCGCACCAACGCCATTGGCGCCTCTGGCGCGCTCGGATATTCGGAGATGACAAGCTCATACTCACTCGCTGCTTCAGCATACTCTTTCGCAAGCTCATGTTTGTAGCCTGTGTTAAAATGAATCTGAGCATCGGTTGTGGAGTCGGACTGCCCACTTGATACATTTCCAACAGATTTTGGTGTTGTACTCATCGCCAGGGAGCCGAAGCAACCGGTAGAATAAGGCTGCCAAAGGATATTGCCGTAAAGATTCGGAGGAATCGGCTCCCAGCAGTTGTATCTTGCATCTATTTGAATGCTCTGTGCTGAGTACATCTGGTAAGAGGAATTTCCCGCAATAAAATTGCCTCCATTGAGTAAATCCGGCAAGGAGGTGTTGCTAACTCTTATTCCGGAAAGCCCATTGCTGTAAATGTCGTTCTCGGCAAGAAATGGATTTGCATAGCCTTGACAATCGATCCCGTCGTCCATATTCAGATATACGGCATTCGCCAAAATGGAGGGATTTGAAGCATAGATTGCAATACCCTCGCTTTTCCAACCGTCTATTGTATTTCCCTGAATCCAAGTTTCATCACCACACATTGATAGATTTATCCCTCTCCCGTTTTGAGGCGACTGCTGATTGCCAAGCAGGATATTGCCGATGATTTGCGGACTGCTGTTAATGCACCAAAGGCCGTAGTTACACAAATGAACGGAATTGTCCTGAATAGTGGCGTTCGAATAGAAGGTGCTGACACCGGCATAGGTACTGCCGATCGTACAGTTCTTAATGATTGGTGACGCACTATTACAATACACGGCATACGAACAATTCCAAATTGTGCAATATTCGAGGATGCAATCATTGTCCGTGCTGGGGTCTTCGAACACAATTCCGTACCAGGTTGATGAGCCTGATTTGTCAAAAATAATCGAATCGGCAGGTGTCCCCTGAGCGACTAAGGTACCATTGATCGTTATTTTTTCGCCAGCTGGGACGCGTACTGTTGTGCCAGGCGAAATGATCAAAGTCACACCGGAGGGAACAGTAACGTCCCCAGTGAGGGTTTTGGTGTTGCACCAACATTCGTTTTCTGTGAGCGTTCCACTCGTTGTTTCCCCTCTTTTGCAGTAAAGGTGAATTTGGGCAGCGGTTTTAGTTGGATCCCATGGTGCCCATTTGTTGACTTGCTGTCCTTGAAGATCCTCGTTTATTCTGTAGAAACAGGTACGAACGGTCATCGCTGAACCATCTCCTGAAAGCAATGATATGTGATACAACCTCGCATCGTTATAACTATCGAATGAATACCCAATCGTGCTGGGCCACCCTACAAAATAGCAATAATCTGTTTGAAGACTGATCGTACCTTCGATCATCCATACATCGCAATAATAGACGCCCGCGGCCAGTCCGGGCAATGGAGGTGCCAGGAAGGTCCACTGCTCGTTGTCATAGACCTGTGTTAAAGTTGCTTCTGAGTTCAGAACCGTATAGCCGTTGTCCCCAGGAAGAGGAAACGGGTCCGGTAAGTAAGTAAGTGGGCCGGAAGAAAAGCGAGTATGCGCAGGGATGTCCTGGGATGGATTGGGGTACCCCGGGGCTCTAGGCCCAATTGATGGAAAGGGCATGCCTTGCATAAAATCAGGTGTAGATGAGTAGTAATACGAAACATCACCGTTTGTCGCCTCGGCTCTTGCGCCAGGATTACCCCGAAAATATTCGTGGTCACGCATCACACTGTTGTGAATTCCGTAGCCGTCATAAATAGGGTATGGCCCATCTTCGATTTCAATTGCGTCATCGTTCCCATCCCAAAGCTCACAGCCCAAAACGCTGGTGAATGGCGCATCCTTAAGCTTGATGTTCCGCCACTCACTCTCGGTGTAGTCGTAAGTTTTGTTTCGCACAAAAACGTTGAAGGGGCCGTGTTCGCCATGTTCGCCGTCGGCTTCGATCCATTCAATCAAGTTTTCTTCATATAAATTGGCATAGGAGTAGCGCCCATGGAGACAAAGATCAGCAGCTTGGTAGGGAAAACCACTCCACGTTGAGAACTGATCCGTTGAGAAGTTGTAAGTGAACACATTGCAGTTCGAGCCAGTACCGATGCCTATCGAATGCCGCAGACGCTCAAAAATGTTGTTCTCTACGAGGCAGTTTGTATTGCTGTTGCCCATGACCACGCCATAGCCATAGGAATCTCCGCCATGATCAATGGCATTGTAAAAATAACAGCCGCTTATCTCTACATGCGAGCTCAAGTCGATTGTTATGTGATGTCGCGGAGTGTACCTTGAGTTTACGCCCTTAACCCAGCAGTTCACGGTATCTCTGAATTTGATGCTGATCCCGGAACCGTCCTGATCATCCGTGGATTTCTCATGTTCCAGGCATCTATGGTTAGATTCTCAATGCCGATGTTTGAGATCGGAAATATTTTATATGCCAATAGATTTTTCGATACTTCATATGTTTTTGATGCGGCATCCTTGATAATATATCCTCCACTAATTGTACCATTGATTTGAGTTACCTGCCCAACGAAGCCATGTTCTCCGTCTACATAATGATCGTATTCAATAATCCATACCCAATCGCCATAAGCAAACGAACCACCACTGAGGAAACTTTGGTTACCCTTCTGAATGTCAGCAGTAATCGAGCTTGGGAAACCTTCTGAACCCGCAACGTCAAGAAGAATCCCGTCTCTGCCGAGATCGAATTCCAGAATGGTAGCTCCAGCGCCTGCTCCTCGAAATATGATATCATGATCTCCATTGACTTGCCGAAGCACTATGGGCGAACTGAGCCGGTGAACTCCACCCAAGAAATAAATTACCCAGGTTCCCCCCGTTGATCTTGCTCTTTGGAGAGCTGTTGCAATTTGCAGATCGCTATCTCCGGAGGGATCGATGACATGAATATAATCAGCGTCCGTGGGTGTTTCCGGAAGCAAGCCGGAGCGATTTTCCGGCAAAAGACCAGCTTGTGACCAGTCTACCCGGTATTGAGAGGGAATGTAACCAACGCCGTTGTGTAGAATCTGTGCTTTCGTGGATGCGACAATTACGAGTGCCATACCCACCAACAGGATGGTAAAAGTGTTTCGTTTCATGGCTGCACCTCTGTACGTTAGCAAGTTAAACTACCCACAGGTCTAGCCGGCCGAGTGTACCCAATCAGATCGACATATCAGCATGGCCTGGCACTGGAAAGCCGTTTCATATTATCCTAATGCCGACCGACCAATCATTTAATTCTCAAACCAAACAGAAGCTGAAAAAAGTCTAGTTTCTCATTCATAGCTATACCCGAGATGACATCAATGTCATGTAAGGCCCTGGAATAACGCAGCTCCACAGTGTAAGAGGACAGGCCAATAACAACACCTCCATTGAGGTTGAAGCCGCTGCTGCCGCGCCAAAGCGGATAGGGTTCTTGAGGGAATGTATAGTCGTACTTAAAGCCTGGTTGTGGAAAAGTAATACTATATAGATGCACTTTCTTGGATCTGTCGTTCATCGCGAGTTCCAAAGATGGTCCGGCATGCAATTTGATTGACAATACCTTTCTAATGGGCCAATAGTATGTCCAAACAAGAGGTATCTCGATGTATCGAACATCACAGTAAATATCAAAGCCATCTCCAATTCCCCACAAGTAACTACCCACCGTCTTGTTTCGAAGTATTGCCTTCTTGGTTATGTACATCAGCTCCAAAGCCAGCCCCGTTCTCTTCGAGATTTCCCACTCGCGCTAGACCCAAAGTTAACCCCAAATCCCGTTCACTTTCCTGGCCCCGAAAGCTCGCGTAGGTCCCGCCCGCTTTGATGGTATATCCGCCTTGTGCAAGCGCGTTGCCAACGAGCAGAGCCATCAATGTCGTTAATAACAGCGTCTTTTTCATTACAATGTCTCCTTATCAAAGTCTCCTTATCAAAATAAAAAGCCCGCAAAATTCCTTAATCAAATAAAGAATGATGCGGGCTTCTCTATTTCAGTTTTGCCAGACAAAATATTAATGCTGGCGCTAAAGCAAAATTTTTTTGCGCCCCACTCATGACAGCACCCTACCGTTCTTAGCAGTTGGGATTTCTCGCCATTCAGGATGGCAATCAGCATGCCATTTTATGCGCCACCTTTCCGCGTACTCTAAGGTTTTTGAATCCCAATGAATTGCGCCAATCGGCAAAAAGTGATGTTCATGGAAAATTTCTTGGAAATACGAATACTATTCTCCTATCTCAGAAATGACGGTGATCGCAGAAGAGCCGCGCGGAAGCGTTACATTGATCAACACTCGCTTCAATTCCCGCCTGCCGGCTTGCCGCCATTTTCCCTCTGCTTTTGCGTCGTGTTGCCGTTGCTCATCTCCTCGATGCGCCTCTGGCGCTGCATCGGATTTTCCTGTTCCCGTTCGCGTTCTTTGAAAAGCTGGAAGCGCGTGGGCTGGGCTTGCGGCGGCCAGTGGTTGTTGCTCATGTCGGTGTCCGCCATTTCGAGAAAGGGATCGAGCGTGACGCTCGCCACTTCTTTTTGCGTTGCAAACACTTTGCTGATCTGCTTGTCGTTGTAGCGCCAAATTTCGGCGGGAATGTGATGCACGTCTTGCGAGCCGTCTTTGTAGGTGAACTCCAAAATCAGCGGCGTCACCAGGCCGCCGAGATTCGAGAAACTTAACTCGTAATAGTTGTAGCCCGCGCGCAGCAACTTTTTCTCCTCTTCATCCAAAGTTGCCAAATAGCGTTCATATTCTTTTTTGTCGAGAATCGACACGGCAAACGGATCATACTTGTTATAAAAATCCTGCGTGGCCGGGTCGCGGTCCACCATCGCCGCCGGAATCGCGGTTTGATTGCGAATATCGCCGATGAATTTCGGCTGATTCTGCTCTTCGGCTTTGGTGATCGCCTTTTCAATTTCTGGATCCTGCGTGTCGATGCGGTACCATTTCACCGCGTCGAGCGCGACATCGACATGATCAACGGTGTAGAACCAGCCGCGCCAGAACCAATCGAGATCAACGCCTGAAGCATCCTCCATCGTCCGAAACAAATCCTCCGGCTCCGGCTGTTTGAACATCCAGCGTTGGGCGTAGGTTTTGAAGGCAAAATCAAACAGCTCGCGTCCCATGATCGTCTCGCGCAAAATGTTGAGCGCAGTGGCGGGCTTGGCATAGGCATTATTTCCAAATTGCAGCAGCGATTCGGAATTCGCCATAATCGGCGTTTGGCCTTGCTTGTCGCCCTTCATATAATCAACGATCTTGTACGCCGGGCCGCGCCGCGAAGGATAATCGCGATCCCATTCCTGCTCGGCCAAAAATTGCAGGAACGTGTTCAAGCCTTCATCCATCCACGTCCATTGCCGCTCGTCGGAATTCACGATCATGGGAAAATAATTGTGGCCGATCTCGTGGATGATCACGCCGATCATGCCGTATTTCGTGCGTTCGCTGTAGGTGCCATCCGGCTCCGGCCGCCCGCCGTTGAAGCAAATCATGGGATATTCCATGCCGATGCGGTCAGTATGCACCGAAATCGCGACGGGATAGGGATAATCAAAAGTGTGCTTGGAATAAACCCGCAATGTGTGCGCCACTACTTTGGTGGAATACTGTTCCCACAGCGGATTGCCCTCTTTGGGATAATACGACATTGCCATCACCGTACGGCTGCCGAACTTCACCGGCATGGCATCCCAAATGAATTTCCGCGAAGTGGCGAAGGCAAAGTCGCGCACGTTTTCCGCGTGAAAGCGCCACGTTTTTTTGCTTTTGGCGCGCGATTTCTCGGCCTCGCGCGCTTCGGCTTCCGTGACGATCATAACCGGCGCGCTTGCGGTTTGCGCTTTTTGCCAGCGCGAGCGTTGCTCCGCGGTCAACACTTCGGCGCTGTTTTGCAGCACGCCGGTGGCGGCGAGAATGTGATCCGCCGGCACGGTGATGCTCACTTTATAATCGCCGAAGCCCACGGTGAACTCGCCCCGGCCAAGAAATTGTTTGTGCTGCCAGCCCTGGTTGTCGCTGTAAACCGCCAGGCGCGGAAAGAATTGCGCGATGGCATACAGATAATTTTTGTCCTCCGGAAAATATTCGAAGCCCGAGCGGCCGCCGAGTTTCATGCGATCGTTGATATTGTACCACCATTTGATCTTGAAAGTATAGCGGCTTTGAGGCGCGAGTGGTTGCGGCAGGTCGATGCGCATCATGGTTTTATTGACGGTATGAGGCAGATCGCGGCCGGTCGCGTCTTTGACATAGTCGATTTTAAAGCCGCCGTCGAAATCCCGGTGCAAATTCGCCAGCTCCCGGAAGCTCATATTGTCGGTGATGCTGTTGGTTTCCGTTTTGTAGGTGTCGGAATCCTTGGCCTGCTGGTTTTGATCGAGCTGCAGCCAGAGATAGGACAGCGCATCCGGCGAGTTGTTGTGATAGGTGATGGTCTCGGTGCCGTAAAGCCGTTGTGTCTCGTCGTCCAGCTCGATTTGCATGTCGTAGTCTGCGCGCTGTTGCCAATACATATGCCCGGGCGCGCCCGAGGCGGCGCGATAGACATTCGGACTACGAAACTCCTCATACAACTGCCGGAATTTTTTTTCGGACTCATTCACGCTTTTCACGTCTTGCGCGCTGCTCGCCAATGGGTTGAGCGCCCAAAACAGCAGGCTCGACAGGAACAGCATTTTGTTTTTCATCTCTCGCCTCACCGGAATTGATGGATGATTTACGGGACGCAAATACCACCTTATTTCACTGGTTTGAATTTAGCCACAGATGAACACGGATTCTGCCATGCTCTATAACAGTTTTCTTCAAAAGAAGTTCTGAAATCCGTGTGGATCCGTATAAATCAGTGGCTACAAACCTGACATCATCTGAACTATTCTTTACCACGAAGACACCACAACGCCAAGTTTTTATTCTTCGTGTCTTTGTGTCTTCGTGGTTGAAGTCTTTATGAATCATTTTTTGCGTCAACGCGTCGCTTAGGGCTTCAACGTTGCGTAAGGAGAATTAGCGACACGCCGGCGGCTGCGCCGGAGATAAAAAGATTCCATTCGCGCGGGATAATTTTGAGAAAGCGCAGCGCCAGCCACGAAACCGCCAGCACGAGGCCGACGATCAGCAATTGCCCGATTTCCAAGCCGAGATTGAAGGCGAATAACGGCAGCAATATGCCCGCTTCCTGCCCCAGCAAAGCGCGCAAATAATTCGAAAATCCCATGCCATGAATCAAGCCGAAACCCAGCACCAGCGCATAATGCGGCCACATGTTGCGCGCGTCATGCTGTCCGGATTTTTGCACGACATTCAGCACGCACGTCGCCAGAATCGTAAGCGGAATCAAGAATTCTATCACTGCCGCCGGCACAAGCGGGGTGGCGATGACCGAAGCGGCAAGCGAGAAGGAATGGCCGAGGGTGAATGCCGTAACTAAAATGGCCAGCGTGCGCCATTGTTGCCAGGAATAAACCGCGCATAGCGCCACGATGAACAACAAATGATCGTAAGCGCCCAAATCAGAAATATGTTCGAAGCCGAGTGTGAGGTAGGTTTGAAATTCCGACATTGGGGTTGCGAGACGCGCTTATGTGCCGTATATTTGCCCGCCCGGGTAAACCACGCCGCGGGGTGGCGAGTAAACTAATCGAAAAAAAATGCAAAGCAAGCGAGAAATGTCCAAACGCCGATTCCAGTCTTGCCTGGCAGTTTTGCCGGTCTTTTTGCTGGCCATTGCGGTTTCGGGCTTCCGGCATCCCTTTTATGTCAGCATTTGCCAGATTGATCACAATCCCGAAGCGAAGTTGCTGGAAATCACGTTCAAAATTTTCACCGATGATTTGGAACGGGCGCTTGAAGCCCAGGGAACCGGAAAACTCTACCTCGGTGATGCGCGCGAGTCGCCGGAGGCGGATCGCTATCTTTACAATTATCTCAAGAATCAAGTTGAGATTGTTGTCAATGGCGATACCGCGGCGTTTCGCTACGTCGGCAAAGAAGTCGAGATGGACGTGACCTGGTGCTACGTCGAAGTTGCGCAGGTGACGGAGGTAAAAAAGATTGCGGTCACCAATCGCATTTTGTTGGAGATTTATGAGGAGCAAACCAATATTGTGCACGTCAAAGCCGGCGGCCGGCAAAAGAGCATGCTGCTGCGCAAAGGCAAGGTGACGGATACGGTGGAGTTTTGAATTGTTGAATTGAACTCCGTACAAAATGCCACTCGCGGATTGAAACAACCCGGGAGATCGAAGATTCCGATAATGGGAAGTTTGTTTGTCAAGGGTTGCCTGCAAATCTGCTGCGATGATTCCGGCAAAACTTAAAAGCCACCCGGTGAAATGCCGGGTGGCTTGATTTTGTTGGCGATTTTTATCGCGTTGTTCTGCGAAACTGTCCGCGAAAGGGACTACGATGTTCTGGGCGCCAGCTTGCCTCCGAGAACACGGCCGACAAGCGCAACCACCGTCGCAATGATGGCGTTGATGATCAAACCCACAGCGCGTGCACCGAGCGCCTGTCCCATCGGCACCACTGTTCCTTCCTGCACATTCAGCGCATCCCAATGAATGAAATAAGATGAACTGAGATTCCCGGCAATGCTGATGAACGTCAGCAGCAAGATCAAAACCTGGGCAAACACACCAATGCTCGTGCCGACCAGGGCTGTGCCCACCCAGTTAAAGCCGGCGCGCTGAGAAAGTGCGCCAAAAATGAAGCTGCTGATCACCGTCGCGCCGACGACAGAGAACATGGCATTGCCGCGCGGGGCATACGGCACACCCGACAAGCCAACCATAAAACGGGCAATGGCGTAAATCGCAACCAGCAACCACGCCAACCGCACAAACCGCAGGACTTGTGAAAGCATGAACTCCTCCTCTCCAAAGCGTTAGCAACAGATAATAGTATCACAACGCGGTTTAACTGCAATCCGCAAGAATTGCCGTTTGTCACTCGGCGATAACCGCAACCGCTTCCCGATCGTGATCGTTTCTGCGGAGCGGCTGTCTGAGTTGATTCGATCCTATCTTACAATCGTCAGTTTCTGAATTGCGCGGAAAGCGCCAGAGCGCAATTCATAGAAATAAATGCCGGCAGCAGCATGCTCACCGTTGGCCAAACGGCCGTCCCACCGAATTTCATAATAACCGCCATTTTGATTTTCATGCACCAATTGCCGGACTTCACGGCCGAGGAGATTGAAAATGCGCAATGCCACGGGTTGCGGCGCGCTATGCGGCAATTCATAGCGAATCAGCGCGCCGGAAGACGCTTGCAACAACGGATTGGGATAACTCTGCGCCAGCACGAAGCGCTGCGGCGCGGACACGGTGGCGCTGATTTCCGGCGAATATTCGAAAGCGCCGTTGAAATCGACTTGCCGCAGGCGATACGTATAGACGCCGGGTTGCAAATCGCGATCAACAAAAGAATAATTCTGGGTCAGCAGCGTGGTGCCGTGCCCGTTGATGAAACCGATTTCTTGCCAGGGATTGTTGCCTTGTTTGCGTTCGAGGTGAAATCCGAGATTGTTCGTTTCGCTCGCCGTGCTCCAGCTCAGCTCGGCCTGGTTGCGCTCGACTTGCACGCTGAAGGTTGCCAGCTCGACCGGCACGGCTTCGATCGTGGCGATGTTCGAAAAAGGCGAGGCATTGCCAAAAGCGTCGCGCGAGCGCAGCACAAAAAAGTAACGGCTGCCGGTGATCAGATTATCAACCGTGGCGACTTCGGTTGCGCCGGGCGCGCCGGGCGTGGGCAAATTGCCTGCTTTATTGGCGATGGTGTCAAACCACAAATTGACATCGCTGCCCACTTGCGTGGTCGAATAGCCCAGTTCATAACTGGCCACGTTCGAGCCGACATCCGCCGGAGCCGTCCACGCCAGACTCACGGTGGTCGGCGTGGAATTGGTGACGCGCAAATCGGCCACCGCGGCGGGCGCGACGGCGTCGTAATTCTGGAGATTGTAAACATGAACCAGCGGCGCTTCGGTATTGGCATTTAAGGCCACGGCCTGCTCGCGCGCAAGATTCGGCCCAAGGATGTATGAGCTGACTCCCAGTTGAAAGGTGGCAACGATGGGATTGCTGCCGACGCTTTGAATAATGAAACCGCTATCGCCATACGAACGGCCGTCGCCGGTGTCATTCGTGCCGTCGCCCGTGCCGCTCACGGCATCCCAGAAATAATATTTCTGCGTCGTGTTCGGAATGTTATCCATGCCGAAGATGCCAACAAAACTGCCGTGCTGGCTGGAGCTGGCGCTGAACCAATTGCGCTCGGGCAGAAAAACGAGGGCACCCTGTTGCTCGGTGATGCCGCCGGAAGCGCCGGTAATGGTGCGCGGCGCCGTGGTGTTTTTGTTATACCAGGTTTGATTGGCCATGTTCGCATTGAAATCGAATGTCGTGCGCAGCAGGCGTGCACCCAAATCAGAAGTCAACGGAATCTGCCCGGACAATTGCTGCGAGAAGGGATAAAAGAAAAGTGAAATGGCCACTGTCGAGACATCGACGTTGATTCCGAGCACACTCACCCGGATTTGTTCCTGTACTTCGCGAATGATGCGGATTCTGCCGGCAACAGCCTTGAGACTGTTGTTGACGGCGATCAAATTATCTTGTTCATTTGCCGTCACGGTTTGGTTGCCGACAATCGGGACGGAGACAATGGCGCGAATG
Source organism: uncultured Cytophagia bacterium (assembly GCA_964457925.1). Classification (GTDB taxonomy): domain Bacteria; phylum Zhuqueibacterota; class Zhuqueibacteria; order Zhuqueibacterales; family Zhuqueibacteraceae; genus Coneutiohabitans. Next base: position 135,382 of record CAYWGH010000005.1, read on the forward strand.
CGTATTTTCAAGCGATCGAGAAAATCAACGCCGGACCCGCCGAACGAGGGCGGAACCGCGAGGTAATCCGGAACGCCGTTATTGGCATGGCCTTGAATGTAGCTGATGCCTTTCACCGTATCAGCGGCCACGCGCCCCGCCGGCGAGGGTGAGTATTGCATATATGTCGGCAGCAGCGGATCCGGCGCCAAGGTGGTGGAGCGATAGAGATAAACAAAAGCCTCTTGCGAGGTGATCGGATCGATCAAGCGAATTTCATAGCGCGGGAAACTGCGCGCCGAGACGTCATTCACCCAATCATTCACCGGCGCTTGGCTGCCGGCATCGCGCACCAGAAACAAGAACTGATCATTGTCGTCGAGCGCGCCGTCGTCCGCGGCAAAATAGCTGCCGCTCCCATCACGTTCGTCGATTTGGTGGGGAATCTGTTGCCACCCGCCGTTTTTGTAGGCATACAGGAAAAGATGGCTCACCGGCGCAACGCTGCCGGAGAATTCCGCCAAATTCAGCGGCGAGACCTGGGCGTGTTCATACTGCCGATCCTGCACCAACGTTTGTGCCGCTGACGGCAGACTGAACGCGAGCAACAAAGCAGCAATCATGCCGCGGCATAATTCAAACAAAGAGGAATTCTTGTAGTGAAGAAGCATTTTTCTCTCCCTTAAAAAATGAAAAGCCTCATGAGGTTGGGATGCTAGACTTTATGAATCATGAAATACCATAAAGGCCTGGCGCAGTCAAACAGCTATGAGCAACTTCGGGCAACTTGACCACTTGCAAGAAATTGCGCATAACGACATCCTGCAAGAAACTATCAATTCGTCCCTTCTTTCTTATCCAACAAAAATTCCTCCCAAAACAAGGTTGTGGCATTGGATTGATAGTCGCGATTACCTTTTTTCTGGAAGCCGTGGCCTTCGTCTTTTGCCACGAGATACCAGACCCGGCCGCCGTTGCGGCGCACGGTTTCCACAATTTGCTGCGATTCGCTTGCCGGCACGCGCGGGTCGTTGAGGCCTTGAATCACAAACAGCGGTTTGGTGATTTTGTGCGCGTTGGTGGTGGGCGAGATTTTGTTGAGAAACTCGCGCATCTTGGGGTCGCGTTCATCGCCATACTCGGCGCGGCGCAAATCACGGCGATACTCCTGCGTGCTTTCGAGAAATGTCACAAAATTGCTGATGCCGACCACATCTACGCCGGCGCGAATGCGATCGTTGTACATGAACATTGTCGCCAGCGTCATGTAGCCGCCATAGGAGCCGCCGGTCACGCCCACGCGACTCGCATCCAGCTCGGGTTGCTGCGCAATCCAATCGAGCAATGCGCCGATATCTTTCACCGATTCTTCGCGTTTGTAACCATTATCCATGGCGAGATAGGATTTGCCATATCCGGAAGAGCCGCGCACGTTCGGCACCAACACCGCAATGCCCAATTCATTCACATAGTACTGGGTGATCGAGTTGAAGCTCGGCACAGCCTGGCCTTCCGGCCCGCCGTGAATGTTGATGATGACCGGCAGCTTGCCGCCCGCGTTTTTCGGCTTGTAATAAAAGGCGGGAATCATACGCGGCGCATTATTCACTTTGTCAAAGGTGGGATAGCGGATCAATTGGGGCGCGACAAAATTCTCGGTTTGCAAACCGCCCACTTCGCTGAACGTCCAGCGCACCAATTCTTGCGTGCTTAAGTTGAGAGCAAACGCATCGCCTGAAGTCTGCGCATTGTTGAGCGTCATGCCAAGCATGCCGCCGTCTGGAGAAAATTCCAATCCAAAAATCAAACCGAGGGGCAACTCCGGCAGTTTTAATTCTTGATTGGTTTTCAAATCGATGACATGCAGTTGGCTGATGCCGTCGGCGTTGACCGTGTAAGCGAGTTTCGCGCCGTCGTGCGAAAGCTCCACCTCCTCGACATCCCAGGAAATTTTATCGGTGATCACCGTCTTGTTGCCGGTGGCCAGTTCGTAAAAACAAAGTTGTTGGAATTCGCCGGCCTCGTCCGAGGTGTAGTAAACGCCGCTGCCGTCTTTGCGCCAGCGCGCCGCGCCATAGGCAATTTTTTTCTTGGGTCGGGGATTGATGGCAGTGAGTTTCTTTGTGGAAAGATCATACCAATACAGATAGGATTCATTTGCTGAAACATAGTTTTGAATCAGCAGTTTGCTGTTATCCGCCGCCCAATCAACCGCGCCCCAGGCGCCGGTTGCTGCGGTCGCAGTCTCAGAAACTCCGGGCTGATCAAAGCGCATCAGGCGCACATCCGTGTCTTTGCCGTTGCGCAAGTTGCTGGAGAAGACGATCCATTTGCCGTCCGGCGACCAGCCGCCGCCGGTATTGCGCGACTTGCCGTCGGTCAGCAGCGTGGTTTGCCCGGTTTTGAGATCGAAATAATAAAGCTGAAAAAACTCCGCGCCGCCGGTATCCATGCTGAACAAGAAGCCGCGATGATCCGGGCCGGGATAAAAACTCCCGCCGCGCGCCGGCTCTTTGAAAAATGTGATTTGCTGCCGGCTGCCGCCCGCTTGGCTCACATAGTGAATCTGATTGGTCTCGCCGAAACGCGTCGAGATCAACATGCCTGAACCATTGGGGTTCCAATCGAGAAAGGAGGCGGAGCGCACATTTTGATATTGATTCATGCGGTCGCTGATGCGCGCCGGAATTTCAGGGATGCCCTCGATGATAAGGTTGCCCACTTCGCGCGGCTGGGCGACCAGTAGAAAACAAGAAAAAATCGAAGAGAACAAAAAAGAAGCGAAAAACATGTTGCGCCGTGACATGTCATTCTCCTTATATAGTCGGGTCGATTAGCTATGAAACCTGTGTGTATGATAATCATGCGGCAATCACAAAGAGTTTTGTTGCTGTTCGTTATTTGATCCGAGGAGTAGTACCGAGGAGTTTCAAGGAATTTATATCAAGTGAACTGACGAAGGCCGGCAGGCAGGAAGCGCGACCAGGCTTGTGGCAATCATGGCAAGGCGAACGTGATAACGACACAAATCGTGCAGGGATGACGGGAGTTTATGAAAACAGCCGGAGCCGTTTTGCCGCTGTGGGGATTGGGCTCGCGGCCTCCGGCGAGATTGCAATTGTGCGTCAAGGCAAGTTCTGACGGGCGCCAGCCACAATCGTGCAACATTCCATCCGCCTTTCATGCGGGTACCTGCGCGATAAAGTTTACACAGCCACAAACCGGCCACAAGAATGGCGAAATAATACATTGAAGGAAATTGAAAGGCAAGCCCTTTATCATGCCGGACAAAATTTAAATTCTCTTTACTTGCCTTTCGAGATGAAATCATGCACCGCAACGAAGTCGCGGTTTTGCGGGAGAGTTTGCCGCCTGACGAAGCCATCGATATCTGCGTGAACTGCCCCATGAAAATTTTTATATCAAAGCGGGCTATGACGGACGTCAAACATAAAATTCGCGAAGGGGACGCGCTGATTATGTTTGTCGAGGACGAGAAGATCGCCGCACTGGAGAGGATGTGAAATCTGATCGTAGAATCTTTGCTTCTGTGATCTGCACCACCGGGTATCTTTTGGGCCGCGGATAAACACGGATTTTCACGGATTCAAAAAGAGTTCACCTCGTGTCGATGAAATACACCAAAAAACTTTTCGTTTTTTTCGCGTGTTTGCTCGGGAAAAGTTGAATCTACATTCGTAAAGCCGGCTGTCCTAATTTTCTCACGAGTAACAATGCCAGCGGAATCATGACGTTCCCGTGCAATAAATCCCCCCAACTCACGCACGACGAAGTCTATTCATAGCGCAAAGATTCCACCGGATCCAAGCCCGCTGCTTTGCGCGCCGGGAAAAAGCCGGCCAACAAGCCAATGATCATGAGAATGCTGGTGGTGAGAAACATAATGGTGTGCGACAATACCGGCCGGCCCAGGAACTGCATCGGCCCGTCTTCAGCCGGCAGAAGTTGCACGACGGAAATCACGCCCATTGAAAAAAGCAAGCCGAGTCCGCCACCGATCATGGCGATGAGCAGCGCTTCGAAAATGAATTGCGCCAGAATGTAGCGCCGGCGCGCGCCAATGGCCATTTTGATGCCGATTTCACGCGTGCGTTCTTTCACCACGATGTACATGATATTCGCGACGCCCACGCCCGCAATCAGCAATGTCAAAAATCCCACCGAGCCCAGGAAGATGGCGATCCCGATCGAGATCTTCTCGCCCATTTTTTCATTTTCAATAAAGTCCCAAATGCCAAGCGCGCGTTCGTCCGTGGGATCGAAATCATACTTGCGGCCGAGCACGCGATAAATTTCGCTTTTCACCATGTCCTGTTTCGTCGGCTCGCTTGGGCGCACCACCATCGAGTTGACGTATTTGTAGCCGTAGCGCGTGCGAAACGTGGTATAGGGCATAACGGCGCGGCGCGTGTCCGGGCCGTTGTTCATGCTGGTTTGAATTTTCTTTTGCATGAGACCCACGAGTGTGAACGGTATGCCGTCAACCATCAGGGTTTTGCCGATGGGATCCTCTTCGCCAAATATCTCCCGCGCAATCTCGCTGCCGAGAAATATCACCCGGCGCTGATGCAACAAATCAGCCTCATTGAGAAAACGCCCGCCGGCCGCGGGATACATGCGCCGCATTTCCTCAAAGCCGGGATTCACGCCCTCGCATTCCGTGGTCGTGGAAAACTTCTTGTAGGTGAGCGTCACGGTTCTGCGATATTGCGGGCTGATCATGTCGATCATGGGAATGGCGCGCTGCAGCAACCAGGCATCATCCTCCACCATGCGCACACGGCGGCCCTTGGGCAAACCCTGAAACGATAAACCGGTTTCGCCGCCATAAATGATCATAATGCGATTGCCGGCGTTGAGCAGGCCATTTTGCATCTGAATGCCCAAACCTTCGCCGAACGACATCAATAACACCACGGCGATGGTGCCCCACGCGATGGCGACAATCGTCAAAATGGCGCGCGTCTTATGCGCCTTCAAATCCTGCCAAAATTCTTTGAGAAGTTCCAGCCACATGGGGCGTGCCTTTACACGTTACACTCGTCACGTTATAAGATCTCAGGCGAGCATCGCGGAATTTCACGTTCGCAAGCATTCCACCACGTCCAAATTTGCCGCGCGCCGCGCCGGCATCAAACCGGCCGCCAGGCCGATGAGCGTGAGAATCGCGATCGTAATCAGCGCGACGGCCGGCGAAAGCTCGGGCGTGCCGACGAATTCTTTGATGGGAATGAATTGCAAACCCAGGATGATCACATAGGCGATCAAAAAGCCGATGATGGAGCCGAGTCCAACAATAAAAAATGTTTCCATGAAAAATTGCAGCATGATGTTGCGCTTGGTCGCGCCCACCGAGCGTTTGATGCCGATTTCCTTTACGCGTTCCTGCACCACGACATACATGATATTCGCGACGCCGATGCCGCCCACCGCCAGCGTCATGCTGCCGATCAAGCCCAAGAAGATGTTGAATGCCAGGAAGAAATAGAACATGAACTTGTCCGCCTCGGAGGTATCCCAAATCCACACCGCATTTTTGTCGGTGGGGTCGAATTTATATTTTTTGCCCAGTGTTTCCCGCACGCCCTCATTGACCGCTTCTGCGTTGGTGGGATCGCGATGTTGATAAATAATGTTGTTGAGATAAATTGTGCCGAAAACCGAGGCAAACGTCGAGGCGGGAATGAACACGCGATCTTGATCGCGGGAATTATAGGAAGAGTTCTGCGTTTTCTTTTGCATGACGCCGATTACGGTAAAAGGCGTCTGCCCGATAAAAATCAGCTTGCCGATGGCGTCCTGCTCGCCGAAGAGCAGCTCCTTCACTTTGTCGCCGATCACCGTCACGCGGCGGCGATGCTGCAAATCCAGATCATTGAAAAAACGCCCGCCCGGCGCGGCAATGATGTTGCGCATGTCGGCATAAATCGGATAAACGCCGGTGATGAGAGAATTGAGAATGTTCTCACCCACGCGCACCGGCGCCGAACGGCCGCTGTATTCCGGGCTGATGGCGCGAATGCCTTTGACCTGCGCCGCCAGCAGTTTAACATCTTCTTCGAGAAAAAACATCGAGCGCCCGGAGCCAAAACCTTCAAAGGCTTTTGTCGTTCTTCCGGGAAACATGATGGCAATGCTTTCGCCAATGCCGTGCATGTTGATGGCAAGCTGTTTTTTGAAGCCCATGCCAAAGGCGAGCAGCACGATAATCGCCACTGTGCCCCAGACGATGCCGAAAATCGTCAGAAATGTGCGCAGTTTTTGGCCGCGCAGATCTTGCAGGAATTCGGAAATGAATGTCGTGAGTTGAGTCATGAGCCCAGCACGTTTACATATTCAACTGCGGCCAAGCCGCAGCTTTTTTCAGGAAAAAAGGCCACGGCCAGGCCGTCGCCGATCAAATCATAAGCCTCATTGAATTTTCTTCACCGGTTTCTCAAAAACCTCATCGTTGAGATTCAATCCCGCCAGCACTTCGATGTTGATGGCGTCACTCAAACCGGTCTGAATCAGACGTTCTTCTTCCTTTTTATCATCCAACGGCACTTTGACGAAGGCAGAGTCGTTGCGAAACGTCACGACCCGCTCGGGGATGGTCAACACGCTGTCTTTCTTTTGAATGATGATATTGGCATTGGCGGAGTAGCCCGCGCGCAAGGTTGTGCCGTTCGTGGGTTCGATAAAAATCTCAATCGGGAAAACCGTGGCATTATCCTTCTTTTCGGCTTTGAGGGAAATCAAGCGCAGCCGCCCCATCACTTTGTCCTGTGGCAACGCGCCAATTTTGATCTCCGCTTCCATGCCTTCACGCAAGCGCCCCACGTCAATTTCGTCGACCGTGCCTTTGAAGATCAATTGCTTCATGTCGGCGATGCGCATCAACACCGTGCCCTCTTGAAAAGTGGTCAGCGGCGTGACCGGATCGCCCACTTCGACGGTTTTGCTGAGCACGTAGCCTTCGATGGGCGAGGTGATGATGGTTTCGATCTGCGTGCCGCCGATTTTCACTTTGCCGCTTTGAATGAGCGCGAGTTTCTCTTTGGCAATCTTCACACGCAATTCGGCTTCCTGGAGTTTGCGCTGAAAATCGTCGTATTCCCGTGTGGAAATGAGCGCGCTTTTGAGCAACGATTCCTGGCGAATATTCTCCTTGTTGACGTTGTCCAATTCCACCTGCGCCAATTCCACGTTGCGCTTGGCTTCCGCAAGCTCCAGCGGCGTGGGATCGGGCTTGACTTCCAGCAAGGGGTCGCCGACTTTCACATAGACGCCGACATCTGCAAAGATTTTTCGGACCACACCGGTGACTTTGGATTTGACTGAAATTTCATACTCCGGCTCGATCGTGCCGACCGCAAGGGCTTTGTCGACAATATTGTTCTTGGTCACTTTTACTTTCGGCAACACATCTTTTTCGCCATTTTTTGCCTTCCCCCAAAACAAAAAGGCCGCGGCGGCCAGCGCTGCTACTCCAACAGTCGCGATAATGATTTTTTTCTTTTTCTTCATGCAATCTCCCTTCAGGTATGGCAGCTTATAAAATCGCAGCAGAATATTCTGCCTGAAAACGCTCAACATACGGCCAGCAAAAGGCAAAGGTTGCACATAATTTCGGGCAGGGGATATCACCTAGAAAACCAGCGCAGATTTTAGGATGACGCAAAGGCCAAAAAGGTTGCCTCTCTGCCAACAAAAATTTTACTACTTTTCAGGGGAGCCAGTCACAGCTTTTTTTGAGGCAGAACGAGGCGCCCGGCATCCGGCTCAATATGCACGAGTACATCGAAAATATCGAGATTTGCTTTCAGCAAACGATCCTTGACCTCATGCGCAATTTCGTGGCCGCGCCGCACTGAAGCCTCGCCATCCACGATGACATGAATATCGACAAAAAACATCAGCCCGCTTTTACGCACCCGGCATTTCTCCGTATTGCGCACACCCTCGACATTTTGGGCAAGCACGCGAATGCTCTGCTCCAACGTTGCCGGAGGCGCGGTGTCCATCACTTCGCTGACAGCTCCGCGCAACAGGCGCACGCCATTGAATCCGATAATCACACATGCAAACAAGGCGGCCCAATCATCGGCGCTTTCATATCCTTCGCCGCCCAGCAACGCAATTGCTATCCCCACAAATGCGGCAACGGAGGTAAGGGCATCCGAGCGATGATGCCAGGCGTCGCCGCGCACAGCCGTACTTTTGATGTTTTCACCAACCTTGAAAATTGAACGAAAAAGCAATTCTTTTGTGATGACCACGATGATCAGCACCAGCAGGGTGAAGGGGGCGGGTGTGTGATGCGGCGTGAGAATCTCGCGAATGCTTTGAATTATGAGGCCGAGCGCTGCTCCCAATAAAGCCAATGCAACCACCAGCGCCGCCAGCGGTTCGGCCTTGCCGTGTCCGAAGGGATGATTGGCATCTGGCGGCTTTGCGGCGATTTTCAATCCGCCCCACACCACGGTGGTGCTGAAGATATCCAGCGTGGATTCGACGCCGTCAGCGATAAGCGCATACGAATTTCCCAAAACCCCTGCGATGACTTTGATGAATGCGAGACCCGCATTCACGAGCACGCCGATGAAGGTCGCGCGCATGCCCTTGCCCGCGCGTTCGCGCACGGCCTCGGTTTGTTGTTCGTTCATGATATTCCACGCCTGATTCATCGTGCCGGGAAGCGATGGCAATGTAGCATATTTTTGCGAGCATAAACAGGGAAAAACTTGAAAGTCTGAGTTGAAACAAGTAGATTGCAGCCAGGTTTGCGAGGGTTAATTTGACGAACACATTCCCAAACCACCACAGAGGCGCGGCGTTCGCAGAGTAAGATTGCGTGAATTCTCAGCGAACGCTGCGTCTCTGCAGTGAATCTGACCTGTCAAGTTAGCCCACCGAAAGATTTGTTGGGCCGTTAACCACGAAACTATGCGGGCATGCGCTTTCTCCATTTTGCCGATACCCATCTGGGCTTTTCCGATTTATCCAAGGTCGATCCCCAAACCGGCGTCAATCGCCGTGAGCAGGATTTTTATGACGCTTGGTGGCGTGTCATTGACGCGATTCTCACACACAGGCCGGATTTCGTGCTGCATGCCGGCGATTTGTTTCAATCGCCCCGGCCCAACAATCGCGCCATTGCCGTCGCGCTCGCTGGACTCAAGCAGCTCAGCGAAGCAAACATCCCATTTGTCGTGGTCGCCGGCAATCACTCCACCCCGCGCATTCGCGCGACCGGCAATATTTTTGAAGCGCTCAGCGTGCTGCCCAATGTGCGTGCGGCATTTAAAGGTGTTTATGAGAAAATTACGGTACCGGCAGCGAACGGCAAGGATTATTGCGCCGTGCATTGCATTCCGCATTGTTCGCTCAGTGAGGAGTTGGAGAAAGCATATGCGAGTGTGCAATGGGATGACGCCGCACCATGGAATCTTTTGTTGACGCACGGGGCGTGGCGCGCCGCCGGTAAGCTCGATACTCGCATGGGCGAGTTCAATGAACAGTTTCTTGAAGACCCGGAAGCGCGTTTGAATCTGACTTTCGACTACATCGCCCTCGGGCATTACCATCGTTACCTCGCCATTAATGATCACACGTTTTATTCCGGCTCGACCGAGCGCACCAGTTTCAATGAAGCCGGCTATACCTCCGGCTATATTCTCGGGGATTTATCAACGCGACAATGGGAGTACCATCAAATTTCGGCGCGGCGGATGCTGCGACTCGCGCCGATTGATTGCAAAAACAAAACGCTCGACGAGATCATGCCGGAGATCGCGGCGCGCGGCAACGGCGACCTAACCGGCGCCATGATCACGCTCGAATTACAGCATCTCTCACGCGAGCTTTACTTGCAGCTTGATCTGGCTGCCATCGACAAACTTTTTCCCCAAGTTTTTCATCTCAACAAACAACTCGTTTTAGACGGCGCGACAACCACGGATTATAATGCTTCAGCGCAAGAGATGCACGTGTTAGGCTCGCTGCGCGAAGAGTTCGCGCGTTATTTGACGGCGAATACCGAAAGCGCCTTGCCGCGCGCCGAGTTGGAGAGTCTCGGCCAAAAGTATCTTGCAGAAGCCGAAATGGCGGAGGCTGAGACATGATCCTGCAAACCCTCCGCTTGCGCAATTTTCGCCGCTTTGACGAACTGTCCCTCGAATTTCCCGAAAATGTCATCGGCATCATCGGACGCAACGGCGCGGGCAAATCGACCTTGCTGGAGGCGATTGCCTGGGCGCTGTACGGCTCGCGCGCGACACGCACCGAGAAATCGTTGCTGCGCCGGCAGGCCTCAGAGGTGAATGAACCTTGCGAAGTGGAATTGACGTTCACGCTGGCCGGCGCGCATTATCGCGTCACGCGCGCGATGCGCGGGGCCAATCACTTTGTCGAAGCGGCATTATATCGCGCCGAGCTGGAGGAGCCTCTTGCCGTGCGTGAAAATGACGTGAGTAACGAAATTGAAAAAATCTTGGGGTTGGATCGCAAATCGTTCGAAGCCTCCATTTTTGCCAAGCAAAAAGAGCTCTCTGCCCTGAGCAACATGCGCGATGAAGAACGCCGCAAATTGATCAGCCGTTTGTTGAATTTGGATGCCATCGACAACGCGCGTGAAAAAGTCATGCAAGACGCGCGCCTCAAACGCAATTTTCTGCAGGGCACGCGCGTCAGCCAGGATGATTTGGAAGAATTGCAGAAGCAGTTAACCGAACATCTCAGCGTGCGGCAGCAGGCCGAAGAAGCCTGGCAGGCGCGGCAACAGGAAGAACAGGCATGGCTGCAAAAACGCGAGCAGGCCAAAGCGTTGTTCGAAACCGAATCGCAGCGCCGTGACCGCGCCGCGAAGCTGCAAAACGCGCTGCACACGCTCGAACAGCAAGCGTTGCTCGTGCAACACCAACAACAGCAAGCCGAAAGCGAGCGGCGCGAGATCCTGTTGGAGCGTGTGAAGCTCGCTCAGCTTGCGCCCGTGCGCGAAGAATGGCATCGCCTCAAATCTGAGAAGGAGGCTTTGGAGGAAAACCGCCGCAAGCATGCCGCGTTGCAGGGCAGGCAGCAGCTCGTCAAAAGTTTAACTGAGCAGATCGCCAAGCTTCATGGCGAAACCGAATCTGCGCAGCAGAAACTTGCGGCGCTGCCCGGGCTTGTGGTTGAAGAAAAAAATCTGCTCGCGCGTTTACAGCAAAGCGAAGCCGCGCTGCGCGTTTCCCGCGAGGCGGAGAAAACCATTTTGGCGGAATTCGCAGGGCTAAAGTCGCGCGGCCTGGAGGAAAAGCAAAAATTGCAGGAGGTGAAAAAACTCGGCGCGGAAAGTCCCTGTCCGGTATGCACGCGGCCACTGGGCGAACATTTTCAGCCGGTGCTGGCGCGCCTCGAAAAAACGCTGGGAGGTTTGCGTACCGATTACCTCAAGCTTGAGCTTAAGAAAAAGGAAGCGGCGGCGCATGTGCATGACGCCGAAATGCGCCTCAAAATTTTGCAGCAAGAACGCGAGCAATTGGGTCAGGAGCGCGTGCGCCTCTTGCAGTTGCAAGAACAACTGGGTGGACAACAAAAACGCATTGCGGAGCTGCAACGCCAGTGCGCGCAGGCGCAAGAAGACATACAACGGCTCGGCGTTATCCATCTGGATGAATCACGTTATCAGGCGGTCAACGCTGCTTTAGCGGCTGCCGAAGAGCAAGCCCAGGAAGTCAACCGTCTCGAGGCGCGTGTGGCCCGACTGGCGGCACTGGAAGAAAACTTGGCGCAAGCGGCTGAAAAAATGAAATCGTTTCGCGCACAGGAACTTGCAGCGCAGCAGGAAATCGAACAACTGCGATTTCGTGAAGAGACGTTTTGGCAATGCAAGCTTGCTTATGAAGAAGCAAGCCAAAATCATTCGCTTGCCCAAAAACAGGCGGGGGAGGCGCACGCAGCATTTGCCGCTGCCGCCGCGCAGGTGACGAATCTTGAACAACGCATTGCCCAGACCCAGGAACGCCTTGCCGCGATTGCGCAGGTGGAAAGAGAAGCGGCGTTGTTGGAGTCGTTGCAGGAACATTTCAAAACGTTCCGCGTGGCCATGGCCGGGCGCTTGCGTCCGTTGATCGAAACGCGCGCCGCAGAAATCATGCGCATGGCCACCAATGGCCGTTATGCCATGCTCGAGCTGGACGAATCATACAATCTTTTTCTATACGATCAAAGCCACAAATTCGAACTGAATCGCTTCTCCGGCGGCGAGCAAGATTTGTTGAATTTATGTTTGCGCGTTGCCATCAGCCAGGTCATTGCGCAGCGTTCCGGCCGGCCGGCCTTGCAAGCCATCGTGCTCGACGAGATTTTTGGATCGCAAGATGACGAACGCAAAACGCTGCTGCTGGCGACACTGCAACACTTGAGCGGCTATTTCCGGCAGATTTTTCTCATCACCCACGAAGAGAGCATCAAGGAGAATTTGCCCGTGGTGTTCGAAGTGGAGATGGAGGGGGATACCAGTGTGGTGAAGGTCAAATAATGTGGCGCTCGGGATCGTTGGATTATAACGATTCTCATGTGACCGGTGAGGTTGTCATCCAGCAGGAATCTTGTGAAGCTGTTGCGGAATCGGGATTTTCACAGTATTCATTGCAGAATGACATGTTCGTTGCATTGCAAAGCACGATGATTGAGGCAATCATTGCAGCCGTGCCTCAATCCCAAACTCTAACAATCCAATGTCGAGCTGTTTGCATCGAATGTCGAACATCTCGCGCGCCGGAGGCTTTGACCAATATCGCGCAGATGATTGACACACCCGAATGCGCGACCTGAAATTCCTGTTGCATCGTTGCCATAAAACTTTACTTTTGTGTTGCATCTCGCTGTTATCGTACCGGTTTTGCCTCAATCTTCTTCATGGCGCTCAAAAACTACCTTGCCTCTTTCAAGGGCCGGCTCACCCTGCTGGTCATTGCCGCGATTTTGCTGCCGCTGGCGGCAGCAAGCCTCATTTTGGGCGGCATTCTGCGCGAGCGTATTTACGTCTCGTTTGAAGAACAATTACGCGCAAGCCTGCAATCCACTTCGCTCATACTGAACCGCGCGCAGGAAGATTTGATCAAAGGCGTGGAGCGCGTCGCCAAGGACAATGTTCTGGAAACCACCCTGACGCTGGAAAACGCCGAGGCAATCGATGAAATTTTAAGTCAGCAACGAAAAGTGCTCGACATCTCCATGCTGGCGGTTTTCGATCTCGATCAGCAGCGCATCGCCTCGTCGAAATTCAAAAGCAAGAAACTGGTTTTCGATCACACCAGAGGCCGGGAACTTCAAATTGCGAAAAATGAGGACGCCGAATATTATTTGATTTATTCTGCTCCGATTGGAAAAAAGAAGAAGCCGCTTGGTTCAATCGTCGGCGGCATTCAGCTTGACGACGATAAGTTGACGCAATTCATCTCGGAGACTTTTCATACCGAGTCGATGTTTTGGTTGGATGATCGGCTTATTTTGTCGAGTCTCATTTCACCGGCGCAATATCAAGTCAAAGCGCCGCCGCTTGACCGTATGCACGCTTTTCGCATCGCCGGCAAGGAATACCAGGGCCTGCTGCAGTCGTTACCGCTGGGCGAACATCATTTCAAGTACGGCCTGTTGCTTCCCACAGTCGAACTGGAGCAGGCGCTGCGCAAAACCTTTGGGGTGATTGTGATTATTGGGACGGCCCTTTTCATCGTGTTCCTGGCGTTGCTCGGGTTCATTCTCCGGCGCATTTCGCGGCCTCTCAACACTCTCACCCGTCATGCGCGGCAGCTCGTTTCGCATGATTTTATGCCGCAGGCCGACGCCGGACTCCGGCAACTGGCCGCCGCCTCGCACGATGAAATCGGGAAGCTGGCAGAATCGTTCATCGATATGGAAAGCCGGCTGCACATCTATCTCAATGAACTCACCATCAAAACCAAAGCCGAGGAAAAAATTCAAAGCGACTTGCGCATCGCCCACGAAATTCAAATGAGCATGTTGCCAAAGCAGACGCCGGCGCCGGCGGCGAATTCTCGCTTTGACGTTCACGCCGAAATCGTGCCGGCCCACGAGGTGGGCGGCGATTTTTATGATTATTTTATGATCGACGATCGCCATCTTTGTGTAGTGATTGGCGACGTTTCCGACAAAGGCGTGCCGGCTTCGCTGTTTATGGCGATGAGCAAGACGTTGATCCACGCGACGACGACGCTGACGCGGGCGCTCGCGCAAACGGGCATTCCGCCGCATGAGATTCTGAGCCGAGTCAACCGCGAGTTGCAGCGCGATAATGAACGCCGTATGTTCGTAACGGTTTTTTACGGCGTGCTCGATACGCAAAGCGGTGAGTTGCACTACAGCAACGCCGGCCATCATCCGCCATATTTATTGCCGCCGGACCGGCAGATCACGCCGCTGGCAATTCTGGGGGGAGGGCCGTTGGGCGTAAAAAGCGAGGCGCGCTTTCAATCGGCGCGCCTGACGTTGCCGCCGCGGCATGCGCTCTTTCTCTACACCGACGGCATCACCGAGGCGATGAATCCCCAGGAAGAATTTTTCTCCGAAGATCGTTTGCAAGCCTGTTTGGCGGCCATCAACGGCGCGGCCGCGCAGGAAATGACGCAGCAGGTGCTGCGCGAAGTGAAGGCATTTGTCGGCGCTGCGCCGCCGCACGACGACATGACGGTGCTGGCGCTGCGCATTCTTTAAAGGCATATCATGAACGAAGTCATGACCATCGCGCTGGTGAATCGCCTGCCGGAGCTGCAACGTTTGTGGCAGGCCATCGAAGATTTTTGCGCCGCACATCAATTGCCGGCGGGCATCTGCTTTGACATGCGCGTTGCCGCGGAAGAAATTTTCACCAACATCGTCAAATATGGTTACTCGGACGCCGCCGAGCATCTCATTGCCGTCGAGCTGGCGTTGCGCGGCAATTGTTTGATGGTGAAAATCCAGGACGACGCTGCCGCGTTTAATCCTTTGAAAATCGATCCGGCGCATACCGCCGGCGAAAAAAGGCCCGGCGGTCGCGGCGTGCGGCTGTGGCGCGGGCTGATGGATGAAATCGAATACCGCCGGCGCGACAACAAAAACATACTTATCATCAAAAAAGATCTGACCTCATGCAACTCATCGCCAACACCGCTGAAGGCATCACGACCCTGAATTTGCACGGCAAGCTCGACTCCTTTACTTCGAATCGCTTGCAGGAGGAATTGCTCGGATTACTGGCCGAAGGCGCGCGCAAAGTCATTGTTGATTTTTCGCAGGTGGATTATATCAGCAGCGCCGGCATTCGCGTGTTTTATGTCGCCGCGCAGCGGTTGGAGGAAATTTCCGGGCGCATGGTGTTTTGCGCGTTGCCGCCTCACGTCAAGAAGGTTTTTGACATCGTCGACATGTCGTCTGAATTCAAGATTTTTGCAACGCCCGCCGAAGCGTTCCAACATTTACGCGAGGAGGGTTCATGAAACTGCGTTGTTGGGGCGTGCAAGGCTCGCTGCCCAATCCCCTGTCGAGCGCGCAGCTTCGCGAAAAAATTGCGGAGGCCGTGCGCCTCGCCGGCGGAAAAAGCTTTGCAAGCGGGGCAGACTTGCAGGCTTTTATCGACAAGTTGCCGTTTCATCTCACGCACACCGCCGGCGGCAATACCACCTGCTTCGAGATCGTTTCAGAAAAAGGCGCACGCGTGATTGTGGATTTGGGCAGCGGCAGCCGCAAGCTCGGCCTGGAATTGCTGCAAGGCGAGGCCGGAAAAGGCCGGGCCACGATTCATGTTTTGCTCACGCACCTGCATTGGGATCATATTCAAGGCTTTCCATTTTTCCTGCCCGCCTACACGACGGGGAACAAGATCATCATTCACGGCGTGCATCCGTATCTTGAAGAAGCGCTCGCCCGGCAAATGCATCTGCAAAATTTTCCGGTGGGATTGGAGGAAATGGAGGCGGAGGTTCAATTTGATTATTTAAAAGAGGGGGAAGAGTTCTCTCTCGGCGACCTGACGATCAACACCAAACGCTTGCATCACCCCGGCGGCAGCTACGCCTATCGCTTCACGGAGGGCGGCAAAACGCTGGTCATCGCGACGGATGCCGAATATCAACAACTCGACGCCGAATATCTGCAGCCTTTTCTTGATTTTTATCGCGATGCCGAGGTGCTGGTATTCGACGCGCAATACACGCTCAAGGAAGTCTTTCACAAAATCGATTGGGGCCACAGCTCGCCGTTCATCGGCGTGGACATTTGCCTGCTGGCGAACGTCGGCAAGCTGGTGCTGACGCATCACGACCCGGCTTACAGCGATGAGAAGATGAACGCTATTTTGCAAAAGGCCCAACAATTCAAAAATGAAGCGCTGCAACAACTGCCGCAGCCGCGCATGCGCGATTTGGAAATCGTAATGGCGTATGAGGGGTTGGAGGTGGATCTCTAAGAATGGTTCAATATAGATATCGATGCGCCTGAAGTGCTGGGCATTGAGAGAGCATGAGGTGGGGGCTTTTAGCCACGGATTTACACGGCTCTCTTTTTTGAAAGAACTATTTTAAACTGCGACACAATCAGTGAAAAACCGTGTTCCTCCGGGGCTAACAAGGAAAAGTTTCTCATAGCGAAAAATTTATTCCTCCTCGTTTGCCTTTCAAAAAGTGGCTTGTGAGGCCGCACGCATAATGTCGAGAACTTCATAAGATCCTCGCAGGGTGACCGGGTGAAAATGGATGTCTTTTCAAAGATAACGAGGCGCTGGTTAAATATTGAGAAGGCCAAGCGCCGCCTGTTTGTTGATCTCCTCCAACTGTTCGATCTTGCCGACATCCTGCCAATAAAATCCTTCCGTGCGAAAGGCGCAAATCTTCTCGCCTTCACCGGCTAAACGCAGATACGTTTTGAGAATGGAAAACGCGCCGGTTTCGTGCATGCGCTGCAACAGTTCCGGTGAAATGACATGAATGCCGTCGAATGCCAGATCATGAATTTGGCCGGCTGGCACAGCCGCCATCTCCACGCGGTTTTCTTTAAGCGATTTCCAGCCGCACAGTTGGCCGGCCGCGTCAAATATCAAATAGCGCGACGTCCGCCGCGCTTTCACGGCCAGCGTTGCCAGGCAATCCTGGGCGAGATGTTGCCGGTACATTGCCCGTAAATCAATGTTGCTGATCACATCGACGTTGTGCACGAAGAACGGCTTGGCGTCGTCAAAAAAATGGGCGGCCTTCTGCAAACCGCCGCCGGTGTCAAGCAATTCTTCTTCATGCGAGAGTTCGATGCGAACGCCGAAGTTATTCTTTGCGTTGAGAAAAGCGGCAACCTGTCCGGCGAGATGATGCGTGTTGATGATGAATTCCCGCACACCCGCGGCCATCAGCCGGCGAATCACGATTTCAAGCAGCGTGACCTGATTGATTTCAATGAGGGCTTTCGGCCGGTTTGCAGTGAGCGGACGCAGCCGCGTGCCGAGCCCCGCGGCAAAGATCATCGCTTTCATGCCGTTGCCTCAACATTGTTAAAGGAGGCCGGCAAATCGCGGTGCGTGACTTCGACATTGATTTGATATTTCTCGCGCAAAAGTTTGGCGAGGCGATTGGCGCAATAAACCGAGCGGTGCTGGCCGCCGGTGCAGCCAAAAGCCACGGCCAGGTCGCTGAAATTGCGGCGCTGATAGTTTTCCACCACCTGCGCAATGAGGTCGCGCACGCGCGTCATGAAGCTGTGCACCGCTTCCTCGTTTTCGAGAAAGGCAATAACCTCCGGATCATTGCCGGTTTGTTTGGCAAATTTCTCCAGCCGGCCGGGATTGGGCAGCGCGCGGCAATCAAAGACGAAGCCGCCACCGTGCCCGGTTTCGTCCTGCGGCAATCCGTTTTTGAAGGAAAAGCTTTGAATGCGCACGGTCAAGCGGAGCTGCACATTGCCCAGCTCGCGCAAAATCGTCGAGCGCACCAGGCGCTGCCAAATCTCCGTTAACGCCGGCAGCTCGATGGGCAAATCCGCGGTGCGCAACACATATTCTAAATTGCGAATGGCGTAAGGCACGCTTTGCAGAAAATGCGTCTTGCGCTCATAAAATCCGCGAAAGCCGTAGGCGCCCATCGCCTGCATGATGCGAACCAGGACATAGCCAAAATAGTGCCGGCGAAATTGCTCGCGCTCGATGGGGATGATTTCAGAAACGGCGTCGAGGTAGAGTTGCAACAACTCTTCACGAATATCGAAAGGTATATCGGCTTTGGCATCGAACAGCAACGAGGCGATGTCGTATTGCAACGCCCCGCGCCGGCCGCCTTGATAATCGATGAAATACGGTTCCCCTTCGCGGATCATGATATTGCGCGATTGGAAGTCGCGATACAAAAAATAATTCTGCTCGGCTTGCAGCAAAAAGTTGGTGAAGAGCTCGAAATCATCCTCCAACACCTGCTCGTTGAATGGAATTTTGGCGAGCTTGAGAAAGTAGTATTTGAAATAATTCAGATCCCACAGCATCGATTGCTTGTCGAAGCGCGCGCGCGGATAGCACACGGCGTAATTCAATGTCTTGCCCGCATGAATCTGGAATTGCGGCAGCCATTTGACCACTTTGCGGTAAAGCGCGACAATCGCTTGCGAGAAGCCGGCTTTCTCACGTGCTTCGCTCAAAAATGAAAAAAGCGTGGTGTCGCCCAAATCTTCTTCAAGGTAAACATTGCGCTCCAAATCTTCCGCATAAATTTCCGGCACGGGCAGGCCGCAGCGGCGAAAGTGTTTGGAAAACTCGAGGAACGCGAGGTTCTCAGCGCGATCGGCGTTGTGAATGCCGATGAGGCTGTTTCCGTTATAGCGCAGGCGGAAAATGCGGCGATCCGAGCCGTGCGCTTTGAGCTCGATAATTTCGTTGGCCGGTCGGCCGGCATACCGCTGAAAAAGCTCCTGCAAAAGAATTTCAGGTTCCATGCGTGTCCGCCAAAAATGTCAATCAAATGAAGTGGGGCGATCGGGATTTTTCAAATGCTCGAAGGCTTCGACAATGTTCGCGCGCGTGGTGCGGCCTTCCGAAAGCGGCGGCAGGGCGTCGAGGCCGAAGAAACCGGCGGCTTTGGTTTCCAGATTGGGCGTGAATTCACCGCCCAGCAATTCACATTGAATGAAGATTTTGTAGGTATCGAATAATTGGGGAATCGTGGAATGCAAGCGGCGATCGTAAACCGCAATGATCTTGCGTGCAATGCCTTCGAATCCGGCTTCTTCCCGCAATTCTTTGATGACGGCTTCCGAAGGCGACAGTCCGGCATCGGCCCAGCCTCCGGGCAAAGCCCAGTTGTCGTCGTGCGTTTCCTGCACCAGTAAGATTTTATTGTCGCGAAATGCCACGCAGCGCACATCGACTTTGGGCGTGGCATAGCCTTTTTCCTCTGCGAATTGTTGCGTCAATTGCGTGAGCGAATATTGTGTGTGATGCGCAAAAATTTCCGCGGCCAGGCGCTGCAATGCCTGATAGCGCTCAACATCGTAAGGGTTGGTGCTGAACGCCAAGCCGTTTTGCGCGATGTTTTGAATCATCCTTGCCCAAGTGAGCCATTGTGGTTCGAAAGACATGTGAACAAGCCCCTGAGGTTGCGGCATCCTACTCGACAAAAGCAATTTTGGGCAAAATACAAGAGTCGTAATAAAAAGCAAGCAAACGTTTTGCAAAAATTCTGTTTGACTTTCCCAGCCTTGCGCCCTATCTTTTGCCATTCCGTTAGGGGTGTCCCCCCAAAACCGGGACTGAGAATAAACCCTTGGAACCTGATCCGGATGATGCCGGCGAAGGGAAACGGCCAATGGCTTTGCTTCGACATTTTTGGCATGCACGCTTGCTGCGGCCGCTTCCCGAATCATGAGGACAGCGGCTTTTTTATTTATGCTGGTTCGGAGGTGAGCCATGAAAAGTTTGATGTCAATTCCAGTCCTGCTATTGTTGCTGATTCAAATGAGATTGAATGCGCAAGATAGCGTGACACTTGCGGGCCGGGTGATCGACAACGAAACCGGCCTGGCACTGCCGGGCAGCACTGTCTTAATCGAAAACACAACGTTGGGCGCGACGTGTGACGCACAAGGCAATTTTCAATTGCAACACGCGCCTTCCGGCAAGGTCGCCGTGCTCGCGAGTTTTATCGGTTATCAAACCCGGCGGGTCGAGATCACGCTCGAAAAACCTTTTGTCAACATAACGCTGCGGTTGCAGTCGCAGCCCCTGGTAAGCCCGGCCATCACCGTGGTGGCAACGCGAGCGCGCGAACGCGAAAGCCCGGTGGCGTTCTCAACCTTGACACGCAGCGAGTTGACGCAGCGTCATCCGGCGCAGGACATTCCCGCGCTGCTTAGCGAATTGCCCGCGACAACATTTTATTCCGAAAACGGCAACGGCCTGGGCTATAATTATCTTTCGATTCGCGGTTTTGATCAACGCCGCATTGCGGTGCACATCAACGGTGTGCCGCAAAACGATCCGGAAGATCACAATGTCTACTGGATCAACTTCCCGGATTTGCTCGCGAATGTGGAGGATATTCAAGTGCAGCGCGGCGCGGGCAGCGCGTTTTACGGCCCGCCGGCAATCGGCGGCTCGGTGAATATCGTGACCTCGAATTTTTCACAGCAGCGCGGCCTCACGGCAACCGCCGGCGGCGGCACGTTTGACACGCGCAAATACTCACTCGCGTTGCACAGCGGCTTGGTGCGGGAAAAGTATCTGTTTTCCGCGCGCGTATCGCGCCTGCAAAGCGACGGCTATCGCGAACAATCGTGGGTCGATCTCAAAAGCTATTTTCTCGGCGCGGCGCGCGTGGGCCAAAAATCCATTATGCGGTTGCACGTTTATGGCGGGCCGATAGAAGATCATCTCGCCTATTACGGCATCAGCAAAGCAGAGGCGCAACGGCGCGACACGCGGCGCAAGAATCCCATTCGCCGGCCGGATGAGATCGAAAACTTCAATCAACCGCATTTCGAACTGCTGCATGAATATCGTTTGAACGATCGCTGGCGCATGAACAATGTTGCCTTTGCGGTGCGCGGTTACGGTTTTTTTGATTATGACGGTTCGTGGGCGCCGTTTTCCTATTATCGCCTCACGCCGGAATACGGTTTCGCAGCCGTCGCCGATCCTGAAGAAACCTATGTCGACAGCCTGCTCATTCGCGCGTTTGTTGACAATATGCAATTGGGCTGGCTGCCGCAAATGACCTGGAATCACGCCCGCGGAACCATCACGTTCGGCGCGGAATTGCGGCGGCATCGCTCGCTGCATTGGGGTCGCATTCAAAAGGGCGATAGCGAGTTGCCCGCTGCCCTCAGCGGCGAATTCCGCGGTTTGAGCTACATCGGCGTGCGCCGGTATTATGAGTATCGCGGCGCAAAAGACATCATCTCGCCTTACGTTCATGCCAATTTCGCGCTGTTGCCGAATTTGAATGCCACGTTCGATTTGCAATTTGCTTACCTGCGTTATCAACTCTATGAGGAGAAATTTCTCGGCACGGATTTCGATGTGCCGTATCATTTTTTCAATCCGCGCTTCGGCGTGAATTACAATTTTACGCCGCAATTCAACCTGTTTGCGAGCTTTTCACGCACGAGCCGCGAGCCGCGCTTGAAGAATCTTTATGACGCGGCCGAAGCGAGCACGCCCGCGAGTTGGGGCGCGATCACGCCGCAATTTGTGCAGAAGGCCGGCGGCGCCTACGATTTCGAGCAGCCGCTGGTGAAGCCGGAGAAGCTGAATGATGTTGAGCTGGGATTCGGTTATCGCACGGAAGAAACGCAAGCCGTCATGAATCTCTTTTACATGGATTTTCGTGACGAGATCATTAAAAGCGGCCGGCTCGACCGCTTCGGCCAGCCGGTAACCGGCAACGCTGAGCGCACGCTGCACATGGGAATCGAACTCTCCGCGCGCGCGCCTCTGTTCAAGAATTTGACGATGTCCGGCAATCTCATGCTCAGCAACAATGAACTTAAACGGCATACGATTTATGGCAGCGACGGGACGCCGCAGGTTTTGGATGGCAATCCCATCGCCGGCTTTCCGAATGTTTTGGCGAACGCGCGTATGACGTATGCACATCATGGTTGGCTGGCGGCGCTGGCAATGCAACATGTGGGCAAGAAGCACACCGACAATCTCAACATTGCGGCCAACACGGTGCCTGCTTTCACCGTCTTTCATGCGAGTTTGGGATACGGTTTTCCGGCGGGATCGGCTTTGTCGGGTTTATCGCTGCAAGTGCATGCGCAAAATTTGCTGGATCGGCTTTATATTGCGCACGGCGAGGGCGAGGATTTTTTCCCGGCAGCAGAACGCCAGGTGTTTGTGAATGCCGTGTATGAATTAAGATAGGGGCGTGTAGGGGCGAGCCAGCGGCTCGCCCCTGCGTTTATGATTCCATGAAAAAATTATGCCCGAACCAACCGCGTTAATTATCGCCAACAGCCTGTTGCCCAGCGCCGAAATTCTCTCGGCATGCCGCGCCCGGGCTGCACTCATCATCTGCGCAGATGGCGGCGCCAATCGCGCCCTTGCAAATGGCCTCATTCCGGATTATGTTGTGGGCGATCTCGATTCCGTGACTCCGGCGACGCGCGCGACGCTGTCCAGCACACAGTTTATCGCTCGCCCCAGCCAATACGCCACGGACCTGGAGAAAGCGCTGACATTTGCGCTTGAGAAGAATTGCGAGCGCGTTCTGCTCGCCGGTATTACCGGCCTGCGGCTCGATCACCAACTCGTCAATCTCAACATCGCCGAGAAATTTTGCACACGACTCGTCATTGAAACGCAGGATGATTACGGCATCGGCAGCTTTATCGTTGCGGCGCAAAAGCCTGCGACCGTCATATTCAAAAGTTTTGCCGGCCAGCAAATTTCACTGATCGCATTTCGGCGCGTGGAAGGCATCACGACACAGGCATTAAAATATCCGCTTGAAAATGAAGATTTGGAATGGGCGGTGCGCGACGGCCTGAGCAACGAAGCATTATCAGAAGAATTTTCCATTTCCGTTCAGCGCGGAAATTTGTTTTGCTATCGTGTCCGCGGGGAAATGGTTAATGGTTAATGGCTAATGGTTAATGGTTAATGGTTAATGGTTAATGGTTAATGGTTAATGGTTAATGGCTAATGGTTAATGGCTAATGGTTAATGGCTAATTGATAATTGATAATTGATAATTGATAATTGCAACGACCTACAACCAACGACCAATCCTTGAAACTCCTCCTCATACAACCTCCGGTCGCTGATTTCTATCAAACCACCATGCGCACGCTGCCGGTGGGCTTGCTCTATCTTGCCGCCTCGCTGCGCAATAACGGCGTCAGCGTTGAGATTCTTGATTGCCAGGCCACCGAAGAGAAGCGCGTCATTGAGACTCCTGCGGAATTTGCTTATCTAAAATCTTATTATCGTGCCGGCAATTTAAGCCCGTTCAAACTCTACGGCCATTATCGGCATTACGGATTATGGTGGGATGATATTCGTGCGCGTATTCGCGCCGCCAATGCCGATGTTATCGGCATCTCCTCGCTGTTCACGCCGTTTTATCGCGAGGCTTTGCGCGTCGCCGCGCTTGTCAAGGAAATCGATCCCGCCAAACCAGTGATCATGGGAGGCGCGCATGTTAATGCCTGTCCGGAGCAAGTTCTATCCGATCCCAACGTCGATTTCATCTTGCTCGGCGAAGGCGAGCGCACGCTGCCGGAGCTGGCTGCCGCGCTGTATGAAAACCGTTTGGCCAACCTCGAGTCGATTTGCGGAGCGGGTTATAAAACGCGCAACAAGTTGCATGTGCCGGAACACGGCGATCTCATCGAGGATATTGAAGCATTGCCGTTGCCGGCGCGCGATTTGATTGAGGCCTCTCGCTACCGGCTGGGACGCAAACGCCTGACGATGATTGTCACCAGTCGCGGCTGCCCGTATCATTGCACGTTCTGCTCGATCTTTCTCACCGCCGGCCGGCAATTCCGCGTGCGCTCGATCAACAGCATCATCGACGAAATGAAAATTTGCCGCGCGCAATTTGGCATTGAGGTTTTTGACTTCGAAGACGACAATTTCAGTTTCGATCAAAAACGCGCCGCCGGCATTCTCGCGGCGATTCGCGAAGAATTCGGCGAAGGCGGCGTCGAGCTGCACGCGATGAACGGCATTTCCGCCGCCAATTTGAGCGAAAGTTTGGTTGAGGAGATGAAACGCAGCGGCTTTCGCGCGCTGAACCTCGCGCTGGTAACCAGCGACAAGCAGCGCCAGCGTGAAATCAAGCGGCCCGGATCAACGCCGCATTTCGACCGCATTGTCGCCCGCGGCGCGGCGCTCGGCTTGGAGATGGTGAATTATCTCATTCTCGGCCTGCCCGAGGCAACGCTCGAGGAAATGATTGCCTCGATCATTCATCTCATGGAACGGCCGGTGTTGATCGGACCCAGCGTATTTTATGCCACGCCCGGCACCGAGAGCTTTGCGCAATGCGTTGCCGCCAGCCTGCTGGCTTCGCCGGAATTGGCGTTGCAGCGTTCCACCGCGTTCCCGGTTGCAACGCCGAATTTTTCGCGCCGGGATTTGGTGACATTGTTCCGCATTTGCCGTTTGCTGAATTTCATCAAAGCCCGTTTGGATGTGCAGGCTTCGAATACCGGGGCGGAAGAATTCGACCTCGCGCAGTTGTTTTCCTCGCCGCAGTTGCCGGAGTTTTTGCCGCAATCCGGTGAACAATACACGTTTACCCAAAAACTCACGGAAGCCGAAATTGGGAATTGGCTGGCGCGCGCATTTTTTTACGATGAAACATTTCTCGGCATGCGCCTGCTGCGCCGCGAGCCGCAGAAAATTGCTTATGAGGTTTATGAAGAAAAATTCTCGCCGCGTGTGGTTGGGTTATTTTTGGAGGAAGTCCAACACAAAAAGATTTGCGGCGTCAAGCAGGCGAGGGCATTTTTGCGTTTGCCTGCGAAAGTGAGCGGGGTAATGCTTGCGGCTGCCGCACCCTGAGCTTGTCGAAGGGTGCTGGCTTCGACAAGCTCAGCCAGCGATGAAGTACAACTAGCGACAAGCTCAGCCAGCGATGA
>CAYWGH010000005.1:160567-263236 GCA_964457925.1 uncultured Cytophagia bacterium
CAACTAGCGACAAGCTCAGCCAGCGATGAAGTACAACTAGCGACAAGCTCAGCCAACGATGAAGTACAACTAGCGACAAGTTCAGCCAACGATGCAACGAACCATTTTCACGCAAACTGAATCCTGTGAATTACCCTGCCATCATTTGATCAACAAACACTTTTTCATCACCGTTGCCTTCCCCGCCTGCAAACGAATCCAATACACGCCCGACCCTGCGCCGCGCGCCTGCCACACCGCCGTGTGCGAACCTGCGCTCTGCAGTTCATTGACCAGCCTCGCCACGAGCTGGCCGTGAATGTTGTACACGCTCAAATCCACCATGCTTGCCTCAGGTAACGAATAGATGATTTGTGTTGTCGGATTGAACGGATTTGGGAAGTTTTGCAGCAAGATTTATCATGTCAGCAGTTTTTCCACAAGCTCTTTCGTATTCATCAATGCATCATAGACCTCTTTATCACTGATGGCTTCCTGCTTATGAACCGCATTGTTTCGTAAGTCTTTTATTTTTATCGCTGCTTTTCTGTCCTGTCTGTCAAATAAGCCGTGATCAAATGCATTCTTGATCAAGCGGGCTAAAGATACCTGCTTGACTCCTCTTAAATCATTGCGATTTGGAAAATCATAGACCAATTTTGCATCTATCCTGCATAGCTTTTCTTTGAGAAGGGATTCGAGAATAACGCAAGATAGAATTAGGGCCGAGTTGCTCAGTCCAAAAAGCCACGACCGCATAGCTTCTTCGAAGTATGTCCTGAATTCGAATTTCTTGGGATCAATTGAGACAAAAGCGGGCCTTAACATCTTTGCTCGATCGATATAGTCTCTCACCATAATGCCCAGTAATCCACCATACCCGCCTCCGGTTATTTCATCAAAGATTTCGTCTTCATCCATGGTAGTCCAAACGAAATCGACAATTTTCTTGAATCTTTGGATCTCAAATGGGTCATCGACATACACGAGGGTGCCAGGTGACCACATTAGATAGTCGACTATCTCATGCATCAACTGAGTTACTTGTTCCCATCTGGTGTCAGATTTGTCTAGGTCTGCAGATTTACGATCGATCAGGATTTCAGCAAATAGCGCACTGAGATCTGATACTATTTTCTTGAGTGATCTGTACTCGTTTTCTGATTGCATAAAAGCTATTGTCTCTGTGGTAAGTGCCAATGCATCTACATAACATGCGATACAAGAATTACTTTACCGAATGGCGGATTGAACCTCGCCATTCTGGGATGCCAACCATGATCTGCCTTTCTCCGTAATTTCCCAGACTCCTCGCTGAGAGTCCGGAGCCAACAGTCCTTCTCTAACCATTTCATAACGCGCCCAATGTGCCGTGTTCTCCCATCTGGCAACTCCAGAAGATGGGAGTCTTGATAAATCGTATTCATTTAGCACAGCCTTCATGGGCTTTATGATCTCGTTCAAAACCTGAGTCGGAGTTGCCGAGCCGTTCGCTTTCACTAGTTCCTGAAGAATAGGAATGCGAAATGCAGCTTCTCGAGTACGTAATCCTTGACTCAGTTTAGTTCTGGTTCTTGTCTTGTTGATCTTTCGGGGAATGTGAGCTTTCTCCCTGACGAAAATGTTGTTCCATTCCTTCTGAAGGGAATAGACTTTGTCTCGAAAGCTCGTCATCTGCGAGCCTGTTTGCCTAAGACGTTGGACGAGATCATAGTCACTAGACTCGAAAGCTTTCGCACCAGTTCGGTTTAGCCCTTCAATGGCATTTTCGATTTCCTCAAGAACGATTTCAAAGGCCGTATCAACCTCGGTGGCAAAGTCTGCCAGTTGAGATGCTGCTGCTGAGGTTGGTTGATTGACACCTTTTGCAACGGCCTGATTTGTTCCGTTTAGCAGTTCGGCAAATATTTGTTTGTCGTGTTCATCGAGTCGGTTTAGTTCGATTAGCTTGGACAGTATGACGCCCGATCTGTACCATTCCACGAAAGTGCCTATATCGCCGGCGAACTGCCGAGTACATTTGTCTGTGATTGTCTGATAGTCCGCTATATTTGAAAAGCCGGTCTTTGCTTTGTGTATTGCTTCAGTATGAGAATACCCTTGCCGCATGAAATAAAGCACAGCGTAAATCTGCTTCAATCTTTCTGCGGCCTTGTTATTAAATGGCAATTCTGTAAATTTGGGGTAGATCATGGCGTACCCTTGCCAAAATTGATTTGATTAGTGAACCCAATCCATGGGCAGTTACTGAAATTGCCCAAGACGTACCACACATGTCGCCTACAGCTATTCAAGATTTGGCCACCCCGGCGATTGTGCAATTATTCAGAGTTTCCCAACTGGAAGAAGTCGTTGTGATAAGCACGGCGCCTCTCGCGGCGTTTGATGAGTCGAGTCCCCTGAGGGGCGCAGTTTTGATGGAAAAAAGGTGCTACCGCCCGGGCGGTGATAAATTGCAGCAAGCACGCCAATGAACTTCTCCGCACTCATGAACAACCGCCCGGGCGGCTGTGGTGCTTTACGGAATAAATTCGCAGCGATAAACATGGCACCCCTCGCGGAGTTTGATGAGTCGAGGCCCCGGAAGAGCGCGGTTTTGGCGGACAAAGGGCGATTCCGCCCGATCCCAGTTCACCCTAAACTGTCAAAAAATATACGCGCAAAAGTGTGCGAATGCGGTAAGTTGCTCATTGCACATATTTTATCTGTTCGAGAGCCGCGTCTCAAGCCAAAAGCCTGTCGATGCTTTCCTGAATGAGAAAAGGGCAAATTCGGCTGGGTAAACGATAAGTCCGGTGCGGGAATGCGGTTGTGTTTAATATCAGGCGGGATATGTTTGTGATGGGGAGGCGTACAGATTACGGCAGGAATAAGGTACTTACAGTATGTTTTTATGCATGCCAAGTCCACTTTTTATCACTTCAACTACAGTATCGATAATTTTTTCCAGCGCTTCTTTCTTCAATACGACCGCCGGCCGCAGTTTTGATTTCGACAGGTCAGAGAAAGGGAAGGGAACCAAAACTACTGTGCCGGTTGCAAGTGCGCCCATGCTTCGCCCTCCTCCGGCCGGTTCCAGTCAACAGCTAATGCTTGCTCGCTCAACAAGGCAGTTATGTTTGCGCTTTCGTCGAGAGCTTCTTCGTCCAAAATCGTGACCAGAGCGCGCCGCGGCTTGGGTATCTGAATATTCTCCAGCAAATGCACTTTGCCATTTTTGTCAATCACCGCTTCAACTGTCGTTAGCATCGCCATCCTCCGTTTTGCTTCGTGAGGCTGAATTACTGTTTTTGGCATGGTCAATCCTGGCTTATCATGCCAGTAGCAAGGTAACGAGCGGCGCCTTGAAAGGCAAGCCATTTTACCCGACAGTCATTGAAACAGCAGCAAACTTATCAATTCCCTTGTTTTCTCATCTGTTTAATCTCAGCTATAACTTCAGTCAGAGACAAATCCCCCAGCATTTGTTCGCGCTCTTCGGTGTAATTGCCGTGTCCGGTGGAAAACTGATTGATAAACCGAATGGTATTCACAGCGCCAATTTCTTTACACAGAATGCGAATGTCGTCGTGCGTGATCTCTGTCAGTGGTTTTAATGGCAGGGTCATAGTACAATCTCCGCTTCCACCATTGCACGAACTTGCTTGTTATCACGTGCCAGGTTCTGTAACCTCTTCGCGTTGGCGTAAATTTTTGCTTCGAAAAATAGCCAACTTCACCATAAAAACAATTGGCATTTTCGTGTTCTATGAACTCCACCGCCCCGAGCGGTTGCTGACTCTACTTCGGCGGCCAGGGAAAGGCCGGCAAGCTTTCGTTAGTCCCACCATTTGATTCACGGCCTGACAGCAAGACATATGCGGTTGTGCCAATCGCCGCAGCGCTGCCCGCCACCCACAACCAGGTTTTGGAAGATCCCGCCTTGAGCGGCGCCAGCTCCGCACTCAATTGGGAGTCGTTTTCCATGGTGAGAGATTGTTGCCATTCCGCATAGCCCTCGCGCCGGATAACGATTTTGAGCTTGCTGGCATGCGGCACATTGCCGGTCAACGGCGTTTTGCCCATGATTTTTCCGTTGATGATGACTTCTGCGCCTGAGGGGGAAGAATAAATCTTGAGCTGATGTTTGTTCTGGGATTGCGCGCCGTAACCCGGTCGCGCGCTGCTGGACATTTCCACGGCAATCGCAGCGAGTATCTCCAGCAAGCCGTCAATCTTGCCGCGATGATCCTTGTTGAATGATTTCTCGATTTGTCCCGACTCCACGTCAACGACGGAAATGTCAACGGCATAGGTTGCGCCAAGCTTGCCGATTGAGCCGAGGACGATTTTTTTCGCATTCAAGATTTGCCCGGCTCGCACGGCGCAAGCAACGCGTGTGCAGCCTGTCATTTGAAAGCCCTGCTCGCCCAGGGTTTTGTCCATGTTCTCGCGATCGATCACGATGAATGCGTTGGTTTTGACGAGCTGACCGCGCAGCCGTTCGCTGAGCGTAGCCGCTTCATTCTCCGAAATGCCGCGGCCTTCCAAATTCAACACTGCGATCTGCGGCTTGCCGGACTGGCTGTGAGATGAAGTCGCAATTAGAAAAAATGCGCTGAACACGGCGAATGGCAGAGTTGAAGCGAATCTCCGCAGCGTGCGCCAGCGAGGTGTTGTGTGTGACATGTGTTCGAACCTTTCGAGCATTGTTCGCGTGAACGTTTCCAACGGCTCTTTTGCTTTTTGCACGAGATTTGTCGCGACAAATAAACATCCAGCAGAAGAGTTGCCCATTTCAGATGCTTTGGCGGAAGGATGCTGCAGAGTATTTACCGGCAAATAGAGGAAAATGCGCTAAATTTGCTCAACCTTGCCTTCGACAAGCTCAGGCTTCGCCTCTGCTCAGGCTTCGACAAGCTCAAGCTGCGCCCAACAGGCGTGACGTTCAAAAATCAGCGCCTGTCTTGCTTGTCTCTGCCGGTTTGTTTATGTTGGAACCCGTGTGCCGCGTTGCACGGTAATCGAACTTTCATAACACCACAATCGAACCCTCATGGCGGCTGCTCATCTTTCCGTGCTTGACTACTTCATTCTGCTGCTCTATTTGATAGCCTTGCTCGTGCTCGGTTTCATGCGTTCGCGCAAAACCACCGGCACGCTGGAAGAGTATCTTGTCGCAGGGCGGCGGCTGTCATTGCCGGCATTCGTGGCAACGCTGGTGGCAACGTGGTATGGCGGCATTCTCGGCGTGGGGGAGTTTTCCTATCAATACGGCGTTTCAAACTGGCTGGTATTCGGCGTGCCCTATTATTTGCATGCCCTGATCTTTGCCCTGTTTTTGGCGGGACGAGCGCGGCGCGCGCCCGTGCTCACGATTCCCGAACAATTGGAAACAGCCTACGGCCGCCGAGCCGGAATAGCGGGCGCCTTATTTATAGCCATACTGGCGACGCCTGCGCCTTACGTGTTGATGCTGGGCGTGTTGTGTGAAATGCTGTTTGGATGGCCGTTGTGGCTGGGTGTGGTGGTGGGCACTTTTTTTTCGATGGTTTATTGCTTTCGCGGCGGCTTGCCGGCGGTGGTGCGCACGGAAATTCTGCAATTCATCTTGATGTATCTCGGGTTCGCGTTGATTTTGATCTTTGCGGTGAGCCGTTACGGCGGCTGGGATTTTTTGCAGCAGCAGTTACCGGCGACACACCTCACCTGGCACGGCGGCAACAGCCCGCAATACATTCTGGTGTGGTACTTCATCGCGATGAGCACGCTGGTCGATCCGAGTTTTTATCAGCGCTGCTTTGCGGCAAAAAGCGAGAACGTGGCGCGCTGGGGCATTATCGTTGCCATCGGGTTTTGGATTTGTTTTGATTTTATGACGACGGCAACCGGCCTTTACGCGCGCGCAATTTTGCCGGGGCTTGAAAACCCGGCAGCCTCTTATCCTGAATTGGCGCTGCATTTGTTGCCGGCTGCAGCGCGCGGGATTTTTTTTGCGGCGTTGCTCGCCATCATCATGTCGACGATTGACAGTTTTTCATTTCTGGCCGCGATTTCATTGGGCAAGGATATCTTCGCCAAACTCGGTCAAAATGTGAGTGCTGCTCGCGCTACTGTTCTGACGCAAATCGGCATGATCATCACGTTCGTAGTGGCCGTTTTGATTGCGTTGTGGGCAAAATCGATTGTCGCGATTTGGTATCAAATCGGCACAATCATGACACCGGCATTGCTGCTGCCGCTGGCCTCGAGTTTTTCGGCGAGATGGAAAATGTCTCCGGCTGCGGCGTTGCTGACGATGTGTTTGAGCGCGGGGGTGACGGGGTTGTGGTTGGCGACGGGGAGCGCTGGAAATTATTGGCTCAGTATCGAGCCGATTTATGTGGGGCTGTTGATTTCGCTGGTGATTTTTATTGTAGATCGATCTCTAAAAATGCGGCTTCACTAGCGGTACTTTTTGCCACAGATGAACACGGGTTTTCACTGATTTTTCTTCGTGTTTACTAGCGTTCATTCGCGGTTTGAGATAGAGTCTCGTTAAAGGTGAATCGTTGCTGAAAAGCAAAAATTTTATAACCACCTGGGCGCGAAGACACAAAGCAAAAAAGCTTGGCGCCTTTGTGTCTTCGTGGTAAAATTTGGTTCCGGCTCGTCCGGCTTGGGAAAGTGATATAATTCTGATTCCTGAGAATCTGCGCCGATTTTCAGTCCATCTGAAAATCGAAGCTTTTCGAACAGCCTTGCACTCCGCTCACAAAAGTGAAAATCCCACAAAAGTGAAAAAGCTTTTTTGTGGGATTTCAATTTTGAGGGCAGAAAATTTTCAGAATTTGATTTTGAAAATCCAAACGCCTTATTTCACCACGGCCACCTTGGTCGTCGCGATGCCGGCGTGGGTTTTGATCACCGCGAGATAAACGCCGTTCAAGACTTTGCGGCCTGCGCCATTAAATCCGTTCCAGATGATGTCATCGTGCGCTCCGCGCCGGCCCTGCGGATCGGTGATGCTGAAGTTTTGTTCCCACACCAACTCGCCGAGCAAGGTAAATATTTTAAACTCGACTGCCGAGTCCTGGGCTAAGTTGTACAGAAAGCGCGTGCCTTCTGCGCTGTTGTTGGTATCCGGCGGACGGAAGGGATTGGGATAATTGTAGAACGTGGTCAGCTCCGCATCGAACAAAACCGAAAGCGCAGAATTGATTTGAAAGGCGCTGCCGGTGCGGTTGTTCTCATCAATAACGTCAATGGGCTTGCGCGAGTCCTTGTCCATGGCAGCGACGTCATTGCTTTCATCGAACGCAATCATGAAGGATTTCGTGGTGTCGGCCTCAACCAAATCGGCTTGCACGGCCACCCGGCGCGGCGGCCCGAAGCCGACTTCCACCGAATCCGCGAGCAGCGCCAATTGCACGGGATTGCTTTGATCGGCGGGCGTCAATACCCGTTCGCCGTAGAGTTTATCGGGCTGATCGGCGTCAACCAATCTCAGCGATTTGAATAGCGCGCCCGGCGGAATATTCTTGCCCTGGCGAGTACGCACATAAAAACGCAAACTTGTGACCACGATTGCGCTGGAATTGCTGCCCGCACCCGGATCCGCAAAGCTTAATTGCGCAATCGTGATGCTTGACTGCCCGCGCGATACCGGTGAGCGCCGGTTTAACGTCTCGTTTTGTACGCTCAGTTTGCGTGCTTCGGTTGAGATGTTCAAGCGTTGCCGTAAATCTTGATCGACAACCACGGCATCCGCGCCGGTATTGACATCGTCGGGCGGATCGAGCAGCGTGACCGCGATGCTTTGATTGGTGGTGGTCACCTCGGGCGCGAGAATCTGCCAGGTGGCGACGCGCATTCCCGCGATCGTGGCTGTGCGTTTTGCCAGCGACGTGTCAATGCTGCGATCCAAATCATAACCTTCCGGCAAACCGATGATGAGACTGTCGAGACCGGCCGTCTCTGCTTCACCGAGATTTTCGAGCAGCGCAGTAACCTGGAAAGACTGGCCCAGGCTCACGATGCCGTCGGTTGCCGTAGCCGGGCTGGTGATCTTGGCTGTGAACAGCAAACTGGCGCGTTTCACCAGGCGGATTTTCAAGGAATCGCTAATGGGGCCCAGCGTCAAGTTGCTGTTGCTCTCATCATTGGCGGTTAGGATGATTTTGAACATCGCGCTATCAATTGCATTTGCCGGCGCGGTTACGTCCCAATAAAATTCCTGGCCGGAAACGCCGGTGAGCGGCTGGGTGAGCGGGTCTTCCGGCACGAAACCGGCGCCTTCGGGCAACACGAGCTGGGCGGTTATGTTCGCCGCGCGAAACCAGGTGGCCGAGCCGGAGAGCGTGAATTTTTGCTCGGTGCTGAGTGTGCGGTCTTGCGCGCCCACGGGCGCGAAAATTCTGAAGCCGGTCAACGCCAATGCGCCTTGATCCAGCGTTTCAAGCGAGAGGATTTCGTTGCCGTTGTTGCGAATCTGCGCTTGTTCGCCGGAATTCGAATCCACCGGAACTTGTGTGACATTGAAGGTCAAATCATGAATCGGCGTTGCGCTGGCCGGCGCTGTGGCATGCCATTCCACATAGCCGGTGCGCGTCACAGGATCAAGATTCAAAACCTGCTCAAACGGCTCTTGCACGGTGATACCGGTTTCGCCGGCAAGCAGGGCCACGCGGGCAACCGTTCCGGTGGCTGCTCCGCGATTGCGCAGCGTGGCACGCAAGGTGAACTCCTGGCTCACGGAAAGTTTGCCGCTTTGCGCGCCTGCCGGTGAAACGATTTCCGGCGTCAGTTCGAGTTGCGCGCGCGCTTCTGCGCGAATTTGCATTGTGCTTGCCACCGCCGGCACGGTTTCGCCCGCGGAGTTTTTGCCGGTGACTTGCACGCGGATGTCACGCTCGTTGCTATGACTGCCCACCGGCGCTTTGAGCCGCCAGCGCACGGAATCTCCGATGATCGGTTTGGTGCTGGGTTCCGTTGCAAGGAAGGTATAGCCCGTGGGCAATGTCATTTCGGCGGAGAGATCGCTTAAATTCGGGCTCGCCGAAACTTTGGTGGTGACGGTGAATTCTTGCTCGGTTGAAACCACGCGGTCCGCGGCGCCGGCGGGTGCGCTGATTCCCAACCAGGTGATGGCAAGCGCCGACTCGTTGACGTCAACGATAACCTGCGCCAGGCGATTGGAGGCCTCGGCAAAAGTCCCGTCATTTTGATCGCGCGGCAATACGGACACTTCAATGTTGAAAGTATCCTGAACCGAGACAAAATCCGGGGCGATAATCAACCAATCGACTGGAACGCCGTTGGCAAATGGCCGCGGCGTGTTGTCCGCGATGTCATAGCCGCGCGGATACGGCGGGATAAGCTGCAAGCGCCCGGAGTTGTCGAAATCCGCCTGGCCGAGATTCGTCACGGTGGCGCGCAGCGTGAACATCTGGCCGACAGTGAGTTGATTGTTGGCCACGTTCGGCAATGCGGTTTGCAATTGCAGCAGCGCCGGTGTTTGCACGCGCACCGCGGCGGTCGAATCGAATGCCGCATCAACTTGCGCGCGCGTGGTGGGCGTGAACGCGGCGTCGATTTGCGCCTGGAATTGCTCGAGGTCGTCGCCGATCGTGGGCGTGCTCGGGGCGGTCACCGTGAAAACCGCGGTGCCTGTGCCGCCGTTGTCAATCGCGCGGATGGTGCGTTGCTGTTGCGCCGGCAGCGAATTGTTTAACGCCCGGAGTGTGACTAACACGCTATCCAGCCGCTCAAAACCGATATTGTTGACATCAACATTGATGGTGAAGGTTTGATTGGTGTTGACCGAGCCGATGCCGCCGTCGGGCTGGCTGCTGATCACCGTCTTAACGATGCGCGTGCGTGTCAGCGTCAGAACCTGAATTGTATCCGCGCCGGAACGCGCGAACGCGCGTTGATCATTTTCATCTTTGCCCGTGGCATTCGCCGTGATCACCAGATCCCCGCCGTTGCGACCGACTTGATTCACGCGATATTCCAGCGTGTCGGTGACGCCGCTGCGCAAAAACAAACCGCCGCCGTTCAACCCCGCGGGATTTTCAATCGTGTAATCGGTTTGCAAAACATTGTTGATGCTGAGATTCAAGTCTCCCGGAACATTAAGCAACACGTTCGCAGCATCGTTTTCCGCTTGCACGACGACATAGACCGACCAGGGCGCGGTGGAATTTGCCGCTACTTTCTTGGTGGATAATGAAGTTGAAACACTGAGCAGGCGCAAATTCGCCGGGCGGTCAATCGCGATTGCGGTGGTATCGTCGCGCGCGGTGGTGATCTGCGCCGCAGCTTTCGTGTTGGAACCGATCGCCGCCGCAATGCTTGCCGTAAAAACCTCCCGGCTGCTGGCTGCGCCGGCGGCGGTGACCTCGAAAACAGCCAGCCGATTGTTGTCTTTCAATGTGATGAATTCGGAGGCAATGATTGAATTCCCGTTCGTCGTCAACCGGACGCGCACACTATCCAAGCCCTCTTCATTCGCCGTCCGATCTCTCAGTTTGACGCGCACCTGAAAAGCTTGCCCGGTGTTGACGCGGTTGCCGTTGAACACGCGCATCAGCGTGGTGGAATCGATGCGGGCAATCGCCGGCGTTTGCACCGTTACGGAGGCGCCGCCGCCGCTTTGTGTATCGTCGACGATGATGCTGCCGCTGTTGATCTCGCGCGCGGTCAGCACGCCGCTGATGGTGCTGCCGCCCGTCGAGGCCGTGGTGGAATCGATGATGAAATCCATGCGGCGCGTTGTTCCGCCCGCCACAACGCTGTCCGCCGTTGCGCCTTCCAAACTGACCGGACGTTTGATGACATAATCCGGCCGGTTGTTAAACGTGATCGTCGGCGGAGCGCTTTTGAAGAGAACTTGGACATCGCTTTGGCCGGAATTCTCGACTACCATGGAGACGCGCCAATCTTGGCCCTGGCTTCGGGTCACCGTTGTTTGGGAGGGAATCAAACTGATCTGCAGTTTAGCCGGGCTTTGCACCACAAAATTACCCTGCGTGCCGTCGGTGCTGGCTTCATAAAGCGTGCTGCCGAAATCTTGTGTTCTGACAGAGGCAAAAACCAAAGCCGTGCCCAGACGCTGTCCGGTCTGCGTGATCCGGAACTCCAGAAAATCCGTGCCGTCCGCCGGCAAAACATTGTTGCCGGAATCGCGAAAGCTGGAGGGCACATTGATTTGGTAGGTATCCGGCTGGCCGTTGGTTTGAATGGCAAGCGTTGCCTGTGTTAGGCTCATGTTGACGCCGCTGTTGTTGCGCACTTCCAGCGTAATCGTCCAGGGTTTTGCCATGCCCTGGGTGACGGTGTTTTGGCTGGGCACGACGCTCACGATTTCCAAGTCATCTGCATCTTGCACGGTGACTTGTTCCGTGGCAAAGGGATCCGGTGTAAAGAGCGCGCCATTTTGCCGGCCGCGAATGGTCAGTATGGGATTTTGCGGGCCGGTGAGCGAGGTCGGCACCGCCGTGCGCTGAAACGTGAGCGTCGTAATGCTGTTGCCCGCAATCTGGGTGATTTGATTGGCATCCAAAAATGCCGTGTATTTTGTCGCCCCGCCAAATTCAAACTTCGTTTCAGCCGGCGTCAACACAACCGTTGATTGGCCGGTATTCTGCACATTGAGGCTGAATTGATAGGAGCTGCCCCGGCTCACGGACTTGGGATTCAAGCTGCCGGGCACGATGCTCAGCTCGGCAGCCGTCTGCACGAGCCAACTATCCGTCACGTCCGCGCCGTCGCTATCGACGATATCGCTTGGGGCGTTGACCGATCCTCCGGCCACGCCATTGATCATGACATTGCCGGGATCCGCTTTGGGCCTGACATCAACGGAAAAAGCAATCGTGACCGTCTGAAAATTTCCCGGAATCGTTGTTGGAATATTATTCGACAAAATGCTCGTGGAATAACCGGTGTTTTGGTTGTTAAAGTTCAGGCTGGCGGAGGTCAATTGAATGGGATCGCGACCGACGTTTTGCACAATCATCGTTACCGGCACGCCGCTTTGGCCGGTTGAAACCGTCGTTTGCTCAGCCGTGATGCTCAAAATCCGCAATTGATTCACACTCACCGCCACGCTGCCGGAGGCTGATCCGTTGGTTCCGCCGGTGACATGAATCGTGGCTGTGCCGCCGTTGTTGCGCGCGCGAAACGGAAAGCTGAGCTGGCTGGCCGCGTTGGTGATCACTTGAAACGAGGGCGAGCCGGGATCCGCATCCAGCGTATCAATTTTTCCGAGCCGATTATCACTCACCACCACGGTAAAAAGTTTGCCCGGGCCAACCGGATTGCCCTGGCTATCGACAATCGTTCCGGATTTGATTCTCGCCGGATTCTTCGTGCTATCTGCCGGCAATTTGCCGGGAGTCGCCGTCAGCGTAATTGTTCCAAACGGCTCGCCGGCCTGCACGGTGAAAGAATTGGAAACACCTGAAATGCTGCCGCTTTGCACCGTGATAGCAGCGTTGCCCGTACCGGTGGTTTGAAAAGTAATATTTTGATTCAACACACCGTTGACAAACGAACCGCTGGTGGGCGTGATCGTCCCGGTGCTTGTGGTGATCGTAGCGCTGCTGTTCAAATTTGTGGCAGTGTTGCTGGAAGCATCCAACGCTGTGGCGGTTAACAGAAACGGCGTGCCGGCGCGTTGCGAGCTGCTGACCGGTGTGATTACAATCTGGCTGGCAGCGCCCGCATTCACCGTGAAGGGATTTGATTCTCCGAATTTGCCGTTGCCGGAGGCTCGAATAATCACGCCGGATTGCGCTTTGGTGATCCTGGCATTGTTGAGAGTGACCGCACCGTTTGCCAGAGTTGCCGTGGCCGGCTGCAGCGTGGTGGTATTGTCGGTGAGATTGACGCTGTTATTGAAACCGGTCAGTGTGTTGTTGAACGCATCTTTGGCCGTTATCGTCAGGCTAAAGTTCGATCCCGCGGTGGGCGAGGGCGAAGGTGTTGACACGAGAAAGCGATCCAACGGCCCGGGTACAATGCTAAAATTGGGAGAGGTTCCGCTGCTCAGCGCCGTGCCGTTGTTCTGTTGTGTTTGCACCGTAAGGCTGTACGAGCCGGCAGTTTGATGATTGGTGACGAGAGAGAAAAGCACTCCCGTTGGCGTGTTGATGGGTAACGGATCGCCGGAGCCGTCGCGCGTCAAGGTTAAAACCTGGCCGGATTTCGTGGGCGTTAAAAAACCGCCGTTCAATGAGCCGGGCACGCCGCTGGCGCTGGTGACGCCGGAAATATTGAAACCCGCGGGAAATGTGATTTGAATCCTGCCGTCCGAGGGCAGCACGGTTTGCGCGGTAAACAAAACCGTGTAAATCGCGCGGCTGCCGGCGCCGGCATCATCAGGTGTGACGCTGCTGACGGTCAAGCCCTGCCCGAAGGCGGATGACGCAGCGAATAAAAACAACAGGCTCGTGAGTAGGAGAAGCCCGAAACGGGCATAATGGCCTCGCGCTTGAACGGCGCGATGACCTGGCTGGTTGCAGGGCATAGTTGAAGAAGGCATCGCCATAGATCGTCGCTGATAAAATTTGGTCAAACGAATTGTGTTGCATTTCCTCCTCACCTTCCTGATTAAGAACAAAAAACAAAGTCAGAGCGCGCCGGTTCATGCCGCTCGCCGAAAACCCTCACGAGTTTTTTGTGGAATTATTTTTCACGGCGCGGGGGCTTTTGACGTTTCGGCGCATGTCTCGCGCCTCATTCTGCGCTCTTGCGTTCGTCAAATTGAATGTCACGCTGCTGCGGCGCGATCAACTCGGCTTGGGCATTATGACGCCATTGCACACCGGCGCGTTGCGGCGCGCTTAAATCCTTGGGATTAACAATAACACCCACACTCAACTTGACGGGCGTGCCCGGCGCGATACTCGGCCCCAAGCCGGTCCGCTTGAGGAATACTTTCCGCTGCGCAACGCTGACGGTGAAGCCGCCTTTCATTTCATCTGAGCTGGCAATTTTCACGCGACTCAGATCGAAGTCCGGCGGAAACTCCAAAACGAATTCCGCTTCCGGAGTAATTATCTCTTGCGCCGTAAACGTCAATTCATAAACCGAGGGCTGGGCGGCTTTCGCTTGCAGCGCACGCAGTTGTAGATTGGGCGCGGCGGTTTGCGCGCGAGCGCCCGGAGAATAAACGAGAAGCAATCCCCACAATGCAAGCATGCGGCAGACTGTCAGGTTGGCTTTGCAACTCATGAATCCGCTCCTTTATTGAAGATGTGCGTGATGTCGAGCAAAGAAACGGGGCGATATTACGACTTGGGAGACGCATGCTTCAATTTGGTACAAGGCGGCATTTGTCAAATTGAAATGACATTGCGCCGTGCAAGTGTGCCGGGGCAAGCACGCGCCTCGCGCCCTGTTGTTTTTTGAGTCATTGCGCGTTGTAGGCGACTCCCGTCGCGCAAGAATCACCACAAGATTTTTGAACTTCTGTGTGAAAGGTGATATACGCCGGAATCGCGGAGAGGGAATTAACAAAGTTCATACCAGAAAGGAGCCGGGTGTGAACGAAATCGGTGTGAACGAAATGCAGCGGATGCCGGCAGCAAGTCGCAGCGAGATTGCAAAAAGCCATCGCGCGCATTGTTAGCTTTGTCTGGCAACGTGAATGCTTGCGGCACAAATAAAAAAAGCCATGAGGTGATGGCCTGGTGAAATCAAAGCAAGAGATGACGACTTCAGTGTTATGCGTTGCAGAACAAAGCGATGACGTTGCCTACAAAAGTAGAACTGCCACAGAAATAAAAAAACATCTTCAGCGGGAATTCATTTCAGTGGGCGAAACACTATCAGAATTCTATTCTAACTTTGAAAAAGCTAATCCCCCAAACCGGACGAGCTGAAAGCAACAAGCATTCTGTAAGCGGATTTAATTTATTGGGAAGCGGATAAGGTAAGGGCGGACAGAAAACTTGTTGCTTTCAAAGCAACGAATTCACTTCAACTGGAATATTGGAAAAAATGAAGGGCGGGAAATCGAATTAGCGGAACATCGCTTTGATGCTGCCCCAGGTTGCGCGTGCGCTCGAGATGGTCGGATTGACGTGGATGGTGTTGGAATAGGTAAAGCTGTCGTCGCGATCGATGATCTTGAGACGATAGTAATAGACGCGCGCCGTGCTTTTGAATACGGTATTGTCTTCGTAGGAATAATCCGTCTTGGCCGTGGGATTGCCTTTCGCCTCGACAGTCGCGATCTTCTCGAATGTTCGTTCGTCCAGCCCGCGTTCAACCTCAAAGGCCTTGAGATTAATCTCGGCTTCTGCGGTCCACTTGAGCGTGACTTTGTTGCGCGCAGGTTCCCCGCGAAATTCCGACACAATGGCGCCCGCCCATACTAGGCTCGCACTCAACGCTAGAATAAACCCCGCAGTAAAAAAACGTCTCATCATGACGACTCCACAATAATGCTGACGTGCAGAAAGATAGTGGTTTGAGAGCAAGAGTCAAGCACTTTTTCTCCGCAAGCTCAAGCGGCGTCACAAGATGCAAAAAAAAAGCCCGCGCCCCATTTTCTTAAATTATGCAAAATTCTTCCGATTTTTCGGAAAGGATTTGCACCGTCGCGCGGCTAGTGAAATTGGCTGATGTGCCCAGGTGGAATATGCGCAATTTTGGCGAACTGAATTTAACAACTTAACGCGATAATTTTGAATTTTTTTTCATTAGCTAAGCATAAAATTGCTTTAGATTTAGTCAGGTGATCTGGTATAATCTTTGCCAATATTGTAATTTTGCAAATTGTGAACGATTTTATTTTCGTGAACTTATCTCTCCTTTGCGAATCCCAATCTAAGTGGTTTCACATTAGTTTCGGAGGATTTTCATATGAAGCATGCGCGTTTACGAAGTGCACTGGTCATCTTGACCATGCTTCTGGTTGGCGCCGCCTCGCTCTTTGCCGGCACCACCGGAAAAATTGCCGGTAAGGTGATTGACAAGGAAACGGGCTTTCCGTTGCCTTCCGCCACCGTCATCTTGGTTGGCACGACCCTGGGCGCGGCAACCGATGTCAATGGCGATTTTTTTATTTTGAACATTCCGCCGGGGGTTTATGATGTGCGCGCCTCGATAATCGGTTACACCCCGGTTATTGAAAAAGGCGTGCGGGTCTCCGTCGATTTGACCACCAAAGTAAATTTCTCCATGAACTCGGAGACCCTGCAGTTGGGTGACGTTGTCGAAGTCATTGCAGAACGCCCGTTGATTCAAAAGGACGTCACGGCCTCGACTAAGATCACAACGGCCGAAGAAATCAAAGCGTTGCCGGTCGTCACGATTAACGAAGCGATTGCTTTGACAGCGGGCACGCAGGGCAGCGGCAGCAATCTCCATATTCGCGGCGGCCGCGCCGGTGAAGTGGCTTTTTTGGTGGATGGCCTCAATATTCAAGATCCGCTCGATCGTTCCCTGGGTTTAACCGTCGGCACCTCGGCAGTGAGCGAATTGCAGATTATCTCCGGCGGGTTTAATGCGGAATACGGCGACGCGCAGTCCGGCGTCATTCAACTCACGACACAAGAAGGCAGGCGCGAACGATATACCGGACGCTTTTCCTATCAAACCGATCATTTTGGCGACAACGGCATCAGTAATAGCACGCAAGGATTCGACCGTTATGACGCAACGTTGAGCGGCCCGGAACCGATTACGACTCACCTTCTTCCCAAGCTCGGTCTCAAGATTCCGGGTTACATGACTGTGTTTGCCCAAGGCGAATCCATCCTGCGTGATGGCTCGGGCTTTCATGCGGATGCGTTGAAAGAAGCGGGTGAATCGAAATTTTACGGCACCAGCAATATTTTGCGCAATGAGCCGTTTTATGGCACATTTTTCGGCATCGGCAACAACCGGGAAGATGTGCGCGCCAATTGGAACGGCAAGCTGGTTTGGCAAATGGCGCCGAATAAGAAACTCACCCTCGGTTGGCGCGGCAATCATGACGACATCAACCCCAGAAGTTTCGTCATGGAGCTTGATCTCGACAAAGCCGTGCGCGATGCGCAATTGTTGGGCATCAATGATGGCCGCGACAATGACGGCGACGGCCGTTTCGACGAAGAGATTTTTGACGGCCGCGACGATGACGGCGACGGCGTGATCGACGAAAATGACGCCATCCTGGACAGCCGTTATGATTTCACCTGGTATGTCGATAACGACGGCGACGGTCGCATTGATGAAGAGGCCTCGAACAGCATCGACGATGATGGCGACGGACGCATTGACGAAGATTTGCAGCCGTATCGCTTCAACGGCTTCGATGCCTACCGCCGCGACGAGTCACGCAATAACCAATTGATAATGACCTGGACGCACACGCTCAATCCCAAGACGTTCTACGAAGTGCGCCTGGGCCGCTTTAGCACGCAGCAACGTTCTCTGCCGAAGTACGGCAAAGACGGCGTGTCGCGTTCAAACTTCAA
This sequence comes from uncultured Cytophagia bacterium, assembly GCA_964457925.1. Taxonomy (GTDB): domain Bacteria; phylum Zhuqueibacterota; class Zhuqueibacteria; order Zhuqueibacterales; family Zhuqueibacteraceae; genus Coneutiohabitans. The sequence goes on from CAYWGH010000005.1 coordinate 177,979, forward strand.
GGAATTGGAAGCCTGGGTGCAGCAATACATCGAAGCTCAGGCAGTCATCGATCGGGCGCGCGCGGCTGGTCAAACGCCTCCAGACATTGAGGATTTGATCGAGCCTTATCGCGGCTTTGGCGATCCCTCCGAACCGTTTGTTGACGCCAACAACAACAATGCCTTTGACGTCGGCGAGAGCTTCACAGATTGGGATGGCGATGGCATGTGGGACCGGAATTTCGGCAATCGCACGAATCCCATCTGGATTTTCACCGGCCAGGCCAATCCCTATCGCGGCCAGCGTTTTAACGGCCGTTATTGGGTGACGGATCGAGCGGGCTTTTCCAAAGAAATTTCCAACACCTACTTCTTCAAATTTGACATGACCAGCCAGGTTACGACTCATCACCAGATCAAAGGCGGTTTCGAAGTCAATTATTACGATCTTAGCGTCCTGTCGCGGCAATTGATCACGCCCTATAACGGTTTGGGATTGTTTGCCAACTCGTTCAATGTCACCCCGAATTGGCAGGCAGCCTACATTCAGGACAAGATGGAGTATAGCAGCGCCATCCTCAACTTTGGCTTGCGTGTCGAACGCTTTGATCAAGGCGAGCAAGTGGCGCAGCAAGACACTTCCAGCCCGTTCATTCCGCGCTACGATGTGCCCAGCGCCAAATTCAGTTTCCTGCCGCGGGTTGCGTTCTCCTTCCCGGTGACCGCCAGCGACAAATTCTACTTCAACTATGGCCGTTTCTTCCAGCGCCCAAGATTGGATTATGTGTTTGACACCGTCAATCAGCCGATTGCCAGCAGTAATTCAATCGTCGGCAATCCCAATCTTGATCCCGAAGAAACGATTGCCTACGAATTCGGCATCGAGCACCAATTCGGCATGAACACGTTGTTGAATGTGAAAGGCTTCTTCAAGGACATCGATAACTTGCTGCAAATCAATCGCAAGTTTGACGATATCGGCAATGCTTTTTACACCTACTTCAATGATTCGTATGGCACGGTCAAGGGGCTTGAATTCGAACTGCAACAGCGCAGCGGGCGTTTCTTTTCCGGCGGTATAACCTATACGTTTCAAGTAGCGAAATCCTCGCATTCCAGCGCGGGCGACACCTACACCAATGAGAATATTTTTGCCGCGTTGCCGGGCGTCGAATATGCGGCAGATTGGGATCAGCAGCATCGCGTGGTCGTCAATGTTGATTATCACTACGGCGACAACCAGGGGCCGCGTTTGGGCAACTTTTTCCCGCTGGAAAATTGGAATGTGAATGTGCTGGCGCAGTACGGCTCGGGTATGCCTTATACCCCGCAATCGCTGAATGGCACGGACCAGCTTGAGTTGACGAACACACTGCGCTATCCTTCCACGTTTGATGTGGACCTCAACATGCGCCGCTTTTTCAATTTGACCAGCGGCATTCGTGTTGGCGCGACCTTGCAGGTGCAAAATCTCTTGAATCGCCGCAATGTCATCGGCGGCGACAACGGCGGTATTTTGGACCGCCACCGCCATAATACGCTCATCAATGGTGAAACGTTTAACGGGGTTGGCTATGTCAACACCAGCTCAGCCAACACCACCCGAAATTACGGCGGGTATGCCAACTCGGTTCCGAACCCCGCCGCCTGGAGCAACGGCCGCATCATTCGGCTGGGCTTCTTTACAGAGTTTTAATGGCCTTTCTCTGAGAAGATTGAACAGCTGCTTTAGATTAAACGCGTTCATTCCAGCAGAATGACGTGTTCATCGTAGAAACCTACGGAAGGAGATTACATGCGAATTTCAAGAATTCTGGCCTTGAGCGTTCTCGCGGCGGTCTTGTTTGCGCTTGCCGGCGACAACGAGGCTTGGGGACGCGACCTCAGGGACAAAAAAACAAACCGTTCGGCGGGCGTCTGGTGGAATCCCAATCAAACCGACTTGTCCAAGCCGAACGCCATTGTAGCGAATCAATGGGCAGTGCATCAAAAAGGCTTGCAGTGGATGATGATGGGAAATTTTGGCGAGCTGTCGAATCCGGATGGCCGCACCGCCGCGTCCACGCCCTTCGCACCGGGTTCCGCACAATTGGCAGCGGAATTGGAGTACCCGGGCGGCACCGGCACCGTCTTTTTGTTTTCCGGCGGCTTTTGGGTGGGCGCCATCAAGAACGGGGAAAAAATTGTTTCCACCGTAACTGACGGCGATAATGGCACTCGCGAATTTGGGCCAATCATGTCGTGGCTGGGCCAATCGAAAGATGTCGCAGCCAAAGAAATTGACGATGATGGCGACTGGACGGCAGCAGATGATTTGAACGGCGATGGCCTGCCGAGCAGTGACTGGGACGGCCCGAATGCCGATGCCAATGGCGACGGCATTCTCAACTATGATCCCGAGCCACACATCGATGAAGACCCGGTGGGCGATATCTCAAATGATTTTCAGGACAATGACAATGATGGCTTGATCGATGGCGACGATCCTGACCTCGATGGCGACCTGGTTGCCGGCTCACGCGACGATGACGGCGACGGATTGGAAGACGAAGACACGCAAGCGCGCGCCGGCGAAGAGTGGATTACAGCTTACGTCGATACTTGCCAAAACTGTTTGGACTCGCCCGACGTTGACGGCTTCACGCCGCTGGGCGTGCGGGTCGTGCAGCATTCCTATGCCTGGTCAGAAAGTTATGCCGATGATTTTATGATTTTTGATTTTTTGGTGACGAATATCGGCACCGATGTTTTGCAAGATGTTTGGCTGGCCATGTTTTTCGATTTTGATATCGGCCATATAACGCAAAGCGGCAATACGCGCTCCGAGGATGACATCACCTTTTTTATAGATTCCCTGCAAACCGCGGTGGGGGGCGACGCGGACGGCGACGGGGGGTTGTTGGCTGCGCAATATTTTGGTGTGCGCGTGCTGCAAACACCGCGGCCCGATATTCAGGTAAGTTACCTCAATTTCGGCCGCCTGGCCGGCGCTGATCCGGAAGATAATGTTGCCAAATATGATTTGATTTCCAGCGGCGCTCGCAATGCCGATCAACTCACCACGGAAGATTGGCGTTTTGTGTTGGGCTTTGGCCCATTGGGCAATATTAATCCCGGGCAGACTCTGCCGGTAACGCTGGCGATTGTCAATGGCCTTGATTTGGAAAAAATCGTCGCAAATTCGCGCCAAGCGCTTGCCATGTTTCGCGCAGATTTCCGCGGCCCGGCAGCCCCGGTGGCCCCGGTCTTTTCGTTGACGCCGCAAGAACGCGCCATTAAAATCACATGGGATCGCAGGTCTGAAGAGTCTATTGATCCCATCTCGGGGAGCAAAGATTTTGAAGGCTATCGCATTTGGCGGACGTTGGATGGAAATAATTTCACGTTGGCCGCGGATTTTGACCTGGTGAACGGCATTGGCTTTGATCGCGGCCTTCCGCCCCTGAATGCCAACGGCCAGTATGAGTATGTTGATACGGGCGTGCCGGCCTTGGTTCAAATGACTTATTCGGTCACCGCGTATGACAACGGCGACAACGGTGATGGTATCAATCATCCGGAGTTGGATCGCGCCACGGGCGGCGTAGGCGAACTCGAGAGTTCGCGCGGTGTCGAGCGGCAGCAAATTGCGGTGGCGAATTCTTTGGCAAAAAACTCCCTGGACGATATCTGGGTCGTTCCCAATCCCTATGTGGGCAGCTCAGAATTTGAGCGGTTTGGCCGTTACAGCTCACCCGGCAACGTTAGCTTTCCCAAAATAATCCAATTCGTCAATTTGCCGGCGCAGGCCAAAATTCAGATTTTCACGCTCTCGGGCGACCTGGTGCAGGAAATTGATCATAACGGCGCCCAGTCCGGTGTTGCCGTGTGGAATCTGCGCACGCGCTTGAATCAGGAAGCAGTCGCCGGCATCTATTTGTTCCGCGTCGAAGCGAACGGCCAGGAAAAGATCGGCAAATTCCTCGTGATCAAGTAAGTTGCTTGTGAATGATTGGCGAGCAACCCGAAGCGAAATATCATTTTGGAGAAATAGAACATGAAACGAGTGAGTACGCTTTTTGTGCTGGCCGTTCTGATGGCGCCGCTCAGTTTGTTTGCGATCGAGCGCGTCGGAACCACGGCATTTCAATTTCTCAAACTGCCGGTTGGCGTGCGCGGCATCGGCATGGGCGGCGCCTTTGTCGCCGGTGCGGCGGATGCCTCTGCCGTCTATTGGAACCCGGCAGGCTTGGGCTGGGCCCGAAACAAAGAAGTCTTGTTCGCGCATATCAATTTGCCCGCTGACATTCGCTACGACAACATTGCCCTGGCGCTGCCCTTCTCAGCGTCCGTTGGCACCTTCGGGTTGAATGTCGGCGTGTTGAGCATGGGCGATCTTGTCGTCCGAACGGCGGAAAATCCCGAAGGCACCGGTGAGCTGGTCACCGCTTACGATCTGATGCTGGGTTTATCTTACTCACGCCAGATCAGCGACCGTTTCAGTTTCGGTTTGTCGGCGCGCTACGTTCGCGAAGATCTCGCGGACTTTGTCTCGAACGGCGTAACCTTCGACGCCGGCTTGCTCTATCAAACCGATTTCCGGTCGATGCGATTGGGCATGGTGATTCAAAATTTCGGCCCGGATGCAGGCTTCGGCGGCTCTTTTTTGGATTTGCGCACCTCCACCGGCACGACCGGACAGCCGATTCAACGTGAGTTTGAATCAGCGCCGATGCCGATTACATTTAAGGCCGGTGTGATTGCGGATTTGGAGAGTTTTCTCGGCCTGCAAATGGGTGAAAATCTGCAGGGCAACATCGTTGGGCAATTCGAACACCCGGCTGACAACAAAGAACGTGTAAACGGCGGCCTGGAATTGGTGATGAGCCAAAAGCTCGCTTTACGCGGCGGCTATAATTTCAGCCACGACACCGACACCTTTACGCTCGGCGTCGGATTTCAAGTTCCCATGAGCGGGAATAAGAATCTTAAGATTGATTATGCCTATGCCGATCAAGGCGACTTGACCGACACCAGCACGTTTATGAATCAGCCTCACCGGTTTTCGCTGTCGTTTCAGTTTTGAGGCGGGTTGCTTGCCGCTGGTTTCTTGCGGTTTTTTTGATCTCAGAAGTAACCAGTCACAGGCAGCGCTTCGAGCTTCTGATCTAATTCTGAAAGTGCGTAGAAACTTTTCGCTTATCGCGGGAGGATTTGATGATACCGAGCAGATTGAAAATTGCCCTGCGCCTCGTCGGCGCCTTCAGCATTTTTTTGCTGGCGGTGACCGGCTGTGGCCTGGTCGAGCCGGGCGATTTCGCGTTGAAGACCAATCAAGCGCCCGACACCGAAATCACTTCCGGGCCAAGACAAAATTCGCTCAACAGCTATTTTGTGCGTATTGCCTGGAAGGGGCTTGACAGCGACGGCATCGTGACCGGCTATCGTTTGACCGTCGATGGCGCTCAAGTTACAACGACCAAAACGGATTCCACCTTTGTGTTCAGTGCGGCGAATCAAGATGAAGTGCATACCATCACGGTGGCCGCGGTTGATAATCAAGGCGAAGTCGATCCGACCCCGGCGTCGTTATCGTTTACCGCGACGAACGCCGCGCCGAACACCTTGTTAAGCATTGAAGGCAACCCGGCCCCGGGCGCCACATTTGGCAAAGGCGGCGTTTTTACCATCGTTGCGCAAGATGTTGATAACGGCCCGGAGTTTTCATACCGCTTCAAAATCGATGACAGTGGCGCATGGTCGGATTGGCTGAGCAGCGGTGAGATCGAATTCAGCGTGACTTCGAGTTTCGGTCTCTTGCCGGAGGGCGCGCATAAGTTTATCGCACAAGCGCGCGATGCGGGCTTTGCTGTAGACCCGACCCCGGCCGAGTTTTCCTTTGTTGTCTCGACCGCTGTCAAGCCGTCGGTGAGCTTGACCAGACAATTTAACAACCAGCCTTTCTACGAAGATAATTCCGTCTTTTCCTTCCCCACCGGCAATACCGCCAACTTCTCATGGTCGGTCAGCTTCAATTATGCCGGCGCCAAGTCCGCGGGCAGCCGCTATCGCATCGACGGCGGCGCGTGGTCGGAATACTCCACCAGTGTAGAGTCATTGGATTTGGCCAATATCACGCCGGGCGCTCATACCTTCGAAGTGCAGTATCGTGATCTTGGCGGCGTGGAAAGCGAGGTCTTAAAATTTGATTATGACGTGGTAGCAACGACCTTTACTGACGGTATTTTAGTGGTGGATGACGGCAACGGCCAACTCGCTGGCCGCCCACCGGCAACGGGTGATGCGAATGTCGATGGTTTTTACACACAAGTGTTGAATTCGGCAGGCGCCACCAAATTCGCGCTCTGGGATATACTCACACAGGGCAACCCAACTCCGAAGCGCGGCCTGGGAAATTATTCGACTGTGATTTGGGTGAGCGATGAAGCGAATTTCAACGTCTTGCCGCGGCAGACTCAACTTATAGGAGAGTATCTCACCCTGGGCGGTAACTTGTGGATGACAGGCTGGCGTGGCGTCAATTTAATCGCAGGAACCACGCCGGTTGCGAATTTTGACCCCTCTGATGTAAACGCCCCGGCAATCTATGCCTTTGTTTGGAATTACTTGAAGATCGCCTCGACGCGGCAAACTCCCGGCAACTTGTTTGATTTCAACGCCGCCATTGGCGCCGCCGGACATCCCACAACAAATGTTGAAAGCGCCAAGAATCCCATCCCGAACCGTGCCGGACTGTCTCCCATCGATGTGTTCACGGTGCGCTCCGGGGTAGCGGGCGCCGAAGCGATTTATACGTTCGGTTCTGCCACTGGAAATGTCGATTTTCAAGGTGCGATAGTGGGGGTCAAGTATTTGGGCGCGGATTTCAAAACCGTGACGTTTGGCTTTCCGTTTTATCATATGTTGCTGACGGATGCAGTCGAAGCCACGCGCAAAATTCTGCAGGATTTTGGAGAGCTATAAGCGCTTTCAAGTTGCCCGCACGGGCCGGTCATTTCTACGGCCGGCCCGTGGTTTTGTGAAAAAAGTTCTGGACAAAATTAGAAAGACTCTTTATTTTCGCCGCGTTACCCATGCCGCGCGAAGTGATACGGCATTCTCACTCACGGCTGTCTCAAGTAACTCATGCCGACTAACCCAAGCGGGTTTCTCGCCCGAAGTCGCGAATCGGGCGGTTTCATCACATTGCTCTGATCCACCCCGCTGACGGATTGACGAAAGGAGGTGAAATCGTCTCCTGTTTGTTGAATCACGTTGACGCCGTCTGATTATTCAATTCATTTAATTCACGTTTACCACAAGTTTAATCCGTGGAGGGTAGTACCGATGCGTAAAACTCTTGCTACGCTCGCCGTTTTGTGTTTTGCCGTTGCTGTCTTTGCCGGAGATCGCAAGGATCGCCAGAAAGTCAGCGTGGCAGACATGACGAAGGCCATTGATGGTACCGAGATCAGCCTTGAAAAAAAACAACCCAAGCCTCAAATTGCCAGCCCCAATGCCATGGGCCCGGGCGTTTTTTTGATGGATAGCGGTTACGATTATTCCGGCAATGGCAATATGCAGCAAAACATCATCAACTATGGCGATGGCACGCTCGCTGTGGCGCGCATGGCCTCCTCCCACCCTACAACCGTCGCCGATCGCGCCTCGTGGTTTTCCTTTTTTGACGGAACCTCCTGGAGCCCGATGGCCAAGGTCGAAGCCGCAAGCCGCGGCTGGACGGATACGGACGTTCTGCCTGATGGCCGGCAAGTCATCATTGCTCATGTCGGCAATGAGCTTAATATCGATGTTCTTCCTGGCTTGGGGATCTGGACCAGCACTCTTACTGGCTATATTGCTGGCGCGACTGATCATATTTGGCCCAAAATTGCTGCAGACGGCGCCGGCAATATTCACGTGATGAGCACGCTGCGGGCCGTCATTCCTGGAGCTCGTTATGGCACCTATTATCCGGTTTATAGCATAACAACGAACGAAGGATCATCCTGGACTCACAGCTTCCTTTACGGTGATCCTTTTACTGAACTCGACACGACCGACGGCAAATGGCAGGGCTTTTCAATCGATAATTATCCAATCGAAGCTTGGGGCCCCAACAAAGTCGCAACCATGGTCGTGCCGCGGAACGCCGCAGGCATTGTTCATGATGTCATGCTGGCGGAATCAGAAAACAATGGCACGACGTGGAATATCCGATCCGTCAGAAGCTGGCCGCGATTGCCCGCCGCGGGCGTCGATGATTATCGCCCAAGCCAGGGTGTGGATTTGGCTTACGATAATAATGGAAACGTTCATATTGTAACAGCGAACTATTTAATTCAACTGGATAGTGCTGGTACCGCCGCGGATGTTTTTCACAGCGTAACAGCACCGATGCGACACTGGAGCGAGGCCACGGGCTGGACCGACATGCTTACATTTCAAGATATCCCGGGCTATAATCCCGCTGAGGATATCTTCAGCGGCGATGCCGTTAATTCTGCCGGCGCCGGTAACAACACGTTGCTGAAGTCGCCGAGTATCGGATTCGATGCCGATAACAATATCTATGTCACCTTTAATACGCCCTCGCCGGGTGATTCGCTCCCGGATGGTACGAATCTCATGGATGTCTATGTTGTCGGGTCAGGCGATGGCGGAGCGACATGGGGCCCTCCCGTACTGATCACTGACGAACGCGGCTTGGAAGATAGCGATGCTTCTCTGGCGAGACGTGTCGACGACAACCTCCACATTGTTTATTTCTCCGATCCGCAATTTGGCAACAATACGGCCAGCGGCGCCCCGCCCTACCGCACCAACATCATGTATTACGCTTTTCCCAAGGCGAACATCCCCTTGACCAGCACCGGTGTTGCTGACCGGGATCCCAGCGCGATTCCGGCGTCGTTTGCGTTGCATCAAAATTACCCGAATCCCTTTAATCCTTCCACGACCATTACGTTTGAATTGCCCTTGACGACCCCTGTGACGTTGAGCATCTTCGACGTCACCGGCAAGCGCGTGGCAACGCTGGTGAATGGCACAATGCCGGCCGGTAAGCATTCCGTGGTGTGGGATGCCGCCAAGAAAATGGCCTCCGGCGTTTATATCGCCCAGCTTGAAGGCAAAGGGATTTCGGCGCGCATGAAGATGACCTTGATGAAATAAGGCCGGATTGTTGTTTGAAAGCTATTTCATCTTGTGAATTTGCGAGACCCCTAGCTGCAAAGAGCGAAGGGGTTTCGCTTTTTGAAAAAATACGCTCGCAATGTTCGCAGGTTTGCCAGAAGTTCCTAGAATTGATTTATCGATTTCTGTTCTTGCTTGAGTTGTTGAAAAAAGTATTGAACCCATTGTCAGAGAGGTCCATAATGAAAATTGTCAACATCTTTTTAGTAGCGCTGCTTTTAACCTCTGCCGGTTCCGCTTTTTCCGGCGACAAGAAAAAAGGCATGAAATATACGAAATACGTCCCTTACACGGATAAGGCGAGTTTTTCTCCCAAAAAAGTCGATCTAAGCGGCGTCAAAAAAGTTTCTTCATCGCCCGGGGTTTCGGTGGTGGGCGGCGCGGCAAATACCTATTATGATTTTCAAACCAATGGCGGCGATGAACATCGTGTTCACGTTTTGCCGGACGGCTCTGTCCACGTCGTTTACATGGGAGGCACCAATCGTGCCGCGATCGGCGATGCCACTCGTGGCAGTTATTACGCATTCAGCGACGACTTTGGCGCCACCTTCACGAATCTCGGCCGTGTTGAGTTCCAACGTGCAGGCTTTCCCAGCCTTAGCGTGACTAGCGAAGGATATGCCCTTATTGCTTCGCATACCGGAACTGTCTTGGGGACGAGCCTTTTCGTAGATGCGCTTCCAGGTCTGGGTATTTTTACCTCGTATGATGCGCCGCGCGCTCCTATTGAATGCATCTGGCCCCGTGCGGCCGTCTCGACTAACAATCGCGTTATTTTCTATGGCTCTTCTGGTGGAGCGGATGTCCCGGGAAATACCTGGAATGCCCTTGATTTGGGAACTTCCAGTTTTGCTTTTACGGAAAATCAGCCCTTGTTCCCGGATGTTGGCAACGAGATTCGCGGCAGCATCGCCGCGAGTGCCGGCGGCAAAGTTGCAATGGTTCTTATCAATGGTCTTGACCTTCCGCCTATCGCAGATTTCGGCAATAACAATATTATCATGCGTGAATCTACAGACGGCGGTTTGACGTTTGGCAATCCTGTTAATGTCACGGGCTATTCCGCAGACACCACCTCCGTGCACGAAGCCTTCTGGTTGGGAATTAGCGCGATCTACGTCGGCGAAGAGTTGCATATCGTCTGGAACGAAGTTCTTGACCAGGTTCCCGGCGATGCGGGTATTTCCTATTTTGGTCCGGATCTGCGCATTAAGCATTGGGCCGCCAGCGTCAATGGCGGCGTGCCCACAACCGCCGCGCGCTGGGATTCTGTTCACTTCTCCATCAATCAAACCGAAGGCGTTAATCACCTGCCCCTTGACTATCCCAGTCTCGGCGTTGATGAGAATGGTATTCTGACGGTAGTATTTACGGGATTTTCCGGGGATACTTTAAACGCCGATCCGGTATCCGGTTTTGCGTATGGAGATATCTGGGCCGTTTCGTCTGCGAACAATGGGCTGCTTTGGGGTGAGCCGACCAATCTCACAAATAGCGTTGATATGGATGATCGCTATCCCTACATCTCCGGCTGGAATGAGTCGGGCAAGATCAACGTAATGTATATGTCCGATTCTGTTGCCGGTTCGTTTGCGTTCAATGATGGCGCTCCCGTTTCCACACCGGATTTCTTGTTCTTGAAGGTCGATCATCCCTCGACGGAACCCTACGATTTCTATGCGACCGCCGTTGAGGACAAAACACCTGCAGTGCCGGAGAAGTTTAGCCTGGAGCAAAACTATCCCAATCCCTTCAACCCCTCGACCAACATTGCATTTACTTTGGCCAAAGCTGAAAACGCAAAGCTCGAAATTTTTAACACGATTGGCCAAAGAGTTGTAACGTTGGTTAATGGAAAGCTCCCGGCCGGCACACACAATATCACGTGGGATGCCAAGGACATGCCTTCGGGTATTTATTTCTATAAACTCGAGGCCGGCACATTCAGTCAAATGAAGAAAATGATCCTCGCAAAATAATCTGGCGCTTGCTCGAATACCGTTCTGATTTCAAAACGAACAATCGCAAGATTTGATGGATTATTATGCTGGTGTTTCTTACCCTCGGGATGCAGTTTACGCCCGAGGGTTTTTCATTAATCCTGTTATCCAGATGAAAACCAAATCCAAAAAGAAAAAAACACCGGTAAAATCTTCACGCGCTGCCGTTGCGCCCCGCCATCGGCGGCAAACGCGCTGGATGATCGCCGGCGCAATTTTAGCGGCCATCGTCATTACGGTGGCCGTTTTTGTTGAACAGCGCGAGCCAGCGCTGGTGACGCCCGCATTTGACGGTAACCGCGCTTACGCATTGTTGCAGCGCCAGTGTGATTTCGGCCCGCGCGTGCCGGGTACACGGGCGCACGCCGAGACGCGCGCTTTTCTGGTTGCCGAATTGCAAAAATTTGCCGATAATGTCGTCGAGCAATCATTTGAGCATACGATCGACCGCCTGCAACAGACGGTTACGTTGACAAATATCATCGCCGGATTCAATTTGCAAGCGGGCCGCCGCGTGCTGCTTTGCGCGCATTGGGATTCCCGTCCATGGGCGGATCAAGACCCGGACTCCAGCCGGCATGATGAGCCGGTTATGGGCGCGAACGATGGCGCTTCCGGCGTCGCCGTGTTGCTTGAAATTGCGGCCGTGCTCAAAGCGAATCCGCCTTCAGTCGGCGTTGATTTGATCTTGTTCGACGGCGAGGATTTTGGCACACCCGGTGAATCGCGCAGCTATGCCATCGGTGCGCAACACTTCGCCGCCGCCAAGGATGCACGCTACAACCCCATGTTCGGCATTTTGCTTGACATGGTGGGCGATCGCGATTTGACGATTTATCCAGAAAGAAATTCCGTGCGCTTCGCCGGCGGGGTCGTCGATCGCGTGTGGAACCTGGCCAGCCGCTTGGGCGTCAATGAATTCATGCCAGGCGTCCGCCACGAGGTTTTCGATGATCATGTGCCTCTGCTCGAAACCGGAATTCCGGTGATCAATCTCATCGATTTTGATTATCCCTACTGGCACACCACGGCCGACACGCCCGATAAATGCAGCGCCGAGAGTTTGGCAAAAGTCGGCAAAGTTGTGCTGGCTGCGGTATACAATGTTGAATGAAGGAGGCGCCGTATTTTTGACAATGTTCCGGCAACGGCCTGGCCGTTGCTTTCATACTTGAGAGTTCGCGCAACCACATGAAGCTGCGACGCCGATTTTTTATCTTCTTTTTCCTCTTATGGTTTGGTGCCGGGGGTTTTGCGCAAGAGGCGCGCATTGTCATTGATTCCCTGCAGATCGAGTCCGGCCGGCTGCTGATTGATTTTCATGTGGATAGTCTGCTCACCCATCAATTGATCTCGGGCATGCAACGCGGCATCACCTCTTCCGCGCGGTTTCGCGTGCAGCTCTGGCGCAAATCCGGCTGGCTGTTCAATGCACTCACCGCGGAACGCGAGTTTCAAGTCAAAGCGACGTTCGAGCCGTGGGAAAGCAGGTATTTTGTGCAATTGGCGGGTGAACGGCGATTGACCAAGTCATTGGATTTTGTGCGCAGCAGTTGGGAATGGCATCGCCGCCTGGCTGTGGCAGATTCCAGCCAACTGAGCACAAAGGCGCGCTACTTTATTGTGATTGAGATCGTGCTCGAGCCGGTGTCGCGCGAATCGTTGCAGGAAATTCGCGGCTGGCTCTCCGGCGAAGTCAAGGGCATGCGTTCGCAAGATTCCACAGCCGCCGCCCCGCCGCCGCAAGTCAGTGGATTGCGCTCGCGCCTGTTCGATACTGTTGTGGATCTTGCCGGTTTCGGCGCGCATGTCATGTCGTTGAAGTCGGAATATTTTCAGCTCGATCAAAAGGGCAGGATCATTTTTGAGCGGCATTGAAACTCCGTGGCGCTGAAGGAGCGTTTGCCGCCTTCTGACTGGAACGAAGAACAAAAATTGGGTTTCTCATAAAAGGGATGAACATCATGCCAACAGACAACTTGGAGCGGGCTGCGAGGTTGGCGAGCTTCGATCTCGGCACGAATACATTTTTGCTCCTGATTGCCGATATCAAAGATGGACAAATCATGCCGATTTGTGAGCGGGAAACCATCGTTCGCCTCGGCAAGGGCGTCGATGCTGCGGGCAATCTGAATGCAGAAGCGATGCTGCGCGGCTTGGAATGTTTGCAGGAATATTGCCGGCTTGCGGCTGAGCATCAGTGTGAGAGAATTGTGGCCGTGGGAACCAGCGCCTTACGGCAAGCGGCAAACCGCCAGGAGTTTCTGCAACGCGCACAAAACGAAACCGGTGTTGCCATCCAAATCATCTCCGGCGAAACCGAGGCGTGTTTGACGTATCTCGGCGCATTATCGAACAAGCAAGATCTGGCCGAGCCGGTTGCCATTATTGACATTGGCGGCGGCAGCACGGAAGTGGTGATCGGCACGCTGGATCAACTTGAACAGGCGCAAAGCATCGATATCGGCTCAGTTCGACTGACCGAGCGCTTTTTGCTGAGCGATCCCCCCTCGCCGGAGGAAACAACCGCCGTGCGCCGGCAAGCGCAAGAGATGATGGAACATTGCTGGGCCGGCCAGGATTTTTACAAAGTGCGCAGTCTCGTTGGCACTGCCGGAACGATCACAACGCTGGCCGCCATGGCGCAAAAAATGAGGGATTATGATCCGGCGCAAATCGACCGCTTTTTGTTGACGAAGAAAACGTTGCGCAGCCTGGCGGCGGAATTGGCGGCGTTGACGCTGGCGGAACGCAAGAGGGTGCCGGGCTTGCCGCCGGCGCGCGCTGATGTCATCCTTGCCGGCGCCTTAATTCTTGAAACGTTTATGGATCTTTATGATTTTGATGAAATCATCGTGAGTCATCGCGGGTTGCGGCATGGGGTCTTGCTGGGCGAAGGCGTGATGCTGGACGCGCAAAACGAAAGGGCGTGAGCGCTCGTTTGCCGGAATCGTTTCAGACGAGCAGTCTGCCCTTGAGTTTGTGTTTGAGCATTTCGCGGGCGCGGAAGATGCGCGCTTTCACCGTGCCCAATGGAACATGGGTTAGCTCGGCGATCTCCTCGTAGGATTTTTCCTCGGTGTGCCGCAGAATGATGGCCTCGCGATAATGATCCGGCAGTTCGGCAATCGCTTGCGCGATGAGAGAAGATTTCTCGGTGGACAGCAAATCATGATCGGTGGTGGCGTGAACGTCGGCATATTCGCGCTTTAGTTCGCCTTCTTTGGATTGAATCGGTTTGTCGATGGAATAGGTTTGCAGCTTCTTCTTGCGCAAATGATCGATGGTGGTGTTGATCGCGATTTTGTAAAGCCAGGTGGAAAAAGCGAATTCTTTGTTAAAGGTGTGCAGCGCAGTAAACGCCTTCATGAAGGATTCTTGCAGCAAATCCTCGGTTTCTTCGCGATTATGCACCATGTTGTAGAGCAGATTATAAAGCGGGCCGCGATGCCGCGCCATCAGATCGGCATATGCCTTTTGGTCGCCCAGCAATGCTTTTGCGATCAGGGGTGCGTCGGATTTGGGGGTCGCCATAGCGCTCGCGAAGATTTTCGGATTTTTTGCCGAGAATCTAATTGAAAAACGCCTAACAATCAAGCGAAAAGGCGGAACCGCCGGCGCAAAAAATGGACGCTCCGGCAATTTTAAAAATGATGAGGCCGAATGGGAGTATGAATTCATGATTTGTGGCATCGGCATCGACTTGGTCGAAGTGGCGCGCATGGAAACGATGCTGGCGCGCTGGCAAAAACGTTTTCTGGCCAGAGTTTTTACAGCGGAGGAAATCGCGCAATGCGAAGCCCGGGTGCATCGCGCCGCTTCCTATGCCGCGCGCTTTGCTGCGAAAGAAGCATTTGCCAAAGCCCTGGGCACGGGTTGGGACGAACATTTTTCGTGGCAGGATTTTTCTATTGGAAACGACGCCGCCGGCAAACCGATTCCGGTTTTGAGCGCCCGCATGCAAGCTCGCCTGGCCAGCATCAACATTCATGTCAGCCTGACGCATTCCGATCATTTTGCTTCTGCTGTAGTTGTTTTTGAGAAATGACGCAACGCGACGAGTCGCAAAAATCTTCAACGGATAAAGAAAACAGCGGGCATAGCTCTATGGCGGGCAAAAACTGTCAGAAGGTTATTCTGATTTTGAGAAGTTCATCGCGTATTGGCAAAATTCATTGTGCTGCAAGAATGCCAACTGCTGCCCCGCGGAGCTTGTCACGAGCAAGGAGGCAAAAACGTGCAAATCGCTTTTTTCAGCACGAAACCATACGATCGTCAGTTTTTCAAGGCTGCCAATCACCACCATCGTCACCAACTCGCTTTTTTTGAACCGCGCTTGACGGAAGAAACGAGCCGCCTGGCCGTGAACGTCGACGGCATTTGCGCCTTTGTCAATGATCAACTCAACGCGAAGGTCTTGCAGCAGCTCACGCAACAGGGGGTGCGCCTGATCGCATTGCGCTGCGCGGGTTTTAATCATGTTGATCTGAATGCGGCGCTCGCGTTGCGTCTTGCCGTTGTGCGGGTCCCGGCGTATTCGCCATATGCCGTGGCAGAACATACGGTGGGCCTGATGCTGGCATTGAATCGCAAGATTCATCGCGCTTACGCGCGCGTGCGCGAGGGCAATTTCGCGCTGGAAGGATTGCTTGGGTTTGATTTGCACGGCCGTACGATCGGCATTGTTGGCACGGGAAAGATCGGCGCAACCGTGACAAAAATCATGGCAGGATTCGGTTGCCGCTTGTTGGCTTATGATCCCTTTCCCAATCCTGAGTGTGTTGCGTTGGGCGCGCAATACGTTGCCCTGACTGAATTGCTGGAAGAATCCGACATTGTCACGCTGCATTGCCCGCTGATGCCGGAAACTTATCACATGATCGATGCGCAGTCGTTGCGGCATTTCAAGCCGGGTGCCATGCTGATCAACACCAGTCGTGGCGCGTTGATTGACGCCGGCGCCGCAATTCAGGCCCTGAAGTCCGGCAAAATTGGCGCGCTGGGATTGGATGTTTATGAAGAAGAAGCTGACATGTTTTTTGAAGATTTGTCGAATCGCATGATTCAAGATGATGTGTTTGCCCGGTTGCTCACGTTTCCAAATGTCATTATCACCGGCCACCAGGCCTTTTTCACGCACGAAGCGCTTACCAACATTGCTGAAACGACGCTCGCGAATATCACGGAGTTCGAACAAACCGGCCAGTGCCGCAATGCCGTCACGCCGGCAAAAGCAAAACCTTAGTACACTTGAATTCTCGAAAACATATCCCCACGGTCATCCTGAAAGGAACTTGTGAATGTTTGAATACGGCGCCAGGGTTTCACCAGATCCTTGGATGATACATCGAATGAACTGTTCATATAACTTATGACAACCGGACATTTGTATAGCGGATTCTTGAGAGATCATGTTTTGAGTGACTGCCATGTCTTTTTCTAGTCTGTTGCATGATTTGCCGCGCGCGGTTACCGCGCAGGAAATGCAGAACGTCGATCGCTTCACCATTGACACGCTCGGCTTGCCCGGGCGTGTGCTTATGGAGAATGCCGGGCGCGCTACTTTTGAGATTATTCGTCAGCGCTGGCACCCGCTGCCAGGCAAACGCGTGGCCGTTTTTTGCGGCAAAGGCAACAACGGCGGCGACGGCTTCGTGGTGGCGCGGTTACTGAGCGAGGCCGGGGTGTCATGTGACACATTTTTGTTGGGAAGGCCGGAGGATTTGCGCGGCGATGCCGCTGCGAATTTCACCTTGCTCACCGCACTCGGCTATCGCGTTCAATCTCTTCAAGCTGTTGATGCGATGCCGGATCTCGCCGGCGTTGATGTTGTTATCGACGCCTTGCTCGGCACTGGCGTGCGTGGCAGCCTCACCGGCCTGCTTGCCGACGCTGTGCATCACCTCAATCAAAGCCGGCGGCCGATTCTCGCGGTTGATTTGCCCACCGGCATGAATACAGACACCGGCGCAATTGCAGGGCCGTGCATCCGTGCCGCATTGACCGTGACCTTTGGGGCGCGCAAAACCGGTTTGTTGTTCTCGCCGGCCCGCGAGCATGCCGGTGAATTGCATGTTGCAGATATCGGTTTTCCATCCAGCGCTTTTCGACACGCCGCGTGTCACACGTATTGGCTGGCGCCGGAGATGATGCAAGCATGGCTGCCGCAGCGGCCACGAGATGCTTTCAAAAACCGCGTCGGACAAATTTTAGTCATTGCCGGCTCTGCTGGATTTGGCGGCGCCGCGCGGCTAACCGCCGCTGCTGCTCTCCGCGCCGGCGCGGGTTTGGTGGTACTTGCTGCTCCGCAATCGTTGCTCCCGAGTTTGGAAGCCGCGACTGCCGAGGTGATCAAATTGCCGCTGCCGGAGCACAATGGCAAAATCGCGCCAGGCGCATTTGAGCTGCTTGCCGAACGCTTGTCATGGGCAGATGTCGTTGCGCTCGGCCCGGGCTTGGGCGTTGCGCCTGGAACGGTTGAGTTGGTCAAGAAAATTTTGGCGACATATGACAAAACTCTCGTGCTCGACGCTGACGGCTTGAATGTGTTGGCCGGAGACGTCAACACCATTCGTAATAGTCGCGCCTCTCTCATTTTAACACCGCATCCCGGAGAGTTGAGCCGTTTACTCCCAGTGGCCAAGAATGAAATCTCCGCAAACGCGATTGCCGTTGCGCGACAAGCGGCGCAGGAGTTGGATCAGATTGTGGTATTGAAAGGCGCGCCTAGCCTCATTGCGCTGCCTTCGCAAGAAGTGATGATCAATTCCACCGGCAACGCCGGCATGGCCACGGCAGGCAGCGGCGACGTGTTAACCGGCCTGATTGCCGGGTTGGCGGGACAAGGAATGGAGCCTGCAGCCGCGGCCGGGCTGGGCGTGTTCTTGCACGGCCTGGCCGGCGATTTGGCGTGTGAAAAACTGGGCACGTGGAGCATGCTGGCCGGCGATATTCTGGAGTGTGTGCCGCAAGCATTTTTGCGCACGAATGAAGATTGATTTCACAATCCGGCAGAGATGAACTCACAAGCCTTGGCTCAACTGGTTGAAGTTGGATTTCATGAAATTTAAAGAAAACGTTGATTGGCTTTGGAAAAACTATCGTGTCCCGATCTTGTGGGCAGCGGTTTTGTTTATACAATCTTCGATACCGGACTTTGACCCGCCGGTCCGTCTGACCAATTGGGACGACAAGTGGGCGCACCTTTTGATCTATATGCCGCTGGGTTTTTTCTTGATGCGTTCATTGACGCAAACGCGTGGTGGCGCAAGCACGACGCTATTGTTTCTATTGGCGACCGGCATCGGCGCGCTCTACGGTGTTTTTGACGAAGTGCATCAGCATTTTGTACCGGGGCGGCACATGGATTGGCGGGATGCCGTTGCCGATGGTCTTGGCGTCATGTTGGGGAGTTGGTTGTATCTCAAGGTGCGGCAGCGCCTGGCATTGCGCACCGCACGTGGGCTGGAATCATTGCAGGAAATTTCCAACCGATAAAACCTGCCAATGGATGGCAAGAAAAAATTGTTGGCCGCTTTCCTCCCTTGAGTTCTCTGCGGGCGTTGCACAAACGTGATTTAAATCTTTTCCACCCGCTCCAAATCTTCGTCGCGCCCCACCATCACCAAAATATCGCTATCTTTTAGAACATAGTCGCCGCCGGGAATAATCACGACTTTGTCGGACAACACATCTTTGATCACAATGATTTGAATGTTGTATTGCCGGCGCACATCGAGCGCGGCCAGCGGCTTGCCAAGCCAGTCCGTCGGCGCGCCCATTTCGACTATACTGTAGCCTTCGCCAAGCGACACGTAATCGAGCAAAATCGAGCGCCGCAGGGTGTAAGCAATGCGCTTCGCCATGTCGCGTTCCGGGAACACGACGCTGCTGGCGCCGAGCTTGTCCAAAATTTTGGCGTGATCTTCGGTGATGACTTTGGCAATGATCTCTTTCACGCCGATTTCGCGCAAATAAAGCGTGATCAGAATGCTCACTTCGATCGGCTCGCCCACTGTCACCACCACGACATCGATATCCTCCAGGCCCAGGCTCTTGAGGGTGTCCTTGTCTTTCGCATCCGCGACCACGGCTTTCTGCACGAACGGCTTGATGTCGTCGATTTTATCGGCGTCAGTATCGATTGCCATCACGGGCGCGCCCAACTCGGATAAATTCTTGCAAAGATGATAACCAAAACTGCTCAATCCGATAACCGCAAAACTTCGCATTTAAAGCTCCTTTACAAATTTCAGATACCGGTTGATTGTTTATCCAATCAAGACATTTTCCTGCGCATAGGTGAAGCGCATTTTCGCTGTTTTTCCAACGGCAATGGCGACGGTTAACGGGCCGAGACGGCCGATGAACATGACCAGAGTGATCAACAGCTTGCTCATGGGCGTGAGGCTCGGTGTGATGCCGGTCGACAAACCGACGGTGCCGAAGGCAGAGGTGACTTCGAAAAACAATTCCAAAAAAATGCCTCGACTCTGTTGATGCGAGACACTGGCGGCCTCTGAAAGCAGAAGCAAGAACGTGAAAACTATAATCAGCACCGCGGAAAAAAAGACGACGGAAATTGCCCGCGCCAGAACCTCGCTCGGAATGCGGCGATGCAGCAGGTGAACGTTCTCCTCATTGCGAAAGCGCGCGCGGATGAACGCCAGCAAAACCGCGCCTGTTGTGGTTTTGATGCCTCCGCCGCACGAGCCGGGCGAGGCGCCGATGAACATTAACGTGATCAGCAAGAGCAACGTGGCGTCGGTCAAGGCGCCAATGCTCAGGGTGTTGAAACCGGCGGTGCGCGCCGTGACGGATTGAAAATAACAGGATAAAATTTTTTCACCCCACGTCAAGTCTTCTATGGTGTTGTTGAATTCCAGCAGAAAGATGCCCACGGCGCCAGCAATGATCAGACCGGCCGTCATGCGCAGCACGAGCCGCGCATGCAACGATAAGCTGTGCAAGGGATTATGCCGTTTACGGTTGATCTCGAAAATGACGACGAAACCCAGGCCACCCAAAATTATGAGCGAGGTGATGGTTAGATTGATCAGCACATCGCCTTTGAAACTTTCGAGATTATCGGTATACAATGCAAAGCCCGCATTGCAGAACGCCGAGACGGCATGAAATACGCCGTAATAGAACGCCGAGGTGAGGGGCATTTCACGCAAAAAACTTAGAGTCAACAACAACGCGCCGGTAATTTCAATCACAAAAGTCGCAAGAAAAACGGTTTTGAGCAACGCTTTTAAATTTTGTACCGGCCCCTGGCTGATGGTCTCTTGCAAAATATCGCGTCCGCTCAACGAGAGTCGGCCCCCGCCCAAGAGATACATGAAGAACGATGAGAACGTCATCAAGCCGAGGCCCCCTAATTGAATTAACAAAAGAATCACGCTTTGGCCGAAGAGTGAAAAAGTCTTGCCGGTGTCCACTACCGCCAGCCCGGTGACACAGGTCGCGGAGGTGGCCGTGAACAGCGCATCAACAAAGCCGACCGGTTCTCCTTGCGCGGCTAGGGGAAGCATCAACAAAAATGTGCCGAGCAAAATCAAGCCGGCAAAGCTGGCCATGAGGATGCGCGCTGGACCGAGCCGGCGCTGCCAATTGCGCCAGCGCAAGAGCGATTTGCCTGGGAAATCCTGACTCAAGCGCAGAAAATCTTTGGTCAGAGTGTTAAGCGACGCCATTGCGTCTGAACCTTTTTGCTGATCAATTCGTGAAACGCTTCAGGTATGATCTTGTGTGCAGAGACGGTACTTGGCGTGATGTTTTTTTCAAGACGGCACACCAGAATTCTCTTTTTTGCGTTTGCGACTTCTTTAACCCATGAAACGATATGGGGATAATGTTTTTGACGCCCGAGAGGTCAGATTTTTCCATATTTTCGTTCGAAGGTCTGCCGATTCTGTGAGCTTCTTGCATGGCGCTCTTCCTCGGTTTCGTGCTTTACAATTTTCAACATATCCAACATGCGCAGCAACACCTCGCCATGATTCTTTTTGGCGATCAATCTTGCGCTGATGATCTCTCTGGTTTTGGCCGGGGCGGCTGCGACAGGCAATGGTTTGAGCCATTCCTCCGGCAATTCGCTGACGAGGTGGTGGATGTCGTTATCGGCGACTTGTCTAAGCTTGTTGATGAAAGGATATGGCATGAGGGGCGAGTGATAAAACGGATGCCGTTTCAGGTGCCGCAGCAGCGCATGCTCGCGGTAGTTCTCCCCCATGAGGGCGCTTCGGATCATCATCGCGGAAGAATAATCCAGACATTTAAGCTCGCCGTGATGAAAGATCATGTTGGGGTTCGCCGTGTTGCGGTCAATGTTCAGAAGAAAAAGATCGTAGAGAAAAATCTCATCCTTAAGATTTTCGGCCAGGGTTTGTGCGGCATGTTCGTTATATGCTGTGGCCTCTTCAAAATATGGCAAGCCCAAGTTAACGCCGACACTTTTATGCAAGAGCTCCCGGATTTCTGGATCGCCTGAAACATCATCGAGCGTCTCGGGTATTGCCAGAAACACTGGGCTGATGACGGGGAGATGCAGTAACGTTCCCAGCTTGCTGGCCAGCCATTCGATCAGGTTTGCTAAAATCCCGTCTCCTGCTCCGCAAAGCTTGGCGACGTATTTATTGCCGTCGCTTGCACCCACAATCAGCGGCAACGAAGAGCCGGAGCGCAGCTCTTGATAGAATTTCACGGCGGTTAGCATGCAACTCTTCGAGTTAGAGCAAACGATTTGCCGGTCCGGACTTTGGCAAAATCATGTCTCAATTCTCATGTCTCAACTTTTCGTTAAAAATCGTCGTGAGACGTTCAGGATTGGGAAAAGTTAATACCGCATAGCCGATCATGATCGCAGCAGTTGCGGCATTCGCCCAATAAACGGGATGCGCAGCCATCACGTTCATCGTCATTGCCAGATAGCAAATCACCAAGCCCAGCAGCGCCACGCCCTCATACAAAGCCAGGCGAACGATGCGCGCCGTTCGGATGACGCCCAACGCCTGCCCGGCGAGCGATACCGTCGTCGTACTCGCAGCCGAATTGTTTTTTGCTTGTTTGTAGATAAGATTTTCAATACGCGGCGCGACAAGATAAATGACAATCGCCAGCACGAGATGAACGACGGTCATGAGCCGAATCGTCTGTACGGCAAAATCTTGCGGCAACTCCCTTTCCGGCGAGCCGAGGGAAATGTGCATGAGCACGACGACCCCGGCAAAGAGCACAACACCGAAGGCCAAAAAGGCCTGAATGATTTGCATGCCGCTGATCTGCGGCCGAGTCAACGCTGCGCGAAATTCGTCGAGCCCCACATTTTGAAAGCGGTTCATTGGTTTTTCCGGTTTGATTGGAATATCGCTGAAAACACAAAGTATGGCAATCTTGCGATCGTCGCCTCATTCCAGTTCTTCCGCGCGCCAGCCGCGGCTGGCGCGCGCGCCGATCACGCCCAGCACTTTATCGACATAGGCCCGGACATACTCCTCAACCGTTTGCGGCAGAAAATACAGCGGCGGCGAGATCGGCATGATGATCACACCATCGCGCGACAGTTTGAGGCATTGCTCCAATGCCAAGGAGGACAAGGGAGTCTCGCGAATGCACAAGACCATCCGAAAGCGTTCTTTGAGCGCCACTTGCGCCGTGCGGGTGAGCAGGGTGTCGCCGAGCCCCGAAGCGATTTTGCCCAGCGTGGAGGTGGTGCAGGGAATGATAACGAAAGCGTCGATGCTATTGGAGCCGCTGGCGAGCGGCGCATGCAAATCATCGTTCGAAAAAATTTTTTTGACATGGGGCTGCAAATCGCGCTCGCTCAGGCCCATTTCATCCTGCAACACGACTTTGCCCCATTTGCTGGCAATCAAATATTTGTCGCCCGGGCATTGTTTCAAGAACTCGACGGCGTAAACGGCGCCGGAAGAGCCGGTGATGCCGACCGCGATTTTCATCGAAAATTGACTCCGACAATAACCATGGCAAAAATCACGAAACCCAGCACCGCATTGATCTTAAAAAAAGCCAGTTCAACATCGTTGGCTTTGGCATGCTCCAAATACAGCAGGATCCCCGCGCCCGCCAGCAGCGGCGCCGCCGCAAGGGAACGAAGATAAAGCATGAAAATGGCGAGCAATACCAAAAATGCCAAAACGTGCAACAGACCGGAAATTGCAAGGGCGCGTTTGCGGCCGAACACGGCCGGCAGCGAGTAGAGATTCGCCTGGCGGTCAAATTGCTCGTCTAATGTTGCATATATAATATCGAATCCCGCAACCCACAGCAGCGTGAACAAACCCAGGATGAATCCCGGCATGAGATTGTCAAGCGATTGCGTGACTGCCACCCAGCCTGCCAGCGGCGCCATCGCCAAGCCCAGCCCAACGCCGAAATGCGCCAGTGGAGTGAAGCGTTTCATGTAGGGATAGAGGACAAAAATCGCAAGCGGCAGCGGCGACCACAGCAAGCAGAATCTTCCAATCAACTCGGCGCTGACAAAGTACAAAATCAAGCCGAGGAGTAACACCAGCCAAGCATGCGTGATCGTCATGTGTCCGGCAGGCAGCTCGCGCACGGCAGTGCGCGCATTCTGTTTGTCGATGTGACGATCGATCATGCGATTGAGTGCCAGGGCAACGGTGCGCGCGCCCACGGCGGCTAATAGCATCAGACCGGTCAGGCGCAGTGAAATTTTGCCGCCGGCAGCCAGGATGGCGCCGCTGAAAATCAAGGGCAACGAAAACAGCGTATGCTCGAGTTTGACAAAGCGCATGAATGTTGAAAAGCGCACGCGGATCTCCATTGTGGTATCGACTATAGCCGCAGCCACATCGAGGTTGAAATCATCTCTCAAAAAAACGAGGAGGAATATAATGAAATAAAATTGAGAAACAAGAGAGGATCGCGCGGGGAGATTTCCCTTGCAAGTTTGGACGAAAACCAATAACGTAAACGGCTTTTTTACGAGATCAACGGCCATGTCTATTATTGATTTTCGCAGCGACACGGTGACGAAGCCCACGCCCGCGATGCGGCAAGCCATGGCTGCCGCAGAAGTCGGCGATGATGGGTATGGCGAAGACCCGACGGTGAATCGTCTGCAAGAGATGGTTGCGCATCTGTTGGGTAAAGAAGCCGCGCTGTTTGTGCCGAGCGGGACCATGGCCAATCAACTGGCCATTCGATGCCAGACGCAACCCGGCGACGAGATTATTTGCGAGGCCGCTTCACATTTTTTGGATTATGAAGGGGGTGGCGCGGCGGCCTTGAGCGGCGTTTCGACCCGGCCTTTGCAAGGTGACGCGGGTGTCATCACCGTTGGGCAAATTCAGGAGGCCATACGCCCGGCAACGTTTTATTTCCCGCGCACACGCCTGATTGTTTTGGAGAACACGCACAACCTTGCCGGCGGCACGATTTGGCCGTTGGCGCAAATTCAGGAAATTTCAGCGTTGGCGAAAGTTCGCGGCTTGCGCATGCATCTGGACGGCGCACGCCTGTGGAATGCGAGCGTTGCCAGCGGTGTTGCGCCGCGCGCCTATGCCGCTTTTTTTGATTCCGTGTCGGTTTGTTTTTCCAAAGGATTGGGCGCGCCGGTAGGCTCGGCCCTGGCAGGCCCAAAGGAATTGATCGAAACGGCGCGGCGTTTCCGAAAAATGTTTGGCGGCGGTATGCGACAATGCGGCATGTTGGCGGCAGCCGCGATTTATGCGCTGGAGCATCACTACGAGCGGCTGCGCGAAGATCATGCGCAGGCGCGCACACTGGCGGAAGGGCTCACACACCTCTCCGCTTTAAGAATTGATTTGAATAGCGTGCAAACGAATATCATCAAGATTACAATCGCCGATAAACAAGTCGATTGTCTGGCTGCAATTGCCGCGCTGAAAAGAGAAGGGGTGTGGGTAACACCGGCGGGCAGCTCGTCGTTCCGGGTTGTAACACATCGCGATATTGCAGCCGGCGATATTGCCCGCGCCGCTGAAATCTTTAGAAAAGTTTTTCGCCAATCATCATTTTAAAAGGATACCGTTGGGCAATTGATACGACTGTTATACAATTTTCCTCCCTGGTTTTCAAGAATTCCGCGGATAAACCTTCAGCGCCTGGAGATGAGCCGGTCGTTGTGCCGTGAACTTGTGTGGCGAGGTCCAGGCGTTTGTTTGCGGATATGGCCGGACGGCGCACACCGGAGCGCTTGGCGCGAGGTGCGCCTGCTCGCGCTGTGGCTGGGAATGATTAAGCTCCTCGCCCTGGCGGGGGCGCCGCCGCTAACAGCACAACAGACTATGTTGTCGCAGCCCAGCGTTGTCGTCGGTTTGCTCACCGGCGAGCAGGATATTCGCCAACTCACGCTCAAAATGCGCAACAGCGTTTATCTTGTCAAGGCTGAAGGCGACACCAAGCCTTTTGCCGTGGTGCAATCGAACGGTTATTCGTTATCCCTTGCCTTTAAGCCCTCTGCGACCGGTACACCTGCGCCCTCATTTCCGCCGGTTCGCCGCCCCCTCGGCGTGGAGTATCGTTTTTTTACCAGCGAACGCAGCCTGATCTCCGAGATTCTGTTGGGCAAAATCGATTATGCGATCCTCTCGAGTAAATCATCGGCGGAAGAGATTCAAAATGCCGATCCGAGCTACCAAATTGTGCCGCTGAAGCCGGACAGCAACACCGTTGACCTGGTGTGTTATAATTTTTCCCATCCGCTATTGCGCGAGCCTGCTGTGCGCCGTGCGCTCGGCCATGCCATCGATCGCAAAAACTTTTTGCGGCAAAATTTATTCAACGAGGCCGATCTCAGCCGCGGGCCGTTTGAAGAAGAGAGTTATTTTTTTGCTTCGGGGGTGAAAGAGATGAAGTATGATCCACGCCTTGCCATCGCCTTGCTTGAATCCGCAGGCTGGGGCAAGATGAACAAAGAACACATTCGCATCAAAAACAATCGGCCGTTGCAGTTTCGCCTGTTTTTTCAAGAAGGCGTCAAGCTCAAAGAACAACTCGCGCGCCAAATCAAGATCGACTGGAATCAAATTGGAATCGATGTCATTCCCGAGCCGTTGAGCGCCGCTGCGCTAAACGACTCACTCAGCAGCGGGCGCTTTGACGCTGTGCTCTTGCAGCACCGGTTCGCCGATTCTGCGACGAGCATGCTTGATTTCTTTGGCGACGGCTCGGGCGCCGGTTTTCTGGCTTACCGAAGCGAGCAATTCAAACATACCGTCACCGTGATGCGCAATTTCAGCAAACGCGAAGATATGCGCACGGCAGTGATGCGGCTGCAACTGATTCTGGCGGAGGATCAGCCGGCCACGTTTCTGTTTCATCCCTGGCTGGTGTGGCATATTATCAATGCCTCGCGTTACGCGGATTATCTCGATACCGACGGCAAGCCCAAACCGTTTTATGAGTGGCGCCTGCGCTGATGGCGGTTTTGCTGCAGCGCGCCGGCGGTCTTGGGTGCAAATTTCAGTTTGGACGTTGACATGCAGGTTCCGTCAATTCCCTTGCGACATCGGCTGTTTACGCGCCTGCTCATCTCGCATATTTTTCTGGTGACAATTCCATTGTTGATCACCGGCCAGATTTTGATTCACACGGCGCAGAAGGCCATTCGCGAAACCATTTTAGACCGCAATCTGCAATTGGCGCGGCGATCGTCCTCGTTGATCAGCACAACGGTGGGGCGCGCGCGCGACATCCTGCGCATCAATGCGCAAAGCTCGGCCTTTTATACCAACGATCGCCTGGGCCAGGAGCTCGTCATCAACAAGATCGTGCGCGAATTCCCCATCTTCAAAAAAATTTCCCTGCTTGACACACTCGGCCGCGTGAGCCGTTCGACGGCATTTGGCGCATCCAACAATCACACCACCAGCGAGCACTTTTTAGCGACGATGAAAAGCGCCAAAAGCTATACCTCTCCGGTTTATATTTCCAGCGAAAAATTGCCGCTTATGGACATTGCCGAGCCGGTCATCGTTTTCGATGAAGTGAATGCCTACCTGCTCGCCGAAGTCGATTTGAAAGAAATCTGGGCTCTGGTCGACAGCAACCTCGTTGGTAAAAAAAGTGAAGCGTTCATTTTTCGCGCGGATGGGCAATTTATCGCGCACACCGATCGGCGCGAGGTTCTGGAAAGCCGGCGCTTTGAGGAAAGCGGCATCATCGCTGAAGCCCTCGCCGGGCGCAGCGGCAACAAGACGTATGTCAATCGCAGCGGCGTGGAAATGATCGCGGCGTACGCGCCGATTGTCGAGCAGCAATGGGTGACCGTGATTCAACAGCCGGTGCGCGAAGCTTTCGCGCCCTCGCGCGTGATGGAGTTGCAGATTTTGCTGCTCATGATTGGCAGCGTTTTGGTGGCGGCTCTGATCGCCGCCGTTTACACCAGGCAAATTGTCAAGCCGGTCAACGAACTGATCGGCGGTATTGCCGAGATTTCCAAGGGCGGATTGAAGCATCAGATTCGACGTCTGGGCCGCGATGAGATCAGTACGCTGGCATTGCATTTTAATGCGATGACGCGCCGTTTGCGCCGTTTTCAAGATCGCCTGAAGCGCGCCGAGCGCCTGGAGACATTGAACAAGCTGTCCTCGGTGCTGTCGCATGAAATTCGCAATCCGCTGAATTCGATGGTGATCAATTTGCAGTTGATGCGCCGCGAGTTTTCGAAGGAGGATCTTGATCCGCAAAAACTCGAGCATTATCATCAAATCCTGTCCTCCGAAATTCGCCGCGTTGATAATTTGGTGAGCAACTTTTTGTTGATCGCGCGGCCGCCGCAGCTCAAAAAGTCGTCGCAACGCCTGGGCGATTTGTTGGACGAATTGATCAAATTGGAAGCGCCCGAGGCCTTGCAAAAGGGCATTCGTATCGAGCGCGATTATCGCGCGCCGGACGTGAGCGTGAATGTCGATCCTGACAAAATTCACCAGGTGTTTTTGAATATTTTTATCAATGCCGTTCAGGCCATGCCCAGCGGCGGCCGCCTCACGATCGGCCTCGACGTGGTGACGCGCCGTTCCATCGAAGATAATAAGCGCATGTTCGCGGTTGCTTCGTTCCGCGACACCGGCAAAGGCATCGCAAAAGAGAATTTGACCAAGATTTTCGACTTTTATTTTTCGACAAAGGAGAAGGGCAGCGGCATTGGCCTGGCGCTGGCCTTGCAGATCGTCGAAGAGCATGGTGGAACGATCAAAGTGGAAAGCGAGTTGGGGCGCGGCAGCAATTTTCTCGTTTTTTTGCCGGTCTAAGAACATACTCCCGGAAATTAATAAATAATTGTCACTAGCTTGACAAAGAGAGTTTATTGCTGTATATTCCGCGCTTAAAAAAAATTCAAAAGAAGGGGCTATTCTTTTGAAGTTTCTTAAAGTTACGTGGGGCGAGTTAAATGATAGTTATTTTAAGTTAACTTCGTAAGTTTTTTTAGAACCGCTCTTTCAGCCGTGACGTCTATGTCATCAGATTCTGCTGATCAAGCTCGAGCAGTTCTCGATTTGATAAAAGTGTAATATAATTGCATAATTTTATAAATTTTAGCCTTTACTCTTTTGGACAAGGGTGGGAACTTTTCTCTTGCCAAGCAGTTTAGGAGTAGTCAGGCAATTAAAATGATTAAGTTTTTTGATTTTGCCTGACTTTTAGGACACAAGAGAACAGAAAGGGGTGACAATATGGTCAGAGTCATCGTCGGATCGCAGGAATCGCTTGATCGCGCCATCGTTCGTTTCAAACGCAAATGCGATCGCGCGGGCATCTTGCGCGACTTTAGAAAGTCGACTTACTATTTGAAGCCGAGCCAGCGCAGGCGCCTGCGCCGTGAAAATGCCATTCGACGGGCAAATCGTTTGCGAGTGAAGTAGCGTTCGGCACTAATTCTGCATAGCTATTTCGAAGCTTGTACTTGTAGCACGGCAGCCTAATGGAGGTTGTTGTGTAATTTTAATGATATCAGACGCAAAACTTTCTCGTGGGATTTTCGTCTAAACTATACCTTATCGCGTAGTTAAGATATTGACTAGAGAACACGAGCATCTTGATTGATTGGAAGTTGACATGTCAAAGAAACGCAAAGTCACTGAAAGCCGGACAAAACAGTCGATTGAAAAATATCTAGAAGAAATCGGCGGATACTCGCCGCTGGCGCCGGCAGAAGAAGTTGAATTAGCTCGCTTAATTCGCAAGAGCAACGGCAAGGCATTGGATAAATTGGTTAAAGCCAATCTCCGCTTCGTCATCAGCGTTGCGAAAGAGTATCAGGGGCAGGGGCTGCCGTTGCAAGATTTGATCAGCGAAGGCAATTTGGGATTGATCAAAGCGGCGCAACGCTTCGACGAAACGCGCGGCTTTAAGTTCATTTCATATGCGGTTTGGTGGATTCGCCAGTCGATTTTGCAGGCATTGGCAGAGCAGAGCCGCGTTGTGCGTCTGCCGCTCAACCGCGTCGGAGCCATCAACAAAGTCGGCCGCGCGCTCGAAGAGCTGGAAAAGCGCTTCGGCCGCGAACCGAGCATGGAAGAAATCGCCGACAAGATGGAAATTTCCGCTTATGAAGTTGCTGACGTGATGAAAACTTCGGCGCGTCATCTCTCGCTTGACGAACCTTTCAAAGAAGAAGAAGGCAACAGCCTGCTTGATGTCATTGAGAGCGATCGCTATGCGCCTCCGGATGATACCCTGATGAAGGAGTCGCTCGAAGTCGAAATTGACAAAGTGCTCTCCACGCTCAAGCCGCGCGAGGCAGAAATTATTCGTCTGTACTTCGGTCTCGATGGTGATCGTCCGTTGACTCTCGAAGAGATTGGCGAACATTTCAAGCTCACGCGTGAGCGAGTTCGCCAGATCAAAGAGAAAGCATTGCGGCGCTTGCGGCATCGTTCGCGTTTGGAGCCGCTGCGCAAATACCTCGGTTGAGCCGATTGCGGCGACAAGACCCCGATTTGCAAAAGCCCTCGAAATTCTTCGGGGGCTTTTTGTTTGTTAAAAAGAGCTTGCATTTTGTTGGCTTTGTGGAGATATTCGCCCCACTTTTTTGCCGCACGAACGCCTTCCGCGCCATGCGCGATTGATCTCAACAGCAACGGGAGCAACGGCGAGATGCCCTTGATTACAGGTATCGAGACCATTGTACCAGAAAATGTTTACCGCCAGGATGTTATCAGCGATTTTGTGCAAAAATTGTTCGGCGGCTCCGCCATAAACGTCGAACGCCTTCTTCCCATTTTCGCCAACACCGGAATCGACAAACGTCATTTTTGCATGCCCGTTGAGTGGTATGGCAAGCCGCATTCCCTGAGTGAAAAAAATGCGTTGTACACCCGGCACGCCATCCAGTTGGCAAGCGAGGCTGTGCGCAATCTTTGCCAGCAGGCTCAAATCACACCGCAAGATATCGATCACTTGTTTTTTATTTCAACGACCGGCCTGGCAACGCCCAGCATCGATGCCCATTTGGTCAACGCGTTGCGCTTGCGCCCGTCAGTCAGGCGTTCGCCGCTTTGGGGGCTTGGTTGCGCCGGTGGCGTGGCAGGGTTGGCACGCGCGGCGGATTGGCTGAAAGCTTATCCGCGCAAACGTGCCGTGGTTATCGCCCTGGAATTGTGCAGCTTGACATTCATCCGTAATGATTTTTCCAAAAGCAATTTTGTTGCGACCTCGCTGTTCGGCGATGGCGCGGCTGCGGCGCTGGTGGCCGGCGATGATTGTAAACCCGCCGGCAATCGCGCTATCCGTATTAACGCTTCTCATGCCATAACCTGGCGTGATACTTTAGAGGTGATGGGCTGGGAGGTGAATGACGATGGTTTGAAGGTTTTGTTTTCGAAAGATATCCCCACGATCGTGCGTGACTCCGCCAAACCTTCGATATTACAGTTTCTCGCAGCATGTGAGTTGACGCTTGCCGACATTTCGGAGTTTCTATCTCATCCGGGCGGCGCAAAGGTGATCGCGGCCTATGTGCAAGCATTGGATCTTCCGCCGCACAAAACTTCATACATGTGGCAGATTTTGCGCGAATATGGCAACATGTCGAGTGCAACTGTGCTGTTTGTGCTGCGCGAGTATCTTACATCTTCTGATTACAAATCCGAAAGTCGAGTGCTCTCCACCACGCTCGGCCCCGGCTTTTCCACGGAGATGATCTTGGGGCAATGCCAATGACTCTGCCGCAGCAAATGTTGCAAATCACACTGCTCTTTTTAGCGCTGCAGCGTCTGGCAGAACTATGGTGGGCGCGGCGCAACGAACGCTGGTTGCGCGCCCGGGGCGCCGTGGAATTTGGGGCCTCGCATTATCGTTTCATCGTCGCGCTACACACTGGATTTTTCATAAGTTTGGGGATAGAAGGATTGGCGCGCGGCCCGCAGTTGCATCCGCAATGGCCGGTGATTTTAGCCTTGCTGGTAACAGCGCAATTGGCGCGATATTGGTGTCTGCTCTCGCTCGGCAAATTTTGGAACACGAAAATTTTGGTGATTCCGGGCGCGGGTCTGATTCGCCGTGGACCGTATCGTTGGTTCAAGCATCCGAATTATGGTGTAGTAATTGCAGAAATCTTCTTGCTGCCATTTTTGTTTCAAGCATGGTGGACACTGCTGACGGCCTCGCTCTTAAATCTGTTGCTGTTGCGTGTGCGTATCGTCACAGAAGAAAAGGCGCTTGCGCTGGCCGTGAACAGAGCCGAACACCAAACCTCGGACGTGCAGTTCGCAACGACGCAAGCCGAGTCTTAAAATTTGTTATTCCACTTTTGTGGAGTTGTTTTTCACCGCGACTAAAAAACGAGATCACCTTGCGCATAGGAATTGACGCCACTTGTTTGCCGCCCTCTTTGGCCGGAGCTGGACGCTACGTTCACGGCATGATTCGAGGCCTGGCCGGCCTCGACCGGAACAACGAGTATTTTATTTTTTTAAAGGCGCAGGATTCCCGCCATTTCGAGAACTTGCCGCCGAACATGCGAAGGGTGGAGCTTCCCAACTATTCCCGCCCCATGCGGCTGGCGTGGCAACATTTGCGCGCGGGAGAACAAGCACAACGGCTCCGCCTCGATATTTGGCACGGCACGCATTACACGCTGCCGCGCCGCGCCGCCGGCGTGCGCTTCGTTGCGACGTTTCACGATCTCGGTGTCTTTTTGCATCCGCAATTTTATCCGGCGGGTAAACGATATTATTTTCAACAAACCTTTTTTCATGCCGCGCGGACCGCGCACGGTATTTTGGCGGTCTCCGAAGTAACGGCAAGGGATTTTCACCGTCTCGTTAGCTTCGGCAAGCTGCCGCAGCAGCAAGGCGAAGTGCAAGCCATTGCTTCGGGAGTGAATGAAGAATTTTTCACGCCGGTTTCTTGTGAAGAAAAAAAAGACGTGCGCCGCAAATACGCGCAGGATTCCCGTTATATCCTCTTCGTGGGCACTGCGGAAAAACGCAAGAATCTCGCCATGCTGATTCATGCCTTTCGCCGCTTGCGTGAGCGCGGCCAGAAGGATTTCGTGTTAGTGCTGGCCGGCCAACCCGGCAACGGCAGCGCCGAAGTTGCGCATGCCATTGCAGCGTGCTCTTTGCAAAACCACGTCAAATGTTTGGGCTATGTTGACGAAGCCGATTTGCCCGCGTTGTATCAAACCGCGGATTTGGTGGTGTTGCCGTCGTTGTATGAAGGCTTCGGTTTTCCAGCGTTGGAGGCCATGGCCGGCGGTGTGGTGACGTTGGCGGCGAACAACTCCGCGATGCGTGAAATGGTCGGGCATTCCGCTATGCTTTGTGAAAATGAACCGGAGGCCTGGGCCGGCAAGATGGAAGAATTGCTCAGCAACCAGGCTTTGCGCAGCGAGTTGACGGTTTATGGCCGGCGCCGCGCGCAGCATTTTTCATGGCGAAACACCGCACAAAAGCTGCTGGCGTTGTATGAACGTTTGCACGCGTCTAAAATGATCACCGTCTTTGATCTTTCGCCGAACGGCGTCGTGAAAAACCAGCCGAACGGCGCCGCCTCGGCCAAGGCAATTCCATCTCCGCAAGCCCCGGTCGAGGAAGCCGTGCTGCGCACAATCGCGTACGCGGATTTATTTGATTATCCCCTGCGGTTTTCTGAGATACACGACGGCTTGCTTGGCGCGCGCGCTTCCGGCGCCGAGGTGAGCGCTGCGTTGCAACGATTGCAACAGCGGGGAATTGTCACGTCGTCTGAAGACTATTTCTTTTTAAGCGATCGCCGCCGTTTGCCGGAGAGTCGCCGTCAGCGGAGCAGCAGCAGCCGTCGAATTATCGAACAAAATCAACGGATACTGGCGCGGATAAAAAATTTCCCCTTTGTACGAGGCCTCGCGTTATCCGGCGCGTTGGCATTCGAAAATGGCAAAGAAGGCGACGATCTTGATCTTTGCCTGATCGTTGACAGTCGCCGGCTCTGGACGGCGTATCTTGGACTCGTACTCTTGACGAAATTGCTGGGCAAGCGCCGCTTGGTTTGTTTGAATTGTTTGATCGGCACGGAACAACTGGTGTGGAGCGAGCGCGATTTCTTCGTCGCGCATCAAATCGCGTTCTTGTTGCCGTTGAGCGGGGCCGAATACTTTCGCCAATTCTGGGCGGAAAATTCGTGGACTCGCGACCATTTGCCGCAAATCAGCGTGAAACGGCGGATCGCGCAAGGAAAGCTGCTCGCCGGTGATGAAAGCGACAGTAAAAGCCGCCGCAAAATCGTCGAAACTGTGCTGGCGCTCAAGCCATTTAACCTGCTTGAAAAAACGATTTTTTATTTTTATCGTCGTCGCATTCGGCGCTTGACCCAGCATTTGCAGGCAGATAGCGTGACGGCAAATGCCGGCCAAATCAAGCTCTTTACCAACAATCATCGCGGCCGTCTCAAAGCGAAATTGGAAGCGCGCCTGCGCCCCTGGCTGGCAAAATTAACGGAGGTTACGGTAGAAGTCGAGGAAAACTATGCGGCATCCTAAAAGTGGCGCCGCGCTGATTCTTGCTGGCGCTGCGCTGGCGTTGTTGCTCGGTTGCGGCTTGGAAAACCCCTTGCAACCGGCGCGCGGCAATAATGAAATTTGGATTCAAGCGAGTGGATTTGATCCCTCTACGCTTACCGTGCCGGCCGGCACCACCGTGGTCTGGACCAACAAAGACAACGCCATTCACGATGTCACCAGCGGCACGCCCACGGATCCCAACACAGATTTTACGCCGTCGCCGCCGCTGAAGGCCAATGAAACGTATTCGGTGCGCTTGACGCAAGCGAAGCAATATCCGTACTATTGCACCGTGCATCAAAAATCTGGAACGATTGTTGTGCAATAAGCGAAGCGGCGTACACAAACCTGTCGGGAATTTCGAGTTGGTGCAAGTCCTGGCATTAACGGTTTGATGCGCGCCGTTTTAACTTGACTATGTCAGATTCACCGCTGAGAGGAAGAGTTCGCTGGGAATTTTAATC
Source organism: uncultured Cytophagia bacterium (assembly GCA_964457925.1). Classification (GTDB taxonomy): domain Bacteria; phylum Zhuqueibacterota; class Zhuqueibacteria; order Zhuqueibacterales; family Zhuqueibacteraceae; genus Coneutiohabitans. Next base: position 212,595 of record CAYWGH010000005.1, read on the forward strand.
AATCTTACCCTGCGATCTCCGCGCCACCGCGGTGATTTTTGGAATGTGACACAGTCGAGTTAAAGCTATCCGGGCAGATCAACGTGTGCGGCTTGTGGAATACCAGCATGCGCAAAAGCCTTCGCGTCATGCACGGGCAAGAGGTGATTACGCCTGCGTAGAGTTAAGCAATAGCAAAAATCACGAACGCTCAGCTTTTGGTACTGGAAGCCGTTTGAAATGGAATTCAACCTCAATGGAAGGAGGCAGAAAATGCCATCTCGTCAACGTTGTTTTAAATTCACATGGAGTCTTTTGATTCTTGTATTCGGTGTTCATCTCGCCTTTGCCGGTGTAACAAAAACCGCCGATAACACCGATAAAAAGAAAACGAAAAAACTAAAATTCGCCTACCCCAACCGGCCGGACGAGTTGGAAGATCAAGTCTTGGATCTCTTCGACGCAAAATGCGCATTCGCCGGCTGCCACGCCGGCACCACAGCGCCGCAAGGCCTGGATCTCACGGAAGAATTTTTCAAGGCCAATCTCATCAACGTGAAAAGCGAGGATTTGCCCCGTTATATGCGCGTGAAACCGGGCGACGCCAACAACAGTTACTTGATGGGCAAGATTCGCGGTTCTGCGAGCATCAAGGGCGAACGCATGCCCAAAGGCGGCCAGCCGCTGAGCGCGCAGGAGATCGGGCTGGTCGAGCGCTGGATCAACTCGCTGGCGCAAGATGTGAAAGTCGACATGCCCGTGCGCGAATATGTGCAGGCGTTTCCGGGTTTGACGTTGGCCAATCTGCAAACGGCAGAGACGTTCGAAAAAGGCGCGTTCATGTATCGCATCGCGCATCGCTTCAATTCGCCGACCAATGTCGGTTTTGATCAGCTTTTCGGCCTCGATGGCGGCGCGTCGATGATGACGCAGCTTGCCTTTCCTTTTTCAGATAAATTTTTGATTTCCGGCGCGCGTTCCAAAATCAACGCGACCTTTGAAGTTGGCGCCAAGTGGCGATTGTTCCGTCAGAAATCGGACGGCAGCACGCCGTTTTCTGCCGCGCTTTATGCGGGTGTGGATTGGGCCACCTTGAAGGGAATTGCCGATCCCGATAACCCCGCACAAAACCTCAAGCGCACGGCGGGCGATCGTTTTGCTCTTTTTGCGCAGCTTCCGGTGACGCGGCAATTTGGCCGCAAACTCTCGGCCGCTTTTGTGCCCGGCGTTCTGCTCAACGGCAATGTTAATGTTTCCGGCGAAGATCCGCTGGTGACCATGGGCGTGGGCGCAAAGTATTCCTTTAATGAAAAGTACGGCCTGTTCGCCGAGATCGTGCCCATCGTCTCTGGCGACGCTACCGCGTTGACCGTGGGCGGAACATATCTTAAAGACGGCAAACAGACTTTTAGTGACACCTTTGCTGCTGGCGTGGAAATCAAATCCGGCGGCCACGTGTTTCACATTCTGGTGTCGAATTCCGGCGGCAACACCACGAATCAATACATGAGCGGCGGCAATTTCGATATTCTCGACGGCGATTTCCGTCTCGGATTCAGCATTTACCGTATTTTGAATTACCCGTTTGGATTTTGACGCGCCAAGCGGCGGAGGGGGTGATAAACTCATCAACTCAATTCATGCGTTTTTATTCAAGGAGATTGACTATGAGATCAAGGGGTTTGCGCAGAACCTTGATGGAAAGTTTTTTGCTGTTGAGTGCGGCGGGTTTGTTTGTGGCTTGTGAGCATGATGCCGCAACAGCCCCGCTGCCGCCCGCCGGTTTGCAAGCGACGCTGTCCAGCATTCAAGCGAATATTTTCACGCCCAAGTGTGCTCTTGCCGGCTGCCATGTTGCAGGCGGTGGGGCGCCTATGTCGCTGGCTGCTGGGAGTTCGTTTGCGGCGCTCGTTAATCAAAATTCGGCGTATGGCCTGCTGCGCGTAGCGCCTGGAAATGCCAATAACAGTGCCTTGTATCTGAAAGTCATTGGCAACACTCTCGGCACGCGCATGCCTCCCGGCGGCACTTTGAGTCAGGCAGAAACGGATTCAATTGCTGCCTGGATCAATGCCGGCGCGCTCAACAATTAACAGTCGGGCTTGTGTGGAAATTTTGTTCCGAAATCGCGAACTAAACGAACAATCCAAAAATTGGAGGAGCAAAGATGATTCGGAGAAAATTAAGCGTTGTCATTCCCTTGTTATTCCTGACGGCGGCAACGTTGTTCGCGCAGGAGAAAGCGAAAGAAGTTTCGTTTGAAGCGCTCGCCGGGCGCAGCATTTACAATCTGAAAAAATGCGGCGATTGTCACAACCAGGGCGCGAAGGAATTCACCGCCATCAAGAAGAACTTCGACGCCGCCGGTCACGCCAAACACGCCACGGATCTGAACCTCGCTCTGGTTCTGGGCGAAGCCAAGTCCCCGCGCGCGCAGAAAAAGCTTCTGGAAAAAGAAGCGGATGCGCTCACGGCCTATTTGGCCAGCCGCAAAGAAGCGGATGCCGCGCCGGAAAATTTTGTCACCGCCGGCTTCGTCATGGTCAAAGAATCGTGCCGCAATTGCCATCTGATTCAAGGCAAAGGCGACGAGAACGGTATGCCACTGGCAGGCGTGGGCGCCAAACGCGATGCCAAATGGCTCTACGATCACTTTGTCGATCCGCAAAAGTTCGTGAAGGATTCCACCATGCCCAAGTTCGGCGAGAAGCTTTCGAAAGCGGAGTTGGAGGCATTGACAGCGTATATGGCATCGTGGAAGTAAGCCCGAAAGCGGGATTGATGATAGATGGGATCAAAGTCGCTGAAAATATCTATCAATCCCGCTTTTTATTCTTCCAAAGTTTTGCTTCTTTAAATCGACTTATACCGGCATTCAAAATGCTGGAATACGTTAAGCAGCCGTGAACATTTTGAGGGTCTTGTTGATAAGACTCCAATCCTCTGAGCCGTAAAGTAGAAATCTTGTTGTCCGAATATGCATTCCGCGTTTGATGACATTGCGTTTTCCTACGATATTCTTGAAGCTGAAAATCCAATTCTGCAATGGATGCGGCGCCGGGTGCATCAGGCCGCGCTTGCCGCGTTTGCAAGACGCCGTCGCCTGATTGAAATCGGCAGCGGCACCGGCACAGACGCCGTGTTTCTCGCGCAGCATGGCTTCGAAGTTCTTGGCCTCGAGCCTTCCCGTGAAATGCTGCGCATTGCTCGGGAAAAAGCGGCGGCTGCCGATTGCGCCCACCGCCTCAACTTTGTGCAGGCGAGCGCAGAAGAGCTTGGAAGAACTGCGCCGGTTGCCTCTTTTGACGGCTTGTTTTCGAATTTCGGCGCGCTGAACTGCGTCGCGCAGCTTGACAAATTTGCGCAACATGCAGCGCGTGTTTTGAAATGCGGCGCGCGTGTCTTGTTGGTTTATATGCCGCCCATTTGTCCGTGGGAGATCGGCTATCATCTTTTGCACGGGCACGTGCGCAAGGCCTTTCGGCGCAGAAATAGTGACGCCGGCACGCTTGTCAATCTGGCGCAGCAGGCGATTCGAACGTTTTATTTTTCTCCGGCGCAAATCATCTCTAGTTTTGAACCGCAGTTCATTCTTGAAAAGCAATTTAGCCTCGGCTTGTTCGTGCCCCCGCCCTATTTGAGCAAATGGCCTGCGCGCACGCGTGTGCTGCAAAAGCTGATTGCCGTTGAAACAAAAATTGCAGAGCGGTGGCCGTTCAGAAATTTCGGTGATCACCTCGTTTTTCAATTTCGCCGCCTATGAAGAAGCTGGAAAAACCCGGCGAGCGGTATTCCACTTATAAACGCTACGGGCCCGGTGAATCCGCGCCTCCGGATTCCTTCAAGCCCGGCGACTTCATTTTATCGCATGAAAAAAGCTGGGTGCACGGCCTGATTCGCTTCGGCCAGTCTTTGCGCTATCGCGGCAAAAATCGCACGCACAATCGCTGGTCGCACGCCGCCTTGATTTCCACGCCCGACGGCGGTTTGATCGAAGCGGTGGGCAAGGGCGTGCGCCGCAGCCATCTCGACAAATACAAGAGTATTGAATATCATCTTGTGAATATCGATGCCTATGCCGATGAGCGTGACCGCCAGCAGATTGTAAAATTTGCCGAATCCTGCCTGCGGCACAGTTACGGTTATCTGACGCTTGCCAGCATTTCAATCAATCTTTTGCTGGGAAGCAGAATTAATTTCACCTTCGAGCGTCAAATCATTTGCTCGGCGCTCGTCGCGCGCGCGTTGGAACGATCGGACATCATTTTCGAAAAATCGCCGCATCACCTTTTGCCCGCGGACCTGGCACATTTCTTCCGCGTCGCGCCGCCGGACAAATCTGTGCCCAAGCGCGAGCAGCGCCAAACCAGGCTTTAATTATAATGACAGCCACCGGGAAACTTAAAGTTCTGCTCTACAATCCCAAGTCGGTGTTCTTCACCATGCCGCTGGGTTTGCTGGCGATTGCTTCGAATCTCGACCCTGAGCGCTACGAGGTGATCATCGTTGACGGCCGCTTGGAGCACGATCCACTGCGGGCTTTGCAACCGCATGTGCAGGATGCGCTTTGCCTGGGCGTGTCCGTGCTCACCGGCGCGCCGATTCGCGATGCGCTGCAGGTTTCGCGCGCCGTCAAGGCGTTGCGCCCGGATTTGCCCGTCATCTGGGGCGGCTGGCATCCTTCGCTGTTTCCGGCGGATTGTTTGTCAGAAACGTCCATCGACATCACCGTGCAGGGCCAGGGCGAGGAAACGTTTCGCGAGTTAGTTGAAAAATTTGCCGCAAACGAAAACTTGCGGTCAGTTGCCGGCATAGCTTTTCGTGAGGGCAAAATCATTCATCAAAATGCCGCGCGGCCGTTGCGTGATATGAATGATTTTCCACCGGCGCGTTATGAGTTGATTCCGGTGGAAGAATATTATGCCCGCAAAGATCACCGTCAACTCGATTACATTTCCTCGATTGGCTGTTATTTCCGCTGCGCCTTTTGCGCCGATCCTTACGTCTTCAAGCGCAAGTGGAACGCGATCGTGCCGGAACGCATGGGAGCAGAACTCGAACATCTCTGGCGTCGTTTCCCTTTTGATGATCTCAATTTTCAAGATGAAACGTTTTTCACGTATGCCGATCGCGTCGCGGCCATTGCCGAGGAGTTTTTGCGGCGCAATCTGAAATTTAGCTGGGCCGGCACGCTGCGCGCAGATCAGGCCGTGCGCATGTCCGATGATCTCTTTGCCCTGTGCAAGCGCTCCGGCTTGCGCCGCGTGATGATCGGCGTGGAATCCGGCGATCAGCAAACATTGAATTGGTTGAAGAAAGATATTACAATCGAACAGGTTTTTGAGACAGCGGAACGCTGCAAGCGTTTCGACTTGGGCGCGATATTTCCGTTCATCGTGGGATTTCCGCAGGAATCTCCGGAAAGCGTCGAGGCGAGTTTGCAGGCGGTCAAGCGTTTGCGCGCGATGAGCCCGAAATTTGAAACCGTGATCTTTTTCTATCAACCTTATCCCGGCTCGCCGATAGCCGACTTGGTGCGCGCTAGCGGCTATCCCATGCCGCAAACACTTCAACAGTGGGCGGAGTTCGATTACGTCGAATCGTACGGCCCGTGGGTTCCTCAAGAGAAATGGGAGCGGGTGCAGCGCTTTAAGTTTTATCAGCGCTTCGCCTGGTCGGAGAACGGCAGCTTGTTGAAATGGCCAATTAAGCGGCTGGCGCAATGGCGCTGCGAAAAGGATTTCTATAAATTCCCGATTGAAAAGCGCTTGGTGGAATGGCTGCGGCCGGCAGCGCCGCTTTCTTGAAGCGCCGGCGCAGTAACGTTGCAGAAAAGATCTTCAACTTTTGCCTGATGAAGGCGAAAGTCTGGCCGTGAAATAAAAACCAGGGGATTTGCAAATGCCGACAACGTTACGTATCGCCACGTTCAATCTGGAGAACCTCGATGACAAGCCGGGACAATCGCCCGCCTTGGCGGACCGCATCGCCGTGATGCGTCCGCAATTGCTGCGCCTGCGCGCCGACGTTCTCTGCTTTCAAGAAGTCAATGGCCAGGAACAAACGGGCCAGCCGCGGCAAGTGCTGGCGTTGCAGCAAATGCTGCAAAACACGCCCTACGCGGGTTATCATGTGGCGCACACGCTTACGACCAACAATGAAGCCTATGACGAGCGCAACCTGGTCGTCGCCAGCCGTTTCCCGGTTGTCGCCAAACAACAGATTCGCCATGTTTATGCGCTCGAACCGCGCTACCGCAAAATGACGGCGATTCCCGCGGAACCGGAAGCGAAAGAGGTAACCTGGGAACGGCCGATTCTGTACGTCACGCTCGATCTCGGCGGCAGCCGCAGGCTGCACGTGATCAATCTGCATTTGAAATCCAAGTTGCCGAGCAGTGTTCCCGGGCAGCAAATCAATCAGGATAAATGGCGTTCAGTGGCGGGTTGGGCGGAAGGTTATTTCATTTCGTCGATGAAGCGCGTCGGCCAGGCGCTGGAAACGCGCATGCTGATCGATCAAATTTTCGACGCCGCGTTTACGTCGGGCGAAGAGGCGTTGATTGCCGTTGCCGGCGATTTCAATGCCGATCTCGACGATGTGCCGATTCATGCCATTCGCGGCCAGGTGGAGGACACCGGCAATCCCGAATTGCTGCAGCGCGTGCTCGCGCCGTGCGAGCTTTCTGTGGCGGAGACTTCGCGTTACAGTTTTTTGCATCTGGGCGAGGGCATGATGTTGGATCATATTCTTGTCTCGCGGCCGCTGCTGGCGTTTTACCGCGGCACTGAAATCCACAACGAGATCCTGCCGGATGAATCCGGCGCGTTCCGCACCGACGTGGACTTCCCCGAGTCCGATCACGCGCCGGTGGTGGCGGAATTCGAGCTGCCGTGAATCGTCTACGACAAGGTCACATGCACAAAACACCGGCGCCCGCGCGCTTCGCCATGAACAAGAATATGTTTTGTTCGACTTGTGTTCGCTCCGAAGCCAAGCGCCCGGGCGATTTCCTTCTTATCTGGATAGATGTTAGACTATGATCATCCTCTACAACCCTCCCAGCACGCCCTCGAAAAAGCCGCATTTGCCCATGTCGCTGCTCGCCGTCGCCGCGCCGCTGGAAGGCGAATTTGACTATGAAATCGTCGACGGCAATTTGCTGGACGACCCCGTCAGCCGCATCATTCAAATCGCGAAAGACAAGAATGCCAATGCCATCGGCGTTACCGTCATGCCCGGGCCGCAGTTGAATCACGCCGTGCCGCAGACGCAACAGATCAAGCGCGCCCTGCCGCACCTGCCCATCATTTGGGGCGGCTATTTTCCCTCGCAACACACGGACACGTGCCTGCGCGAAGATTATATCGACTTTTGCATTCACAGCCAGGGCGAGCAGACGCTGCTGGAATTGCTGCGCGTGCTCAACAACGGCGGCGCACTCGCCGCGATTCCCGGGTTGAGTTACAAGGAAAACGGCGGCATCAAACACAATCCGCATCGTCCGCTCATCCCCCTCGACAAGCTGCCGGACTGGCCTTATCACAAAGTCGAAATGGACCGCTATCTCTACGCCAGCTACATGGGCAAGCGCGTCGGTACCCACAATTCCTCGTTTGGCTGCCCGTTCGCCTGCAACTTCTGCGCGATTGTCGAGATGGTCAAGCAACGCTGGCTCTCACAATCTGCGGCCAGGTTGGCGGGCGTTGTGCAATATCAACACGAGCAGTTCGGCGTCGATGCCATGCAGTTCCACGACATGGATTTCTTCATCTCCGAGCCGCGCGCGGCAGAATTCAGCGAACGCATCACGCCGTTGAAGATAAACTGGTGGGCGCTGGGCCGCGTCGACGAATTGATGCGCTACTCCGATACCACCTGGCAAAAGATGAAAGCCAGCGGCTTGAAAATGGTGTTCAGCGGCGCGGAAACCGGCTCGGATGAGCTGCTCCAGCGCATGAACAAGGGCGGCCAATTCAAAGTCGAGCAAACCATTGAGCTGGCCAGGCGCATGAAATCCTACGGCATCGTGCCGGAGTTTTCGTTTGTGATGGGCAATCCGCCCGAGCCGCTGGCGGATATCGAGAACACCATCGCATTCATTCGCCGGCTCAAGCAAGTCAATGCGGCGACCGAAATCATTTTGTATATCTACACGCCGGTGCCGCTCGAAGGCACGCTTTATGAAGAGGCGCGGGCGTTGGGGTTCAAATTTCCCGACACGCTGGGCGAATGGGTGAGCGGCGACTGGCGGAGTTTTTCGATTCGCCGCGATCCCAACATGCCGTGGCTCAATCCGCGCATCCGCCGCACCGTGCGCGATTTCGAAAGCGTGCTGAATGCGTATTATCCCACCGTGACGGACAAAAACATGAACCGCTTCAAACGCGGCGTGCTGCGCGGCCTCGGCGGCTGGCGCTATCACACCAAATTTTATTCGAATCCCGTCGAGCTGCGCGCCTTTCACAAATTCTTCGGCTATCAACGGCCGGAGACCACCGGGTTTTGAATCATGCTTGACAATTTGCAGGAATACCTCAGAGTGTCATTCCGAAGGAATCTTGTGAAGTTTGGCATCGGAACCGCATCTTCACAAGATTCTTTCAGAATGACAAACGGAGTTGATGAAGGATTATCACACAGCAGCAATATCCTCGAACCCGCCGCGGCCTACGCCCGCTGGGCGGCAACCTATCCGCCGGTCCCGCACAATTTGTTGATGGAAATGGAGCAGGCGGCGATGCTGGAACTGTTGCCCGAAGTTCGCAACAAATGTGCGCTCGATCTCGCCTGCGGCAGCGGGCGTTATCTGAATCTTCTGCAGGAACGCGGCGCTGCGCATGTGATTGGGCTGGATTTGTCGCGGGAAATGCTAATGGCCGCGCAAGTGCATCAAAAAAAATTGCTGCAAGGAGATTTGTGCGGGCTGCCGTTGGCCTCTGCATCGTTTGATCTCGTTGTTTGCGGTTTGGCGGTGGGTCATGTTGAAAATTTGCGCCGCCTCATTGCCGAGGCCAGTCGCGTGCTGAAAGCGGGCGGCGAAATTCTTTATTCTGATTTTCATCCGTTCGGCGCGCTGGCGGGCTGGCAGCGAACGTTTCGTGACAAAGACGGCAAGGAATACGCGGTGCGCCACTTCACGCATCGGCATGAAGATCATGTCGCGGCCTGCCGCGCCGCGGGATTGGAGATGACGGCCGTGTGTGAGCCGAAAATCGAAGTCGAGCACAAATGGCGCGGCTTTCCGGCGGTGTTGGTGATCAAGGCATTGAAAAAGGCATGAGATTGAAGTCGGAGGGTATCAGATCAATCCCAAACGGTGGGAACGAGGGCGGTTTGAATAATGAGCCGGTCTTTGGTGATAATGGCAGCTTCGTCGCCTTGCTGCTTTAAGCTCAATGCGGTCGCAATGATCTGGCGATCGTGCATCTCGAGTTCGGATGGCAAGCCTTCTGTGAAGCGGATAATTGATTTGGTCAAATCTATAAAAGAGAAATTGCTGATCTCATCCATGAACCGCCAAAATTCATCAAAACTCAAGCTCGCGCGCTTCCTCATAATGAGAAACAACGCTTCTGCCATAACAATAGCAGGAACGGCAAAGCGATTGCTGCCGCTATCGAGTAAAGCGCTTGCAGCTTTGCCGAGTCAGGGATGATCGCTCATGAACCAAATAAAAGCATGTGTGTCAATGACGTAAATCATCAAAATTCGTTGGGACCTTGGGGTTGATATTTCACCGCCATGATTTCTTCATCAGAGAAATCTACATTCTTGATGATGCCCCGCAGATCCGCCAGCGTTTTCGTTTTTGGGGTTTTAGGCGGCGTTTGTTTCTGCAAGTTAAGCGTCATTTTTCGAAGCATATCTAATTGTTCTTCGTGCGGAAGCTGGGATAACAATCCCAAAACTTTCTCATAGGTTGTCGTTGTGGGAGATTGCATGTTTTTCTCCATTGAAGGGGAAATTAGGTGCGTTTTGTACAAGTATAAGCAGTGTGCTTGCTTAAGTCAAGTTGTGGAATTGATAGAATTTCATATGCCGGTTGCCTTTTATGTCTTGGGTACTGCAACGCGCGATCTCTTTCATCAACGCCAATGTTCTAAGCGAGAACGGCATCATCGCGACCTCGCTTCGCCTCCGGCGTGGCCGCTTTGATGAAATCGATGCAAAGCCCCCAAACGGGGATTTGATTGTCGATCTCAAGGACGGCTTCATCGCGCCCGGCTTGATCAATGCCCACGATCATCTCGAATTCAACTGCTTCAAACGCCTGAAATGGCGCGAGAAATACCGCAATGCCTCGGAATGGATTGCCGATTTTCAGCCGCGCTTTGAAACAGATCCGGATTTGCTCGGGCCCATGGCCCTTCCGGTCGCCGATCGGCTCTGGATCGGCGGCCTCAAGAATTTACTCAGCGGCGTCACCACCGTTTGCCATCACAATCCCCGGCATCGCGCGCTGGACAATGGCTTTCCGGTGCGCGTTGTCAAGAATTTTCGCTACAGCCATTCCCTGTTGATCGACCGCGAAAAAGTTGCGGCTGATTATCGGAACACACCGCGCGATTGGCCCTGGATCATTCATCTCGCCGAGGGCATTGACGCAGCGGCCGCAGCGGAGTTGACGCGTTTACAGGCGTTGCAATGTTTGCAGGCCAACACGGTTCTCGTGCATGGCGTGGGACTCACGGTTGCCGATCAAGCGCGCGTGATCGACAGCGGCGGAGCATTGATTTGGTGCCCCTCCTCCAACCAATTTCTGTTTGGAGAAACCGCAAACGTAGCCGCATTCGCCGCGGCGCGCCGTGTGGCGCTGGGCAGCGACTCGCGCTTAAGCGGCGGGCGTGATCTGCTGGCGGAATTGAAAATCGCGCACCAGGCGAAGCAAGTCGATGCTAAAACGCTGTTTCGTATGATCACCAGCGATGCCGCAAAAATTCTGCGCCTGCCGCAGGCCGGCCGCATCGCAGAAGGCTTGCCGGCGGATTTGGCGGTGTTTCGATCAGCAAAGGCAGATCCCTTCGAGAGCATGATTTCAGCGCAGCGCGCCGATATCCGCCTTGTGATGATTGCCGGCCAGCCGCAACTCGGCGATTTGGACATGGCCCCGGTTTTTGCTGCTGCGAAAGCGGCAACCGTCAGAGTCAGAGTTGATGGCGTTGAAAAACTCATGGCGGCCGCTCTTGCGCAGCGGCTGCGACGCGCCGCGGCTGCTGAACCCGGCCTGGAAATTTTCTGACGAAAAAAAGCAAAGATTTTCAACACAGAGTAAACGGAGATTATGCGATTAGCTTTTCAAACACAGGATAAAATTCTAACTTTTTTCCACAGCGGATTGAAGAAACCAACTGATCCAGTCTTGCACATGCGTTGGGTTTTCCTATCCGCTGGAAAAAAACTATTTTCGAATCGCTGCCCGCCGGGCTTCATCCCGACACTTCGGGATCAGCTTGTCTGAAATCCGGCGTAGCCTTTAAGGATTGCATTCCATGTCCCGCAAGAAAAAAATCGTCTTCTTCTTTCCCTCTTACGGCAGCGATGAAGCCTGCCCGCCGCTGGCGCTCATCGCCATTGCCGGACCGCTGGTCACTGCCGGCTATGAAGTCAAAATCATCGACGCCGCGCTGGAATCGGATTACGTCAACGCCGTGCTGCGCGAAATGGACGATGCCCTTTGCCTGGGCATGTCGTTCATCACCGGTTCCATGATCGACGGCGCCGTGCAAGTGGGCCGCGCTGTGAAGGAAAAATATCCCCAAATCCCAATCGTGCTGGGCGGCTGGCATCCCTCGATTTTGCCGCAGCAAACGCTCGAGGCTTCATTCGTCGACGTGGTGGCCTTGCGCCAGGGCGAAATGACCATGCTGGAGCTGGCGCAGCACTTTTCCGAGGGCGCTTCACTTGCGGATGTGACCGGCATTCTTTGGAAAAATCGCAATGGCATTCAGTGGAATCCCGCCCGCCAATACCCGCATGTTGCCGAGCTGCCGAGCCGCATTCCCGGCTATGATCTTATGGATTACGATCGCTACGAGGCCCTGCACGGCATGCGCTGGATTATGTATTCTTCCAGCCACGGCTGTCCCTACAATTGCAGCTATTGCTCCAACGCCTCGGTGTACGGCCGCAATCTCGACGTGCTGCCGGTGGAACAAGTCGTCGATGAAGTCACCTATCTCGTGCGCAAATACCGCCTCCAGCTCGTCGGCATTATCGACGATATTTTCTTCGCTTCGATGGATCGCTGCCTGCAAATCGCCGAGGGCTTCGTGCGCTCGGGGTTGAAATTCGAATGGTACATTCAAGATCGCGCCGATTCCTGGGCGCGCCTCACCACCGAACAGGCCCGCCTCTACCGCCGCGCCGGACTCGTGCGCATTCACTTCGGCGCGGAATCCGGCTCTGACGAGGTGCTGAAATCCATCGAAAAAAAATCCAACACCGAGAAAACGCTCGCAGCGGTGCAACGCTGCAAAGAAGCTGACATTCGCGCCAGCTTCGGCTTCATTTTCGGCCTGCCTGCCGAAACCGAGGAGGATCTCGGTCTCACACTCGATCTCATTCACCGCATTTATTCCGCCTATGACAAGGCCGATTGCTACACCAACATTTTCACACCCTATCCCGGCTCACCGCTTTGGCCGGTGAGCTTGAAAATGGGACTCGCAGCGCCCCAATCGCTGGAAGAATGGGGCAAATTCTATCCGCGCATCACCTATTTGCCCTGGCTCGGCGAAGCAGGTCATCGTCGCTTGCAGGCCATCCGGCAATACATTCGCTTCGGCTATCATCAAGTCAAAGTCGGCGAAAAGGCGTTTTCATGGAAACACACGCTGCTGCTCAACTTGCTCAAGCCCACCGCGCGCGCGCGTGTACAGCGCCATAAGTTCGACTTTCCGCTGGAGGTGTATGCGTATTGGGGGCTGCAGAAGTTGAAGAAGGGGTTCAGTTTGTATGAGAGATATTGAAGCGGCCGCGGGAAACAGCGGCTCTTGGCTTGCAAAGCAGCGAGCGATTGCGTAAGTTTCGCGGCAAGTCAGCAATTGAACCAAGCAGCATTTGCTAAAGGCCGCGATGCTCTTGCTGGTACTTTGAATCAGGCTGGTGTGGGAAGGCAAGGACGATGAGTACGGCAATCGCCGGCCGCCGAAGTTGCCTGCTTCAGCTTTGCGGTTGCCGTGCATTGAGACGATTGGCGAATGATGAATCCCACATCGTGATCAGCGCTGGGGCGTGATGAAACAGAGCATGATGCAAGCTAGCGGCTGAATCGTTTTCCGTGTTGCCAAAGTGGTTACCCATCAAACCCAAAGGGAGAGCAAACCATGTTCGCTGGAAAAACCTGGGATGAGTGGATCGGCCAGTATGCGCAGAGCCACCAAAATCCCGTCAATCGCGCGTGTCACACCATCGGTATTCCCTTGATTGCGATTTCCGTGCTGCTGTTCCTTGCTGCGCCCTTCGTTGCGAATTTGTGGCTGCCGGCGCTGGCGCTGTTTGTCATCGGCTGGGTCTTTCAATTCGTCGGCCATGCCTTTGAAGGCAAGCCACCGGAGTTTTTGCGCGACTGGCGCTTTTTGTTTGTGGGATTGCGCTGGTGGTTTGCCAAGATGCGCGGCCGCGCGTGAGCTTGCTCATATCGATTTTTGCAGGATCACCAATTTCGTCATTCTGTAAGAATCAGACTGTGTGAAAACTTGGGAGGCCCGCTACCTGAGTTTGACTTCGGCGCGCTCAGTCGAGCCGTCGAAGGGTGCCAAGTTCAATGATCAGGCTTCGACAAGCTCAGCCTGCGCAAAAACCAGACGTTTTCACACGGTCAGGATTCTATTGAGATTACCCCATCCCGCAAATATTCTTGCAGAATGACCTCATCGCATGCCTGCCACCTTCCCCAAACTCTTCAAGAACTCCTTTTATCTCCTCGTGATGAATCTCGGCACGCTGGGCGCGCTGTTCGTGTTCTCCGTGCTGTTGGCCAGAACGCTGGGCCAGGAAGCGCTTGGGCTTTATGCCTTGTTCGCAGCCACGCTCATGCCGTTTTCATATGCCGTTGATCTCGGGCAATCGACCTCGTTGGTGCAGGAGATGGGACGCGCGCCGGCTGCCGGCAACCGCATCTTAAAAAACACGTTGCTGTTGAAAATGCTGCTGAGCCTGGCGGCAACAGCGGGATTGCTGCTCTTCTCTTTTTTCTATTTCCAGAAAACGGAGGAACGCGACCTGTTTCTGATTTTCGGCTTGCTGCTGTTGCCGCGCGGCCTCGGAGCGACGTTTGAGGCCGCGTTTCGCAGCCGGCAAAAAATGGCATTTCCCATGTGGGCGAATGTGGGCCATGGCGCGTTGCTGGTGTTCACCAGTTGGGGGCTGCTGCGCGCGGGTTACACCTTGCCAACGATTATCGGGCTGCTGGTTGTGCTCGAAATTGCCAGGATGATTTCCCTCTGGTTGATGTATCGCCGCGAAGAAGGCTTCATCTTTCCTGCTGCCGAGCCGGGTTTTGACCCGACCATTGCACGCGATTCCATCGCAACCGCGCTGCCGTTTTTCGTCATGGGCCTGCTCGGCATTCTGCATGCCCGTCTTGATGTCATGTTGCTGGCGGCGCTGCGCGACAACGCGGAGGTCGGCGTGTTTAGCGCAGCAAGCAGTTTTGTGAAAGTGTTGCGGGTCGCGCCCTCGGTGATCGTGGCCTCGTTCTTTCCGGCAATTGCAGGCATGCAGAAAAATTCGCCACAACTGCGCAAGCTGGCCGGAAAGACCCTGTGGGCGCAATTGGTGTTCAGTTTGAGCCTTGCGGTGATCATTTTCCTTTTGGCAGATTGGCTCATCGCAAAAACATATGATTTCCCCGGCGCGGCCACCGTGTTGCGCGTGCACGTCTGGTCGATCATACCGCTGGCGTTGTATTCGACGCTGGTTTACGTTTTCTTTCAAGCCGACAAATCGGCGTGGAATGTGGGCATTCTGGCGGCAACGTTGTTGTTGAATGTGATCTTGAATTATCTGCTGATTCCGAGCCGCGGCGCGCTAGCCCCGGCGATCAGCAATCTCGCAAGTGAAACGTTTTGCTGCATGTTGTATTTCAGTCTTTATCGCAAATTGACTCGCCCCGCGCCGGGCGTGTTTTAAAAGCTGCTCACAGGGCTTCGATTTTCAGGCACGCTGAAAGTCGAAGCCTTCCATTAATTTGACTACGTCGCATTCCAAAAACCACCACAGAGTCGAGGAGTTCGCAGAGTAAGATTGCGTGAATTCTCAGCGCACGCTGCGTCTCCGCGGTGAATCTGACAAAGTCAGCTTAAACGTGAAATCGTTGCGTGAAAAGCAAAAACTTTTGGATAAGCGGATTTTATTGATTAGCGCATACCGTCTTTGCTTTATCCGCTTTCGCCCCAAATCCGCTCACTGAAAGCCTTGAAGTTGCGGTTTGTCTGTGACGGGTTGTATTAGAAAATATTCAACGTTTGTACAGTATCTCCTTTGCAATCACAAAAATGATGAAATAGCCTCGCCGCTGCGCGCGTGAAGCGTTTTCACGGAAAATCTCCTTGACTCGCGGAGAAAAATATCGTATCATCAGCCACGATGAAATTGCAATTAAGCCTTTATCGATTCTCTCAATCGTTAGCAACGCCTGAGTTGAATGGAAAGGCTTTTTTTATGCCTGTTTGAACCGGCTCTCATGGATCAAGATTATTGCTTATGCCAGCTTCTGCGCCGACAATAAAGATTCGCGGGGAAATTATGGATGCGGCGGGGTTAAACCGCACCTTGTCACGCCTCGCCCACGAGATTCTCGAATCAAATCGCGGCGTCGAAAATTTGGTTATGGTTGGCATTCGCACGCGCGGCGTGCAGCTCGCGCAACGCCTGGTCGAACGAATCGAAAGCATCGAAGGCCGCAAGCTGCCGCTCGGTTCGCTGGATGTCACGCTCTATCGCGACGATCTGGCTTACCGGCAGGACGCGCTGTTGAGCCGCACGAAACAATCGCGCATTCAGGCCACCGATATCCCCTTCGATCTGGAGGGCAAAATCGTCATTCTCGTCGATGACGTGATTTACACCGGCCGCACGATTCGCGCGGCCATGGATGCGTTGATGGATTTCGGCCGGCCCGCGAAAATCCGTTTGGCGGTGATGATCGATCGCGGTCATCGTGAGTTGCCGATTCGGCCCGATTTCGTCGGCAAGGAAGTCGTTACGACGACAGGAGAGGAAGTTCGCGTACAATTAGCCAATGTGGATGGAGTTGATGGTGTACTTTTGGTCGAGGTATCGCAATAATCACAGGCGCAGACCTGATCCGAACAGCTTGGCGCGTAGCTCACCTCGGGCGCGATCAGGAAGCCTTTTAGAGGTGAGGCTGCTATGATCGTTTCCAAGCATTTGTTGGGGCTGGCGGGCGTTCGGCGCGAGGAAATTTCACTGATTCTCCGAACGGCGCAATTTTTTAAAGAAGTTCTCAATCGCCCCATTCCCAAAGTTCCCACCCTGCGCGGCAAAACCATTGTCAATCTCTTCTTCGAAAATTCCACCCGTACTCGCATTTCATTTGAATTAGCCGAAAAAAGATTATCCGCCGATTCCGTCAGTTTCAGCGCCTCGGGTTCGTCCGTTGCAAAAGGCGAAACCTTGCTCGACACCGTGCGCAATCTCGAGGCCATGAAGATCGACATGGTCGTTGTGCGCCATCATGCTTCCGGCGCGCCGCATTTTTTGGCAACGATGATTGAAGCGGGCGTAATCAATGCCGGGGATGGCCGGCACGAACACCCCACACAGGCGCTGCTCGATATGATGACGTTGCAGGATAGATTCGGCAAGCTCGAGGGAGTGAAAGTTGCGATTGTCGGCGATGTGGCGCACAGCCGGGTGGCGCGCAGCAATATTCACGGCTTGCGCACGATGGGCGCGAAAGTCGCGATTTGCGGCCCGGCGACCTTGTTGCCGCGCGAACCGCGGGAAGCCTTTGGCAATGACGTCGAAGTTTTCACCAAAGTCGATGACGCCATTCGCTGGGCGGATGCGCTGAATGTGTTGCGCTTGCAGTTGGAACGCCAGGCCGGCGGCTTGCTGCCCTCGCTGCGCGAGTATACCAACTATTTCGGCATCACACGCAAACGGCTGGAGGCGGCGAAGAAGGACGTAACCATCCTGCACCCCGGTCCCATCAATCGCGGCGTCGAGTTGGAGAGTGATCTGGCAGACAGTGAATTCTCCGTGATTCTCGATCAAGTGACCAACGGCGTGGCGGTGCGCATGGCCGTGCTTTATCTCAAAAGCGGCGGTGATCTGGAAGTGGCGAACGGCGGCGATTGAGTTACAAGGTTTTTAAAAGTAAAATTTTTAGCCGCTGCTTTGCAAAGATTCACACGGATTTTAGAGATTTTTGGAAGAGACGGCCTTTGAACGCGAACGATCAGTAAAAATCCGTGTTCATCCGTGACTCAAGCAAGGTGTCCGGCAGGGAATTTTTTGAGAAGATTTTTTGTGCAGCGGAAGCGTTTTTTCTTTTTGTGAGATAAAATATGCCTCGAGAAATCATCACCACCCCTTCTCCCCATCTGCTGTTTCGCAACGCGCACGTCGTCGATCCCGGCCTGGGCCTCGAACAAACTCTCGACGTATTGGTTGAGAACGGTGTGATCAAGCGCGTGGCGCCGCAAATTCAAGCACCCTACAATTTTGAGATGATCAACGCTTCCGGACTTGTGCTCACGCCCGGCTGGTTCGACATGCATGTGCATTTCCGCGAGCCGGGCCGGGAAGACGAAGAAACAGTGATCACCGGCTGCGCTGCGGCTCTGGCCGGCGGCTTCACCGGCGTTTGCCCCATGCCCAACACTTCTCCCGCCACGGACAAGGCTGAAATTGTTAAAGCCATCATCCGGCAGGGCGAGCAAACGATGGTTGATGTTCACCCGATTGCCGCCGCCAGCAAAGGCCGCGAGGGCAAAGAGCCTGCGGAGATTGCCGAGTTGGTCGATGCCGGCGCCGTGGCGTTTTCTGATGATGGCTGCGCCATTCGCACCGCGGAGTTGACGCGCCGCGTGATGGAATATGCCGGCATGTTCGGCAAAACGATCATCGAACATGCTGAAGATGACTCGTTATGCCTCAACGGCGCCATGAACGAAGGCTTGATTGCCACCAAGCTTGGCTTGCCCGGCATGCCGGCAGTCGCGGAAGACATCATTGTCGCGCGCGATGTTTTGCTGGCGGAATACCTGGGCGTGCGCGTGCACATCGCGCATATTTCGTCGAAGCGCGCGATCGACCTGGTGCGCTGGGCCAAGACGCGCGGGGTGCAGGTCACGTGTGAAGTCACACCGCATCATTTTTGCCTTTCTCATGATGCGGTTATCGGATTTGAAACGAACACCAAAATGAATCCGCCGTTGCGCGCGGCGGAGGATGTCGAGGCGGTTATTGCCGGATTGCAGGACAATACCATTGAAGTCATTGCCACGGATCATGCCCCGCATTCTTCTGAGGAAAAAAACGTCGAATACGGCGCCGCGCCGTTCGGCATCATTGGATTGGAAACCGCGCTGGGCTTGATCATCAGCCGGCTGGTGTTGACCAAGAAGCTGGCGCTTGCCAAAGCGGTTGAAAAAGTCACGGTTGCGCCGCGCCGGATTTTGCAATTGCCGCAAGCGCAAATCAAAGAAGGCCAGCCTGCCAATCTCACGCTGTTTTCGATTGAGAAAAAATGGGTGGTGGACAAAGCGAAGTTCTATTCGAAGTCACGCAACACGCCGTTTGACGGCTGGCAACTTACCGGACAGGTGTTTGGGGTTTATAACAAAAGCCGCTGGTGGGCGAATCCGGATTATTGAATGCCGTGAGGCGGCAGGTTCGGTGAGATTGTGGTTGTCAAATGCGCTTGTTCAATATCCGGCTGTAGCACGTCCTTGCCATCCCATACTGAGCTTTTGCCGGTTGGCCGGCCTCTCCTCGGGAAAATCCATCTTTCTTCCGGTTGAAACAAAGCCTGGGTTGGCGAAAAATTCAACCGAAGGAGTTTTATGGCATTTCACCCACTACAGTTGCGCGCCGCGGCAAATCGAGTTGCCCTCGTTCAAAAATACCTTGCCAGTAATCCGACTTAGTTTGACTATGTCACATTCCAAAAACCATCACAGAGCCGCGGAGTTCGCAGAGTAAGATTGCGTGAATTCTCAGCGAACGCTGCGTCTCCGCGGTGAATCTGACCTAGTCAAGTTAGAAAGCCTTCTGTCAGGGCGAAAAACAGGCCTAATCCAGTTTCTTCCCTGGCTTCGGAAATACCGCGCCGCCCGGCCCCGGCTGCCACGTTCCGCCGACAGGGATTCCGGCAGAGTACCTTTCAAATATCGGGCAATCTTGCCGATGAACTGCGTTATGACGAGCTACTGCTCATTCTCGAAGGCATCGATCTCGCTCGGTCAAGCGCCGGCCGCGTTATCACCGTGCGGCTTCATCAAAAAAACAAGTGGTACAAAATGAGATTCAGGTTTTTGCGTGAGCGGTGCTGATATGAGGGCATGCTCGAAACGGCGTTTACACGTTATTGGGATTTCAGAGGCAGGCAATGTTCACCACCGAAACCACCGATCATTTCGACGCCCTTTTTCGTGAAGCGGTGGCCGCCATCGATGCCGGCAATGTCAGCAAGCTTGAACGCCTTCTTGCCGCCAATCCCGATTTGGCATGCAAACGCCTGGAATCGCCCGGCGCATGGTTGCGCGATAAAGTTGGCAACGCCCTTGACGATTTCTTTCGGCAGCCGTACCTGCTCTGGTTCGTAGCCGAGGATCCGGTCCGGAATAATATTCTACCCCAAAATATCGCCCAGGTGGCGCGCACGATCATTGAGCAGGCAAGGCGCCAAGGCGCAGATAATTTGCAGGAACAACTCGATTATGCGCTGCAGCTGGTTTCCTACTCATGGGTGGCGCGCGAGTGCGGGGTGCAGATCGAGTTGATTGATGTGCTGCTCGACGCTGGCGCTGCTCCTGACGACAACCCGGACAATGCTCTCGTCAATGGCAACTTCGCGGCCGCCGCGCATCTCGTTGAGCGCGGAGCGAAATTGACGCTGGCAACCGCGCTTTGTTTGGAACGTTGGGACGAGGTTGCGCGCCTTGCCCCAACGGCAAGCGCGAGCGAAAAACAATTCGGGTTCATTCTCGCCGCTCTCCGAGGCAAGGCTGAAGCGCTTCGGCGGATGATTGATTTCGGGGTTGATCTCGATCGTCCCTGCGCCGAACTTTATTCGCATGCTACAGCTTTGCATCACGCGGTATGCTCAGGTTCTCTGGAGGCGGTGAAAGTTCTGGTGGAAGCCGGCGCCGCGCTCGACACAAAAGACCGCGCCTGGAACGCTACACCCCTGATGTGGGCGGAATATTATTCACGCGAGTCGAAAAAAGATGACGCAGGCAAACCCTATAACGAGATTGCTGCCTACCTTCAAGAAATGACATGACACCCGAACCGAACCTCAAACAAGCCGTGCCGTTTTTTGCTGTTTCGAACATGGAGGCCTCCCTGCGCTACTACCTCGACGGCCTCGGTTTCGAGATGACGAACAAGTGGGTTGACGAGGGCAAGCTGCGCTGGTGTTGGCTGCAACGCGGCGGCGCGGCTCTGATGCTGCAGGAATTCAAGAAGGAAGGGCACGATTCTTGGGTGCCCGAGGGAAAAGTTGGCGTGGGCGTCTCAATCTGCTTTATTTGTGCAGATGCGCTGGCGCTCTACCACGAATTTACCTCACGCGGTATTTCTGCCTCGCGGCCTTTTGTTGGAAATGGCATGTGGGTCACCTCCTTGTCCGACCCGGACGGCTACCGGATTGACTTCGAGAGTTATACGGACGTGCCCGAAGGCACGGCGTATTCAGAGTATGCGAAATAAAGTTTTTGACCCGAAAAACTAAATTTTCGTTGCTTCAGTTGCAGCCGTAAGGCGCGTGATTTCCTGGCGCACGGCGGGCGCGACTTTCGTTCCCAAAAGTTCAATCGCGCGCATCGTTTTATCATGCGGCATTGAGCCTACGGTTAATTGCGCCAGAAAACGCTGGTGGCCGAAAATCTCATATTGAAAAAGAATCTTGTCAATCACCTCCTGCGGACTGCCCACGAGCAGCGCGCCCCGCGGTGAACGCAGGGCTTCGAACTGCTGCCGCGTCGTGGGAGGCCAGCCGCGTTCCCGCCCAATTCTGGTCATCACTTCGGCATAAGAAGGGAAAAACTCCTCAGCCGCCTGCTGCGAGGTGTCCGCAATATAAGCATGAGAATTGATGCCCACAGGAAGTTGTGCTGGATCATATCCGGCGCGGCGTGCGGTGTCGCGATAAAGCGTGATCAGCGGTCTAAAGCGTTCCGGCGCGCCGCCGATGATGGCGAGCGCGAGCGGCAACCCCAACGTTCCAGCGCGCACCACTGATTCCGGAGTGCCGCCGACAGCAATCCAAACCGGCAATGGCTGTTGCAGCGGGCGGGGATAAACGCCAAGATTTTCCAGCGGCGGCCGGTGTTTGCCCGACCAGGTGACTTTTTCGTTTGCCCGGATTTTCAGAAGCAGATCGAGTTTCTCAGCGAATAGTTCATCATAATCGTGGAGATCGTAGCCAAAAAGCGGAAACGACTCAATGAACGATCCCCGGCCTGCCATGATCTCGGCGCGCCCGCTGGAGAGAAGATCGAGTGTGGCAAAATTTTGGAAGACGCGCACCGGATCATCGGAGCTTAACACTGTTACCGCGCTGGTTAGCCGGATGCTTTTAGTATGCTCGGCTGCCGCGGTCAGAACCACGGCCGGAGCAGACACGGCAAAATCCGGACGGTGATGCTCTCCGACGCCAAAGACTTCCAGGCCGACTTGTTCGGCCAGTTTGATTTCCTCGATGAGGTTGCGCAGCCGCCGTGAGGGGCTGATCGTTCGACCAGTGCTTGGATCCGGCGTCGTTTCGGCAAAGGTGTAAATGCCAATTTCCATATCAAAATAGTCTTAAGTTTTACAATAGTTTGATTTTATATTGATGAGCGTGTGGAAAAAACGACCTTAATCCAAGAAATAAAGTCACTCTTGGAAAAAGACGGAAATTTTCTTGCCACGTTGGATTTTCTACAGTATATTGTACTACTTTAAGTAGAAATTTTCAATATTCCAAAAGCCATTTTTTATGTCTTATCGTTCAATGAACTTGCTCTTATAGAATGGACGTACTTTCCGATCTTCTCAAGACCATTCGCCTGCGTAGCATGATGCAGTTTTGCACGGAGTTAACGGCGCCTTGGGGCTTTCGAGTGCCGGTGCAAAACGGCCAGGCGATTTTTTATGTTATAACGCGTGGCAGTTGCTATCTCGAAGTCGAAGGCTACAAAGACCTGTCGCTGGTGGGCGGCGATTTTGTGATGCTAATGCACGGCGATGCTCATATTTTGCGCGATCATCCCGACAGCCCGATCCTGCCGCTAGAACATCTCATTCCCCAATGCCGTAAACATGACGCCTGCCGCACTTTGCACCACGGCGGTGGCGGCTCGTTGACCGCGATGGTGACCGGGTCGTTCATATTCGACAATCCCGCGGCGACGCCTTTTCTTTCAACGTTGCCGCCTGTGCTTCATATTCAGGGCGAACGCGGCCAGCTTGTGCCCTGGTTGGAAACGACATTGAAATGGATGGCGGCAGAGGCCACCTCCAAAAATCCCGGGGCGCAGATCATGGCCTCGCATTTGACCGATATGCTTTTTATTCAAGTTTTGCGCGCGCATATCGCCGAACAAGCGGGCAATGATTGCCAAGAAAAAGCCGGCTGGCTGCGCGGCCTGGCCGATGCGAGTATCGGCAGGGCATTTGAATTGATTCACGAACAGCCCGATCATCCCTGGACGGTGGCAGAGCTGGCGTCGCAAGTGAATATGTCGCGCACCGCATTTTCAGTGCGCTTTACTCATCTGGCCGGTATGCCGCCGTTGTCGTATGTCACCAAATGGCGTATGTTCAAAGCCGGTGATTTGCTGCATCAGGGCGCGGCGACCATTTCCGAGATTGCGGCTGCCGTGGGTTATGAATCGGAAGCTTCATTCAGCAAAGCCTTCAAACGCGAGATGGGCGTGGCGCCCGCAACGTATCGCAGAAAAGGGCAAAACGGCGCAGCCAGAATATCATCAACCACATGAGCATCGAACATGTTGCAGCCACCGGAGGTAAAACATGCCAGTCGCCCGCGCTCATGAAAAAATTCACGCCGCAGTGACGAGCTGGCCGGGAGTGAGCGCGCATGCGCATCGCTTCGGCGGCACGGAATACCGTTTGGGCAAGCGCGAGCTGGGCCACATTCATGGCGACGCGCTCGTCGACATCCCGTTTCCCAAAAAAGTGCGCGACGAAATTGTGGCCGCCGGCCGCGCCGAAGCGCATCACATTTTGCCGGAGAGCGGGTGGGTAAGTTTTTTTCTCCGCGAGCCTGCCGACGTCGAACGCGCCATTGCCTTGCTCAAACAATCCTTCGATTTGGCGCTGGCGCAGCGTGCTCGCCGCGCGGCGCCTCATCAAGCGCCGGCAACGGAATCCCGCACATGAACCCAAACTCAATCAAAAATTGCAAGGAAAGGATGAACACAGCATGATGTACCATCTCAATTGGCCTCGAAAAAGCGCTGCACTTTTTCCCATAGTTTCAGTTTGTTTTTCTTTCTTGATCTCCGCTTGTTCGCAGCAGCAAGCGCAGGGCGGCGGTTTTCAAATGCCGCCCATGCCGGTGGAGGTTGCAACCGTGACGCAAAGCGCGGTGATCGATCCCTTCGAAGCGGTGGGAACGATTGAAGCGGAAGACGCGATTACGGTAGTCTCTGAAATCGACGCGGTGGTAACGGCTCTGCCGTTTCGCGAAGGCGAGACGATTGCCAAAGGCGGTTTGATTGCGCAGCTTGACGACGCGCAATTGCGCGCGGAAGAAGAGCGCGCGAAAGCGATTCTCGAACAACGCAAAGTCACGTATGATCGCATCAAAACCATCACGGACCAAGGCCTCGGCACGGCGCAAAGTCTCGATGATGCGGCGGCCGCATTGAAAGTCGCGGAGGCCGAGTTGGAAGTCATTCGCGCGCGCTTGAAAAAAACGCGCATCGTCGCGCCGTTTGCCGGACTGCTGGGCGCGCGGCACGTCAGCCCCGGCGCATTCGTGCGCGCGGGTTCGCCCATCACGGAATTGGCGCAGGTGCAGCGGTTGCGCGTCACGTTCTCCGCGCCCGAACGTTACTTCGCGCAATTGCAGCGCGGCGCGGAGGTGAAAGTTTCCACCACCGCTTATCCGGATTATGAATTGATCGGCAAAGTGCAGGTGATCGATCCGATCGTTGACCTCGGCACCCGGCGCGTGAAAGTCATCGCGACCCTCGACAATCCCGGCAACAAGTTTCGCCCCGGCATGTCCGCCAATGTCACTGTAGTTTTAAGCGAACGCGCGAACGCGCTGGTTATTCCCAGCGAAGCGGTTTTTGTGGAAGGCAATCAAGCCCTGGTCTTCGCCATTCAAGCCGACAGCACGGTGGCGCGAACGCCGGTGGAACTCGGCACGCGCTTGCGTGAGAACGTCGAAGTGCTCAACGGCCTTGCCGCCGGCGCGATGGTGGTGGCCGCGGGACATCAGAAACTTTTCCCCGGCGCGAAGGTGATGCCGATTTCGGCAATCTCATCAAAACAATGATGACAGAAAAATATAGGGCAGAAAAATAAAGCATGGCTGCAAACATTTTTCCGCCATTCATCTTTCCGTCATTCGAATATTTTTGCGGAGCTAAAGAATGAAGCTGAGTGAAATTTCAATACAGCGGCCGGTGCTCGCCACGGTGATGAGCCTGGTGATCATCATCTTCGGCGTGGTTTCCTTCATGCAACTGCCGGTGCGCGAATATCCCGATATCGATCCGCCCGTGGTTTCCGTGACCACGTTTTATCGCGGCGCCAGCCCGAACGTGGTCGAGACGGAAATCACCGACATTCTGGAAGAGCAGCTTTCCACGATCGAAGGCGTGAAAACCATCACTTCTTCCAGCCAGGAACAAGGCTCGGTCATCACCATGACGTTCGAATTGGAACGCGACGTGGATCAAGCCGCGAATGACGTGCGCGACCGCGTGGCGAGCGTGCGCGGTTTGCTGCCGCGCGAGGTCGATGATCCCATCATCCAAAAAATCGATGTCAACGCGCAGCCGATCATGTGGCTCGCCGTAATCAGCGACCGCCACAACAATCTCGAGTTGACCGATGCCGCGGACCGCATTCTCAAAGAACGATTGCTGCGCTTGGAAGGCGTCGGCTCGATTTTCATGGGCGGCGATCGGCGTTACGCCATGCGCGTGTGGCTCGATTCGCAACGCATGGCGGCGCGCGGATTGACGCCGCAAGACGTCGAAAACGCCATTCGCCGCGAGAACGCGGAGATTCCCGCGGGCCGGGTGGAAGGCGAGAGCCGCGAGTTTACCGTGCGCACGCGCGGCGAGTTGGTCACGCCGGAGGAATTTGCCGCGATCATCGTCAAACAAACCGGCGATGAACTCGTGCGCCTCGGCGACGTTGCCGAAGTTTCCCTCGGCGCTGCGGACGAGCGCACCGCGGTGCGTTGGAACGGCAAGCCCACCACCGGCATGGGCGTGGTCAAACAAACCCGCGCCAGCACGCTGCAAGTGGCGGAGACCGTGATCAACGCGCTGCCGGAGTTGGAAAAAGCCCTGCCTGAAGGCATGAAGATCGACGTGGCGTACAATTCGGCGACGTTCATTCAAAACTCCATCAATGAAGTGGCAGAGACGCTGCTCGTCGCTTCGGGCTTGGTGATCTTGGTCATCATCGCTTTTCTCAAAAGTTTTCGCGCCACGCTCATCCCCACGTTCGCGATTCCGATTTCCATCATCGGCGCTTTCGCCGTGGCGTATTTTCTCGGCTACACCGTCAACATTCTCACGCTGCTGGCGTTGGTGCTCGCCATCGGCCTGGTGGTGGACGACGCCATCGTCATGCTCGAAAATATTTATCGCCACATGGAAATGGGCAAATCGCGCTGGCAAGCCGCGATCGACGGCGCAAGAGAGATTGGCTTTGCGGTGCTGGCAACCACGATCGCGCTGGTGGCGGTGTTCGTGCCGCTCGCGTTCCTCACCGGCAACATCGGCCGCCTCTTCAATGAGTTCGGCGTCACCGTTGCCGTGTCGGTCCTCATCTCCGGATTCGTGGCGCTCACGTTGACGCCGATGCTGTGCTCGCGCATGTTGAAGCCGCTGCATCACACCGGCACGAGCTGGGCCTCGCGTTCGTTCGACAAATTTTTTGAAGGCATGGAGCGCACGTACAACAAAATCGTGCGCGGCGCGTTGCGGCATCGGCTTTTGGTGATGAGTGTCGCGGTTTTCTTGATCGTCGTCAGCGTGGTGTTGTTTAGATTTCTTCCCAGCGAATTGGTGCCAACCGAAGATCGCGGCGTCGGCTTCGGCATCGTCATCGCGCCCGAAGGCGCCACGCTGGAATACACCGATCGCTACATGCGCCAGGTCGAGGAGATCATGCTCAATCGTCCCGAGACCGCGGGCGTTTTTACCGCGACCGGCGTCGGTTTTGGCGGCCCCGGCCGCGTCACCAATGGTTTCGTCTTCATGAACATGAAGCCCGCGGATCAAAGAGAGAAATCGCAGCAGGAGGTTGTGCAGGAACTTTTTCCGCAGCTTTTTTCGATTCCCGGCGTGCTCGCGTTCGTATTGAATCCGCCGAGCCTCGGCAATGATTTCAACTTTACGCCCGTGGCTTACGTGCTGCAAGCGGATACGTATGAAGAATTGCAAAGCGCCGTGGGCACGATGATGGCGCAGGCCTCGCAACTCGGCTACTTGATCAATCTCGACAGCGATCTGCGCTTGAACAAACCGCAGCTCGAAATCACCATCGATCGCGAGCGCGCCGCGGGCCTCGGCGTTTCGGTGACGGACATCGGCAGCACGCTCGAAACTTTTCTCGGCGGCCGCGTGGTGGGAAATTTCAAGCGCGCCGGGAAACAGTATGACGTCATCGTGCAACTCAAGCCCGCCGATCGCGCCACGCCCAACACGATTGACGGCATCTACCTGCGCGGCTCGAACGGCTTGGTGCAGCTTGCCAACGTCGTCAACGTGAAAGAGACGGTCGCGCCGAAAGAGTTGAACCACTTCAACCGCGTGCGCTCGGCAACGATTACCGCCAGCATGGTTCCCGGCGTGAGCCTCGGCCAGGCGCTGAATGATCTCGACCGCATTGCCGACACCAGTTTGCCGCCGACGATCAAGCGCGATTTGACCGGCCAGTCGCGCGAGTTTCGCGAATCCAGCAGCGCGCTGTATTTTCTGTTCGGATTTGCGGTGGTGTTCATCTATTTGGTGCTCGCCGCGCAATTCGAGAGCTTCATTCATCCGCTTACGATTTTGCTCTCCGTGCCGCTCGCGGTTGCCGGCGCATTGGCCGCGCTTTTCGCTTTCGGACAAACGATGAACATCTATTCGCAAATCGGTTTGATCATGTTGATCGGTTTGGTGACGAAGAACGCCATTCTGATTGTAGAGTTTGCGAATCAACTGCGCGAGCGCGGGCAGCGCTTGTTTGACGCGGTCGCTGAGGCCTCCACGATCCGGTTGCGTCCGATTCTCATGACGTCTTTTTCAACCGTCTTTGGCATCTTGCCCATTGCCATTGGCTTGGGCGCCGGCGCCGAGGCGCGTCGCCCGCTCGGCATCGCCGTGGTCGGCGGTGTGCTGCTTTCGACTTTCTTGACGCTGGTGGTGGTGCCGGTGGTTTACACCCTGCTGGCGCGGTTTACGAAAGTGGAGGCGGCGCCTTCGAATGGCAATGAGCCGGTCGCTTTGCCTCCGGAAGAAAAATTCGTGCGCGAAGCAGTGGCGTGAGAAGAGGGGGCGAGTCATGCCTCACACTCACAGGGGGAAACGTAGCGCAGTCATCCTGACTGCAGGCAAGATGCTTGCGCGACTCCCCGTCACCGAGGCGATGCGGGGGCGAAGCCCGGCAGACGGCGTGAACCTTCATTAAGTTGGACAACTCCGCGCGCGAGTCGGACTTCGCTTCTGCCTGAATTTTGCACCGAAGTTGGCTAAAATCGCAATTCAAGCGGTTCAGACAATTGTTTTGATTCACCCATTGGGTGGTGCAAAAAATTTTTTGCACGGCTGGCTTTGCTTTTAACTCCGCTAGGAGTGGGATGTTTATAGCAGTGCGCCGTTCAGGTTTTGAAAACTCCGTAGGAGTGAAATGTGCTTCTCGTCAAATAATCGAGGCTTGTATCAACGAAGTGCGACATGTCACTCCTACGGAGTTTGAGAATGCTGGTAACTTGGAATTTACTATAAACATTTCACCCCTAGCGGGGTTAGTCAGAGTGCACAACCGATCACAATTAACTGTGCCCCTTGGTGCAAAATTCAGGTTCTACCAATAATCTCCAACTAATAGAAGAACCCAGCCGATAAAGCTTTGTCTGCTGGGTTCTTCTATCAGTTGGAAAAAGCCTTTGCTTTTTTGCAAAGGTTTGACTTGTAACAGATGAATTTCACCAGATGGCCAAACCACTTTTTCAGCAATTCATCGATCTGAGCCTTGAAGAATACGAGATGTTCCTGCATCTCCCCTGGCAAACGCGGCTCAAAGCAGTGGTTTCGATTGCCTTGTTTTATCTCAGTCTCGTTATTCTCATCTACCTCACGCTCAATCCCTTTCTCACCGGCATATTTTCGGAAAAGTTTGTCGGCGCGGTTTACGTCGTCATCTTTTTGGTGATGATCTCCGACAACGTTCTCGTTTTTTACCCGCAATTGAAAAAATATTATGGCCGGTTCATCCTCGTGATTTTCGCGCTTTCCGCGGTGATCGGCGGCGTGATTGGCGCCACGGCAAAGGCGGAAAATGCCCTGCCTGAGGCGAAGATGCTCGTTCTCTTCGGCGCGGGATTCATCGCGATCATCGCCGGCACGAAACTTTATGGCAGAGTCGCGCGCGCGGTTTTCACGGAAAAAACGCGGATTGAAACCGAGATCAAGCTCGCGCAAAAAATTCAAGCGCAGCTTCTGCCCGCGATCACGTTGGATTTGCCGACGTGCCAAATTTTCGGCAAGACCACGCCGGCGCAGGAAGTCGGCGGCGATTATTTCGAAGTGGTCGAGCTTCCCGGCCAACGGCTGGCGGTCGCTGTGGGCGACGTATCCGGACATAACGTTGCCGCCGGCCTGTTGATGGCCATCACCAAAAGCGCTTTTCTCACCGAGTTGAAATACTTGTCGAGCCTTGAAAAACTGGTGAGCTCCATCAACCAAACGTTGGTGAAAAATTCCGACAAAGGCATGTTCGTCAGTTTTTTGTGCGGCCTCTTTGATTTTCAAAAGCAGGCCGTCACGCTCGCAAATGCCGGGCATATGCCGCTGTTGCACTATCAGAGCCGAACCCAACAAATCAGCGAGCAGACAACGCCGGGGATGGCGCTGGGGTTGACCAGCGAGGCCTCTTTCAATGTGAAAGAAATCTCTTTTGAGAAGGGAGATTGCTTTTTATTTTTCACCGATGGCGTGGTGGAAGCAACCAATGCTGCCGGAGAAGAATTCGGCATTTCTCGTCTGGCGCAGGAAGCGGGGCGGCTTGCTCCCGCGGCTTCTGCCAGGCAGCTTTACGAGGGCGTTCTTGCAGAATTGCAGCGTTTTTCCGTTTCCACAAAAAACAAGGATGATGTAACGATGCTTGTTCTTCGGGTATAAACGTTTGCCGTTCGCGAACATCAATTCGGATATTATGAAAACGTCTATGGGCGGCGTGCTGCTCTCGACTTTTCTGACGCGGGTGGTGCCAGTGGTTTACGTCCTGCTGGCGCGGTTTACGAAAGTGGAAGTTGCATCCTCTAATGGCAACGAACCCGTCACAGCGCACGTGAAGTGAAACCGCGCGCGAAGCTGTGGCGTGAGGAAATTAGACGAGGTCCGGCTGACGGCATGAACTTTCATCGAACTAAACCACAAAATGGCAAGAGCAAGGTTACGACATGCAGCCATCCTGCTATTTGGTATTTGGGTGGCCAATTTTTTCCTCATCCATTTGAGCGCAGGCGACGCCACCTATCTCTATTTCAATCCGGGGACAAACCCCAAAAGCATGGAATCGTTGCGGCAGCAAAGAGGATTGGAAAAGCCGCTTCTGGAACAATTCAAAATCTGGTCGACGCGTTTTTTGCGCGGCGATCTGGGCTATTCGTGGACCCAGCATCGCCCGGTCCGCGCGGTTTTGGCTGATGCCCTACCCGCCACCTTGCAGCTCGCCTTCTTCGCCCTGCTGGCGAATTTCCTGCTCGGTTGTTTATGGGGCGTGATGATCGGTGTGTTTTCATCGCACGGGAGCGGTCGCGTGCTCAACGCGCTCAGCTTGATTGTTTATTCCATGCCCGCGTTTTGGCTGGCGATGATTTTCATCCTACTCTTCAGCGTCAAGCTGCAGTGGCTGCCGCCCGCGCAAATGCAATCTTTGTGGCTTGAAGAAGCCGGCTTTTGGCGCGGCTTCTCTGATCGGCTGCTACATTTGATTTTGCCTGTGACGGTGCTCGGCTTGACCGGCGCCGCCGCCACCTCCCGTTATCTGCGCGGCCAAATGATGGAAGTTTTGCAGCAGGATTATATCCGGCTCGCGCAAGCCAAAGGGTTGTCGCCAAGTCGCATCATTCTGCACCATGCGTTGAAAAACGCCCTGCTGCCTGTTGTCACCTTGCTCGGCCTTTATTTGCCTTTCCTATTGAGCGGCGCTTTTGTGGTCGAGGTGATTTTCGCCTGGCCGGGCATGGGCCGCGTCGCCTATGAAGCGCTGTTTGCCAAAGATTATCCGGTAATCTTCGCCGTGAATTTCATCGCCGCGGCGATGGTTATTCTCGGCAACTTGCTCGCGGATTTGCTCTACCAAGTTGTCGATCCCAGAACGCGCGCGTAACCACATGCTCGAATGACCAGGCACAATCGACAACGAAAAATTGGAATGTTCTTGCTGGGGGCGATGCTGGCCGCGTCGATCTTCGCGCCGTTGTTGAGCCGCTACGATCCTGACGCAATCACGACGCCGGCGGAAAGGCGCTTTGCGGCGCCTTCATCCGCGCATTGGTTTGGAACCGACCAATTCGGCCGTGATCTCTTCGCGCGCGTTTTGCACGGCGGCCGCGTCTCCTTGCTCATTGCGCTGGCGGTGGTGACCGGCGCCGTCACCTTCGGCGCGTTGTATGGCGCGCTTTCCGGATACTTCGGCGGGTGGTGGGATCAAATTCTCATGCGCGTCGTCGATGCGTTGCTGGCTTTCCCGCTGGTGTTTTTGGCCGTGACGCTCATGGCAATCTTCGGAACCGGCTTGAAGTGGCTCATCATCATTCTCATTCTTGGCAGTTGGATGGATATTGCCCGTCTCGTGCGCGCCGAAGTTCTTTCATTAAAACAGCGGCCGTTCATCGTCAAAGCGCGAGCCGCGGGCTTGAAGACCTCTCGCATTTTGTTTCACCACCTTCTGCCCAACACCCTCGCCACGATATTGGCGGCGGCGATCTTGCGCGTGGCCGACGTGATTCTGATCGAATCCGCGCTGAGTTTTTTGGGCCTCGGCGCGCAGCCGCCCACCGCCAGTTGGGGCGCAATTTTGAACGACGGCAAAGCCGTGCTTGCCAGCGCGTGGTGGATTACCGCCTTTCCGGGTTTGGCGATTGTGATCACCGTGTTGAGCATCAACCTGATCGGTGAAAGCCTCCGGCAAAGCGAACCAAGCGATTTCCTTTCCAAGGCAGAATAATTCTGCTTCGGCACATTCAGCTTTCCGCCCGCGAGATGCACGAAAAGACGCGAAATCCTTTTAGGGTCTTTCGCGCGGTTCGCGGGCTGCTGAAGCAATCTGCCCAGGTGGAAATAAAATTCCAACTTTTTTCAACGGATTGAAGAGCCCGACTGATCTCGCCTTCAATATCCGTTGAGTTTTTCCATCCGGTGGCGCAAATATTTTTCTGGTATGAATCCCTTGCTCCACATTCACAATTTAAGCGTTCACTTTTTCAAAAATCGAACGACGCTCCGCGCCGTTGACGACGTCGATTTGCAAATCCATGCCGGCGAGACGCTGGCGCTCGTCGGCGAATCCGGCTGCGGCAAAACCACGACCGCGTTCTCAATTTTTCGTTTGATTCCGCCGCCGGGAAGAATCGTCGGCGGCGCCATTGAATTTCGCGGCAAAAATCTTTTAGCGTTATCCGAAAAGGAAATGCGCGCCGTTCGGGGCCGCGAGATGGGATTGATCTTTCAAGATCCCTCCGCAGCGCTCAATCCCGTAATGAAAGTCGGCGAGCAAATCAGCGAAGTGATTCGCCGGCATTTTCGCGAAACCGCGCGCGCGGCGAAGCGGCAGGCCTTGGCGTTAATGGAAAAAGTGCGACTGCCGAACGTTGAAATGATTTACGACAGTTACCCGCACCAGCTCAGCGGCGGCCTGCGCCAGCGCGTCTTGATCGCGATTGCGCTGGCGGGCCAGCCCGCGCTGTTGGTGGCCGACGAGCCGACTTCCGCGCTCGACGTGTCGATTCAAAGCCAGATTTTGGCGTTGTTGCAGCAACTCAAAAATGAATTGCAACTCTCCCTGCTCTTGATCACGCACGATCTCGGCGTGGTCGCGCAAATGGCCGATCGCGTCGCGGTGATGTATGCCGGCAAAATCGTCGAAGAAGCGCCGGCGCCGGATTTGTTTGCCGCGCCTCTGCATCCCTACACCGCCGCGTTGTTGCATGCCGTGCCAAAAATTTCTTTCTCGCCCAATAGCGCGTCGCAGCCATTCCAACCACTCGGCGGCGCGGTCCCGGATTTGACAAATTTGCCTTCCGGATGTACATTTAATCCGAGGTGTCCGCTGCGGATGGAGGAGTGCAGTCTTAAAATTCCCGCGGCTTTTTCTCCGGCGGCAAATCGCACAGTGCGCTGCTTCAAATACGCTTCGTAGCCGCGTCCTCAGTCGCTTCACTGGCTATATGAGCAGCACACAACACGGCCACAATTACGTTCGCTTCGGAAAAAGTTTTAGACTCTCAAGCACTTTATCTCACGAACCCCAAAAAATGAAACACGCGCACACTGTTTACCCGCGTCACAAAATCGGCAGCCACACTGCTTTTTATCTTGTTTATTTTTTGGTTTTATTTCTCCTCACCGGCTGTTCAAAGCGCAACGATGCTCAACGCCGCAACACGGTCGTCATTGGCATGACCGGCGATTTCGATTCCTTCAATGAGTTGAACGCGGCAAGCTCCGAGGCCTTGCAGGTGATTCAGTATCTCTTGTTCATGAGCCTCACCACGCTCGACGAGAATTTGCAGTTCGCACCGCAATTGGCGGAGTCGTGGGAGTTTGCGCCAGGCGACACGTTGCTCACGTTTCATCTGCGCAAAGACGTGTTTTGGACCGACGGCGTTCCCACCACGGCGCACGACGTGCTTTTCACCTATCAACTCGCCATCGACACCACCGTGGCCTATCCCGCGGCCAGCCGCTTCGATCAAACCGCGAAAGTCGAGGTGATCGACGATTTCACGGTGCGTTTTCATTTCAAGCGGCCTTATCCCGACGCGCTGTTCGACACGCAAATGCCGATTCTGCCCAAACATCTTCTTGAAAAAATTCCCCGCGCGAAAATCACCGAGAACGAATTTAACCGCAAGCCGGTCGGCAACGGGCCGTTTAAATTGGCCGAGTGGCAGGCGAATCAGCGCGTCGTGTTCGAGGCCAATCCGAATTATGCTTTGGGGCGGCCCAAGCTGGATCGCCTCGTTTTTCAAATCATTCCGGAAGAAACCGTGCTGATGACGAATCTTTTGACCGGCAAAATCGATATGATTTCGTCGCTGACGCCGCTGGCGTTCAAACAGGTGGAAGACAGAGCGCGGAGGGCTGAGGGCAGAGGGCAAGGCGCAGAAGAGGGAGATCCTCCCATTCGGACGGTTCGCTATCCGGGGCGGAATTATGCGTTCATTGGGTGGAACAATGCGCGGCCGCTATTTGCCAAACGCGTGCGGCAGGCGTTGACGATGGCGATCGACAAAAGGGAAATTATCAACACCCTTCTGGAAGGATGCGGGCAGCCCGCGGTCGGGCCGTTGCTGCCGTTTAATTGGGCGTATGACAAAAATTTGCGTGATGTTCCATTTGATCCGGCAGCGGCGCAAAATCTTTTGCAACAGGAAGGCTGGCGCGATTCCGACGGCGACGGCATTTTGGACAAGCAGGGAAAGAAGCTGGAATTTTACTTGAAGACGAATGCCGATAATCAACTCCGCCGCGATATTGCCGTGATGGTGCAGGCGCAACTCAAAAAGATTGGTGTACAGGCGAACGTCGAAGCGGTGGAATGGAATTTGTTGCTGCAACAAGTATTTGAGCAAAGAGATTTTGACGCGCTGATTTCGGCGTGGGATGCGGATTTTGCGGTGAATCCCTCGCCATTGTGGCATTCCGCGGCGATTGCCAACGGCTACAACATCGTCTCTTATCGCAAAGCGCGCGTCGATTCGCTTTTGGATCAAGCGCGCGCCATTGCCGACCGCCGCGTGGCCGAGCCGCTGTGGCATGAGTTTCAAAGGATCATCGTTGATGACTCTCCTTACACTTTTCTTTTTGCTCAGGAAAGATTGGCGGCGGTCAGTCCGCGCGTGCAGAACGTGAAGATGGACGTGCGGAGTTGGCTGGTGAATATTGGTGAGTGGCAGATAGCACCGGAATAATGTTTTAAGAGTGAACCCCGGGAAAAAACAAGAATATTTAAACCACCAAGACGCCACGCCTGCCCTGCCACAAGCCAGCGGCGAGCTGATTAACTTCGTACCTTTGCGGCTTCGTGGTTTTAGGAGTTGCGTTTCGTCTGCATTGGGAAAAGAAATTGATACAATTTGAATTTTAGAATTGCAATTTGCATCAGAAAGGAATCGCCAGCTTGTCATTTAAAATTCTTTGTCTCAGCAACAACGATGGCCTCAGCGACATCGCGCAGAGCCTTGAAGGAGCAGCCTTGCTCGTTGCAAGAAACGGGGAGCAAGCGCTCGGCCTCATGCGCCGGGAACTGCCGCTGGCGGTGCTGGTTGATTTCGACGCGCCGGATTCGCAACCCCTCGCTTTCATCAAAACGGTTTTGGAAGAGCGGCGTGAAGTGAAGGTGATCGGCGTGACGCAGCACGGCGCTACGCGCCAGGCCTTGACCGCGGTACGCGCGGGTTATGACGAATTCATTCACCTGGCGGAAGAGCCGGGCAAGCTGCAAAGCGAGCTGGCAAAACTTATGGCCTACAGGCAGGAGCAGGAAAAGGCTGCCAGCTTGCATGCGCAAGAAAGAGAAAAACATGACTTCAGCAAGATTATCGGCAGCAGCCCGGCGATGGCAGAAATGCTCGAAGTGCTCGGCAAAATCATCCAGCGCAAATGGGTGACGGTGCTGCTGCGCGGGGAAACCGGCACCGGCAAGGAGCTGATCGCGCGCACGATTCACTACAATTGTTCCTCGCCGGCGCAGCCGTTTGTCGAGATCAACTGCAGCGCGATTCCGGAAAACCTTTTGGAAGCCGAGCTCTTCGGCTATGAAAAGGGCGCGTTCACCGACGCCAAAATCCGCAAGAAGGGCTTGTTCGAGTTGGCGGAAAACGGCACACTGTTTCTGGATGAAATCGGCGATATCAGCCTGCAAGTGCAGGTGAAATTGTTGAAGGCAGTGGAAGAGAAGAAAATCCGCCGCTTGGGCGGCACCGAAGACATTCACATCAACACGCGCATTATTGCGGCAACCAATCGCGATTTGCAGGCGGCGATTCGTGAGGGCCAATTCCGGCAGGATCTTTATTATCGCTTAAATGTCATTACGATTCAATTGCCGCCGTTGCGCGAACGCGGCGATGACGTGCTGGCGCTGGCCCGCCATTTTTTATCCCACTATGCAAAGGAATACGCCAGCACGCTTTCAGCTTTCACAACCGAGGCTGAAGCGCTGCTGCGCGAGTATCGTTGGCCGGGCAACATTCGCGAGTTGCAGCACACCATCGAGCGTATCGTGCTTTTGGGCGAAGGCCAGTTCGTGACGCGCACGGCGCTGGAACGCGCGATTGAATCCGAAACGCCGGCGATCACTTCCAAGAGCGCGGAAACGACGACGATTAAAATCGACATTCCGCCGGAGGGCGTGAGCTTCGAAGATATTGAAAAGCAGGCGCTGCAGGCGGTGCTGGAGCAAATGGGCTGGAATCGCCGGCGCACCAGCCGTGTGTTCAAAATTTCCCGCCCGCGCCTGGCGCGCAAGATTGAAAAGTACCAACTCAAGCCACCACACGAAATCGGGGGCAATGATTCGTGACCGCTTCAAAATAGCCCATCATGGCATCGAAACGTGTCCGGCGCACACCGTGCGTGGCTACGTTTCGTGGCCGCTTTCCATCGAAAGACACACGTGTTTATTGAATTTCAGCAGTATGTTTATCAGCCGGTGCGCTATTTTTCATGGCATTGGCTTTGCTTTTCATAAAAGCAATGCCAGGAGTTTATGAAGTTTTCAAATTATCTAAATACACACCAAGGAGAATTTCATGAAGCGTATTTACTCTCTCCGGCTGATGGCGATCATCCTGTTGGCCATGTCTAAAATGATTTTGCTGTGGGGATGCAGCCCTGACCAGCATTGGGCGCCGACGAGTCCTACTGCTGATGGAGGATTCACGGCTTTGACGAGGGATGATGAAGACGATGATGACGATGAAGACGATGATGATGACCTTGAGTTTTTGACGGTGGCGCGGCGTGACCCCACAGAAAACGGCGTGAGCACCGCGCTGATCGGCCCCGAGGGCGGCGTGCTGTACCATGCGGCGCATCGCCTCGAAGTGCCCGCTGGGGCGTTGAACGAAGCCTTGGAGCTGACTTTTTCCGTGCCGCTTTCGGACACGCTGACCTTCGACATGGGGCCGCACGGC
This sequence comes from uncultured Cytophagia bacterium, assembly GCA_964457925.1. Classification (GTDB taxonomy): domain Bacteria; phylum Zhuqueibacterota; class Zhuqueibacteria; order Zhuqueibacterales; family Zhuqueibacteraceae; genus Coneutiohabitans. Next base: position 249,598 of record CAYWGH010000005.1, read on the forward strand.
ACGCAATTCAACTTGCCGGTCAGTTTGGTGTTCAACTACGGCAATGCCGATCTCGCCGGCGTGAATGAAGCGCTGTTGCAAGTTTACTATTACGACCCGAGCACGAAAATTTTCGAGGCCATTCCCACGGTGGTGGACACCGTGAACAAGATCGTCACTGGCTATACCGATCATTTTTCACGCTACGCGCTAATCAGAAAATAGCGCCGCCTCCTTTCGAATCCGCAAAGAAAAGGCTGCTGTGAAGGTTGAGCGATGGCAGGCAAAAAAAACAAGAAGAGCCAACGAACGATCGTGACGCCGAATGACTTTTATTGGGAGCATCTCATGAGTTGGCTTGGCAATGCGCAGCCTGCGCCTGGCGGTTGGGGCGTGCTTTTGCAGGAGCTGCAAACGCTACTGGCCTCTTTGCTCAAAGAAAAGAATGCCGAGCAGCGCCTCGGCTATTTTGAGCGGGCGCTCACGGTCTTGTTCGAACGGTTTGCCGAAATGAGCGGAACGCCGCAGGAAATCGAGGTCCAGCTTAAAGTTGGCCAGGCTTACGAAAACCTCGGTGCTTGGGATCATGCGCTGGTAGCCTATCAGCGCGCCATCGCGCTTTGTGATGCGCTTCGCTTCATCCCCCAAAAAAGCCAGGCGTTGCGCTGGGCGGGCAACGTCTATTCGAAGCAAAATCTTTGGCAGCAGGCGGAACAAGCCTATCAGGAAAGCTTGCAGTTGTGCATACAGGCCGGAGATGTGGCTGGCCAGGCGCAAGCCGCCAATAGTTTGGGCATTCTTTGCTTCGAGCAAGGCGAACTGGCGCAGGCCACAGCGCGCTGGGAGCAGGCGCTGGAGCTTGCCGAAAAGGCGCATGCCGAGAATCTCATTGCCGTGATCTATAACAACCTCGGCGCGCTGGCCAACGTGCAGGGCCGGTGGGATCAAGCGCTTTCGTATTATGGTGAAAGCCTGCCGCGCTTTGAAGCTACCGGCGACACAAGCAGCATGGCGAGCACCTATCACAATTTGGCGATGAGCTACGCCGACAACGCCAGCTGGGCCGAGGCCAGCATTTATTACGAAAAAAGTTTTCGCCTGGCGCAACAGCTTGGCGACGTGCATCTGCAAACGCTGGTTAAGCTCAACCGCGTCGAATTGTACCTTGCCATCGGCGACGCGGCGCTCGCGGAAGTGTTATGCCTGCAAGTTCTGCAAGCTTATCAGCGCATGCACGATCATCTTGGCGAGGCCGACGCTTGCAAATTTCTCGGCATGATCAACGCCAAAAAGCGCGCGTGGACGAAAGCGAAGAGGCATTTTGAGAAGAGCATCCGCCTCGCGCTGGAATTTCATCATCCGCTCGGCGAAGCCGAAGCGCGCTGGGAATACGGCCGCATGTTGAAGCAAAAGGGCGCGACGCAAAATGCCCGCGAGCAATATGAGCAGGCCCTGGCGCTCTTCCGAAAAGTCAATGCCCGCGTGGAAGTTGAAAAAGTGCAACGGGAGATCAAGAGCTATTTTTGAAAACGGAGCACGCGATCAGGGAGGCCGTGGCGCTGGTCATCGTTTCGATTTCACACACGGCTCCGGCGCGACTCACCAAGCTTGTGAATCGCGAGCTGGGCTGGAGTAATGAAGATCGAAAAGCGGAGCTGCAAGAGCCTCCAGGAAGCGCTGCTGCCTCCCTGATTGGGTTATCTGAACGATGGAGTCGGGCTTTGCGGAAGTTGGCCACCCCCACCAATTCGTGCAAATGCCCGACTTCGTCTTGTAAATTGAGTATGCGCTTAACTTTTGAAACTCAGAATAAAATTCCAACTTTTTCTCCCGCCGCGGCGGGATGGAAAAACCAAACGGATTTTTTATCGGTTGGGTTCTTCTGTCCGCTGGAAAAAACCATTTTGGCATTGCCGCCCGAAGGGTTTCGGTTTTTTAGCTTGCCTGAAAAGCTGGCGTAGGAATTCAGCCAACTGAAGCGGAGTGCGATGATTTATCATCGCCCCGCCCAAGGCGGGGCACTCCGAGTTCAAACGGTTGAGCTTTGACGGAATTGCAATGTTGAAGCCGGCTCCCGCCGCGCGGAGGCGGCCCTCGAACAATTCGCAAGAAAGCCCAACACTGCCCATGGATTTTGGTCAGGGCATTGTCGCATCCTCCCTCGCTTCGATGACAAGGCTAGTTTCGGAAACCTCCTTGGTGTCGCCCGACTAGCGTCCTCCCTTGCCTCATCGAAGCGAGAAAGGATGCGCTGGTTTGAAATAAAACTCTTCTCGCCATTGCAACCGCGCGAACCACCTTTAGATAAAAATCAAGGAAGCTTCGCCGGCATTGACACGCCGTTTATCCCGCCTAAATTATCCCTGAATTTTGCAGTCACTGTTCAGTGAATCACGCCTGCTTAACTGCGGCGTGCAAAACTTTAGTCTTGCCGGCATTCACCGGCAACGCTAAAGCGTCGCCCTCCGAACGCGATTTGCCGAACTTTTACAACGGCAATAAATCGTAGCCGCATCGTTGGCGCTGTTGTCGTGAATACCGCATTGATTCATCGCCACAAATACGGCTGGCCTCAAAACGTATCCGGCATGATTCATGGGCGGTTATATTTTGTGGCCTGAGCTTAATCCGAACTTAATTAAAATACAATTTTCTTTTTATGGGGCACCTCGTTGTGATTAAAAGCATTATCTCGTTTGCAAGCTTGCATGATTGCCATGGCATTCATCTTGCGTTAGTGCAAGGCATGGATAATAAGCTTTTTTTATGGCTCAGTGCCATTACATTTTCCGCAGCCAGCGCGACGGCGCAAAATCGCGCGACGGCCGTGGTTCCGGCGCAGCGCCTGACTGTTGCAATTGAAATTGACGGCAAGCTGAAAGAGAAAGCCTGGAAATCCGCGAAGCGCCTCTCCGCTTTTGTGCAGCGCGAACCGGACGCGGGCAAAGCCGTGAGCGAGAAAACCGAGGTGGCGATGTTTTATGACGAGAGCCATCTCTATCTCGGGGTATGGTGCTATGATCGGCAACATGAGCACCTCACCGCGCAAAAGATGCAGCGCGATTTTGATTTCAGCACCGAGGACAATTTCATCGTCGTCATCGACACCTACAACGACGAGCGCAACGGTTATCTTTTCGTCGTCAATCCCAACGGCGCGATGGCCGACGCGCTCGTCACCGACAACGGCAAGCGCGTGAATAAAGATTGGGACGGGGTGTGGCAGGCCGCGGCCATCGTGCACAAGCTCGGGTGGTTTGCGGAGATTGCGATTCCGTTTTCCACTTTGAAGTTCGACGCGGCGCGGGAAATTTGGGGCGTGAATTTCGAGCGCAACATTCGCCGCAAACGCGAGCAGGCGGTGTGGCAGGGCTGGTCGCAGGATGCGAACATCGAACAGGTTTCACGCGCGGGCAATCTCACGAATCTGAAAGGCTTGCGCCGCAGCAATGCGTTGGTGCTCCGGCCTTATTCGCTCGGCGGCTTCGACCAGACGCGCGGCCTCGCGCGCAACGCAATTGCGGACGCGGGCGGCGATCTCGATTATCTCATCACGCCGGCGTTGAAGCTGAATGTGACGCTGAACCCCGATTTCGCGCAGGTGGAATCCGATCGCGCGCAAGTGAACCTCACGCGCTTCTCGCTCAAGTTTCCGGAGAAACGCAAATTCTTTTTGGAAGGCCGCGATGTTTTTGATTTCGGCCTCGGGGACAACATGCAGCCGTTCTATAGCAGGCGCATCGGGCTTGCCGGCAACGGAAGCGAGGTGCCGGTGTTGGGCGGTGTGCGTATGCTCGGCAAGTCCGGGCGCGCCACGCTGGGCGGCATGGTGTTGCAAAGCGCGCGGCGCGATACGATTCCTTCCACGAATTACGCGGCTTTGCGCTGGCGACAGGACGTGCTCGCGCAATCGAGTTTCGGCCTGATTGCCACGACCAAAAGCGCGCCGGGAAATTTTAACGCCACCTATGGCGGCGATTATCTGTTTTCGACTTCGAATCTTTTCGGCGGAAAAAATTTTCTGGCGGGCGCGGCTTATGCCATGAGTCACACTTCTCACGCGGAGCAGAAGAGCGGCAACGCGCAGCGCGCGTTCGTGAGTTATCCCAACGACTTCATCGAATTTGAAGCCTCGTGGGAGCGCGCCGGTGCGGCGTTCAATCCCGAAGTGGGATTTCTGCGGCGCAAAAGTTATCGCCTGCTCGCGACCGAGCTTGAAATCAATCCGCGCTGGCGCGCGCGGCGTTTGTCCTGGCTCCGGCAATTGGAGTTTAAGCCGGTGGAGCTGGATTATTATCGCGATGATGAAACCGGCGCGCTGCAATCGCTCGCGCTCGAATTTCGCCCGTTCGGCTTTTCCACCAAAAGCCGCGAACGCTTCAAGTTCAATGTGCAGCGCTTCGCGGAAAATTTGAACGAAGAATTTGAAATCGTCAACGCGCTCACGGTTTCGCCGGGCCGTTATTGGTTCACGCGCTACGAGGCCGAGCTGAGCACGTTCACAGGACGCTCGGTCTCCGGCGCGTTGACGGTGAACTGGGGCGACTTTTACAACGGCAGACGCACGGAATGGGCGGGCAATCTCGTGTGGCGCATGAATCGTTTTTGGAGTTTCGGGTTCGATTATCAAACCAATCTCATCGCGCTGCCGGGCGGGAATTTTCGCCTGCACGAGGCGGGCACGCGCGCGGACTTTGCGCTCAACCCGAGATTGTTCGGCGCGCTGTTCGCACAATGGAACAACGAAGACGAGGCCGCGCTGCTCAATTTTCGCGTGCAATGGATTCCCAAGCCGGGCGCGGATTTTTTCTTCGTGGTGAATCAAAACCTCGACGCCGCGGGGAACAAGTGGCAGGGCACGAACACGACGATGCTGACGAAACTCGTGTGGCACTTCGCGTTCACAGGCTCTTCCACATCGCAAGCACCCGCGCCGAAAACGCGCGTCGCTGCCAAGCGTGGAGGCGCAAGTCCGGGGCATGAATGATGATGCGAGTCGTTTTTTGGCCACATAGTCGGAGCATACGGCAAAACGCCGGCTCACCCGCTTGCGGGGGCGTTAGGAACACGGCGCTGGCGTTTTTGTGCGCGCGCGGCGCAGCCACAACCGCGTGGTTGGAAGGTATGGGATGCCATGATGAACACGCACAGCGAGGGCAGTGCGAGATCCTTGTCATCGCACTGCATTCGCTCAGGATGAACTTTACGAGAAAGAGTAATAGGATATGGAAGCCTTACAGATGAATCCGAAACCGGGAGCGGTTTCGGCGACCAACTTGCCGTCCAAGAGTTTGCCATTCACCTCCCGCGACCTTTTCGTCGGCGTGATTGCGCTCGCCGTGTCCGCGGCGATCTGGCTCGGCCTGCCCGAAATCAACGCGCACGCACGCATCGCGTTTATCACCTTCGCGCTCGCCGTCATCGGTTGGATCGGCACCGATATCGACGACACCTACATCGCGCTCGCCGCGGCGCTGGTTTTCAGCGCCACCGGCATTGATGAGCCGAACGAGTTTTTTGAAGCCCTGGGCGACTCCACCATTTGGCTGCTGCTCGCCTCGTTCGTGATGGCCGCCGCGGTCACCAATTCCGGCCTCTCGCGCCGCCTCACCGCGCAGGTGGCGGCTTACGCAAAATCCGTCAATCAACTTTTTTATTTGCTCACCGCGGTGTTGATGCTCACCGCGTTTTTGATACCCGCCACTTCGGGCCGCGCCGCGCTCATGGTGCCGATCTTCGCTGCGCTCGCCGCCGGCATCAACAACAAGCGCGTCACCGTGGCGCTCGCGTTGTTGTTCCCCACGGTGATCGAGCTTTCGGCGATTGCTTCGCTCATCGGCGCCGGCGCCAATCTCGTGACCGCGGAAATTTTGTGGCGCATGGGCGGCGAGCATTTCAGCTTCAGCCGCTGGATGATGCTCGGCCTGCCGTTCGCGCTCGTGAGCTGCTTCGCTTCCACGTGGGTGATCCTGCATCTGTTTCTCAACCGCGAAGAACGCGGACAACGGCTTGATTTGCGCGGGGCAAAATTAAACGACAAAGGCGAAGCGGCCGCCGCGACTTTTTCGCGCAAAGAGTGGCACGTGCTCGGCGTCGGCGCCGCGGTGATGTTGCTGTGGTCCACCGAAGCGCTGCACGGCCTCAACAGCACGATCATCGCGATTTTGGGGGCGCTCGCGGTGACGATGCCGACGCTCGGCGTGATCTCGTTCAAAGAGGGCATTAAGGGCGTCAATTGGACGCTGCTGTTGTTCATGGCCGCCACGCTGGAGCTTGGCGAGGCGTTGATCGAATCCGGCGGCGCGGAATGGCTCGTGCAAAATCTTTTCACGCTGCTGCACGGCAGCGGCTTCACCTCCGCGCTGATTGTGGCCGGCGCGATTGCGGTGATCGCGCTGCTCTCGCATTTGCTCATCACCTCGCGCATCGCGCGCACCTCGGTGCTGATTCCGCCGGTGGTGCTGCTCGGCGTGTCGCTCGGTTACAATCCCACCACGCTCGCGTTCATCGCCACCGCGGCCGCGGCGTTTTGTTTGACCCTGCCCACGAGCGCGAAGCCGGTGGCGATGTTTTCGCAACTCGAAGGCGCGACCTATCAGCCGCGCGATCTGTTGAAATTGAGCGGCGCGCTTTTGCCGCTGCATCTCGCGCTGCTGCTCGGCTTCGCGTTTTTCGTGTGGCCGATGATGGGCTTGAATCTCGAGCAATCTTTGCCTGCTTCCGCGCCGAATGCGCCCGCATGGCAACAGCAATCGCTTTTGCCCCAGCCGCAACCTGAGCGCGCAACGAAAGTGCAAGCCTACGCGAGCGCAGGCCTGTTGCAATTGGGAAAATATGATTTCGCGCAACGCGCTGCCGCGGCCGGCGATACAAGCCGAGCCGCCTCCGCAGACAAACCGTTTCAAAACTATCCGCGGCGCAATCTGTATGCGAAGCCGTGAGCGGTGCAACGGCGCACGAAGCTCATTCAAAATGAAATGCTGGATTTTTTCAGTGACGCCCGGCGGTTGCGGCGAATTTCGCACGACGAGCTTTGCGCCGGGCGTGACGATGACAGGAACGAATTCATACAGGAAAAGCCAAATGTCTCCTCATGTTTTAATCGCCCCTTCGGGCTTCAAGGAAAGTTTGGGTGCGGAAGAAGTAACGGAAGCGATTGCGAAAGGCGTTTTGCGCGCGCTGCCCTCCGCGAAAATTATGAAAGCCCCTCTCGTCGATGGCGGCGAGGGCTTCACGAAAGCGCTGGTCGAAGCGACCGGCGGCACGATGCATGAGATCACGGTGACCGGTCCGGTCGGCCAACCCGTGGCTTCATTCTTCGGCTTTCTCGGCGGCAAACAGGAGAAGCGCACCGCGGTGTTGGAAATGGCCGCAGCCGCCGGCTTGCGCCTCGTGCCGCGCGACTTGCGCGACCCGCTCGTGACCACCACCTACGGCGTGGGCGAACTGATCAAAGCCGCGCTCGATCACGGTGCGGAGCGCATTCTGGTCGGCTGCGGTGACTCGGGCACGAACGACGGCGGCGCGGGCATGGCGCAAGCCTTGGGCGTGCGCTTGTTGGATGAACATGAAAACGAAATCGGCTTGGGCGGCGGCGAGCTGATCAAGCTGCGGCGCATTGTTTTATCGCGCCGCGATCCTCGTCTGCAACACACCCAGATCGACGTTGCGTGCAACTGGCACAACGTGCTTTGCGGCCCCAAAGGCGTGGCGCGCGTGTTTGGCCCTCAAAAAGGCGCCTCGCCGAAAACCGTGGAGCGACTCGCCGCAGCGTTGGATAATTTCGCGGACGTGATCGCGCGTTATTTGGACATGGAAGTGCGCTTCATGCCCGGCGGCGGCGCCTCCGGCGGGCTGGGCGCGGGCTTGCACGCGTTGCTCGGCGCGAAACTGCATCCGCGTTATGACGTGGTGATGCAATATCTCCAATTCGACGACTTGCTCGGCTGCGCGGATCTCGTTTTCACCGCGGAAGGCAGCCTGGATTATCAAACCCCCGCCGGAAAAATTCCCGCGGAAGTGGGAAGGCGCGCCAAGCAACACGGCCTGCCGGTCATCGCCCTCGCCGGCACCATCGGCAAAGACGCGGAAATCAATTTTGCGCACGGCATCGACTCCTTCACGAGCATTCTCGAAGCGCCTTGCACGCTCGTGGAAGCCATCGACCGCGCGCCGTTGTTGGTGAAGCACGCCGCGGAATGCGCGATGCGCATGATCATGGTGGGCGCGCAGCTCAAGCCCAAGTTTGCATCGCGGTTTTCCATGCAATAATTTTTTCGCTCACTCACACCTTTTCCGATCTCAAAATCGCCTCGCATGGCGGATTCGACAAAGAACTTGGTCCGCCATGCGGATTCCCACCCTCGGGGTTTTCATAAGCCGGGCAAGCCGGAACCAAAAGAAAAATTTCCAGCGGATTGAAAAACCAACGGATGAGAGAGCTGAGTCAGTTGGGTTCTTCAATCCGTTGGGGAAAAATCTGTGCTTTTTTTCTACGATTCAACTATAAAGAGATTAATGAGCGACAAGAAAATTTTGAAACGTATGAGCATGTCGTCTCGGCCTCTCTGCTTTTGAATTTCGCCGATAAACTCGCGTTTTCACAAACCGATACCACCGCGGCATCGAAACGTGTCCGGCGAAATTTTTCTGCGGCCACGTTTCGTGCCCCGCGCTTCATTTCGGCGCAATAAACTTTCCATACAGTCTTTACAGTTTAAAACATTGATTCCAATGCTTTGTCTTGCAAGCGTGTTGTTGCATTCGCAATGGCATTCGTCTTGCGTTGAATGCATGCAGGAAAATTCAACACCGCACGTTTCAAGGATGAGCGTTATGCCCTACGACAGCAGACAGGATACGCTACCCCACATTGCGCGCGTGCAGGAACTGATGGCGGAGCTGTGCAAACGTCTCGCACAGCGCGCGGAACTTCATGACGCGAGCAAGCTGGTTGAGCCGGAGAAATCCGCGTTCGACGCGCACGCGCCGCAGCGCAGCCGCTGCGTTTACGGCAGCGAAAAGTACAACGACCATCTCGCCGAACTGCAAGCCGCGCTCGCGCACCACTACGCGCACAACTCGCATCATCCCGAACATTATCGCGACGGCGTCAACGGCATGTCGCTGCTCGATCTCGTCGAAATGTTTTGCGATTGGAAAGCCGCATCGGAAAAGCATCGCAACGGCAGCCTCGCGCGCAGCATTCAAATCAATCGCGAGCGTTTTCAGCTTTCGGAGCAATTGCTGCGCGTTTTCGAAAACACGCGGCGCGAGCTCGGTTGGTGATGGGCGTCAAATCTGCGCGTAACAATTCAAAATCGGAGATGGCTTCATGTTATCAAACCCACGCAAGCTGCAACAGTACAAAACGCCGCGCACAGGCTTCGTCGCACTCGCAACGGCTGCACTGTTGCTCGTGAGCGGCCAAGCTTTTGCGCAAGAAGCGGAATGTTTGCGCGAAGCGAAAACCGCGAGCAAACCAACGATGGCAAAGCGGCAAGCCGCGAACGCAAGCAAAACCGTTGCGACGAAAGCGAATCGCGCTTCCGCGGAAGAAATCGCGGACCTGCGCGCGGTGGTCGAAGCGCTCACGAAGAAGATTGCGGAGCAGGATAAAAATTGGTAGAGAAAAAAGTCGTGGCCGATAAAAGCCTCTCCGCGGGCTGGCGCGATAAAAGGCCGTTCATTCGCAGCGAGGACGGCAATCACCAGCTCGAGCTCATCGGCTACGGCCAGGCGGATTTTCGCGCGTATCCACGCGGCGCGGCGCCAGTCAACAGTTTCGTCATGCGCCGCGCGCGCCTCGGCATTCGCGGCAAGCTGTATCAATTTTATGAGTTCAACATGGCCGGCGATTTTGCCGACGCTGCGAGCGCGCTCTTGCGCAATCTTTACTTGAACATCAATTATCTCGAAGGCCTGCAGTTTCGCGTCGGCCAATTCAAAGAGCCGTTCAGCCAGGAAGAGTTGCACAGCTCGAGCTGTCTCGATTTTGTGGAGCGCTCGATGGTCAACAACCTCGCGCCCGGCCGCAGCCCGGCGCGATGATTTGGGGCGAGTTGTTTGGCGGCGCGCTGCTCTATCAACTCGGCACATTCAACGGCAAAGGCGTGCTCGCGGCTAATACGAGTATTACGCCCAAATTGGTCGCGCGCCTGTGTTTCTCACCGTGGGCCAACGCGAAGCAAACGTGTTTGGAAGGTTTGAGCTTCGGCGGCGCGTATGCAAAGGGCCGCACGAAGAATGAAAAAAGTTTGCGCGGTCGCACCGAAAGCCGCAGCGTCACTTTTTTCAGCGCGCTTCCGGTCAACGGCAATTTCACGCGCGCTAACGGCGAGTTGACTTACGTGCTCGGCTCGTTCGCGTTTCGCACCGAATACACGCAAACGCGGCAAGCGCGTGAAGGTCTTGGTTTGAACGGCGGCGATCTTGCGGAAATCGTGGCGAGGGGCTACATGGCGCAAGCGACTTACTTGTTGACCGGCGAAAAGATACCCGAAGAGGGCGCGCTCATTCCTCGCCGCGGCGTGTTGAACGCGGACGGCGAGCAGAGCGGTCTCGGCGCGTGGGAAGTGAAGCTGCGCTATTCGCGCCTGCGCGTGAACGACGGCGCGTTGAACCCGCGCGCGGAAGTTTATAGCACGGGCTTGAATTGGTATCTCAGCCGCTACGTGAAATTCGTGGTCGATTTGAATCTTGAGCGCTTCAGTGATCCCGCGATTTCGCCACGAGCGGATCAGAAAAATTTCAAAACGATTTTAACGCGCGTGCAGTTTTTGTTGTGAGGCCGAGACGGAGCGCGGTCCTCACGACTGCGATGGCGCCGGCTGGAAGCCTGCGCGGCTTCGTCTTGAGCAAAAAAACAAAAGAGTCAAACGCAATACGAGCCCTGGAGTAAGAGTATGACGAATGGAGTCGAGCAACTGGTGAGGAGCCGAGAACGGTTCCACGGTGAAAGCGGGGCGGCAGCGCAGCCTGCGCAGAAGCACGTGAACGGCAGCGGCGTGATCAAGCTGCCGATTATGAACAACAACGGCCACGTCGCGGCAAAACTTCCGGTCGCGTGTAACACCGACATGTTTTGCGTGTGCGCGCCGCGGCGGGAATACAAATATTTCGTGAAAGAGCAGGCGCTGCCCGCATTGCGGCGCGACCTTCTGCACTTCCTGAAATACGACGAACATACCGGCAAGGCGGAAGACCACAAATACACGGTGCGCAGCTTGTATTACGACACGCCGAGTCTGCGCTATTATAACGAAAAGCTCGGCGGCATCGGCCGGCGCACGAAGATTCGTTTGCGCCGTTATGAAAGCGCGACCGGCAAACCCTCCGGCTGGTTTTTGGAGGCGAAAGAAAAATTCGACGACCTGTGCGCCAAGTCGCGCGCGAAGATCGACGCCGAGGCGCTGCATGAGAGCATGATCGGCCGCGGCTGGCCCGATCTCAAGCGCATCGCCTTTCCCAACGACGCGGCCTGCCAATTATTTCAACTCGCGATTCAAAGCTGCAATCTCGAGCCGAAAGTTTTGGTGCTTTATGATCGCGAGACCTTCGTCGATCCGCATTCCGATCTGCGCGTCACGATCGATACGGACGTGCAGGCCGTCGCGGCGAGCAATCCCTATCAAGAGATCGGGAACGAATTGCCGATCATGAATCGTCCGGTGTTCGAGATCAAATTTCGCGACGTGATTCCCGCGTGGCTGAACGTGATCATGCGCAAGAACGGCATCGTGCGCGAGCCGATTTCAAAGTATTGTCGCGGCGTGGAAGCCTCCATACCGTTTTTTATCAAGCGACGCTCAGCGGCCTCGGCGGATGAAATCATGCCGGTGCATCATGCGGCGTTTTTCAATCAATCGTATACGTAGGCTTTTTGAGCGCGGTGGTCGCGCCTTTTCATAAGGAGATTTTTCATGAACTCGTCGAATCAAAACTTTGAAGCCATGTTGTTGCAAGACTTTGCCCTCGATCTGCAAAATCCCTTGCAAACGTTGACGCAGATTTCCACGACGATTCTTCTCGCGTTCGCGCTGGCGCTGGCGATCTGCATGGTTTACCGGCAGACGCATCAGGCTTGCAATATTCCCGCTCGTTCGTGTTCACGCTGGCGCTGATGACGCCGATCGTGAGCGTCATCATGGTCGTGGTCGAAGGCAGCCTCGCGCGCGCATTCGCGGTGTTGGGCGCGCTCTCGCTCGTGCGCTTTCGCACCATAGACATTTACTTGATGGACGCCGACGGCGGCAACAAGTGGCCGCTTGTCGATAATCCCGAGAGCGACGAGAAAGCGCCGGCGTTTTCGCGCGACGGCAAGCACGAGGTGTTCTTTTCAAACATGCACGGCGTGAAATGGAATCTTTACACCGTCAAAGTCGCCACGCGAAAGATCACGCAGCATACGAACGAGAAAGTGGAAGACAAGCATCCGCAATTTTCCGGCGATGACCGAGCGATCATCTTCCATTCGGATCGCAACAGCCACAAGCGCTCTTACAGCGGCGGTAGCTTCAACATGATGGGCATCTTCAAGCTCGATCTCGCCACGCGCGAAGTCACGCAACTCACGACTTCGCACACCGACGAGGACAATCGCCATCCGTTCATTTCGCCGGACGAACGCCTCGTTACCTTTCATCGCAATTTGATCAGTCCGCAACGCGGCGATTCGGAAACGGGCAAGCGCATCCGGCGCGATATTATGATCATGTCGCAAGACGGTCGTCGCCTCTTGAATCTCACGAAAGACGACGAACGCACGTTCAAACATCCTTCCTGGTCCGCGGATGGCAAGCAGATTTATTGTCTCGTCAAAGACCGCGAAACGGCGTGGAATATTTGCGCGATCGAGGTGAGCGAAACGCTGGCACGGGTGCAATGAGGGCTGATACCGCTTAGGCGCGAAGACTGCACCATATCACGCATGTATCAGCGTGTTGAATTTTCCTCTCGCGAGTCAACTAACAATTTGGTTCAACACAAAAAAGGGAATCTCCGCGTTCCCTCTTTATTTAAGGTGCGATGCCATAACCCATCCCGCGAAACCGTGTGTGACTAGATTTTGCCGACTGATCCTCGCGCAGGTCTCATATCACCTCAACCTTGGCTTTGCGATCCGGACATTTGCAATTAAACACGTTATATCGTCGTTCGTTTTGCTCTCTCCGTAATCCTGAGCGGCCGTCGCGCCGTCCAGCGGCAACGCGCCGGTCTCCGTGCTGCCAAGAGAAGAAATCATCCGTGAAACGCGAGGACATGAGCAAAGTGAAGCCCGGCTTGGTCAAGCGAATTTTTAAATTGGAAAAATTGTCGTGACCAACTTTCCTATTATGGGTGGATCGAATTTCAATTCCATTCGCAAACTAATTTGGCTATGTCACATTCCAAAAACCGCCACAGAGTTGCGGAGTTCGCAGAGTAAGATTGCGTGAATTCTCAACGAACACTGCGTCTCGGCGGTGAATCTGACGTAGTCAAGTTAAATTGAGCGGATAGTTGACATAAGATAATATCTCTCGCTTCCGCCTCTCCTGCAAAGCCAGATCTCTGAAAATTTTCACAGGTTTTGTTTTTTCGCCGAATAATACTATATTCTAAAAATACTGTAGTTTGGCAAAAAACCAGCTCTTTGACAAAGTTGAATTAGGCGTGGAAG
>CAYWGH010000006.1:0-56179 GCA_964457925.1 uncultured Cytophagia bacterium
AACCCGCGACCAACAGCTTGGAAGGCTGTGACTCTACCACCTGAGTTACTCCCGCATGCTTTGCAGCATCCGAACTGCCCCTCGTGCTACGACACGTGAATCCGTGAAAAATCCCGATGGAATCGGGATTCGTTTCGCTTACTTCGTTTCTGTTTTCACAAGCCATTAGAGCAAGAATGACTCATGATAACCAACACAGTGGGGAGGGAAGGATTCGAACCTCCGAAGGCATAGCCAGCAGATTTACAGTCTGCCCCATTTGGCCACTCTGGAACCTCCCCTTCAAAATTTTATTTGATTGAGCCACCAGCAGGAATCGAACCCGCGACTTCCTCATTACAAGTGAGGCGCTCTACCTTCTGAGCTATGGTGGCTGTTAAAAGTCATTCATCGCTTTTGCCCAGAATAAGACTCGCCACAAAAAGCGCCAAAACAAAGACATATAAACTTAACGCTTAGAGTAGTCGATTCCTTAACTTCAGTAAAACCGAATTTTAGGACATAGACTCGTAATATATAAAACTAAATGATTTTGTCAAGAAATATTTTGTCCCGAATGTCCCCCGGATTGACTCTTAAAAAAAGTTACCAAACGATTTTGAAATTAAATGAAATCTTGCTTCAAAACTCATTTTGTCGAAAATAAAACGCGAATCATATGAATTGTCGCATAATGGGTAACAGGCGATCAACTCATCTTTGTCCATCAACAAATATGCAGAAATCAAGATTAACGCATGAAAACTAAAAAATTCCAGACATCAAGAATCCATTGGAAAAAAACTGGCGGATAAAGACAAATATTTTAAAATTGGTTATTTGACCCCTCGGGAGAGAAATTCGTTGATCAGTAAAATTTTGATTTTAATAGTATAATGAGTGCTAAATTCCTCGTCGAACGCTAAGCGTCAACAAATTTTCTGACCAATAAATGGAGAACTATAGATCACCATTATGCGATTATTGGAAGAATTTCGAATTAGGCTGACCAAGTCACTTTGATAGCCTTCTACAAAAACAAACCGCTCGGAGCCGAACAAATCAAACAAGCGATAGTCGGGCAATGAAGATAAATTTTCTTTCCGCACAAAACGCCGGCTTATAAGCTGATACGTTGTACCTCAAGTTCCCTCGAAAATCTGCACGGAAAACGTGGCGTCAAATTTGTGATCTGGACAATACAACAATCGCTTGCTCTGTGTCGTTGCATCCTTGCCATCGTCGATTGCGCCCATTTTATTGCAAGCAAGACGAACATTGATCCGATTGCGCAACAAACGCCATGTCAATGCCAGCTCCAAGCCGATGATTCGGCGTGAGCAATATTTTTTGGGATGCCATGTCATCTGCGCGCTCAAACACAATCGAAAACGCAAAAATTGGCGGCTGGGACGGGGGGCAGGCCTGCCCATGTGTCAGGAATAGCTGGCTTGTTCAGCCGATCTTTGAAAAAGATCATGAAATTTTGCCAAACGACGATTATAATGAGAAGGAGGCGAGGAGCACAATGCAGGTGTTGATGGAAGCTCAAGCTTTTCTGCCGTCATCGCAACAATCGGATGCAACAACAAGCGGTGAGGCGCAGACAGTGCTTCATTCGCGCCTCACCGCTTCTGTAAGATAAAATGATGCGTGTGTGTTACTCGCTCTTCACCAGACCGACCACTTGACCCTCGGGATCGGCGAACATAGCAAAGGTCACCATGTTCGGAATCGTCATGGTAGGCATAATGGTTTTGCCGCCCAAGCTCTCTGCTTTTTTTAAATAGGCGTCGCAATCATCGACCTGCACGTAAAACGTGACATATCCGGGCTGGCCGGGTTGCGCCGCGCCAATACCGCCGCCGATGCTGCCTTTTCCTGCTTCTTTGCCGTTGGCAACCGCCTCAACCAGGCCATAATTCATGGGATTGTCCGCGTTGATTTTCCACTCGAACAGTTTGCCGTAAAAGTTTTGCAGCTTTTGGGCGTCCTGGCCGACGATTTCGAAATGTACCACCGGGGCTGCTGCCATGTTGAACCTCCTTTGCTGAAGTTTTTGAGAATTAAAATGACTTTCGAGAAACTCGGACGGATGAAGCCATTTTTTTGAATTGATTTTTTTGCGCTGATTTCACTGAAAAGACGAATGCTCTTCCAGAAAATCGACAGACAAACTTGAATTTTTCGGGAGCAGCCTGCATTAAGGAAAGAACGGCAAAAAGACGTTCATCAAGTTTCTCCGAATGGATTATCCAATCTACCCAAAAGAGATCATGTCAGTTGCTGCTCTTGCTTTCCATTAAACGTCTTCACCGTTTTCTTTAGAATATCGTGACGATTTAACGCCTAAATCTTCAGCAGCCGCGTGAATTTCAACGTGAATTCGCGATTGCGGCTGGGCAAACCGTCTCCAATCTTCTCACCAGGACGGCCACGACTGTCGTTATAGACAATAAACAAATCGCTGCCCGGGCTGTGGATGAAATTGAAACGGAGATTCGTGCTCAACTCGTTGGTTTCGCTGTTATATTGCACCAGGGTGTTGAGAAAGGTGCTGGTATTGAACGCCAAATTAAAGCGCAAACCAAAGAGATTCGTGTTCAAAAAGCCTTGCGGCAGATCGATTTCATTGCGATCATAGTTCACTTGAAAAGACAAATGCGCATTGGGACTGTAGCCGAAGCCGCCGCCCCAGTTGAACAAGTCGCCTTCAAAAAATTCCCGCCACAACACATTGGCAAAACCGGTCAGCTTGCGTTTGGCGCTGCTTTGAAAATCGGCGCTGAGTAGATGGTTGCGATAATCATCGGCCGGAATGTCAATGCCGCGATCCGGGCGAAACGGAAACTGCTGGTCGAGGCGTTCGAAAATTCGGCCATAACTGAAATTGAGATTGTCGCCGTTGGAGAGTTGATTAAAAAACGTCAGGCGATAGTCCCAGTCCTGCAAGCGGCCCTCGGCATTAGTGATACGTGAGAAGGTCTGAAAGATGTTGCTGCGCCGCAGGAAACGGCCGTTGGGTTGCGGGCTGACACGAAACGTAAAAAACGTGCGGCGAATGTCCGGACGCAACACGAACCCGACGGGCGGGTTGAAGTTTTTATCGATGAACATGTGAGAGGCAAACCAACCCCAATGATCTTTCGTGAAATCGAGGCCCAATTTCCACGCATTCGCAGTGGGGCCATCAGAGGCGCGCGACTGCGCGGCAAAGGATTGAAACACCAGCGGATTACTCAACCACAAGTTTGCGTCAACACCGTAGGCTTGTTGGTTGTTTTCGCCGATATTGGCGCGGTTGGTGAACATAACGCCGATTTTCGAGCGTTGAAACACATCACGGTTCAATCTCACCACAGAAAAATGCGAGCGGGGAAAATCCGCGGTTTCATCTGTGAGAATGTCCAACGCGCCGATCTCATAGTTTCCCACCTTGCCGGTCAAGCGGCCGCCGGCGAGCAACGGCACGATCTGATTGAAACCGGCAATCCCGATGCGACGGCTATAAAACAAAAAAATGGGCGGCGGGCCAAAAAAATTGCCTTCCCCAAATTGAAACGTATTGGCGCTCTCCAGAAAAAACTCCCGCTTCTCCGGGAAAAAAAGCGGAAAGCGCGTCAAATTGACTTGTTCGATATCCGCTTCGACTTGCGCAAAGTCGGTGTTCGCCGTCAAATCAAGTGTGAGGTTCGAAGTGACGCCGTATTTGATGTCAAGGCCGGCATCGAATTTCTCGTCCCGGATCGGCTGCGAAGTGAGCAGATCATCGCGCAGCGTTTTGCCCAGAACATATGGTTTAATTTGCAGATTGCGCCCCGGCGAAAGGCCGCGCAAATCCAGCAAGTCGCCGGCGCGCGATACGCGCAAAAAACCGCCGTTGTTGTCGCGCGACCATGAAGCCCAGTTGACTTGCTCGGTTTTGCGTTTGATGGTGCGCGTAAAGTTGATGCCCCAGCTTTGTTCGAACAGCGCATTGAACTTGAAATTCCACAGCGGAATTTTGAATTCTGCTGACCACCCGTGCTCATGAATTTTTGCACGGACTTCCCACACACCGTCCCAATCCAAATCAGCCCGGAACGCGCCGTCGACGAGCTGGCCGTCTTCTTGTGCGCCGTTGGGGTTGGTCATGAAAAAATACGCATTGCGATGATCGTGATAGGTGTCCACCAAAAAGCCGAAAACATCGTCATCTTCCAAGCCGCTGTCGCGCTGCAACTTTTGCGCAACGATTTTTTGCGGCTCGGCATCGTAGCACATCGCCCCAATATAGAGATAATGATCGTCATACAGCACGCACACTTCGGTTTTTTCCGTGGCAGGCCGGCCTTCATCAGGTTGATATTGAAAAAAATCGGAAATCGTTGTGGCCGTTTGCCATTCCGCTTCCGTCAACAACCCGTCGAGGTGAAGGGTGGAGCTGATTTTGTGGGCGCGCAATTGCAAAGCCTTTTCCGGGCCGGCGGCAAGGGGTGAGGCACAGCATAGCAACAAGCATAAGGTCAAACAAGAACGAAGTTTTTTAAGCATAACGTGCCATGATTTTGTTTAGTGGAAATGGATGCGTCAAGTGATGACGGACATAGCCAATTTCGATCAAATCCGAAAGTGTTTTTTGACGAATGGCAGTCAATCGAACAGCAAATAATTTTTTAAACCCCAGACTTTCGGAGTAAGACGAATGATGAGAGAAAAAATAGACAGGAGAAGCCAAATAGAATAAGAGGAGGCAGGTGAAAGAAGAGTGCGGTCACGGTCAGCAACGCGCCGGTGATCCATGCATTAATTGTTGCCGCGGCTTTGAGCGCGGAAACGTTATCACCAACATGTTTGGCCAGGAATAGATTAAGCACACCCAACGCGAGCGTGAAGACGCTAAGATATAAATTAAAACCCATCAACAAATCCCCAGTCGTAGTGGAAAATCCTCCTAAATTAAAAACGTGCGTCTGAATCTGATGAAAGATTTTTTTGTCCTCCTCGCTGGTCAACAGCTTGGCGGGGTCGCTGAAATAGTTGAAGCTGTGTACCAGGGCAAAAAGAATGAACAAATAGCTGCCGACTTTGTACAGCCGGAGGCCTGTTTTACGCATAGTTCTAGTCTCTGTAAGGTGTCGGTCCTGTCTGCATGAAACCTTCCGGGCGGTTATGTTGAAAACGTGTCTCAACGCAATGACCAACAAATACATCAAATAACAATCGCCGTGACGGTGAGTTTTTCAGACAGATACGAATTAGTTGCTTTTGGCGGCATTCACACTGTTTTGTTGTAATCTTTCTCTGAACGGCATGGTGTCATAAATGACGATCTCGGCGCCGCTGGAATTTGCCATCATACGCGTGCCATCCGGTGTGAACACGAGGTTGTAAACCGGATCGCTAAAATCGGAGAACGTTGCAACCGAGAGTCCGGTGGCTGTATCCCAGAGACGAACCGCGAGATCGGCTGATCCGGTTGCGAGTCTTTTGCCGTCAGGCGAAAAGGCGACGGCCCACACGCGCTGTGCGTGCCCGTGTAATTCATGCAACAAGGCGCCGGTTTGGGCATTCCAAATTTTTACGGGATTGTCTTCTGCGCCCGTTGCGATCATTTTTCCGTCCGGCGAAAAGGCAATTGAGTAAATTGTGCCGCTATGCGCCGTCAACGTACGAACCTTCTCGAATGTTTTCACATTCCACAAGGTTACCTGGCCATTGTGCCCGGCCGTGGCCAGCAGCGAGCCATCAGGACTAAAGGCGACAAAGTAAAGATTGGTTTCATGCGGGAGTTTCTTGAGCAACGCGCCGCTTGCAACCTCCCACACATAAGCAGCTTTATTGCGAGAAGCTGAAGCAACGAGCCTGCCGTCCGGACTGAACGCGCAGCTGCTGCTGCCGCCTTGCAGGCCGCGCAATTCCCGGTAAACTTCCCCGGATTTCACCTGCCAAATTTTCACCAGCGTATCCCAATTGCACGCAACCAACAGCGAATTGTCGGAGCTGAAATCCGCGGCATTGATCAATGCCGCAAGCCCCTTGAAGTTATGCACCAACGTCCCGGTTTTGGCGTTCCAAATGCTGATGGTTTCATTCGGGCCGCTGGTGGCCAACAACTCGCCATCGCGACTCAGGGGAAATGCGTAAATCTGCGGACTGCGGCCTTGCGTGTCGCTAAATTCCAAGCCAAAGCTGGCATCCCACATGCGCAACGTATTATCCGACGATGCCGTGATGAAACGTTTGCCCTCCGGATGAAATGAAAGCGAATTGATTTTGTTTTCATGGCCATGAAGTTTTTTGACGAGTTTGCCGCTTGCTGCTTCCCATCTCATCACAGTGGCATCAGCGCTGCCGGTGTAAATGTGTTTGTTGTCGATGCTGAACCCGATCGCAAACACGGGCTGTTGATGGCCGCGCAACTCAAACAGCAGCTTGCCGGTTTTCAATTCCCAAACACGCGGCGTTCCGTTTTTAGTTGCTGCGGCAATCAACTTGCCGTCGGGGCTGAAGGCAATATCATCGATCGCCGAATAAGCAGGCACATCATCAAAGTGCAGCTCGATCGGCGGCTCCTCTTTTTTATCAAGATTCCAAACAGCGACGCGCCATCCCCAAGTGCCGGCGGCGAGATGCTTGCCATTCGGACTGAAGCGAATATCAACGATGGGCTTTTCGCGAAAATCGGTGCGCCAAACTTCCTTGCCGCCCGCCATATCCCACAGCGAAACCAGCCCAACGACGCCCCGGCCTTTCACAAAATACCATGAAGAAAATGCGATAGTTTTACCGTCCGGGCTGATATCAATATCTGCCAATCCGCTGCCGCCGGTTTTGCCTTGCCACTCCACCTGCCCGCTTGCCAGATTCCACACGCGAATGGTTGTATCGCGCGAGCACGAAACAACGCGCCTGCCATCGGGGCTGATTTTCGCGGCATAAACGGCATGGGTGTGGCCGCTCAGACGTTTGATTTCTTGCAGGGTTTCAGCATCGAAAAGGCGTATGCTATTGTCCGGCATGGCCGCGATGATCATTTTGCCGTCGGGGCTATAATGCGCCTCATCCGGCGCGGCGCCGGCGAGTTTGATTGCAGCAATGCTATTGTCGCTGCGCGCTTTGAGATAGCGCCATTCCCAATTGCGATGTTTAACCGGCGCGGCGGCGAGCCAGCGTTTTGCTTCCGATGCTTCATGCAAACGCAAGGAGGCATTCGCGGCGGCAATGTGCGCCAGGTAGGATTGATACTCGGAAGTGGGCGCAGAAGCCTTTTTATTTTGCGCGTTGGCTGCACCACAAAACAGTGCAATAAACAGCAGCACGTTTCCAATAAGCGAACCGCGTGGCGGCATGACATTCTCTCCAATAAACATTGCCTGCTTGATTCGCCCGGCCATACGTCTTAGGGCGAAGGGCTGCATTGTTGATAATATACATCATTCAGACCTGCCGGTTGGCATTCACCGCGCAGCAGTTGCTCGATGCGCCGGACACGCTCGGCATTTTTTTCAGGATGATGCGATACACTCAAAGCGTTCGGGCCGATGATCATCGCCACCAGCGCAATATACTCTTTCTGCGTCAGTTCAAAAAACTCTTTGTTGAAGTAATGCCGCGCTGCTGCTGGAAAGCCTTCAATTGTTCTGCCCGAATCGCTGCCCAGATACACCGTATTGATGAACAAATCCAGTTGCGTCCATTTGTCCACGCGATGATTCAATACCAGCGAGAGCAGAGACTGTTTTAGTTTCGCGAGGCCGGGTTGAAACTGTTCGAAGTACAAGCCTTTTGCGAGTCCTTGTGTGATGGTTGTGAGACCTGCGCCCGGCGTGCTCAAATCGACGCCCGGGTGAGAGAAAAATTCGGGATCTTCGACGGTAAGCAAAATATGCAAATACTCCGCAGAAAGTTGGTCAGCGGCGAGCGCCGGCTCAACTCCGGCCATGCGCGCCGCAACGAGTGCGGGCGTGCGCATATAGCCGTCGATCATGACGCAAGCATAATAGCCCATGATCACAACCAGCACGCCCAACAGGATGCGCAACGCAATTCGTCTCACTTGAAAATGACTTGGGCGTTGGTATCCTCGACATAAAGAATTTCATGTCCCGGCGTCCATTCCCCGTTTTTGAGATATTCCGATTTGCTGCGCAGCTTGCCATCGGCTGTGATCTCGCCGATTGCCTTGACTTCGGTAATGCCGTCCTGATTGCCGATTACGGCTTCATGGCTGATGAATTTGCCGTCTTCAAATTTCGCTGTTCCCGTGGTATAAAACCCGGCAGTGGTGAAATAATAAAACACGAGACTTCCCTTGTTCTTGTCCCAGAACAGAATGGTTTCGCCGCCATATTCGCCGTTGTTGACGGAGTGCAGAATGCGAATGGCCTGGCCGTTGAGCGCGCGCTCCCAGCGTGAAATGTCGATGACGGGTTTACCAGGCGTGGAATTGGCGAATTCGCCTCGCCAGGTTTTGCCGATATACGGCGCAAAAGGCTTGAGCGGTTCGGCCAATTGTTCTTGCGCGAAACTCGCGCCGGCGAAACACAGTGAAGAGAGCAGCAAAACAGCCGGAAGTTGATGCTTCATGATTCGGATTTCCTTAGAATTGTTTTGCCGCGGCCCGACCGCGGCAGGAATTGCAGCGAGGCCACGGCCAAGCCAGGGCTGAACTTTGTCAGATTTGAACATCACAGCGCACTAACGCGTCGTTGCCATCTTCGCTTCTTTGCCGTATTTCTGCGTGGCATAGCCGAGAATCAACCCCACGATCGTGCCGGGAATCATGATTTCGAGCCAGTAGTGATTGCCGCTGGGTTGCGGTTGCAGCGCCACCAAAAATGCCAACAGTAAACCCACCGCGCCTCCCAAAATGAGTCCTGCTTGTAGAGACTTCACCTTGCGCGCAAAGAATCCGACAATCACACCTGCAATAAGACCCTTCAGGGAAGACCACATGATGATGTCTCCCAGCATATGCCTAACTTCCGGCGTAAACCAGGCAGTAAGCCCATCAAATACGCCGAGAACGGCCCCAACGATCAATCCCAGCACAGGTTTTGACATGATTTTCCTCCTTCAGGTTTAAAGATGATGATGCCAACGGTAACATTGACCGATGAATCGCTTTTGTTCACTTTTCTATTAAACCTTCTGCTCGATTCCTTTATGCGATTGGCTTTTAAAACTCAGAATAAAATTCTAACTTTTTCTCCGGCGGATTGAAGAACCCAACAATTCCGGCCTTTCACATCCGTTGGGTTTTTCTACCTGTTGGAAAAAATTATTATCGAATCGCTGCCCGCAGAGCTTCGGATTTCAGCTTGTCTGAAATCTGGCGTAGGCGCTTAACTTTTGAAACTCAAAATCAAATTCTAATTTTTTCGCCAGCAGATTGAAGAACCCAACGTTTTTTTTATCGCCGCTGGAAAAAACTATTTTGGCATTGCTGCCCGAAGGGTTCTAGTTTTCAGCTTGCCCGAAAAACTGTTGTTTTTTCTATCCGTCGGAAA
Organism: uncultured Cytophagia bacterium; assembly: GCA_964457925.1. GTDB lineage: Bacteria > Zhuqueibacterota > Zhuqueibacteria > Zhuqueibacterales > Zhuqueibacteraceae > Coneutiohabitans. The sequence continues at coordinate 9,471 of CAYWGH010000006.1, forward strand.
AAATTTGTTTTCCGATGCTGCCCGCAGGACTTCGGATTTCAGCTTGTCTGAAATCTGGTGTAGAGTATTACTCTGAAAAAACCTTCGCGACCGTGAATTTTCCCGGTGCAAGCTTGCAGCTTGCTTTCACTTGCAGACCAGAAGCCCAATGCTGCTAACTTTTCAGAAAGGCATGCCAATTCAATTACGGAGAAAAATTCACAACAATGATAGAAAAATGAATGGCAAAAACATGTAAGCTGTTTTTTCTCAAAAATACTCATGCTCACTCGGAAAGAAAACCAAACATTTTTCTGTCATACATCTTCCTGTCATAACTTGTTTGAAAAAGTTAGTGACATTGGACCAGAAGCCTGCGCTACGATCTAAGCAAAACAGCCAGCAGAATTCGAACGAAAATATAAGCGGCAATGAGAAGCAGGATGAACCGGTATTGCTTCACCCACCGCCAAAGGATTTCGAAAACATTCTCTTTATAGGAGGAAACGGCCAGGCCGTTCAAAAATCTTTCAATATCGCCGGCGAGCGCTTGCGCGCTGGTGTAGCGCTGTTCTTTCTCCTCCGCCATGGCTTGTGCGCAAATGGCTGCGAGTTGTTTGGGAATTCTCGCTTTGCCCGGCCCGGTTAGCAAAATTTTCAATATTGCTCCGAGTGCATAGACATCACTGCGGTGATCAATTTGGGCAATGTCGCCGCGCTTTTGCTCCGGCGCCATGTAGGCCGGCGTGCCCATCACCGTGCCGTGCAGGGTTTGATGCTGGCCGCTGGCTGCTGGTTGCTGGAGGTTTGAAGCCCGGAGCTTGTCGTCTCTGCATTTTGATCCGTCCTCCCTAGATTTCGAGTCGCCGTTATTGCTTCCCGTCTTTCGCCCTTCTTCCTCCGCCACAATTTTTGCCAACCCCCAATCCATCACCAAGACTTCGCCAAATGCACCGACCATGATATTTTCCGGTTTGAGATCGCGGTGAATCACGCCGTTGGTATGCGCAAAGGCCACGGCCTCGCAAATTTTTTGAAAAATGCGCAAACGATCGGGCAGCGCGCTTTCGGCGTGCGCATACTGATCGAGGCGCCGGCCTTGCACGAATTTCATCACATAAAACACACGGCCATCGGGCAATGCGCCGACGTCGTGTACGGGCACGATGCTGGGATGCTCGAGTTGGGCGATCACTCGCGCTTCCCGCAGCATGCGCGCCGATAATTCACCGGAAGCGTCAGGCGTGTGCAAAACCTTCAGCGCCACCTTGCGCTGAAGCTGGGTGTCTTCCGCGAGATAAACCGTTCCCATGCCGCCGCTGGCAAATTTTTCGAGCAGGCGGTATTTCGTTTCACCAAGATCGGGGAGATCAGCGACGGTTTGAAGGCGATGAAGAAGATTGTCCGAGAGCCAGGGCATGGGGGAGTTAGCCGTAAACCGTGCGGGTTGTTTATATATCATCCGCTTGTTAGAGCAGCCAAGTATCTGCGAGAATATTTTGCAGATGGTTGACAATAGTTTGGCAGAGCATGCCAAATTTCCTGAAATATCTCTTCCCAAAACAGGGTCTGGTTTATAACAAGATGGCAGGGCGGCGAAAGCATAGCGCTGCTATATTGACAAAAAATCCCCCCAAGCGCAATAAAATTTCTGCTGCCCATCTTGGTGGAGTCGCTGTGAGGAGTTCCTTCTATGGAACTCAGGAACGAACCGAGTCCATAATCGATGATAGTTGGCCGAGGCGGATTCAAAGCCAGCAAGCAAATTAGAACCAAACCAAAGGTATGTGCAGCGTTGCTCCATGCTCATTGGTAGCAGCAGAGGCCACGTCGAATAATCACTACACTCGCACCCAAATACTTCAGGGCAAAATGACTCACGCAGCCCGGATTGGCGCACCGATCATTTTGCCCTGAGTTGGAATACAAGACGACTAGCTTGAAAATGCCTTGCTCAATTCCGACATAGGGATCAAATGTCCCTTCGCTTTGCCATTCGCCGGCGGCAGCAATTGCGCCAGCTCGGATTTGAGATAAGCGTTGGGATCATGCTCTAGCGCGCCCTGGGGCAGCCAATGCCACAACGGTCCCAAATCCCGCTGCATGCGATTGATATAGAATTGTGGAATCTCGGTGGTTTCCTGCTCGAAAAAGCGGCGCAGCGGCAAATCGTGCTCCAGGCGGTGGCGCATGGCGGTGTGATACTTGATGCGGCCAAAGCCTTCCGAAGAAATGGCGCGCACGACATTCATCCAGCGCGGAATTCTGGCGTCAATCGCTTGATAGCGCCGGCCGATGGCGCGCCACGAAAAGGTGTAGCGCGTCAAATCCACGACATAATCGTAAAACTCCGGCCAGGCATAGTTCTTGGGCCTGACGTTCATGGCGTGATTGTTATTCAAAAAGTGAAAGGGGAAGGGAATCACGCGTTGATCGCGTTGATAGTCAAGATTGAGTTGGGCGGCCTGGCCAAAAGCCGAGAGCAGCGAGTAGCCGGGAAACGCGCCCGGGGTCAGATCGACAAAGCGCTTGGTCAGCTCGAACGGCTCAGGGCCTTCATCGACGTCGAGGCCGAGCACGAAGTTGGCTTGCACGTAGGGAATATAGCGCATGATCATGTTGACATGCTCGGAAACCTGCCGCACTTTTTCCATGCCGTGGCGTGTGCCGGTTTTGGATTTGTTGCCGAGATCATACCACGATTCGATGCCCGGCAGCAGCGCCTTGAAGCCGTTGCGTTTCAGCCGTTTCAAATTTGCCTCGCCCAGCAGCGAGAGGCTGCTTTCCGCGATGAAATCGATGCTGTCCGGCGGCGCGACTTCCTCGATGGCGTCCATGGTTTCATTGAAACGTACGCCGAAGTTGGGGTCATGCCAGCCGATGAGCGGCCGCTTGATCTTTTTCAAGAGGAAGCGCAAATCTTCTTTCATGAGTTCGAATTCGAGCGCCTGGTAGGGCACGGCAGCATCGATGCAAAAGCTGCACGTGTAGGGGCACCCCAAGCTGCCGATCATCGGCACCAATTTGATGAACGGCGCTTTACGCAAGGTCGGCTCAATGAATTTCCAGCGTTCGCGCACGCCTGGGAGGGAAGTGGGTTGTTGCCCGGCATCCAATCGCACACCGAGTGGACGATGCGGCGAGCAATCGCGCAACACTTCGGTAATGATTTTCTTATTAGTGAAGCCGAGCACGTAATCGAAATATTTCTGGGCATCATGCGGGTAACACCGCGCATGCGGGCCGCCGATAACAGTGACGGCGCCACTTTTTTGAAATTGATGACTCAACGCATAGGCGAGTTGCGCAGCCTGCGTGAATGCGCCGATAAAAACGAGATCAAGATCCTTCGGCAATTCCTCCTGGAGATTTTCAAAACCCGTGTAGCAAACCAGTTTGACCTCGTGCCCCTCTTCTTCGCACCACAGGGAAATGACCTGCGGCATGATGCTCGCAAAATTGGCATTCATGACGCGCGCGAACAGGGCGCGTGTGGGGGCTTTGGTGACAAGATCGATCACGCCGACACGAAGCTTGCGCATCGTTACTCCTTGAAAAAAGTGGTGAGAAACCTGGCTCGCGAAAAACCGCTCCTCAAGGTCGTAACGCCGGTTGCTGGCCGCTTCGCCCATTTCCAATGGGATTCCGCGCAAAACTGACAGAGCCGTGAGACGCAATGGTAGGAAATTGCCGGTTGAATTGCCACAGTTGTTTTTGGGCCAAACCTTCGCCGGCATAGGACAAAAAAACAGGCTCGGTTTACTTTACATGCACTCCCAGCACGGTACGCGCCTCCTGGGTGAACTCTTCGTCGGATCCTGTGATTTCGCGCAGTTTCTCCAAAAGAATTCTCCGGAATTCGCGCCGGATGTGGGACAGGTAATTGGTCACTTGAGTGACGGGCAGATTGAAGCGGGTGGCCAGCTCGCCGTAGGTGAGTTTCGCCGCGTCATTTTCGCTGAGATCATAACTCTCGAACAGTTGCAAATGAATCTGCTTGTTCCGGCGGCAGCATTCTTCCCGCAGCGCTTCGAGCGCCAGCGCGAACAGGCTGCGCAACCATTCTTTTTCAAAATAATCTTCGAGGTTTTCGTGATCGGCAATATCGAGATGCTGCAATTCCCCCTCGGCGTTTTCGAAATCGAGCGGGATGATTTCTGCGCCGCCGCCGCGTTTGAGGCGCTGCGCGGCTTTGTTTTCATTGGCAACATACCCGTCGAGACAGATGCGCAAAAATGTGCGAAAGCGCGCTTTTGCGGGATCGTAGTTTTCAAGATAACCTTTTTCCAATGCTTCAGCAAAGAAGCCTTGCGTCAAATCTTTGGCGTCTTCGTTCGCTTTGCGCCATTTCAAACGAAGATATTTGTAGACCGGTTTCCAATAGGCTGATACAATCGCTTCGCGTGACTGTTGCCGCTCGGCCGCGTCAGGGCTGCGCATCGCGACAATCGCCGACCAGTGCGTAAGCGGAAACTGATCCTGGGAGCCGCCAATGAAAGTGTCGTCAGGCATGATATTTCCCGGCTATTTCCCAAAATAAATTCTTGCAAAGCCAGAAAGCGAGCGAAGCCGGACGGTACAGCGCTGGATTCGAACGAAGGCTGTTGCATTGAATCCGACTCTCATTGCCACAAAGATTTGCAAAGCCGGATTTCATCGTTATCTGTTGGTTTGTTGAATCTCAGAAAATGGCTTGCGGCTTTGGATGCCATTCATTAGCATCCTGTCACGCAACCGGAAAAACGCAAATGAAAAATTCTTCAGGAAACCCTTGCAACATCTCAAATCTCTTGCCGGGCCGTTTGCCGCATTCACCGCCATTATTTTGATCGCAGCTTTCCTGGGTTCACAGGAGTATTCCTGGGGCGGCTGGCAACCGGCGAGTTGCATGCCGGCTTCGTGTTTCTGCGAGGGCATTCGTTCCGGAGCCGTGGCGCAGCCGGCCAATGCCTGGTCGAGTCTCGGCTTTGTATTGATCGGCTTGCTTGTGCTCGGGCAATGCCGTAATGATTTGTCGGCGCATAAACGCCGTGAGCGTTGGAATCCCATGACACGCCAAAGCAGCTATGCCGCAACCTACGGCGTCGCGCTGATATTGATCGGATTGGGCAGCGCATTTTATCATGCTTCATTGACGTTCGCAGGGCAATTCTTTGACGTCATGGGGATGTATCTGCTGGCGACATTTGTTTTGCTTTATAATCTCAACCGCTGGCGGACAATGCCGAAAAAATCTTTTGTGTTGATGTACCTCGCCGCCAATTTGATACTGGCCTATCTCTTGATTGAAGTCCCGGTTCTCCGGCGGTGGATTTTTGGCGTGATTTTGTTGGCCGCGCTCGCGCCGGAGTTTCTCCGGCGACAACAGCGGCAGGTCGATATTCAAACGAAGTACTTGCGCGCAGCGTTGGCGATGATTCTTGCTGCGTTCATCATCTGGATTCTGGACTACACCAGAATTCTGTGCGACCCCAACAGTTGGCTGCAAGGCCATGCGCTGTGGCATTTGCTGGGGGCGCAAGCCGCGGGGTGCTTGTATCTTTATTATCGCTCGGAAAACACTGCACCGCCCGTGAAGTAACCGGCGACCTTACTTCGTGATTTCCGCTATCCGCAAGCATAAATCTGAAATCGATGTAATTTATCCCCGCTAACGCTCTACTTTCATCTTGTTGAGCCGGAGGGGATAAATCAAGCGCGCGATGAGTCCCCGTGGAAATTTTTCCATCCCTTCGAATCCCAGCCGTTCCGGTTGTTCTTTATCGCCGGGCAGATACGCGGTGCCGAAGAGCCAATCCCACAAACTGAATATAATTGCGAAGTTTTTGCCGTGTCTGCCGCGCAGAATAAGATCATGATGCCACACATGCATGCGCGGAGAGTTAATCAGGTAGCGCAACGGGCCCCAACTGATTTTCAAATTCGAGTGATTGAGATGGCCGATGAGCGTGCCGAACACCGCAATGGCAAGAATAACGTTGCCCTCAACACCCAGCATCACCAGCGGCAAGTAGGTCACACTCTGATAAACCACGATCTCCATCCAATGAAAGCGGAAATTGCCGATCCAATCCAGTTCTTCAATGCTGTGATGCAATTTGTGAAATTCCCACAGCCACGGCACGCGGTGGAGGAGATTGTGCACGCACCACTCCATAAAATCTTTGCAGGTGAGAAAAACGAGAAATTGCAGCCATAGCGGGTTGCCCGCCAGCAGCTTGATCGACTCCGGCGGCGGCGCCTGCCACACGCCGGAAAATTGGCTCACCTGCTGCACGAACCAACTGCCGATATGCGCCAACAAGACACCGGCGTAATGCCCATTGAAAATCAGCCAGAAATAATCCTGGCCGATTTGCTCACGCCAGGTTTTTTGCTCCGGGCGCCACGGCGCCAGCCGTTCGAGTATCCAGCAAAACAAGGACACCACCAGCAGCCAGAAAAAATAACCGCGCGTGTCCCAAATGATTTGCAGCATATCAGCGTTCTGTCTTTTCGGTTTAATTGAGGTTTATCGCCTGCCGGGCACAATGTACTTCAGCATTTTTAAAATGTCAATTGCGGATCGCTGCCGCGTAAATCCGGTTTGGCTAGCGGCAAATCAGGAATAGAAATCGGAGAGGAAGGATCAAAATAAAAAAGCCCCCAGCTTGCGCCAGGGGCCCGGAGGGAGGAAAAAATTAATGAGGTACTAGAGGAAACGATAACCTGTGCCGTGGATCGTTTCGATATATTGAGACGGATACTTGTATTCGCCCAGCTTTTCCCGCAACCTCTTGATATGCACATCCACCGTGCGGTTGGTAACATAAACCTTCTTGCCCCACACCCGCTCGAGAATTTCCTTGCGGCTGAACACGTTGTTTCTGCGCGACGCGAGCAAATAAAGCAGCTTGAACTGGATATACGTGAGATCGATGGGCTTGCCGGCTTTGCGCACGCGGTGCTCATCGAGGTCGATTTCGATATCCTTGACGCGGATTTTCTTGGCATCCATCAAAGTGAGGCGCCGGCCGATGGCCTTGATGCGCGCCGACAACTCGCGCGGGCCGAACGGCTTGGCGATGATGTCATCCGCGCCGCTTTCCAGGGCCTTGACGCGCAAATTCTCATCCTCGCTCGAAGTCACCAAAATGAGCGCGGTTCTGTGCGCTGCAATGTCGTCTTGCAGGTCAATGCACGCCGACCAAACGCGATCGCCGAATTCATCCAAATCTATGATGATGACTGCCGGTTTTTCGGTTGCAACAACTTCCGGTAAAGCTTCCAAACGAGAATGGCTTTGGAGCGCGTATCCTTCGCTGTCCAAAAGGTGTTCCAATTGCAGAGAAGTGCCGTTGCCAAAATACTGAACGATACCTTTTTCCATCGACTCCTCCGAGGGGTTCGACATCCTGTACATGTTGTTGATTTCGCCGTGGTTGATGATCAAGAAATAGCTGCAACCGGCTATTTCTGCGTGAGGGAATGGAATTAAAAAATAGGCCTCACACCGAGAGGGTGTCGTGCAGGTTGCATTCGTCTACAAATCCTGTATAATACTTCAAACCCTGCCTAGGCAATACAACCTTTACAAAAGGATTTGCGAGACACTCAAAGAATCCCGATGTGAGGCACAAAGCCGCCTACTGGTATAACCTTGATCCCTTCAATCAAGACATTTTTTCCATCAGCAACTTGGGTGCCACAAGTAATAGTAGACATCACAAAAATCACCCACAAGCCTGATAAATGATCACGGTTACTTATTTTTAAGCATTTATATGAGTGACAAATTCAAAATCTATAAGAAAAAATTGAAGATTAATCCGGATCGAAAGCCTTGATTCTACTCAAAAAGTGGCGGAGAGCGAACAATAATCAGCCAAGTGGCGGAAATTGACCAAATTTATTGCAAAATAATCAGCAAGGTTACAATCTTGTACCACTGTTGAACATTTGGAATTCAAAATTGTGTTTCGGCTATACTTATTTCACGCGTGACTCAACTTTTCACGTGGCCGGCGCTTGCGCTTGTGCGCTTTCAAACTTACATTGCCATCATCTTGATATGGTCAAACCGATGGAACAACCAGGATACCCTTTGATCTGTCTCGAAAACATTTCCAAAATCTATGGCCAGCAGAGCAATAAGATTTCCGCTTTAGAGGGCGTCAATTTGACTATCGCGAAAGGCCAATTTCTCGCGCTTTATGGCGCCAGCGGCTCGGGCAAAAGCACGCTGCTCAATTTGATTAGCGGCATTGATCGGCCCACCGGCGGCAGGATTCTATTCGATGGGCAGGATATTTCAACGATGAACGAGCATGCACTGACGCTGTTGCGGCGGGAGAAAATCGGGTTCGTTTTTCAATTTTTCAATCTTCTGCCCACGCTCACGGTGCTTGAAAATGTTTTGCTGCCGGCGCAACTTCGCGATACCGCGCAAACAGATTTGCAGGCTCGCGGCATTGCGTTGTTGCAAACCTTCGGCATTGGCGATCGCCTGGACGCCATGCCGGATCAACTCTCCGGCGGCCAGCAGCAACGCGTGGCCATCGCGCGCGCGTTGATCAATGATCCGGTCTTGTTGCTTGCCGATGAGCCAACCGGCAATCTCGACTTCGAAACGGGCATGAAAATTCTGGCGCTCTTAAAACAACTGGCGGTGCAACACGGCAAAACCGTGCTGCTCGCCACGCACAGCCTCGAAGCCGCACGTTTCGCCGACCGCGCTTTGCAAGTGCGCGACGGCAAAATTTTTTCTTTGCCAGCGACTCAACCTCGTTCCTAACCGAGGCTTATCTATGCTGCGTTTAATTGTCACATTTGCCTTGCTTCTTGTGAACGCTCAATTGGCAATGGCGCAACGCCCGCCGGTTGTGATCAAAGCGGCGAGCCTGATTGACGGCCGCGGCGGCATTCCCCTTGAACCGGCGATGGTGCGGATTGAGGGCGAGAAGATTGCCGAAATTGGAAAACAACTCGCCATTCCACCCAATGCTGAAGTCATTGATCTCGGCAACGCGACTTTGCTGCCGGGACTGATTGATTTGCACACGCATTTGACCGACCGCTACGGCGCCAATTGGGAAGAAGCGTTGGTGAAAACCACGCCGGGACATAATGCGCTGTGGGGCGCGCATAACGCGCGCGTCACGCTGCTGGCGGGTTTCACGACGTGCCGCGATATGGGGCCAACCTGGCCTTATGTCGATGTTGACCTGCGCCAGGCGATTGAAGAGGGCGCGGTGCCCGGTCCCCGCCTGCTCGTTGCCGGCAATTATGTTTCCTCCACCGGCGGTGCGGGTGATGCGCGGCAGTTTTCAATTTATGTCGAGGTTCCGCTCGTCAAGAATCTCGCCGATGGCCCGGAAGAAATTACAAAAGCCGTGCGCACGAATTTCAAACATGGCGCGGATTTCATCAAAATCCTTGCGACTGGCGCCGTGCTCTCGAAAGGGATTCATCCGGGCGCGCAACAGTATTCGGACGAGGAAATTCAAGCCGCAGTGATCGAGGCCAACCGCTGGGGCCGGCAGGTGGCCGCGCATGCGCATGGCGTTGAGGGCATCAAAGCCGCGATTCGTGCGGGCGTGCGCACTCTCGACCACGGTACATTTCTCGATGATGAAGCAGTCGCAATGCTCAAAACCACGCGCCAAACATTTTATGTGCCGACACTCTACACCAGCGAGGTGATTCAGAGCGAAGGCCGGCGGCACGGCATTCCGGAATCCGAAATTGAGCGCGACCGGCAGCTCCGCGCGGCTGAAATCGCCGCGTTCAAGCGCGCCTTGGCAGCCGGCATTCCGATTGGATTGGGAACCGATTCCTCCGTGATCCCTCATGGCGATAACGCCAGGGAACTGGCGCTGCGTGTGAGCCTGGGCGAATCACCGATGTCTGCCATCGTTTCTGCGACCAGTCTCAATGCGGAAATCATCGGCTGGCAGGATCGCGTCGGCAGCCTCGAGAAAGGCAAATACGCGGATCTAATCGCGGTTCCTGGCGATCCTTTGCAAGATATTGCCCTCTTGCAGCAAGTTGGTTTTGTGATGAAAGGCGGCGTGGTTTATCGCGATGATTTGGTGCAACGTTAAGGCACGGCTACGCCGATTGGCATGAGTATCTTGTCCCGTCATCCAGCAAGGATCTTGTGAAGTTCCAAGCATAACGCGAATTGGAACCAATAAAAAAATCAACGGATGCAAGCGGCCAACAGATTTCGTTATAGGATTTCTCACCGGTTGACAGATTCTATCCGTTGGAGAAAATTTTTAACGACGGATGAACACAGATTTGCGCGGATTTTTCTATTGTAAAATCGTTTTCTCACAAAAGAATCGTCGAAATCCGCGCAAATGCGCGGATAAAAATCTACACCAGATTTCAGGCAAACTGAAATCCGGAGCCCAGCGGGCAGCGATTCGAAAATAGTTTTTCCAACGGGTAGAAAAACCCAACGGATGTGAAAGACTGGAACCGTTGGGTCCTTCAATCCCCTGGAGAAAAAATTTAGACCTTTATTCTGTGTTTGAAAAGCTAGTCGTATAAACCCCTCTGGAACTCTTGCTCAAACTCCTCCGACTCTTCAATCTTCGTCATTTGCGGCGGCGGCCGCTGGAGGCGCTGCTCTCGCTGCTGGGCATTGCCATTGGCGTGGCGGTGATGGCCGGCATTGACCTGGCCAATGAAAATGCGCTGCAAAGCTTTCGCAACACCGTTGACGCCGTCTCCGGGCGCGCCACGCATCAAATTTTCGGCAGCGCGGCCGGCATTCCCGACTCGCTGGCCGCGCGGATTTTGCGACAGCCGCGCTTGCAAGCGACGCCGCTGATCGAATATGTTGCCGCATGCCGCGAAGCCCAAAATGATGCGCTGCACATTCTTGGCGTCGATCCTTTCACCGACGCGGCGTTCCGCGATTACTCTGCTGCTTCGACAGGCTCAGCAACCGTTGCGACAAGCGCAACGGCCATTGAGCCTGTCGAAATGGCCGGGGAGACAAATGCGGCCTCTTTCTCCGATTCCACTGCGGGCTTTTTTGCCGCAACTGATTTTCCACTTCTCACCAAACCGGCAACAGCCTTGATCAGCGCGCCGTTTGCGCGCGAATATGCTCTGGCAATTCCCGACACCTTGCATTTGCTCATCGGCAGCGAGTGGCGCCAAATCATCGTCATCGGCGCCCTCTCGCAGGAACTGCTCGCGCGGCTGGGCTTCGATAATTTGTTGTTGATGGATATCAGCACTGCGCAGGAGTTGCTCGGCCGCGTCGGCTATGTCGATCGTCTCGATCTCATTGCCGAGGAAAGCCGCATTGCCGAGCTGCGCCGCAAATTGCCGGACCATCTCCGCCTCGCCCCGCCTTCGGGCCGCACGCAGCGCGTCAGCGAGATGATGCGTTCTTATCGTCTCAATCTCACCGCGCTGTCGTTTCTCGCGGTGTTTGTCGGCATGTTCCTCATCTACAACACCATGGAATTTGCCGTGCTGCATCGCCGCAAGCAGATCGGCATTCTGCGCTGTTTGGGCGTGACGCCGCGGCAGGTTATTCTCAATGCCTTGTTCGAAGCGCTTTTACTCGGCATTATCGGCGCGCTGCTCGGTTTGGCATTGGGCATTTTGTTGGCCAACTATGCCACGCAAGCGGTAAGCGCGACCATTTCCGAGCTTTATGTTTTCATCAAAGTGGAAGGCGTTGCGCTGCGGCTGCCGGTGTTGCTCAAAGCTTTTGTTTTGGGAATTCTGGCAACACTCGCCGCCAGCGCAATTCCGGCGCTCGAAGCTGCCGGCATTCCGGCAGCAGTGGCGGTGCGCCGATCCTCGCTCGAAATGCGCGCCAGCAAATTCGCGCCCTGGTTGGCGGTGATCGGATTCATTTGCCTCGCGCTCGCCTTGCTGGTCTACTCGAACTCCACCAGTTTTCTCGGCGGTTTGATTGTCGCCTTGTTCGTGGGATTGGCGGCGATCTTCTTCACGCCCATCCTCACCATCGGCTTGACGGCCATAACCGCGCCCGTGGCGCAAAAGCATGCCGGCCAGGCCGGGTTGCTCGCCACGCGCAGCATTCGCGCGGCCTTGAGCCGCACCTCGGTTGCGATTGCCGCACTCATGCTGGCGCTCGCCATGGTGTTGAGCATGCGTTTGATGATTTCCAGCTTTCGCATCACGATCAACGCGTGGGTGAGCCAGGCCCTGCAAGGGGATGTTTATCTCTCCCCGCTCGGCTTTGATACCGCGAAATGGAGCGCTGTCATGACGCCGGCGTTTCTCGCCTTTCTTGAACAACAACCGAATGTGGCGGCTATCAGCCGCTATGGCGCAACCGAAACGAGCTATCGTGGCAAGCCGATTTATTTGGTGGAAGTGAGTCCCGAAGTGTTGGTTGATCGCAGCAATTTCGCATTTACGCAAGGAAATGGCAAAGAGCATTGGCCGAAGTTGAGTGCGGGCGAAGTCATCATTTCCGAAAATTTTGCCTTGCGTTTCGACAAGGGCGTGGGCGATACGCTGTTGCTTTCAGGACTCGCCGGACCGCAGAGCTTCAAAATCGCCGCGATTATCCTCGACTATTCGCTCGATCAGGGCCAGGTGATGATGTCGCACGAAACCTATGCCAGCTATTTCGGGCCGCCGCGCGTTACCAACATGGCGCTGTATCTCACTCCCGGCGTCGAGGCCAATGATTATGTTGTAGCCTTGCGGCGCGCGGTGGCGGGCAAATTCGAGGTTGAAGTCAAATCGCATCGCGAGCTGCGCGCGGAAGTGTTGCGCATTTTCGATCAGAGTTTTGCGGTTACGCAGGTGATGCAAGTGCTGGCCGGCATCGTCGCAGTGATCGGCATCATCAGCGCGGTGATGTCGCTGCTGGTGGAGCGCACGCGCGAGCTGGGCATTTTGCGCGCCGTGGGCATGACGCTCGCGCAAATGCGGCGCATGATCTTTTTGGAATCCGGGTTGATGGGCGTGTTCGCCGGCTTGATCGCCGTGCCCGCCGGTACCATCCTCGCGCTGGTGTTGATTTACGTCATCAATCTGCGCACCTTCGGCTGGGCGATTCCATTCACGCTTGAAGCCGGGGCTTATGTGCAGACATTTTTGATCGCAGTTCTCGCAGCGCTGGTCGCCGCGATTTATCCCATGCGCCGCTTGAAGCAAATTCCAATTGCGAATGCAATCCGGGAGGAATGAACTATGCCGTTTATCAAAAAAAGATAACACAAAAATTTCGTTTGCATTTTACCCCCCCGTTATTATAACGTTGCCAGCGCAAAAAAGCAGGTGTTGGCACAAACAAGCTGAATAACCGGGGCAGTACATGTTTTACCAGCGACAACACCCGATTGTCGCCGCCACCTCGCTCTCGTCGAAAAAGTATACTTTAAATTTCAAGGCCTCATTACGCTCTGAGTGAGTGTGACGGGGCTTTTTATTTTAGAAATTAATTCTTTTATGTACACGCGACTCCGTGACAAAACCCCTGTGTTGAAGGAGATGAATTTCATGAAAGCCAATTTTTCTCTTCTCAGAATGATTCTACTGTGCGTTTTGCTGGCGTCTTGTGATCACGGTATGAACTCTGTTCCAGAGCCGATGCCGGAACCGGAATTGGTGTGCGAGCAAGCTCAGGAAGAACTTATGCCTTTGGAAGTGGGAAATTACTGGGTCTATCAAATTTGGCCATTCATCACGCCAGATACGGTGATTGCTGAGATTACGCGCAAGGTTCCGGTGACCATTGCGGGAATCACCTACGAAGCCTCGGCGCTTTCGCCGCTTTATCCCGTCAACGGCGTTCGCCCGCCGTTGGAATGGCTCTATTGGAACGGCCCGTGCGGCCTGTATTGGTTGGGAGGGATCGCGGAGAACGACACGTTATTGTACAAAACTTTGCTGTACAAATATCCTGCGGAGGTGGGCGAGTCGTGGAAGACCGTGCGAATCAGCTATGTGTATGATCTGGGTTTTTATTTTTTGGACACGCTTACCGTCAGCCTGGTCAGCAAAAACGAAACTATTTCGACGCCCGCCGGCGATTTCAATGCCTATGTTTATTCATATCGAAAACACCCTTCTGATGACATAGCCGGGGAGTTGAATTATTACCACTATTTTATTCCTGAGCTAGGGCGTGTCGCTTACATCACCAGATGGGCAGATGAAGAAGCAAGGATACTTGATCGCATGTATCTTATTCGTCATGACAAGAGATAAAATGTACGATGCACCCATTGCACAAAGGAGGTGATGTTTATGACCTGAAGAAAAAAACAGCCCCCGAAGCAATCGCCGTAAAATAATCTCTGGCCGGAGAAACATTTTAGAGGGACAATTGTCCTCAGGGGCTTTCTATTTCCAAGCTAAGGCAAAACGCGGTAAATCACAACCTCAAAATTCGGAGAACAGCCATGAACACCTCTCGTCTCCTGTCCAGCCTGTGCCTTTGCGGGCTGCTGTTGTGCGCGGCTTCGAACTTGTCCGCCCAACAAAATGATTTCTTTTCTTATCTCGATGAACGCGACGTGACGCTTTCACAAGAAGGCCGGCAGCGGCTCGATTCGCTCAAAGCCCGGGCAACCTCAATCTCCGTCCGGCTGATCCAATTTCAGAATCTCGCCGGCCTGAACTCGCAACTGTCGCTTCGAATTCCACTGCCAAACGCCGCCACGCTTACTGCAATGCGGACGAGAATCCGGCAGCCTGAGGCTTCCAAGCCTTTTTGGAGCGGTGTGTTGCAGGACGGTAAGAACCCCGCTTTTTTCTCTGTGGTCGAGGGTGGTGTCACCGGCATGATTCATTTGGATCAAGCCATATTTGCCGTTGAGCCGCTTGAAGCGGGCTACCATGTTCTCATCGAATTGGATCAGTCAAAGTTTGGTCCGGACGATCCGCCGGAAGCAAACCTCCAAAATCAACCTCACCAGAACAAAGATGCGAATCTGACCAAACCCAATCGTGAAGAATCGAGCATGAGCACCGCAAACATCGATCTGCTCGTGGCCTATACGCCGGCTGTGGCAAGCGCCAGCGGGAACATTGCAAGCTTGATCGCAGCTTGTGAACAGTCTGCCAACGAAACCCTGGAAAACAGCGATGTCGATGCTCGGGTAAGCGTCGTGCATTCGGTTCAAGTGAGCTACACGGAATCCGGCAGTACAAACACGGATGTAACGAGATTGCAAGGGACAAGTGATGGTTACATGGATAATGTTCATGCTCTTCGCGACTTTTATGGCGCAGATATTGTTGTTCTTCTTATCGCCAACGCCGATTATCTCGGGCAAGCGTATCGCATCCAGGCCAATGCAAGCGAGGCCTTCTGTGTGGTCGTGGATGATGCTGCCGTTGGCAACTATACCTTTGCCCACGAAATTGGCCATTTGATTGGTGGCCGTCACGATAATGACGGCGCCGGCACTTATGAACATGGCTACCGTTATGCTCCCGCCTATTGGCGAACGGTCATGGCAATTCCTCTGCAAACACCTGAGCCGGTGCTGAGAATTCCCTACTGGTCCAACCCCGACCAGACCTATGGCGGTGTGGCAATGGGTACGACCAGTACGAATGACAACGCCAGAAAGTGGGACGAGCGCGCCTCAACCGTTGCCGGGTTTAAATCGCCTTTCACTGTTACAATAACCGGCCCGAGTATGCTGGAATGGAAAGACCCGGGCACCTGGACAGCCAATCCTTCCGTCGGAGGTTTCTCTTATTCGTATGAATGGCGTTTTCGGGAAGCGGGTGATCCCAACTGGTCTGCAGTGGCCGGAACTTCGCAGCAATATACCCGGCAAATGTTGGCAGTCGACATGGAGTTGCAAGTCAAGGCCAGTGCACAAGGCCTCGATGCCTATGACACGCACTATGTTGATGAGTGTACCAACAAGGCCTCCGCGCCTATTGTGGAAGAAAGTTCCTCGTTGCCGGAAGTTTTCTCCTTGTCGCAAAATTATCCCAATCCCTTCCATCGTTCGGCGCAAAGCTCACGACAAAGCCTTGAAACCAGCATTCGCTTTGGCCTGCCGGAAGAGGTTGAAGTATAGTTAGTTATTTTCGATCTCGTGGGCCGGGTAGTGCGGCGCTTGGTTAACCAGCCCATGGCCGCGGGTTATCATGAGATGATCTGGGATGGCAAAGATCAAGCAGGCCACCTCGCGCCCGCAGGCGTTTATTTTTATCATCTCATTGCCGGCGATTTTCGCGAGTGGAAGAAGCTGGCAATGGTGAGATAGTTTGGCCGGGCGCAAAAAATGCTTGCATTTTACCCCCCCCCCGTTATTATCATGTTGACACGCACAAAAAGCATGTGTTGGCACAAACAAGCTGAATAACCGGGGCAGTACATGTTTTACCAGCGACACCACCCGATTGTCGCCGCCACGCAACAAAAAAAATTTTCATAAAAATTTCAAGGCCCTTTTACACCCTGCACGTGTGTAAGAGGGTTTTTTGTTTTCTATTGACCACGAATAAACGAGCCGGTGAACAAAAGAAGGGATTTGACCATGTGCATGCTATATCGGCATATGCCGGGTTATGCCAGGTTACTGCTCGTATTGGTTTGCCTTTTATTATCATGCAAAATGAAAAATTCTACCGGTATTATTGATCCCGGGCATCCCGGCCCTCCCTCCGTTGACGAATATCCGGCCTGGTCGCCGGACGGCCGCACGATTGCCTATCGCCATATGCACGTTACCTCCTATGATCCGGTTACCGGCGCTTACCGGGTGAATCAGGATTCCACCGGGCTTTGGTTTGTCTCCCCGGATGGCTCCAATCCACGTATGTTTCTACGCGGCGGAGATACCCCGGATTGGAGCCCGGATGGCCGGTGGCTGGCATATGGAAGTGGCGGGCAGCTCTACAAAATCAAAGCCAATGGGGATAGCCTGACTCAGTTGACTTTTGAAGGAAGAAATTTTTTCCCACGCTGGTCTCCGGATGGAAAAAAAATTGCCTATGATTCGAATTACCTTGATTCAAGAGGCGCAAATGTTATCTGGATTATGGATTCAAATGGAAGAAATAAAAAGGACATCAGCTCGCATGGTGTAGGTGAGTGGCGCATGCCGGATTGGTCGCCGGATGGAAAGAGTATAACACATATTCGCTACATCGGAATCACTTTTCCAGAAATATTTGCGATGGATGCTACGGGATCAACACCGGCACGTTTGACTTTCAACGACTTGGATGATCGCAATCCTTCCTGGGCCCCAAACGGTGACAAAATCGCTTTTAGTTCCAATGTAAACATTTGGACCGTGAACTTTGATGGCAGCGGCCTCCGGCAACTTACGAACACAAGTGGAGCCATGCCGAATTGGTCGCCAAATGGCGCTCAGATTATTTACAGCTCTATCCATTTATGGATCATGAACGCCGATGGCAGCAATAAACGCCAACTCACTTTTTCGCCTGGAGTACCCCAATTACCTTAAACACAAGGAGGTATTCAATGAACACGAAGTTACTTTACCGCACGCCAGCCCAAACAAGTCCGGCATTTGCAATGTTCTTGTGGACAGGCTTACTCTTGGCTTATGCAAACCCCTCTTCGCCCAACAGGAAGGCTTTCGTGAAGTGATTGTGATGTTTGATCGCAATATAATTCGTTTTCCTGACGGAAGAGATAGTGCGGCGGTTGCGGAAGTTGACATCGCCTCCACGGCCATCAGGACTCTTTTGCAAACGCAAAATGTCGAGCTTCTGCTGAAAGCTTTTCCGCGCTTTAATCTTGCGGATACGCTAGGAACGGCGCTCTCTGGCGAACGCGTTCAGCTTACCGATTTTTCCAAAGTGTTCAAGGCCCGCTTGCCTCACGGGATCGATGTCAAAGCGCTGGCCATGACACTTTCCGGCCTGCCCGGAGTCGTCTATGCAGAGCCAAACGGCACTGTGCTCCCGAGTGCGCCGGTTTTCCCCAATGATTCCGACTTTGACGATCAGTGGTCTCTGCACAATACCGGGCAAAGCGGAGGCACTGTGGATGCCGATATAGATGCCCCCGAAGCATGGGAAATCACGACTGGCAGCAGTACCACTAAAATCGGTATCATTGACGGTCCGATCGCTTACAGCAACCATGACGACCTAAACGGCAAAGTTAGTGGCGACGCCAGTGCGTCCGGCGCCGGCCAATGGTTTGGTCATGCAACCCATGTCGCTGGAATTGCGGCCGCGAAAACAAACAATAATAACGATGTGGCTGGTGTGGATTGGAACGCACAATTGATTTCGCAGCGGATTGATAATACCGATGACCCTGGTGTGGCTCAGGCCATTCAGGATGCCATAAATGCCGGCGCTCAAATTTTAAATAACAGTTGGGTACTAACCGATGGATCGGGAGGGCCAAGATACTCAACCACGATTCGCCTGGCATTCGCTAATGCGTATAAATTGAATCGAACAGCGGTAGTAGGAATGGGAAATTTTAATACAACCACCGTATATTATCCTGCTGGATTTGGCCAAGGAATTATTGCCGTCGGCGCCACTACAAGAAGCGATGCTCGCTGGGTATCTTCGTCTACTTCAGGATCAAACATGGGCAATCATATTGATGTTACTGCACCCGGCGCCAGCATTCTGAGTACGTGGCCGGGCAATACCATTGATACGCAGACTGGCACTTCTATGGCAACACCTCATGTTAGCGGCATTGCCGGGTTATTGCGTGCGTACAATTCTGCCCTTTACAATGATGACTTCGAGCAGATTATCAGGCTCGTAATTGATGATAAAGGCGATTCGGGCTGGGATCAACAATTTGGCACCGGTCGCGTCAACGCCCGCAAAGCCCTGGATTTTTTGCGGACGCCTTATTCGCTCACCCATTTGACGGCGACCAGTGGCTCAACCCACAGCATCAGCAACACTTTTCAAATGACTTTTTATGCCACGCCCGGCCTTGCCGACGGTGCTTATAATGTCAAACGATATGTGATCCGAAAAGCGGTGACTTTCCCATCGGCTTATTGTCCCGCACCATATGTCTGGGGCCGCGGTGTGGCGACAAACGGCTATTCCTATGCCAATCCCAACTTCGGCATGGGTTTTAGCCAACCCGTCAGCGGCACGATCACTGCCACAGGCGCAACATTGGAAACCGTGGTTTACGAAGTCTGGAATCTCGGCGGCCAATATTTGGGGTTCAAGCCCACAAGCCCATCAAACGCCGTTATGGCCTATACCGTCCTCGGCATTTCGCAATCCGTCAGCGCAACCATTACCGGCCCCAGTATGCTGGAATGGAAAGACTGGGGAACCTGGACGGCAAACCCTTCAGGCGGCGCTTGTTCTTACACCTACGAATGGCGTTTCCGCGAAGCGGATGAACCCAACTGGTCTTCCGTCGCTGGCACCTCGCAGCAATACACCCGGCAAATGCTGCCGGTTGATATGGAGTTACAAGTGAAAGTCACCAGCAACGGTCAAATCGTTTATGACACGCACTATGTCGAAGAAGGCTTCAACAAAGCCTCCCCGCCGGTTGCAGAAGAAAGCTCATCCCTACCCGAGGTTTTCTCCCTGTCGCAAAATTATCCCAATCCCTTCAATCGCTCGGCGCAAAGCTCACAACAGAGTCTTGCAACCAGCATTCGCTTCGGCCTGCCGGAAGCAACGCAAGTGCAGTTGGTGATTTTCGATCTCATGGGTCGGGAAGTGCGGCGCTTGGTTGACCAGCCTATGACGGCAGGTTATCATGAGATGATCTGGGACGGCAAAGATCAAACCGGCCACCTCGCGCCGGCGGGTGTTTATTTTTATCATCTCACAGCCGGTGATTTTCGCGAGTGGAAGAAGTTGGCCGTGGTGAGATAGCCTCAGATTTGAATTGACAGCATTGCTTGCGGCGGCTATATTCCCACGCCCGATCCCAGACCGGGGCGGGCGTTTTTTTATTTTATTGGATCACGGATGAAAATCTTTTTGAGCCTTCTGGGAATCGTTGTCGGGGCGTTCGCGCTTGCTCCGGCCGGCCGGCCAACTCAAGCTGATACGCGGGAAAAACAGAAATCAAAAGCCTCGTTTATGCAGGCCCATTCACCCCGCGCCTGGCAATTCCCGCGCGATCACGGCCAGCATCCTGAGTTTCGCACGGAATGGTGGTATTACACCGGTAATCTCAAAAGCGCAGACGGCCGCGCTTTCGGCTATCAATTCACCATTTTCCGCAACGCCTTGATGCCCGCTCAACCAAACCGGCCCTCGGCCTGGGCGTTCC
Organism: uncultured Cytophagia bacterium; assembly: GCA_964457925.1. Lineage (GTDB taxonomy): Bacteria > Zhuqueibacterota > Zhuqueibacteria > Zhuqueibacterales > Zhuqueibacteraceae > Coneutiohabitans. Next base: position 29,671 of record CAYWGH010000006.1, read on the forward strand.
GCGACGGCTATGTCGCGCATTTCGCCGTTACCGATGTCGCGCAGAAAAAATTTTACTACAATCAAAAAATCGCGCGGGGCGCTTTGCAACTTGCCGGCGCAAGCGAGGATTCATTGCATGCTTTTGTGGGAGATTGGTCAGTGCAGGGCGAAAACAACCGCTGGCAACTGCATGCTGCCGGCGATTTCGGCGGCGTTGCCCTCACTTTAGAAAATAGCAGGCCGCCGGTTTTGCACGGCAATAACGGCTTGTCGCAAAAAAGCGCGCAACCCGGCGAAGCGTCCTACTATTATTCTCTGCCAAATTTGAAGACAAGCGGGCTGCTGATTCTCGGCGCGGATTCGCTGCGCGTCAGCGGCGTGAGCTGGATGGATCATGAATTCTTCACCGGCGCTGACTCGAGCGAGATTGCCGGCTGGGATTGGTTCAGCTTGCATTTGTCGGATTCCACAGCCGTTATGCTTTACCGTCTGCGCCGGGCAAATGGCGTGACTTCGCCCTTTTCCGCAGGAACGTTGATTTTCTCCGACGGCCGAATCCGGCATATTTCTGCAAAGGAATTCCAAGCGCTGCCGGAGGGATGGTGGCAAAGTAAGATTATGCCCGAAAGCAACTATCCTCTTGTATGGAAACTGCGTTTTGCCGATTATGCGCTTTCCATCACCACCCCGGTTGAGAATCAAGAGTTGGACACGCGACCGACCACCGGCGTGATTTATTGGGAAGGCTACGTCAATGCCTCTGGCGAAAAAGCCGGACGGCCGGTGTCGGGAAAGGGCTACCTCGAAATGACGGGCTATGCGGCCTCCGCGCGGCCAGGAATGTAAATAGGCGCCTAAGAATTGCTTCCCGAGTTTGTCATAGTCTTGCCCTCATATTTTGATGGAACACGAAATTTCAGTGTTCCATCTCCGCCCACAGGGGACGAAATAACATGTCCATTATGAATGGGAGGTTTGGGATTTATAATGTCACATGAGATATTCTCTTGCGCCCCTTTGGGCTAGCGATGCCGTGTTGGTCGCCTCATTCCTGCCCTTCGCTGTTGCATTCGTCCCCGTTGGGGACACGATTTTTGTCATCAAAATATCGACCTAACGGCCAGAGCTATTAAAGCCCGAACCGGACATCATGTGAAAGCGAACGGCAAATCGAGGCCAGGATTTTGTGGCAGTTGCTAAAAAATCAAGGGCGGAGTGATAACGAGATTGTTCTATCGGGTATTATTCCCGCCACAAATGCCTTGACATCCGGCCTTTGAGGTTGCATATTCCTTTCGTTTGCCTCCACCTAAAAATCGCCCCATCCGGGTCTGCCGGAACTTATAGTTTTGAGTAAACGGATTTAACGAATCAAGCGGATAAAGCCCGTTGATTTATCTGCTCGATTCGTTAAATCCGCATACAAAAGGCTTTTGCTTTCTGCCGCGATCACAAATCGCGGATCGTTTCCCCGTCTCGCTCGACTCCGGTCGATGAGGATTGTTTCGAACCGACAACCGAGGAGCCCTGCCGATGTTGAACACGTTCATCAAAACCTACAGCAATCGTTCATACAAACACGTCACCATGGTGCGCCACAAAGGCACGGTCATCGCCTTTGCGCTGGACAGCGAACGCCGCATTTTTTATTCGGTTTTGGATCTTGAAAATACCGAGATCAAATCGCCGCTCGACGTCAACTATTGGCTGGGCAATCCCAAAGAATTGTTTTTTCCCAATGAAATCGCGGAAGTGGGCGTGGGTGTGGCGGATCAAACTCTCTTACCCGCGGTGAAGAAAGGCAGCCGCACGCCGGCGCCGCCGGGCATGCGCGTGCGCGAGGACGAAAAAGATTTGTTTCTTTCCACTACCGCGCGCCTCACCGCGGATGCGCCGTTTCAGGCGCTGTCCGACGGACGCCACGTGTTCATTTTCCGCCAGGCGATCGCGGCAAATCACCCTGACATGGTGTTTAAACTCGATGCTGACGGCAATCCCATCAAAGATGCCCACGGCAATCCCGTGCCGATCGTGGATTCGACGCTGCTCGTCGATCGCTTTGTGCTGGCCGGCGCCGATCTCAAAACAAAAATGGAGGTGCGCTACCAGCGCAGCCGCAGCAAAACCCGGCCGGAAAGCCGCAAAGACAGCCTGGGCGCGAAGGATATGGAAGACAATCCCTTCTTCGAGCCGACGCAGGAATTGCGTTTCATCGGCAATCTGATCGAAGGCCGCTTCACCGCGCTATTGCTGCCGACGCAAGTGGTGGGCGTGCAGCGCTGGCAGATTTTTTCGCACAACCACAAAACCGGCGCGATGGATTCGTTCAACCTCGAACGCGCACAAGACGGTTTGTTCAACACGCGCGGCTCGCAAGGGGCAATGAGCGGCAACTACGCCGAATCCGCGCTGCGTTTTGATGACGGCAACTGGCGCATCGATCTTGGCAGCGGCGTGTCTCTCGGTGAAACCTTCACGCAAGAGGCCTGGCTCTATCCCACCAGCGCGGCGGGCATGCAAGCGTTGCTCACCGACAAGGGCCGCGATAAAAATTCCGCGCCCTCGTTGTGGACGTATCAAGGCCGGGCGATCCGCGCGGGATTCGGCGACGGCGAGAAATGGTATGAGTTCACCACCAACCACATTCTCACGCTCAACGCGTGGAATCATGTTGCCGTGACGTTCAACGGCGAGTCGTACCGCGTGTTCGTCAACGGCGAGGAACGCCATCGCACGAACCAGGCCGAGGTTTACATCGACGGCGTGAAGCAGCAGGAACGCGAGCTGCTCGCCGATAAAAAGCCGGCGGCGCGCAGCATGCGCTATTTTGGCGAACCGAATGGAAATTCGGTGCAGGGCACGATCGATGAAATCCGCTTGTGGCATCGCCCGCGCTTGCAGGCCGAGATTCAAACGGATTACCGCGTGCGTCTCACCGGCCTGGAACCGGGACTCGCGGGCTACTGGCGATTCGATGAAGCCTCGGGCGACACGGTATTCGATCAAACCGACAATGGCGTTGACGGAACCAAACACGGCGGCGCGTGGGTCACTTCGGATGCGCCGATTGGTGAGAATTCCGGCTTGCAGCGCGGCAGTTTTCGCATTGCCAATCGCGAAGTCGCTTCCGGGCCGGCGGCGCTGTTGTATTATCATCAGGAAAAAACCGCCGGCGGCTATGACGGCAAGGAAAAACCGCTCAAACACAGCGCGCGCGTGATGCTGGCGCTGGCCACGCAAAGCAGCGGCGGCGTGAACAAAGAAATCGCGGCGCTCGATTTCGGCGTGGCGAGCACAGGACGCCTGGCGCAAACGCCCGACAATTTGGAATTGCCCGTGATTGCCCGGCCCTCGCTCGGCGGCAAGACGATTGATGAATTGCTCAACGAAGTCAGCACGGCCGAGCAGGAGGTGCTGGGCTTGCGCAATGACATCGTCAACCTCACCGACGACATCGAGGTGCTCAACGGCGTGATCGATATCGTGACCGAGGCGATCAACAACACCGGCAACCGCCGCGTCACCGATATCCGTTTCAGCGAGCGCCAGCGCATCAATGATAAAATTCAAGCGCTGCAAGAGGCGCGCGCGGCGCTGACACAGGCGCGCAGCCGCGAGCAAAACCTGCAAAGCGAGTTGACCAACGGCCGTGTTTGGCTGTATGAACACAGCAGTTTTCGCGGCCGGGTGATTTCCTACGGCCGCAACGGCGGGCAATTCGGCGGCGGCTTCGTGGGCTACACCGATTTGCGCGAACGCGGCTTCAACGACATCATCTCCTCGATCAAACTGTCGGAAGCGCTGCAAGTCAAAGTCTATGAGCATGCCAATCGCGGCGGCAAATCCAAAACCTTCGATTCGGACATCAGCTATGTCGGCAATGATTGGAACGACATCATCTCGAGCCTCGACATCCAAGTCAACGCGAAGTTCAACCAAAAATTGAACAATGCGGCGCAGGCGCGCATGGCCGCGGAAAATGCGGTGTCTGCGGCAACGCAGGCATTGCGCCAGGAACGCACGCATCTCCAAACCCTGCGCCAGGACAAGCTGCGGCAGCGCCGCGAAAAAGAAGCGCTGCTCACCAGCAAGCAAACCGATCTCGACAAGATTCGTATCTCGCTCAATGAAGGTGTTGCCGCGCCCATGGCCCTGGTGTTCACCGATCCCCTGGGCTTGAGCCTCACCGGCGGCTTGCTGGAGTTCGCCTGGACGAATGAAGCGCCGTTGCTGTTTGACAGCGCCACCGGCAAGCTCGCGCTCTATTTCCGCGGCACGGATGATCAATTCTTCGTCACCTACTACAACACGCTGACGCAGCGGCCGCAATACCGTCTCGTCGATGAGCGCGGCAGCGAATGCCTGCTGTGCGTGGCGCGCTCCACCGAGCCGGAGATGGATCAGCTCAAGATCAACATTCTCGCCGGCGCAGATGAAGCAACGTGCACGGCGATCATCACCGGACCGGCAGACAAAAACGGCAATCAAATCGTTGAAACCTGGCGGAACGTGCCGCGGCCGCCGGAGCGCTTTGCGAAAGTGCTGAACGGTTTGGCGAACGAACGCGCCTATCTCGGTTCCGGCGTGATCGTCGTCAATGAAGGCCGCATTGAAGCCGTGAACATCGCCGCCGGCAGCCGCCGCGCGCTGGAGGCGGGCATGACGCTGCGCGCCGGCGACTTGCGCATGACGGTGCGCGAGAATGCGCCGAAGGGCGCAACCACGATTTCCGTGCAAAGCGCGGCCACCAGCGCGCCGGACGGTGAGACGCCGGTCTTTTTTATTGAGTATGATTATGCGCAGCACGCCAGCGCCACGAAGATTCCCAGCGATTTGAGCAACGGCTCGCTGCTGATTTTGTCGAGCGCGATCCGCGCAACCGGCGAGGTGCAAATCGACCAGGAACTGGCAACCGGCAACACGATTTCGTGTTTGTGGACCGCGGCGGCGCCGGGCCACGCGCTGGCGTTTGACGGCGCAAAAAGTTATGCGCATTTGAATTCCACCAATCAAACCGATTTGAAAAAGTTCGCGGCAGACGGCGATGTCACGCTCGAAGCCTGGGTGCGGCCGCAGGTGATCGAAAATCGCGGCCAGATCATCCAGCAGCGCTCGGCAAATTCCCGCTACAGCCTCGGTTTGGAGCGGCGCGAGCTGCGATCCGCGCTGGCGTTCGACGGCAGCGATGATTATATCAGCCTCGAGGACGGTGTGAGTCTGGGGCCGGTGTTTACACAAGAAGCCTGGCTGTTTGCCGCGCCGGAGGATGACAACTACCATGGCTTTCTCGGCGGCCAGCCGCCGCAGGGAAATGCCTGGCGGCCGCCGTCAATTTGGATTTATCAGAAAACCAAAATTCATGCGGGCTTCGGCGACGGCACTCAATGGAATTCGTTCATCACCGACTCTGCGGTGCTGACGCTGAACACCTGGAATCACGTGGCCGTAAGTTTCGACGGCGAATGGTATCGCGTTTACGTGAACGGCATATTGAAATACTCCACTGAGGCTTTGAAAGGCAAAACGCCGGTGGGCACGCCGGTGACCACCATCGGGCGGGTGGATAATTTTTTCCCCGGCCGTCTCGATGATGTGCGCCTGTGGAAACGCGCGCGCAGCGAGGCCGAGATTCGCGCCGATATGAGCCGCCAGCTTGGCGGCAATGAAACCGATCTTGTCGGTTATTGGCATTTCGAAGGCGGCTATGCGCGCGATTATTCGCGCCACAATCACGCCGGGGAGAAGCACGGCAATCCGCAGCTCGCGGTTTCGCCGCTGCCGGGTTATGCCGCGTATGCCGGCGCGGGTGATTTGTTCGTGCAAGCGAAAGACCCGTTTGCCGCGGGCAGTTGGACGCATCTCGCCGCGGTTTATAATCAATCGTATGCCCTCAAATTTGATGGCGCTTCTTATCTCGATTGCGGCAGCGACGCCACGCTTGATATTTCCGGCGATATGACCATCGAAGTATTCATGCAAGCGGCGAATCAAAATCCGCTGGGCATTCTCAGTAAGGGCCGCATCGATGACGGCACGGAAGACAATTCGCCCTGCACGCTTTACGCCGGCGATAATAACCGCATCGTGTTTGCTTTTGAAGATGTGGAGAACGGCAATCACGTTTTCGAGTCGGACAGCAATGCCTTCCGGCGCGGCTATTTCACCCGCATCGCGGTGACGCGCAAGCACCAGGTCGTCACCACGGAAGAACGCGACGGCAGCGGCAATCTCACCGGCACGAAAGTCGAGCAATGGCACGACATCAAATTCTACAAGAAGAACGACGCCGGCGCGATGGTGGCCTGCGGCGCGGGAAAATATGAAGGCGCGGAGATCGGCAGCAGCAACAGCCCGTTTGAAATCGGACGGGCCTTCCTGCCGGGTTTCATTGAAGGCCGTTTCAAAGGCGTGATCAGCGAAGTGCGTATTTGGAACGTGGCGCGCGAGCCGGAAAACCTTGGTGTGGATCTCAAAGGCAACGAGAAAGGCCTGGTCTCGTGGTGGCGCTTCGAAGAGAACCAGGGCAACATCGGCTTCGATTCCAAAAGCAGCAATCATGCGCGTTTCAGGGGCAACATTGAATGGATCAAGAATCCCGAATTCAGCGCCTCGCGCTTGACGTTGTATCGCAACGGCGAAACCGTGGCCACGGAATTCAAAAACGCGAACAGCTTTCCGGTGGATCGAGATCAATTCACGCTGGGCGCGCTCGGCAACAACACGGTGCAGAATTTCTTCCAGGGCGAGATGGAGGAAGTGCGCGTGTGGCGCATGCCGCGCACCCAGGAACAGGTGCAGGATAATCTCTTCACCCGCCTGCTCGGCGAGAAGGAGGAGCTGATCGCGTATTACACCTTTGATGCAGAAAAGCCCGGCGAGCTGACGGATCATTCGTTTCGCGGCAATGATTTGTCTCTGCAGGACGCGCTTTACGTCTTTTCCTCCGCGCCCATCAACGAAGACGCGCCGCAAGTGCGCAGCGCGCTGGCGGGCTTGCGCACGCCCTTCAACGGCATTTTGCAAAGCCGGCCCGCGGCGCAGGAATACGGCGATTTGCAATACGACGTCGACGGCAATCTCGTTGGCGTGCTCAAGCGCTGCTATGCGCTGGTGCGCAACGGGCAATGGCATTTGATCACCGGCTTCAAGGTCGGCAATCTGGTGACGGAATGGATCGGCCAGGTGCAGTTCGATCCGGAAATGATCGGTTTCATCGAAGGCCCGCCGCCGGCGCCGAGCGAAAATCTCACCTTCTTCGATTATGTGTTGAAGGAATTCACCGATTACGACGGCGCCACTGCCATCGAGATCACCGATGCGCAGAAAACCACCTTCACGTATTCTGCCGAGCGCGACCGCGGCTTCGACATGAATGTCGAGTTGGCGGCGGAATTCGGCGGCGGCACGCAGGAGTTCGTGAGCACGCCGGTGGCGCTGGCGTTTCCCATTGTGCTCACCGAAGTGGTGGAGGCCGACATCACCGGCGGCGTCAAGGCCACCTTCGAGCACAGCCTGGGCTGGCTGCAAGATGCGAGCATTGGCCGCGGCAAAACCACGACGAAAACCAGCAAGCTCGAGCTGCGCGGCATTGTCGAGAACATCAACAACATCCGATATCCCTATCCCAAAGTTGGGCGGCGTTACGTGCCGGACAACGTCGGCTTCGCGCTGGTGCAATCCGAAACCGCGGATGTATTTGCGCTGCGGCTGGCGCACAACAACGCGCTGGTATCGTATCAAATGCGGCCCAATCCCGACATTCCCAAAGATTGGAACATCATTTCATTCCCCATCAATCCGCATTACACCAAGCAGGGCACGCTCGACGGCAAAGTCGGGTTCGATCCTGACGTTGATTATCCCAACGCGCTCACCTATAGTCCCGACAGCAGTTATTTCAAACCGATCGAAGCCTACAGCCTGAAGAATCGCATTCAACGCGAAGAGGAGGCCTTGCGCGCATTTTATGAGCAATGGGATGCCGGCGCGAAAGGCCGGCGCCAGGACGCGGTGCATTTTTCGAGCAAGGATTTGGCCGAGGGCAAAATCCTCAACAATTTGCCCAGAATCGAAAAACGCAATCTCGTCAATACCTATGTGTGGACTTCGGACGGCGGCATGTTTGCCGAGACCCAGGAAACCTTCGATGTTTTGCAGGAAACCATGGGAGGATCGTATTCCTTCAAAGGCCAGGCCGGTGGCCGATTGTCGATTGAAACCACGATCTTCAAAGTCGCGGCCAAATTCGAAGTGCAGGCCATGTTCGGCGGGCACATCAATCTCACCGTGACCAAGAGTGAAGAATCGGAAAACACCTTCGGCGTCAACGTCGAGCTGAGCGGTGTGGAACGCAACGTCTATTTCCGCACGCCTGAAGGCGAGATCGTGATGGACAACAGCGATCCCAACAATCCCAAACCCAAAAAATGGCCGGGCAAGGTCAATGCCTATCGTTTCATGACGTTCTATCTCGAACCTAAGCCTGAAAATTTCGACGCGTTTTTCAATAAAGTCGTGGATCCGATTTGGATCGCGCAAAGCGATGATCCCAACGCCGCGGCCCTGCGCGAGGCGCAGCAATCCGGCAAGAAGCCGCCGTGCTGGCGCGTCATGCACCGCGTCACGTTCGTGAGCCGCATTCTGCCGGATTTCAGCGACCCGACTGCGCCGCCGCTGGAAAGCGCGCTCCGGGCGCTCGACATCGACAGCAATTATGAATTGATCAAGCTGCTCGAACCGTTCGTGGCGAACAAGCTCACCAACTTTGCCGAATTCTCGCGTACAATTCGCGAAACCCTGAAAGGGTATCATCCCGAGCTGCAGCCGCACAGCGAGGCCATCATTCAATACATGAGTTTGTACTTCGGCATCACCGAAGACACGCTGCTGCTCGGCAGCGGGGAGGGCGATTTCGTTGATGGCGGCGCGCTGCTGCTGCCGGAAGTCGATGCCGGCCCCGACAATCCGCAGACCATTGCGATCAACAGCGCGCTCGAGTTGCAGGGGACATTGATCAACAGCCAGCAGCCGCTGGAAAATTTGTTGATTGCGTGGAGCGTGGTGAGCGGGCCTGCCGGCGTCACGTTCGACGATGCCAACAGTCTGGTCACAAAAGCGCATTTTACCAGCCGCGGCAAATATGTGCTGCGCCTCACGATGAATGACGGCTTGTTTGCGGCGAGCGATGATCTCATCGTCGTCGTCAACAGCGAGCCGGTGGTTTCAGCGGGCGTTGATCAAATGATTCGCCTGCGCGCTACTGCCGCGTTGCAGGGCGCGTTGCTGGATTCCGGGCTTGGCGATGAAGCAAGCGGCACACTCACGTATCTCTGGTCGGTGGAAAGCGGGCCGGGTGAGGTGGCGTTTGCCAATCAAAATGCGCTGGCCACCACCGCCACATTCACGAAAAGCGGGCCGTATTTGCTGCGCCTCACGGCGAACAACGGTTTCTTCACGGCCAGCGATGACATGGTGATTTCCGTGGCCGGCCGCGTCACGCAAGGCCTGCAAACGCTGCACGTGTTCAAAGAAGGCAGCGGCACAATGGTGCGCGACATTGCCGCGCTCAATCCGCCGTTGCCGTTTGCGCTTCCCGCCAGCGGCGCGGCCTGGGTGGAGGGCGGTCTCGCCCTGCAAGAGCCAACGATTCTGGAAACCGCGCAACCACCGGCGCGATTGTTCAACGCGTTGCGCGCGTCGAATGAATTGACCGTCGAAGCATGGCTCAAAGCCGCCGTGGAAGATCAACCGGGATTGGCGCGCATCGTTACATTCTCGGGCGGGCCGGCGATTCGCAATTTTACGTTGGGACAACGCGGCAAACAGTTTTACGCCGCAGTGCGCACCGACACCACCAACCAAAATGCCGGCGACAAGGCGTTGGCCGGCGGCGCGGTGACGCCGAGTTCGCTGACACATGTCGTGATCACGCGCACCGCCTCCGGCGTGTTGCGCTTGTTTGTGAATGGCGTCGAAGCCGCGCAACGCAGCTTGCCCGGCGCGTTTTCGAATTGGGTGAGCACGCATCGCCTGGCCCTGGGCAATGAAGTCGGCGAGAGCGCGGGAACTGATCGCGCCTGGTCCGGCGAATATCATCTCGTGGCGATTTATGATCGCGCTCTCAGCGCCGAAGACGTGCAGCAGAATTTCGAATTCGGCGCGGATACGAATTTGCCGCCGCTTGTGTTTGCCGGCGAGGATCTCACCCTCGATCTGCCCCATGCCGCGGCATTGCAGGGCTTTTTGCTCGACGACCGCCTGTCATCCGATCAACTCGCCGTCAAGTGGACGCAAGTGAGCGGCGTGACGAACGTTGTTTTTGACAATTCTGATGCGCTGAGCACGCAAGCCTATTTTGAAGATAGCGGCGTTTATGTTTTGCGCCTCACGGCTTCGGACGGACAACTCTCCGCCAGCGACGAGTTGAGAGTCGTCGTCAACAAAGCCCCAAGTCTCATTGCGGGTTCAACGCAGTGGCTGGCGCTGCCAGCGGCGGTGGCGCAACTCCACGGCGTGATCACGCACGACGGCTTGGGTGATCCGGCCCTGCCGAAGAACATCTCGGTGAATTGGTCGAAACTCGAAGGCCCGGGACCGGCGCTGTTCGCGAATCCCCAGGCTTTGCAAACGCAAGTCAGCTTCACGGCTTTTGGCAGATATGTTTTGCAATTGTCGGTGCACAACGGCCATCAAATGTCCACCGCCGCAGCGACGATTTTCGTGAATCAAGCGCCGAACATCCGCGCCGGCGCCGAGGCCATTGTCAATCTGCCCAATGCCGCGACACTCAACGGCGAAATCATCGAGTCGGGCCTGGCAGATCCCGACGGCGTGATCACGCGGCAATGGTCGAAAGTCAGCGGCCCGGGTGAAGTGACGTTCGGTGATGCGAGCCTGTTGAGTACCACCGCGAGTTTTTCGAAAAGCGGCGTGTACGTGTTGAAGCTCACCGTCGCCATCAGCGGCGCTCATTTCAATTTGCAGAGCGAAGCGCAGGTACAACTCACGGCGAATGCCGCGCCCGAGGTTGATGCCGGACCGGATGTGCAAATCACGCTGCCCGCCGTCGCGGAGTTGGACGGCACGATCAGCGATGACGGCTTTCCTGATCCTCCCGGACGGGTCACCGCCGCGTGGTCGAAAGTGAGCGGCCCGGGGTCCGTGCAATTCAGCAACGTCAGCTCGGCCTACACTACGGCGAGATTCTCGCAGCCCGGCACTTATGTTTTGCAGTTGCTCGCCAGAGATTATCCGCAGGCGCCGCCGGTTAGTGCTGAGGTAAATGTCGAAGTTCTGCCCTCGCCGCGCGTGACCGAAGGCTTGCAAGCATTGTATTTGTTTGATGAAGGCAGCGGCGGCGTCATTCACGACGTGGCCGGCGCCGGCGCGCCGCTGGATTTACGTCTGCAACAAATCGGCAACAACAGCCAGCCGCTGCAATGGCTGAACAAGGGCCTGCGCATTGTCCAGCCCGCCATCATTAAGTCGAATGGCCCGGCCACGCGCTTGATCGAGGCGTTGAAATCTTCGAATGAAATCACAATCGAGGGCTGGGTGAAACGCGCCGCCGGCATTCCGGCGGACCGGAGCCCCGGCCGCATCGTCACGCTTTCGCGCGACGGCAGCCGTCGCAATTTTACCCTGGGCCAGTTGCATGAAGATCGCTGGCAGGTTCGCTTGCGCACCACCAACACTGACGAGAACGGCGTGCGCTTGAACAACGGCCGGGCCGCGTACCAGGACATTGAGCTGACGCCGGAGTTGTGCCACGTGGTTTACACCCGGCGCACCACGGGCACGATTCGGTTCTATCTCAATGGAACCGATCCCGCGCCGAACACGCGCCCGCAGATCACCGGTGATTTCAGCAACTGGGATGAATTCGAGCTGGCGCTCGCCAACGAGTTGTCGCTCGACCGGCCGTGGCTCGGCGAATTGCATTTGATCGCGATTTACAGCCGCGCATTGAGCGCGGCAGAAGTGAAGAAGAATTTCGAGGCCGGGGCGTGAGAACGCTTGTCGGTTGAAATCACGGCGAGAATGACATTCTGCGGGCGATCGGCATGATAGACCGGAGAGCTTGCGATCACGACGGGGCGAAGCTTTGATCGTGTGCGATCAACGAATGGAAGATCAACGACCACAAAATTCCCGTGCGGTCAGGCCGTGATTTCATTATCCATCTTTTTCAGCCGCTTCGGAGGCGAGCATTGTCCAGCCTGACATCAGTACAGAATAAAAAAGGCGCACCCGAAACCGCGAGTGCGCCCAAAACCCGCCCGATGCTTCCTACCGCGCCGGACGGCCAATCGAAAAATAATCCATGCCGATTTTTTTCATGCGCTGGGGGTCATAGAGATTTCTGCCGTCAAAAATGGCGGGGGATTTCAAAGTTTCTTTGATCAGGAAAAAATCCGGCTCACGAAATGCGTTCCACTCCGTCATGATGATCAATGCATCTGCGCCTTCCAGCGCTTCATAGCGTTTGTCAAAAAGAAATACCTCGCGACCGATACGCTCTTTAAAAATCCTCGCCGCCTCTTTCAGCGCTTCAGGGTCGTGCGCCCTGACGCAAGCGCCTTCGGCATTCAACGCGTTGATCATTTCAATCGCCGGCGCCTCGCGCATATCATCGGTTTTCGGCTTGAAGGCAAGCCCCCACATGGCAAAAACCTTCCCGCGCAAACCTTGCTTAAAATACGCTTTGATTTTGTGGAGCAAAATTGTTTTTTGCCGCGTATTCACTTCTTCCACGGCCTTGATGATCGCGAGATTCGTGCGGTGATCGCCGCCGGTTCGAATCAGCGCCTGCACATCTTTCGGAAAACACGATCCGCCGTAACCCGTGCCTGGAAAAATAAAATGCGGCCCAATGCGCGAATCGGTGCCGATGCCTTTCCGCACCATATCAATATCTGCCCCAACCGCTTCACATAAATTGGCAATTTCGTTAATGAAAGAAATCTTGGTGGCGAGCAGCGCGTTGGCGGCATACTTGGTCAACTCGGCGCTGCGTTCATCCATGACGATGATCGGTTTGCCGGAACGCACGAACGGCGCGTACAGGGTGCGCATAATCTCGATTGCCTTTTCGTCCGTCGTCCCGATGACGACGCGGTCCGGGCGGGTGAAATCATCAATCGCAGCGCCTTCTTTCAGAAACTCCGGATTGGACACGACGGCAAAATCATGTTGTGTATGCTTTCGAATTTCATCCCGGACTTTATCGGCCGTGCCGACCGGAACGGTGCTCTTGTTGACGATGACTTTGTAACCGTTCATATATTTGCCGATGTTGCGCGCAACGGCCAGCACATACTTCAAGTCAGCGGAGCCATCTTCGTCGGGCGGTGTGCCGACGGCGATAAACACGATTTGCGCCTGTTCAATGGCGTATTTGATGTCCGTGGTGAAATAAAGGCGTTCTTCGCGGATGTTTTGCTTGACCATTTCTTCCAAACCCGGTTCGAAAATAGGAATGTCACCGCCACGAAGCTGGTTGATCTTGTTTTCATCCACGTCAACGCAAATCACCTCATTGCCGGAATCGGCAAAACAAGTGCCGGCAACCAAACCGACATAACCTGAACCGACGACCGCGATTTTCACACGCCACTCCTTTTGCTTGCAAATGGAACGCTAATTTGTTTTTTTGATAAAAAATCGAAAATAGGCGCCTTCATCCTTGGCCAGCAACAATTCGTGCTTGGTTTGCTTTGCCCAGCCTTGCATATCGAGCATGGTGCCGGCATCAGTGGAAATCAATTCGAGTATCTGGCCCACGGCCATATCTTTAATCGCGCGATTCGTTTTTGCGATCGGCAACGGGCAACTCAAGCCGCTGCAATCGATGGTCTTGTCGGGCTTGATTTCTGACATTTCAACCTCGAGATCATGATAAAATTTCGATGGGATGGGGGCAATAATAAGAACTATTCACAAAATTTCAAATAGCCGGATCATGAAAAAATTATCCGCTCACCCGCTCTTTACCCAGGCAGAGCAACATGGCGCGCGCCGGGCAATCGTTGCGCGCGAAGGCGTGTTCACGTACCGTGATTTGCTCGCAGCTTCTGCAACAGCCGCAGGCGTTCTGTTGCACGGCGCTCGCGATCTCACCGAAGCACGCATCGCGTTTTTAATACCGCCGGGGTTGCATTATGTTGCTACCCTATGGGGAATTTGGCGTGCGGGAGGCGTGGCCGTGCCCCTGGGCGTGACCCACCCGCAGCCGGAATTGGAGTATGTGATCCAGGATTCCGGCGCCCGCATCATTATCGCTCACCCCGGCTTTGAAACGCGCTTACAGCCTCTGGCGAGAAAGCAGGGCTTGCGGTTCTTGAGCACGGCGGATTTGTTGGAGCCGAATGCCGCGGATTTGCCGGCCATTGATCTCCAGAGGCGCGCGATGATCATTTATACCAGCGGCACCACGAATAAACCCAAGGGCGTGGTGACAACGCATCGCAACCTCGTAGCGCAAATTACTTCTTTGATTTCGGCTTGGGGATGGTCTCCGCGGGACTATCTCCTCAATGTTCTGCCGCTGCATCATATTCACGGCATCATCAATGCGTTGAGTTGCGCTTTGTGGGCCGGCGCAACCTGCGAGTTGTTGCCGGAATTTCATCCCGACGTTACGTGGCAAAAATTTCTACACGGCCAGACGACCTTGTTTATGGCCGTCCCCACGATTTACAGTAAGCTCATCGCGGCCTGGGAGGCCGCCTCACCGCGCCAGCAAAAAGCCATGTCTGCGGCGTGCGCGCAAATGCGTTTAATGATTTCCGGCTCGGCTGCGCTGCCCGTGCAGGTCTTCAAAAAATGGCAGGCCATCAGCGGACATGTTCTGCTCGAACGCTATGGCATGACGGAGATCGGCATGGCGCTCTCCAATCCTCTACATGGCGAACGCCGGCCCGGATTTGTCGGCGCTCCCTTACCCGGGGTTGCCGTTCGATTGGTTAATGAACACGGCGAGGAGGTTAACCCGGGAACTGCCGGAGAAATTCAAATCAAAGGTCAAAACGTTTTTCTGGAGTATTGGGGCAATCCGGCGGCCACGCAACAAGCCTTTTGCGCAGGTTGGTTTTGCACCGGGGATATGGCCGTCGTCGAGGACGGCTATTTTCGCATACTCGGCCGCGCCTCGATTGATATTATCAAAACCGGCGGATATAAAGTTTCAGCGCTGGAAATCGAGGAAGTGTTGCACACACATCCCGACATTGTCGAATGCGCTGTTGTTGGAATTCCCGACGCAGAGTGGGGAGAACGCGTTGGCGCGGCGCTTGTCTTGCATCCGAACAGGGAATTTTCACTCTTCTCGTTGAAAGAATGGGCGTGCACTCGAATGGCGGCTTACAAAATTCCAACAGTGATCATCACCGTAACCGATCTGCCGCGCAACGCGATGGGCAAAGTTATCAAACCCGAGGTGGTTCGGCTGTTGCAATCATCCGAAAAATCCTCCCCGTGATTGCGCCGAGTTTTCCTTTCGTCTTGTTTAATTCGGCGCGGTCTTCAATCGTCTCCGAAGCTCGTTCCCACCGCGCGCGCCGACAAAACCATGGCATGATCACGCGGCACCAACTTCTGTTTGGCAATGGCATCTTGAATCGGCACACTCACAACCTCAGAGCCGCGCAGCGCCACCATTTGTCCGAAATGTCCTGCGGCACAAAGCGCGACCGCTTTTGCCCCAAAATTCGTCGCGAGAATACGATCATAGGGAGTCGGGCTGCCGCCGCGCTGTAAATGCCCCAACACCGTCACGCGCGTTTCCAACTCCGTGCCCAGCGCAATTTGTTCTGCCACAAACTCTCCCACGCCGCCGAGACGCTTGGCATCCGTGCGCTTCACATCGATTTCCTTGACGATTTCGCCGACCTCCGGACATTTGGTGCCCTCGGCCACGCAAACAATGCTGAAACGCTTGCCATGAACGCTGCGATCGATGACTTTTCGAAATACAGACTCCCAGGCAAACGGGATTTCGGGAATCAAGATAATGTCGGCGCCGCCGGCCAAACCCGCGCCCAGCGCGATCCAGCCGGCATAACGGCCCATCACTTCAATAACCATAACGCGATGATGCGACGAGGCGGTGGTGTGCAAACGATCAATCGCCTCGGTGGCAACCGCCAACGCCGAATCATAACCAAAAGTCACGTCAGTGGCGGAGAGGTCATTGTCGATCGTTTTGGGCACACCGACGACATTGAGACCGTGATCCGTTAATTTCTTGCTGATTTGCATCGTGCCGTCGCCGCCAATGGCGACCAAAGCATCCAATCCCCAACGTTTGTAGTTTTTGATGGCGCGCGAAGAAGCATCAACGATTTCAATCTTGCCATTCACCGATTCATCCGGATAATGCCAGGGATCGCCTTTATTCGAGGTGCCGAGAATCGTGCCGCCCAAATTGATGATGCCGGAAACATCGGCGTTGGCAAGCTGGCGCATGCGCCCTTCGACCAAACCTTCAAAGCCATCTTCGATGCCGAACACAGCCGCGTTATACTCATTCATTGCGGGTTTGGCCACCGCGCGGATCACGGCGTTCAAGCCCGGACAATCGCCGCCGCCGGTTAGTATGCCCACGCGTTTCAAACTAGATGATGCCATACGGTCTCCTCTGTTCTGATGCAAGACGCCGGTAAAATGCGGCGTGAAACTTCGAAAAGCAAGCATTAAAACGGCAACTTTTTGCTTGAATAATCGCGCGTGTGTTGTTACTTTGCGGCCACTCGCGCAAAAAGCAGCAGGCTTTCCGGCAAGAAGATTATCCAACATCACTTTCGTTTGCGTTCATGAACAAAAAGAAAAAAAATTTTACGACGCAGGCCATTGAAGATTATCTGAAAACCATTCATGTCCTGCAAACCGTTGAAAAGAAGGTTTCAACTTCGGCTATCGCCGAGCGCATCGGTGTGGCGCAGGCTTCCGTTACCGGCATGTTGAAAAAACTCGATGAGATGAAACTCGTCGAGTATTCGCCCTATCAAGGCGTGTCGTTAACAACCGCCGGGGAAAAAATTGCGCTTGAAGTCATTCGCCATCATCGCCTGCTCGAGCTTTATCTGGCGCAGGCGATGGGCTACAGCTGGGATCAAGTGCACGATGAAGCCGAGCAACTCGAACATTACATTTCAGAGGAGTTCGAGGATAAGATGGATCAAGTGCTGGGGCAGCCGACCATGGATCCGCACGGTTCCCCCATTCCCACCAAAGATGGCGTCCTGCCGAATGTCACTTGTTTCGCGCTTTCGCAAGCCCGGGCCAGCGAGCGCGTCGTGGTACGCATGGTTTCCGATCGTGATCCGGCGCGCTTGCGTTACCTGGCGCAAGTTGGCATTTTCCCCATGACGGAAATATTGGTTGTCGACAAAGCGCCTTTCAATGGGCCGTTGCATCTCCAGATTCAAGATCAAACCTGTCATCTCGGCAAAGAGTTGGCAGACGCGATTTTGGTCGATTATGTTTAAGCCGCTCTTTCATCCAAACACTTCGCCTGCCACTGTTTCGTTGTCCTCACATATTTAGCCCACCCCTCACGCACTTTTAAATCAGTGTTGGTATTCTAGCCTTTGGATTCCAATACGAAACGGCGTCCGGCACTGTCTATTTCGATAACGTAACAATTCTGCTGCGTTGTCCTTGGACAGTGATCTCGAATTTGCGCAAGGAAACACCAGTTCATGGAGCGTGATCTTATGAAAAAAGTAATCAGCCTGATTCTGTTGCCCGTATTTTTTGTTACAATTGTATTGCAGGATTTCGCTTTGGCCAAAGCAACGGATTCTCCCTCGCAGCCGGAAAGCCGCATTTATTCTTTGGCCGTTTTGGAGCTGGAGCCGAGCGGACGTATCTCCGTGGCGGATGCCGCCAAGATCACCGACCGGATGCGTCAAGAGTTGCAAAGCACCGGCATGTTCGAGGTGATGAGTAAAAATCAAGTGATGTCCGGGCTGGCCAATTCGAATTTGCTGGAAACCGGCTGCAGTACGGTGGAATGCGCCATTGAAGCCGGCAAACTGCTCGGCACAAAACTCGTGGCCAACGGCACCATCAATAAAATCGGGCCGCTGTATTTCATTGAAGTACAGCTCGTCCACGTCAAGAGCGGGCAAGTTGTGCAAAAAGTCAAGGAAGAAGTTGACGGCGATTTCAAGAAGCTTGAAGCCAGCGTGCCGGCGTTGACGAAAAAACTTGTGGGAACAACCTCGACGACGGCGTCTGCTGCACGCTCAGAGAATTCCGGGCAATCTCAGCAAATGACTCCGGTCGAAAACTCGGAAACCACAACCTCGCCGGCAGATGAAGCCGGCATGGTCGAGGGCTCGAATAAAGGCAAATCCGGCAAAACCTTGTTGGTCGCCGGTTTGGTCGCTGTCGGCGTTGGCGCAGGTATTTTTGCCGCCACTGCCATGGGCAAAGATGACAATGGCAATGGTAACGGCGGCGGTGTTGATCCCCGCACGCTTCCCCCGCCTCCCACTTTTCCGTAGAGCTTTATGAGGTGTGACAACGCGGAAAGTGTGCACGCTTTCGGGCAGACTTTATTTGATGGCCGAAATTTTTAACGCCTTGCTTCAAGGATCGACAGTTGTTTCAGGGCAGCACATGGCAGCGCGAACAAACAGTTGCAAAAACCGAGTTCATCACAATGAAGCTGCCGCAGGTCTGAAACGAACCATTGAAATCAAACGATATAGCCGTTACGCGAAAGCAAGCAACCAACAGAGATTCCACGCCAATATGACGATTTAGCCAATACTTGTCTTTTCCGGGCATGGCACCTGGTTTGCCGATTCCCGCCGCAATCGCAATGACGCGATCACGATGAGGGTTCGAACGATCATCGTTCAACAAGGAGTGTGCGCCACCATGATTGAAACGACAGGAAACGACGGCAATGACAGCAGGCGTCAAACAAGTATTGGTTGCACTGTGCGGGGCGTTCTTTTGCAATTTCACCATCACTCTGGCACAATCATCACACGCGCAGCCCAGCCTCGCGGTTCTCAGTTTGCGGGCTGAAAACGACACGCTGAAAGACGAGGCCGCCAAGCTGACAGCGCAGCTTCATGCTGAGTTCCAGCGGCTTCAGCTCTTTGCCTGCTTGCCGCCGGCCGAAGAAATGAGCATTCCGCAAACGTTCGATCTGCATGCTCAAAATGAACAGAGCGAAGCCATCGCCGCCGGGCGCGCGTTGCACGCCAAAGTCGTCGCATTCGGACGCTTGCAAAAAAACGGGCAGGCGTACGGCATTGAAATCTACCTCGTGCACGTGGCCAGCGGACAGATTGTCGAACATGTGCGTGAAGATTTTTTCGGAGACTTTGACGGCCTGGCGCATTACTTACCTGCGCTCGTGAAGAAACTTATCGGCATGAGGGCGCATGAAGCCGGTGCCGCCGGTTTTGCCGGAGCTTTGGAAGGGAGTTTCATAGCTCGCGAGACGCGATCATCGACCTGACGGTCGCCATCTCCGGCCAAGCACATTTTCCAGCAATGGCGGCGGCGACGTTTTCCTCCTTTCCGGCGCCGCCGTCATTTGGTTTTTTGAATATTTGACTTCATTCGAAAAAAATTGACTGCGGCTCTCCTGTTTTTTGACATGAGAGCCTTGTTTTGCATGAAGTCTTTCACCATCACACCTAAAGGTTCAGCACATCACCGTGCGATTCAACATCATGAAAGAGGTCAACCCCATGAAGAGATTGGTACTTCTTGCCATCTTAGCAATTATCGGCATTGCGGGCACTGCAACTTGGGCGCAGGAAAAACCCAAGCTCGTGCGCATGACGTTCCGCGTGAACAACCAAACCGTGACGTGTACGGGCAATGCCAAGGTTTCGATGACGTTGATTTTCGACTCTGCCATGGATGTCAAGGTTTTTCCGCAAGTCAATTTTGGGTTGCAAGCCCCTTATCCGCTCGAACTGCCCATGGTCGATCGTGAATGGGTTGATGAAATCACTTTTTTCGCCAGCTTCGACATTAATGAAGACGTGCCCTCGACCGGCGATGGCCTTTATAAATTTCTCGTGTCCGCCGCCCAAGGCGCCGGTGAAGGCGGTTTGGTCATGAATGAAACGCTGAGCGACACGGTAGTCAACTCACGCGGCGAAAAATCGAATTTGTCGATCGATCGCATCGGCAATGCCGCCGCCAGCACGGATTCCGTCGGTTTTGGCACCATTCGCGCCGGCACGGTACGCGACAGCGTGATTACGGTACAAAATGATGGTTGCGCCAACATCACCATTACCGGATATTCGTTGAATGCGAACAGCCGGCCGTTCTCGCTCCTCGAGTCGCCCACCAATGTCGTGCTCGGGGGCGGCGATGTTCTAAGCCTCACCGTCCGTTTCAATCCCTCCAATCGCCGTTCTTTTCAAAATCAACTAAAAATTTTCTTCAGGAATCAAACGCAAAAGCTGGATTCTTTGTCGGTCAAATTAACCGGCAGCGCCAGTGGCGCGAGAATCGTGGTTATTCCTGGTGATTCGGTGCGCTTCGGAACCGTGCAAGTCAACACGACCCGGACGAACAGCGTGCGCGTGACGAATGACACGACGGGCGCAAAAGAGTTCAGCGAAACGCTTGAAATCAACAGCATCTCCACCAGCGATGGCGTTATTTTCGAAGTGGATGCCAAAAGCTTGAGCATAGCGCCGGGCGATACGAAAACGGTGAACGTCACCTTCAAGCCCAATACCGTTAAGGCTTATTCCGGGAATTTATTCTTCGGCACGAATGATTTGACCCGGGCGAACGGCCAGCTCCGCCTGCCAATGAGCGGAACCGCCAGCCCGACGCCGCAACCGCCGCCGCCGATTACGCAGCTCAACATTGACTGGAGCCTGTACGGCGGTTATCCCGGCTATGCCTTCAGCGATACGCTCTACATCTGCTTGCCCAATAACATTGCCGGCGTTGCTTTTGCGCGCTGGAAGATCGTGACAACTAATGCGCCGCCGCAAAGCGCAAATGACTTCACCGGCGGCGCGGTTCCGTTCGTCAGCGGCAACACCTTGTGCTTTAAAATCCCGCTGCGCGGCTGGGTAACCTCGAATGTGCGCAACTATTGCTACGTTTGGTTGGACGGCACCAACGGCACTTCCGGCTGGCAGAATTATTTCTACAGTCCGTTGTACTATTACACCGGTGCGCCGGTGTTGACCAACCTGAATATCAACCTCGCATACTGGCCGGGCGGTTACGCCTACTACACGCGCTTGGGTTCAATTCCGATCTGTTGGGAGGTGCAAGACGGCCGGGACATCGCGGAAGTGCGTTGGAAGATCGTCCGGAATCCGAATCCACCGAACGGCGCTGCAGACACAACTAACGGCGGCCGTGTTCGTTTGGCTACAAACGGCACGCTCACGAGTTTGGGTTGTGCGAATCTGGAATTAACAAAATTGGCACAACAGGGTTGGTGGTATGTCTATGTCTGGATATTGGATAAAGCCGGGAATTCCGGCCATGCCAGCGCCACTTCGTTTCGGTTCAACTATGATGTGACGGCGCCCAGCCGTCCGACGCAGAACATCGACGGTCCGCTCACGCGCAACATTCCGGTCAATACATGGTTTGGCCGTGATCAGATTTTGCGGTTTGCATTCCGCCTTCCCACCTCCGCGCGCGACGCCGCCCGCGTGTTTTGGCGTTTCAAAACCGCCCCAGATACCTCAAACGGCGCGCAGGGGCAGTCGACGTTGACGTTCACGACCAATCGGGATTCCGCCAGATTTTCCGTGGCCTTCAACTCCTCCGATTTGTGCGGCGAAGATAGTTTGTACTTCTGGGTGGCGGATTCCGCCGGCAATGTTAATCCGGCGAACTACTCCTTGGCGCGCTATCGCTTTGACATGTGCCCGCCGGAAATCACGCGTGTCAAAACCTTGAGCAATAATATCGCGCTCAACGGCCGGGATTTTGTGGATCGCCTGTTGGTGAAGGACCCCGATTCTGATGTTGATACCGTGTGGGTGAACTATCGCCTGGGCGGCGCAACCACCGAGGCCCCGCCAATTCCGGCATTTCGCATTGGAACAACCGACACGTTTCGTTTCACCATTCCGCTGGCGGGCGTGACACGCCGCGGCCTCGAGTTTCGCGCAACCGCGCGCGACAATGTGCCGGCGGTTTACAACGGCCCCAACACGGCTTACGGCCCGACCAACGGACCGGCATGCAACAATCCTGACGACGATAGCATCATCGCCGGCATCAGTGAAGGCGAAGACATGTGGTATCCCATCCGCACGCGCATTACCGGCGAAGGTGATTTTCGCATCGACTCCGACGGCCGTCCCGTGCCGCTCGCTTCCGGCGATTCGACTTTAAGCTATCAGTTAATTTCGGTGCCGTATGAGTTGGACAGCAGCAACGTGCTCAGCGTCGTGCAAGACGATCTCGGCGACTCAGATGCAAAGCAATGGCGTCTGTTCGATTACCTGCCGCAGAACCCGGTTGCCACGCGCTGGCAGGAAGGCGCGAAAGCCAGACCTTTCACGCCGGGACGCGCCTTCTTCGTCATCACCCGCAAGAACGACACCGTCCTGGACAGCGGCCCCGGCCAGACGCGCGGCACCGTGTGCCCGGATACCTTGACGGTTTACGAAGGTTGGAATTTGCTGGCAACGCCCTTCAACTTTCCAGTGCACAAACGCTCGCTGCGCTTGATTAATGCCGATAAAGACACAGTGAGCTTGTGGTCATTCGAGCGGCAATGGACGTTCTCCGATGTGATGGATCCCTGGCGCGGTTATGCGATTTATGTCGTGCGGGGACCCAACGTATCCTCAAGCGCGCCATTGCGTTTGATCGTACAACCCCTTGCCGTACCCGGCCGCATCGGCAAAGCCAGCACGCCGGCACTGGCGTGGCAAACGGGTGAGTGGGCAGTGCAGATTGCCGCGCAAGCCAACGAGGCCCGCGACTTGCTCAACTGGGCAGGTGTTCGCCGCGGCGCGGCCGAAGGTTATGATGCGAATGAAATGGCAGAACCGCCGGTGATCGGTGGTTACGTGTCGGTTTCGTTCCCGCATCCGGAATGGCGGCAGCCCGCGGAAAACTTCTGCACCGATTTTCGCGCCCAGCGTGAAGAGAATCAAGTGTGGGAATTCCAGGTGGCCACCGATCAAACGCGCAGCGATGTGCGGGTGCAATTTGATTTCGTCGGCGACTTCCCCGCCAATGCAAAAGTTTATCTAATTGACGAAGCGCTGGGCATTGCCCAAGATTTGCGGGTAAAAACGGATTACACCTTCCGCAGCGGCGCGCAGCCCATCCAAAAGAAACTGAAGCTGGCCGTGGGCGCGCAGGAATTTGTCGCGAAGCAAGCCGGCGAAATTGCGCTGGTGCCGCAGGCCTTCGAGTTGCTGCAAAATTTCCCGAATCCCTTCAATCCGGAAACCAGCATGCGCTACAATCTGCCGGAAGCCGCGACTGTGAGTTTGGTGATTTATGATCAACTCGGCCGCAAAGTTCGCACCCTCATCAACAACGTATCACAACCGGCGGGTTATCACAGTGTGCTGTGGAATGGTCGTGATGAAACCGGCAGGGCGGTCGCAACCGGCATCTATCTCTACAAAATCACCGCCGGCGCGCAAAGCCAGGTTCGCAAGATGGTTTTGCAAAAATAGGCCGCGCAGACCATCGTCTGCCTTTTGACTCTCAAAACTTCAAGCCGTTGCAATTCCCTATTGCAGCGGCTTTTTGTTTGCAGTCGGTTAGAAGTGAGTTCTATTCGTTGGCTAAAAATTTGAACCGCTGATTGGCGGGAACAAGCGCGGCCGGACGCGAATGAGAAATCAGCGTGCCGGCGCGCCGATTTGCGGTTTCACGGTTGGAAAATGCTTGGTGCAATACAAAAATCTTACGGTATTCGCGCGGGTTTCCCTGGCCTTTACATAAAAAAAGCCTGGCGCTTGACCGGCGCCAGGCTTTCTATTGCAAAAACACTGTTCAGGTGTTCTTCTTCCAGGTGGGATGCGTGA
Organism: uncultured Cytophagia bacterium; assembly: GCA_964457925.1. Classification (GTDB taxonomy): domain Bacteria; phylum Zhuqueibacterota; class Zhuqueibacteria; order Zhuqueibacterales; family Zhuqueibacteraceae; genus Coneutiohabitans. The sequence goes on from CAYWGH010000006.1 coordinate 53,669, forward strand.
TGCTGTGATAATTGATTTTGTAATTCAATGCGCGCGGGGAGATGCCCAGCAATTGCGCCGCGTCTTTCTGCACCCAGTTGCGCAATTCCAGCGCGCGCAAGATCGCTTCTTTCTCGATGACTTCGAGGTTGAGCGTGTCCAGCGAGATCAAATCGCCGTCATTGGAGCGGCGGCGATCCTTGCCGCCAGCGGCGAAATAATCCTTGCCGGCCATTGACAAATCTTTCGGCTTGATCTCCTCCCCTTCTTCCGAAACCAGCACCGAACGTTCCACCAAATTTTTCAGCTCGCGAATATTGCCCGGCCATTGGTGATTGGCAAGCAAATCCATGGTCTCTTCGGAGAAACCGCGGGTTTTCTTGCGAATCTCGCGGGAAAATTTGCGGCGGAAGAATTCGGCAATCAGCGGAATGTCTTCGCGGCGCTTGCGCAGCGGCGGAATGTGCAGCGTCACAACATTCAACCGGTAATACAAATCCGCGCGAAAGTTGCCCATCTCGATCTCGGTCCACAAATCCTTGTTGGTGGCTGCGATCACCCGCACATCAACTTCGATGGCGCGATTGCCGCCCAAACGCGTGAAGGTCTGATCCTGCAACACGCGCAGAATTTTCGCCTGCGTGGAAAGATGCATGTCGCCGATCTCATCGAGAAAGAGCGTGCCCTCGTGCGATTGCTCAAACTTGCCGATGCGCGTTTGATAGGCGCCGGTGAATGCGCCTTTCTCGTGGCCAAAAAGCTCGCTTTCCAGCAAGTTTTCCGGCAAGGCGGCGCAGTTCACCTTGACGTAAGGCTTGGCGGCGCGGTGGCTGATAAACTGAATCAGGCCGGCAATGAGTTCCTTGCCGGTGCCGGTTTCGCCCTGAATCAGAATGGTGGCATTGCTTTTCGCCACTTTCTTGATCAGCGAAAAAATCTCTTTGATTTCCGGGCTGCGACTGACGAGGGGATAATGATAGTCGAAGCCGAAATTTTTACCCCACGAACTCTCAACGTCCGGTGGGATGCTCTCCACCAGATCCAGATCCTTCACGTCTACTGTTGTCACGATGCTCTCACCCGCTGGTTTGTCGCCGGCGATCTCCATCCTTGAGAGATAACCGGCCTCCTTCTGCCGGGCTTTGTGAGAAAGCCGGCAAGATCATTCCGCTCGACGACCTTGTCGAACGATCGAGCAATTCCACATCATATGGATTGAGTTTGGGGGGAGTGAACTGCCGATTTGCCGTGAACGAATTTGCTGATCGGCGCACTCGCATGCGACTCTTTACTGGCATCGCCGCCACTCCATCATCGCGCAGGTGAGCAGCGAGGCTTCTGGTAAGCCGCTTACGTTTTGGCAATCTCCATACCACAAGCCATTACAATTGCGTTTCGCATTTAAAATCAACAGCAATTTTGTGAGACTGCAACAGCCCGCCTCCGGCTCAACAGATTTACAATACCTTACACTTTCGAAATCATCAAAAGTCGCAAGTAAGTTACAACAATTCCTTCATACAAACGCCGCATATTACGTAATTCAAAGCCCTTATATGATCCGCATTCGAACAAGTGTCTTAGCATGAGACACTTCAAATTACATTTTGGTAGTCACTCCACCAACAGATATATAATAGCGCCACGCGCTTCCAAATGCGGAAATGAAATTGCGCGCCGCCGGATTTCTGATGAAACGCTGAGTTTCAAAAAAGAAAAAACACCCGCCCGCAACACCGGCGCAGGCTTGCACAATCGTAAGAAGCAATCTCTCAACAACTTTTCCCGCTGAAGCGCAAATAAGCCATAGCCGCTGATCGGTGTGCCTTGAAAAGAATTCGCGTTTCTTGGCGGTTTGATGAAACAGATGGTTGATTCGAATGGCATTCGAGAAAGCGCCCTGGGAGAAACGCCTTGATCCAAAGTTCATCAAAAATAACTTCCCATACAAACGTGGCCCTGGTCCCTTCGGCTGGGGCGGGGCGAGGTTTATTGATCCATCATCCAGGGCGTTGCCCTTCGCTATCATCTTTATCCCCGTGGAGACTCACGGCTCGGTGTTGACTCGACTCGTGTGCCTTGGCGGTGTTCTGGAAGGCCGGGGCATTTGTTTCCCAAGGCAGGGGCGCACTGGGCCATGTTGTGAAACGCCTTCGCCTACGGCCCGGGCGGTTTATTGGAATTGCCGCAGCAGCGCTTCGACTTGGCTGGTTTGCGGGTGGCCCAGTTGTTGGCCGATTTCGAGCGCTTGTTGCAGCAAAGGCAGGCCTTGTTCTTTTTGATCGAGTTGGCAGAGCAAGGACCCGAGGTCGCGGGAAACATTGAACAAGCCTTCAGCATTATTGGTTTCATGTGAGAGTTGAAAGGCATCACCAAAGGCTTGAAGAGATGCTTGAAGCTGTTGATTTTGCAGGTAGATATGTGCCATGTTGTGTAAAGTGGGGATCATGCCCGCGCGATCACCGATTTCTCTTCTTATCGCCAAACTCTTTTCCAAATACTCCAGCGCCTTACCGTAATCCCCACGCGCAT
>CAYWGH010000006.1:56279-213141 GCA_964457925.1 uncultured Cytophagia bacterium
ATCCCCACCGGCATAAGCCGTGGTCGCGAGATTGTTCAGCGTCGTGCCCTCGCCCACGCGATCACCGATTTTATGTCTTATTGCCAGGCTTTTTTCATAGCACGCCAGCGCTTCACTCAAATTTCCCAAATGATCATGCAGCAGGCCAAGACGATTCAACAAATCCCCGCGAATCGCGGCAATTTCAGGAGTATTCGCGTCCTCATGTGTCTCGTATTCCGCCAGCAAATTCGAAAAAAGTTGAATGCGATTCTTTTTCTCCTCGGCCGGCAGCCGGGCAAGCGCGAGGCTGCCTCTCTCGGACGCAAATTGTCCCCACATTTTTTCAAGCTCGGCTGGCGGCGCGGCAAACTCAAACACGCCGCTGCGCCAGGCCCAAAAATCCGGCGCGCCTTCAATCACCGCTTGCAGCACGTATTCCGGCACCCATAAAACCAATGGGAAAGGAATCTGCTCGCGAAAATTCTCACGCTTATAGTTGATAACAGATAGCAGCGGATGATAAACGGCCGAGGAGGAAATGGAGTTTTCCAGGCCATAAACAAAAATCGCCGGGCGCGGTCCGGCTTCAGCGACCGCCAGATCACGTGTCTCAGCTTTTTGTTTTAGGCCATAAAAACGCTTCAAATGAAGCTCAAGCTCCCACAACAGGTCGCGCACCGGCTCGTGAAAATCAATTTCAATGAAAATAAAGCCCTGCGGTTCAAGCCGGCGGCGGATTTCCTGCACCAGTTGCGCGCGCTGCGCCGGCATATTCACGCGAGCAAAAGCAAGGGTGAAACCCTGGGCGCGCCTCAGCAAGCGCTCGAGCGCCAGCAGCGTTTCCGGCTCGCCGGGGCGTTCCTGCAAAAATTCAGGCGCCAGCAACCGGTCCGGCGGCGGCGGGATTTTAGCGCTTCGTTTTATGGCGGACTTTTGCGGTTGTTTTTTGGCGGAGGGCTTTTTGTTCATTTTCCCAAGCTTCTCTGAACTTGCGGGTTTCTTGCACGGCGGGATGCAGGTCTGCCCAGCGCTCGCCGTTCTGGTATTCCAACACGATCAAATGATACGGCAATAGGGCGAATTCCGCGTCGCTGGGCAGGCGCTTTTCACGATGAACCTGCACCAGCCGGGGCAAATCCGCATCTTTCACCAGGCGATCATATTCACGCACCAACGCGCGAATGGCTTTGTCGGCAGCCAGCGGCGTAATCTGCTTGTCGCTGTAATCGCAGGCATAGCGCATCAAGTGCATCAGGTCACGAACATGCCCGCCACAGGCCAGGCACAACTTGTCAACGCTCTTTTCATCTTCGAAAACGCTTTCAACCTGCACACGTTGAAGAATGACACGGCGCATGGCGTCGAGTCCATCAGCGCAAATCCTGCCATTCTCTTCCCGGATTTTGATCATCGGCAGCATGTGCGGCAGATCAGGGTAGGCTTTGCTGAGATTCTCATTGAAGTATATGGAAATCGGCAGGGTGTAAATCACATGGCAATGCGGCTCTTTAAGATGCTCGGCATGTTCGAGATAAATGGCGCTGTGGGTGGTGCGCAGCCCCTTTTCATCCAGCGGGTGCGGAATGATGCGGTCGAGGCTGTCGATGATGATCACCAGCCCCGGTTTTCCCAGTTCGCGCAGTTGCAATTGGAGTTTGTCGATGAGATCGTTCAAATCTTCGAGAAATTGCGCGGTGCGCTGCTGCACTTCGGTGCGCAATTGCTTTTTGAAGGTGGATCCGCTGGTCATAAAACCGCGCACCGCGGCCATCATCTTGGCAAAGAACGGAATCTGCGGCTCGGCGCGGAACTCGGTCTCAAGCGTGTTTTCAACAACGCTGCGTTCTTCTTTTTCAAGCGTGACTTTCGCCAATCGCAATGCCAAATCGTCCAATCGCGCGACATCCAGCTTCAAGCCCAGGTTGCTTTCGCGCACTTGCAAGTCTAATTGCCGCATCATCGCCAGCAAAATATCAGCATAGTCCACGTCGTTCATGTCAACTTCGAGCGCGGCATCGAAATAGACGACAAAGTATCCGGCCTGCTCCAGGCGTTTTTTCAGCAACAGCAGTTCGGTGGATTTGCCGCAGCCGCGATGGCCGGCGAGCAGTTGCTTGAGATGCTGCACCGGTTTGGCCGCATCAGCGCGAATGATGCGCTGCGCGATCATGTTGACAATGTGCTCGTCCCCGCGCCAGGGCGCGCAATCGACATAACGCGGGTCGCCGGGCAGCAGCGGCTGCTCGGGATTGACGGCATTATAAGTTTCCGTGATGTTGGTCGCGCGTAGAAATGGCGCTGTTGGCATATGCTTCTCCTCAAACCGGCTTCAAAGACGCTCTTGCACTTCAATCAGACGGCAACAATATGCGGCGCGCAGGTTTCGATGTCAAGATAATAATGCTTGTTTTTGAACTTGTCTTGAATCATGCGACGATGCTTGAACCGGCGTATTGCCCGGTCTTTTTGCAGTCAATTGCCCTTCAGAAAACCCGCAAAATGAATTGCTCCAGACACGATTATTTTGTCATGAAAGAAACTTGCGCAAGTGGCATTGCCGGGCACTTATTTCATCTTGAAAGAATGGCGATTATTTCGCAAGTTTCCGTCGCTTCATCTGGAAAAGAATCCTTGAAAATCAACATTTGCCCATGACACAAAAAAAGTAGAGAGTTCTCACGAACCCAAATCTCAACCAACCTTGTTGCCGAATTTCAATTTCAAATTCACAGGAAGACATGCCATGAACTATCGCATGTATGTCGACGGCCAATTCGTTGATGCGGAAAAAAAGCAAACGCGCGCGGTTTACAATCCCGCGTTGGGCGAGGTGATGGCGCAGGCGCCGGAAGCAAGCGCAATTGATGTTGAAAAAGCAATCCGCGCGGCGCGGCGGGCGTTTGACTCCGGACCCTGGCGCGCCAGCACAGCGCAAGATCGCGGCCGCGTGCTTTTTAAGATTGCTGCAGCCATCAAGTCCCATGCCGGAGAGTTGGCGCGGCTCGACACCATGAACATGGGCAAGCCCATCGCCGAAGCAGAATTGGATATTGCCGACACTGTCACATGCTTCGAATATTACGGCGGTCTTGCCACCAAAATCACCGGCGAGGTCAATCCCGTTCCGGAGGAGGCGCTCAATCTCACCCTGAAAGAACCGATTGGCGCGTGCGGGCAAATTATTCCGTGGAATTATCCGCTTTTAATGCTGGCCTGGAAAATTGCGCCGGCGCTGGCCGCGGGCTGCACCATGGTTTTGAAACCCGCAGAACAAACGCCGCTTTCCGCATTGCGTTTTGCGCAGTTGATCGACGGCATTGCCGAGTTGCCCAAAGGCGTGGTCAACCTCATCACGGGCGACGGCCCGATTGCCGGCGCAACGCTGGTCAAGAGTTATGACATTGACAAGATCGCGTTCACCGGCAGCCTGGAAGTTGGCCGCTCCATTCTCAAAACCGCAGCCGAAACCAATCTCAAAAAAGTCACGCTGGAGCTGGGCGGCAAATCGCCCAACATTTTCTTTGCGGACACGGATTTTGAAGCAGCCATCGAGGGCGCGCTTTTCGGCGTGTTCTTTAATCAAGGTGAAGTGTGTTCCGCCGGCTCGCGTGTGCTGGTGGAGAAACGCATCTACAAAAATTTCGTCGAGGCCATGGTGGAAAAGGCAAAGCGCATCAAATTGGGAAACGGCCTGGAACGCGACACCAAGATGGGGCCGTTGGTTTCGAGTGCGCAACGCGAGCGCGTGGAACAGTACATTGCCATCGGCAAACAGGAAGGCGGTAGAGTTTTGCTCGGCGGCGCGCGGCCGGCCGGGGAACTCGCCCGCGGGTATTTTGTCGCGCCGACGATTTTTGATAATGTCGACAACGATTCGCGCTTGGGACAGGAAGAGGTGTTTGGCCCGGTGGTGGCGATCATGCCTTTCGAAGATGAGGCCGAGGCCGTGGCCATAGCCAATCGCAATCCTTATGGTTTGGCGGCGGCAGTCTGGAGCAAGGATTTTGGCAAAGTGATGCGCGTGGTCAAGCAAGTGCGCGCGGGCGTGGTTTGGGTCAATCATATGCAGCCGACCTACGTCGAGGCGCCGTGGGGCGGATACAAACAAAGCGGTTTGGGCCGCGAATTGGGCAAAGAAGGCCTGGAAGCTTACCTGCAATCCAAACAGGTTCACATCAATCTCAATCCCAACCCGATTGGCTGGTATTGAAAATTGCGTGACGTCGCAGCCACCTGGTTGCAACGAATGATGTGTTGGCGCTGTCCAGTATAAAAAAATTGCATCACCGGGATTTCAGAAAACTTCGTCATGCTCTGGTTTTCAACTCCATTTGCGCTGTTCTCCCTCGTAGCCTTGATGATTCCTGTTGTCATTCATTTGCTGCACCGCCACCCGGGCAAACCAATCAAGGTCGGCAGCATCAAATTTTTGCAGGAGTCGCAGCGCCATCGCTTTAAGAGTTTCAAATTGCACGAGGTGCCCTTGCTGTTGCTGCGCGCAGCGCTGGTGGCAGTTTTGGCGATGTTGCTGGCGCAACCGTTTTGGACATCTTCCGGCGATTCTTCTCAACGCAAAGCGTTTGCAGGGGTATTGCTGAGCGCGGCAGCATTGCCGCATGAACAGAATTCGCCGCTTCGCAGTGAAATCGATTCGCTGAAAAACGCGGGTTACGAGTTGCGGCTTTTTGCGCCGGGATTTCCCCTACTCACTTCATACTCTGCCCCTCGAGAACTCAACGAGACTGAAGATTACTGGTCGCTCTTGCGTGAGCTGGATGCGATTCTGCCGGACAGCTCGCGGCTCGTGATTTATGCCTCCACCCAGATCAAACATTTTCGCGGCGAACGGCCGGCGTTGCGCGCAAATGTGGTCTGGCGCGCAATTCCCGCCTCAAAACCAAATCAGTGGATTGCGGAAGCACGATGGCTTGGGCAGGATAGTTTGCTAATTGTCGCAGGTTTTAGTGATGCGCGGCAAACCTTCTTCGCGCGAGAGGTGTTGCAGGCGGTGAACCGTGATCGGTTGTTAACAAGCAAGAATCTGCCTCCATTGTCGTGGTTGCGCGCCGCCAACGCCGGCTGGGATACTTTACGTTTTCTGCAAACAGATGCCGCGCCGGGCGCGAACAGCGCTTTGATCGAGCCGGTCAAAAATGCCAAACGCATCGCGATCATCCATGATGAAGAACGCAGCGACGAGGCGCGCTATGTGCATGCGGCTCTGGCGGCTGTGGCGGAATTTGAGCATTTGCCGATTCGAACGAATTTGCTGCGGCCGGATCAAATAAATGAGGCGATAAATTCTGAGTTGATTTTCTGGCTCTCCGAACAAACAGTATCAACGACATTACTCGAACAGATTTCCAACGGCACGACACTCCTGCGCGACGCGGCGTCAAAGCAATTTGAAGCGGTGGCGCGTGAGATCATCATAAGCGACGATCTGGCGCAACCTTCACCACGTCTTTCCCGCAGAGTGGCAGCGCCAAACAACGGGCTTGTTTTATGGCGCGATGATGCCGGCGAGGCATTGCTCACCTGCGAGCGCATCGGTACCGGCTCGTTTTATCATTATGCCAGCCGATTTCATCCGCTGTGGAGCGAGCTGGTGCAGCACGCGGCGTTTCCGCAGTGGATGTTGCAGGTTCTAAAAAATCCGAAAAACGAATTGCGCCGGAATGATTTGTCGCGGGATCAACGCGCGCTAAGTTTACCGCAAATCATGCCGCGCCAAAAGCAAACGATTGCGCTGTCTCATGCCGATGCCAGCGCTGCCAGCTTGCACCTGCCGTTTTGGATCGCAGCCCTGGTTCTTTTTGCTCTGGAACGAATGCTGGCGGAAAGGAGAACGGCGTGACGGTTGAGCTTGCCAGGGAGCGTCTGAAAAGCGGGCTGCGCAAATGGCGCATGCAACTCGCGCTGCGTTATATTCTTTTCGCACTGACCGCGAGCGCGCTGCTCGTCACAAGCATGCGCTTGCTTTGGCCGCTTTCGCCGCAGGTTCATCTCGCTTTCATGTTCCTCATATCTGCCTTCATCCTGTTGCTGCTGCTGCTGCGCGCACGCACGCGCTTCGCCGATATTGCTGCACTCGCGCGGCATTGTAATCGCGTGTTTCCCGAATTGGAAGAAAGCTGTGAGCTTGTGCTCAAACCGGAAAATGCACTTTCGGTTTTGGAGCGTTTGCAGCGCCGGCGCGCGCTGCGGGCATTGGACAATATTCCTGCGCAGCAACTTTATCCTCGGCAAAACCTGACAACCGGCTGGCTGTGCGCCGCAAGCGCGACATCGCTCGCCATTCTCTTTTTGATTTGGCCGCCTGCGGCATTTTTTGATTCGACCACCGGCAACACTTTCGCGAACGCGTCGCCGATGAATGAAGACACGTCTCATTCATCTGGAACTCCGCCGGCGCTGGAAAAAATCGCGGTACGCATTTCTCCGCCGGACTATACCGGCAAATCTGCGCATGCGCTGGCACAGCTCGATCTGCAAGCGGAGGAGGGCGCGCTGGCATCCTGGGAAATCACCTTCACGCAACAACTCAGCTTTGCTCAATTGATTTTCAGCGAAGGCGATACCCTGTCTCTGTCCCCGGTTTCTGAATTTCGCTATTCCGCCAGGCGTGTGCTCACCCAAACCGGATTTTATCATCTGGCATTTGGCGCGAGCGAAGCCAATGCGCAAAAATCCGATTATCACAAAATCGAAATCATCAAAGATCAACCGCCGCAAATCACATTGGCGCGCCCGGAACAGCGCACCGAACTCGCGCCGGAGGCCCCGCGCAGGCTTGCGGTGCAAGCGACAATTACGGATGATTACGGCATTCATTCGCATCGCATTGTCGCCACACTGGCAAAGGGCACGGGCGAGGCGGTCAAATTTCGCGAGCAAATTCTGGCGTTCGATCAGGTTCAAATGAAATCATCGCGCCTGTTGGAATTGACCACAGAACTTGATTTGCATCAACTCGGCATGGCGCCGGGCGACGAGCTTTATTTTTTTGTGGAGGCGTGGGACAATCGCGCGCCGCAGGCCCAAAGCAACCGCTCGGAAACATTTTTTATCATGTTACAGGATACCGCGCAGATGACGCTTGCGAGCAACGCCGGACTTTTGATCAATCCGCTGCCGGAATACTTTCGCAGCCAGCGGCAAATCATCATTGATACGGAAAAACTGCTGCACGACAAAGCGCAGGTGAGCACAGCCGAGTTCAACCGGCGCTCGAATGACATCGGCATCGATCAAAAACTGCTGCGGCTGCGCTACGGCCAGTTTTTGGGGGAAGAGGCCGAATCGGCTGCGTTCAGCCAGGAAGCCGTGCCGCACAGTTCCGAGGCCCATGAAGAAGCCGGACACGAGGAAACGGCGCCTTCTCAAGAAAAGGAATCCGCAACAAACCTTGTCGAACAATTCGCGCATTTGCACGATTCCGAAGAAAACGCGACGCTCTTTGCCGTTTCAATCAAGGCACAACTGAAAGCGGCGTTGGCAGAAATGTGGCAGGCAGAATTGCATTTGCGCACACATCATCCGGAGCAGGCCCTGCCGTTTGAATATCGCGCGCTGGCGCTGCTCAAAGACGTGCAGCAACGCGAGCGCGCCTATGTGCAGCGCGTGGGTTTTGAACCCGCGCCGCTCAAGCCGGAGGAGAAACGTTTGACCGGCGATCTTTCCAAAATTCAAAACCTCAAATCTGCCAAGGAAATGGTGCGCGCTGATCCGTTTGCTGCGCTGCGCCGCGCGCGTGCGCTTTTGCAGCAAATCAAAAAAAGCCAGCAACGTCTTGCTGCGAGCGAAACCAATACTCTGGAAGAAGCCGGCCACGAATTGGCGCAACATGCGTTGCAGCAACCCGGCCAGTATCTCAAGGCCTTGCAGGCATTGCGCACGCTGATCAACTCGCTCGCTGCCGGAGACGTGTGCCGCGATTGCGTGCCGGTGATCGAACAAGCAATTTGGAACATTCTGCCGCCTGAATTCGCAGCGCCCTTCCCAATCCCAACCACACATACGTCATTAGGGCAACGCTATCTGCAAAAACTCGAGGCGGAACCGTGACACTTGGCCCGTTGCACGTTCCGGGTGAGGCGCGGCAGATTGTTGCGCTTGTTATCATCTCGGCAATTTTGCTGATAGCATTGCTCCTGCTCGTGTATCGCCGGCCGCAGCGACGGCATTTGGCAGCGCGGATGGTCGTGACCATCATTGCTGTGATTGCGTTGTTGCTGATGGCATTGCAGCCGCGTTGGATTTCGCCAACACGTGCATACACGGCCATGTTGCTCACTCCCGGCGCGCTGCTTGATAACGCAACGGCATTGCATGCGGCGCTCAATCCGCACACTTTTCTTCTCGCAGGCACAGACACCGCCGAGTGGAAATCTGCAATTGACAATCTAAAAGTGATTCCTGACGCCGCCTATCTCAAAAGGCATCATGCCGGCGTCGACACGCTGCATGTTGTTGGTCATGGTTTGGCGGATTACGATTGGGAGGCGCTTGCGGGCCTCAACATCATTCATCACACCGCACCGCTCTCGGCTGGAATAAAACAGATGCACTGGCAACGGAATCTCATGGCCGGCCAGCGTTTGCACATTCGCGGCGTGCTTGTGCCCTCACAACACGAGGAAGGCTTGCTCTATCTGTCCGACCCCGGCGGCGTGATTGATTCGCTCGAGATTGATTCCAACCAAGAGACGCCATTTCAATTCAACGTAGTGCCGCATGACACCGGACGTTTTTTTTATGAGATGCATTTCCATGCGCCGGCGGGAAAAAAAATATGGCAGGAAAAATTCGCGCTTGTTGTTGCGCAGCCGCCGACTCTGCAAATTCTCGTGCTCGAGGCCGCGCCCAATTTCGAGACGGCGTATCTTATGCGCTGGCTGGCACAGCAAAACCACGCCGTGGCCTGCCGTACAACCATCAGCCGCGCACGCTTTCGCTTTACCTTTCTCAATCACCCCAAATTGGATTTGATGAGATTGCATCCTTCTCTCCTGCAACGATATGATCTCCTTTTGATTGATGGCCGCTCGCTGCGTGAATTATCTGCCAGCGAGCGCGCCGGCCTGCGCGAAACCATTGCGCAAAACGGCCTGGGCGTGCTGCTCATGCCGGATGAAGTCATATTGAACCGGGAGCAACAAAATTTCTCCGGGCAGGAATTCTTTTTAAATTTCAAACTCGCGGCATTTGCCGATCTGGAGGAACGTCTCGTCAAACCGAAGTGGCCGGGCGGCGGTGATCACGCCGCAACCGCTCTACCGGCCGAGCCATTTGAAATTGCCTACAACTGGAATTTGAAACCATTGATCAAAGACGGGCATGATCGCATTCTGGCCGCGGCGCATCGTCGCAGCAAAGGTTGGATCGGCTTGCAACTGGTGCGAGATTCGTATCGCTGGATTTTGACCGGCGCTTCCGCGCAATATGCTGCGTATTGGTCGTATTTGCTCGCGGAAATCAGCCGCTCGCCCTCAGGGGAAAAATGGGATTTGCCCAAAACAAAGCCGATCATCGTTGATCAACCGTTGCAGCTTCGCCTTGCCACCGCAGCGAGTCAGCCGGTTGGAATCATCGCAACCGAGAACGGAAAAGCAGATACGCTCTATTTGCGCCAGGATGCCGGCGAAACAACCCATCGGTGGGGAACCTATTGGCCGCGGGAATCGGGGTGGCATAGGGTTGCGACTCTGAATGGCGCAACGCAATGGTTTTATGTTTATGAGAAGCATGCCTGGCAAACGTGGCAACAGGCGGAAAAAATTTCGGCAACGGAACGTTTTGCGTGGCGTCAAGAGAATCGCGAAATACCGTCTGAAGAATTTACCCAAACACAACCCGCGGCGATACCATCGCTTATTTTTTTTCTGATATTTCTGGGGAGCTGCGCTTATTTGTGGCTGGAACGAAAGCTGTAATGCTGGTATTGCAGTCATCTGTTCTCATGTGAATTGTGGCGTTCAAGTTTAGCGATGTTCAACCACGGTTAAGCCGCGGTTTTGGTGCCGTAGATGCTGCCACGGCCAGACCGTGGCGGAACAATCACCGATTGCCGCTTTTGACCGTCAATCCCGTTCAAACAAGCAGAATTCTCAGCCGTTTGTTGATCTTCCCTTTGCTCTCGTGTCCCACCACTTTGATTTGTCCGACCTCGCGCGTGTTCGCGACATGGGTGCCGCCATCAGCTTGCAAATCAAGCCCAACGATTTCCACGGTACGCACGGCTGAAATGCCTTCCGGCAAAAGATTGATCTTGGTGCGAATCAAATCCGGAATTTGAAACGCCTCTTCCCGCGGCAAGATCTTCACGCGGATCTCGCGCGCGGCCTCGACTTCGCGATTGATCGCAGCTTCGACCCGCTCCGCGAAATCCACGCTCATGTTTTCCAGCTCGAAATCCATACGCGCTTTGAGCGGCTCCATGTTGCCGCCGGTGACCGGCGAACCGAAATCACGCCAAATCACGCTGCACAAAATGTGCAGCGCTGTGTGCGTGCGCATCAGGGCGTAACGGCGCTCCCAATCCAACACCCCTTCGACGTGTTCGCCAATGGCCGGCAATTCGCCTTCGAGATGATGCAAGACAATTTCGCCTTTCTTTTCGACTTTCTTGAGTGAGGCTTCTTTGCCCGGCCAGCGCAACACGCCGAAATCCGCGGGCTGGCCGCCGCCGCCCGGATAAAAAGCCGTTTGATCGAGAACAATCGCGCTGCCTTCGTGCGCCGTCACGATTGCGGAAAACTGTTTAAGGTTGCTGTCGGTTTGATAGAGAAGTTTAGTACTCATCTTGATCCTCGCTCATTTCAAGCTGTTTTAGAATCCCGGCCGCATGCACGCTGCCGGCCTCTTGCTGCGTCCTCAACCACGAAATAAATTCCGCGGCGACTTCGGCGCGCGCGCCGCCGAGTCCATGATTATGAGAAATATAGCCCAGCACACAGGCATAATCATTCTCAGCAGAACAGGAATCGAATAACAACCGCCCTTTGGCCAGCAGCGCCTGGCGTTCTTTTGGTGTCATAAAATCCACTCGCTTTCGTGAGAGCCTAAAATAAGAAATCGTGCCGATAATGCAAGCCGCGCTTTCTTTGCGACAAATCCGCAATTAGCCCTTGCGCTTTACAACTCTCTTCGGTTATCTTCGCCCGCAGCTCTGCATGTGTGCAGCTTCTTCGAAAAGGACGGCTGATCACTCATGATCATTTCGCTTGATCACCTTACTGTTTTTATCTTTGTCGCAACCTACCTCGGCATTGCTTTTGGCCGCATCCCCGGTTTGCAAATCGACCGCACTGGCATTGCCATTTTCGGCGCGATTGCGTTGATGGTGGCGGGCGCTGTAACGGTTCAGCAAGCCACCACGACCATCGACTACTCCACCCTGCTGCTGCTCTTCGGTTTGATGATTCTTTCGGCGCAACTGCGTGTCGCCGGTTTTTACCGGCTCGTCGCCAAATATGTTCTCGCCTTTGCCCATCGCCCGCTCACGCTTTTAATCGGAATCACTGTCTCCAGCGCCCTGCTCTCCAGCGTGTTTGCGAATGACATCGTTTGCCTGGCCTTCACACCCGTGCTCTGTGAAGTGGCGCAAACCTCGAAACGCAACCCGCTGCCCTATCTCATCGCGTTGGCGACCTCGAGCAACATCGGCAGTGTCGCAACCTTGATCGGCAATCCGCAAAATATGTTCATCGGCCAGGTTTCCAATTTAGAATTTGGCCGCTATCTGCTTGTGATGGCGCCGGTCATGCTGCTGGGCATGGTCGCCAATGTCGGCGTCGTGCGCCTGTTGTGGCGCGATGAATTCAAAACCTCGCCCGAAAGCGGCGCGATCACGCAACCTCCGCACGAGCTGGCGACCTTGAAGCCGGATTATCGCTCGATCAAAAAGACCCTAATCCTCACCGGCTTGTTGTTGCTGGCTTTTCTGATCGGCTGGCCGCGCGAGCTTTGTGCGCTTGCTGCCGCAGCATTGTTGTTGCCTTCCCGCCGTAATCCCGCAGAAAAACTTTTTGCGCTAGTGGATTGGAATCTCATAATGCTGTTCATTGCGTTGTTTGTCATCGTCGGCACGCTGCAGGAACGCGGCCTCATGGCGCAAGCGTTGGTGAACTTATCCTCAAAAGGATTTGCGCTCGACCAACCCGTGATCTTTGTTTCGCTTTGCACGATCCTGTCGAATCTCGTCAGCAACGTGCCCGCGGTTTTGTTGATGCAGGATATTCCACGGGACTCGCAAACGCTGTGGTATCTGCTCGCAATGGCAAGTACGTTGGCCGGCAATCTGACTTTGCTCGGCAGCATCGCCAATCTCATTGTCGCGGAGAAGGCCGCGGGCTACGGCGTGCGCATCAATTTTGGGGATTATGTTAAAATCGGGTTGCCGCTGACGCTGATCACGCTGTTCATCGGCACAGTCTGGGTTTTGCTGGTCACTTGAGGATTCTCGCGTAAGTAATTTGCGCTTATTTCAAACCGCGAATGGATGCCAATAAACGCAAATACTCGCGGTCTCACAGAGAAAAGAGTTCACAATGGATATTTGGCTGTGGCTGGGCTTTTTGATGTTGGTGGGGCTAATGCTGGCGCTCGACTTGGGCGTGTTCAATCGCCATGCGCACGTGATCAAAGCCAAAGAAGCGCTGCTCTGGTCGGCATTTTGGATCGTGCTGGCGTTGGTTTTCAACGTTGCGATTTATTTCATGTATGAGAACAACTGGTTGAATATCGGCAGCGCAGACGGAGAATTGCTCACGGGCGGCGAGGCCGCGCTACAATTTTTCACCGGATATATTGTCGAAAAATCCCTCAGCCTCGACAACATCTTCGTGATTGCCGTTATCTTCGCCTATTTCAAAGTGCCGGCGATGTATCAGCATCGCGTCTTGTTTTGGGGCATCGTCGGCGCAGTGATGTTGCGCGGCGCGATGATCGTGGCGGGGACGGCGCTCATCGAACGTTTCACGTGGATGACGTACATTTTCGGCGGCTTGCTTATCGCCACCGCCGTCAAGATGATGATTACCCGCCATGAAACGCTGGAACCTGGCAAGAATCCGTTGGTGCGTCTGGTGCGCCGCTTTTATCCGGTGAGCAAAGATTTTGAGGGCCAGCATTTTTTCACCCGCCTCGAGGGACGGCGCGCCATGACGCCGATGTTCCTGGTTCTGCTCGTCATCGAAAGCACGGACGTCTTATTCGCGATCGATTCAATTCCGGCGATTTTTGCGATAACACAGGATCCTTTTCTCGTCTTCACTTCGAATATTTTCGCCATTCTCGGTTTGCGCTCGCTTTATTTTGCGCTCGCCGCCATGATGGACAAATTCCGCTATCTCAAACACAGCCTGGTTTTCGTTCTGAGTTATGTCGGCGTCAAAATGATTCTGACGCATCATCATCCCATTCCCACCACGACTTCTCTGATCGTGATTGCCAGCCTGCTAACGGTGGGAATTCTCGCCTCGATTTATGCGGGCCGCCGCGATCCCGTACCGCTCGCCTCGCCGCTGCCGCGTGAAATCGCGGGGGACAAAAAGTAAGATCACAGGAAACCTGCAAATTTTATCGTGAAGATTTTTCAAGTAAAAGAACACCTAACCGAACAAGACGTGCAAGCCGGCTTGCGCGGCGTGTTGCAAGACGGTTTGACCACGCAGGCCATGCTCACGCTCACCGGGGGCGCTTTTCTGGTTGATTACGCGCTGCAATTCAATGCCTCAAACGCGCGCATCGGTTTACTGGCCGCCATTCCCTTTCTCGCGCAACTCGTGCAAGTTCCTTCGATCTACTTGATCGAAAAATATCGTTCTCGCCGGGCGATTTGCGTGCTGGGTTCTGCAGCCGCGCGCATTTTTTTGCTGATCGTCTGCGCCATTCCCTTCTTCCTGGCGGGCAGCGCAGCGCTGGCCGCGCTAACCTTTTGCATTCTTGGCTATGCGGTTTTCGGCGCCATCTCCGGTTGCAGTTGGAATTCCTGGATGCGCGACCTGATTCCGCAAAACCGTCTGGGCGCATTCTTCGCCAAACGCATGGCGTTGATGGCGGGCTTCGGCGTTGTGCTCAACTTGATTGCCGGATTCTATATCGATTGGTTTGTCAATTATTTTAACATGGCCAAAGTTTACGGGTATGCCGCACTGTTTCTGGCGGGCGCCTCGGCCGGTTTGCTCGGCGTTTATGTTATTTCCAGAATTCCCGAACCGCGCATGCCCGTCACGGAAAAGCATCTGCCGTTTTCCGCCATCCTGCTGCAGCCATTCAAAGAAAAAAACTTCAGGCGATTGATCATGTTTCAAGGCGCGTGGAATTTTGCCATCAATCTGGCGGCGCCATTTTTCACGGTGTACATGCTCAAAATGCTCGGCCTGGACATGCGCTCCATCATCACCTTGCAGGTATTGAGTCAGATCATGAATCTGCTCTTCTTTCGCATTTGGGGCCATTTGTCCGACCGCTTCAGCAATAAATCCGTGCTGAGCGTGGCCGGGCCGTTGTACATCATTTGCATTTTTGTTTTCACCTTCACCACCTTGCCGAACAAATATCTGCTGACCATGCCGTTGCTCATCGTCATTCACGTTTTCATGGGAATTGCAACTGCGGGCGTGACGCTGGCCACCGGCAATATCGGTTTGAAACTCGCGCCGCAGGGACAAGCCACGGCCTACCTGGCAGCGAACAGCCTGGTGAATTCGATTGCGGCCGGCATTGCCCCCATTTTGGGCGGAAACTTCGTGGATATATTTTCAGACTATGCGCTTTCCTGGACACTGAAATGGAAAAGTCCCGCCGGCGAGATGGCATTCGAAACGCTCGATTTGCAGCACTGGGACTTCTTTTTTATCCTCGCGTGCCTCGTCGGTTTATATGCCATGCACCGGCTTGCCAAAGTCAAAGAAGTCGGCGAGGTGGAAGAGGAGATCGTGGTGGTGGAATTAATCGCCGAAGCACGCCGCTTTATGCTGAATCTCTCCACCATTGCCGGCTTGCGCGCGGCATTGCAGTTTCCGTTTTCGCTGCTGGGAACGAGTTTCAAAAGGCCGAATTCACAAACCAAACCCAAGGACACGTAAACCGGCTCAACGAACTCGCCGCTGAAAATAGCCGGAAGTCGTGTCGATTTTTGCAGCGTTCATTCGTCTTGTCTTTGAAAATTCCAGTCCGTCCTCTTCTCGTCTTGGCCTCTGTTGGAGATTAGAACTCAGCAGTAACAGCATATCAAGTCGAGTGAAGGCTGCGATAAGAACGAAAACCCATCACCACACAGGAGATCACATGGCTCAGTTCATTTTGTTGTTGCGTAATGGAGAATTTCCCGTTTATTCTCCCGAAGAAATGCAAAAAGTTCTGGAGAAGTATCTTGCCTGGGCGGACAAGCTGAGAGCAGAGGGCCGATATCGCGGCGGCGATGAACTCAAAGACGGCGGCTGTATCGTGTCGATGAAAAACGGCAAATTCGTTGTGGACGGCCCCTACGTCGAAACCAAAGAAATTGTCGGCGGTTATTTTCTGATCGAGGCAAAAAGCCTCGAAGAAGCCGCGGAAATCTCAAAGGAATGCCCGCACCTCCGTTTCAGCGGCAGCATTGAAATACGCGAAATCAATCCCCATTGAGCCAAACCGCCCGGGCGGTTGAAAGTGAGGCTAGATGAGTTATTTCACACCGGAGTACTTGAAATTTTTTCGCGGCCTGGCGAAGAACAACAGCAAATCCTGGTTCGAAGCCAACCGTGAACGTTATGAAAACGAGGTCAAGAAGCCGTTTACCGCTTTCGTCGAGCAGATGATCGCGCGCATTCATGGCGAAGATGCGGAGGTTAGAATCTCGGCAAAAGAAGCGATCTTCCGGATCAATCGCGACATTCGTTTCTCGAAAGACAAGACGCCCTACAAAACGCATATGGCAGCGCTTATTTCCCCGGCGGGCCGCGCCGATCATGAAACGCCCGGTTTTTATATGCAATTCGGGGCGGACATGGTAATGCTCGCGGGCGGCGTGTATACGCCGGCCAACGAAAGCGTTTATCGCATTCGCCGGGCCATCGTGAATCACCCTGAAGAATTTCAGGCATTGCTGCAAGACAAGGAGTTCAAGAAAAAATATGAGACGCTGCAGGGTGAAAAGAACAAAGTGCTGCCCGGCGAATTCAAAGAAGCGGCCTTGCAGCAACCGTTGCTTGCCAACAAACAGTTTTATTATGCCGCCGAGTTGGAGGCGGAAACAATTCTCAAGAGAAATCTGCCGGAATTGTTGATGCAGTATTGCCGCGCCGGCCGGGGCATGAATGCATTTCTGAAACGCGCGCTGGGAAAATAAACCGTGATCGCGGCAAAAGACAATGGCGCCGTCAACGATTTGGTCGATCACCTGTTTCGCCACAAAGCCGGGCAGGTGGTTGCAACGCTGACGCGCATCTTCGGCTGGGAGCATCTCGATCTCGCGGAAGACGTGATGCAAGAGACTTTGCTCAAGGCGTTGCAACAATGGCCCTTTCGCGGCGTGCCGCAAAATCCTGGCGGCTGGATTTTGCAAACCGCGAAAAATCTCGCCATCGATGCGCTGCGGCGCGAAGCCTCGTTTCGAAATAAAGAAGAAGAGATTGCGCGCCGGCTCGAACAAGACCTGAATGTTTCCGAGGAAACCGCGCCCGCCGGCTTCAAAAGCGATCAACTCGCGATGATGTTTGCCTGCTGCCATCCCATTTTGCCGCGTGAGGTGCAGGTTGCGTTGACGCTGAAGATTTTGTGCGGTTTCAGTGTGACGGAGATAGCGCGGGCTTTTCTCACCGCCGAAGCCACGATTGCGCAACGCCTGGTGCGCGCCAAGCGCAAACTGCGCACAGAGAACATTTCACTCCGCGCTCCCGAAAACGGCGAATTGCGCCGCCGCTTGCAGGCGGTGTTAGAGGTGTTGTATCTGCTCTTTAACGAAGGCTATAACGCGCATGCCGGCGCAGCTTTGGTGCGGCAGGATATATGCGCGGAAGCGATTCGCTTGACGGCGCTGCTGGCCGAACATCCTGCCGGCAATGCTCCGGCAACGCATGCCCTGTTGGCGCTGATGTATTTACAAGCTTCGCGCCTGCCCAGTCGCGTTGATGCAGACGGCAATCTCTTTTTGCTGGCGGAACAAGATCGCAGCCGCTGGGATCAAAAACTCATTCATGCGGGTTTGTATCACCTGGCGCAAGCCGGACAAGGCGAAGAGTTGACGGTTTATCACCTCCAAGCTGAAATTGCCATGCATCACGCGCTCGCGCCCAATTTTGCTCAAACAGATTGGCCGCGTATTCTCGCTTTGTATGATGATTTGATTCGGCAGGATCATTCGCCGGTGGTTGCGCTCAATCGCGCGGTGGCGGTGGCGATGGTTGCAGGTCCGCGGGCCGGTGTCAAAGAGCTTGAACGCATCAGCCGGCAGCCGGCGATGCAAAGGTATCATCTCTTGCCTGCGGCGTTCGCAGAGTTTCACATGCAACTGGGTGACAGGCAAAAAGCAGCGACTTGTTATGAACAAGCGTTAACCCTGGCGGGAACGGAACCCGAACGGCGCTTTTTGCTGAATAAACTGAAATCCTGCCAAACCGATTAAAATATCGACCGGCAGATGATACTGGCGCACAAGCCTGCGCGGCACAATTAGTGATCATTTGATTTAATCACGGGTTTAATGTCGATCACGGGGGTGCCATCGATTGCCTCGATTGCGCCGAGATGCAAATGATTTTGCTTGATCTCCAAAACCTTCACGCGGTGAAATCCCACGGGATTCGGGCGATCGGGTGATCGCGTCAAAAATACACCGGTGAGAGGATTGGAAGCATCTCCTCTGGGATGAACCTTCAGCACGTCCCGGTGCGCGCGATGGAGCCAGGTGATGACAATGATTTCGTCGCCAGCTTGCATGCGATCCAGACCCTCTGAATACGCCGGCAAAATCTCCAGGAAAGCGTTGGGAGCGCCCTCGGTATAAAACAACGGAGCCTCCTTTCGGCTTTTAATTTCCGATCGAATGACTCCAATCGGCGTAATTGAAAATCTCTTCACCTGACCCTCCTCTTTAAAACGTTTGAATTCCAATGCAATAATGCCCGAGAACACGAAAATTGGCCATCTCTACAAATTCAGCTTTACGCCTGCGCCATGAGTTCGACAAACAGTCAGCCTGCATTTTTATAAGCTTTTTTGCCGTTTTTTAGCTCATCCCACTAGTCTTGACATTCATCGTTTTTTTGAGTATTTACCTCCACCCAAAAAGTGCAGCACACGACTCCTCGAACAAATATTCTCTTTGGCATTTCAACCTCATCATCACTTGCTCAACAGAAGGAGATGGAGATGTCCGACAAAAAATTGGTGAATTACTCCACCGACAACGGCCTGGCCATTATCGAATTGACGGATCCACCGGCCAACACCTACACCTATGAAATGATGCGGCAACTCGATACCGCCATTCTCGAGGCGCGCATGGACGACAGCGTGCACGTGATCGTGCTTAAAGGCGCGGGCGAGAAATTTTTCTGCGCCGGCGCGAACATTCGCATGCTGCAGGAAGTAACGCCGCGCTTCAAATACTTCTTCTGTTTACACGCCAACGAAACCCTGACCCGTCTCGAGCAGACGCCTAAACTGGTGATCGCAACACTGAACGGCCATTGTGTCGGCGGCGGTCTGGAAATCGCGATGGCAGCGGATATTCGCATCGCCAAAAAGGGCGCGGGCAAAATCGGTTTGCCGGAAGTGACGCTTGGAGTGTTGCCCGGCACCGGCGGCACGCAGCGTCTTGCGCGCTTGGTGGGCAAGGCGCGCGCAATCGAGTTGATGACCACCGGCCGCACTTTCGAATTCGAAGAAGCTGAGCAGATGGGCCTGGTGAATTATGTTTATCCGGCGGAAGGCTTCTGGGAAAAAGTGGTGGAGTATGCGCGCCAATTCCTGCCGCCGAATAAAGCCAGCAAAGCCGTGGGGTTGATCAAGCGTTCCGTGCAATCCGGCCTGGAAGTGTCGTTCAGCGAGAGCCTGGCCATTGAACGCGAGCTGCAACAACAGCTCTTCCAAAGTGAAGACGCGAAGGAAGGCTTGACGGCCTACAATGAGAAGAGAAAGCCGAATTTTGCAGGCAAATAACCACCGGCCAACGACCCGGGTTCCCAAATTTTCAAGACATCTGTATTTCGACGCAGCGTTTTTCAGCTTAACACAATCAGCTTTTTGACACCGCAGACTCTTGCTATTATTCTTAATTCCTGCTCCAGATTGCAGACAAGCTGAAATCTGAAGCTCTGCGGGCAGCAACGGATAACAAATTTTTTCCAACGGATAGAAAACCCAACTGTAAGGGCTTTATGCGCTGTTTTTTTATTCGCTGGAAATCTAAAAACTCAGATTCTTTTCTAACGTTCACGAGCTAATGACTTAACATGCTCACCAAACTCTTCATCAATGGCAAATGGGAAGACGCCGCCAGCGGCAAAACTTTCCCCACCATCAATCCGGCAACAACGGAAGTCATTGCACACATTGCGGAAGGCGGGGCCGAAGATATCGATCGCGCCGTGCAGGCTGCACGCGCGGCGCTCGACGGACCGTGGGGAAAAATGAATGCCTCCGAACGCAGCCGGATCATCTGGAAAATGGGCGAGCGCATCCTCGCGCGCGCCGATGAAATTGCGAAACTCGAAACCTCGGACAATGGCAAGACCATCACCGAATCGAGCAAGATCGATGTGCCTTACTCGGCAGATTTGTACTTTTACTATGCCGGCGCTGCGACGAAGCTCGAGGGCCACACCATTCCGGTGAACGGCCCCTATTTTAACTACACCTTGCGCGAACCGCTGGGCGTCGTTGGCCTGATCGTGCCGTGGAATTTTCCGCTGCTGTTGGCCTCGCGAAAAGTTGCTGCGGCGCTCGCCGCCGGAAACACGCTGATTCTGAAACCCGCTGCCCAAACGCCGCTCACCGCGTTGGTGCTGGCCGAAATCGGCATGGAAGCGGGTCTGCCGCCCGGCGTTTTGAATGTCGTGCCCGGCCACGGCGCCACTGCGGGCGCGGCGTTGGTCAAACATCCCGGCGTTGATGGCATTGCCTTGACCGGCGGCACAGCAACCGGTCAGCAATTGATGCGCGACGCAGCAACCACAGTCAAGAAGCTTCATCTCGAGCTTGGCGGCAAATCGCCCAATATCGTATTTGCGGATGCCGACCTCGAAGCCGCCGCGAAGATGGCACTGATGGGCATTTTCTACAACAAGGGCGAAGTATGCACTGCCGGCTCGCGCTTGCTGGTGGAGAAATCGATCCATGACAGTTTCATGGAGAAAGTCCTCGAGCGCGCAAAAAAAATGCAGCCCGGCGATCCCATGGATCCCAAGGCGCGACTCGGCCCGCTCGTCTCCGAAGCGCAACTGGAAAACGTGAAGAAGTATGTTGCAATCGGCGAGCAAGAAGGCGCGCGCCTGCTGGTCGGCGGCCGCCAGCCTGATTCCGCTCCGGGCAAAGGTTACTTCTTCCAACCCACGATTTTCGACAACGTGCAGCCCAACGCAACGATCGCGCAGGAAGAAATCTTCGGCCCCGTGCTCGCGACCTTGACGTTTCAAGACGCGGATGAATTGTTGAAAATTGCCAACGGCACCATGTACGGCCTGGCTGCCGCGATCTGGACGCAAGACATCAAGAAAGCGCATCGCCTGGCCAAAGCAATCAAAGCCGGCACGGTGTGGATCAACACCTACAACAATTACGATGCGGCCATGCCCTACGGCGGTTACAAAATGAGCGGTTTCGGCGTGGAAAGCGGCATGGCAGCGTTCGAGTTCTATTCGCAAAGCAAAAGCGTGTGGGTGGATTTGAGTTAAGGCGCGCCTCACGAAACCGAGTATCCCATTATCGCATCCTGAATCGGAACATATTGGAAAGGCCATGCGATCATCCTACGATCCAGATACTCGTTCTGCGACATACCTCGCTCGACCCAAAGCGGAGGAGCGTCCCAAGTTCGACTTGCCGTCTTCGCGATTCGAACAAATTCTGGAATTCTTCTCCGGCCTGGGGTTGCTGGCATTTAGTTTGATGATGCTGCAATTCTGGTTTTCTCTGCCGGCAAAAATCCCCACTCACTTCGGCGCCTCCGGTGAACCCGATGGCTGGGGCAGCAAGTATATGCTGCTCGCACTTTTCGTATTGGCAGCCGTTCTTTATATCGGATTGACGATTCTGCGCCGCTATCCGCACAAATACAACTATCTCTGGCCCATTACGGCACAGAATGCCGCCGCCCATTATCGCCTCGCGCGCCAACTCGTCAGTTTCCTAAAATGCAAGATTGTTGGAATGTTCGCTTACATTGCCTGGCAAACGATACAAACGGCGCTCGGCAATACCAACGGCCTGGGCCTCGCATTTTTGCCGATCGTGCTGGTGCTGGATTTTGGTACGATTATCTTTTATCTGATAAAAGCTTCTCAAATACATTAATCGTGGGCGAACCATGAGCTTTGATCCCGCCAGCGCGATTCAAGATCTGTTGATGTTCGGTGAATTCGGGGATGTCAACCCTTCAATCACCGACAGCTCCACCTACACGTTTCTCAGTCCGGCAACGATGAAGGAAATTTTCAGCCACGAGATCGAAGGCTGTTTTCTTTATTCGCGCCACTGGAATCCCATCAACAAATATCTTTGCCGTGCGCTAGCCGCGATGGAAGCCACCGAGGCGGCGCAAGCCACCGCCTCCGGCATCTCCGCAATCAGCAGCGCGATTCTGCAACTGTGCAACGCCGGCGATGAAGTGATCTCGAGTTGGACGATTTACGGCGGCACGTATGCTTTTCTCAAAAACTTTCTGCCCAAATTCGGCATTAAAACACATTTCATCGATCTGGCCAATCCCGATGAAATCGAGCGCGTATTGAACCCGCGCACGAAAGTCATTTATACAGAATCGATCAGCAACCCGCTGCTCGAAGTCGCCGACATACCCCGCCTCAGCCAGATCGCCAATGCGCACGGGCTCACGCTGGTGATTGACAACACCTTCAGCCCGATGATCATCTCGCCGGCGCGTTGGGGCGCACACGTGGTGGCGCACAGCATGACGAAATTTATCAACGGCACCAGTGATTGCGTCGCTGGCTGCATTTGCGCTTC
Organism: uncultured Cytophagia bacterium; assembly: GCA_964457925.1. Taxonomy (GTDB): domain Bacteria; phylum Zhuqueibacterota; class Zhuqueibacteria; order Zhuqueibacterales; family Zhuqueibacteraceae; genus Coneutiohabitans. The sequence continues at coordinate 78,435 of CAYWGH010000006.1, forward strand.
GAAAGCGTTCATCGAAAAGCTTACCGATGTCAACAGCGGCGCGACGATGCTGCTCGGCCCGGTACTCGACAGCCTGCGCGCTGCGAGTATTCTTAAAAATTTGCACAGCCTTCATTTGCGCATGCAAAAGCACAGCGCCAATGCCCTGGCCCTGGCGCGACGTCTGCATGAACTCGGCTTGAAAGTGCATTATCCCGGCCTGCCGCATCACAAGAATCATGATTTGATGAAAAAATTGATCAACCCCGGATTGGGCTTCGGCGGCATGGTTGCGGTTGATTTCGTGGATGAAGAAAAAGCCAATAACCTGATGGTAAAAATGCAGGAGGAAAAAGTGGGCTATCTCGCTGTGAGCCTGGGCTATTTCAAAACCTTGTTCAGCGCTCCGAGCAGCAGCACTTCCTCGGAAATTCCCGAAGACCTGCAACGGCAAATGGGATTGAGCCGTGGCATGGTTCGATTATCCGTAGGCCTCGATCACGACATGGATATTTCCCTCATGCGCATGGAAAAGTGCTTGCGAACAGTGGGATTGATCTGAGCCAAACCTTAAAAGCCTCAAATTCAAATCATCGAAAAAACAACCAACCATGATTTTAACATGATTCCAGAAATCTTCATCATCTCCGCTGCGCGCACGCCGTGCGGCAAATTTGGCGGCGCATTTGCCGAACTGACCGCGCCTGAGCTGGGCGCCGTTGCCGCGCAGGCGGCGTTGGAGCGCGCGAAAATAGCGCCCGGCCAAATCAACGAAGTGATCATGGGCAATGCGCGGCCTGCAGGTATTGGTCCGAATCCCGCGCGGCAGATTGCCAAGCGTGCCGGTGTGCCGAACGAGATTCCGGCGTACACCGTCAACAAAGCCTGCGGCTCCAGCCTGCGCGCGCTGCTCAACGCCGTGCAAGCCTTGAAATGTGGCGATGCCGAGGCCATTCTCGCAGGCGGCAGCGAGAACATGAGCCGGGTGCCGTACTTGCTGATGAAAGCGCGCTGGGGCTATCGTCTCGGCCACGAGAAGCTCGTCGATGGCATGTATCAAGACGGTTTTCTTTGCCCGCTGTGCGGACAAATCATGGGGGAAACCGCTGAGACCCTCGTGACCCAATACAACATTACACGCGAGGAGCAAGATCGCTTTGCGATGGAAACGCAGCATCGCTGCGAGGCCGCGCGCAAATCACATCGTTTTGATGATGAAATCGTTCCCGTTGAAATTTCTGCCGGCAAGGGCGAAAAGAAACTCATCAGTCTGGACGAACATCCCCGTGATGCTGTGACTTTGGAGTCGCTGGCGAAACTGCCGCCGGTATTCAAGAAGGACGGCAGCGTACACGCCGGCAATTCCTCCGGCATGGTGGACGGCGCCGCTGCGCTGGTGCTGGCCACGGAAGATTTTGTGAAGCGCAACAATACGCCTGCGCTGGCACGCGTTGTGGGTTACACCAACGCCGGAGTTGATCCTGCCATCATGGGCCTCGGGCCGGTGCCGGCCATGCGAACATTGCTCAAAAAACATAACCTCAAGCTTGAGGATATTGATCTCATCGAACTGAACGAAGCGTTTGCCGCGCAAGTGCTGGCGTGCGACCGCGAGCTGCATTTCGACATGTCCAAGCTGAATGTGAACGGCGGCGCAATTGCGTTGGGCCATCCCATCGGCGCGACCGGCGCGCGCATCACCGTAACGTTGGTGCACGAAATGCTCAAGCGCAAATCGCGTTACGGCATTGCGACATTGTGCATCAGCGGCGGTTTGGGTATTGCGTTGTTGATTGAGAGGGTATAAAATTGGAGTAGTGGATAGATGAGATTGTTTTCTGTTTCATCACTCCAGCAATCCATTACGCCAACATTCCTTTTTGAGTCATCTTCACATCGAAAGCGATGTCGCGGAATGAACTACCACGACCTTCAAATTGAGAAACAGGATGCCATCGCCCTCCTCCGCTTCAATCGTCCCGAGCGCCTGAATGCGTTCGATGCGAAAATGGGGCGGGAAATCTGCGTGGCCCTGCGTGCTTTGCTGGACGACGACAGCGTTCGCGTCGTCATTCTCACCGGCAACGGCAGGGGTTTTTGCGCCGGCGCGGATGTCAATTATCTCAGCGAGCTGGCGGCAACCAAAGACTCGCCGCGCGGCCGGGTGTTGGTGGAAACCGGCAACGAAATCATCGAGCTGATTCACGCCGCAGAGAAGCCCGTAATTGCAGCGATCAACGGCCCGGCGGCCGGGGGCGGCGCGAGTCTTGCGCTGGCATGTGATCTACGCTTGATGGCGCAAAATGCAAGTCTCGGCTTCACCTTCATTCGCATTGGATTGCATCCCGATCTCGGCTGCACCTATTTTTTGCCGCGACTCGCGGGGGCCACAAAAGCTGCAGAATTATTGATGAGCGGAGAGATGATTTCCGCCGGGGAAGCGTTGCAGTTGCGCCTTGTCAATCGGGTCGCGCCGGATGCGGAATTGTTGCCGGCCGCCATAAAACTGGCTGAATCTCTGGCGGAAAAATCGCCGCTGGTTTTGCGCCTGCTCAAAAAAGGCTTGCAGCAAAGTCACGGGCAATCTCTCGAGGCCATGTTAAAGTATGAAGTGTATGCGCAGAGTTTGTGTTTTGCATCGCCGGAGGCCGAACGCGCGATCGAAAAATTCTTGTCTGCAAGAAAGAAATAATCCGCAAAAGTTTCTCACCCGCCGGCGCGTGTTTGCTTGCCGTTTGACATTTTGATATTTTCATTCTGGAGAGTGCCATGATCGACTTCGCCCTTTCCGAAGACCAGCAGCAATTCCGCGCACTGGCGCGCGAGTTTGCGCAAAATGAAATCCGCCCGGTGGCCGCGGAGTTGGATGAGGAGGAAAAATTTCCCGCCGACGTTTGCCGCAAAGCCTGGGAACTGGGTCTGATGAACGTGCATGTGCCCAAAGAATATGGCGGGCTGGGCTTGGGCGTGTTGGAGGAATGTTTAATCGCCGAAGAGATCGGCTGGGGCTGTACCGGCGTGGGCACAACGACAACGTGCAACACGCTGGCGATCGCGCCTGTCATTGTCGCCGGCAATGACGATCAGAAAAAAAGATTTCTCACACCGCTCACCGAAGAATTTTCTTTCTGCTCATATGCTGTCACGGAACCCGGCGCCGGCAGCGACGTGCAGGCAATCAAAACCACGGCGCAAAAAATTGGCAATGATTATGTGATCAACGGCCAAAAGATGTGGATCACCAACGCCGGACACGCGCGCTGGTTTTTTGTGATTGCCTACACCGATCAAAACAAGGGTTACAAAGGCATCAGCGGCTTCATTGTGCCGGCAGACACGCCGGGCGTCAGAATCGGCAAGCACGAACCCAAGCTTGGCCAGCGTTGTTCGGATACGCGCGGCGTTACTTTTGAAGACGTGAAAATCCCCGCAGCCAATTTGCTCGGCAAAGAAGGCGATGGCTGGAAAGCGGCAATGGCTGCGTTCGATCATTCGCGCCCGGTGGTGGCTTCAATGGCTGTTGGTTTGGCGCGCGCCGCGATGGAACACGCCGCAAACTATGCCAAAGAAAGAAAAACGTTTGGCGTGCCGCTGGCCGCTCACGAGGGCGTGAGTTTCATGATTGCCGACATGGCGCGCGACATTGAAGCGGCGCGCTTGCTCACCTGGCTGGCGGCCTGGACCATCGATCAAGGCAAGCGCAACACGCTGCAAGCTGCGTACGCCAAATGCGCCGCGGCCGACACCGCCATGCGCGTAGCCACCGACGCGGTGCAAGTGTTCGGCGGCTATGGCTTCTCGCGCGAATATCCCGTGGAAAAACTCATGCGCGATGCAAAAATCTTTCAGATTTACGAGGGCACCAGCCAGATTCAGCGGCTGATTATTGCAAAGGAAATTTTTGAGCGCGGCTAGCTTTTTTGTAAGCCGATTTTACTGTAAGCGGATACGGCCTTTGCTTTATCCGCTTACAGTAAAATCTTTGCTTTTTGCAGCGATACAACTTGAAAAGACTATTCATCCCTCCTCCACCAATCACTTCTTCTCCTCTTCCAACCTGCCCGCACGCTCGGCGTCCCTTGTCGCCGGCCATGCGCGCGGCTTGCCTGTCTTCTCGTCGATCGGCATCACGCGTTTGGTGCGGCCCACGAAGGCCTCGTCTTCTGAAGCCAAATAAACCAGCGAAGCCACCAGCACGACATTGTTTCGCAAATCATCAAAAACGAGCTTGTCATAAGTGTCGCGATTGGTGTGCCAGGTGTAAATGCCATAGTTCCACCGGTTCGATCCGATACCGAAACCCGGCGCGCCGGCTGCGACGAAAGACGCATGATCAGTGCCACCGCCCGCGGGCATGCCGGTAAATTCGAACTTGATGTGATCCGTCACCTCGCTCGGCACACGCGCGAGCCAGCGTGCTAGCGACTCGCCGGCATCTAGGTAGCCCGAGGCCGACATGCGCTCGATGCGTCCGGTGCCGTTATCCTGATTGAACAACGCTTGCAGCTTTGCCACGATCTCAGGATGATCTTTGACGAACGCGCGCGAACCGTTCAATCCTTGTTCTTCACTGCCCCAATGCCCGGCGAGTATCGTGCGCTTGGGATTCGGATAAACTTTTTTGAGAATGCGCATGGCTTCCATCATGAGAATCGTGCCCGAGCCGTTGTCCGTCGCGCCCGAAGCGCCGTCCCAGGAATCGAAATGCGCCGAGAGCATGACATATTCATCGCTTTTCGCGCCGCCGCGCAACTCGCCCAGCGTGTTGTATGCGGGCGCTTCGCCGGTGAACTTTGCTTCGGCCACCAGCCGAATGCGGGGATTGGCGCCGCTTTCCGTCAGGCGATAAACCAAACCATAGTCTTCCAGGCTCAAATCAATGGTGGGAATTTTTTTGGTATTTGCGCCGAAAATTTTATTCACGCCATAACCGTTTGACCAGTTCGAGGCGATGATGCCGGCCGCGCCCGCGGCCTCTATAGCCAGCGCGAGTTTTTTGGCATCCAGGCCGGTTTTCTTGAGGCGCGCTTGCCATTGTGAGCGCAACGTATCGCGCTCAACTTTCATTTTATCGAATGATTCTTTGGTCGCGAATTCCTCCCAATCTTTATCCGGGCGGCCGGTGGGTTGCAGCATCGAAATCAATACGAATTTGCCTTTGACATTGGGAAGCCATTGCTGAAACGCCACTGAGTCCGCCGCCTCCGCCAGAATGATTGTTCCTGCCTGAATGCCGTTCTTCGGCGTTCCGGGGCTCCACGCCAGCATCGTGCCTTCCAGCGTGCGCACACGCGGCGAGAGCAAATCAATGTGCGTGATGCCGCGCTCCCAGCCCAGCCATTTTCCCCATTGCTCGTTACGCGCCGTTATGCCCCAACCGGTGTAGGTCGCCACCGCCCAATCATGCGCCTTTTGCATTTGCGGCGTTCCCACCAGCCGCGGCCCGATGACATCCAGCAGCTCGTGCGCCAGTTTTTCCAAATGTGAATTCGTCTGCGCTTCATGCCAGATTTTTTGCAAAATGCTGTCTTGCGTTGCAAACGTCTGGCTGCGTGCGGGCAAGATGAGCAACACGAGAATCAACAAGCTTCGCGACAGGAATCGCATACACGCTCCTTTGATAAAATGAGTTAACAAGGCATTAGTGTGTTTAATTTGATGAATTGATCCAGCGCTTTGGTGAACCATAAAAACACACCAACGCGAACGTTTCTTTCCAATGCGTTATTGTGACGGCCATCAGGTTTCCGCTTGATTGTTGAACGGACCAACGTCGTGTATTTCGTAGTTCAAATCGTGTTGGAATTGTACAAAAATTTTCCCCACAATCCAAATACTCCGCTCTGCATTTGCGTCTGAAAAAATAAATCCTATATTCGCCCACAGCATGCGAAGCGCCGGCTCGCGCTTTCTGCAAATGACACCAGAACTTCAGTGCAAAGGAGGAAAATCTCATGTCCCAACGCATTCACTGCTTTGCTTTCGTTGTTTTACTTGCGGCCTCCGCGGTCGCGCAAGAATCATCCCGGCCGGTGCACACCTATTCCATCGTTGCGCGCGATCCGGCTACGGGTCATCTGGGCGTGGCGGTGCAATCACATTGGTTTTCCGTTGGCTCGCTGGTCACGTGGGCAGAAGCCGGTGTGGGCGCGGTGGCAACGCAATCGTTCATCGATCCCGCCTACGGCCCGTTGGGATTGCAGTTAATGCGCGCGGGCAAAAACGCGAAGCAGGCGCTGGCCGCGATAATTGCTTCTGATCCCGGCGAGGCGGTGCGGCAAGTCGCCATGATCGACGCGCAAGGCAATGTTTCCGCGCACACCGGCAGCAAGTGCATTCCCGCAGCCGGGCATTACGTCGGCGAAAATTTTTCCGTGCAAGCCAATCTCATGTTGAATGATAAAGTCTGGCCCGCGATGACCGAGGCTTATCAAAAAACCTCCGGCGATCTCGCTGATAAAATGCTGGCAGCGATGGACGCGGCGCAAGCCGTGGGCGGCGACATTCGCGGCAAGCAATCTGCCGCAATTTTAATTGTGAGCGGCACGAACACCGGCCGGCCCTGGGCCGATCGCGTGATGGAATTGCGCGTGGAAGATCATCCCGAGCCGCTGCAGGAATTGCGGCGGTTGGTGCATGTGCATCGCGCTTATCAGCACATGAACGCCGGCGATCTCGCGATGGAGCACAACGACATGGAAAAAGCGCTGGCGGAATACGGCGCCGCGCAAAAGATGATGCCCGAAAATCTCGAGATGGCTTATTGGACCGCAATCTCGCTGGCCAACGCCGGCCGTTTGGAGGAAGCATTGCCGCTGTTCAAAAAAGTCTTTGCCGGTGATCCGAACTGGGCTGAGCTGACCCCGCGTTTGCCGGGTGTGGGGTTGTTGAATGTTGATGAAGCGGGGATGAAGAAGATTTTGGGAGTGGCGCCAAAAGCAAAGAAATAGAACACGACGCGTTGAGGTTTATACTTTTCGAGAGGCTCCGTGTGCGGCTTTCTGCGGTTGTCACACAGGCGGCATCTTATTCCGCAGAGGGTTCAGACTCGAGGTGCGCAAGCGTGACAACGGTTTCTTCTTTGGGACTCGATAGAACGACGCTGGTGCGGGTGTTTTTTACGCCCGGCCAGGATTGAATGCGGGAGAGAAGTTTTTCGAGAGTTGCGGTGGATTGGGTTTTGATTTTCAGGATGTGCGAGCCTTCGCCGGTAACGGCGTGGCATTCGAGAATTTCCGGTTCGGCCTGCGAGGAGCCGATAATCTGCGAATAAAAAACGGAAGACTCGGCCATCACGAAGATGAATGCGGTCAAGCCCAGGCCCACTTTCCGGCTATCAACCACGGCATTGTAACTGCGAATGACGCCGCGTTCTTCCATTTTGCGCAGCCGCTCGCTCACCGCCGGAATCGAAAGCTTGACATGCTCGGCTAACTCGTTGCGTTTGGTGCGGCCACGCACCTGCAAAATTTTGAGAATCTTGATGTCAATGTCGTCTAGTTTTTCGGCTGACATGTTTCGGCCTAATTTGGTACGATTCCATTCTTCAAAAAAACTGCCGCCCGGACCCAGAATCGTTTGCGGCGATATTTGGGCTTTTCAACTTCGGCTCTCACCCGGGAAAAATTTGGAGTTCCCGGGCGGACATCTAGCAATCCCATGCGACAACCGTGCAAGTCATGAGACGATTAAATTTTAATGCACATATCTCCGGGCCTGGGGTTGCAGCAATGCGGCGATTTTGAGCGCCAACTCGTTGCAGTCCGGCGATTTTGCAATGATAGCATCCGCCGCCCACGAACGAAAACTGAATTGAAAAGCGGAATCGGAAGTATTGACCACGATCGGAATTGGCAAGCGCAAGGAGGCCAGCGTGCCGATCAAATCGAAACCGGCCATATCGGGCAGTTGCACATCTGCAACGACAAGGTCGATTTTTTCATACGAAAAAATGGCGAGCGCTTCGCGGCCGGAGTGCGTGCAAACAACGCGATAGCCCTGAGATTCCAGCTTTGATTTGCAATTCAGACACTGCTCCAAATCTTCATCAACGAGCAAAACTGTGGCCGTTTCCGTCCTTGTTGCAGATTTCATCATTCGCGCTCCCGAGGTATAAACCGAATCAAGGCACACATCCTTTGTGTGAGAGGTTAAACCATAAATTTAAATGAGATGGCGCGAATATAAATTCTCAAAAAAACATTGTCAATACAAATTTCATTTATTTATTATTTTTGAACTGAAAAGCTAATAATTAAATATTAATTTTGAAGTCGATCTTAATATTTTTTTCAAATCTGGCTCTTCGATTAATTCAATTGCATCCGATAACGACAGCCATCGCCGGTCACGCAAAAAGCTTTCCTCCCAGGAATCAAGCACTTTCGTTACCTGCAACAGAAAGACCTTGACGCGGCAGACGCCGCCCCATTTTTCATAAGTGTATTCGCCGATTTCGTCAGGGTGCAGAATGCCCGTCACACCGGCTTCCTCCAGCGCTTCTTTTGCGGCAGACTCTGCCGGCAATAAATCCGGCTCGACAATGCCTTTGGGAATGATCCAGCGTTTACGGCGCCGCGAGGTGATCAATAAAACTTCCAACTCGCTTCCGGCGATACGAAAAGGTACAACGCCGGACTGGTTGAACAAAGAACTCTCATTAAACAATTTTGTCATCATGCTCGCCGCAAACAGTTCTCTCTCTGAATTGCATTCTGCCGGCCCTCACCAGTTCATTTGACAAAAACTAGTGAACTGGTTTGAATTTGCTCAGTGCTGCTCATCAAGTTGACTGACGCGCGGCAATATATATTCATTCTTCGCATCAGAAGCAAGCGCCGTGTTCGCCGCGCCTGGAGCTTCTAAAACCGCAGTGCACAAAAAATCACCGTCACATTTAAAAATATGCGGCCTTAAAAAATCGTGAGGAACTTTACAAGATTTTATCCGTAATTTTGTGCGACTTAGCTTACTCTGTACGACATCAAACGCGGAGGTTGGGATGTCCGATTCAAAATTTTGGATAGCGCTTGTTGTATGTGTGTCTGCGGGATTCGTGCTGGCGCAAGAAAAGAACAAACCCGCGTCCAGCTATGAAGATTTGGACAATGATTTCAAAATCGACACCGGTTCGACCTTTCGAATGCGTGTGGAGGTTGACGCCGGCAAGGTGCGCGTTTCGCGCGGACGAAGCGAGGATAAAGTGAAGGCGCGCCTTTCCTATGATCGTGAGGAGTACGAGCATTCCTTTCGCTACAATGAAAATCGCAACGCGCTGGAAATTATTCTGGACAAAACACGCTGGATCGGCAAACATGACAATCACGAGGCCGGCGAGCTGGATCTGGAACTGCCCACCGGCGGCGACATGGACTTGGATTTCAAGATGAAGGCGGGCGAAATTGAAATGCAGCTCGGCGGTTTGCGCATCACGGACTTTTCGCTTGAAACCATTGCCGGAGAAGTCAACCTCGATTTTGATGAGCCGAATCAACGGGAGATGACGAATCTTTTTCTGAATACAAAAATCGGCGAGTCAAATTTTCATCGGTTGGGCAATGCGCGTTTTCGCAACGCCGATATTGACGGCGGCATCGGGCAGTTGACCATTGATTTCAGCGGCGACTTGCTCAAAGACGCGATCGCGGACGTCGATCTCGACATTGGCGAAACCACGATTGTGCTGCCGCGCGAGTCGGGCACACGCTTGTCGATGTCAAAATTCATGTTTCTCTCCCATTTTGAGCCGCCGAGAAATCTGCGCAAGGACGGACGTTACTATTATTCCCAAAACTATGACGACGCCAAGCAAACTTTTCAGTTGAGCATCAGCGCGGGCATCGGCGAATGCCGCATCGAATAAGATGAACTACTCGCGAGCGCAGAGATTCGATCGTGCATCCACAAGCTCACCCAGACACGCAGCGCGATCGGGCAGCGCTCCATTCAAAATAGAAGGCAACGACCGAGTCTAAATCCGGAATCGAATCATGAAAACCTCTTTTTCCAAAATCGTATTGTGCGCCCTGGCATTGCTGCTGGCCGACGGTCAGGCGGGGGAACTGCGTGAACGTTTTGAGAAAAATTTTCCGCTCGAGCGCGGCGGCAGCTTCACGTTGGATAATACCAACGGTGCCGTGCATATTGTCGCATGGGATCGTAACGAAGTGAAGATCGAAGCCGAAAAAGTCGCCCAGGCCCGGCGCGAAGAAGAGGCGCAAAAGCTGCTCGAAGCCACCGAGATTGTCGTGCGGCAGGGCAGCAATTCGGTGGAAGTGAAAACACGCACACCACGTTCCAAAGATTACGGCGATAGTTTCTGGAGCTGGGTGTTTGGCGCCGGCAATGGCGGTGTTGCAGTGACGTATTGGATTTCAATTCCCAAGGGCGTGGACGTTAAAATCGAAACCGTCAACGGCCAAATCAACGTGCGCGAGCTTTCCGGGCGCATCGAGTTGGAAACCACCAATGGCGGTATCGAAGTCGATGAAGCAGAGGGCAGCGTCTCAGCGTCCACCACCAACGGCAAAATTCGCGTAGCGCTCGCAAAGGTCACGCCCTCCGAAACCATGAACTTTGAAACCACCAATGGCGGCATTGTCGCGGAATTTCCAAGTGACTTTAGCGCCAACATCTCCGCGCGCACAACAAACGGCAAGGTGAATTGTGAGTTTCCTTTGGTGATGCAAGGCCGCTTCGGACGGAATGAATTGGAAGGCAAAATCGGCAGCGATGGCGGCCAGGTTTACTTGCGCACCACCAACGGGTCAATCTCGATCCTAAAACGATCCTAACCGCTCATCAAAACGGATAGATAAAAAACGCCCGGGCGCTTCAAGCTTCCGGGCGTTTTTGTTTTCTTATCAAATTCCATCAAAAACAAACGGCTGAGGCGAATATATCGCCTCCGCCGTTCCAGGAAAGGAGGGGTGGATGGAAACTTGATGTTCTTCAGGATTCAGCTTTTTCACGGCTTCTTCTCGCCGTGTGCCAAATCCGCTTACAAGATACATGCCATCGCTGCGTTCCTGCTTTATGAAGTTTCACTAACCTGCTAAACTATTAAAAACGGCATTTTCTCACAGTTTTATCGACATTATCGCGTCTCACACTTTCAAGATTCACACGCGAAGGTAAAAATCAGCGCTGGCCGTTTGTGCCGGGCTGAAACAACGCAATTACAAAAATGGCTTTCACACGCTTTAATCCTTGCCGGTCTTGGCCTCGCCGACATATAAGTATCTGTTGAGTAAATTCACATACTCGCTCCAGCGGCTTCCCGCCGCCCTTTCTTTTTTGTAAATGCGCTCGATGGCGTTCATTTTGGAATCGATTTCGTCGGCATAATACAGCAAAAACCCTTCAGGAATCATCGGCACCACCGGCGAGGCTTGCTCTAATGCCCCTTGATGGCTGAGAATCAGATGCTGTAACTTCATCGCCAATTCGTGCGGGAATTCCGGAAACTGCGCGATTTTATTGGCCACCATTTGCGCGCCGATCACAATGTGGCCGAGCAGGCGGCCGGCGTCGGTATAGTCGAACATCGGGCCCTGATTGTAAGAATCAACCTTGCCGATATCGTGCAACAGCGCGGCCGTCACCAGCAAATCGCGGTCAACCTGCGGATAAATTTTGGCAAGACGGTCACAAATGATGGCAATATTGAGCGTGTGTTCGAGCAGGCCGCCAAGATAGCCGTGATGCCACTTCTTGCCGGCCGGCACGGCGCAAAAATCCTTGACAAAGCTCTCCTCGGCAAACATGCGGCGCAACAAGGCCAGCAGGGAAGGCTGTGCGATGCTTTCAATCATCTTCTGAAATCGCTGCCAGAGCTGCTCGCGATCTTCCGGCGTTGAGGGCACGAGTTGTGTGAGATCGACATTGTCATCGTCGCGTGCCGCCCGCATCTTGTCAACACGAATCTGCTTTTGGCTCTGATACTCTTCGACCGTGCCGGCGACCTTGACGATTTGCCCGGCTTCGGCGGCGGCGCTTTCGAGATTGTCCCACATTACGGCGGACATGTGATTGGTGGCGTCACTCAACTCCAGCGCCAGGTAAGGCTCACCGTTCTTCTTCACCTTTTGTTCTTTCTTCGTAAGCACAAGAAAGGTCGTGAATTGTTCTCCCAACAACAGATCGTTGAGCCTTTTCATGTTTTGCTCCGTTCGGAATGGTTCAAACTGCGGGGAAAATTAAAGCAAACTCCGCCTTAAAATGCAAGCATAGAATGATGAAGCTGCTTCCATTCCTTGACAAATGCTCGTTTCGTGACTATCTTGCGGCAAAAACAAGCGGTACGGCAAACTTCTGGAGGAGGGAAAATGAGCCGGCGGTTGGCTTCATACTGGTCGGGCAAAAGTGTTTTGATTACCGGAGCGTCTTCGGGTCTGGGCGCGGCTGTAACCGAAGCGCTCGCGCCTTATCACATCAAATTCGGTCTGCTCAGCCGGCGCGCCGCGCCCATGGAGGAGCTGGCCGCCAAACTCGCGCACACCGGCAGCACATTTTGGATTCGCGCCTGCGATGTTCGCGAGCGCGAGCAGGTAGTTGCCGCGGTCAACGCATTTCACCAAGAGGCCGGCCGCCTCGACGCAGTTTGGGTCAACAGCGGCGTCAGCTTGGATACTTCGTTTCGCCGTTGGAGGTGGGAAAATGCCGATGCCTTGCTCAACACGAATCTGCACGGCGCCATTTACACCACGATTGCAAGCCTGCAAATCATGGCGCCGCAAAAATCCGGAACGATTATCGGCATCGGTTCTGCAGCCTCGATGCGGGGTTTGCCCTATCGCAGCTTGTACAGTTTGAGCAAAATCAGCCTGGCCTATTTTCTCGAAAGCCTGGCGGTCGAACTGCCGGATATTCAATTCACCATGATTCATCCCGGCTTTGTCGATACGCCGATCAATCAAGGCAACCCCAAACGTTTTTGGCTAATGTCGCCGCCCAAAGCTGCGCGACTCATGATTGCGGCGGTCGCCAAACAAAAGCATCTTTATATTTATCCCTGGCGCATGAGCGTGCTGTATCGACTCGTACGCATGCTGCCGGCGCCGTTGTACGTAAATGCCGCACGCAAATTGATGCACTTGAGTAAACCGGCGCGCTGAAGAGTCAACCCAAAAGCGCCGGCTTGTAACCTTTTGTTTGTTGCAATCTCTCTGTTTGCTGATGTTGTTATTGGTGTCAGCCCAAAAACACTACCGCTCTGGCGGTCTTCACTAGTTCGCATTTCGTGACACCCATCACGAAATGCGCGTGTCATCTCTGCTTCGAACTGCAAAGGAGAATTCAAGGATGAAAGTTCCATCACGCGCCAGTTGGTCGCGCTGGCTTGACGGCATGTTTTGCCGCGGCATGCAAGCCATTGCCGGCCGCCAGGAGAAAAACTTTCCGCCGCGCTTTCTCGAACTTTCGCCACCAAACGCCTCTGAGTCTCATCCGCTTTTTCCTGAACTGCCCGCGCTGGCAAGCGGCGAAATTCGCGGCGCAGCATGGGAACGGCAAGGCAAGCTCTGGCGCCGTGATTTTTCTTTTCCCTCGCCGCTGCCTTCCATGCATCGCAAGAATGATTTTGTTTTTGTGAGAACGTATGCGCCGGAGCGTCAACTGCATCGTCCGGCTGTGATTGTGCTGCACGGCTTGATGAGTATCTCAACGATTGCCTATCGTCCGTTTTTGCGCGCCATCGTCGCGGCCGGGGCCTCGGCGTATTTTCTCGAACTGCCGTATCATCACCGCCGCACGCCGGCCGGTTCATTTTCCGGCGACCTGTTTTACACCGCTGATTTTGAAATGACGTTACATGCGGCGCGGCAAGCGGTTGCGGATGTTCGCCGCTTGACGCACTATTTACGTGAAGCGGAAGCGCCGGTCGTGGGCATTCTTGGTTTCAGCCTGGGGGCGTGGCTGGCGGCGCTGGCGGTGTGTGCCGAGCCGGAACTTGATTTTGCCTTGCTCGCCATGCCTCCGGCCGCGCTCAACGATGTGGTGTGGGAATCGCCGCTCGGCGGCAGCATACGCCGCCAATTCGAAAACGCCCAATGGCCGCGCGCCGTTACCGCCAAATTTTATCGCCAACTCGATCCCCTGGAACATCATCCGCTGCTGCCGAGAGATCGCCTCGAGATTTTTGCGGCAGAACACGATGCCATTATCGCGCTCAAAAACATTCTTGCCTTGCAAAACGCCTGGGCAATCCCGCGCATCCACCAATACCCCGCCGGACACATTTCAATCATGCTCTCGCCTGCCTTCAAAACCGACACGGCCAGCGCCATTCGGCGCCAGCTCGCCGGTGGACGCGCCATGGCTGCGCCGGTCACGGTCGTGCCAAAAGAATCATTGCCTCTCATCCCGCCGGCCCCGATCAGCACATTGGGCTATCGTTCTCCAACCGAATTGACGTGAGGGCAGGGGCCACGCTTGCACATCGCAAAAGCAGGCTTGCGTGTTTGCGGGGAATTATTATTTTGCTTCGTGCAGGCGCAACCAACGAATCTTTTGCTCACTCGCGGTCGCAAAAGGAAAAGCAATGTTCCTATTCGATTCCCACCTTCATTTTTTCTCGCATGATTTTTTTTCCGCATTGGTACGGCAAAAGGATCCGCTCGCGAATATTGACACAGAGCTGAGTCAGCTTGCGGCGCGCGCCCAAATCGAACTGCCGGCCCGCAAAGCCGGCGCCCATCTCAAGCGCTGGCAGGAAGAATTGAACCGGCATGGCGTCGATCGCGCCGTTCTCTTCGCCAGTTTGCCGGAAGAAATCGTTGCGGTCGCGGAAGCGTTGCAACTTGCCAAGGGCCGGTTTGCGGGTTATTTCCTGATTCATCCCAAAAACAAAGGCAGTGTGGCGCTGGTGCACAAGTTGAGCGAGCAACTGGGTTATCGTGGCGTCATGCTCTTTCCCGCGTTACATCATTATCACGTTTATGATGAAGCGCTGCTGCCGTTTTTCGAAGCCGTCGCCGAGCGCCGCTTGCACGTGTTTGTGCATTTCGGAATTTTACAAGTCAGGCTGCGCGACCTTCTCGGCCTGCCGCGCATGTATGACAGCCGTTTCGCCATGCCGCTCGACCTGCAGCCGGCGGCCAATCGCTTCCGGCAAACGCATTTCATCATTCCGCATTTTGGCTGCGGCTTTTTCCGGGAAACGCTGATGCTCGGCGCGCAATGCGATAATGTTTTCGTCGATACCTCCAGTTCGAATGATTGGATGGCCACGCAGCCGGAAAAACTCACGCTCGCGGAGGTGTTTCATCGCACGCGCGCGGTGTTTGGCGCGGAACGCATATTATTCGGCACGGATTCCGGTGTGTTCCCGCGCGGCTGGCGCAAGGATATTTTTGACGGGCAACACGAGGCCATGGTTCAGGCTGGATTTTCTGCTGCTGAAATGGAACTGATTCTGGGCCAAAATATGCGGCGCTTGCTGGAGTTGTGAAATGGAACGAAGCCTGCGCGATGAAATGGCGGAGGCGCGCGCCGTCCAAGCCCAGGGCAATATCGGCCGTGCGCGAACCTGCGCGCGTCGTGCTGCCGGCATGGCGCTGCGCGATGCTCTTGGCATTGGTCCGGGTCTGCAAACCTATGCCTCGACTTTTATCGAGGGCTTGCGCAAGTTGTCACAAGATGACAAGTATCCCGGCGAAGTTCGCGCAGCCGCCGCGCGGCTGACGGACCGCTCGAAACCGGACCGTACCAGTGCCTCTGAAAATCCCGTGCAGGACGCGGAGATTATCATGAAACATTTTGGCCTCGATCTCTTTTAAGCTCACCTCCTGCTCATACAACTTGTCACACGTCTCGTATACAATTACCCATATTCTTTGGAAGGCTTGTTGATGGCATCACTCAAGAAAATCTGGCAACGCCCGCGTCTCGGCCTGGCGCTGGGCGGCGGCGGCGCACGCGGTTTGGCGCATATTGGCGTGCTTAAAATTTTCGAAGCAAATCATCTTCCGATCGACATGATTGCCGGCACCAGCATCGGCGCAATGGTGGGCGCGACTTACGCTCTGCATCCGCAAACCAGCGTGGTGGAAAAGCGCGCGCTCGAATTCATTCACAGTCCGGAATTCGAAGAGAGCGGCCTCGATCTCTTCAAAAAAAAGAATGCCGCAGAAAATTTTTTCGCGCAAGTCGCGACCTTTGTGAAAGAGCGCATTGTTATTAATCTCGCGCACAGCCGGCCGTCATTGATCGGCGGCTCGCGCATTACCCAGGTGGTGGATTTTGTTCTGGAGGATCGGGATTTTGAAGACACGCAGATTCCCTTTGCCTGCGTTGCAACTGATTTGACCACGGGCGAGGAAATCGTGTTTCGCGAAGGCCGCATTCGCCGCGCCGTGCAGGCGAGCATGTCCATCCCCGGCTTTTTACCGCCGGTAAATCTTCACGGCTATCAAATGGTCGACGGCGCCGTTGTTGCGCCGGTGCCGATTCTGGCGTGCCGCGCATTGGGCGCGGACATCGTGATCGCGGTCGACGTCGGGCAAACCCTGGATGATTTGCCGGAGTTCGAGAATGTTGTTGACATCATCTTTCGCACCGGCACCATCACCAATCGGCGCTTCAATCACATGCTGCTGCAAATGGCCGATCTCGCCATTCGGCCGAACGTCGGGCACGTGCACTGGTCGGAGTTCCGTAAAATTCGTGAATTGATCAATGAAGGCGAGCGCACCGCCAGCGTCATGCTTCCGGCGATTCGACGGCTGCTGCGGCATAAAACGAGATGGTGGCAGCGGAGGAGATGACGACAGCCGCGCACAACAGTTTTGAGATGCTGATAAAGATGCTGGACAATCGTTCCCAACGATTCTGCTTTTTATTCTCTTGAGATTTCATCCGGTTCGGCATTGTTTTTCCAGATGATCACAAGCTCGGCTGAGACAATCTTGTCAAGCCTTCATGCAATAGTGCTTTCTGCTGAATCTTGCGCGCTTGCGTTTGTGCACCATGCTCCTGTCACATCAAAAATCTAGTATGCCCTAAAATTCCTCGTTGTTTTTCATCCAGAAATGATTGGAGTATTCCCTCGTTTAATGGTTCTCATATGGCATATGCTTTGCCTTGACTGGACTTAACTTATGAACGCGCTGTTTCACATTTGTCAGTTTTATAATTGATTACGAATACGTTATCTCAGCAATTATGAACTTAAGTGGTCGCTGGAATTGTCTCACAACGTTGCAATTGCCTCTCGGCAAAACAAACTTTTGAAGGAGTTGATGCCATGAAGCAATCCTTTGTTCACTCTCTCCGCCGCTTGGTCGCAGCAGTCTTGCTGCTTGCATTGCCGGCGCTTGCCGCCGAAAATCAGGAGCTCGAACGGGCGAAATCGCATTTCCGCGCCGGCCGTATCGAGGAGGCTGTCGCTCTGCTCGAAAAGCTGATCTCGACGTCGACGCTCTCAAAGGCGGATCGCGTGGAAGCGTGGGAATTTCTCGCATTCTGCAACGTTGCCAAACAAAACGACGAGCGCGTGCAAACCAGCTTCACTGAAATCCTCAAGCTCGATGCCGCCTATGAGCCGCGTGATTCATATTTAAGCCATCCCGCGGTGATGCGCGGCTGGGCGACGGCGCGCAAAGTTGTGCTGGGCAATTATTGGCAACTGACCACGGAAGCCGGCATTAAAACCGTTGCGATTCTAGATTTCGACAACAACTCGATCAACGACGCGGACAAGCTCGCCAATCTCGGTAAGGGCCTGGCGGATATTGTGATCACCGATCTTGCGGCTCTGACCAAAATCAAAGTCGTTGAGCGTGAGCGCATTCAATTCATCACGGAAGAAATTCAGCGCAGTGAGGCCACGGTGCAAGGCCAGCCGCTGGTCAATCCTGAGTTCGCCGTGCGCATCGGCAAACTGCTCGGCGCCCAGTCCGTACTCATCGGCAGCTACATGAAAATCGATAAAAAATTGCGCATCGACGTGCGGCTGGTAAAAACTGAAACCAGCGAAATTATCAAAACCGACCATGTCGAAGGCTCATCTGATGAAGTGTTGAATTTGGCGAAGAAACTCGCGATCAAAATCAGCGAGAATCTTGAGGTGGCCGTCAACAAAGTCGACGAAGAACGCATTGAACGCCTGCAACACAAGGACATTCCGCTGGAAGCGGCGATGGCGTATTCGGAGGCCCTGAACATGCTCGATCAAGAACGCTACAACGATGCGCGCACCATGCTGGCCAAGGCCTTGAAATTGGCGCCTTCGTTCAAGATGGCGCAAGACAAACTTATGCTGTTGCATACGTTTCAAAAAAGTTGAAGCGAGATTATCATATCTTCATTCAATCGAACGGCAATGAATTCAAGCGGAGCAAGAGAGTTGATGCGATTCACCGGCAGGCGGCGCGGATTGGCTGCGGTTCTTCTGTTCAGCGCGGTTCTGCACCTCGGCTGCGGCGATGCGCATTTCCGCAAAGGCCGCAGTGCGTTGCAGCGCGGCGATTATGCGTATGCTGTCGAGGAGCTGTTCCGGGCCGCGCAAAAGGATTCGCGTAATGCCGTTCATCTGCGCGAGCTGGGCATCGCCCTGTTTTATACGCGTGATTTCGAACGCGCGGCCGCGGTGCTGCAACGCGCCAATCGGTTGAAACCCGGCGACGGCCGCACCCTGTTCTTTCTCGGCTATTGCCAGGAGCAGCAAGGCAACTATGCGGAAGCCATCGCGGCATACGGTGAATATCGCCGCCGGCCGTTTTTTGACGCCATGAGCAAGCAATTGCAAAGCCGCATCAGCCGGCTCTCACTGCAACTGGCAGAATTGGAAATCGAGAAAGCGCTGCATGACGAGAGAACGCGCAGCCTGGCCAAGCCGCCCTCCAACACCGTTGCGGTGTTGTATTTCCGAAATGTTTCGGAACGCGCGGAGTGGAATCCCCTGCTCAAAGGCCTGGCGGCGATTCTGACGACAGACCTCGGCAAAGTTAAAAGCCTGCGCCTGGTCGAACGCACGAAAATGGAAGTTTTACTGAATGAGATTTCGGCTTCCACCTCCCAGCTTTATGACAGTTTCACCGCGCCGCGCGCAGGACGAATTTTGGGCGCCGATCGCGTGGTGATCGGCGGCGCAACGGCCCTGGGCACTTCCAGCTTGCAATTGGATGCCGGCATCATCCAATCCTCAACCAGCGAACTGGTGGCGAAAACCGTGCGCACCAGCGGGCGTTTGAGCGACATTCTGCAACTTGAAAAACAGCTCGCTTTTGCGCTCATCCAACAACTCGGCATACGCTTGAGTGTAACCGAGCGGGAAGAAATTCAAAAATTGCCGACGGAAAGCACGCTCGCGTTTGTGGCGTTTTGCCGCGGACTGGATTTTGCCGATAGTCTCAAGATTCCGCAGGCGCAATCCGCGTTCACCGAAGCGCTGCGTATCGATCCTAATTTTCGAGAAGCGCAGCAGGAGTTAGATGCCATTGCCACGCCGCTGATAAGTCAAGCGCAACTGCTGCAGCTTGCGGCGATCGATCCGCAGGAGGCATTGAATCAGCAGCTTTTGCAGGCCACGACGAATGTTTTGCAAAGCCCCCCGAGTCTGGCGGCGCCGCTGATTCCGCCGGCAAGCACGGGCACGATTGTGGTGACCGGGAAGATACCCAATTAGTTCCGAAGTTTAATGTGAATGCCTCTTGATGCTGAGCTGATTCGCGAGATCATCTCAACTCGTTTTTCAAAAACTGCTAGAATAGGTTTTTATATTTGCCGGAGAATAAAACTTGATCACAGGCATCGGAAACAGAGAGTTCGATAATAAGACTGCCTTCAATCCAAGCCAAAATTATTCGAGCCCGTTCGACACCTCAACAATCATCAGCTTCGATTTAACTCAGCCGGAGTTGATAACATGCGAAATCTACATGTTGAATGGCCGGAAAGTGCGCAGCATTTTTCAGAATATTCCGGCAAGCGGGCGTCATTTTTTGAAATGGGATGGCCGCGATGATGCCGGACGCGATTTGCCTTCTGGAATCTATTTCTATCGGCTGATCACGGACGAGTTTCTCCAACACAAAAAAATGGTTTTGGTGCGATAGTATTGAACACGGACCGGTCGCTCGCGCAACTTGGCATGGTGATGAATCTGGCATGAGAGCGGCTGGCAAGTTGATTCGCACGCAAGTTCGCATAAAAAGAGCCAGATTGATGAGATCACCTCTCAGAAAAATTGGAACACAATCGTTCTGCCGGTGCGCTGCACTCTTTTTGGGCTATTGTTTGATCCTCTCGCCCGTCCTCCATGCCCAGCCGAATCCACAGACGTCGGGCGCACCGCGTTTCGAATATCAACCTGATTTTTTTTCCTTCACACAAGGCGTTTCATTTTTGTCTTGGGAATTAAAGTCCGGCGGACAGACGCAGAAGATTCGACAGGCCTATTTGCCGGCGGCGCTCAGTTTCCCAATTTCGACGCATACCAATTTCATCGTTGGCGCCGCCGGGAGTTTTGCACGCGCAGACGCGACACTGGCGCGCGAATTCAACGGGCTGAGCGATGTGCGCATGCGTCTTTCGCGCAGTTTCGGCGCGGCCAAATGGTTTGTGGGCGCGGGCGTGAATTTGCCCACGGGCAAAAACAAGCTCAATGCCGAGGAAAATGCCGTGGTGAATGTGCTCAACGAGAATGTGCTGGGCTTTCCGCTGCAACGTTACGGCGCCGGACTTGACCTCGAATTGTCGCTCGCGCGTACCTTCAATTTGAATGATCAGCTCGGCATGGGTTGGGGCGCGACGCTGGTGCTTCCCGGCCAATTTGAATTTCGCGAAGAAAGCGCAACCACTTATCAGCCTGGCGCGCGCTATGTCGCCACGATGATACTCAATCGCATCAATCCCGTGTTGGCATGGCGGATGAGCCTGCTGGGCCAGTATTTCGCGTATGACCGGCTTGCCGGAGAAAAATTTTTCCAACAAGGGTGGCAATTCGAGCCGGGCGCCAGCCTCGATTGGACATTCGCGCGGCAATGGCGCGTGCAGGTTGCGTTCACACATATCTGGAAAGACGGCAACAAATTCGTCGCGACAAATGCGGCCATCTTGCCAACCGAGCATTATTATCTCGACAATACCAGCTATGCCAAAATCGCCTTGCAGCGCAGCTTCAAGAGCCGCACACAAGCCGGCGCGTATCTGCATTTCAATCATTTCGGCAACAGCAGCGTGCAACAGCTCAACCGCGCCCGCGTTGTGCGCGTGGGTGCGCAGATGATGGCAAAACTATCCGAGCATGCCATGATCGGCGCAAACGCGGATTATGCTACGGGCAACGCTCAAAATGCGCAGAGCGGCTCTATTGAGTTGCGCGGCTATGGTTTGGGTTTGTGGCTCAAAACTCAGCTTTGATTTGAAACTGGAACTAGTGCATTGTTACACAACTTATTGACGTACCTGTCAGCCTGGAAGAAGATTGTGAAGTTCCAGGCCCAATGTCTAGTACTTCACAAGATTCGCCTGAGTGGCATTTCGAGAGGGTATTCCCCCAGATTAAGGTAGCCGAATACCGGCCTCGTTGAAATGTCGTAATTCAAAATGGGAAATGTGCACGATCTAAAGACAACGAAATCGCCGCGAACTGAAACTTCTCAATTGCAAAAGCAGATGCCACATAAGATTCACAAACAAAAAGGATTGTTCGCACGCGGGTGGTTATGCGGTCTGATATGTTTTGCTCTGGCGCCCACCGCCTTCAGCCAAATCACCAGCGGCGACACAGCCAGCTTCAATTTCGCTGTTGATGAGTTGCCGCGCACGGAGTCTGCCAGTTCTCCCTCGCTGGCTTTCGATCGAAACGAGAACGTAACATTCGTTTGGCAGGCAGAAGATAAAGGGCGCAGCATGATTTTGCTGCGGCAATTTGATGGCATTGGCCGGCCCGCGGCCGGCGGCATTATACCTGTGGCCGTGGCCAGCGATACAATCACAGTCGCGCAACCGCATTTCGTATTTACGCCGGGCGATTCGTTATGGGTGGTTTGGCAGGAACAATCTCTACGCAATGAAAACGCCGAAATCGTGGCGCGAATTTTCAACCATGATTTGAAGCCGGTTTCGGAAAAATTCTTCGTGCGCGAAAAGCCGCAGGGCGGCGCTTTTGGGCCGCGTCTCACAGTCGATGCGAAAGGCCGCATCTTAGTGGCTTGGTTTGAGCCTCCGCTGGCCGCGCTCGAATCGCCGGCGCGGGTGATGGCGCGCTATTTCAGCAGCACTGGCCTTGCGTTAAGTGAGAGTTTTCCACTTTATCAAGGTATATCAAGTTTCGTGAACGAGGAGAAACTCGATCTTGCGGCTTCACCAAACGGCATGATAGCCGCGACCTGGAAAGTCGTGCAAGACAATCTCGATCGCGTTTATCTCTGTTTGTTTGATGATGCTGGAAGCGTGCGCACGCCCGCCGCTGCGATCGTCGAGCGCAATGTTTCATTTCCAAGCTTGACATTTCTGACTGCCGAGGAAATTATCGTACAGTGGTACGAAACCCCGTCCGGCGCGCGTCTGCGGGCGCAACGTTTTGATCTAAATGCCCAACCGCTTGATGCTATCCTGTCGATTGCGGAAGGCTCAGCCGGCGAGACCCAGCCCTCGCCAACCGCGATTGCGAGAATCGACAACAATCATTTCGGCTCGATGTGGTCGATTCTGGACACGACTTCAAAAGAATTCAATTGGGTGTATAGCCGGCTCTTCGATCGATTGGGCAAGCCGGCTTCAGAGCTGCAACAATTGGGCAAAACACCCAACGATTCCTCGCGCAAGCGCATCGCGCTTGAGGTGGCCACCTCGCGCTACGGCAACATGGCTTCAGTCTTTGACGGCACGGATCGCCAACCCAATTCCGAACATCCACGCATCACCGGCACCATCACGCAATTTGTACTGCCGGATTTGAGCGCGGACTCGCTGGAAATTTTGAATATTGCCCCAACCCGCGCAGATTCGATCATCGCGCACTTCATTATCCGAAATAATGGTCGCGCGCCTGCGGCTGCCTCTTCGCTGGTCGCGCGCGTGTTCAGCCAAGCGACGCAGCAATTCATCACCATCATTCCGCTGGAAGCGCCGTTACTGTTGCCGGGCGAAAGGCGTGAGTATCGCATCCCCCTCGGTAAATTCGAGCCGGGATTGTTCTTTTTCAGCCTGGTTTTGGATCAAACCTTGGTGCTTCCTGAACAAAATGAAGAGAACAATACCACTTCGCCGGTTAGCTTCACCGTAATCGAAGCGCCAACGATGGCCGTGACCACTACCAGCCTGGTTTTCACGACAGTTCTCGGCGAAAGCGAGCTGCCCCCGCGTCAAATTTTTGAAATTCGTAACAGCGGCAGCGGCACTCTCGATTGGAAAGCTGCGGCAGATCAAGCCTGGCTCGAGTTCAGTCCCTCCAGCGGTTTGATCACCACGCAAATCGAGCAAGTTGTTGTCGGTGTAAATCCCAGTGGCTTGCCTGCCGGCACGTATCTCGGAAACATCAATCTCATTTCCAACGGCGGTATCGCCGTGGTCGGGGTGACGCTCGTGATCCGGCCAGCCGAACCGAGATTGACGGTGAATACAAATCGTTTGCGCTTTGCGGCAACACAGGGCAGTCCCGATCCGCCGCCGCAGAACATCAGCATCACGAATAGCGGCGACAGCCTCTTGCGCTGGCGCGTGAGCAGCGATCAGGCCTGGCTCTCCGTGTTTCCGGATACCGGTTCCACCCTGCAGGAAAGGGATCAAATCGTTGTGCGCGTAGCCACGACCAGTCTGCGCGCCGGCACATACAGCGGCAGCCTCACCTTGTTGTCAAACGGCGGTGAAACGACGATCAACGTTGACCTTGAAATTAGCGCATTGCCGGCGGCGCTGCACGCGAGGCCCACGAGTTTGAGCTTTACCGCAACAGAAGGCCTGGTGAATCCGCCCTTTCAAGCTGTTCTCGTCAACAATACCGGCGGCGGCACATTGAATTGGAGCACAAGTGAAGATGCCATTTGGCTCTCAGTTTTTCCCTCAACGGGCACAACCACATCGGAAACCGACACGATCTGGGTATCTGCCAGCATAACGATCGTGCGCGCAGGAACTTATTCAAGTGTTTTCAACATCAATTCAAACGCCGGCACACAAACCATTACCGTAAATTTTTTGGTGAATCCACAACCGCCGGTACTCGCCGCCGATCCCGCGAGCTTGTCGTTCACGGGCTTTCCGGCCGGCCCCAATCCCCCGCCGCAAACGCTGATCATTCGCAATGCCGGCGGCGGCACGCTCAATTGGTTTGCAACGGTTGATCAAGCCTGGCTGCGTGTGTCTCCGCAAACAGGCGATACGCGCACCGAGTTGGATACCTTAAGGATTACGATTGACTTGACCAATCTTTCGTCGGGTAATTACAACGGCACCATTCGCATCGCCTCCATTGCCGGCGATATTTCCGTGAGGGTCAATCTCGTGGTGCAACAATTTCCGGATTTGCAGGCGCAAATCTCAAGTGCAGCGTTGACCAACTGCCTGAGTCCGGATTATGATTTCAGTGCGGCATTTGTTGTGATGAATGCGGGGCCGGGCGTTTCCAGGCCAACGACAGCCCGTCTGTTGTTGGACGGTGTTTTGCGCCAAGAAATCAATGTGCCCGAGCTAGCGTTAGGCGCGCGTTTCAACGTCACATTCCAACCAGTAGCGCTGCGCGAGGGGTTCAACACCATTCTGTTTCGCGCCGGTTCGGATACTGCCGACGGCAATACCCGCAACAACAGTGTCGTGCTGCGCGAATGGGTGCCGCAACGCGGCGACGCCAATCTCGACAGCCTGCGGGATTTGCGCGATATCTTTTACGTCATCGATGTGATTCTGCAGCGCCGTACGAGTGTGATTGACAAAAGCTGTTGGGCGAGCAACGCTTTCACCGATGAGTCCATCGATGTCGCAGATATCGTTGCTTTGGTTGATCTCATCCTGCAGCAAGAAAGCCCGGCAGTGAGCGTAGGCAGCAGTGATTTCGAATTACGGCTGGCGCCGCTGGCAGCCGCCAAAACCCGGTTGCACTGGAAATCCTCACAAGATTTGCGTGCTTGGCAGGCCACCTGGAAATTGCAAGGCCGGTATGCTGATCATCCCACCGGGACAGGAAGCCGAACTAACGGACAGTGGGAAGCGCGCTGGAAAATTCGCAATAATGAATTACGACTATTGATCTGGTCGAAGGATCAAAACTCATCGGCAAATCAAAGTGAACAAACCATCGACTTGCCGCTGGCGTTCGCGGTTGACCATGTGATTGCGGCGGCTGGTTTGAGCGTAACGGATGAAATGCTCACGCTAAATTTGCCCGCCGCGGAGATGAATGCGGAATTACCGCACACCTTCAACCTCACCGCCGGCTATCCCAACCCTCTGCAGCGCCGGCTCTATCCGATGGTGCAATGGCGATACGATTTGCCGGAGGCCTCTTTTGTTGCAATCAAGATCCACAATTTACTTGGGCAAGAAATTTGGCGCGCGTCGCCAGGCATGCAGCCCGCCGGGCGTTGGACCTTGAGCTGGGATGGCCGCAATGCAAGAGGCTTGCCCGTGGCAAACGGCGTCTATTTTCTGGAATTTATGGCGGGAAAGTATCGCAAACTCGAGCGATTTATTGTGCAATAACGTCAACCGCGACGTTTCACATGTGATGACCATCGAAAACATGACTCTTTAAAAGATTGCCGCCTGGGCATTAATCTCTTGCACATTGACAATAACGCGAAAACTTCATGAACGTTATTCTAAAATCAATCGGTGTTCTAACAGCGGTTATATCGGGCCTCGCGTGCTCGTCATCGCAACCAACGGCTTCCAGCCGCGCCAATCTTGCTTTGCAACTGGAATTTATCAAGGGAGTTTTACATCAGGGCGAGCCCGGCAATCATCTGCTGAAAGCAACCAATATTCAGCAAGTCAATCGCATTGAAATTTACGTTTTTTTTGCCGACGACACGCTCGCGCACACGGCGATTCGCATACCGCCGGGCGACTCGACGTTCGCAGCCGCACTCGATGTCGCGCCTGGCGAAGATCGCCGCATCGTCGTCGAGGCCTGGTCGGATAATCTTGAGGCGGAGAGTTTGTTGGAATATCGCGGAGTGACTTCCGGCGTACGTATTGAATCCGGCGTCGAGCAACATGTAACGGTCACGCTGTTTCCCCTTGCCATTCCCGGCCGGCGAGTCGTAATGATTGTCGGCCGCGGCGCAGGCGCGCCCGGCGCCGATCGCAATCTCGTTCCATTCTCCGTGATCAGCGCGGATTCGCTGCGCGCCCTGCAACTCGATGTGCATGCCAACGTGAACAACAATGCGGAAGAATTTGGTTTATCACCGCGCGGCGCCACGCGTGATGCCGGCCTGCCGCTGCAAAATCTTGAGAGCAACATCATCGCCACTGCGGCTAACCCCACACTGCGCATTTTGTTGTTTGATGAAGCCGGCAGAACTCTGCCCCCGAAAGATGAACCCAACCGCTTGTTTGATGTTACTTTTCAAGTCAACCCGCAAGTCGTCCCGGGGACGATTTATCGCCTCTGGATATCGAATGTGGCGGTGCGCGCCGCGGGTAATAATCAGCTCGAAGTGTTGAGCTTGGAGGGGCAATTTGAGGTGAGATGACGCGGTTGATCAAAACCTTGGTTTACCACCGCCCGGGTAATCTTCACGGCAGTTACGCTTTTGGTGAAGATCGCCCGGGCGGCGGCATTTTGGCAGGAAGCGCAAAATTCAGCAGCATTGAACTTCAAACTGCAACGACTGCAAAAACCCATAACCTGGACGCACCGCAGCCCAAAAGCTTGCTGCAAGTGGATTCAACCGTATTCGGATAAAGCCAAAGCCGTATCCGCTTACAGCAAAATCCGCTTACGAAAGTTTCTGCTTTTTTGCAACGAGTTCACTTTAAAGAGATGAATGGCCATCCTCAAAAATCTTTTTAGGCGCAAGGCACAATCGAAAGCCCTTGATATCGCATCACCTCGTGCTCATTTTTGAGCTTCCAGCTTCTCGATCATCAGATAGGCATTCTCTTCACCAAGAGCGCGCGGATCGATGATTTTCATGATTTCCATGTAGCCGGTTTTTGAAATTTGAACCACGTGACTGCGGCTACGATCGATGTATGTCGTCACGGGCGATTGGCCGAGATACCGATCATCAACAATAACATCGGCACTGCTCGGCGAGGTGTTGATTTGCAGGGCAATCCTCCCGGCGCGAGGTGGAATGGGTTGGGTGGTCTCAGGAGAGGGCGCGGCAGGTTGTGACACTACCGCCGGAGAGCTCTCACGTGGCATCGCAGGAACACTCGCCGTTGGCGCTGTCGTGACGACAGGAGCAGTTGCTGTAGCCGGCACACGCTCGGCC
Source organism: uncultured Cytophagia bacterium (assembly GCA_964457925.1). Taxonomy (GTDB): domain Bacteria; phylum Zhuqueibacterota; class Zhuqueibacteria; order Zhuqueibacterales; family Zhuqueibacteraceae; genus Coneutiohabitans. The sequence continues at coordinate 105,800 of CAYWGH010000006.1, forward strand.
GCGGGCGGCGGCTGAGTGATTTCAGGAGTTGAAGAAGTTGGCGGCGTTGACACAGTCTCGTCGCCAGAAAGGTTGTGCTTTGACTCGCGCGCGACCGCGGGAGCAGACGGCCGGGTCAATTCTGTGAAATAATTTTTCCTATCGCGCAACGAACCATCGGAGTTCTTATCCAACGTTATGGTTAGGAAGGTGCGATGTTCGGGATAGACCCGAACGTGCCCGTCGTGCGTCATGAGATCAAACGATTTCTCTTTCCAAAAAGATTTCACGCGATACACCGCCTTGACTTTGTAAATGCCCGGCGCCAGCGGAATTTCAAAAACATAATCGCGCCGGCCCGGTTTGCGCGCAATACTCGGCGAGATCTTTTTACCGTCAACATACAGTTCAACCGAGCTTCTACGGCTGCTCTGATCATCCGTCACATTGTCGATCTGCACCACCAGCCCGGTATTCTCGACAGCCTCGGTTGCGGAACATGAGGTTGGCGCAAACGGCATGGCGTGACCAGCAGTGCCGCTCAAATTCAAAACACAGAAAAACAGCATGATGCCTGTCGCAATGGTAATCGGTTTCATAAGGGTTTCATTGATTAACAAGTGAAAAACCTGACCAACGAGATGAGATTTTTGCTTTTGCTGGCAAGGGCGAAAAAAGGAAAGCAGGTTTTCGCGCAAAGTCAAGCGCTTTCAAAAAAATACTTGACTTTGTAATATTGCAGGTTTATCTTTTGGTCAAAAAATGACTAACAGTCAAAACATGGGAACACTCGAAAGAAAAGAACGCGAAAAAGAACAGCGCCGCAAAGCCATAATCAAGGCCGCACGAAAGGTATTTTTTGAGAAAGGATTGCATGCGGCCTCAATGGACGAGATTGCGGAACTGGCGGAATTGAGCAAAGGCGCGCTGTATCTCTATTTTAAAAGCAAAGAAGATCTGTACGCCTCCTTACTCGAAGAAGGTCTGGCAATCTTGCGGCGCATGTTTGAAGAAGTGGCAGCACGCCCCCTGCCGCCCGACGAAGCGTTGCGCGAAGTCGGACTGGCTTATTACGAATTTTACAAGCGCTATCCCGATTATTTTGAAGTGTTGAAGTTTACCGACACGCGCGGGCTGCATTCGAAGCTTTCCCGAGAAGTCTTGCAGTGCGCGCAGGAATGTTCGATGAGTTGCTTGAAAGTCGTAGCGCGCGTGTTCGAGCGCGGAGTGCAGGCCGGCATTTTTCGCAGCGACCTCTCATCCATGGAAGTTGCCATCATGTTGTGGGGCACTTCCAATGGCATGATTGGGTTGATCGCGAATCAGAAACAGGATTTTATTCACGACCAGGCTTTCAATCTGGAAAAAATCATGTTCCGTTCCTGGGAATTGATGATGAATTCGATGCGTGCAACTTCGACGAAATCCTAACGTACGAGACCGGCCAAATCCACGCTGGATTCAGAACGCGAATTCGATGCGCGTTTTTTAAACAACTTAATTGACTGGTAGTCATTTTATTTTTATCAGTCAATCAGACGTGATTGCAATATCACGTTTTTTTCGCGAATTGCTTGACTCAAAGTCATAAATTAAACTAGCGTCAACAGATCGTACAAAGCATTGCACTTTTTTTTTCGACTGCGAATTCTGCGCTGAATCAACAGTACAGCGCAGAAAATGTACAAAAAAGTCATTCCACCAAACGCGTGCTTCACGAAAGGGAAGCCCATGACAAAATCGAAGCCACTTCTCCTGATGGCATTAATGCCTCTATTCTGCTCACTGCCGGCAATCTCGCAACCCACGACTCTCGACGATTACGTGCGCGAAGGTTTGCAGAGCAATCTGGCGCTCAAACAGCGCGATTTTTCCTATCAAAAAAGCGAACAGGCGTTGCGCCAAGCGCGTGGATTGTTTCTGCCCTCCCTCACGTTGCATGCGCGTTACTCCAGGCTGGCAGGCAATGTGCTTGACCTCGGCACGCTGGTCAATCCGGTTTATGCCACGCTCAACCAGTTGTTGCAGACCCAGGCGTTTCCAACCGACTTGGACGTGCGCCTGCCGTTGCAACGCGAAACCAAGGCCACTGTGCGACAGCCGATTTTTCAGCCTGCAATCCTTTATAATTACCGCATTCACTCTAATCTGCGCGACGCCGAAGCAGCACATCTGCAATCATTCAAGCGGCAACTCGTCGCCGACGTTAAAACCGCCTACCTCACCTTCGCCAAAACCATGCGCGTGGTCGAGCTTTATCAACAAACCCTGCCGTTGCTGGAGGAAAATTTGCGCGTGAACGAACGCTTGCGGGCGAATCAAAAAGTGACGGCCGATGCGGTATATCGCGCGCGCGCCGAGCTATCCGACATTCAACAAAAATTGACGGAAGCCGAGCAGCAACGCGATGCTGCAATGCAATACTTCAATTTCTTGTTGAATCGGCCGCCGGACACGCCCGTTGCGCTTATTGCCGATTCACTGCTCGCAGTCGAGATCTCACAATCACGCGAACAGGCGCAGGCCGAAGCTGCCGGGCGTCGTGAAGAGATTCGCCAATTGCATTCAGCCATCAAAGCCGCAGAGGCAGCAACCCGCGTTCACACGGCAAGTTTTCTGCCGAATCTGTCGCTCGGCATTGATTACGGATTTCAGGGCCATACTTATGATTTTGGCGTTGACCGGGATTACTTCGTGGTCTCGTTGGTGGCGCAATGGAACTTGTTCAATGGATTTCAGGATGCCGCGCAGCGCCGGCAGGCGCAGCTTGAAACCGCGCGCTTGCGTGCGCAGCTCGACGAGTTGGACAAGCAATTCGCTTTGCAAGTACGCGTGGCGTACAACGACGTGCGTGCCGCCCAAGCAGCAATTGCCGCTGCCAATGACCGGCTCGCAAGTGCGGCCAAATCCTTCGAACTGGTCAGCAAAAAGTATGAACAGGGCGCGGCGGCGCAGATCGAGTATCTCGACAGCCGCACCGCCTTCACCAATGCGGGCATCAATCACATTCTCACGACCTACGAGTATTACATCAAACATGCCCAGCTTGAACGCGCCGCCGGCTGGTATCCGATTGATTAATCCGTCGCCCGAATGCTGATCACTGCGCGCATGCAAAATTACCAAATAGAAAAGCCCAAATCATCACTGACTCACAATCTTGCATCTCAAATCAGGAGGCCTCAAACATGCAAAGTAAATTCTCGAGCCTTGCGAAGCGAATGGCGTTTGCCAGCTTGGTCGCCGCTGCGCCGTTTGTGTTTACCGGTTGCACGGACAGCCAGGCCACCGCAAACCATGTTGCAGCCGTTGCTGTGCGCACCGTCCAAGTTGAGAACGCCAGGCTGGCGCCGCCCATTCGCGCAACCGGCGTGCTGGCCGGAAAAGCAGAAAGCAGACTCTCGTTCAAAGTCGGCGGCATCATCGATCGCATCACTGTCAAAGAAGGCCAAAGCGTGCAAAACGGTCAACTCTTGGCCACGCTGAAATTGTCGGAAATCGAAGCGCAAGTCAATCAAGCGCGAAACGCCTTCGCGAAAGCCGAGCGCGATTGGGAGCGCGTGCGCAATCTCTATCAGGATTCCGTGGCAACTCTCGAGCAATTGCAGGATGCCACCACGGCGTATGAAGTCGCCAAGTCTGCTCTCGAGATCGCCAAATTCAACCGGCAATATGCCTCGATCTATGCGCCGGTAAGCGGAAAAGTTTTGCGGCGTTTCGCAGAGGCTAACGAGTTGATCAGCCCGGGAACGCCGGTGTTGCTCATGCGCAGCGCCTCCGACGGTTGGGTGGTGAAAACCGGACTTGCGGATCGTGACATTGTGCGTGTAGCCATTGGTGATACGGCGCGTCTCACACTTGACGCCTATCCGCAGCGCGACTTCACGGCCGTGGTTTCAGAAATCTCGGGGACGGCCTCGCGCATGACCGGCACCTATGAAGTGGAATTGCGCGTCGATCCGGCAGAAGTAACGTTATTCTCGGGCATGATCGCGAAAGTGGAGATTGCCTCGTCGCAGCGAATGCCGGTGTGGCTCGTGCCAATCGCAGCGCTGGTGGAGGCGGACGGCATGTCCGGCCATGTGTTTGCGATCACGCCGACGCAGACGGCGCGAAAGATTGACGTTGCTGTGGCTTTCCTTAACGGCCGCCATGCAGCGATCAGCTCCGGATTGGAAAACATCACTGAAGTGGTCACGGATGGCGCGGCATATTTGAGTGACGGTGCGTCTGTGAAAGTGGTGCCATAAGATCGTTTGATCAATCAGGGTTGAGTTAGAACTTCGCAGAATTCCATGCGACGGCCAAGCCGTCTCGGATCGAGATTCACCGCCAGGTAAAACGAGGATGCCATGAAAATCGCAGAATACTCCGTCAAGAATTATCCATTCACCATCATTGTGTTCATCGCCCTCGTCTTGCTGGGCGTCAATTCATTTCTCACCATCTCGCGTTCGGAAGACCCGGTGTTTCCCCTCCCGATCTACGGCATCACGGCCATCTATCCCGGCGCCAGTCCGGTCGACATCGAACAGCTCGTTGTCGATCCCCTCGAAGAAAAAATCAGTGCGTTGGACGATCTCGATAACATCAAGACCGAAATCGACGACGGCGTCGCCGTGATGCGCGTGCAGTTTGAAGCCGGCGTCGATGCCGATCGCAAGTATGATGAGGTCTTGCGCGAGATCAACAGCATTCGCGGCGATTTGCCGGACGACCTGCTGAGTCTGGAGGCCATTCAATTCAGCACCACCAACGTCAACATCATCCAGCTTGCGCTGGTTTCGGAAACCGCGCCGTACAAGGATCTGGAAGCGCAGGCGGAAAGGTTGCAGCAGCGCTTCGAAACGGTCGCCGGCGTCAAGACTGTCAAAGCGTGGGCGTATCCGGAACGCGAAGTTCGCGTGGAGCTGGATTTGGGCAAACTCGCGCAATTGCGCATTCCGCTCGGCCAGGTGCTCAACATGATTCAGGCGAGCAATACCAACATTCCGGGCGGCAGCGTTGAGGTGGGCGGCCGGAAATTCAATCTCAAAACCAGCGGCGCTTATAAATCACTCGACGAGGTGCAGCGCACCATCGTGGGCGCGCAGAACGGCAGCGTGGTTTTTCTCAAAGACATTGCCAGGGTGAGCTGGGATTATGAGGAGGCGGCCTATACCGGTCGTTTCAACGGCCGGCGCGCGGTATTCGTCACCGCAAATCAAAAAGCCGGGCAAAATATTTTCAAGGTGCGCGAACACCTGGGCCGTGAAATCGAAGCATTCCAAACGGCATTGCCGCAAAACATCGAGCTGCACACCGGCTTCGATCAGGCGCAGAATGTCGGAGCACGCTTGCACGGTTTGTATCGCGATTTTGCCGTTGCGATTCTGCTGGTGTTGGTCACCTTGCTGCCGTTGGGGTTCCGCCCTTCGCTCATCGTGATGGTCTCGATTCCGCTGTCGTTGTTGATCGGCCTGGCGTTGCTCGACATGTTCGGCTTCAATCTCAATCAACTCAGCATTGTCGGTTTTGTCATCGCGCTGGGTTTGCTGGTCGATGACTCGATCGTGGTAACGGAAAATATCACGCGCTTTTTGCGGCTGGGTCACAGTCGTTTGCAAGCTGCGGTCGAAGCAACCAAGCAAATCGGCGTGGCCGTCATGGGTTGCACCGCCACTTTGATTTTTGCGTTTCTGCCGCTGTTGTTTTTGCCGGGCGGCTCGGGCGATTATATTCGCAGCCTGCCGATGGCCGTGATTCTCACGGTGCTCGCTTCTCTGCTGGTTTCGCTAACCATCATTCCGTTCCTGGCAAGCCGCGCACTCAAAGATGAGCATGAAGAACAAGACAACGTTTTTCTGAGGGGGATGAAGCGCTTCATCGATTTCACCTATAAGCGACTGCTGGGCTGGTCGCTGCTGCATCCGGCAAAAACAATCGCTGCCGCAGCCGCGTTGTTCTTCGCGAGTTTGACATTGACACCCATTATCGGTTTCAGCTTGTTCCCCAAAGCCGGTATTCCGCAGTTTTTGGTGACGATTGAAACGCCGGACGGCAGCAGTCTGGAGGAAACCGAGAGAGCGGCGCGCTTTGTGGAGAGTGAGCTGGCGCAACGGCCGGAGGTGAAAAGCTATTTCACCAATCTCGGCAAGGGTAATCCATTTATTTACTACAATGTGTCGCCCCAAAGCCCCAAGAGCAATTACGCGGAGATCTTCGCGACCGTACAAGAGTATCATCCCGTGGCAACCGCAAAATTCTATGACGACCTGCGCGCAAGCCTGGCGCAATATCCCAATGCCAAAATTGAGTTGAAGGAATTCGAAAACGGGCCACCCATCGACGCGCCCATTGCCATTCGTTTGTTGGGCGAAGATCTGGATACGTTAAGAGCCATCGCAGCCGAGATCGAGCAGATTTTCAAAACAACCGCCGGCACGATTTACATCAACAATCCGGTGCGGCTCGCCAAAACCGATATCCAGGTGAAGATTGATCACGATAAAGCGGGCATGTTTGGTGTGCCCGTGGTCGAGGCGCAACGCACCGTGCGCGCGAGCATTAATGGTGTGAGTGCCGGCAAATTCCGTGATGCAAACGGCGACGAGTATGATATCAATGTCACGGCGTTGCGTAATGGTGCGAACGGCCACCTCGGCCAAAACTTCGGCGCCGCCGACTCTCTTCCAAGTTCTCTAAAGCCGCCCTCGAACCATCGTGGACGCTTTGCTGAAGTCCGCAATGCCTCGCTCGACGCGCTCGATCATTTGCATGTCGCCTCGGTGACCGGTGCGCAGATTCCGTTGCGCCAACTTGCGGCCCTGGAATTCAAGACCTCGCCCACGCGCATCAATCATTACAACAAGGAGCGCACGGTGCTGCTGACCGCGCACGTCCAAAGCGGATACAATACCGATAGGGTCACGAAGGCAATTCTCGCCAGGCTCGAAGAATATAAGCTGCCCGCAGGCTATCGCTTCCTGCCGGCAGGCGAAATCGAGAGTCGGCAAGAAAGCTTTGGCGGTTTGGGCACAGCGATTTTGATTGCGATCTTTGGCGTGTTGGGAACACTGGTGCTGGAGTTTCGCGGCTTCAAGAGCACGCTTATTGTGCTCACCGTCGTGCCGCTGGGAATCGTCGGCGGGCTGCTGTTGCTTTTTCTCACGGGCAACAGCCTGTCCTTCACCGCGATCATCGGCTTTATCGCGCTGGTGGGCATCGAAGTCAAGACTTCGATTCTACTGGTCGATTTCACCAATCAACTGCGCGGGCAGGGCATGAGCATCGACGAGGCCGTGCAGCAAGCTGGGGAAATTCGTTTTGTGCCGGTGTTGTTGACGACGCTCACTGCGATCGGTGGGTTGTTGCCGATTGCACTGGGCGGCTCCTCGCTTTACTCGCCGCTGGCCTGGGTGATTATTGGAGGGTTGATCAGCTCAACATTGCTGGCGCGTCTGGTAACGCCGGTGATGTATAAACTTCTACCGCCGCAAGTCGAAGTGATCATGTGAGTCACGGTTTCTTAAAAACAAAAGCCGGCAGGGCAATCGCCGAGCCGGCTTTGGAAGCAAATCCATTTATTAAAAAGAATCAATTCTGATTTTTTGTCTCCACGGGTTCAAGCTTGATCAATAATTGCATCAACGGCTGTTCACGCAACTCTGCGGCATTCAAAATTTTCACCACTTCAAGATAGCCGGCCCGCGAAATTTGCAGGATGTGATTTTGCCCGCTGCTCACCGCAATTTTTACCGGTGATTGACCATAGTAACGATCATCAATGATCACGTCAGCGCCGGAGGGGCTAGTATTGATTTGCAGGGTGACAGCATCCGCCGGCAAGGGCACGGCTTCAAGCGGCTGCGGCGCAGGTTGAACCACGGGTTGCGCCGGCGCAACAACATTTGGCGCCGGACGCGTCACGATCGGCCTTGAATCGATCACCTCCGGTGCCGGTTCAATAATGAAAGGCCGGGGCGCTGGTTCGGCGACGCGCTTCTCTGAGACGACAGGTGCAGGGGCGGCGGCCAGTTGTTCATAGCGTAATTGAAATCGTGACGGATTTTGCCGCAGCCTGCCACGGTCATCTTTGTCCAGCTTAATTTGCAGAAGCGTGCGTTGATCAGGCAAAACCTTAACCGGTTCGTCAACTATAATATCAAACACCTGTTCACGCCAAAAGCCCACAACGTGATATTCGGCTTTAACATCATAAACACCATGTTGCAGACGCATCGGATAAGTATAGGTCGAGGTGAAATTCGAGAGTTTTTCGACTGGCGCGATTTCCTGACCATTCACGTACAGCACGACAAAGTTACGATAACTCTTGCCGGCATCTGCAACATTTGTAATTTTGATCACCAGATTTTCCGGCATCTCGCGTATCTCGCGATCGGGCAATTGTTCTTTTGGCTTGAGTTTGCCGTAAGCGCGCTCAGTGGTCAAGCGGCTGCTGCCGCATGCCGCCAGTAGTGTGGTCAACAACAAGGCAGTAACCAATGCAAGGATTCCAAACGTGGAGTTACGGCGTGGAGAGTAACGACTGAAGGCAGGCATGGCGTCCTCCGATGCGTGAATGTTTATCGTCAATGCAGGCCGGCATCAATTTGACTTAAAGGGGAATTTACGGACATTCTTTGAACAACGAAGCAGCGGTTAAAGTTCATAAAAATTTTGAACAAAATCTTAAGAGAACTGGCGCGACGCTATACGTTTAGCGCAGCACATCCGCGTATTTCAAACCTGAGCCGGTGTTGAACACAACCACGTGTTCCTCTGGCTTGATCCAGCCGGAAGCCGATAACAGCTTCGCGGCTTCCAGTGCGGCAGCGCCCTCGGGGCACAAAAAGATTCCGGTGGCACGCGTGTATTGGCGTGTCACTTCGGCGATACATTCTTCGGCCACAGCGACAGCCGTGCCGTGACTCTCGCGCAAGGCGCGCAGCATGAGAAAATCTCCAACCGCTCGCGGTACGCGCAAGCCCGCCGCAACAGTATGGGCGTTTTGCCATTCCGGCGCATGATCGAGACCCTGCTCGAACGCGCGAATGATGGGCGCACAGCCGTCGGATTGTACAGCAACCATGCGCGGCCGGCGCGGCCCAATCCAGCCGAGTTGCTGCATCTCGTCAAAAGCTTTCCACATGCCGATCAAGCCGGTGCCGCCGCCGGTGGGATAAATGATAACCTCGGGCAACTCCCAATCGAATTGTTCAGCCAGCTCGTACCCCATCGTTTTTTTGCCTTCAACGCGGTAGGGTTCCTTGAGCGTGGAAATATCAAACCAGCCTTCTGTCGCTTTACCCGCGATCACTCGCTTGGCGCAATCGGTAATCAAGCCCTCGATTAATTCGAGTTTGGCGCCGTAGAAATCGCATTCCTGCTGAAAGGCTTTGGGCACATCATTGGGCATGAAGACATAAGCAGTCATGCCGGCGGCGGCGGCATAGGCGGCCGTTGCGCTGCCGGCATTGCCAGCCGAGGGCACCGCCACTTTATGAATACCCAATTCTTTAGCGCGCGAAATTGCCAAACACATGCCGCGCGCTTTGAACGAAGCCGTCGGATTAGGCGACTCGTCTTTGATCCATAGATGTTTTAAACCGAAAGACTCTGCCGGATTTTTGACGGGCAAAAGCGGCGTCCAGCCTTCACCAAGTCCGACGCGGTTGTTATGATCGAGCACTGGCAACATGGGTGCATAGCGCCAGAGACTGCTTTCGGCATCGCGCAAAGAAGCCTTCGGCCAATGTTCGCGCGCCGCAGCCAAATCATACTGCGCAAACAACGGCGCGCCACAGGAGCACAGTTCACAACGTTCCTGCGTCGCGTAAGTCCTGTCGCAGCGCGTACAGACAAGATGGGTGAAGAAAGAGGTGATCTTTTTCATGTTTCACATCTTGACGACGATTATCATTAAAGGGTATGCAAACTGAATGACAAAAGAAAGCTGTCCGCCAAGATCTATGGCAACAGTGTGCTACGATTTATTCAACTTCTCCCGCAACACCTGATTCGCCATTTGCGGATTCACTTTGCCGCGCGTGGCCTTCATCAACTGTCCCACAAGAAATCCGAAGACTTTTTGCTCGCCTGCGCGATAGCGCGCGGCCTCCTCGGAATGGGCTGCCAACACCTCGGCAACGGCTTTTTCAATCACGCCGGCATCGGACACCTGTTCCAGACCCTTTTCCTTGACTATCTCGGCCGCAGATTTTCCAGTCACCCGCATTTGCTCGAAGACGTCCCGGGCAATCTTGTTATTGATCGAGCCCTGCTCGATGAGCGTGATCATTTCAGCCAGCGCTTGCGGCGGCAAATTGAACTGGTTGATCCCAATTTTTTCGTCGCCAAGAACGCGCAAGACTTCGCCCATCACCCAATTGGCTGCTTGCTTCGCCTCGGCAACGTTGCGGGCAACGGTTTCAAAATAATCGGCAATCTCGCGTTCTTCCGTCAACACCACGGCGTGCGGACGCGAGAGCCGATACTCTTCCATAAAGCGATTGCGCCGCGCCTGCGGCAGTTCCGGCAGAGCAGCCTGAACCTGATTGCGCCATTCGTCATCAACGCGCAACGGTGTCAGGTCCGGCTCGGGGAAATAGCGATAATCGTGCTCAAACTCTTTTGAGCGCATGGATATCGTCACCCCGTTGTTGGCATCCCACAGCCGCGTTTCTTGTTCGACGGTTCCGCCACGTTCCAGAATCTCGATTTGGCGTCGAATTTCATACTCAAGCGCGCGCTCGACATGACGCATCGAGTTCATATTCTTGATTTCAATTTTCGTTCCGAATTCCTTTTGGCCGGCCGGCCGCACGGAAACATTGGCATCGCAGCGCAAACTGCCTTCCTCCATATTGCCGTCGCAAATGCCGAGATAGCGCACGAGTTGTTGCATGCTCGCGAGATAAAGACTCGCCTCGCGCGGCGAAGCGATATCCGGCCCGCTGACGATTTCAATCAACGGTATGCCGCAACGGTTGAGATCGATGAGCGTCTCGTTTTCGGCAACAAACTCTTCCGCATGAATGGATTTACCGGCGTCTTCTTCGAGATGAATGCGAACGAGGCGCACGCGCTTGTGCGTACCGTTTTCGAGTTCAAGATCGAGCCAGCCGTGTTCGCACAACGGCTCTTCATACTGCGAAATTTGATAACCCTTGGGCAGGTCGGGATAAAAATAATGCTTACGCGCAAACAGTGAAAACGGCGCAATTGTGCAGTTGGTTGCCAGCCCCATTTTAATGGCAAACTCGACGGCCTTGCGGTTCAACACCGGCAGAACGCCGGGCAAGCCGGCGCAAATCGGCGAGACTTGTGAATTGGGGGCGGCGCCAAATTTTGTGCTGGCGGAGGAAAAAATTTTGGACTCAGTCGAAAGCTGCGCGTGAACCTCCAGACCAATGACGGGTTCGTAGGCCATCGTTTCCTCGTAAGTTCATCCGGAAATTTGAGCCAACATACAAAAGAAAAAACTGGCGCGCAACCCCTGTGTGTCCGTGAAAACCTCCTTGTTTCCCAAACATTTTTCTGATTATATTGGCTGCGTCAAGAGTCATATGTGATGAAAATTCGTTCTCTATGTGAAAGGAGGAAGTTATGGACTTCCGCATTGAAACCGACAGCATGGGCGAGATTCAGGTTCCCAGCGACCGTTACTATGGCGCGCAAACCGCGCGTTCACTCATTCATTTCAAGATCGGCAGCGAGCGCATGCCGCGCGAGCTGATTTGGGCTTTTGGCATTCTCAAAAAAGCCGCCGCGTTGGTGAATCAGGAACTCGGGCTTTTGCCCGCAGACAAAACCAAATTGATCGTGCAAGCGGCGGAAGAAGTCATTGCCGGCAAACTTGACGATCATTTTCCGCTGGTGGTCTGGCAAACCGGCAGCGGCACGCAGACCAATATGAATGTCAACGAAGTCATTTCAAATCGTGCCATCGAAATCAGCGGCGGCAGGATGGGCAGCAAAAAACCGATTCATCCGAATGACGACGTGAACAAAGCGCAATCGTCGAATGACACGTTTCCCACGGCGATGCACATGGCGGCCGTGCATGAAATTCATCGCCGCTTGATTCCGATGCTGACCAAGCTGCGGGACACGCTGGCGAAAAAATCAAAAGACTTTAAAGACGTCATTAAAATCGGACGCACCCATTTGATGGATGCCGTGCCGCTCACGCTCGGCCAGGAGTTCTCAGGCTATGTGCGCCAGCTCGATCAAGGCCTCAATCGTCTCCAAAAAATCCTACCGGATCTGTATGAGTTGGCGCTGGGCGGCACGGCCGTGGGCACCGGCCTGAACACACATCCGCAATTTGCGGTGAAATCCGCGGCAAAGATTGCAGAATTGACCGGCTATCCGTTCGTGAGCGCAGCCAACAAATTCGAAGCTCTGGCAACTCATGATGCGTTGGTGATGGCGAGCGGCGCGCTCAAAACGATTGCCTGTTCGTTGATGAAAATCGCCAATGACATTCGCTGGCTGGCTTCCGGCCCGCGCAGCGGCATCGGCGAAATCAGCATTCCGGAAAATGAGCCGGGCAGTTCGATCATGCCGGGCAAAGTAAATCCCACGCAATCCGAGGCCATGACGATGGTGGCCGCACAGGTGATCGGCAACGACGTGACCATCAACATCGGCGGCGCTTCGGGCAACTTCGAATTGAATGTCTTCAAACCGGTAATTATTTATAACCTCTTGCAGTCCGTCCGCCTGTTGGCAGATGCGTGTGAAAGCTTCGAGGAGCATTGTGCCGCCGGCATCACGCCGATTGAACGCAACCTCAAAAAGCATCTCGAGAATTCTCTCATGCTGGTAACGGCATTGAATCCGCACATCGGTTACGACAATGCCGCAAAAATTGCGAAGAAGGCGCATCACGAGAACAAGACGCTGCGCGAAGTGGCGGTGGAGTTGGGCATCTTGACGGCTGAGAAATTTGATGAAATCGTCAGGCCGGAGAAGATGCTCGGACCGGAGAAATAACAAAACCATTGCATGGGGGATGATTGGCGGATGAAGAACATCCCGCCAATCATCCCTAATTTTTACACCGGATCTTTTGTGGCAGACGAATTTTACAAAGACGGCTTGCGCTTCCAATGCCAGCCGAATTGCGGCGCGTGTTGCAGCCAGAAAGGCGACGTGTTTGTGAACGGCGAGGACGTGCATCGCCTCGCAACGTTCCTGCGCATGCCGACGCCGCAGTTTCGCAAACGCTTTCTGCGCCGCGTGCACGGCAAATACAGCCTGCTGGATAATCAGGCGGGGGGCTGCATTTTTCTTGGCAACGAAATGAAGTGTACCGTCTATGAAGCGCGGCCGGATCAATGCCGCAGTTATCCCTTTTGGCCGCATATCCTCGTCAGCCAACTGGCATGGGATTGGGAAAGTTTGAAATGCCCAGGTATCGGACAAGGCAATATTATTTCCGCGCAAGATGTCAAAAAACGTGCGGAACCCGCGCAAACCTGATTACTTGCCGCTAAAGCTCTTCCGATAGAAAATAAGCCATCATCGCCATGACCGCAGCGCCAAGCTGCAATTCGCGCGCATTGACTTTGTCAATCGTGTCCTTATCAGAATGATGATAATCAAAATAACGCTGCGACTCCGGCACCAGGCCCAAACCTGGCACGCCCTGCTGCACCAATGGTGAAATATCCGCGCCGCTGCCGCCACGGGTAAAACGGTCGGCGCCGATCGCTGCAAACGCCTGCTGCCAGGAAAAAATCTTCTGCGTCGTGCTTGAATCCGCATCAATGGAAAATCCGCGCGGCGCAAAGCCGCCGCGATCGGATTCAATCGCGGCTACATGCCTAACCTTCATTTCCGCCGCCGCGCGCGCATACTCCCGTCCGCCGCGCAAACCATTTTCTTCATTCATAAACATCACCGCGCGAATCGTGCGTTTCGGTTTGAAGCCAAGCTGCTTGAGCAAACGAACGGCTTCAATTGCTTGCACACAACCGGCCGCGTCATCATGTGCTCCTGTGCCTTTATCCCAGCTATCCAGATGCCCGCCAAGCACAATGATTTCGTCAGGTTTTTCCAAGCCGCGCAACTCGCCCATCACGTTCGCAGACGGCACATCGGGCAACGTCTGACAGGTGAGTTTGAGCCGCACGGTGACTTTTTTCTCGTGCGCAATCAACCGGCTCAGAAGCTCGGCGTCGAGCGTGCTGATCGCGGCGGCAGGAATTTGGGACACACCAGCTTCATAACCCATATTCCCTGTATGCGGAACATCATCGAGCGCCGTGGTCATGGAACGCACCAGCGCCGCCACGCCGCCGGCTTTGGCTGCTTCGATAGCGCCGCGGCCGCGTTGCTCAACGGCCCCGCCATAAGCTTCAAACGTGTTTAATTTTGTAACATCCAAAGACCGGTTGAAGAAGACGATTTTGCCGGCCGCCTTCTTGCCCAATGCCTTCAGCTCGTCAAACGATTTTACCTCGATCACTTCTGCTGTGATGCCCATCTCGGGCGTTGCAATGCTGCTGCCGAGTGCACAAACCGTCAACGGTGTTGTGCCCACGCTGGCAGAGTTAAGGATTGCGGCTTCTTCCACCGGGCCGCGAATCCAACGCGGCACAACCACGGTTTGCAAATGAACGTTTTCAAACTCAAGACGCTCCATCATTTGACGAGTCAGCTCAACGGCAGCCGCAGCTTGCGGCGAACCGCTGAGGCGGGGACCGACTTCCGTCAACTCAGTCAACAGCGCAAACGCCTGCCCCTCACGCAAAGCATTCGTTACAATTTGATTGGTAATAGCCTGGTATTTTTCAACCACGGTCACTGTTTGCGCCAAAAGCGAATGGCAACAGAGCAACATCAGCGCGCCAGTAATTGAAATTCTGAATAAGGCACGTGCTGGTAGCAACAAAATTGTCTCCTTTCCATTTGAAATGCTGTGACAGCTTTGTTATATTCGGCCTTTCTTTGCATGCCGTGCAACACTGGTCAATGAAAGGAATTTCTCGTGAAAAGCAACACTCTCTCTGCGCCGGAATGGGCAAGACGCGCGGTTTGGTATCAAATTTTTCCCGAACGGTTTCGCAATGGCGATCCCAAGAATGATCCAACGGTAAGAGATATTGCCGGGGCATTTCCGCATGACACCTCTTCGCCGTGGCAAATTCATCCCTGGACGTCAGATTGGTATGAGCTGCAACCTTACGAACGTGAAAACGGGAGGGACATTTGGTTCAATTTGCAACGCCGGCGTTATGGCGGCGATTTGCAGGGCATACTCGATAAACTCGATTACTTGCAAAAACTCGGTATTAATGCGATCTATTTGACTCCGGTCTTTGAATCGCCTTCCTTGCATAAATATGATGCCGCCACCTACCATCACATTGACCCCAATTTTGGCCCGGATCCGGAATGGGACCGCAAGATCATTGCGAGCGAAACCGGCCACGATCCCACAACTTGGAAATGGACGTCCGCAGATCGCTTGATGCTCCATTTGATCAACGAAGTGCATCGCCGCGGCATGCGCATCATTTTTGACGGCGTGTTCAATCACGTCGGGTTGAATCACTGGGCCTTTCGCGACGTGGTGCAACGCCAGCAAGCGTCGCGCTATCGCGATTGGTTTAAGATTCTCTCATGGCCAAATGCGAAAACCGGCGAGGGCTTCACATATCAGGGCTGGTGGTCGTTGAAGGAATTGCCGGAATGGCGGCAGGATGAAAACGGCATCGTCGCCGGACCGCGCGACTATATTTTCGCCATCACCAAGCGCTGGATGGATCCCAATAACGACGGCGATCCCGGCGACGGCATTGACGGCTGGCGGCTCGATGTCGCGGCTTGCGTGCATCATCAGTTCTGGAAACAATGGCGCGCGCACGTGAAAAGCCTCAATCCGGAGGCTTATCTCACAGGCGAATTGATCGATCCCATTGCAGAGCTGCAGCCGTACTTGCAAGGCGATGAATTCGACGCCGTGATGAATTACAACTTCACCTTTGCCTGTTCGGAATATTTTATGAATGAACGCGCGCGCATTCCGGCAGGCGAATTTGACCGGCGCTTGCGCGAGTTGCGCGAGGCGTTTTCGCCCGACGTGGCATATGTCATGCAAAATCTGCTCGACAGCCATGACACCGATCGTTTCGTTTCGCGCATTATCAATCGCGACAAAAAATCAATGCGCGACTGGATGGACTATTACAAATGGTCGTGCGGCAACGGCACCGATTATGATGCACGCAAGCCGAATGCGGCAGAACGCCAAGTGCAAAAGCTGCTCGCGTTGTTTCAAATGACATATCTCGGCGCGCCGATGATTTATTATGGCACTGAGGCCGGCATGTGGGGCGCAAATGATCCCAGTTGCCGCAAGCCGATGGTGTGGGAGGAGTTGGACTACGCGGAGGCGCGCCATTTGCCAAACGGTGAACAGCGCGCACGGCCCGAATCGGTTGCATTCGATTACGATACTTTTGAGCATTATCGCAAGTTGATTCGCGTGCGTCACGCCCATCCGGCATTGCAGGTCGGCGATTATCATACACTGCTGGCGGATAATGCACGCGATCTGCTGGCATTCTCACGATCGTTTGAACATCAACATATGGTGGTCGTCATCAACAACAGTAGTGTAGATCAGCGAGCGATAGTGCCGTTGCGTCAAATCCATGTGTACGAAGATCTCCTGGAAGAGAATCGCCGTTTCGCCTCGAATGGCGAGCAATTGGAGGTTGAAGTCAACGCAAAGTCGGGCAGGATATTGATTCAGCGGGGATGATTTTTCTCGTGAGAAGTTCAGCCACGGTAGAAACGTGGCTGAACTCATTGATCTCATCACAAATGGTAACCGAGCATGAACGCGACTTCAATGTTCTTGTTGGTCCATGCCGCAGCATCGCGGCCATTGCTGAAGAGGTAGGTAAAAAATTCGTACCTGAAAGAAAATTTTTGATTGAGGGCGACCTTCGTGCCCGCGCCAAATCCATAGGTAAGGCTGTTCTCGCCATAGAATCGCGTCAACCCGAGATGAAATGCGAGATACGGTTCGACTTTGCCGCTGGGGAAATATTGAACCGCGCGCGCGCCATGAAATACCACGCGATCCGAACCGGCCACCAAGGCGGCGCCGCCCAATTGCCGCTTGAGAAATTCCTGTTTGGCGCGGGCGAACCCCAAAACGGCGCCCACGCCAAAACGGCGATCAATGCTATAAAAATAACGTACCCCGGCATTAAATGATGTTTCAAAACGATCGGGAGCATAGAACCCGACATAGGGCGCGATTTCATGCACGAATTGTGGCCGCGTCTGACTAAAGCTCGTAGTCATGCCGAGCAACATCAAGATTAAAGAAAGTTGAAAGTTTTTTCTTCCGTTCATTCGTTTTCCCTGCTGCAAGAAAAGGTTAGTGCAGATCACGGAGGCGGCATACAAGTAGAAAAATTAGATTTTTGACCAATCAACGCCGATGGTGATGCCCACCGTGAATTCCACAAAATTAACCAAACCCTGATTGGCAAACGCATTAAATTGGCGTAAATCTGCACGCAGCCAATTATTACCGCGCAAATGACGTTGCACGCCCAGGCCATAATTGATAACCATGTTTGAACGCGCATCATTGTTCGCCGCGCTCAGCGGCACGGTATTGATTACACCCGCGCCCGCCGTCAACCAGCCATCATAGCGCGGCTTGATCGGTTTGATATATCTCACATTGCCATACAATAGATAAAACGATGCGACTTTACTGGTAGCGTATTGTAATGTAGTTTCAATATCCATCCGCGGCAGATTGCGATACGAAATCTTTCCCACATAAGTAAACGCGCTGCTGAAAGCGCCGAGGTGGAACGAGACGCCGCCGGGCGGCAATGGCTCAGGCGCCCACAACGTGGCCGGGCGCTTGGGTTTGCGATTCAGCTCCGGATTCTTGCCCAAGTATATCCAGCCTTTGCGCTCATCCCGGCTCGTGAGTTGAATCCACAAACCACGATTCTGCAAAACGCGCACCGTATCGCCCGCCACAAGTACGGCAAGGGTGCGGCTCGTTATGCTTGGCATTTCATATAAAGGTGTTTCTTTATCCTTCAAGACGGCGGTTTGCGCCTGCGCTATAAGATGGAGTCCCAGCGTCATGAGCAGAGCGCAATATGCGCCACGTCTGAAAAATTTATGTATGCGCAAAAACAGATTCATAAACACCCGAGTACCGTCGCGTTTCGATCAAGAGTCATGCCTTCAAAATTCCACCGATGCCCCTGCCCCCCACTGGGAAAATGGCCGCCATGCCTGACGCCTCGAATTGCCCTCCAATTCAGCAAGCGCGCTTCTGACGAAATGTTGCTTCACCTGCGCTAAGACTGAAAAGCGTGAGCTCAAACGCCATTGCAGGCCCGCGCCCCAAGCCGGCGTAAATTTGTTTTCATGCGGCGGATGCATTGTGATTTCACCCAAGACGCCCGCCGTAAAACGAAAGGCGTTCGGGCGCAAATGCAGCGAGCCGGCCTGGAGATCAACAAAAACCCTCACGGGCAAAACCCTCGTTGGTTGCAGCGCCGCACGCGCGGCAATAAAAACTTGATATCCGGCTGCGCCCGTTTCGTGCTCGCCGTCGATCAACACCAAAAGCTTTGTCAGACGCGCATGAGAGGCGCCAAGCACAAAGGCCAGTCGATCATTTGCAAGTGAGCGTCCCAATGCCAGAGTTGCGCCCCTTCCTGCTTCATAACCAAGATCTGCATGAAAC
Organism: uncultured Cytophagia bacterium; assembly: GCA_964457925.1. Classification (GTDB taxonomy): domain Bacteria; phylum Zhuqueibacterota; class Zhuqueibacteria; order Zhuqueibacterales; family Zhuqueibacteraceae; genus Coneutiohabitans. The sequence continues at coordinate 124,509 of CAYWGH010000006.1, forward strand.
TGAGCGGCAAAAGCCTGAGCCGTCACAAACCATGAAAATTGCGCTGGATTATTTTGGGCAAGCACAGAAACGGTTGGACCAAGCCAAAGCAGGCTCACAGCAATCGCGTGAAAACACATTTTACTTTTCAATCCAGGCTGGACACGCAGACATTTTTTCGAATCGAGCGATAAGCGGCTCTGTGAGCAATCGTATTGACCTGGAGCAGCTAAATGCAAAAATGAAATTGTGTGCCAGGCCGGCCAGTCAATTCATTTTTGCGAGTAAAGCCGGCAAAGACACAACTTATAAATAAACTTGAAGGATAAGCGGGCGGGCTAAAATGCCCGGAACGAATCTCAAATTACCCGGTTCTACAGATGCAAATCTTTGACCATCGTGGAGCAGAAATAAAGGCGGGAAGAAGGAGATGCGGTAATGATTTGAGTTGCAATACTTGGACGAGTTACAACAAAACTTGCACAAGCAGCATCAAGCAAAACCCATATGTAAATGCCCAGGCAATTCTTGCCGGCCTTTCGTCGTGCAGGGCGTCAGGAATAATTTCGAGCAGGATGAGAAACATCATGGCGCCCGCAGCGAACCCCATGAGCACGGGCATCAGCGGCTGAAAAAACCAGGAGGCCATGCCAGCCGGCAGCGCCGCGATCGGTTGCGGCAGACTTGTTAGCACAGCAGCCCAGAAACAACGCATGATACTTGCGCCCGCGGCACGCATGGGCAATGCCACCGCCAAGCCTTCTGGAATATTGTGAATGCCGATGGCGAGTGCGATGTATGAACCCAGACGGGTCGAATAAAGTTCTTCCGAAGCATACCCCACGCCCACCGCAACTCCTTCCGGAATGCTATGTATGCTCATCGCGAGAAAAATGAGAATTTCTGTGCGCCCGCCCCAGCGTTTCCACGAAGCCTGACTCAGGCGTTCTTCACTTAAATAGCGATTCGAACTCCACAAAAATATCGATCCGAGCAGGATACCGGCGAGCACGGGCAAAACTTTTGACAGACTCATCTCCGGCTGCGCCATTTGCAAGCCGGGCAGAATGAGATTGTAAACCGAAGCGGCAAGCATCAAGCCGCCGGCAAAGCCGTAACCGAGACCGGTGTGCTTCTGTAAATCAAAATGCTTGAGCAACAAGGGCAACGCGCCCAAGCCGCAGGCCAGGCTCGCCAGCAGGCCGGCGATGAGGCTCTTTGTCAAGATTTCTACGGGCATATATCCTTCGCCATAAGCACGTCAAGCAGACATCGCATACATCACAATATTCACGCCGAATTTCGTGTTATCTTCCGCCAGCCAGCGCTTGTTGCGAAAATCATAATCCCATTCACAGCCATAGTCTTTGTTGCTGTACAATACTGCGATTTTCCCGTCGATCGTGACGGCCTTAAGATAATCGTGTACAAGATCATCGCCCCAGCCGTTCAACTCGAATGAGGTGGTTGGCGGGCCTTTATCAAAATCAAAAAACGCATGATAGAGTTCATGATCATTCGGTATTTTTTGCAGAGCCTCTTTGCCAAAAAGCTTCGCCATTTGTGCTTCAAAAGATTGCGCAAACAAACCGTCGATATCATGATTGCAATCGTCGACGAAGACGAAGCCGCCATGACGCACATACTTTTCAAAATGAACAGCTTCCCGTTGTGTGAATTGCACGAGCTTATGGCCGGAGAGATAACAAAATGGCGCATGCAGCATTTCCGGATCGGCGAGCGGAACGATCTTTTCGCGGGGATTGACCTCGATCGTGGTGTATTCAATCAACGAGTTGAGCAGATTGGAAGGCATGCGTTGATCAACATCCCAATCACCAGACAGGTACTGCAAACGTGTGAAGAAAAAATTCGGGCGGCGGAGTTGTGAGTTGCGCGGCGAATAAAACGATGACGAAGCCAAGTTTCATCCAAGTTAATGGTTGAATGCGTTTCTATGCTCATATACCCGTTCATTCCACCGGAAACGAAATCCGGCGGCGTTCGGAACTGCCACAAGATAATAAAAAAAGAACGCCGGGCAATACACATTTAACCGGATGGCTGGGAATGCCGGTGAGGTTTCGGAGGAAAGCTATTGCAGCAATCGTGGGCTATCGATTTTGCTTCCAGTTGCGGGGCGGTGAATTGGGATGCGCGCCGGGAGGGATTGATTTCACAAATGCAGCGCTAACATCGCATTTTGGGGAAGGGCGCGATAAATGGCTTTGGCATCGTCGCGATTCAGCTCTAGTGCAATCCAAAACTGGTGCTGGGGCAGGGTTTTGTGCGACAGCGAATCAACCGCGGCGCGCGCCGTGTTCCAAGTGCGTTGTGTGTCATACCAGAGTTTTTGTAGACGCCCTTCCCATGATGGTGTTTGCTCCTGCTCCACAACGATCGTAAGGTTACGGTCAAATTCCCACGTGAAATGTACGTCGCGCTCTTCGAGTGAAATCTCAGTTTTGCGCTGTTCCGCTTCGATCGTGTCTTTAGGCGCTTCGATCACGCGAATCGGTGCTTTCGGAAGCGTGGCAAACTCACGTTGTAAAACAAAGGGGCTGGCGAGCCAAAAGCGGAGACGTCCTTTGCTGCGCAGGTGATCCAAGGCGCGGCTCATCTCGTAACGAATGATTTGACACTTCCGCATCGGAACCCCCTTGACTTCTAACGTCGCAAGACTATCCGTTAAATTGATAACAAGACCGATGGAATCCCCCCGGCTCATTTGCTGCCGGGCTTTCCAAAACGCTTCTTCGATATCGAGCGCAAATCGCCGTTGCGCCAGCGCCTGTTTCTCGGCTTCGTCTTCCGGTTCCTTGAATCGGGCATGATGGGTGGTATCGGCGGTCACCGCGGGAGCTGGCGATTCTTCAAAGGTATGCTGCCGTACCGGCAAAGCGACGGCAAGAACAAACAGCGCGAGTGGGAGGGGTAGCAAAAAAAGCAAAAAAAGAATTTGCCGCTTGCGATTACCGGCCAGCAGACGCACATAAGGCATGAACGGTTTGGCGAGAACATTGCCGATTTTTTTCACGAAGATGCTCACAGGGCTGCGCTAGTCTCCGAAATTCAGTAGATGAAAACTTTTGATCCCAGTTCCAAATTTTGATAAACGATGCGCAGATCCTCGTCGCCTAAACGCACGCAGCCATGGGTGACCGGCATACCAAGCAGGCGTTGATAAAGTGTGCCATGCACCAAATAACCGTTGCCGAAAGACAGGGCATAATCGCCCAGCACGCCCGCCTCAAAACGCTCCGGCGAGTTGGGCGGAGGCACAGGCCGCCCTTCTTCAATGAAGGCCCAATCCGGCATACGCCAGACCGGATTTTTGATCTTGCCCTGAATGCGAAACATGCCGCGTGGGGTCGAGAAAATCCATTGGCGGTCATCTTGCGCTTTCAGCAAGACGTAGCTGCCGGTGGAGCACAAGCCTTCGTGAATTAATTTGTTTCCGGACATCACATAAATGCGATTGCCGGAAGAGTTGACGATGAGATAAGGCTGGCGCGGAATCAGCGCATTCATTTTTTTCTGAAGACTGCTCAGGCGTTTTTCCGCTTGCTGGACTTCGCGTTTGAGTTGCGCGATATCCATCGAGCGTGTTTCCAATGAAAACTGTGACTCCGGCAAAATGGCAAACACCCATTCTCGTAATATCGGCGCGGCAAATAGAATAATGATTGTGAGGACAAATCCTGTAATCAAGCCATAAAGAATCACATGCAGCGACGAGGCCGGCGAGGGCGCTTGTTCCGGCGGCACCGGCGAGTCCGCAACAACCACTGGAGCCGCATCCGCCTTCGTTGGCGCCGGATTGGCGCGAGGGTTTGGGCCGCTATTGTTTTCTTCAGCCGTGTTCTGCGAAGCGTGCATAGAAGTTGTCATGGTTGTTGGTCATAGCTTTCAACTTGAAGGATCGTCCTGATCGCAGGTGGTGTAAAAAGATAATTCAACCGAAACTAGAAAACAATACAGCAATTGTGACAACAACGTGTTATACCAGCTACTTCCTCAAATCGCGCTACTCTCCGCTTTGGGTATGGCCGTTCGAGGGCAAGCCTTTGAGCGATCCCACGATGGTGACCGGCGTTCCGACCTCTGCCCATTCATAGATTTCATCCATATAACGATTTTCCAGCGCGACGCACCCGGCCGTCCAATTCACCCCTTTGCCGCCCTCGCCATGGACTTCAATCAGTCCGCCGATCGAGGCGAAACGAGGCAATTCCCCTCTTTTCAGGGCATCACCAAAGCGTTGGCGATCTTCGAGATTGGGATAATCAATTTGCAGCGCCTTATAATAGATTGTTTGTTTGCCGGCTTTTTTCTTGATCACGCGATAGCGCCCTTCGGGCGTGGCGTTGTCCCCGCGCTGGCGTTTGTGGCCGAGCCAGCCCGGGCCAAGCTCAACAGGATATTCTGCGCGCAATTGGCCGTCAATATAAACAAAGCAGCGATGCGCCATTTTATCAACAATAATTGCGACGCTGTCGCTCGCAGCAGACCATGCAATGGTTTCATTGGCCCAGCGTTGCCATACCGGTATCTGGCGCAGATAGGCTTCCAAAGTCGCTTTCGTGCTGCTCCATGCACCGTTCACCAGCGGTTCGGCAGTTTGCAATTTTTCCTTCGCAGTAAGATAATCCCGCCGCCAATGCGCAAACTTGCTTTCAATGACAATCAACTCGCTGGCGACAAATTTTTGCCAAAGCGCTTTATTGACCGGGATGCGTTTCGCCTGATTGCGAAAGTCTTCCACGGTTTGTTGCAAGCGTGCGATGCCGAACGTTGTCAGCAACTCCAGCGAATCGCGCCGCGCCACCGCCAGGGTGCCGGCAATACGTGCGCAAAGCTTGGCGCTTTCTGCAAACTGATGCGTCGCTTGAAAATCCCGGCTCCAAAACCATTTGCGATTTTCGGTTTGCCAGGCGGCGCGCGCTTGTTCCAGGTAATACTCTGCTTGTTGCATCACCTCCGGCGCATAACTCGCGGCTTCGCGATGCCGCGCTTCACTCACGGCCAGCCGCGCTTGTTCATAAATTGCCGTGGGCACGGGCGACTTCAAACGAACAACGACGACAATGGCAACCATGAGAAATCCCGAGGCAAGCATTCCCGCCACAATCCGCTTATCCCTCAAGGACAGCCGCGTCAGCGGTATCACTTTACTGAGAGAATGCCAAACTTCACGGCTTCTGCGCCGTCGCGTTTCGAACCAAGATTTTAGCGGCGGGTAAGTCTCTTTCAGATAAGTCTTGCAAGCGTTCAACCACTTTCGGCTCCCGGCTCGCAGCGTTTCGATGGTGCGCAGCAACGACGGTCTGATGTTGTTGACCAACAAACGCATTCGTTGGAGCGCGTTATGGTTTCTCATCCTGAGTTTCTCGTGAAGTGAGCGGTGAATGATTCGGAAAGTCATACGGGAGGATACGCATTACAAATAGAAAACCTCGGCCGGCGATGAAATCTTGTACCTGCTTGAGGTCAAAGACAATCGCCGGTCGAGGCAGAAATGGGGAATTGGCCGAGACAATCTGTTAGCTGCGTGCACCCATTTTTTTACCGATTGCGTTTTCCAATTCGCCGATCACGGAGTCGATTTTGCTGGCCGCGGCCTGCACTTTGTCGCGGGCCGTCAGAAAATCACCGCCGGTCAGCGCGGTTTGCGCTTCGCTCAAACCGGATTCCACGGCATTGATGTCGCCCTGGATCAATTCAAGAGCAGCTTTGCCCTCTTTGCCCTTGGGCGCCTTGGCCATCAATTTTTTGGCGTCTTCGATCTTGGTCGTTACTTGGGCAATCAAGGTTTCCGCTTCCGCCTTTACCGTTTCCTTGTTGGTCGCGGCGGCGTCTTTTGCTGAGTTGAATGCGGCAACGGCCGAGTTCAACAGGGCGGCAGCGCGGTCATAGTTGCGCATCAGCGCGAACTTGGAATTTTGTTGTTCCACCTCAGCTTGCGCGGCACTCAAAGAATCTTTTGCGGCATTGAATAGATCCGTGGCGTAGCGATTCGCCTCGGCGGTTTGCGCCGCCTGCATGGCCGCATCTGCGTCCGCCAAAAGCTGTGTGGGCGGTTCTTTACAGCCCATCACAAACAGCAACATTACGATGCCGAGAGAACTCAAAAGAGTCTTGGCCTTCATAAAAATTACCTCCTAAAAGTTAATATGTGTGAAAAGTGCCTGATATTTTGACTTGCAACCGATGCAAGTATATTTTTTCAACCCGTCAGCACACGACGCCCCGATTGTACGATCAAGCCACAGGGCTTGGCAAAGCGGCTCGCCTTACAAAACGGCGTATGTCCGAACCATGTGTGCGTAAGCCGCTACTGGCGGAGCAGTCGCCCTTCAGCAGAAATTTTTCTCAAGCGAGGTGATGTCAAGGATAACCACGATCCTTCTGAAGAGTTGTCGCTTGTAGAGAAGCGACCAGCAAGACGGGGGAGATTGAAGTGCAATGCGCAAACTCTTCTACGCTTTTTTCCTCTTGACTCCGGGCAACTCAGCTTGGCGGCTTTAAATCGCGGAGAATCTAAATAATCAAAGCTTAAAAAGCAAGTGGGATAATTTTTACTCAAAATCGCGTTGCAGATATTTTTCCAGCTCGATATGATCCTCCGACCGTTCCTGAATCTTGCGCACGAGCTTTTCGTTGAATTCACGCGCCATGTGATGACCGGCGATTTTAAGCAACTGATTGAGCGCAATCACTTCCGCTATCACTGTGATGTTTTTTCCGGGAAAAATCGGCAATTTGACATACGGCATCTCGACCTCCAAAATGGTAGTCTTTTGTTCATCAATGCCGATACGTTCGTAATCTTCCTTGCTATCCCACTCTTCCAGATGCACTTCAACCTCTATGCGCTTCTGCGCACGGATCGAGCGGATGCCGAAAATGCTGCGCACGTCAATAATGCCGAGACCGCGAATTTCCATGTGATGCTGCAACAACTCCGTGCCTTGCCCAATCAGAATTCCGGCGGCTTTGCGGCTGATTTGCACGACGTCATCGGCGACCAGGCGATGGCCGCGTTCGACAAGATCCAGCGCGATTTCGCTTTTGCCGATGCCGCTGCGCCCGGTGAAGAGCACGCCGATGCCGTAGACGTCAACGAGCGAGCCGTGTACTGTAATCTTGGGCGCGAACTTTTCATCAAGATATTCGCCCAACAGATGCGTCAACTTGGTAGTTTTGAGCGAGGTGCGAAAAATCGTAATGCCGCGCTTGTTCGCCAACTCCACCAGCTCGTGATGCGGGCGGTTATCATCGGTGACGATGAGACACGGGATATCGAAATTCAATACCGGTTTGAGAGTTTTCATGCGCTCGTGGGGCGTCATCTCATCCAAATAGCGCAGTTCCGTATTGCCGAGAATTTGCACGCGATCATAGGTAAAAACTTTGGTGAACCCGGAAAGCGCCAGGCCGGGACGGTGTAAATCGGCATCCTTGACGACGCGCCGAAAACTGTAGGTGCCGTTGACGATCTCGAGCAATAAGCGTGTGTGTGTTTCGTTGTAAAGGGTTCCGACGGTGAGATTTTCCATCGCTCTACTCCTGCGCCCAAATCAGATGATTGAAAAGAGATATGCTTTTCACGGGTTTCTTTAAGAAATCCCCTTGCTACGCTTGAAAAACATGAAAGCTGCTCGGAGATCGAGCAGCTTTCATGCCACAATCGGTTTTACATCGCCGCGACTCTTCGCACGTCGAATTCCCGTTCTGCCTTGCCATTGCCGCGCTTGTGCAGGCGTTCCTTGTATTTCTTTACCTGCCGCTCAAGCTTGTCGACTGCAAGGGTAATTGATTTTCGGATATTCTCGCTCTTCTCCGTGGCCGCCAATCGTTGACCATAAACTTTCAGCAAGACTTCAGCCACCTGTGTTTGTTTCTCCCACGAAAGAATCACTTCTCCTTCGATGATGCCGTCATAGTACTTCTCCAATCGGGCGACCTCCTGCCGGGCAAATGCTTTCAGCGGTTCAGGCGCGGTAAAATGGCGGGCCGTGATGTGGAGTTTCATTGCTGCCTCCTTAAAAATAGGGGTTCGAGGAGAATACAAACCTCCAAGGATGGATTGATTGATCTGTCCTGTCATCCTGTTGAAGGGTGAGTGCAGGCAAAAACAGCACATTTCAAGAATTCCGATAAACCTCCTTACATTAAATAATTGGGATGTTTCGCTCAATCACAAGTTAAGACGACTTTTTTGGGGAAAGAGTTTTGCCGCTGCTGTCGTTTGTCACAGCCTGATGCGGCGTGGTCACGGTTAGCTCAGATACGTTCGCCGTCTCGGCGCGCGGATGCGCCAATCGATAGACTTTTTTCAAGCGTTCTGCCGTCACGTGTGTGTACACTTGCGTCGTGTTCAGACTGCTGTGCCCCAACAATTCTTTCACCGCCATCAAATCCGCCCCTTCCTCGAGCAAATGCGTCGCAAAGCTGTGCCGCAGCACATGCGGATGCGCCTTGTCGCCACCGGCAACTTGGGTGAGATAACGCCGCACAGTTTGGTAAACCTGCATTGCTGACATGCGTTCACCGCGCTGATTGAGAAAAAGCGCTTTTTCATCCGCTGCTTGTTTTATGGACTCTCGCACGCGCAGCCATTCCAACAGCGCCAATCTTACGGCGCGGCCCATCGGCGCAATACGTTCCTTCGCGCGTTTGCCCAATACACGTATCTGCAAATTTGAAAAATCAAGTGCTTCAACGTCAAGATCAACCAATTCCTGCCGGCGCAAGCCAGCGCCGTAAAACAACTCCAGAATCGCGCGATCACGCACGCCTTCTGCTTCCGTTCGTTTCGGTAGGCGCAGTGCCTTGAGCATGGTATCTGCCGGCAAAAATTTTGGTAAACGCTTGGGCGCCTTTAAGGAAACAAGATTCGCCGCCGGATTGTTCGGCATGCAGCCTTCGCGCACCAAAAAAGTAAAAAAAGTTCTCAAACTTACAAGCTTGCGATTAATCGTTGCCGGCGCCAGCCCGGCATGCGAGAGCGAGCTTAAATATCTCCGGACCACGGCGCGCGAAATTTCGGCGATAGGGTGGGCATCACCCAAGAATCCCCCGAAATGAAGCAAGTCGCCTTCGCGCGTTTCAAGCGTGCGCGGCGCGGCGCGGCGTTCGGAACGTAGAAAAAGCAAAAATTTATCCACCTGCTGCCGGAAATGATCAGCCGGCGGCAGGTTCGAAGTAATCTTCATTCGGTGCGGACTCAAGCTCATGTTTGCACTTGGGGCAGCGTATGTGCAGGCCCTTGGCTTGCGTATAGCGTTCTTCCGTGTAGGAATTGCCGCACTCCGGACACGGTGTTTTAATCGGCTTATTCCACGTCACAAAATCGCAGTCCGGATAGCGGCTGCAGCCGTAAAATGTCTTGCCGCGTTTCGAACGGCGTTCCACGATTTGTCCGATCCCTCCATCTTTCGGGCAAGTCATGCCGATCGGATACGGTTTCGCTGTTTTGCAGTCGGGATAACCGCTGCACGCGATGAAGCGGCCGTAACGCCCGACTTTGACCACCATTTCTTTGCCGCAGTTTTCGCAAATCTCTCCGGTCGCAACCTCTTGCACATCCAGCGGGCGCGTGAATTTACATTCAGGATAACTGCTGCACGCCATGAAGCGGCCATTGCGGCCCCAGCGAATGATCAAAGGATTGTTGCATTTGGGGCAAAGCTCATCCGTCGTTTCTTGTAGCTCATCCTTGATGTCATCTTTGCGCGCTTCTGCTTCGGTGACCGCGCGATTGAACGGCTGATAAAACTCCTGCACGACTTCACTAAAATCCTTTTTCCCGGTTTCAATTTTATCCAGTTCATCTTCCATGAAGGCGGTGAACTCGACATTGAAAATTTTAGGGAATTGCCGGATGAGGATTTTGTTGACGGTTTTGCCCAACTCGGTGGGTGCGAGCTGGCGGCCTTGTTTGTCCACATATTTTCGCGCGGTCAGCGTGCTGATAATCATGGCATACGTGCTCGGGCGGCCGATGCCCAAGGTATCGAGCTCCTTGATCAAACTGCTTTCGCTGTAACGCGCCGGCGGCTTGGTGAAATGCTGTTCCGGGTGAAGATCGAGCAGCGCCAGAATCTCGCCCACGGTGAGTGCGGTCGGCACGTTCGAGTTTTCGCCGTTTTCTTCGTCTTCATCTTTATCGCGGAAGTCATCATAGGCTTGCAAAAAACCGCGAAAGACAATCACCGAGCCTGACACCCGCAACAAAAATCTGCCGGCCGTGATATCGATCGAGGTTTGATCATAAACCGCGGCTTCCATCTGGCTTGCTAAAAAACGCTGCCAGATCAATTCATAAAGCTTGAATTGTTCCTCGGTGAGAAATTTCTTGATCGCTTTAGGTGAGTGCTTCATCACCGTTGGACGTATGGCCTCATGCGCATCTTGGGCGCCAGCTTTGGCCTTATATTTGGGCGGGGTTTTGGGCAAATATTCCATGCCGTAGTCACGCGCGATCAATTCCCTCACGGCTTGCACAGCTTCGTCTGCAACACGAATCGAGTCCGTACGCATGTATGTGATCAAGCCGACGCTGCCCTCTTCACCCAACTCGATGCCTTCGTACAGTTGCTGTGCGATGATCATGATGCGCTTTGCGGTAAAGCCCAGGCGTTTTGAGGCCTCTTGCTGCATCGTGCTGGTGGTGAACGGCGGCGCCGGCTGCCGGTTCACTTTTTTCTTCTTAATCTCGGCTACTTTGAACTCTTGATGGCGCAACTCGCCGGCAATCGTTTGCGCCTCGCTTTCGCTGCGCAATTCCGGCTTTTTATCATCGATTTTGATGAGATTCGCGAGAAACGGCGAGGTTTTCTTGCCCTTCAGTTCCGCGGCAATCGTCCAATACTCTTCGGGTACGAAGGCATCAATCAATGCTTCGCGTTCACAAATGAGGCGCAGCGCAACCGATTGCACGCGCCCCGCACTCAATCCGCGAAAAATCGTACGCCACAACAGCGGGCTGACTTGATAGCCGACCAGACGGTCTACGACACGGCGCGCTTTTTGAGCGTCCACAAGATTATCATCGATCGGCATGGGCGCATGCAGCGCTTCTTTCACAGCTTTTTCGGTAATCTCATTAAAACGCACGCGAAAGATGTTTTCGTTGCGCGCGCTGATCTCATCTGCAAGATGGCGCGCAATCGCTTCGCCCTCACGGTCCGGGTCGGTGGCGATGAAGACTTTATCGACGCCGGAAGCGACCTTGCGCAATTCGGTCAACACCTTGCCTTTGCCGCGTATGGTGATGTATTCCGGCTCAAAGCCATCTTCAACCGCCACCGCCAACCGCTGTTTGGGCAAATCTTTGATATGGCCAATCGACGATTTGACGGTATAATCCTTGCCTAAAAATTTTCCAATCGTTTTCGTTTTTGCAACCGATTCGACTATAACTAGCGCTTTTGCCATGTCTAACCTTGCAACGACCTTGTTCGATTTAATTGAATTAAACATCCCACGCCCTCCCGACGCATGTGCATCCGGAAAAGCCCCATATGACTTTGATTAAAACAAAAGATTACTTGATAGGGTGCGCGAAAATGGCGAGCGCCAACGTTGCAGCAAGAACGCCACGATAATTTGCGTTGGCAAAGAGGCGTGCCAGATGGCAAGGCATGATCGGCGTGTGCCAATCCTGCGATTTGGCTCAATGAATAACATGCTTGTCTTCAAACCATACCAAAGCTTTTCCATGTGAGCCCTCGGCGTTGAACCAGTGATGAGCCACAAGGCTCTTGATGTCCGCCAACCCGATGCTGGACACACCTGCCATCATGGCGCGCTCGATCACGTGCTCCATCTCAAGGTCATTGAGCAGGTGAAGTTGTTTGAGTTGCAGCAGGTAACCGTGGGCTTCCGAGGAAATAATCGCGCGTTCGGCGTCGTGGAGAATGCGAAAGGAGCCGGGCTGGGTCTCGTCTGCGCTGTATAATAACTCTTCGGATTCGTTTTCGTAGCGCTCGAATAGCCAGGAAAAGGCGAAGCTGATTTCAGTCTGCGAGTAACCGCGTTGGAGGAGATCGCGGGAGATCAACTCGAGATACTCAGGATTGGATTTTTTGCCGCGGATTTCGGCCATGATATAGACCAAAATCTCGACGACGCGTTCGTTCATCAATATAATCCTCCAAAAACCCCAGGCTTCTCCGTTCAAGTTGGCGGCAATCTACGAAAAAAATCTCGAAAAGCAAGAGGTTTTACCGTTTATTAGCGAATATTAAATTATTGCCGCACAAACGCCCAAACTCATGCAGCAGAAAAACTGCCTCGCGGTCATTCCCAAACGTTCCAGCACATTCGTCGCCTCGTTCCGCGCGTCCATCCTCATGCTTCAGCGCCGTGACACTTCTTGTACTTCTTGCCGCTACCGCACGGACACGGATCATTGCGTCCGATTTTCTGATCGAGCACAACCGGCTGCGGCTTGCCGGCTTGCTGCGCCGGCATGGCGCCGCCGCTGCGTGCGGTGAACCCCATGCCTGCTGACGGCTGATGCACAGTAGTCACCTGTGGAGAGGTACGCCGGCGCATGGGCGGCGGTTCCGCCAACTGCGCTTTCATGACAAGTTCGAGCACCTGCTCGTCGATCTGGCCGAGCATCTCTTTGAACATGCGAAAGCCTTCGCTTTTGTATTCGATCAGCGGGTCTTTCTGGCCATAGGCGCGCAGACCGATGCCTTCCTTCATCTGATCCATTTCATAAAGATGCTCGCGCCACTTCTCATCAATCGCGCGCAACATGGCATAACGTTCCAACTGGCGCATCAATTTCGGAGTGAGTTGCTTTTCTTTGCGTTCATAAGCTTCCGTTGCCAGGCGCGTCAATTCTTCCTCTAAATCGCCGCGCTCCAATCCCGGTTTGCTGCGCAATTCGTTGGGAATCATCATCAGGAACGCCCGTTGAAAAGCATTTTGCAAACCCTCCCAATCCCACTCGTCTTGATGATTACCAGAAGCGTAGAGATTCACCCGCTCACTCACATAATTCGAAATGATCGAGAGGATTTCATCGCGCAGGTTTTCGCCGCGCAGCGCATTGCCGCGGCGGTCATAAACCACTTCGCGCTGTTGATTCATGACGTCGTCGTATTCGAGCAAATGCTTGCGAATCGAAAAATTGTGGGCTTCAACCCGTTTCTGGGCGCGCTCGATCGAACGTGTGACCATGCGATGGGTGATGACTTCGCCCTCCTCCACACCCAGACGATCCATCACCGAGGCGATGCGATCCGTGCCAAAGAGCCGCATCAAATCATCTTCCAGGGAGAGATAAAAACGTGAGGAGCCGGGATCACCCTGACGGCCGGCGCGGCCACGCAATTGCCGGTCGATGCGCCGCGATTCGTGCCGTTCCGTGCCGATGATGTGCAAGCCGCAGGGCACATTGTCATAGCATTTGTACTCTGCCAAATGCGGGCAGGCCTCTTGATTCGGTTTCGCCTGCACCAGCGCACAATTGGGATGAACCACAACGCCCCGGCCCAGCTTGATATCCGTACCGCGACCGGCCATGTTGGTGGCAATCGTCACCGCGCCCGGCTCGCCGGCGCGCGAAATGATTTCCGCTTCCTGTTGATGATACTTCGCATTCAGCACTTGATGCGGAACCCCCTTGCGCTTAAGCATGCGCGACAACGTTTCCGAAACCTCGACACTAATTGTGCCCACCAGCACCGGGCGTTTTTTGGCGTGCAGTGCCGTGATTTCTTCAATCACGGCATTATACTTCTCCCGCCGTGTTTTGTAGATTTGATCTTCATGATCGATGCGCCGGATTTTTTCGTTGGTCGGAATCACCACAACATCCAGCTTGTAAATATCGCCGAACTCCATCGATTCCGTTTCCGCTGTGCCTGTCATGCCCGCAAGTTTGTGATACATGCGAAAATAATTTTGCAGCGTGATCGTGGCCAGCGTTTGAGTCTCTTCACCAACGCGCACATTTTCCTTGGCTTCAATCGCTTGATGCAAACCGTCGGAGTAGCGCCGCCCCGGCATCAAACGGCCGGTGAATTCGTCAACGATAAGGACCTTGCCATCATTCACCACATACTCGACATCGCGCTCATAAAGCGAATAAGCGCGCAAAAGCTGCGAGATGCTGTGCACGCGATCGCTTTTGTCGGCATACTCCTGTTGCAACTTGGCCTTAAGCTCTTCCTTTTGCTGCACCGTCAGCGCGTCGTCCTGATTGATCTCATGAATTTTATCGCCCAGGTCGGGAAGGGTGAACATTTCCGGATCGTTGGGCGAGAGAAATTCGCGGCCTTTTTCCGTGAGATCGATCGTGTGATGTTTTTCGTCGATCGCAAAATAAAGTTCGTCGTCAATCTCCGGCATGCGCTTGTCGCGCAAAAAATCGCTTTCCACGTGGCGAATGAGTTTTTTCGTGCCGGGTTCCTGCAACGCCTTCATAAACCGCTTGTTCTTGGGCGCGCCGCGCTCGGCGCGCAACAACTTAATACCCGCGTCATACTCCTGATCTTTATCGCCGCTGGCAAGCTGTTTCTCCGCTTCATTGACGAGCTGGGTGACAAGTTGATTCTGCGCTTGCACAAGCCGTTCGACGCGCGGCTTCATGGCGGCATATTGATCGTTGCCGGCGTGCTCGACCTGCCCGGAGATGATCAGCGGCGTACGCGCTTCGTCGATCAACACCGAATCGACTTCGTCGACGATGGCGAAGTAATGGCCGCGTTGCACCTGATCTTCCGGCCGGATCGCCATATTGTCGCGCAGATAATCGAAGCCGAATTCGTTGTTGGTGCCGTAGGTAATGTCGGCGCGATAGGCTTCCTGGCGCTGCTGCGGATTCATCTGATTGGTAATGTAGGCCGGCCGCAGGCCGAGAAATTTAAAAATTTCTCCCATCCATTCGCAGTCGCGTTGCGCAAGATAGTCGTTCACGGTGACGAGATGAACGCCTTTGCCGGCCAGCGCGTTGAGATAAAGCGGCATCGTTGCCACCAGGGTCTTGCCTTCACCCGTTGCCATCTCTGAGATTTTGCCCTGGTGCAGCACAACGCCGCCGATGAGCTGAACATCGAACGGCACCATGTTCCATTCGATTTCTTGCCCAACAACTTTCCAGCGCTTGCCGCACAAACGCCGGCATGTTTCCTTCACCAGGGCAAACGCTTCGGGCAGAATCTCATCCATCGTTTCTTTGATGGCTTGGCGCTCCTCCTCCACCGCCTCAGCCAAACGGTTGCGAATTTGCTCCATCGACATGTTGTCGAATGTTTCAGCGGTTTCCTCCGCAGCAACTTGGCGGCCGTTATCTGAGGCCGTGACTTCTTCGCGGCGCAGCAATAAATTTAATTGCTCGATCTCTGCGACGATCTCTGCTGTCGCCTCTTTGATTTTTTGACGCAGTCCTTCCGAGCGGGCGCGCAGTTGGTCATCGCTGAAATCGCGCAGGGTCGGGTAGATGCGATTGATCTCCTCGACGATCGGTAGAATGCGCTTGATATCGCGTTCGTGCTTATTGCCAAACAGTTTTGCTATCAGATTCATGAAAATCGACTCGCTGATTCGTTGATCCTAAATCAAATTCCACCATTCTTGGCGGTTCGTTAAAAGCCGGTTCAACTCTTTCGTTGCAAAATTTATGACTGCCTCAGCTTGTATTTTTGTGCGGCAGCGTTTTATCCTCTCGGCAAGTCTCGCTTTGGCCCCTCGCTCAAGCCGCGCCCCTTTTTGCGAATTTGGCCAGCTTTGCGCAAATCGATCAGGGCGGCGTCGAGAATGCCGTTGACAAAACGCCCGCTCTTTTCCGTGCTGAATTTTTTGGCGATCTCGATCGCCTCATCGATGGACACTTTGGGAGGGATGTCTTCGAAGTACAAAAACTCACAGATGGCCATGCGCAGGATAAGCTTGTCCAGAATCGCGATGCGGCTGAACTCCCAATTCACCGCTTTCTGCTTGATCAGTTGGTCGTACTCTTCACGATGTGCGACGGTCTGTCGAAACAAATCTTCGGCAAATTTTAAAACCGGCGCAAGCTCTTCATGACTGAGAATCACATCCGCGACAATCGCGTCCGGCTCGTTTTCAGACAATTCGTGCGCATAACAAGCCTGCAACGCCAATTCGCGCGCCCGACGCCGATCACTCAAGGGTGACATATGTATGACAAAGAATAAAGTTACAGAGCAAACTATTCCGAAAGCACAATTATGACTAAAACCGGCCTAATATAATGAAGTCTCGCTTTAGAGCAAACTTTTATTTCAACAAACTGCGCGCAATCACCAGTTTCTGAATTTCCGAGGTTCCTTCGTAAATCTCCGTAATTCTCGCATCGCGCATAATGCGTTCCACCGGATAATCCTTCAAATAGCCGGCGCCGCCGTAAATCTGCACGGCTTTTACCGCACAATCCACGGCGACCTGTGAGGCATATAATTTTGCCTGCGCCGCCGCCGTCGAATAATCCTTGCCCTCATCTTTCATTGCTGCCGCGCGATACACCAGCAAACGCGCCGCCTCGATGTGCGTGGCCATATCCGCAAGCATGAATTGAATCGCCTGAAATGCCGCAATCGGCCGGCCAAATTGCACACGTTCTTTGGCGTATTTCAGCGCGGCGTCGAGCGCGCCTTGCGCGATGCCCAGCGCTTGCGCAGCGATGCCGATTCTACCGCAGTCCAGAATCTTCATGGCAATATTGAAACCTTTGCGTTCCTCGCCCAGCAAATTTTCCAGCGGCACCTTGACGTTGTCAAAATTTAACATCGCCGTATCGCTGCTGCGAATGCCGAGTTTCTTTTCCTTCTTGCCGATGGAGAAGCCCGAACTGCTTTTCTCGACAATGAACGCGCAAACGCCCTTGTGCCCGGCGGATTTATCGATGGTGGCAAACACAACAAAACGGTCGGCATTGACGCCGTTGGTGATGAAATTTTTTGTGCCGTTGATCACATACCAATCGCCTTCACGCCGCACCGTGGTTTGCATGTTGCTGGCGTCGCTGCCGGAGCCCGGCTCGGAGAGGCAATAGGCGCCCAACAGCTCTCCCTTGGCCAGCGGCATTAAATATTTCTTCTTCAAATGCTCCGAACCAAATACTTCCAAACCATAACACACTAATGAATTGTTGACAGACACGATTGCGCCCGTGGAAGCATCGACGCGAGAGAGTTCTTCAATCACGATGGCATACGACACCATATCCGCGCCCTGACCGCCGTACTCTGGCGAAGTGTTGATGCCGAGATAGCCGAGCCGTCCCAGCTCTTTGACTTGGCGGTGCGGGAATTTTTCCAGCGCGTCACGCTCCGCCGCATCCGGCGCCAGCTCATTCTCCGCAAAACGCCGAATTTCTTCGCGAATGTGCTTTTGTTCGTCAGTCAAATTGAATTCCATGTCTTCCGAGCTCCTCTTTCATTTCAAGATTTACCGAGCGGGCGACCGGCGATAAGCGTGTACAGGCCAAGAAGCGCCGGCGCATTCATTGCAAATCGCCCGGGGTGATACTATTTGGCATATTCATAAAACCCCTTGCCGGTTTTCCGTCCCAAGTGTCCGGCTGCCACCAGCTTGCGCAGCAGCGGGCACGGGCGATACTTATCATCACCGAGTTGTGTGTGCAAAACGTTCATGATATGCAGGCAGACGTCGAGGCCGATAAAATCCGCCAGCGTGAGCGGCCCCATGGGATGATTCATGCCGAGCTGCATCACACGATCGATGGCTTTTGGCTCGGCCACCCCTTCCATCACGCAATAAATTGCCTCGTTGATCATCGGCATGAGCACGCGGTTAGAAACGAACCCGGGAAAGTCATTAACCGGCACCGGGGTTTTGCCCAGTTTCTCGCTCAATTGCATGATGCGCGCGAATGTTTCATCGCTGGTTGCCAGGCCGCGAATCACCTCCACCAGCTTCATCACCGGAACGGGATTGAAAAAATGCATGCCGATGACTTTCTCCGGGCGCTGCGTCGCCGCGGCCAACTCTGTGATTGAAATGGAAGATGTGTTGCTCGCCAAAATGGTGGTGGCCGGGCACAGCGCGTCGATTTCCGCAAAAATTTTCTTTTTGAGAGTCGCATCCTCCGTTGCGGCCTCGACAATCAGCTCGCAGTTGTCCAGGCTTTGCAGATCAATTGAAGACGTGATGCGCGCGAGGATCGCGGCCACCTCCTCCTTCACAAGCCCGCCTTTTTTAGCCTGGCGTTCAAGATTGACCTTGATGGTTGCCAATGCGCGCTCAAGCAGTTCTTGCTTAATGTCCATCAACGTAACAGCATAGCCGGATTGCGCGAACACATGAGCAATGCCACTGCCCATCGTTCCACTGCCAATGACGCCAATGCTTTGCATAGTCGTTCATCTCAAATTTCAAAAAGGGGGTTTATAACATTGGATGCAATAATAATCATCCCCGTCTATCGTGTAACCATCACGCCCCAAGTCAATAACGCGGCGACAGCCTTTGCACCGTGTGGGTTCAAAGGCCGGCGGATTTTCCAGTTTCACAAAATTGTATTCGTTCGTGCCGAAATAAACGTAATTCTCGGTCTCGAAGTTTTGACGGCATTTCTTGCATTTCCGCCAATCACCTTTGTGTCCTTCATGGAAATGAAAACTGCACAATGTGTAGCGATCATGATTTCTGAAGCAACTGTTTCTGGCATATGAAAACATCACATACTTGTGTACGTCGTCGCAAATCCATTGGTCACAGCACAAGGTTTTTGTCAAATTTTTCTTCTTGCCGCACAACCCGCAGCGTGGCGCGCTTGTTGTTTTACCGCCGATGGGCCGGGAGGTTTTGGCAGCCGTCTTTTTACCGGTTTTCGCAGGCACAGGAAGTTTCTCCAGAAAAATTTTACATGGCCGAACAGCTTCAGGTAAATTCACACGACGTTTTCCACCATCACCGCAGCCGCTTCGCCGCCCCCGATGCAAATTGCAGCCATGCCGTATTTCTTTTTGTATTCTTGCAGCGCATGAATCAAGGTGACGAGAATGCGGCAGCCGCTCGCGCCAATGGGATGGCCGAGCGCCACCGCGCCGCCGTGCACATTCAGTTTTTCCATGGGAATGGCGAGTTGCTGCTGCGCCGCGAGCGCCACCACGGCAAAGGCCTCGTTGATTTCGAAGAGATCGATCTTATCCAGCGGAAATGCCGATTTCTTGAGAATCTTGTCAATTGCGTCGATCGGCGCCGTCGTAAACCATTCGGGCTTCTTGGCAGCAGAGGCTTGGCTGATGAGTTTTGCCTGCGCTTTGACGCCCAGCTTGTCTGCCACCTCTTTCGCCATCACCACAACCGCGGCAGCGCCGTCATTTATCTTGGAGGCGTTCGCAGCGGTGATGGTGCCTTCTTTGTCAAATGCCGGGCGCAACGCCGCCATTTTTTCAAAGTTGGCTTTCCTGGGTTCTTCATCCTCGGCAATCAAAACGGGATCGCCCTTTTTCTGCGGCAGGGGCACGCCCACGATTTCTTTTTGGAATAAGCCGTTTGCATGCGCCGCCTGTGCGCGTTTATAACTCATCACCGCAAATTCGTCTTGCATGCCGCGCGGAATGTTACATTCACGCGCGCACAATTCGGCGGCATTGCCCATGTGAAAGTTGTTATAAACGTCCCACAATCCGTCTTTGATCATGCTATCGATCAACTCGCCGTGCCCGAGGCGATAGCCGTCACGCGCCTTATGCAACAGATAGGGCGCGTTGGACATGCTTTCCATGCCGCCGGCCACGACAATATCGGCGTCGCCGACCATGATGGCTTGCGCCGCGAGCATCACCGCTTTTAAACCGGAGCCGCAGACTTTGTTGATGGTCATGCACGTCACCTCGACCGGCAAGCCTGCTTTGATTGCCGCTTGCCGAGCCGGCGCTTGTCCCACACCGGCTGGCAGCACGCAGCCCATGATGACTTCATCAACCTTCCCGGGATCAATTCCGGCGCGCCGCACAGCTTCTTTCACCACCAGCGCACCCAATTCTGTGGCAGACAACAACGCCAACGCGCCTTGAAACGCGCCGATCGGCGTGCGGCATGCGCCGGTTATAATGACTTCACGAAATGGCGTTGGCATGAGGAATTCTCCTTTCCCAAAAACTGCGTAACCGCATTTTGCGCAATAATAACTTGTTGAGCTTCGAAAAAAAACAACCAACCAGGAACTAGAAACCAGCAACCAGCATCAAGTATCAAATATCACCGGTTCAATCTTCCAATTCCCTTCTGCTTCTTTCAAATATCCCGCTTTGACCTGCGCCCCGTGCTCGAAAATCAGCAACCATTGTTCTTCAAAGGCTTGCTGCAAGACTCTTGGCTTAACCTGCATCGTCTGCGCCGGGAACACATCATATCCCATGACATAAACAGTTCTGAGGTGTGAGACCGTCGGCACCAAGTCTGCCAGGAAACAAATCGTGCGGCCCGCGGTTTTGATTTTGATGATGGCATGATCCTGCGTATGCCCGCCCGTGACAAAGCTTTCGACGCCGGACATGACATCGCCGGTACCCTCCAAAAATTTCAAAACATCATGTTGATGCAATGGCACAAAGTTTTCTTGCAGATAACTCGCGCGGCTGCGCGGGTCGGGCTGCAGGCCGTACTCGTAGTTGCCGCGTTGGCAAAAATACTCGGCATGTTTGAAGGTTGGCTCCAACTCTCCTTGTGCATTGCGGCGTGTGCTCCAGCCGATATGATCGAAATGCAGATGTGAGAGAATGACGTGGGTGATGTCCTCCGGTTTGAACCCGCGTTCTGCCAGTTCATCCAGCAGGGTGCGCTCACGCTCAATGGCGTAGATGTTGGCGAACTTCTGATCGAATTTATCGCCGATGCCGCAATCGATGAGAATTCTCTCTCGGCCGCGCACGACCAGCAATGAATTCAATCCCAGCAGAATGCGGTTCCTTTCATCCGGCGGATCGTGGCGCTCCCACAGCACGCGCGGCACCACGCCGAACATCGCGCCGCCGTCGAGGCGAAACGTGCCGTCGGAGAGCAGGAAGATGTCAACGTCGCCGAATTTCATACAATTTCATGAACTCTTTTCAAAGCGCTACCACTAATCCAGAATCCAGTTTACAATCCCTTCAACACTTCCCGCGAAATGATCATGCGCTGCACCTCACTGGTGCCTTCGCCGATCTCCATCAATTTGGCGTCGCGCCAGTAACGCTCAACGGGATAGTCCATGAGATAGCCGTAGCCGCCGAAAATTTGAATCGCTTTGCTGCAGGCGCGCATCGCCATTTCGCTGGCAAAGAGCTTGGCCATGGCCGCCTCTTTCACGAAAGGCTTCCTGGCATCGCGCAGTTGCGCGGCATGATGCACCATCAAACGGGCGGCATGAATTTCCGTGGCCATGTCCGCCACGAACCAGCGAATGGCCTGAAAATCTCCAATCGGTTTGCCAAAGGCTTTTCGTTCCATCGCGTACGCGGAGCCTTTGTCCAGCGCCGCTTGCGCCAAACCCACGGCCATCGCGCCAATGCCGATACGGCCGTTGTCGAGAATTTGCATGGCGTACTTAAAACCTTCATTCTCCTCGCCGAGCAAGTTGGCTGCAGGCACCTTGCACTTGTCGAACGAAATCTGCCTTGTATCGCTCGCGCGCAGGCCGAGCTTGTTTTCTTTTTTGCCGATGATCACGCCGGGAAACTCACGCTCCACGATGAAGGCGCTGATGCCGCGCGTCTTGGAGACTTCGGTATTCGTTCTGGCAAAAACCACGAAGGTACCGGCATACCCGCCGTTCGTGACATACATTTTGCTGCCGTTCAAAATGTAATGATCGCCCTGGCGCGTTGCGGCGGTGGAGAGTGCGGCGGCATCAGAGCCGCTGTGCGGCTCGGTCAAACAAAATGATCCCACCTTGCTGCCGCTCAACAAATCCGGCAGGTATTTTTGTTTCTGCGCTTCATTGCCGAACATCGAGATTGGCGTCGCACAGAGCGAGCAATGCGCCGCGACGGAGAGCGCGGTGGCGCCGCAAACCCGCGCGAGCTCTTCGATCATCAACACGAATGAAACCGTATCGAGATCGCCGCCGCCGTATTTTGAGGAAAAGGGGATGCCGAGAAAACCCAGTTCTCCCATCTTGCGCAAATTCTCCAGGGGAAATTCCATGGTTTGGTCAATTTCCGCGGCCTTGGGCTCGATTTCATTCCTGGCAAATTCGCGCACCGTGTCGCGAATCATGAGCTGCTCGTCGGTAAAATTCAGCATGTCGTTCTCCCACACTAGGTATTTAGAGAAATCCGGTAATCGAACAACAACAACGCAGGGACATTCAAACTCTGTTCAAAAAATTTTCCAAAACGAAAATTTTGCGCAAGCGAAACTGCAGCGGACTTTCCACCAGGGCGATGGCTTTCCAAGCCCGAGACAAACCAGGGGGGCTTTGCGGACGGGAATCTCCAGAATCCAGTGCGGCGTTGCGATTTTCAACTCGTCACACAAGTAGTGCGCGGTCGCCGCCAGCAAGGCATCGAACTTCTCGTTGTCCGGCTCAAACGATTGCGCGACAACAGAATCATTTCTGTAATGGCGAAAATCATCGACCAAATCCCTCAAGGCAAAGACCCCGTTCGAGGGATCGGCTTCGATGCGTTGTCTGGTTTCGCGCAGCGTCGTCATGATTCGAAAAAAAATTCATTCACTTCTAAAAACCGGCTGTCGCTTTTCGCCAAAGGCCGCCAGCGCTTCACGCCGGTCGTTCGTCGGAATGATGCGGCGATAGCATTCCAGTTCATAGGCCAGCCCCTCGGTCAACGATAAATCCAAGCCGCGCCGCAGGGCATCCTTGGCGGCTTGCACAGCGAGCGGACCGTTGGCCGCAATCATCTCGGCAAGCTGTATTGCCGTATTCATCAACTCGTTGTCCGGCACAACGCGATTTGCAACGCCATGCGCCAGACATTCCTGTGCATTGAATGACCGTGCAGTGGCAATCCATTCCAGCGCGCGCGCATAGCCGATCAGGCGCATCAGCCGTTGCGTGCCGCCGGCGCCGGGTATGATTGCCAGCGCGGTTTCGCGCAACCCCATGATGGCCTCTTCACTGAGCACGCGCATATCTGCGGCGAGCGCGAGTTCCATGCCGCCGCCCAGCGCCGAACCGTGCACTGCCGCAATCGTGGGCACGTTGATTTCGGCAACGGCCTGCACCGCGGCGCGAATCCCCAGCACCACACTCTCCACCTGGCTCTCCGGAATTTCCTTGCGCTCTTTGAGATCGGCGCCGGCGCAAAAATGCTTGCCCGCTCCGCGCACAATCAAAACACGGAGTTTTTTGTCAAGAACATCTTGATTCGCACGCTGCGCCGCCCATGAAATCTCGCTCACAAGTTGGCGGCCCAGCGCATTCACTGGCGGGCGATCAATCGTGAGACATCCAACATGATTCTTGACTTCGTATTTGACAAATTCAAGTTCAGCCACAGTGTACCTTTTTGTAGCGTGGAGTTTGAGTTGCCCCTTCCTGAGAAGCCTAGCTTCTGATGAGTCTTGACATTCAAGTTCGGCAGTGCTCAGTCACGGCTTGGGCCGGGCTTGACCACAGTCAATGCCACGGCCAGGCCGTGGCCGAACAAACCGGGGTTACCGATTTTGATTATCAAAATTCATGAAAAGCTGCTACAAAACGAGTTCATCCGGCGCTTCAATTTCCATCTGCAACAAACCCAGGCCATGGGTCTTGCCTTGGGCGTCGCTCTTCAGGCTTTCCGAACCGCCGCCGCCGAGCGAATCATGCAAAATAAAATTCAGCGCCAGGATGCCGTCAACTTCGTAGCGTTCGACCTCGCCCCGGCAGATCTCGCGAAAATGATTTTTTACCCTGGCCGGTGTAAGCGTCTTCTTGAGCAGCTCATAGCCGGCGCGATTATACGCGACGATGCCGACATTGCTGGCATCGCCTTTGTCACCGCTGCGGGCATAAGCAATTTGGGAGAGCCGTATTCGTTTCATATCCGTGAATCCATCCAGTTTCGAGTGGCCGCTCAGTCGTCAGCTCGAGCGTCACGCCTTCCGCTTCATTTCTTTTCCAGCGAATGCAACGAATCCAACCCCTCCGGCAACGGCAACACCCAGCGCACCGGTTGCACGGTTCCATCTTTGCGCACGAGGCGTTCGACATATTTATACTTCAAGACGGAACGCTCAACCCAAACGTCGTCATCGATGATCGTGCCAAAAATATAACTGGTGCCCTTGATGAGCACGTTGTTGCCGATGCGGGTGGGATACTCATCCGAGCCGGTCATGTTGACGCCGGATTCGATCTGGCAATTTTCGCCGATGATCAAATTACCTTTGATGATGTTGCCTTGAAAAATGGAAGAGTTCCGGCCGATAATCAGCTTCTGATGCGCATACGAGCTGAGAAAGACATTCTCATGAATCACGACGTTCTCGCCCAGCTCGATATTGCCCTCAAGTGTGGCGCGGCTTTTGATCACCACGCCCTTGTTCAGGCTGACATGCGGGCCAATATGCACGCCTTTGCCGATCACAATGTCCAGCGGCGCGCGCGCGATGTCCATGCCGATGATCTGGTCGATTACTTCATCGGCAATGAAAAAGTCGTCCTTGTCATCGATAGTGATAATGTCCTTCAGGCGATCATAAGCCTTGTCGCGCGCGATTTTCTCCATTTCCTTTAACACGCTTTTGTTGTTAAAGCCCATAACCGTAGAGTAATCGCTGGCGCGTGAGGCTTTGACGGAAAGGCCGTGTTGATTGAAAATCGCAATTAAATCGGTAATGTAAAGCTCGCCCTGGGCGTTGTTGGTTTGCAGGGTTTCGATGTATTTTGCCAACAGGGAAAATTTAAAAGCATAGACGCCGGTATTGAACTCAGGAATGTTGAGCAATTGCTCGCGTGAGAACTCGTATACGCGGTTGTTGTAAGTGATACGATGCGGCTGATCGGGCTTAAGCGCGAGAATGTCGCGATGTTCCATAATCGCGATGACTTTATCATAATCGCCGCCCGCGGATTTGCCCTGTGCGTCTTTTTGCGGAACACGAATGATGCGGCCGTAATAGTTTTCCTCGGGCTTGCCCTGATAATCTGCGGTCAACACCATCATATCACAAACATTGCGCTCGAAATCATGGCGCAAGTCGCGAATCGCGCGGCTGTTCAGCAATCCCATGTCGCCGGGAAAAACGTAGACCGCGCCGTTGAAATGCTCCGTGATCAAACCCTGCAAGCCCACGCGCACGGCATCGCCCGTGCCGCGCTGCTCCGATTGCAATACAAACACCCGATGCGGCGCTGCGCCCAGCGCTTGCGCAACATCCAGCGCCTTGATGCCGACCACGATGATTTGATTTGCCGTTTCCAGGCCTTCGCGCGCCGCGTTGGCAACACGTGTGACTGTGGGCACCCCCCAAATCATGTGCAGCATCTTGGATTTTTCCGATTTAATTCGCTTGCCATGACCGGCGGCCAAAATCATGGCAACGTTCAGGCCTTGTGCATCAATCGGAGATGAGAATTCCTGTAATTTCGCGTGCAATTCCCAGTCCTGGTCCTTCATAGTTAAGCCTTCCTCAAGTTGTGTGTTCTTTGGTTGTCATCAGGCAATATCAGGAATTAAAATATTTTCAAAATGCCATAACCTCCACTTGCGGTCGAATTTTATCTTTGCCAACTAACGCCGGCCAATAACTGATAATATCCGTCGCTTTCGGCCGGCCGCCGGCGAAGCCGGTCACGCCCGGCGGGCCGCTGGTGACAAGTGGAACGATTTCCATACCGAAGCGATCAACCTTGGCTTTGTCATGACTCTTGACGCCCATGCGCAACACGATTTCCGGCGGATCAACCGGCGCGACAATGCCGGCGTGACAAACGCCGCTGCCTAAAAATTCCACCAAGCGTTCGTCTTCGGTGAACGTGCAATCATCAAGCGCTAGGCGTTGCCAAATCATCTCGGCACAAAGCCGGGCTTTGGCCAGCGCTTCCGGGCCGGAGATCACGAGCTGGCCCACGGCTTTATAGCCGTTGTGATAACTGAAACTCACTTTCAAACTGGCCGTTGGCGCGCTGCCTTTGATGCCGTGCACGCGCACGCGATCGGCGCCGGCTTGTTCGAGTTTGATCGTGGTGAAATCTGCCACCACATCCGGCGTGAGATAACGCCGCGGATCGCCCATTTCATAAACCAATTGAGACGCAACTGTTTCAATACTCACTTTGCCGCCGGTTTGGGCATGCTTGGTGATGAAAAATTCTCCGGAAGCATGCGCTTCAATGACGGGATAGCCGATACGGGCATAGTCTGCAACCTCGCGCCAATTGCTGTAATTCGCGCCGGTGCATTGCGCGCCGCATTCCACAATGTGCCCGGCAACCGTGCCCGCCGCAAGTTTGTCATAGTCGTCCGGCTGCCAGCCGAATTCATAAATCATCGGGCCGAGCACGAGTGAGGGATCCGTGACGCGGCCGCAAATGACGATGTGCGCGCCTCGCGCCAGGGCCTCGGCAATGGGAAACGCGCCAAGATAAGCATTGGCGGAGGAAATTTTGCCCTTAATTCCATCGAGCGAACGGCCATCGTCGAGATTTCTAAAAACTTCTCCGGCAGCCTGCAACTCATCGAGCCGTCCAAGGATATCATCACCCGTAACGGTGGCGACCTTGATATTGCTCAGCCCGAGCTTCTTGATCACCTGTCCGGTTGCGCGCGCGCACGCCGCCGAATTCACGCCACCGGCGCTCGCAATGATCTTGATGCCTTTCTCATGGCATTCCGACAGAATGCGCTCGAGCATTTGAATGAAGTCCGTGGCATAACCCGCGTCGGGATTGCGGCTCTTGAGCTTCTGCATGATGCTCATCGTCACCTCGGCGAGGTAATCCAGGGTGAGATAATGCAGCGGGCCTTCACGCACCAGGCGCACCGGCCCGAGAATCGAATCGCCCCAAAAGCCCTGGCCGTTGGCGATGAGAAGTGGAGAGCGTGGGTTCATGCGTTCGTTTCAGATTGATCGGGAAGCAACTTTTTGCGGGTGAAAGCGAAAATCTCGCGCGCTGGTTCGACGGCAATTTTGGCTTCTGCGAGCGGATACCGCGCTGGCCCGAGAACAGGGTATTTTGAGTCGATGTAGCAACGGTTCAAATTCTCTGAAGCCTCCTGAAATTCCTCAAATTCTTTGTCGATAGCGATGCAAGCTTCAGGCAACTCGACGAGATCATGTATTTTACGCAGTTTATTCTCTTTGGCATAGAACAAGCGCCCCCTTTCAAGTATTTCACTGATAAATAGATTGCCTCGTTGCAAGCCATTAGTAATTTCTTGCGGAGTATAGACGGGCAAATCCATTGGGTAACATAAACCGCGAAGCGATCTTCGAATTTGCATCGCCCGCATGTCCGGCCCGGCGATGCTCGAGTGCATGATGATCAAAAGATCAAGATCACTATCACGCTTCGGTTGTCCCCAAGCATAAGAACCGAACAAAATGATCTTATGCGGATGATACTCACGCACGATCCGCGCGGTGATCTCCTAAAGCAGCGCCTCGGTGACGCCGAAAATGTCTTGCTCATCGGCGGACATGGAGCCACACTCATGAGTTGGATGGCCGGCAAGAGCCGGGCTTGCGCCAAAAAATTATCAAAAAATGGGGACGCATTTTGCGCAAGCCTGGCTTTACCTCCCGCTGTTTCTAACTTGACTATGTCAGATTCACCGCGGAGACGCAGCGTTCGCTGAGAATTCACGCAATCTCACTCTGCGAACTCCGCGACTCTGTGGTGGTTTTTTGGAATGTGACATCGCCAAACTAAAAAGAGGGGACCTACTTGTTGAATTTCGAAAAAGCGCTTTTAAATGCGCCTTTCAGCTCGGTCCAGCTTTTTTCTGCGCCCGCCTTGATGTCGTCCCAGGCTTCATCGCTGGCTTCCTGCAATTGGTTGAACTTCACCATCGCCGCATCTTTCTTGGCGCGCAGCTCGGTGATTTGTTCCTCAATCTCGGCTTTGGCGCCGGATTTGGCTTGATCGGCTTTCAGCTTCAATTGATCAAGCTCCGAGTCCCAATCCTGCAATTGCGCGGCCAGCTTCTGCAGATACGATTTTTTTTCTTCCATGACACGACTCCTTTCGGTTAGTGTGATGTTGGCCTGTTCTGTTCATGAAAATATTTCAGCCACTCTTCCACCGGCGCGGAACGAGGATAAACTCCTTTTCATCCCCTGCGGCGCAAACGCTCTCAAAAAAGAGTTGAATAGCCTCAGCAATGTTTTTTGGCCTGAGATAAAGTGCGGCCTTGCGAAGCCACGTCAAGCTCCAGGCACAAAGCAGAATAAAGCCAGCCTTGCTTTTCGATCAAAACATGCAAATCAAGCGGCTTTGCATTCCCGTTTCTTCTATTCATGTTTCATCTCGATTTTCATTCATCCTTCACCAACTGGCTTGCGATCTGCATCACATCCTCATCACGCCGGTGCGATACTCCCCCACCTCCGGCCGGTGCGCGGCCATTTCCAGGCCCGTGATCAATGCCTGCCGCATCTCGCGCGGATCGAGAATGCCGTCGACCATCAGGCGCGCGGAGGTAAAATAAGGCGAGGCTTCTTCATTATATTTTGCCACCAGGCGTTTACGAAACGCGATTTTTTCTTCCGGGGAAAGCTCTTTCTTGGTGAGCAAAACCGTGTCCGCCGCAATGCCGCCATCCATCACCGCCAATTTAGCCGTTGGCCAGGCGAAAATCAAGGCCGGATCATATGCCTTGCCGCACATGGCATAGTTGCCCGCGCCAAAACTGTTACGCACAATGACCGAAAATTTCGGCACCACGGCGTTCGCCTGCGCATTGACGAACTGCGCGCCGTCTTGAATAATGCCGCCGCTTTCCGCCTGTTTGCCGACCATGAAGCCGGTGACGTCATGCAAAAAGAACAGCGGAATGCGGCGCTCGTTGCACAGCATGATGAAATGCGTCGCTTTGTTCGCCGAATCGGAATAAATCACGTTTCCCATCTGCATCTGCGGCGGCTGCGGCCGGCCGAGATGATCCGGCGGCATTTGCCGCTTCACCGGCATGCCTTGATTGGCCACAATGCCGGCGGAAAAGCCGCCAATGCGGGCAAACGCGGTGACGATGGTTTTGCCGTATTCCGGCTTGAATTCTTCCAACCGGCTGCCGTCGACGAACCGTGCGATGATCTCGCGCATGTCATAGGTACCCGTGGCATTTTCCGGCAGGATGCCGAGCATCTCTTCGGGATCATAAGCGGGCGCCTCGGTTGCAATGCGTTCGAACGGCGAAGGCCGCGAATAATTCAACAAAGCCATTTGATCGCGAATGAACGTGAAGGCCTCGTCTTCGGTGTCGAAACGATAATCCGCGACGCCTGAGATGGCATTGTGCATGCTCGCGCCGCCCAGCGTTTCAGAGTCAACGACTTGTCCCACAGCGGCTTTCACCAAAAACGGGCCGGCAAGATACATGCTCGAATGTTCGGTGATCATCGCCAACTCGCTCGACATGCCCGGCAAATACGCGCCGCCTGCCACGCAGAAGCCGAACACCACGGCAATTTGCGGAATGCCCATCGCGGCCATCTTCGCATTGTTGCGGAAGATGCGGCCGAAATGCTCGCGATCGGGAAAGATCTCAGCCTGGCGCTCGAGATTCACGCCGGCGGAATCGACCATGTAAATGATGGGGAGGTGATTCTCCATGGCGATTTCCTGCGCGCGCAGATTTTTCTTGCAAGTGATTTCAACCCACGCGCCGCTTTTTACCAGCGGATCGTTGGCGACGATTACCGCCAGTTTGCCGGAGACGCGGCCAATTTGCACGATTGTACCGGCTGAAGGATAACCGCCGGGAATGTCTTGATACATGTTCCACGCGGCAAACAAACCGATTTCGAGCGGCTCACTCTCCGGATCGAGAATGCGCCGAATTTTTTCGCGCGCCGGATATTTGTTGCGCTTCGCAAGCTTCTTCACGGCTTCGGCTGAAGGTTCACGAATCTCTTTTTCACGCAGATTCAGCTCGCTGAGCAGTCTCAAAAAATTACTGTGGCGTCTCTTGTATTCTTCGGATTTGGTGTCGAGTTGGGAGGAGAAGGGCTTCATGCAGGCTCCGGGATCAGCGTCATCGGTTTAAAATGTTTTGTTGGTCACCTTTGTGATTTGCCGAGGCTTGCGGGAGTATCGTGACATCTGAACCAGAGTCGATCAAGAGAGCAACGTCGGACAAAGTAAGGCTGTTCTGCATATTGCGCAGCGTGACTTTTGCAATCGGCGCAGGAGAGTCCAACAAAAAAGTATTATAAGCCGGCATCTGGCGGCGCCTCTCTGACTTCTAAACGGAAGCCTTTGACCTGTGCCGGATGCGCGAGCCGAGGGCTGTAAACGTGTGCAACACGACTTGGTTCCAATTCCGGGACAATGACGTAACCTCCGGCCTTCACCGGCAACTGAACGCCCTCTTCCAGGCGGATCATACCGTTGTCAACGATTCCTTCATAGGGCAATACTTTCATTGTGCACCTCGCTTTCATCATCGAAATGATGGCGCTTCGCAGCCAGCCGGTATTTCAGTTATTGTTTCTTGCGGTAAATTTCCCGGCGATGGCCGCTACTGTGAATGATGACGATTTTTTCATCATGAAGAATCTGATAGATGACGCGATAATCGCCTTCACAGAGTTTATAAAAATCCTTGGGATTGCCTGCAAGCCATTCCGGTTTGATGCGGTTTAAGTTTTCGGCAAGCCCGCCAATTCGTTTTATGATACGACGCCCAACTGGTTTATCAAGTTTTTCCAACTCATTCGTTGTCTGCTTTACAATACGAGTCTTATACATCACTTTTATTCCAGGTTAAGTCGCCGTGCAACTTTCTCCAAGTTCTCGCCGCGCTCACCACGATCAACCGCCTTCTTTTAAGCGAGCAACCGGTCACGCACCGATTTGCACAAGTTCAGACCTTCATCGGGATCACCCAACAATTCCAGCAATTTTTGTGCGATGAGCCTTCCCAGCATGTCTTGCAGCTCGTCCTTTGTCATTTGTGAAACGGTAGTTGCCATTTTTTCTTCTTCACGTTTGCAATCAACCTCTAACGAATATCCTTCACCCGCAATTGAATCGTCGTGCGCCCCTGCCAGGTGTTTTCTTCAACAAGATAGGCGAGATCGACGTCACTGCGGCCCTCGGTGAGGCGCGAGCGCAGCTCGCCGAGATTGAAGCCGATACAATCCAGCCGCTTGTTGCCCTGCATAACGTTGAAGCGCAAATGGTTGTTGCCCACAATCTGCGGATTGCCGACCACGCGCAGGCCGCGCGAAACAAACACCGGCCGCATGTTTTGCGGGCCATAAGGCGCCATGACTTTCAGGAATTTCATGAAGCGTTCGTTGATATCCGAAAACTCAATTTCACCGTCGATAAGCAAGCGCGGCGTCAGCATGTCTTCTTGAATGGCCGCGGCCGCGACTTGCTGCAATTTCGCGCGCAGCGCGGCGATGTTATCCGTGCGAATGCTCAGGCCGGCCGCGTATTTGTGTCCACCGTAGGCCAGCATCAAATCCTGGCATTGCGTCAACGCCGCGTGAATATCGAATCCCGGAATGCTGCGCGCCGAGCCTTTGCCGACGCCGTTGTCCGTGGAAATCAAAACCGTGGGCCGGTAAAATTTTTCAACCAGTCGCGAGGCCACAATGCCGATCACACCGGTGTGCCAGGCTTCACGATTCAAAACGATGACGGAATCTTTGACCGGATCACATTGGGTTAAAATCAACTCTAATGCTTCGCGAAACGTGCTGTCGTCAATGTTGCGGCGTTCGCGATTTTCTGCATCCAGCACGCAGGCAATGCTTTGCGCCTCGTCGGTGTCGTTGGAAGTCAACAACGCCACGGCGCGATTGGCATCGCCCATGCGGCCGACGGCATTGATGCGCGGCGCTAAAATGAAAACGATGTGTCCGGTGCCGAGATCGCTGCCTTGCAGGCTGCACACGTTGATCAACGCTTTCAAACCGACGTTCTCCGTGGCATTCAACCGTTCTACGCCCGCTTTCACCAGAACGCGGTTTTCATCTGCCAGCGGCACGATGTCCGCCGCGCTGCCGATGGCAACGAGATCGACATGGCGCAAGAGCTTGCTGTGATCTTGCTGCAAATGGCCGAACAAAGCCTGCATCAGCTTGAATGAAACGCCGACGCCGGCGAGTTCTTTGAAGGGATAAGGGCAATCGCTGCGTTTGGGATCGAGCAGCGCCACCGCCGGCGGCAATTGCGGCCCGGGTTGATGATGATCACACACAATGACATCGATGCCAAGCTGCCGCGCATGGCGAACTTCTTCCATTGCCGAGACGCCGCAATCGACGGCAATGATCAGCGTGACGCCCTGCTCATGCGCTTTGTCGATGCCCGCGAGTGAAAGTCCGTACCCCTCACGCAAACGTTCAGGGATGTAATGCGGAACCTCATAGCCCAGACTGCGGAACGCGAGTTTGAGCAACGCCGTGCTGGTGACGCCGTCGACGTCATAATCGCCATAGATCAACATTCTTTCATTTTGTTCCAGAGCCGAGGCAATGCGGCGCACAGCCGGCGCCATGTCCGCCATCAAAAACGGATCATGCAAGCGGCCAAGATCCGTGCGGAAAAAATTGCGCGCGTGGGCGGCGGAATCGATGCCGCGATTGAGCAAGACCCGTGCGATAATCGGCGGCACACTCAACTCTTGCGCCAGGCGCACAACCGATTCGTGCGGTGTTGCCTCAATGAATTGCCATTTTAACGTCATGATCATGCCTTTGCGGCTAGGTATGAAAAATAGAGAAGAATTCGAAAACAATCCGTCAAGCCAATTCCGCTGCAGTATATGCAAACATGGCTTCACTTAACTTGACTAGGTCAGATTCACCGCGGAGACGCAGCATTCGCTGAGAATTCACGCAATCTTACTCTGCGAACTCCGCGACTCTGTGGCGGTTTTTGGAATGTGACATAGCCAAATTAAGCCGGTTTCCGGCAATGCATAACAGAAGTCCGGGTAAAAAATCAGCGCCGTTGGGCCAAAAACCGAACCAGAAATACTGTCAACGGCTACCAGGCTAAAATACGTGCATCATGAAGAGGTTCGAAAATTGGGCCTTTCAGAGACGGCATTGTGTCAAATATCCTGATCTCGCCGTTGCGAAAAGTAACTTTGAGATGGAAATGGCGCAGAGGCAAAACATCTTTAATATGATGCGCACCGAGATGCCCAAAAACGTAAGAGATTCTCGGCACGCGCAATCCCCTTTTGTTATTACCGCTCGCTCTCAACAAGCCGAGCCATAGTAAAAATTTAATCCCCTAATTTCAAGCGAAAATCTCGCAGCAACTTCATGTTTGCTATTCAGAAGCGAAATTTTATATTGACGCAACCATTCGCAGCGGCGCGCGCGGCGGCTGCGCTGAAACGCCGGTAGCGCTCTCTGGCGGCCGTGCTTTGTTTGCCGCGCCTTAACCATCGGATCAACTCATGAAAAAACTCCGGGTCTGTGTCATCTTTGGCGGGCGCTCGGGCGAGCATGAAGTCTCGTTGGTGTCTGCCACTTCGGTAATCGAAGCATTGGACAAAAACAAATACGAGGTTATTCCTGTCGGCATTACCAAGTCCGGGCGCTGGATTGGCGGCAACAATGCCATGACGCTGCTAAAAAGCGGCGCGGAGGCCAGCCACTCGCTCGCGATGGTGGCGCCCGACCCCAACGAGCATCGCCTGATCGCCGCTGCACCCTTTCAACTGGACAATGCCAAGATGATGTCAGAGGAAAAAATCGACGTGGTGATACCGGTATTGCATGGCCCGCTCGGCGAAGACGGAACCATGCAAGGCTTGCTGGAACTGGCCAATTTGCCCTATGTCGGCAGCGGCGTGCTGGGTTCCGCCGTGTGCATGGATAAAATCGTGCAAAAGGCGCTCTGTTTGCAAGCCGGCATTCCAGTCGTGGATTATCTTTGGCTGCACTCCGTCGATTGGCACAGCGAAACATTTGAAAAAATACCGCGGGTTGCGCCTCCGCAGCGCCTGAGCGGCAAGAATCAAAACGAGATTCTGCAAACCATCGAGGATACCCTGGGTTTGCCGGCGTTTGTGAAGCCCGCCAACATGGGTTCGAGCGTGGGCATCAACAAAGCGCGGGATCGCGCGCAACTGGTTGCTGCAATCGAAGAGGCCGCGCACTATGATCATAAAATTTTGATTGAAGCCGCCATTGCCAGCCCGCGTGAGATCGAGGTGAGTGTGCTCGGCAATTTGCGGCCCAAAGCGTCGGTGTGCGGCGAGATTGTGCCCTCAAATGAGTTTTATGATTACAATGCCAAGTATGTTGACGGCGCCTCCGAGCTGTACATTCCCGCCGATCTTGCGCCGGCGCTGTCGCAGAAAATCCGCGACACCGCGATCATGGGCTTTCTCGCCTGCGATTGCCAGGGCCTGGCGCGCGTGGATTTTTTGCTGGAACGCGATTCAGATACGTTTTATCTCAACGAGATCAATACCATCCCGGGGTTCACGCAAATCAGCATGTACCCCAAGTTGTGGGAGGCGAGCGGCGTGCCCTACGCACAACTGCTCGATGAACTGATTCAACTCGCGCTTGCGCGGCATCATGCCAAAAGCAGGCTCGCCACTTCGTATCAGCCCAAGCAGGATTGGTTCAAATGATGATCGCAATCGGTGATTGTTCTGCCACGGCATGGACGTGGCATCCCTCAATGGCACGGGGAGGTTCGCTGTGATCCAATCCGAATCACCATCAACCCGCTATGAGGCCGCCCTCAAAGCGTTGCAAGATGAAAATCAGCGCCTGCAGCGCGCGGTGGGCGAATTGGCGCTGTTGAACGATCTTGCCCGCGAAATCGGCGCTTCGCTCAATTCCGAAGAGATCATGCAAACCCTCATCCGGCGTTCGTTGCGCGCTGTGCATGCCGAGCAGGGCGTGATTACATTGATCGACCAGCACGCCTCAACGCCGATGAAAACCCTGGTGCGCACACGCGTCAGCTCCGGCGGGCAACAGGCGTTTCATCTCGAACAAAGCCTGCAAGGCTGGATGTTGCGGCATAAACAGCCTTTGCTGCTCAACGATCCGGCACATGACGAACGCTTTCGCGGGAGCGCGTGGGATGAATCCATTCGCTCGCTCGTCTGCGCGCCGCTGCTGATCAAGTCGGAATTGAAGGGTATTCTCACGCTCTACAACAAGAAAGACGGACAGGAATTCACCGCGGAAGATCAACGCTTGTTGGGCATCATCGCCGCGCAATCGGCGCAGGTGATGGAGAACGCACGGCTGTATAAACAACTGGAGCAATACAATCGCACGCTCGAAGAGAAGGTGCAACAACGCACCGCCGAACTTCAGGATAAGAACCTCGAGCTGACGCAAACGCTGCAACGCTTGCGCGAAACGCAGAACCAGCTCGTTACCCAGGAAAAGCTCGCCTCGTTGGGCCAGCTCACTGCCGGCATCGCGCACGAGATCAAAAATCCGCTAAATTTTGTGAATAATTTTGCGGCGCTGTCGATTGATTTGGCGAAGGAGTTGAGGGAAAAGCTTTTAAAACGTAATACGAAAAACGTAACTGGGGGTGACGTTGCGGATATTGAGGAGATTCTTGACACACTGGAACAGAACGCCGAAAAGATCAACCACCACGGCAAGCGCGCGGACAGCATCGTGAAAAGCATGATGCAGCACGCGCGCGGCTCTTCTGGCCAGCGCGAGTTGGCGGATATCAATCAATTGCTCGACGAAGCCGTGAATCTCGTTTATCATGGCATGAGAGCCAATGATGCTTCTTTCAACATCGCCATTAAGAAAAATTATGACGAAGCGGCTGGCAAACTCGAAGTCGTGCCGCAGGATTTGAGCCGGGTGTTTTTGAATATGGTGAATAATGCCTGTTATGCGGCATTTCAGAGGCAAAAGACAATCGAGAAAGATTTCTCGCCCGTGATTTCAGTAAGCACAAAAAATTTTGAAGACCAAATCGAAATCCGCATTCGCGACAACGGCAACGGCATTCCGCGAGAGATTCGAGATAAAATTTTTAATCCCTTTTTCACCACGAAGCCAACCGGACAAGGCACGGGCTTGGGCTTGTCGATTAGCCACGACATCATCGTGCAGCAGCACCTAGGGAAGATAGAAGTGGAAACGGAGGAAGGACAGTTCACCGAGTTTGTGGTGCGGCTGCCGAAAAATCGCCGCGTTCAAAGCTAACGCAGGAGGCGTGAAATATTCATGCCGGCGCCGGCGCAAAAATTCAAAACGCCGACCTTCATTCGCGGTCGTGCCGGCGTCTCAACGAGCGGAAAGCAACAGTTTCACCCCACACGAGACTCAAGAAACCGGAAAGATGGATTATCATCGGCCAAGCCATTTTACATTACAAAATTCTAGAAAAACTCGGCGAAGGCGGTATGGGCGTCGTCTACAAAGCCGAGAGCATTAAGAAATGAATCAACCCAGAGGCCGCGAACTGAACAATTGATTGTCATCTCATTCATATAGAGAGGAGGCTCCATGAAAGCCCACATTCATGCACTGTGCTGGATCGTTTTCTTCGCTTTGCCTCACACTTTTATGCCCGCTTCAATGAGCGCGCCTTCCGATGCCGGTTCACATCAGCCCGCGATTTTCACTGACCCCAAACGCGCCGAAAAAGTCAAGGCCACATCAACAGCGGTGGACGGAATCTTCAAAAAATTTTTCGAAGACCGCCACCTGCCCGGACTCGTGTACGGCGTGGTACTCGACGGCACACTCATCTATTCCGGCAGTTTCGGGCATGCGAACCTCGAGCAGAAAATACCGGCGCATGCGAAATCGCTTTTCCGTATTGCTTCCATGAGCAAGAGCATCACGGCGTTGGCCATTCTGCAATTGCGCGACGCCGGAAGATTGAATCTCGACGATCCGGCTTCGAAATATTTGCCGGAGATGAAGAAGCTGCGCTACCTCACCACGGATGCGCCGGAAATCACCATCCGCGATCTCATGACGCACGGCGCCGGCTTCCCGGAAGACAATCCCTGGGGCGACCGCCAACTCGCTGACTCGGATGAAGATTTGATGCAACTCATCGCGAATGGTCCATCGTTTTCGAATGTGCCGGGCGTGGCGTTCGAATACAGCAATCTCGGGTTCGCGTTGCTCGGGCAGATCGTGCAAAAAGTCTCCGGCATGGAATTTCAGCAATACACTGAAGCGAACATCTTCAAGCCGCTGGGCATGAACGCCACAGTGTGGGAATATGAAAAGGCGGATCCCAAAAATCTCGCGCTCGGTTATAATTGGATCGATGAGTCGCACGTGAATATTCCGCTCGAACATCACGGCTCCTACGGCGCGATGGGCGGCCTCATCACTTCGATTGAAGATTTCACGAAATATGTGGCATTGCATCTTTCCGCATGGCCGCCGCGCAGCGACGAGGATAGCGGCCCGCTCAAGCGCAGTTCGCTGCGTGAGATGCATCATCCCTGGCGCCTCGATGCGCTGATGGCCAACTATCGCTACCCGAACGGCAGGGCTTGCCCCTCCACCAGCGCGTATGCCTATGGTTTGCGCTGGGTGCAAGATTGTGAGGGCAGGGTCTACCTCGGGCACAGCGGCGGTTTGCCCGGCTTCGGCAGCAATTGGACGATGATGCCCGACTACGGCCTTGCCGTGATGTCATTCAACAATATCACCTACGGCGGAACAAGCACGATCAATACTGCGGTTTTGGATACGATCATCACGCTGGCGAAACTCAAGCCGCGCGCGCTGCCGGTCTCCGGCATTCTCGACCAGCGCAAGAACGAGCTGGTCAAAATTCTTCCCGGATGGAACGGCGCGGAAAGCTCGGGGTTGTTTGCCGAAAATTTTTTCATGGATAATCGCCTGAAGGATTTGGTGAAGCGGACGAAAGAGCTTTACGAAGAGGCGGGAGAGATCACGAACGCCGGCCCCATGACGCCTCTTAACCAGTTACGCGGCACCTTCATTCTCGAAGGCAATAAGAAAAACATTCTCGTCTTCTTCACGCTAACCCCCGAGAAGATACCGTTGATACAACAGGTGAGGATGCGCGCCGTGGAAAAAATCAAAGAGTGAGCTGGTAGAGACGAGCCGATGGCCCGTCTCTACGGTTTCACACGACAGGTACGAAACCGCAAAGGCGATCCCAAACGGGGTTGCCTTTTTATTTTGACCCCAAATATCTTTCACCGTCGAGACGACGGCGTTGGCAGGATTTTATCGTGTTATTACCTCTCTTCAGAAGCCGAAATTTGTTTGCCCAACGCCGGGGCTTTCGCGACGCCGATCTGCCACTTCTCGTCCCAATTTACAATCTCATATTTGTCCGTCACTGGAAAATGCGGCGGGCGGCGGCGTTCGAAGCGTTTATCGAATGCGATGTGCGTGGCGTAGCGCGGCTCGGTCGCAGAAAGTGAGCCGGCGCTCAAACTGCCCAGGAGATAAAGTTTGGCTTTGCCGTCGCCGCGCGTGTAATGTGAGACCCGAAATTCCCCTTTGGCAAAAATTGCCGCATGAATCGTCAAATCGCCCGGGCCGGTGACGGCCGGCGGCGCGATTTCAATGTCACCTTGCGACACCAATCCAAGATAATCGTCCGCTTGCGCAAGCGTTTCTTGATTCGCGGCATAAATGAGATCATCTGCAATGATGATTTTATTCTTGGCGTACAGCAGCACCACGCCGTTGACCACGCCCTGCACGTGCAGCCTGGCCTTATCCTGCCCGATGATAAAAAACGGCGCGCGCGGCAGCTTGCGCTGTTGCGTGTTTTCCGGCGCGCTTGCCGCATGCCATGAAAACGCGCCCGCGCGCTCAAACGTGATCCAAGTTTCTTCCTCGAAGACTTGCTTCAGGCTATCCGGCGCTGAGGCAATTTGATTGACATGCTTCGGCACGCGAATGGTTTGTACGCCGGTTTCTAGTCCGGCCAGAAAAATCGCAGCCTCGTCGAGAAAGGGGGGCGCGTCGCCGGATTTGATTTCAAAGCCGGCAGTCGTGACTTTGCCGCGAAATTTCGGCTGTGCGCGGCCGCTGCTGCTGACTGTAAACGAAGTGTTGGAGTGAAAACGTCCGTCAAGCTCGTCGTTGTGCACGGCAACGCGCGGATTCCAAACATCCACAAACTGCGCAAAATGTGAAAATGCCAAACGCCGCAAGCGAATATACGTGGTGAGATCCGAGCCGTTTTCGTTGCGCGAGATTTCAAGATGAATCTCATCAAGCATGGTCGCGCTTGGCGCCGGCAGATGGCGCATGCGCGCGGTGTAGGTTGTTCCCTTTTCCGTAAATTTAAAGGACGAATCGC
Organism: uncultured Cytophagia bacterium; assembly: GCA_964457925.1. Lineage (GTDB taxonomy): Bacteria > Zhuqueibacterota > Zhuqueibacteria > Zhuqueibacterales > Zhuqueibacteraceae > Coneutiohabitans. The sequence continues at coordinate 163,876 of CAYWGH010000006.1, forward strand.
GTGGCGCAAATTTCGCGGCCAGCTTATATACGACTTTTTCCAGCCGGGAACGTTCGCGCATAGTCATGGGCAGCATTGCCGGCGCCATCACCGGCAAATGCTTTTGTGCTTGCCGCGGGACGACAGCAATATCCAAATCGCGCGGAGGCGCGGCGACAAAACTGTTGTGCGCGTCTGGATTTGGAGTTAGATTGTCCGGCACAGAAGCTGGGGAAGCCTCGTCCCATGAGGAGGCTTCCGGCGGAGGCGAGGAGGGTATTGGATCAGAAACCGGCGCCTTGAAATGATTTTCTTCGGCGACGCTCGGATTGGATTGCGGCCGCTCAGATTTCTGCGCCTGCACATGGGATTCTTCCCGGTGTTCCGAGAGCAAAAGCAACTCGAAAAGCACAGGCTCAAAAGTCGCCGCCGGTTTGTCGAAAACGTTCACGCAAAAAGCAAGCAAGAGAAACCCTGCAACATGACAGCAGAGGGAAAGGGCAAATGCGTGCGGCAGAGAAACAGTTTTGTGACAGCTCAACTTAATGAGATGCGTCAAGCGCGGCAGCAGGGTTGGAATAAACTTTGGAGAAATCATGAACCTTTCAAGAGGAAAAATTCGGCATGCCGGCCTTCTCTGCGGAAAAATCGCCGGAATTCTCACCTGTTTATTTTTGACAACTTGTCAACCGGAGGGTAATAAAATGCCTGCACATTTGCAAACAACAATAAACTGCGGCCATCGCGGCGCCTCCGGGCATGCGCCGGAAAACACCCTGGCGGCCATTCGCCTGGCAATGGAAAGGGGTGCACAAATGACAGAAATCGACGTGCAACAAACCGCCGACGATCACCTCGTGCTGTTTCATGACGATTCGCTCGCGCGCACCAGCAGCGGCCGCGGTTTCTTGTGGCAAAAAAATTTGGCGGAACTCAAGACGCTCGACGCGGGCAGTTGGTTCAATGCCAAATTTGCGGGCGAACCGTTGCCCACGCTCGCCGAGGCGATCGCGCTCGTGCGCGGCAAAATCAAACTGAATATCGAAGTCAAATTACACGGCCAGGAGCGCAACGTCGCGCAACTGGTGGTGGAAACGATTCGCCGCGAACAGTTTGAGCAAGAATGTATCGTCACCTCGTTTGGCTTTGAGGTCGCAGACGAGATCAAACGCCTCGCGCCGGAGCTGAACGTCGGTTACATCTTTGGGCCGCGGGAATTTCGGGAAGAAGTATTTTCGAGCAACGTCGAGGTGTTAAGCACGCATCACAGCCTGGTGGATGCCGCATTCCTGCAAAAAGCGCGGGCCGCCGGGAAGGAAGTGCACGTGTGGACGGTGAATGGGAAACCACTGATGAACAAACTGCTCGATCTCGGCGTCGATGCCATCATTACGAATTACCCGGATCGGCTCGCAGAAGTTTTAAAGTCGAGGGAGAATTGATGCCGGCAACAAACGTTACGTTATTTCCCGCGCATCATCTGCAAAACCCGCTTGAATTGCTGCCGGTCATGCTGCAAATACTGTGAGAATTGCCCGGCGCCGGCGAGCGCTTCACCGCCGTCGATCGTGACCACTTCGCCGGTAATGAAATCGACGCCGTCCGCAACCAGAAAAGCCGCGAGGTTGGTCAATTCGTCATGCTCGCCAAAGCGTCCCAGCGGAATGCGCTTCTTTGCGCCTTCTTCGACTTCTTTGGTTGGCAATAAACGCTTCCACGCGCCTTCGGTGGGAAACGGCCCGGGCGCGATGGCATTGAGACGAATGCCGTACGTTGCCCATTCCACGGCCAGCGAGCGCGTCATGGCCAGGACACCGGCTTTCGCGCAGGCCGAGGGCACGACGAAGGCCGAGCCGTTGCAGGCATATGTTGTGACGATGTTGAGAATGTTGCCGCCGCGTTTCGCTGTGATCCATTTTTTCGCGAGCGCTTGCGTGCAATTGAATGTGCCATAGAGCACGATTTTCATGACGGCATCAAAACCGCCGGGTGACAGATCCTCGGTGGCAGCGAGAAAATTACCCGCCGCGTTATTCACCAAAATATCGGGCAGGCCGTGTTTCTCGGCCAGCGCATCCAGGGCTTGCGTTACGGCGTCATGGTCGCGCACATCACAAACAAACGAAATCACCTCGCGGCCGCCGGCAGCTTGAACGGCTTGCGCCGCTTCTGCCAGACGTTCGGCGTTGCGCCCGCAGATCGCCAGGCGCGCGCCCAACCCGGCAAAACGTTTTGCCATGGACAACCCGAGGCCTGAACCGCCGCCGGTGATCAACGCAAACTTGTCGTTAAGTAAATCTGATTTAAACATGCTCTCCCTTCACGCTTTTGCCGTATGAGGTTCACGATTTAAAAATCGGCTCGAGATGCCGCACGGTACAGGGATGCCCGCCGTTTTGATACTCGCAATCGCCCCAATAAAAGCATTTGATCGAGCAGATTGGCGCTTGCTGCTGCAGATTCAACTCGGGATATTCCGCACGCTGTTCCTGCAATTGCCGGTGCAACTTGCGCTTTTCCCAAAAATTCTTGAACAGCGATTTGTTGCCGAGCAGCTTGACGCTGATCAATTTCGCCAAATCCTGAGAGGCGGGCGAATTCGGCGCCTCCAGCAGAAACGGCTTAAACTCGCGCACAGAGTTGCGCACGCTGGGGTCATAAGTGATGAACCCAAGATAGTCCACTTCTAGTGATAGCAACTCCGCCGCCGCTGTTTGAATCGCCAGTCCTTCTTTGATGTCGTCTTTTTTGGTCACCATGTTCAAGACCAGCTTGAGGTGATGCGATTCCAGCATCGATTGCATCAGGCGCGCGGCGTTGGCGTCAACCGCCTGCACTTGCCCCAGCAGCTCCGGCATGGTCACGGCGATGCGGCCGGGCTTGTCGAGATCGTCCTGCGCGAGTATCGCCGAGACTTCCGGATGATCTTGAAACGCCAACCGCAACCGCCGCAGTTGGCAGATGCGGATGAAGTTGAAACATTCCTGAATCGCCGTAGGCTCGGGATTGGTCACGACGATGCCTTCATCCGCCGCCAGAAAGAAATCAACGACATTGTAGGAGGAACCGGCGCCCAAGTCGAGCAAAACAAAATCCGCGTCGATGGTGCGCAATTGTTTGATGAACCGCAGCTTTTGCGCGTATTTGGGATTCGCCAGGCCGAGCGTGCCGCACGCGCCGCTGATCAAGCGCAACCGGTCGATGCGCGTGGGAAGAATGATATCGTTGAGATTTTCGACATTCAGCGAATAAAAATCATAGAACGTGCGCTCGGGCTCGAGCATACCCATCACGGTATGAAGATTCGCGCCGCCCAAATCCGCGTCAACCATCACCACTTGCTTTCCCATGCTCGCCAGGCCGACGCCGAGCGACGCGGTAAAAACCGTTTTGCCGACTCCGCCCTTGCCGCCGCCGACCGCAATGACGCGCTTGGCGCGATTCATCGAGGCGTTTGCCTCATTATTAAAAACCGTTTCCAGGTTCTGCAAAGCAGAAGCAGGCACCCACTGGCCCTCTTCATCATTCCAGACTTCGTCTGCCGGGCTAAAACCGCCTTTGTTGGCTAACGAACGCAGTTCCTGTGTGGTAAACGGGCCATATTGTTTCTCATTCACGCGAACAAAGATGTCATTCATTGTTGCGGTGCTATCCATGAGAGTCACTCTCCTAATTCACGTCCTGTTATTTCATGAAAGAGATGCCGGGGGCGGCGGGAAGAAAATTCGGCGTCCTTCCGTTTTCGTCATATCGCATCTGATAAAGGTACCGCCCAGAGGCGGAACTGCGGAGAGCGGGGACGATTTTTTAAAAACGGCGCCGGGGCGAATGCGACATATGCAACAACGCGTGCGCGATGGCCTCGGCAATCGCATCCTGATTGAAATCCGAAGCCAAAAATTCAAGCTGTGCGGGATTGGTTAAAAACTCCGTTTCGATGTGGCAGGCCGGCATTTGGGCATGGCGAAAGAGCAACAAGTCTTTGGGCTTGACGCCGCGATTGAGATGATTGCTGAATTTGGCAACCAGCGCGTTTTGAATCGCGCGCGCGAATTTCTCAGCTGCCGCCGAATGCGGCTTGTACCACGTTTCGATGCCTTCAGGATTGGGATCGGAGAAAGCGTTGCAATGAATGCTGATCAGCACCTCCGCATTAGCCTCGTTGGCGAGAGCAGCGCGCCGGTGAATATCATCACGTATGTTCGTCGCAAGGTGAACGTCACTGGTGCGCGTCAAAATGACTTTATGGCCGGCTGCTTTCAGCAACTCTTTGAGCTTCATGCAAAGGGACAGGGTGACGTCTTTTTCCTGCAATTCAAACGGCACATTGCCGATCGCCCCGGTATAAATGCCGCCATGTCCCGGATCAAGCGCGATTTTCATGAGGGCTCGCCCTTTTGTGTTGCCTCCCAAAGTCTCATCAGGATTGATAGGATCACAATTTCAGGATATTTTTGTTTACCCGGTCGCGCCTGAAGAGATATGATCAAAAAGACACCGTCAGAGCTTCAAACGCTGAAATTCGTGCATTTAAACGCAGTCAATATATAGTCATGATCTCCGCAAGTCAAGCGGAAATTCTGACGGCCTTAAATCACACAAAAGCGCGGGCTGGCTTATCTCGCCACGACCATCTTCTTCACCGCCACCTCCGCTCCGGCCGTTATGCGCAACACATAAACACCGCTGCTCACCGTTTGCCCCGCAGCATTCTGGCCATTCCACATGAGGGAATGCGCACCGGCGGTTTTCATGCCGTCGAACAAGGTAACGACATTCCGACCCAACACATCGAAAATGCGAACAACCACACGTTCTGTGCGCGGCACAGAAAAATTGATTTGTGTTGAGGGATTGAAAGGATTGGGGTAGTTCTGTTGCACTTCGAACGTGGCCGCAACACTTGCGGGATGCTCGGCCACGCCGGTGACAATGCCCGGCTCCGGCGGCGGCAAACGCTTGCTGGTGTAAATGTGAAACTGCCCCGGCTGTAGCGCCAGCGCCGCTTGCGTGTCGCTCACGCTAATCGAATCCCCGGAAAAATAATCATACCAAATTCCCGCGTTTTGAAAATTGGGATTGACATTCAGCGGGATTACATGGAAATTGCCCACAATGGTCACGTTCATGCTGGGATGCGTGAGATTGATGCGGCGATCATATTGCCCCTGCCCCACGCGCCAATTGAGTTGCGTCGCCTCGCTGCGAAATACTTCATTTTCGTTGCGCAACTTTAGCAGCGCCGCAAAAACTTTGTACAGTTTCAAGCGCTCGGGCTGTTGATAATAATTCCAGCGAATCGGTTTGGGATCGGTGCGGCCCGGCTCGTTGCCGGAGGGCAGATGTTGATCATAACCCAACTCGCCGAATTGCCAAATCATTTTTGGCCCGGGAATGGTAAGAAAAAATGCCGCCGCCAATTTGATGCGATCGAGCGCCGTATTCAAATCTTTCACGTTGTAATTGCCGCTGCTCCGGCCGAATTGCAGGTTTTTGTACATCAGCCATTCTTCGTCGTGGCTTTCCATGTAAGTGATCAAGCCCGGCTTGTTCCAACCGCGCGTTTTGTAATAGCCGCCGGATAAATCCGAGCGCAAGCCGGAATCTTCCAGCCAGCCCATGGCCGATTGGCTGTAGGCCGTGTTCAAATTGCCCCAGAGCAGCATGCCGCGCCGGTACTCGGCCAATTCCTTCATCTCACTGTTGTCGTCGATGAGATGCTCAAGGATCACATATGCCGTCGAGTCTACCGCCCAAATTTGATCAGCCATTCTCTTGAGCAGCGCGATTCTGGTGTTGTCGCGCGGCCCGCTGTTGCCCGGCCGGTTGGTGAAGCCGCGTGTGAAGTCGAAACGAAAACCGTCGACGCGGTATTCTTCCAGCCAGTAGCGATTTACACGATCGACGAATGCCTTGGTAACTTCACGCTCATGATTGAAATCATAACCGAAGGCAAAATCCGTATGCGGCGCAACGACGTTGTACCAGGGATTTTCCGGAGAGGGCGGGCCGTAGTTGCCGGTGCTATATAAGCGCACCAGCGGGTGTTGGCCGTATGAATGTTGCAACACCATGTCGATGATCACCGCGATGCCGCGTTTGTGGCATTCGTCGATAAATCGCTTCAAATCGTTGCGCGGGCCGTAGTATTTGTCCGGCGCAAAATAGAACGAGATGTTATAGCCCCAACTAAGATTGCCTTCGAACTCTGTTGGCGGCATCAATTCGATGGCATTGACGCCGAGCCGTTGCAAATAGCCCAGCGTGTCGATCATGGTTTTGTAATCGTGTGCGGCGATGAAATCGCGAACCAGCAATTCATAGATCACCAGGTCTTTTTGCTCGGGCCGTTGATAATTTGTTGCCTGCCAGGCGTAGGGCGTTTGCGCGGTTTGCAGCACGGAAGCAATTTCCTGGGTTTGGCCCGTGGGATAACGGATCAAATTCGGATACGTCGTGCTGCTGATGAATTGATCGTTGAACGGATCGCTTACCTGCTCGGTGTAAGGATCCGCAATGCGCAAGCCGCCGTTGACGAGATACTGAAAAACATATTGCGTCGCCGGCGTCAGATTGTTGAGTGTGATCCAATAGCGGCTGCTGTCCGGCGTGCGCTTCATGAAATAGTTGGCGTCGATTTGCCAGTTGTTGAAGCTGCCGATGACATAAACGAAATCTTTGCGCGGCGCATGCAGCACCAGCGTGGCCGAGGTGGGGTTGATATAGTTGATGCCGTCCCGCACGCCTGCCGGCAATGCTTCCACCACCAGCGGCGGGTTTTGCAAAATCGTAAATGTGGTGCTGTCGGAATTTTGCGCGCCGGCAGTAGTGCGGGCAGTGAGCTTGAGCTTGTAGGTTCCCCCGGATAACGGCGCGGGCAGGGTGAACGATAGCAGCTTGCTCGCCGCATCATAACGCGCGCCAAGATTTTGATACTCGGTGTTGTCGATGAAAATCCGCAGCGCCGAGGTGTCGATCACGCTATTGCGCGCCGGGAAAATGTACGCGCTAATCGTTGGTTGCGCGCTGCTCGCCAGGCCGGAAATGGAGTTGGGCAGCAGATAGTGAATGGTGGGATTCCTGACGTACAGAATCGAGTTGTTATTGTCGCTGGCGTTGCGCCGCGGATTGAGCGGATCAGAAAGCCAGCCGCCGCTTGAACCGTTCTCGTTGAATTTGTATTGATACGCGCCCGCAACACCGCCGCCGCTCACTGCGCCGCCGACGCGCAGGCGCACGGTTTTCGCCCACCGGCCAGTTGCTGCTTCGAACGTCATGCGCGAAGGCGCATTGCTCGCAATTGTGCCGTTGCTATTCGGCCCCCAGTTGTTGAATTCTCCGGGTAAAAACACCGCGCTGGGGTTGCCGGCAGGTTTGTAGTAAAACGTGACATCGACGCTGTCGGATTGCGCAAAAACGGGGCGGACAAGAAACAGCATGAAAACGGCGGCGAAAACGATCAAACGCAAGCGAAGCATGCTTTCCTCCAAAAAGATCAAATACCAAAATCATGTTTGATCATCGCCCGGGCGCTTTGTAAATTCATTAGCTGAAGATTTGGAGCGCCCGGGCGATGATTATAAGGATCAAATCCAAAATCAATTTGCAGTCGAAAACAATTACTACCGCGCGGGCGTTTATAATTCTTCACGAAAATTTACAGCGCCCGGGCAGTCGCTTCTGACGAACGCAACAGTAAATCCATGGCAAAGCCAGTTCCCCGGACATTATTTCAGCGCGTAAAAGCGATCATCAAAAAAATTCCGCGCGGCAAGGTGGCGACCTATGGCCAGATTGCCGCGCTTGCCGGGCAACCGCGCGCGGCGCGGCAGGTGGCCTGGGTGCTGCACAGTTCTTCCGGCAAAGACCGGCTGCCCTGGCATCGCGTGATCAACCGCAACGGTGCGATTTCATTGCCGCGTTCGCGCGGCTATGAATTGCAGCGTGAATTGCTGCGCCGCGAGGGCGTGACGTTCGGCTTGTGTGACGTCATTGATTTGGATCGTTTTCAATGGCGGCCACGAGTAAATCATAAAGCAGTATCCGTTCGAAAACGCAACCGCCCGGGCGCATCGCCGCCAGAATAACGCTGTTTGCCCGTTTCTATTTTTCCGAACTCACCCGCACGTTATCAAACCAAATCGCGCGCTTGCCGTCTTCGGTGACGCGGCGCAGCGGCAGCATCACCGCGCCGAATTGTTGATAATTCTCCCACAAATATGCGCCCTCACGCTCGCTTTGCAATTTATAACGCCATCCCTGAATGCGAAAGCTTGCCGGATTGATCCAAAGCCAGTATTGATCGCCCGGCGTCAAGCCGACGTTATCAAATGAAAGATGCAATACGCGATAATCGACGCCATTTTTGCTTTCCGCGGGCGCTTCGCGCAGCTTGACGCCCGGATCGAACAGTTTGAACGGCATGATCAGCCAATAGGTATCGTTGATGAATAACGCATAGCCGCGCTCCAGCAGTTGCTGGCGCGTGGAATCCGGCGGTGTTTGGCCGTCAATCCAAACCTGTCCGTTTTTTTGATCGATATCGCTGAATTCGATGCGATACGATTTGCCGTCTTGATTGCCTTTCCAGTTCAATGAATAGGCGCTGGTCGCGCGATTCCATCGGTGACTGCGGCGGGCGACTTCCTTGCCTTCGCTCTCCACCACAAAATCAAAGGCGATGGTCTGCGTTTTTTCCCAATTTTCCAAACCACCCATGGCCTGCATGACTTTGGTGGCCAGCTCGCGGGCAGCTTCGTCGTGTCCTTGTGCAGCGCTTTGTTGCGACAGAGCTCCCAACACAAAAGCAAGAATCAACCGGCTCAGTTTGCTCGTTGTCATTGGAATACTTTCCTCACAAAGTTGAAGAGGTGATGTGCAGCAATTTTTCAATACATGCGCCAGCGCGCCAATGCAATGCCGGCAATGACGCACAGCGCGCCAAAGACTTGCATTTGCGATACATGCTCATTCAAAAACAAAACACCGGTAAGCACCGCGACCACCGGCACAAAGTTCGAATAAATCGCGGTTTTGTTCGCGCCAATTTTGGCGAGACTGAGATTCCAAATGATATAGGACACTGCTATGGAAAAAATACCGGAATAACAGACGCCCACCCAACCGATGAAATCAATCGCCAACCAATCCTGCGCTTGCATGGCCGGCAAGCTCCACAGCAGCATCGGCACAGTGCCGAAAATATTCGATAAGACGGTGAGTTTCAGCGGCGAATAACGCTTGATATGCGGCCGGGCCAGCACCGTGTAGGCCGACCAGCACAGCACAGAACCCAGCGTTAAAACATCGCCCCATACGTTGCCGCCGGCCAAAGAGAGTTTACCGCTACCTCCCACAATAACGCCGTAGAGACCGAGAAAAGCCAGGGCAACGCCGACCACCATGGGCGTATTCATCCGTTCGCCGCCGGCGAAATGATTGGCAACCGTAACCAGCGCGGGGGTTGCAGCCAGGATCATGGCGGAATTCGCGGTAGTGGTGCGCGCAATACCTTCGATAAAAAAAATCTGATACAACGTAATGTAGAGGAAACTCAAACCCGCAATCGGCAAAACCTCCTGCCGCGAGATGCGCAAATCCATGCCGCGCGAGCGCGCGATGAAATAGAGAAGAAAACTCGAAAGGATAAAGCGTACCGCATTGAACGCGAGGGGTGAGAATTGTCTGAAGCCGGCTTTAACAATGGCGTAATTCGTTCCCCAAATCAAAACAACCAAGAGCATAAGCGCTTCAGTAGAATAAGGCGCAAGGATGAATTTACCGGTTTGATTTTGTTTCGCCGCCTCGGTTACCCTCAGGGTATTTTCCACAATAAACTCTTGTCTCCTTTCCGTGAACGATGTCCTGCTGCAAAATATGACAATGGGGCAATATAAGCACGACACCATGCGGAAGCAAGGCCGGCAATCGGTCAATTCACGCGCACGAAAATTATTTCAGGATAAAACCATTGAACAAAAGTTGGCCGAATTGCGTCTTGACTTTGGAAACTCAGCGTTGTATTATTGTTTCATAAAAAAGAAAATACGAATATGACATACATTCCTCACAATTGTTGTCGTCAGCCTTTCCGCATGCGCTGCTTGTGTCGCAGGCGGGGAGGCTCATGCGAGACACGCCCGCAACGCTAAATCCGCATATTGCCTCATTGTGCCAAACCCGATGGCACGAGCCTCCTCGCCCCCACAATTCTTCGAAACACCGATTAACTCTCAAATTTATTTGCTCGCTCAATCTCAATTTGGCGAGAAGGAAGAATTATTTTATCTATGCCGAATGTCATGATTACCCCGGTTCGCCGCCGCACGCGTGTGCGCCGGCGCGCCATTTTTGCGCTGGTTGGAAATACCCCCTTGCTCGATCTGTCGGACTATTCGATGCGCCGCCGCGTCAAAATTTTTGCAAAAGCCGAATGGCAAAATCCCGGGCGTTCGATCAAGGATCGCGCGGCCAGCCGGATTATCCGCGCTGCGTGGCATGCCGGCCAGCTCACCCGCGATAAAATTTTGCTGGATTCGACTTCGGGCAACACGGGTGTGGCTTATGCGATGCTCGGCGCGGCGTTGGGCGTGCGCGTGCGGCTTGTCGTGCCGGAGAATGTCAGCGCATATCAGAAGAACTTGTTGCAGGCCTATGGCGCCGAGGTGATTTGGACCAGCGCGAGCGAAGGCTCGGACGGCGCGATTCGCCAGGCGCGCGCCATGTACGAAGAAGCGCCGGCGCGTTACTTTTATGCCAACCAATACAACAATCCTGAAAATTGGCGCGCGCATTATCACACCACGGCATGCGAAATTTGGCGGCAAACCGCCGGCCGGTTGACGCATTTCGTTGCGGGCCTGGGCACGAGCGGCACGTTCATCGGAACCGGCAAACGCTTGCTCGCTTTCAATGCCGGCATTCGTTTGATCTCCGTGCAACCGGATTCGCCGCTGCATGGTTTGGAAGGCCTCAAACACATGCCGACGGCGATCGTTCCGGAGATTTATGATTCCCAACTCGCCGATGAGAATCTCGGCGTGGCAACCGAGGCCGCTGTTGAGTTGGTGCGAGACACGGCGCGCCGCAAAGGTTTCTTAATCGGTTTATCGAGCGGCGCAGCGCTGGAGGCGGCGCGCCAGATTACGACGCGGATCGAAGACGGCATCGTGGTCACAGTATTTCCTGACGGCGGCCACCGCTATCTTGAGGAAAGATTCTGGCATGAACACTGACGGCGCATTACTCTCCGCAGAGCATCTTGATGCGATGATGCAAGAAGCGCAGGCGGCATTTCCGGCGGAATGTTGCGGCTTGCTTTTGGGAATGCGAGGCGAAACCGGTTGGCATATTGCTGGGGCGCGGGCAATGCGTAACGCCAGCGCGCATCCAAATCAAGGTTTCGAGTTTGACCCGCGCGAACAATTGCGCGTTTATCGCGAAGCCGATAACTTCGGCAGGGAAATCGTGGGGCACTATCATTCGCATCCCAATGCCAGAAAAGGTCCCTCGCCGACGGATTTGAAGTTGGCGCGCGCTCGCGGTGATCGCGGACTATGGTTGATTTTGGCCGTATCAGAGGGCAAATTTATTGATGCCAGTCTGTGGCAATTGCGCGGCGAGCCGGGCGATTTCTGCCGCGTGCGGCTGGATATTGACAAGCAGAATCTGGGGGAACAATCACCGCAAATCAACGCGAAGTGAAGAGAATTTGCGCAATTTTGCGTTGATTCGCGGTCTGATAAAACGGTGATTTATTGGAATGACGCTTTTAGTTGTTGCAAAAATCCTTACAGAATCATATCAAACAGAGGAAAACAACCATGGCATATGTGATTATCCCCTCGGCTTTACGGGCCTTCACGCAACAACAGGCGCGCGTGGAAATTCCGGGCAACACCGTGGGAGAAATTATCAAACAGCTCTCCGAACGTTATCCGGAGTTGCGGCGCCATTTGCTCAACGAGCAGGGCCGGCTTCGCAAGTTTGTGAATGTGTTTGTCGGCGACGAAGAAATCCGTCACTTGCAAAACGAAGCCACGCCGGTGCGCGAAAATGCGGAAGTGAGTATTGTGCCATCAGTCGCCGGCGGCTGATCGCGCGGAACGAACGCACCGGCGAAAAGTTGAAGTCACGCTAGCGAACACCACCACCAAACTCTTTGAACCATTATGCACAACTCTCAGGCTGTAACTCTTAGCGCGGAAGAAATTCAGCGCTACAGTCGCCACTTGATTTTGCCGGAAGTTGCCATGTCCGGTCAAAAGAAATTAAAAGCTGCCAGCATCTTGTTGATTGGCACCGGCGGGCTGGGCTCGCCGCTGGCAATGTATCTGGCTGCCGCAGGCGTCGGGCGCCTGGGCCTGGTTGATTTCGACGTTGTCGATTCGTCCAATTTGCAGCGCCAGGTCATCCATTCGACGCAGAATGTCGGCAAATCAAAATTGGCCAGCGCAAAAAATTTTATTGCCGGCATCAATCCCAATGTTCACGTGGAAACGTATGAAACCCGCTTCAGCGCGGACAATGCGCTGGCAATTGCCAAAGATTACGATCTCGTGATTGACGGCACGGACAATTTTCCCACCCGCTACCTGGTGAATGATGTTTGTGTGCTGCTGAAAAAGCCCAATGTTTACGGCAGCATTTTTCGCTTCGAAGGCCAGGCCAGCGTGTTTTGGGCGGAACAGGGGCCGTGCTATCGCTGCTTATATCCCGAACCGCCGCCGCCCGGACTGGTGCCGAGCTGCGCGGAAGGCGGCGTGTTGGGTGTGTTGCCGGGCATTATCGGAACCATTCAAGCGAATGAAGCGATCAAGCTCATTCTCGGCGCGGGCGAGCCGCTGATTGGCAGACTCTTGCTTTTCGATGCGCTGGCCATGCACTTTCGCGAAATGAAATTGCGCAAAGACCCGAACTGCCCCATTTGCGGTCCGCATCCCACCATCACCGGGTTGATCGACTACGAACAATTTTGCGGCATGCCGGTGGTGGAAGATGATGGCCGGGATGGCAAGATCGTCAATAGCTTCGACATCTCTGCCACCGAGCTTGCCCAGCGATTGAAAAACGAGCCGATTTATTTGCTCGATGTGCGTGAAGTTTATGAGTATGAAATTTGCGCGATTCCGGGAGCGACGCTGATCCCGCTGCCGCAACTGCCGGAACGCCTCGCAGAAATCAACGGGGCGCAACCGATTGTGGCCTATTGCCGCACCGGCAAGCGCAGCGCCAAGGCCGTGAAGCTGTTGCAACAAGCAGGATATGTTTCGGCCAAAAATCTTGCCGGCGGCATTCATGCCTGGGCCGATGACGTCGATCCCTCGCTGCCAAAATATTGATTGGTTATTTGCATTCGCGTTGCTAAGTTTTCGGCGCAATCAACAAACGGATCAAGAAAACGGCCGGGATTCATTGCGTTTCATGCCAGACTGGCAACTGAAAATCCTCAAATCCATTTTGCGACTGCGGCGCTTTCTCGTCCTGCGCGACAACGTTGCGATCACGCAGCAGCGCGAAGCGTTTGAAAAATTCGCCAAACGTTTTAGCGTTGGCCGCGAAGTTCTTTGCCGGCCGGTTTCGGCAGGCGGAGTGCCGGCCGAATGGATGGTCTCGCCGGCAACGAATGACGCGCGCGTCATTTTGTACTTACACGGCGGCGGTTACAACCTGGGTTCATTGCACACCCATCGCGCGCTCGCGGCGCGCATTGGCCGCGCCTGCCGCGCGCGTGTGCTGACGATTGCGTATCGCCTGGCGCCCGAGCATTTATTCCCGGCGGCAATCGAGGACACGGTGAAAACGTACTGCTGGCTGTTGGCCGAGGGTGTGCTGCCGGATCAACTCGTGCTTGCCGGCGATTCTGCCGGCGGCGGACTGGCGATTGCGACGCTCGTTTCATTGCGCTATCACGGCGAGCCGTTGCCCGCAGCCGCTGTTTGTCTGTCGCCCTGGGTTGATCTGGAATTGACCGGACACTCACTCACGGCCAACGCCGCAACTGATCCGGTATTGACTCGCGCAGCGTTACGTGCGTGGGCAAAAAATTATTTGGGTGGAAAAGATCCGCGCACGCCCCTCGCTTCTCCGCTGTATGCGGATTTACACGGGCTGCCGCCGCTATTGCTGCAAGTCGGGTCGGAAGAGATTCTATACGATGATGCAGTGCGGCTGGCCGAACGCGCGTTGGCGGCCGGGGTGAAGGTCAAGCTGGAGGTAAGCAAGAACATGTTTCATGGCTGGCATCTCTTCGCCGAAAAATTGCCGGAGGCACAACAGGCCATCGCACGCCTTGCGAAATTTATTGAGGGGCATTGGGCGGCATGAGGCAACGCGGGTAACGGCAATTGCGCGGGACAACATCTTAAAACTCCTGCCGCAACAATGCAAGTCAATCGCCAACCAAAACCTGCGCCAGTTTTCAGACGAATTGAAAATCACAATTCCTCGAGCAGCTATGCGAGCCTCGCCCAAAAATTGAAATCCCACAACAAAGACCAAAACCGTTTCAGCCGAATTTCAATTGCCCAGGCGGAGGACTTTAGACTTCATTGAGCCACCGATGAACACTGCTGTTCACGGATTTTTTGTTTCAATTTCATCCGTGGCCCTACACCAGCTTTGTGACAATGCGCTCGCGATTCAGCGTGCGCACAAGCCAGCGATAGACAAACACATCGATGACGTAAATCACCGCGCCCGCAATCAGGTTCACCGGCACGGTGAGATAGAGCACGCCCTTCACTTGTGAAATCATCACGCCGATAATGGGCAGCAGCAACAGCGCAGAGATTTGCTGCGCCTCCCACACGCCGGCCGCCCGCTGGGAAACGGCAACCACCATCGCCAATGAAAGAAAGCTCAGACCGGGTGTGAGCCAGAAAATCAACGTCACCCAGTTCGCCGTGGGAAAGATCAAGCGTCCGAAAAACGGGTACGCGAACGCATTGACCAGCACTCCGTAAACCACAAAAGATAGCCACGCGATCAGGACGGCGGGAACAACACAAACCGCAACCTTGCCCAACACCAGCTCTTTGTCCGTGACCGGCGTGTAGAGCAAGCCTTCGATGGTTTTGCGTTCCTTCTCACCCGCAAAGCTGCTGGCGGCGATGATGCTGGCGTTCATCACCGGAATCAGTAAAAAAAACGGCGCGAGAATGAAGATGAGCATCGTGTAGATGACCGCCTGTTGTTCGTTCAAATCCGGCGGCAGTCCGATTTTTGACATGTTTTTCAGCATCTCGGCGGTGCTCGGGTCAGCCACCGCCTGCGTGGCGGCGAGCACAAGAATCACCGGCAGCACCACCACAAAAATTACCGGCAAAATCAACATGGGCAGCATGGCCTGCTTGCTCTGGCGCAGTTCCTTCCAATCTTTGATGAAGATGATTTTAATCCGGCGAATGTCCATGATTCTCCCGCGGCATGAGGGCAAAATAAATATCCTTCAATGACGGCCGCTCTTCCTCGACGGCCAAAATTTCAGCGCCGGCATGCACCATGAGCTTGACAACTTGGGCAATTTCGGTTTCATTTTTGAGCGCGATGTTGAGGCTGTGATCCTGTTCAGCAACTTGCGCCGCGTAGCCTTGCCGGTTGAGCGCAGCAAGAATCTCCGCGCGCAGGTGAAGCAAGCGGATGCGAAACGACAACTCCGGCCAAAGCTGCGCGCGCAAAGCGGAGATCGTTCCGCTCGCCAGCATTCGGCCACGATGGATGATTGCGATGGCTTCGCACAAAAACTCGACTTCTTCGAGGCGATGCGAGCACAGGAAAACCGTGCGCTTTTTATCGGCAATAAATTTGCGCAAATAAAGCAACAGATCTTCCGACGCTTCAGGGTCGAGGCCGGCAGTCGGCTCATCGAGAAACAAAATTTCAGGATCATGAATCAACGCGCGCGCGATGGCCAGCTTCTGCTTCATGCCCTTGCTGAACCCGCCGACCAGCGCGTCCCGCCTGTCCGTCAGCTCGAACATCTCAAGCAAGGTTGCGATGCGTGCAGCAAGGCGGCTTCCTGCCAGGCCGTAAAGCATGCCCCAGATTTCCAGGTTGTCATGCGCCGAAAGTTTGTCATACAGATTGGTGTCGGTTTGCACGCCGCAACGCGCGCGAATCTGGTTGCTTTCCGTTGCGATATTATGGCCGAGCACAAACGCCTCACCGGCGCTGGGTTGCAATAAACCGTTCAACAGACGCACGGCCGTGGTTTTGCCTGCGCCGTTGGGACCGAGAAAGCCGAACACCGTTCCCGGCGCAACCGAAATGCTTACATGATCAAGGGCAAGAAGCTCGCCAAAGCGTTTCGTCAAATTCGAGGTTGTGATGATCGCTTGCATAACGAAATTTTCATTGTTTGCCAGACTTTTTTCAGTTACTCTTCATCACTAAAAATGCCGTGAGGATGAAGACTTTGGGAGCTAAAGGCATGGAAGGTGTGCTAGCGTTCTTTCGCCAATTGTTGGGCTTGTTGTCAATTCCGTTGCTGGTTTTATTAAACAGCTTTTTTGTTGCCGCAGAATTTGCGTTGGTGGCAGTGCGGCGCACCAGGGTCGAAGAAATGGTGCGGCAAGGCCGCCTGGGCGCTGAGGCGGTGCGCCGCGCGACCCGCCATCTCGACGACGCAATTGCGGCAACGCAACTTGGTATTACGCTGGCGAGCCTCGCGCTGGGCTGGGTTGGTGAACCGGCAATGGCATTGTTGCTCGAACCGGTATTAAACTGGCTACCCTTCACGGTTTCGGAAATGGCGCGGCATTCTCTCTCGGCGATGACCGCTTTCACGTTGATCACTTTCCTGCACGTCGTCATCGGCGAACTGGCGCCAAAGGCTCTGGCGCTGCAACGCCCCGATGAAGTTTCGCTGGTGATTGCCACGCCGCTGTTGTTGTTTGCAAAGATCATGCGTCCGGTCATTTTGATGATGAACACGGCCGGCAACTGGGTGGTGCGCCGCCTCGGCTTCCAGCCCGTGTCCGGCCATCAGATGGTGCATTCGGTGGATGAGTTGAGCCTGCTCGTCGAGGAAACCAGCCGCGCCGGCATTTTATCTCCGGATCAGGCGAATTATTTGCGCAACGTGTTTCGCTTATCCACCAAGCGTGTGCGCGATATTCTCATCCCGCGCGAGCGGGTTGCCGCCCTGGAAGTGCATGCGCCGGAAAGCAAAATTATGGAGGCCGTGCGCGAAGGCGCGCACACGCGCATGCCGGTTTTCACCGGAAGTTTTGATAATATTGTCGGCATCGTCAATGCGAAAGATTTGTTTTACTTTTTCAGCTTGCGCGGCATGATCACATTGAGCGATGCCATGTATCCGCCGGTATTTTTTCCGCCCAATTTGTCGGTGGCCATTGCCCTGCGCGAGTTTCGCAAGCAGAAAAAACAAATGGCGGTCGTGAAAGAACGTGAAGGCCCGGTGCTCGGTATTGTCACGCTCGAAGACGTGCTGGAAGAGATCGTTGGTGAGATTGAAGACGAGCATGACGCGCAGCAGGAGTACTGATTTTACAGCATTCTTCATTTGCCTGTCTAGGTTGTCATTCCACAAGAATTTTGTGAAGCTGGCATCCCCAGCCGGATATTCACAAGATTCCTACAAATGACATATTCACTCAATCGCAAAAACGCTGTCCTGCCGCAAGCTGTCAAAACGCGGTGAAGCGGCATGTTACTGATATGCGTCATTCATTCGACGAGAAGTACAGGGAAAGCTCAAGCATTGAACATTTTGAGAAGTACACTATTTCTCCTGGGCAGATTAACGTACGTGCCGCGCGAAACACCCCAAATCCCCTAAAAGATTTTCTACCAGTTTCGATGGCAAAATTCAAAGGTGCCCAAGTAGAATCATTTAACTAATGATTCACGCGCTGCGACGACGCGCGCATGCGCGGCTTCAACCGAGTCTGCCAGCGCGGTGAGGTGTCCCATCTTGCGGCCGATGCGCGCGCCCAGCTTGCCGTACAGATGAAGCTTCACTTCGGGGAACGCTGTAACCGCCGGCCAGTTCGGTTCACCATTTTCCCACAACTCGCCGAGCAAATTCGCCATGGCCGCCGGGCGTAATTGCTGAGTTGACCCCAGCGGCAAGCCGCACACCGCGCGCAATTGCTGCTCGAATTGGCTGGTGACGCATGCCTCAATCGTCAAATGGCCGGAATTGTGCGGGCGCGGGGCAAGCTCGTTTACCAACAGTTTGTCATCTTTTGTGACAAAAAATTCCACACACAAAACGCCCACCACTTTGAGCTTATCCAAAATGCCGTGTGCAATCTCAACCGCGTCTTTCGCCACTTTGGGCGACACCCGGCCGGGCGCAAGCGTGAGATCGAGGATGTGATTTCGATGTGAATTTTCCATGACGCCATAGTGCACAAACGCTCCATCAAGGCCGCGCGCCGCCACCACTGAAACCTCTTTGCTGAAATCCGCAAACGCCTCCAGCACACCTTCGTTTTCTTCCAAAAAATCAAACGCCTCGCTCGCCTCCTCCATCGAATTGATTTTGGATTGACCTTTGCCGTCATATCCAAAACTGGCGGTTTTGAGCACCGCCGGAAAACCGATTTTCTGCAAAGCCGTCCGCAAATCCGCCAAAGACTTGACCGGCTGAAACGATGCCACCGGAAAACCGGCATCGGCCAGAAATATTTTTTCACGCAAGCGATTTTGAGTGATGTGCAGCACTTCTGCGCTGGGATGCACCGGCACATACGCCGCAGCAACTGCAGCAGCCGCTGCGGAAATATTCTCAAATTCAAACGTCACCACATTAACATCGCGCACAAAATCCCGCACCGCATCAAGATCGTCATACGGCGCAACGATTTCGCGGTCTGCAATTTGGCCGGTGGGTGAATCCGTATCGATGGAAAGCGTGTGCACGCGATAGCCCATACGCCGCGCCGCGAGCGCGAGCATGCGGCCCAGTTGGCCGCTGCCCAAAATGCCAATGGTTGCCCCGGGCAAGATGATGTGATTCATGGCAGCTTTCTCTTTCTTGAAAAATTTAAGGAAGCGTGTCATTCAAAACTCTCTGCGTTTGTTGTTGGCGGAATAGGCGCAGCCGTTCACGCAACGCCGGGCGCGTGTTGGCCAATATGGCAACCGCGAACAAAGCGGCGTTGGTTGCGCCCGCTGCGCCAATGGCCAGTGTGCCAACCGGAATGCCCGCGGGCATCTGCACAATTGCAAGAAGGGAATCCATGCCCTTGAGCGCGCGGCTTTCGACCGGCACGCCGAGCACGGGAATCAGTGTTTGCGCCGCTGTCATGCCGGGCAAATGCGCTGCACCGCCCGCCCCCGCAATGATGACCTCAATTCCACGCGACTCCGCGCTTGCTGCAAATTCTGCCAGCCAGGCCGGCGTACGATGCGCGGAGACGATGCGGCATTCGTGCGGCACCTCAAATTGCGCCAGCACCTCCGCCGCATGGCGCATGGTCTCCCAATCTGATTTGCTGCCCATGATCACGGATACCAGCGGAGAAGCCGTTGATAGTTCAGACATGTTTTGTTCGTCGACCTTTCAGCGAGAGGTTGTTACACGCCGAAAAACTCTATCTCACCAGCACCATCTTTTTTTGCACGCTTTGATCCCCTGCTTGCAAACGAACCCAATAAATTCCGCTCCTCTGGCCTTCGCCATTAAACCAAACCTGATAGCTGCCCGCAGGTTTCCGCTCATTCACCAGCGTGGCCACGTTTCTGCCGAGCACGTCAAAGACCATCAACTGAACAAACGTCTCGCGATTCACAGAATATTGAATGGCCGTTGCCGGATTAAACGGATTCGGATAATTCTGCTGCAAGCTGAACGCAAGCGGAGGCGCAGGCGAGGGCGAAGCAACGTTCGTCAACGCCGACAAATCGAGCGTGTACATCGAGCGGCCGTGCGTGCCCGCAACCAGCAGGCGGTCGGGCGCGTGAATGGCAAAATCATATACCGAAACCATGGGCAATCCCCGGCCGAGCGCATGCCATGTTTTGCCGTAATCCGGTGAATAATACGCGCTGACATCGGCGCCGACATAGAGAAAGCTCGGATAATCAGGATCAACGGCGATGGTATTTAGCGGCGTGTCCGGAAGGCCAAAGCTAATGTCTTCCCACGTCAACCCCATATCCGTCGTGCGAAAAACATGCGGCTGCGGCGAAGTCCAGCGCAAACCCGAAAACGTGACGTAGGCAATGTTTTCATCCGTCGGGTCAACTGCCACGCGGGTGACCCAGCGTTCCGGCAAACTCTCCGAAATCTCGCGCCAGGTCAAGCCGCTGTCAGAAGTCACCCACACATGGCTGTCGTCCGTGCCCGCATAAATGACGTTGGAATTGCTCGGCGCAACCGCGATTGTGGTCACCGTGCCCAAACGCGATCCCGGTTCACTCGCTGTGAGATCGCCGCTGATCGCCCTCCAAAAATTTGCGCCGTCGACCGTGCGATAGACGCGATTTGTGCCGTAATACAAGACATTGCTGTCGTTGGGATCCATCACCACTGGCGTGGCCCAGTTGCGCGGCTCGCTGTTAAAATTAATGCCGTTCAACGCGCTGACAAAAGAGGCGCCGCCATCGGTCGATTTACCTAAAAAACCGTTTTGTGATTCGGCATAGATAATGTTTGGATTATTGGGATCAACAATCACATAAAAACCGTCGCCGCCGAAAATTTCCTCCCAATCATCCAAGCCGCCGGTGTGCGTGCGCAACGTGCCGTTGTCTTGGGTGCCGCCGAGCAAATGCTGTGAATTGCTGGGATCAACGGTAATCTGATAAAACTGTGTCACCGGCAAGGCTTTGACTTTTTTCCACACCAAACCGCCATCGCTCGAAATATCAATGCCGCCATCATGGCCGGCAATCAAATGTTGCGCATCAAAGGGATTGAACGCCAGCGCATGATGATCGACGTGTGACACGGAAGCCGTGCGCCAAGTACTGCCGCCGTTACTGGAAATCTGTAACGTCAAGTCCAGCACATAAACCTGCTCCGGATTTTCGGGATGCACCCGCACGTTGCCGAAATACCAGCTAAAATTCGCGAACCCGCCGCGCAAGCGATTGTTGGGATCGGTTCGCTGCCAAAAATTGCCGCCGTCACGCGTGCGGTAAAGACTGTCATAGGTATAGCCCGAATTGGTATAAAGCGCGTAAAGATGATCCGGCTGAGTGGCGCAAATCGCCAGCCCGATGCGGCCAATATCGTTGCGGAAATCGGGCAGCCCATTCACCGCGCCGAGCCGCTGCCAGGTGTCTCCGCCGTCCGTGCTGCGATAAATGCCGCTCGAGGCGCCGTAAAGGTGCGTGTTGAATTTCGGCGGGCGCACGCGTTCCCACGCTGCGGCAAACAGAATAGCAGGATTTTGTGGGTTGATAACAAGATCGATCACGCCCGTCGAGTCGTTAATGAACAAAACTTTTCGCCAATTTTGGCCGCCGTTATCGCTGCGATAAACGCCGCGATCGCTGTCGGTGGCGAAATAATTTCCAATCGCCGCCACAAACACGCGATTGGAATTTGTGGGATCGATGACAATTCGCCCGATCGAGGTCGTCTCTTCCAAACCTATGAGTTGCCATGTCTCCCCGCCGTCGGTTGATTTAAAGACGCCGCCGCCCGGGAAATTGTTGTGGCCGCCGTTCGCCTCGCCGGTCCCGGCGTAAATCGTTTGAGGATGGTTCGGATCAACAGCCAAATCGCCGATCGGCAACACCGCTTGTTCATCAAACACCGGCTGCCAGGTTTCCCCGGCGTCTACCGATTTGAACACGCCGCCGGTAGCCGCGCCCGCGTAAATGATGCTCGGATCAACGGGATTGAATTCGATGTCGCTAATACGACCGCCGATGTTCGCCGGCCCGGCGAATTGCCACTGGGCCGTGACGCTGCTCGGCTTTTGCAATGCGCGCATGTGTTGCGCTTGCCGCAACGCCTCAAGATGCGCTGTTTTGTCCGCCCTGCCGTAGGGGAATGTGCGCTGCAACCAGGCCCAATCTGAGGGATAGGTTTTGGCGTTGAGCCGTTCTGACGCCGCAGCAACAGACGTTGCCGATTGGCTCCCGGCCGAGGTTATCCAATAAAATAAACAAAACAAACCGGCAAGCACCAATGGCGGCAGAATGTTTTTGTGAAACTCTCGCATGCAGAATCTCCAGAGCGATCGCCTTGTCGCTTTAAGTTGGTGAGTCCCTCATCATTGTTGTGTGGCAGCGGCGCGTGCGGTTCGATTGAAAGTGCGTCGCCCGCGAACGGCTGAACCGGTCGAACCCTTGATGAAGCCTCGGGAAAACGCGGGGATCTTGTGACGATGGGACCAGCACGGCATTTTCACAGGATGCCAGCACCGCTGCCAGAATATCGAAGGAGGGATTTAATTTTCAAGGTAAACTCGTTATGCGATTAGCTTTTCAAACACTGAATAACGTTCTAACTTTTTTCATCCTCGGATTTCAGCTTGCCTAAAATCTGGTGCAGGGTTTAAGATGCAAAACAGGAGTTTACACGCGAAACCTCTTCCAAAAACAAAGTCGATCACACCTGCTCCAACGTTTGTTGCTTGGTGTTATTGTAGCAGAAAAAAGTTAAAAGGCAAGACTGGAAATGATGAAAATTTCTCAACTCGTGCAAACCATTTGATCTACCGATTGTCTGAGCCAGAAGACCGTCGCAAGCGAAACGGCCGGCGAGCAATTATCGTTGATGCGAATCTGGATTTTTCATCGTCATGGCGCAGCAGAGAAACCTTCGGTTACTTCAAGCCGTAACAAAGGCCAAATCTATTCAAGTAAAATCAGCCAGGAGGAAAACGGCATGCAATGTTTCAAACGCGTTTTTGTCATAAGCTTGTTTGCATTTTGTTCGATTGCGCCGATGGCGGCGACCGCGCAAGAAGAACGCACGGAAAAGTCATTCTCCGTCACGCCGGGCGGTTGGGTGGAATTGCGTGCAGATTTCGGCTCAGTGGATGTCCGTTCATGGCCGCAAAATGAAGTCAAAGTCGAAGTGGTCAAATGGGTGGAAGGCCGTTCGCGCCGCAGCGCGAGTGAGTTGTTCAAGGATTACGAAATCACCTTCGATCA
This sequence comes from uncultured Cytophagia bacterium, assembly GCA_964457925.1. Lineage (GTDB taxonomy): Bacteria > Zhuqueibacterota > Zhuqueibacteria > Zhuqueibacterales > Zhuqueibacteraceae > Coneutiohabitans. The sequence goes on from CAYWGH010000006.1 coordinate 186,937, forward strand.
AACCTCACGGGGCGTTTCCATCGTGGCAAAGATGTACGGCGGCAGCCAACGCTGGTGGCGCAGCAATGACGGCCTGCAAGTCGAGTTTCGGTTGACTGTGCCGCAAAAGTACAATCTTGATTTGAATACCTCCGGCGGCAGCATTTCCGTTGACAATCTCACCGGCGAGGCGCGCGTGAAAACCAGCGGCGGCTCGCTTTCGTTGGGCCGCATCGAAGGCCCGATCGAGGCGCGCACCAGCGGCGGCAGCATTGATTTGCAGCAGGCCAAGGGCCGGTTGATCGCGCAAACCAGCGGCGGCGGCATCACGGTCGGCGAGGTCGATGGCGACGTTGACGTGGAAACCTCGGGCGGCTCAATCAACGTTGATGGCGCCACCGGTAATCTGCGTGCGCATACTTCCGGCGGCGGCATTTCACTGCGGCGCTTACACGGTTCCGTCGATGCCAGCACTTCCGGCGGCTCGCTCAGCGCCGAGTTGTTGGAGCAGTTCGAGGCGCCTTGTGAGCTTTCCACCTCCGGCGGCGGGATTGTGGTTTATCTCGCATCAGGCATCAAAGCGGATATTGATGCGCGGACGTCGGGGGGAGACGTGGAAAGCGATTTGCCCATCACTGTGCAGGGATCGATTGGCGAGGGAAAACTTCAGGGCAAGCTTAACGGCGGCGGGCCGTTGCTGACCTTGCGCACCAGCGGCGGCGATATACGGTTGCGTAGTCGATAAAGGTATTGATTGAAACGAAAAAGCCGGAGGAAAAATTCTTCGGCTTTTTCATTTGAGCAAAAACAAGGGGCTTTCACTACCCAAAAGTTGAGCGCCGTGAAGGATCCGCATCACCCACACCGCGTCAGCGATTATGCAAAAAATAATGCGGTATCGTTTTACGAGCAAATGCCTATACTCATATTTTCTTTCAATTTTTTCCGGGATTTTGGCGCAACGTTGGGGGTAACCATTTTAGCGTTTGCACTTTCTGCCGGAGTTTGTAAAAAACTTTGCCGCCGCCCTCGGGTTATCTTTTGCGATTTAAGAGTAGATTCTTACAAAATCCTTTTCCGCGGCTGGCAAAATGCGAACATTATAATTGCTTCGCCTTGGCAAATTCGATGAAGAAGTCATTGATGTCCCGCCCCCTTCCCTGAATAATTTCCTTTTCTGCTTGCCTAAGCAGACGCGCCAATCGTTTCGGTGCTAATTGTTCTCCGAAAGCCTTGACATCCAATAAAACGGCCGCAGGTTTGCCATCTGTCGTCAACAAAATTGGCCGGCGAGTCTTTTGCACACGCCGCAAAAGCTGCGTCAATTTATTCTTGAGGTCCGTTACCGGCCGGATGTCATCTGTAAGAATTTCCATATTGGCGTCTCCGACTTGCATTTCACTGCAATAATTGCGTTTTCGATAACGTGTGCAACACAAGTCATCACATCTACATTCGCAAGATTTTTGTTGGGCTTCATTCCCCGATAATCTTCACCACCACGCGCTTCTTCCGGCGGCCGTCAAATTCCCCATAAAAAACTTGTTCCCACGGGCCGAAATCGAGTTTGCCCTTGGTAATGGGCACCACGACTTCGCGGCCCATGATTTGACGTTTCAGATGCGCATCGGCATTGTCTTCGCCGGTGCGGTTATGGCGATAATGCGAGGTTGGCTCGTGCGGCGCCAGCTCTTCCAGCCAATCGTCATAATCTTGAATCAAGCCGGATTCATTGTCGTTGATAAATACGGAAGCCGTGATATGCTGCGCCGCAACCAATACCAAACCTTCTTGCACCCCGCTTTTTGCCACCAACGCTTCGACTTTGTCGGTAATATTGATATAATCGCGACGATGCGGTGTGTTAAACCAAAGGTATTCTGTGAGTGATTTCATGGGAGCTTTCTCTCGTGTTTTCTGGTTCACTTGTTTTAAAATTTAGACACGCAGAACAAGAAATAAAACCGCCGGAACATACGAAAATTTACTTTTTCGAAAAAGCCGGATAAGCCGTCTCAAAAATTTGCTGCAAAGATTTTCAGACGAGTTGAAAATCGAAATTCTTTGCGCAGCTTTGTAAGCTTCGCCCACAAAAGTGGAAATCCCACAAATGCAAAAAGCTTTTTCTCTGAGATTTCAATCAGGTAGAAATGAAAATCATTGCACTCAACTGAACGAGCCTGCGCGGAGGGGAAAAGTCGTTGACTCTGGCGCAAAACTTTTTTAACATGCGCCACTTTATGAAGCATCTCCTCGACGGTAAATCGTTAACGCTGGACATTTTGCACGAGGTTGCAGCCGGCGGCGCTGAGCTTGAGCTTTCGGTCGAGGCGCTGCGCCGCATGGAAAGCAGCCGCAATGTGATTGACGGCGTTCTACAAAGCGGCCGCGTGATATACGGCGTCAACACCGGTTTCGGCAAGCTCGCGGATGTGCGCATCTCGCCGGACGATCTCTCGACCCTGCAAAAAAATCTCATTCTCAGTCATGCGTGCGGCACGGGCCCGGCTCTGTCTGCACCGGAAGTGCGCGCGCTGCTCTTGCTCAAGCTCAATACGCTGCTCACCGGTTACTCGGGTTCCCGCACAATCGTGGCGGAATATCTGCATCATTTGCTGGCCAAGGATGTGTTGCCGGTGATTCCGGAAAAAGGCTCAGTGGGCGCCTCGGGCGACCTTGCGCCGCTGGCGCACATGTCGCTGGTGTTGCTCGGCTTGGGCGAAGCGTTGGTGCAAAACCAAAAAGTCAGTGGTCTCGAAGCGCTGCGTTTCGTCGATTTGCAGCCGCTTGCTCTGGCTGCGAAAGAGGGACTGGCTTTGATCAACGGCACCCAGTTCATGACCGCAGTTGGCAGCCTCGCGTTGTTGCAATTGCAAACGCTGACCGCAACCGCCGATATTTGCGGCGCGATGAGCGCGGAAGCCTTGTTATGCACGCCCGTGGCGTTCGATCAGCGTATTCAAGTCGCGCGCGGTTATGCCGGCCAGCAGCAATCGGCTGCCAACCTGCGGCGACTCATGGCGGACAGCCCGATTCGCGCCTCGCATCTGCAGTGCAATCGCGTGCAAGATGCTTATTCCGTGCGCTGCATGCCGCAGATTCACGGCGCGGTGCGCGACAATGTCAACCATCTGCGTGAAACGTTCGGCGTCGAGTTGAATGCCGCGACGGACAACCCGCTGGTCTTCGCCGAAGACGGCGACATTCTTTCCGGCGGCAATTTTCACGGCCACCCCATTGCGATAGCCTGCGATCTCATTGCCATTCTGGCCACCCAAATTGCCAATCTCAGCGAGCGCCGCATTGCGTTCATGATGGATTCGACTTTGAGCGAGCTGCCGCCGTTTCTGATCAAGAACAGCGGCCTCAACTCCGGCTTCATGATTGCGCATGTCAGCGCCGCCAGCCTGGTTTCCGAAAACAAAGTGCTGAGCCATCCCGCCTCGGTGGATTCGATTCCGACTTCGGCCAACAAGGAAGATTATGTGAGCATGGGCGCGCATGCTGCGGTGAAAGCGCGCAACGCCGTCAACAACGCCATAACGGTTTTGGGAATCGAATTGCTGTGCGCCTGCCAGGCGCTGGATTTACGGCTGCCGTTGGCGCCCGGCCCGGCAACGAAGGCCGTGCACGATCTCGTGCGCAAGCATGTGTCGAGCTTGACGGAAGATCGTGTGCTGGCGGATGATATTGCCCTCGCTACGCGTTTGATTGTCTCGGGTGAAGTGTTGCATGCAGCAGAAAAAGTGATCGGCGAGTTATGATTTTCTCGGTTCGCCTTTCCGCCAGTTTATTATTTCCATAGTTATTTCCCTCTAATGATATTACACCAGATTTCAGGCAAGCTGAAATCCGAAGCCCTGCGGGCAGCGATTCGAAAACAGTTTTTTTCAACGGGTGGAAAAATCCAACGGATGTGAAAGACTGGAACCGTTGGGTTCTTCAATCCGCGGGAGAAATAAATTAGAACTTAATTCTGTGTTTGAAAGCTAATCGCATAATCATGAAGCCAAAATGAATTTGCCTCTTGCATCAAGTGAAGGTGGATCATGGAAAAAATTCTTGCTGAAGCCCTGACTTTCGACGACGTGCTGTTGCTGCCGCAAGCCTCGTCCGTGCTGCCCGGCGAAGTCGATCTCAAAACCAATTTGACGCGGCGCATCAGCCTCAATATTCCGCTGATTAGCGCGGCAATGGACACTGTCACCGAAGCCAATCTTGCCATCGCGTTGGCGCGACAGGGCGGCATCGGCATCATTCACAAAAACATGTCGATTGAAAAACAAGCCGTGGAAATCGATGCCGTGAAGCGCTCGGAAAGCGGCATGATCTACAATCCCATCACGCTCACCGCGGACAGCACCGTGCGTGAAGCGCTGCAGCTCATGAGCCGGTATCACATTTCCGGCATTCCGGTGGTGGAGGGCGAGCAGCTCGTCGGCATCATTACCAATCGCGATTTGCGTTTCGAGATTGATGTTGACTTGCCGGTTTCGGAAGTCATGACCAAGGAAAATCTCATCACGGCGCCGGTGGGCACAACGCTGGAGGCGGCCGAGCGCCTGCTGCAAGAGCATCGCATTGAGAAATTGCCCATTGTCGACAAGCGCGGCAAGCTTAAAGGCCTAATCACAGTCAAGGATATCAAAAATAAAAAAATGTATCCTGACGCCTCAAAAGACGAACGCGGCCGTTTGCGTGTGGGCGCTGCGGTGGGCGTGAGCCGCGACACGCTTGAGCGCGCCGCGGCGTTGGCGCAAGCCCATGTCGATGTGTTGGTGGTTGACACCGCGCATGGCCATTCCGAAGGCGTAATTAAAACCGTGCGGCAATTGCGAGAGGCTTACCCGGATCTCGATATTGTCGCCGGCAATGTCGCCACCGAGGCGGGCGCCTTGGCGTTGATCGAGGCCGGCGTGGATGCGGTGAAAGTCGGCATCGGGCCGGGGTCAATTTGCACCACGCGCGTCGTCGCGGGCGTGGGAGTGCCGCAAATCACCGCAGTGATGGAATGCGCCAAAGTCTGCCGCAAGTTCGACATTCCGCTGATTGCCGATGGCGGGATCAAGCAAACCGGTGACATTGCCAAAGCCATAGCTGCCGGCGCGGACACGGTGATGCTGGGCAACATGCTCGCCGGCACCGAAGAGAGTCCCGGCGAGATGATTTATTTGGAAGGCCGCAGCTATAAAACCTATCGCGCCATGGGCTCGCTTTCAGCGATGAAGCATGGCAGCAGCGACCGCTATTTTCAGGAGGGAAAGAAGAAGTTTGTGCCGGAGGGCATCGAGGGCCGTGTGCCGTATCGTGGCAAACTGGCGGACGTGGTGTTTCAAATGATTGGCGGCTTGCGCGCAGCCATGGGCTATGTCGGCGCGGCTTCCATCAGCGAATTGAAAGAAAAAAGCCGCTTCGTAAAGATCACCTCAGCGGGCTTGCGCGAAAGCCACCCGCACGACGTTATTATTACACATGAAGCGCCGAATTACAAGGTGCACGGGAATGCCTGAGGTTTGTTTTGAAGTTCGATCAAGAAAGCGAGGCGTCAAATGAAAAAAAGCGGCCTCAGATTCTTGGTTGACGAAAAGGGAGAAAAACTGCGGTTCTCATAAAAACAAAAAGAGAACCAACGCCCAAAACCGGGGGCTGCGGAGATTCTCTTTCGGTCTGTCACGGAAGCGCAACCCAAACCGCCTCAACAATTCCCTGCGTTACTTGCCCGCCTTGCCCTGATTGGCTACCGCTTGCATCGCTTGCCTAACGCTTTCCTCGTCGCCGAGATAGTAATGCCGTATCGGCTTTAATGCCTCATCCAATTCATACACCAACGGCATGCCGGTGGGGATGTTCAATTCGACGATGTCCTGGTTGGAAACGTTGTCGAGGTATTTGACCAGGGCGCGCAGGCTGTTGCCATGCGCGGCAATGATCACGCGGCCGCCGGCTTTGATTTCGGGCACGATGGTTTCATGCCAGGCCGGCAGGAAACGCGCAACCGTGTCCTGCAAACACTCGGTTGTGGGGAGATCTTTGTGAGACAAGTTTCTGTAGCGCGGGTCGTGGCCGGGATAGCGGGGGTCGTTTGTATCGAGCGCGGGCGGTCGAATGTCATAACTGCGGCGCCAGATCTTCACTTGTTCCTCGCCGTATTTCTTCGCCGTTTCCGCTTTGTTTAAACCCTGCAACGCGCCATAATGCCTTTCATTCAAGCGCCATAGGCGTTGCACCGGAATCCACATCAAATCCATCTCATCCAACACCAGCCAGAGCGAGCGAATCGCGCGTTTCAAAACCGAGGTAAACGCCAGATCAAAAACAAAGCCATTTTCTTTCAAAGCTTTCCCCGCATTTTGGGCTTCTAACACGCCCTTTTCCGTCAAATCGACGTCTGTCCAGCCGGTGAAGCGGTTTTCTTTGTTCCATATGCTTTCGCCGTGTCGTAACAGCACGAGTTTAGTCATGTCAAGCTCCTGATGACATAAAGAGAGTCAAGTTGTGGTTAACGCAGCGTCATTTAATCTTTCAAAAATTTGCCAACAATCGCCGGCAGACGCTGCTGTTTTGTTTGCGCCGGCACGGTACGATGCCGATCGATCCAATAGCCCCAAGGCACGATGAGCCATTGCGACAAACCGAACAGCGCCAGGGCTTGCGTGTTGGGCGGGGGATTCTCCCGGCCGAGAACATTTCCGGCATAAAGCAAAACACTGAACGCCACAAAGCCCCAAAAAGCGTAATGCCCCGCGCGATCGTTTGCCTTTGTGCTACGGGCATACAACATCACGGCGAGGGCAAACAGCGCGCCCTCCAACAAAACCGTGGCAGCAATCGAATTCCACAAACCGAAGCCGGCATAAATCTCCGAACCCGGCGCAAGCGGCAAATCCGGGCGGTGCGTGATCAGGTCGAGCATCCAGTGACTGACCACACAGAGCCCCAAAATCACCGCAGCTTTCACTTGCCGGCGCAGCGCAAAGTAAACCAAGCCAAACGCCAGCGCCCAGCACATCACCGTGAGCAGGCTGTGCGAGATGGGATAATCATAAAAGTCGAGAGGCGTGAACGCAGTGTTGCCGGGATCGATGCGAACGTGCTCGAGGCCGAGCAATAAAAGCATTGGCCACAGCAGATCAATAAATTGCGCTGCAAAAAACAGGGTTCCCAACGAGGTTTTGGGCGCAGCCTTTTTCGCTGCAAAGGCCACGGCATAATGCCCGATAAACATTCTGCTTCCTCAACAAAATATATCTCACTCGGCATTTTCAAAGATGCCGCCGGCAAACAGGAGGCGCCTGCCTCATTTTGCCAGCACGCGCGCCAATTCCAGACGGCTCAAATCAATGTTCTTCTTGTTCGCAACGACTTCGGCCAGCGGCGTCGTCGCAATTTCATTTTTGAGCATGCCCACCAACACGCCATGCTTGCCCTGGGCAAGTTGCTCGGTTGCTTCCGCCCCCAGCCGGGTTGCCAGCAGGCGATCGTACGCGCCCGGCACGCCGCCGCGTTGCACATGGCCGATCGTGGTCACGCGCAAATCAAAACCTAGCGTCTTTTTGTGCTCGGCAAAATAATGCGCCATGGCCTCGGCGTTGTATTTGGCGCCCTCCGCAACCACGACCAGCGCATGCGCTTTGCCGCGTTCATAAGCCGCGCGCAAATCCGCGGCCACGACTTCCGGATCGGCCTCGACTTCCGGAACGATGATCGCCTCCGCGCCGCCGGCAATGCCAGCCATCATCGCCAGATAACCGCAATCACGACCCATCACCTCAACAAGAAACGCGCGTTGATGCGAGGAGGCCGTTACTTTCAAGCGATCAATCGATTCCAGCGCAATGTTGAGCGCGGTGTCAACGCCGATGGTGATCTCCGAGCCATAAAGATCATTGTCAATCGTCGAAGCCACGCCGATGACGGGAAAACCGGTTTGCGATAATGCGTGCGCCCCGGTTTGCGAGCCGTTGCCGCCAATCACCACCAGGGCATCGACTTGGCGCTGGCGCAGCGTGCGCAAGGCCTTCATGCGGCCTTCTTCCGTGCGGAATTCCGGGCAGCGCGCGCTTCCCAAAATGGTGCCGCCGCGCTGCAAAATGCCGCCGACATCGCGCGCGCCGAGCGCCACGAAATTGTCGTCAATCAAGCCGGCATAACCGTGACGCACACCGAAAACCTGCCAGCCTTTATTCACCCCGGTGCGCACCACCGCGCGAATGGCGGCATTCATGCCGGGCGCGTCGCCCCCGCTGGTTAAAACCGCGATACGATTCATTTATCGTCCTTGAGATCATGTACAAATGCAGCGGCGAAGGTAGCGAAAACAACCAGCCAAAGTCAAGGCCGCTCACAAATAGTCCACCTTGAAATCCTTCGGTTTTTCCTGGGCGGCGTAAATATTGAAGGAGATGCGCCCGAGCAAGCGGCCGCTTTCGGTGCGCACTTCGACGCGCCATTTGCCCGGCTCGGCGTTGCGCTTGCGTGTGTACCATCGCCAGCCGCCATCGCGGCCGCCGCGCGCGGTGTAGGAAATTTGATCGCGCGTGACCCAATCACCCTGCTCATTTTTCTTTTGCCAATGATGCACGATGCGCTGCTTCAAATCCGTGGGCGCGAAGATGGCGGCAAAGCAATAAATTGAATCGCCGGGGGAGTACGCGAAATCGCGATCATCGTCTTTGAAGAATTGCCACCACCGCGGCTGGGTATATTTCACTTCATAGCGTTCGTCAACCCGGCGCACACTGCGATAGATGCCGCCGTCTTTCAAGGCGAGCGGCACCGGCGGCATCCAGTTGAAAAAGTAGAAAATGATCTGCACCAAAAAAATCACCAACGGCGCCTTGAGCAGCATGCGGAGATCGCGCTTGAAACCCGCCATATCCTTGCCATAAATCGCGAGCCAAATGAACGCCATCAGCAGCAGACTCAACACGCCGCTGAGCAAAAACATGACAGCATTCATGACGCGCGTCACCACCGGCAGGAAAAATGTGAGAAAGGCAAAGCAGCAGAAAAAATAAATCGCGACCAGCGTGCGCACGCTTTGGAAGCGGTGCGCGAAGAATTCATTGGCCAGCATCAAGGCCACCAGCAAACCAATGAACAAATAAGCATCCGCCACCGCCGCGCTTTTGAAGTAGAACACGACGTAGCTCGACAACAAGCTGCCAAACAGAAAGTGCAGCGCGAATGTCACCCATTCCAGGCGGGCGCTCAGCCAGGGCGCGCGCAACTGGCCGCGTTCCAACCGCCCGAGAATGATGAGCAGCACGCCGGCAAGCAGAGTATAAATCAGCAAAATGAGGTTGTCTATCCAGGCGTCGATGCGCGTGAGGGTGAACGAGTCATACAAGAAACCCGCGACAAATGCGATGACCGGGATATATTTTTCGTAGCGCCGGTAAGTCGCCTCGCCTTTTTCCTTGAGTTGCCGGCCTTGTTGTAATTTTTTTTGATAGTATTCATCTGATTTTTTTCGGTACTCGGCAACACGCTGCTTAAAAGCAGTGACGTAGGGTTCAAACATATTTTCTCCCTCGCGGCTTAAGGATTTTAGTTTCCGGTGATCGATGAAAACACCGCCCACGGCAAGCCACCTTCGAAAAAGCCCTTGCGAATCAGTCAAGCTGGCCGTACATTAATGCGACAATTTATCGAATTACCGCCTGCATTTCAAGGGCGACCATCAAATTCAGCAGGAAAAAGCCATGCCATCGTTTGACATTGTCAGCGACGTGGATTTGCAGGAAGTCGACAACGCGCTCAACAATACCAAAAAAGAATTGGCGACGCGCTACGATTTTCGCGGCTCCACCACCACGCTCGAACTTAACAAAAAAGAAATGAAAATTGTGCTGCATACGGAAGACGAGATGAAAGCGCGCGCGGTGCGTGAAATCTTGTCGATTCATCTGGCCAAGCGCAAAATCGACCCGCGCGCCCTCGAATTTGGCGAGGTTGAGCCGGGCCAGGGCAAAACCGTCAAAGTCGAAATCAAAATCAAAAAGGGCCTGGATAAAGACACTGCGCGCGAGATTGTCAAGCTGATCAAAGACAGCAAGCTCAAGGTGCAGGCCGCGATTCAGGATGAGCAAGTGCGCGTGACGGGCAAAAAAATCGACGATCTGCAGGCCGTCATCAAACTCGCGCGCGAAAGCAATGTAAAAGTTCCGTTGCAGTACGTCAACATGAAAAGCTGATTGCTCAGCGTCAAAGCGTTTGCACGATTCCACGCCAGGAGGCGCATCATCGAAAACAATTCTGTCAGCGGGCTGCGCACCGCTTATTTGACTGTCATGACGCTGCTGGCGCTGATCACCGGCATGTTTGTCATCATCGTCGTCAGCATACTGACGCTCGGGCAGGCAAAAAATTTTCTCGTCTCGAAATTCGGCGGCTGGATGGGGCGCTTCGTCTTGTTTTGCGCCGGGGTTAAAATCAAATTCGAATACCTGCAGAAGCCCGTGCCGCGTCCGGCGATTTACATCGGCAATCACAGCTCGACGCTGGATATCTTTTTGATTTTAGCGATGCAATTGCCGGCGGTGCGTTTCGTGGCCAAGCATGAATTTCTCTACAACCCACCGTTTGCGATCATGGGGCTGCTCACCGGCCAGATCTTTATCAAACGCCAGGACTCTGAGCGCGCCATTGCCACGCTCAATCGCGCGTACAAGCGCATTCGCCGGCAACGCCTCTCGCTCTTTCTCATGCCGGAAGGCACGCGCATGGAACACGGCCAAATCGGGACATTCAAAAAGGGCGCGTTTCGCATGGCGATGGACTTGCAATATCCCATCGTGCCGATTTATTTCGGCGGCGCGCGGCGGCTGTGCCCCGGTAAATCGTTGCAAGTGCGCCGCGGCGCCGTGCTATTGCGTTTCAATCCGGCGGTGGATACGCGCAGTTGGACGGCCGAAAATTTGGATGAAAACGTGGCGCGGTTGCGCGCTGACTATGTGCGGTGGCATGAAGAGTTCAATCAAAACTATGAAGCCATGCTCGCAACCTCAGAATGAAGCAAACCAGGCAACACGAGTTCATCAAGTTTATGCCCCGGCAAAAAAATGAACATAAACGTTCGTAAAACGGAACTGCCAGCCCTCCTCCCCCTCCGCCATTTATTTCTCCAAGAATGCAATTTCCAAATCAGATACAATGCTTGCCACGAACGCGGCTGGACGGATTCTTATCTTCTCACCAGCGATGAGATTGCGGTCGGGTACGGTTCAATAAAAGGACAAGAGCTTGCCGACCGTGACACCATTTTTGAATTTTACGTGATCCCTGCCTTCCGAAAATATGCAAGCGAGTTTTTTACGAAGTTAATCGTGGCTTCTGGGGCAAAATTCCTCGAATGCCAGAGCAATGATTTACTGTTCACCCCGATGCTGTATGAGTTTGCGCAAAATATCAATGCTGATGTTGTATTATTCGAAGAACATGCTGCGACTGAACATGCAATTCCCGGCGTTGTTTTTCGCCGCAGAGCAGAGAACGACATGATATTCGAGCACAAAATTGAGCCGGTGGGTGAATATGTTTTGGAATGGCGTGGAGAAATTGTCGCGACCGGCGGTTTTATGTTGCACTACAACATGCCGTTCGCGGATTTATACATGGAAGTCAAGGAGAGTTTCCGCAAAAGAGGTTTAGGAAGTTTTATTTTGCAGGAGTTGAAGCAGGCATGCTACCTCGCCGGGCGAGCGCCGGCGGCGCGCTGCAATATTCAAAATAAAGCATCGCGAGCGGCTTTGCGCAAGGCGGGTATGAGAGTTTGTGGGTTTATGTTAAAGGGGGAAATCAAGACAATTTGAGAGGCAAAATGAAATCCGCGCGAAGAAATGATCCTTGCCCGTGCGGTTCTGGAAAGAAATACAAGAATTGTTGCTACCATGAGAATTACGCTCAAGCCACGCCGGCAAAAAAGACGGTACACTTCACACAATTGGAAGGATTTCGCACCTCTGCTCAAATCACTTCTTTTGATGCAATCCCCACACACAACAAGAACGGTTTGCGACCGGAGATTTCTGCGGAGCAAATGATGGATTTGTGTCTCGATGAAATCTACAAATTGCTTGCGGCCGACCGCGTTGGCATGACCAAAGACTTGGTCGATGCCGTGCTTCATAAAATGGATATTGTTCCGACTTTCACCTATCGACAGATTGCAGAGCGCATGGAACATGATCGCAGGTTTAACGTCTTTAAAGGGCAAATTTGCAGCCTCAAAGGCATGGATCCTGTGACGTTGATGTTGCAGAAACTACGACCTTGACTTCCCCCAAAACATGTTTTGCAAATTTGAACCCTGCGGATTTCACTAGGATTTCTCTTGAGGCAGCAATGTTGTGGGAAATTTATTTGGCAATTGAAAATCGTCTTGGCTATATTTTGACGCCATTCATCAATTGGAGCGAATGCCGTGCACGGCTTTTTGAAGAAGGCGCAAGACAATCCCCCCCTGGCAAAATACTGCTTTGAAAACGGCCATTACGACGCCTCCGCCAACCGCGCGCTTATACCTCAGAAGAGAATCTATCCAGGCAGGCTCAGTTCAGCCTTATTGGACATGCTTTTCATTCGAAATCGCGCCGACTATTTGAACGAGCCTTTGAGCAAAAACCAGCATCGGGCCAACTTGCCTGGCGCAGGAATTTGTTGGATTGATCTTTGTTTGTGCCAAATGGCATGAACTGTCTGAGTTACGATCTTAAATAATGTAACCGGGTCTATAACCATCTGGTTTCGAGTACGTGTTTTGAGCGAAGGCAGACTTTCCGGCTGCCTGGTGAAACTGGCTGGAAGGCCTGTCTCATTTCTGGAAATTAAAGGAGATTCATGACAATCCGAATGAAACTGCCGTTGAACGCCAATTGGGCGTTTTTTCTTTCGCTTGCATTGACAATTTTAGTCGTCGAATTGGGAATTGTCAGCTCGATTTATTTTGCGCAAAACCCAGATGTCTTCTCTCTCGCCCTCACTCTCGATCTTGCCCTCGGCATTCCGGCGCTGTATTTTTTTCTACTCGTCCGCAAAAAACAAGCGCCGGCCATCACTCTTATTCCGGTTATTATATTATCGTTGATCGTTGCCGGCTTCATCCTGCCTTCGTCTCAGCAAACTTATCTTGATTGGCTCAAAAACCTCATTCCCGCGCTCGAACTGGTCGTTCTGGGGTTTGTCTTCAGCAAAATCCGAAAGATTGCGCACCGCTTTCACGAAGCGAAACGAAGCGAGGTTTATGTCACGGACGCCCTCACCGCCAGTGTCAAGCAGGCGCTCGGCAATGTGCCGGGACTTGGGTTTATCCTGACGGAATTCTCACTTCTGTACCTTGCTTTTGCCGGCTGGCTCAAGAAGTTTTCAAGCTCCGACCCCGGTCACCTCCCATTTTCGTATCACCGCAGAAGCGGCTATGCCGCCATTGCCGCCGTTCTGCTGCTGGTTTTGATCACGGAAACCGCGGCCTTGCATCTGCTGTTGCAGCGCTGGAGTGCGCTCGCCGCGTGGATTTTCACCGGGCTCAGCATCTACGGCGCTTTCTGGCTGCTCGGCGATTATCACGCCATGCGGCTTCACCCCATTGTTCTCACTCGGGAATTTTTATATCTTCGTATTGGCCTGCGCTGGCGGGCCACTGTTCCGCTCGCTGAAATTATGAACATTCAAAACTTCAGCCCGCGCGAAAAGAGAACCGGTGATTATTTGCGCTTGACGGTTTTTGGCGATCCGCGTTTTGTGATTCATTGCAAACAGCAGGTGATGGTGCTGGGGTTGTTTGGCATCAAACGTGAGGTGCGTCAAATCGGCTTAAGTGTTGATGAGGAAAAATTATTTCGGGAAGAATTGGGCAAGCGCCTTGCAATGCCCGCTGCGATCTAACTCGACTATGCCACATTCCAAAAATCACCGCAGGGTCGCGGAGATCGCAGAGTAAGATTTGCTAGAATTCCCAGCGAACTCTGCCTCTCTGCGGTGAATCTGACATGGTCAAGTTAAAAGAATTCGCCAAAACGTTTAATAGATTCAAAAACAGACGTTTGATTTTTGTCATTCTTCAATCAAGGAGAGGCACTCATGAGCAGCGTTGACAAGGCACTGGAAACCCAACTCAAAAACATTCAAGCCAAAACCGGTAAGACGCTTGACCAACTTTATGCCATTATCAAAAAGAGCAAACTGGCGAAGCACGGCGAGATGCGCGACATGCTGAAGAAAGATTTGGGCATGGGCCACGGCGATGCCAACACCGTTGTGCATTTTTATATGAAGTCTCTTGAACCGGCTTCGGCACAAGCGCGTTCGACTTCCCCAGACGCCGCGCTTGATACCATCTACACCGGCGCAAAAGCGCATTTCCGCCCGATTCATGACAAGTTGATGGCGGCGATCAACAAGTTCGGCGAGTTTGAAATCGCGCCAAAGAAGACTTACGTCAGCTTGCGCCGCAAGAAGCAATTCGCCATGATCGGCCCGGCAACCAACACACGCTTCGAAGTGGGACTGAACATGAAAGGCGTGAAGGCCACCGCGCGCTTGCTGGCGCTGCAGCCCGGCGGTATGTGCCAATACAAAATCAATCTCACTGACGCGAAAGAAGTTGACAAAGAATTGATTGATTGGATCAAGCAAGCGTATGAGAGCGCGGGCTGAGTATTCCTTCGTGATTTGCCTTGCTGCTTTTGATCTCGACGCAGGCTGATCCTGTCGTAGCCCGCCCCCTGACCACCGTCGAAGGGCGCGGGCTTTACAAGTTTTCAGAGAGCTGGCTATTCCCGAGAAAAAGATGGAGTTTCGCCGATGTGCAGAAACATCAAAACGCTTTACAATTTTGCGCCGCCGGCGACGGATGAAGAGATTCATGCCGCGGCACTGCAGTATGTGCGCAAAATCAGCGGTTTCAATAAACCTTCGCAAATGAATGAAGAGGCGTTCGAGCAGGCCGTTACGCAAGTGGCAATGATCTCAAAAAAATTGCTAAAATCGTTAGTAACCACTGCGTCACCGCGAGATCGAGAAATCGAAGCGCGCAAAGCCCGGGAACGCGCCAAGCTCAGGTTTGGTTGATGAGATTTGCCATTTAAGTTCGGTAATGTTCAGCCGCGGTTTGGCCGTGGCTGAACCACGGCAGTTGTCGCGGCCAAGCCGTGACTGAACAAAGCAGGATTGCCGATTTTGATTGTCAAATACCTTCAGATGATTTCGGGAGAAAGAGTTAAAACGGCTCAGCTTTCACAAACCTTGCGCGGAGCCACTTAACTCGACTATGTCACATTCCAAAAATCACCGCAGTGGCGCGGAGCTCGCAGAGTAAGATTTATTAGAATTCCCAGCGAACTCTGCCTCTCAGCGGTGACTCTGACATCGTCAAGTTAAGATCCGTGTTGATCCGTGTCAATCCGTGACGACAAAACCTCCTGCCGCAAAAATGCGTTGGCCCAAATCCGGCAAAAAGAAAATTATGAAATTATCTGTGATTCTTTTTATTTTCAGCAGAATTTCTACCGCCGCCTTGCTGTCGCAAAGAACGTCGAGTGTCGGCGGGTTGTTCTCACGCATGTGGCCGTGATTCGCGCTTGAGCACCATGAGCACGAAACAGTTGCAACGCGTGCGGCGCATTTGCGCTGCGCTGCCCGAAACCACGGAAAAACTTTCTCATGGAGAGCCGACTTTTTTCGTGCGCAAGAAAGTCTTTTGCATGTTTGCCAACAATCACCACAATGACGGGCACATTGCGGTGTGGCTGCCGGCGCCGTTCGGCATGCAAGAAATGTTGATTGAGAACTCGCCGGAGAAATTTTTCAAGCCGCCTTATGTCGGTGTGCGCGGCTGGATCGGCGTGGAGCTTGCTCGCGTGAATGACGCCGAATTGACGTTTCATGTGCGCGAGGCTTGGCGGCAAGTGGCGCCCAAAACGTTACAGGCGAGCTTGGCCGCGCCGCCAAACAAAACCAAACGGAGGCGATGATGGCGTTATGAAAAATTTCGCAGAAGTGTTGCGCGGCTACGTCGGCAAGAAAGGCGAGTGGCATACGCGTGATGGCATGTACCATTTCATTGTGAAAAAATCGGGGACCGGCAGCGTCAAACTTGTCGAAGCCGGCGCCGATTATGCCGAGTTCGCGCTGGAGAAGGGCTATCGCTTCATTCACGTCAGCCGGCTGATTTTGGAAGTGGAATAGTGCAGCAAAAAATCGTAAACGCTTTAGATCAGCGCCCGGGCGCTAACCATAAAAGGAGTTTTTGTTCATGATCAGTGTACAACCGCCCAGCGGCACACGCGATTTTCTCGCCGGGGATTTGCGCAAGCGCCGGCAGGTGATTCGCGTGATTCAGGACGTTTATGAGTCGTTCGGCTTTGAGCCGCTCGAAACGCCCTCGTTTGAGAATCTCTCCACCCTGCTGGGTAAATATGGCGAAGAGGGCGATCAACTCTTGTTCCGCATTCTGCGGCGCGGGGAAAAATTTCAGGAAGCATTGGCCGCGCAAAAGTCGACGCAAAATGATTTGAGCGACATGGCGCTGCGCTATGATCTCACCGTGCCGCTGGCGCGCGTGATGGCGCGCTATCGCAGCCAATTGCCGAAATTTTACAAACGCTATCAA
Organism: uncultured Cytophagia bacterium; assembly: GCA_964457925.1. Taxonomy (GTDB): domain Bacteria; phylum Zhuqueibacterota; class Zhuqueibacteria; order Zhuqueibacterales; family Zhuqueibacteraceae; genus Coneutiohabitans. Next base: position 203,525 of record CAYWGH010000006.1, read on the forward strand.
ATTCAGCCGGTGTGGCGCGCCGACCGGCCGGCGAAGGGCCGCTTTCGCGAATTCATGCAATGTGATGTGGATGTGTGCGGCAGCAAGTCTCTCCTGGTGGAAGCCGAGGTATTGACCGCAGCGTGCACGGTGTTGAATCGGCTGCAATTCGATAATTACAAAATCAGCCTCAATCATCGCGAAGTGTTGCGCGGTTTGATCGAGGCCGCAGGCGTTGCCGCTGCACTTGAAGCGACTGCGTTGGTGGCTGTGGACAAGCTCGATAAAATTGGACAATCCGGTGTGATCGATGAGCTGGTGCAACGCGGGATTGCAACGGCCTCCGCGCAAAAATTGCTGCAACTGCTGGAACAAACGCTTGCAATCTCAGATAATCAAACGCGCCTGGCTTTTTTGCGCGAGAAAATGCAGCGCCCTTCAGCCCTGGCCGGTTTGGAAGATTTGCGCACGATTCGGGATTTGTGCCGCGACACCGCCGCCGGTTCACGCTTGGAAATCAACCCAAGCCTGGCGCGCGGGTTGTCTTATTACACCGGCGCAATTTTCGAAGCGATAGTGCCCGGCGTTTCAGGCTCGCTGGGCGGAGGGGGACGCTATGACGGTCTGGTCGGCATGTTTGCCGGGCAGGAAATTCCAGCGTGCGGGTTTTCACTCGGCCTGGAAAGAATTTTGTTGTTGCTGGATGAGCAGGGCAAGTTCAAAGATGCGGCAAGCACGGTTCAAATCATGTTCGCAAACTTTGCTGAAACACAGGCTGAAATTCTGGCGCTCGCGAATCGCCTCCGCAACGCGGGCGTCACCTGCGATGTTTATCCCGAACCGGCAGGCTTAAGGCAGCAATTCAATTACGCGGCAGCGCGGCAGGCGCAATATGTTGCCTTCTTTGGCGAGCGAGAAAAGGAGGCCGCACAACTGCGCTTGAAACGTCAAACCGATGGTGCGGAGTTGAGTCTTGCGGCAACGAATATAGAGAATGAATTGCAGAAGCTGGCATTGATCTAAAAAATCCACCGGGCTTTTGTTCGGCGCGGCCGGAGTTTCATCAAATGCGCGCCGAATCGCGCTGGCGCGCGTTTTCAAAATTTTCAACCTTTGAAAACGCGCGCTTTTTTATTGACCCGCAATCGAGTAATACACCTTTTCCGAAATCTCCGCCCATGAGGTTATTTGTTTGCGAAATTGTTCAAACGATTCATACACCTTCTTGCTCAAAGCGTCTTGCGCGGTGATTTCGGCGATGACTTCAGCAGAGAATTGGCGGAAGGCGCTTAAAACATCGTCCGGGAATTTTTTGATCGTCACGCGTTCTTCGTGCAGCAGTTTTTGCAAATAGATGTTGTTCTTCGCTTCAAATTCTGAAAGCATCCAGGTGTTGGCGCGCGCGGCCGCGGTGCGAATAATTGCCTGCAAATCCTTGGGCAAATTTTCAAAGGCAGTTTTGTTCACGGCCAGTTCCAGCACCGGTCCAGGCTCATGCCAGCCGGGATAATAATAATACTTTGCAATCTTGTGCAGGCCGAGCAGATAATCATGATAAGGTCCCACCCATTCCGTCGCATCGATCACCCCGCGCTCGAGATTGGTATAAATTTCCGAGCCGGGCGTTGACAGGCCGTTGCCGCCGGCTTTGTCGATCACTTTGCCGCCCAGGCCGGGAATGCGCATCTTCAAACCTTTGATATCCGCAACAGAATTAATCTCCTTGTTGAACCAGCCGCCCATTTGCACGCCGGTGTTGCCGCCGGGCATGGGGATGAGATTGAACGGCGCATAGGCTTCTTCCCAGAGCGCCAGCCCGCCGCCGCAATAAAGCCAGGCGTTCATCTGTTGCGCGTTCATGCCGAACGGCACGGCCGAGAAAAACGGCGCCGCCGGGCACTTGCCGGTCCAATAATAAGACACGCCGTGACTCATCTCCGCTGCGCCCTGCCAAACCGCTTCAAAGGATTCAAAGGCCGGCACCAGCTCGCCGCCGCCATAGACTTGAATTTTCATCCGGCCTTCGGACATCTCGCCGATCCATTGCGCAATCAACTCCGCGCCTTCGCCCATTACCGGAAAATGCGGCGGCCAGGTCGTCACCATTTTCCATTCATAGGTTTTGCGCGTGTGCACAGCCGGAGCTTCGCCTGCAGTTTGTTGCTGCGGCTGCGAACTGCAACCGAGCAGCAGGGCGCTGCCACCGGCAAGAGTGGCAGAAGAAGCATTCTTGAGGAAGTCACGGCGATTGAGGCGGTTCATGCAGAATCCTTTGCAAATTTTGGGAGAATCGATTGAAGATAGAAAAACTCCGTGTTAATCCGTGGCAAAAATTTCTTCACCGAATAAAATCTGCCAGTGGATGGCCGAAAACAATCAATTGGTCTTTTCATCCCTTGATTCATTTCGGCGGTTGGAATTTTTTGATTGTTGTCAAGGCCGCGTGCATCACGAGGAACTGTTTTGCCGCGCGGTCTGTTCATCGGACTCTTGATACTTCTTGAGCTTGCGCCAGAGGGTCGTGCGGCCGATGGCAAGCACCCGCGCCGCTTCATCGTAATTGCCCTGACAATGCGCAAGCGTGGCGAGGATGTGGCGCTTTTCAACTTCTTCCAATGTCAATTCCCCGTTGCGTTGCGCCTCCGAGCGTGCGGTTTTGTGCAGCGCTTCGGGCAGCTCGCGCAAGCCGATTTCGCGCTCGGTGGAAAGCGCAACCGCGCGTTCGATGGCGTTTTCTAACTCGCGCACATTTCCCGGCCAATCATGACTCTTCAACTTTGACAAAGCTTCCGCAGTAAACTCGCGCCCGGGTTTGCGCAAGCGCGTGGCGAATTTCTGCAGGAAAAACCGCGCCAATGGCAACACATCTTCCCGGCGCTCGCGCAAGGGCGGCAGATCGATTTGAATTACATTCAACCGATAATATAAATCGCTGCGAAACTTGCCCTGCTCGACCATCTCCAGTAAATTGCGGTTGGTGGCGGCCAGCACGCGCACATCGAGCATCGTGGTGTTGTTGCTGCCCACGCGCTTGATCTCCCCTTCTTGCAAAAAGCGCAACAGTTTAACTTGCAACGCAATCGGCAATTCGCTGATTTCGTCCAGAAAAATCGTGCCGCCGTGCGCTTCCTCGAACAGGCCTTTTTTGTCGCGCAGCGCGCCGGTAAAGGCGCCGCGCACGTGGCCGAACAACTCGCTTTCCAGCAAGTTTTCCGGAATTGCGCCGCAATTGACGACGACGAACGGTTGCCGGGCGCGCGGACTCTCGTCATGAATGGCGCGCGCCACCAATTCTTTGCCGGTGCCGCTCTCGCCTTGAATCAACACCGTGATGTCGGTGCGCGCCAAGCGCGCAATCAATTCGAAAACTTTTTGCATTGGCGCGCTGCTGCCCACCATGGCGCCGAAATGAAACCGTTCTGCGGAATTTGCCCACTCAAAAAAATGCGCGGCTTCCTGGGCAATCCACCCCGCTACTCTTTGCTCAACTTCAACGCGGCTTTGCAGATTTTGTGCGAGCAACCGGTTCAAATCAGCGCGCGCGAAGAAAAAAAGATTGTCGATCTTGGTCAGCGCGCGGCCGGCGCCCGCGTCGTGCGCAAGATCGACCAGCAGCAACGGCGCGTGCTGGCGTTGCGCCATGAGTTTTTGCATGAATTTTTTGTCGGTCAGCGGCGGGCCATAATCGGATAAAAGAAGAATAAGATCAACGTGCGGGAGAGCTTTCGAATTGTCGTCCCACGGAATCGCGGTGATCAGCGGGAAAATTTTGTTGATCTGCTTTTCCTCCCGGGCATCGCTCGCCAGCAGGAACAGCTTGCCCAGCCGTGCTTGCTGCAACGCTTGCGCCGTCGTCATCGCCTCCGCAACCGCGCCGATGATGAGCACTTGGCGATCACGCAAGTCGCCAAAAATTTTTCCAGCGACTTCGAGAATCGCAGGCGCCAGCGAGGTGGCGCCTTCGAAAAAGCTCGTCTCACTGCGCACTTTTTCAGAGAGCCAAAGCGCGCGATGGTACAATCGATTCAACAACACGCCAGCGCTGGCGGAATCTTGCGCGGCGACGAACGCTTTACGCAAGGCTGCCGCTTGTTGCGCGTCAATTTGATCGTTGGGCTGCCAGCCGAGCGCTGCACGGAAAAAATGCGTCACGGCTTGCATGCCGTGTTGCACGAGCGGGGCTTCCAGCGGCGCTTCAACCTCATTCAGCACATGACGCAGCGCTTCCAGCACCCGCGGCGCAAAGGAGGAAGACTCGCTCTCGCGTTCGTTGGAAGCAAGATATAACGCAACGGACTGCGCGCCCGGAACAACCAGCCACTCCTGCACACCGAGTTGCTGCATGCACTGGTTCAGCTTCTCAATGTTAAGGTCAAAGCCGGGAGTTTCCGCCCGGCCGGCGCCGGCTTGTGCTAAAGAGATGTGATAAGCGTGCAACCACATGTTCAACGAAAATCATGAACTTCGGTAAATGCCAATGACACGATGAGAAATGAAAACATGAGCCAGCCAAAGCCGAGCAGGGACACGACGGCGGTGCGCCTGCCCTGCCAGCCGCTCGACAGGCGTCCAGCCCAATGCCAAAAATAAATCAGCCAGGTCAACCCGGCGGCAATGAATTTTGCGTCCCAGGTGAAGAATTGCTCGGCGATCTTTGTGCCCTCGTAAATGCCCAGGGCGACGCCGAGGGTCAAACAGATCAACCCAATGTTGACCGCGCGATTGCTGAGGGAATCGAAGAAGGCAAGCGAGGGAAGGCGGCGATAAAACAGCCCGGTGCTTTTCTTTTGCAGTTCGCGCGAGAGCAACAGATAAAGCACGCTGGCAATGAAGGAAATCGCAAAAGCCGAATAGGCAAAGAGCAGCACGATGACATGAATCTCAAAAACGATTTCGTGCAGCAACAGCGCCGGCAGCTCGCGGTTGAAGTCGATGCCGATATTGGAAAGCAAATGCAGAATCAATATGATCGGCAAAATGAACATGCCCAGCGAGCGTTCGTGCAAACGCCACTCCAGGCTCAAATACACCACACCGAAGAGCCAGGCGCAGGTGGTCAGCGCTTCGTAAATGCTGGTCACCGGCATATGCCCGAGCGTCACGCTCAAATGGATGAGATAAAACAAATGCGCAATAACCGCCGCCGCGGCCAAGGGATTCAGACCACCGGCGGCTTGTTCTTTGGCCTGCCGAAAGGTGTAGATATAATGGCCCTGCGCAATCGCATAAAGCGCAACGATGAGCCATTGTTCAAGATAAAGCATAAGCTGAAGAAAATTTCATAAACGGCTTTTGAGCAGGCGGCGAGTTCGCAACTGCTGCGTCAAGTGATCGCATGCGGGCAACGGCGAGGACATTCCGCAAAACGATCTCAGAGCGATTTAAACATCACGTTTGTGCGTTGTAAAGATATGCAAAAAATACTGACTTGCAACAACTCAAAATCCGACGGCATAAGAAACGCCGATTTTTTCCAGCCAGATATACAACACCGAAAAACTGTGCCGGCGATAAAAATGCGTCACCACCAAATGCGAGCGCCGGCCATCGTACATCGGTCGCACAGAAAAATTGAAAGGCAGGTTGAGATTTCCGCCAAACGGGAAATTGTATCCGCTCTGCCATTCGGAATAATTCAGGCTTGCGTACAGCGACAGCGGGGTGTGCGGCAGGTGTTTCGCGAGCGTGACATAATAACTTTGTTTTCCCGGCGGAGAGCCGATGCGATCCGAGCTTGTGCCCACAAACACGGCCGGCCATTGCGGCGTTTCCGTAAACAGGTACCACGTGACCAGCGGCCCAATTTCTCTGGCTGCGGGATTGAATTCCGCGCCGGCTTGCAGCGTGCGCCAAATCCGGTAATTGGCGGTGAATCGCCATCGCGGCCGCTCCAAATCGGTATCAACATAACGCGCGGAAACATTCCACGCGCTTTCCAAACCGCTCCCACGGAGCGGCGCGCCTTCGCCCGGTCAGCCGCTTCAGGTGGGCGCTTGCGCCACCGGACGCGGACGCTTGGGCTTTTCCGGCGTCTCTTGCGCCCAGGCGGCAATCGCCGCGAACAGAAACAAATTTATGATCACACGGTGCACAGGCACAAAACCTCTCCTTAACCACTTCGCTTCAGTTCGGTGCAGAAGGCTTCATGGTCAAACCACAAACCATTAGAATCCGGCGAGTTTTTTTGCGAGGTGAAATATCCGATCAAAATGTATTTTTCACAAGCGTAATTTTATGCGGCAATCAAAATAATTTTGGAAAGCGGCGGGCGTAAGGTTGCTTGATGAGGGCTGCAAATTGTGCTTTGCTTTTTATTCTAAATTGAATATCATGATGCCCTCTTGATTCAAACCGATCCGCACAATTACTCTTAAAGAGGAGAGTCATATGTCCGCTATGAATTCCTATCGCAGCAAGCATGACCTCGAGATGCACGGCATTAAGAACGCCAATCATGAGTATTGGAACTTGACGACGGCGGCCTTGTATGAAGAGGCCGTGCTGCGGCGCGAAGGGGTCGTGGCGCATCTTGGACCCCTGGTTGTGCGCACCGGCCATCACACCGGCCGCTCGCCGAATGATAAATACATTGTGAAAGAACCTTCCAGTGAGAAACACATTTGGTGGGGCAAAGTGAATCGTGCGTTTGACGAAGACAAATTCGACCGCTTGTATCACCGCATGGTTTCCTATTTGCAAGGCAAGGACCTTTTCATTCAGGATTGCTTCGGCGGCGCCGATCCCGCCTATCGCCTGCCCATTCGCATTATAACGGAGAGCGCCTGGCACAATCTGTTCGCGCGCAATCTGTTTGTGCGGGCGCAGCCGCACGAACTCGCCGAACACAAACCCGAGTTCACGGTCATCAATGCCCCGCGTTTTCACGCCATTCCGGAAAACGAGGGCACAAATTCCGAGGTGTTTATTATCGTGCATTTCGGCAAACGTCTGATCATCATCGGCGGCACCAGCTATGCGGGCGAGATCAAAAAATCGATTTTCACCATTCTTAATTATATTTTGCCCCTGCAGGAAGTGTTGTCGATGCACTGCTCGGCCAACATCGGCGCGCACGGCGACACGGCGCTGTTTTTCGGACTCTCCGGCACGGGTAAAACCACCCTCTCGGCCGATCCGCATCGCCGCCTGATTGGCGATGATGAGCACGGCTGGAGCAACACCGGCGTGTTCAATTTCGAGGGCGGTTGCTATGCAAAAGTGATTCGCCTTTCGCAAGAAGCAGAGCCGGAGATTTATGAAACCACGCGGCGCTTCGGCACAATTCTCGAAAACGTCACGTTCGACTCCCACACGCGCCGCCTCGATTTGAATGACGCTTCGCTGACCGAAAACACACGCGGCGCCTATCCCATCGGCTACATTCCAAATCACGAACCGAGTGGCATGGGCGGCCATCCTCAAAACATCATTATGCTCACCGCCGATGCCTTCGGCGTCATGCCGCCGATCGCCAAGCTGACGTCCGAGCAGGCGATGTACCATTTTCTCTCCGGCTACACCGCCAAAGTGGCGGGCACGGAAAAAGGCCTGGGCAAAGAGCCGCAGGCGACGTTCAGCACGTGTTTTGGCGCGCCTTTTATGGCGTTACATCCCACGGTGTATGCCAAGATGCTCGGCGAAAAGGTTGCCAGGCACAAGGTCAACTGCTGGCTGGTCAACACCGGCTGGACCGGCGGACCGTTCGGGGTCGGCCATCGCATGAAGATCGCCTTCACCCGCGCGATGGTGAGCGCCGCGCTTGATGGCCGTCTGGCGCAAGTCGCAACCACGGAAGACCCAATCTTCGGCCTGCACATTCCGCAAGCCTGCCCCGATGTTCCCACCGAAGTTTTGCAGCCGCGCAACACATGGAAAGACAGCAATGCTTATGATGAACAAGCCAAGCATCTTGCCGGGCTCTTTCATAAGAATTTCGAGCAGTTCGCCGGCGACGTGACGCCGTCCATCGCCGCCGCCGGGCCAAAGGCCGGCAGGTAAACCATCTTCATGATGAAGCTCCTCAAGCAAGATTAAAAGCACGGCCCACAAAAAACTTTTGAAGGTCTTCAAGGCAGGACTGCGCCGCTCGGCGCCGACTTTTCGCTTGACTCTCTAGCGTTTTTTTTATATCATGCTCACGCTTTTGCACGTTGTTCCTGATCAAAAATCTGCGGAGAGAGGAAAATCGGCGCCGGATCAACCGTGACGGGAGGCCGCCTTCTCTTTCGCCGCATTCATCACAGGCAACTTGTGTTTGCACCCGTGAGCGAGGGAAGGAAGGGAAATGCTATTTGATTTTGGGACCGCATTCGTCTTTTTCGTCATCGGCGCGGCGTTTATCGTCGTCATGCTTCTCGTCTCCCGCCTGCTGCAACCTCGACATCCCACCCCCGGCAAATTATCAACCTACGAATGCGGCGAACAGCCGGTCGGTGAATCCTGGATCCAATTCAACAACCGCTTCTACGTTATTGCACTCATCTTTCTGATCTTCGATGTTGAAATCGTGTTTCTGTTTCCCTGGGCCGTGGTCTTCAAAAACCTCGGCACGTTTGCTTTCGTAGAAATGGCTGTTTTTGTGGCGATCTTGCTGGTCGGCCTTGCCTACGTGTGGCGCAAGGGCGATTTGGAATGGGATAAGCCGGTGACCGGAAAATATGCGCGCGAGCGCTCACCCGAGCTTTATGAAGAACTGCCCGCGCCCGGCATCGTGAAAACCGAGACGCGCGCCGTGAGTGAAACGGCCTGAGGCGCAATTTGATCGCCGCCGTTTCTGCGCCGCCTTGCCGGTAGACCGCATTTTGACGGCAAAGCGGAGCGGCTAAAATCGCCTGAAGCGGGCGATCCTGACAACGAAGTCGCGAGGAGAATTCATTCATGCAAGACTTAATTGCGAGCTTGCAAACACAACTGGGCGTGTCCGGCACGTGGTTCACGATTCTGGTGATGGTGGTATTCGCCCTCCTCATCACCGTCGTCATGGCGGTGAATTCGATCGTGCTTGTCTGGCTGGAGCGCAAAGTCTCGGCGTGGATGCAGGATCGCCTCGGGCCCATGGAAGTCGGGCCGTTTCAAGGCATCCTGCAAACCGTGGCGGATGCCGTCAAGTTGCTGCTCAAAGAAGACATCGTGCCGAAAGCGGCGGACAAAAAGCTGCATTTCCTGTCGCCGTTGATCGTGTTTGCTGCGCCTTGCGCCGCGTTCGCGGCGTTTTCCTACACACGTGATTTTCGCATGGCGGATTTCAACATCGGAATTTTCTATGTGGCGGCCATCACTTCATTGTCGGTAATCGGCATTTTGTTGTCGGGCTGGGCCTCCAACAATAAATGGGCGCTGCTCGGCGGCATGCGCGCGGCCGCGCAAATCGTGAGCTACGAAATCCCCGCCGGGCTTTCGATGCTGGTCATCATCATGCAAGTCGGCTCGCTCAGCTTTCACGATATTACCGTGGCGCAAGACGGTGGTTTTTGGAATTGGTTCGTGTTCCAGTATCCGCCTTTCAACTTTATCGCATTTCTCATTTTCTTCACCGCCACGCTCGCCGAATGCAACCGCACACCGTTCGACTTGCCGGAAGCTGAATCCGAGCTGGTCGCCGGCTTCCACACCGAATACAGCGGCTTCAAATGGTCGAT
>CAYWGH010000007.1:0-209758 GCA_964457925.1 uncultured Cytophagia bacterium
GCATCGCCGTCACCACCATCAACACAACCAGCGTGAAGCTGATGCCAAAGAGGCTGATGAAGGTGAAGAATTTCCGCCGCAACAGAACTTTTATGGCGATTTTTAAATAGTTTTTAAGCATGGATTCTCCATGTTTGCGAATATTGTTTGCGGGGGCCCTTGATTTGAGAAGTCGGATTGCAAAATTTTTTAGAGAGAGCTATGAAGCATGAATCAGCCCAGGCTTTCGGCAATCCCCAATCCACCATTGACATTAATTCACCTGCCTGCCATCAAACAACCGTACAATTCGTTCCGTTTTTTCGCCGAGGCGCGGGTCGTGCGTGACCATTACGACGGTGGTTTTTTCCTGCTGATTGAGATCAAACAAGATATTCATGATCTCGTCGCCCATATGGCTGTCGAGATTGCCGGTGGGTTCGTCAGCGAGCAGGATTTTGGGGTTGCCCACAATGGCGCGCGCGATCGCGACGCGCTGTTGCTGTCCGCCGGAAAGCTGAGACGGAAAATGATACACGCGCGAGGTCAGCCCCACGCGATCGAGCGCGGCTAACGCAAGGCGGCGGCGTTCAGCGTTCGACAGGCGGCGGTAAAGCAAGGGAATTTCAACGTTATCGACCACACTGAGATCGTTGATGAGATGAAAACTTTGAAAAACAAAGCCGATGTATTCATTGCGCAATTTCGCAAGCTGCCGGTCGCCGTACGAGGTAATCGTCGTACCGTTGAGTTGAATCTGGCCCTTTGACGGTTCATCCAACAGCCCGACGATGTTGAGCAGAGTGCTTTTTCCCGAGCCGGACGGCCCCATTACCGCGATGAATTCGCCTTCCCGCACATGCAAATTGAGATTGGCCAGCGCCTGCGTCTCAATCTTGTCGGTGCGATAAACTTTCTCGACGTTTTCAAGTTTTATCATGTTGTCTCCGAAATGCGTTGAGCTTCAATGCCTCAGATGTGAACGTTCGCTGGAAAATTCGACGGGGAATTCTTTATCTTCGAATTTTTACTTCCTTCATGTGAATAAAGTCTCTCATATCCGAAATTATCACCTCCTCGCCTTCTTGCAAGCCTGCCAGCACTTCAAAATAATCGAAGCCAACCAGCCCGATGCGCACCGGCGTGCGAACCGCTGCGCCGCCCCGTATCACAAAAACCTCGTGTTCGCCTTCGCCGGTCACGAACGGGCCGCGTTTCACGCGCAGCGTTTTTTCTTTGGCTGCGGTGACCACGTAAACGTCGACGCGCAGATTTGCGCGCAAACGTGGACTGGTCTTGTCTTTCAGCGCGACGAGAAAAGTGACGATGCCGTTTTGAATTGCCGGCAGCACGCTGGCAATCGTGCCGGCAAGATTGGTTTCATCATCGATTTTCACGTTGACCGGCAAACCGGCAGCGAGCCGGGAAGCATGTACATCCGAAACCGTGGCCTCCACGCGAAAGGCGTTCAAGTCCGCGATTTTCGCCAGCATTTCGCCCTTGCCAATCGTGACGCCTTCTTGCGGCACGACCCAGGTGAGCACGCCATCGCGATCGGCTTTCGTCGTCGCCAATTCAAGCTGGCGCGCAGCCTCGTCGCGCTCGCCGCGCGTAATTTTGGTTTCGAGCGTCACGCCTTCCAACTGGTTTTGCAGCGATTGTTGCGTATTCGCGATTGAGCTTTCGAGTTGTGCAAACTCGAGATAAGCGATTTCTAATTCGAGCTTACTTTGCCGGACCTGCTCTTTGCTGCTGCCGCCAATTTGAAACAGCTTTTCTTCCTGTTCGACTTTGGTTTGTAGATAATCAATGCGCAGTTTTTTGATTTGGAGTCCGCTGCGCAAATCGTTCAGCGTCTTCTCAAGATCGATTTTAAGCTGGGCCTGACGATTTTCCTTGAGGGCAAGCTGTTCGTTAAGCCTGGCCAGCGCAAGCTTCGCTTCGCTGACATCAAGTTCGAGGATGGGTTCGCCGGTTTGAATCGTCGTGCCGGCCGTGCGCAGAATACGCAGCACGCGCGTGTCTAAAGGGCTTGAAATGACTTGTTCAAACTCCGGCACTACTGTGCCCGCTGCCGTGATGGTTGCCGCCATTGGGCCGATCTCGACTTTCGCCGTGCGAATGCGATTCTTGCTTATGGAGGGTGAGATCCACCCGGGAATCCAAAACAAGAGCGCTGACACAGCCGCGACAATCACCCCGAGACGAACGTATCGCTTTGTGAGTTGTTCTTTCAAGAAAGCCGGATCAAGTGGCCGATCCACGCTGCAATCTCCTGAAACATGATGAAGTCAAGTTTTGGTTATCGAGCACGAGCTGTAAAATGAACAGCGCTTGCGTCAACATTTGCGCGCGACAACTGCAAGTGGTATGCCGTCTTGTAAAAACTTGATTAGAATAATATTAGCGGGATATGTCGAATCCGAAAGATGTTCGACTTCGAACGGTGGGTGTTCAGAATCGTGGGCAGAGGTATTGCGCGAGGTAAGTTAACTATGTCAAATTCACCGCGGAGATGCAGCGTTCGCTGAGAATTCACGCAATCTTACTCTGCGAACTCCGCGCCTCTGTGATGGTTTTTGGAATGTGACATAGTCAAATTAAAACTTATGTGGAAATGCTATTTTTGCTTTGCTAGAATCAGCCGAATGATTTCTTTTCTTTGCTGGAATTGAAGGGAGGAAAGAGAATAAAAGTCATCTTTACCGGCAGACGCGCCAATGGCGCTGCCGAGCAATAAGCCGCCCAGTCCACCGACCACTCCGCCGGCCAACGCATTGGCGCCCGGTCCAAAATCGAGTACGATAAAAGAATCGGGAGAAGGTTGGGGTTTATCGTAAGTCGCCCAGCCGATGAGTGCGCCCGCCGCAGCCCCGGTCAAGAATCCGATGCCGGCGCCTTTGAGAAATTGCGATTTCTTGAAGTTGCGCATCTCAACAAGAGAAGCAACGGGAATCGAATTGGTGGAAGCGTCTTGAGAGATAATGAGGGAATCGCCGGCAAGCTTTTTCAATGAAACACCGGAGAGCGTATCGCCATTCGCCAGTGTGAGACGCCAATTTTGAGGAAATATTGATGACGCTGAAAAAAGAATGGCTATCCAGACGAGTTTGAATTTCATAATAACCTCGTCACGATGAAGTCGGCTTGGGCAAAAGATGAGTATTGCGAAATTCATTGCCCAAGCCGAACGTCAAACAATTTCTACGACAACGACTCAATGCGCTCCAGCGCCTCGCGCGCCGCGGCCAGGCCAATCTCCGGATTCAGATCCAAATCTTTCTCGGAAAGCAGCATGTACTTAACTGTTTTGTCCTCACCGCCGGAGAATGCTGTTACGATATCTGCCAGCATCGTGTAAGCCCCGCGCGTTTGATACACACCTTCGACTACCTGCCCCAGCGTGGAATAGTTGCGCGCTGCGAATTTCGAACAATTGATCGCGCGATCATTGTGATTGATATAGCCTTCGCCGACAATCACCTGGCAGCCCTCCGACCAGTTGCCCACTGCGGTTTCACCCTCGCCGCCCCAATGCACGTTAATCGAGTTATTGCGTTCGAGCGGGCGTGAAAAATCCGCGTCGGTCAACATCATATCCTGTGAACGCACCACCAATACGCCCGAGTTCATGGGTTTAAGGCCGTGATAAACACGGTCCAAATCCGAGAGTTTGTGCCAACCAAAGCGATAGATATGCTGCCCCAGCGTTAAAAACGGCGGGCCGGCGGGATGCTGTGAATATCCCGGCTCCGTCGAACCATAAAACTTGAAGGTCAGGCCGTTGATCAACAAGACAAACACATCATCAAACTCACGCACACCGGGACGGGCTTCATGCCGGCGTATGCCGATCATGTGAATTTTGTTTGGATCGAAGTCCCAATCTGCAACTTTCACCGTGTCTGAAGCCTGGGCGAATTGATTGACTTTGCGCAACATGGGATTGGGATTCACCAGATATTTCTGTTTGACGAGACCAAGTAAATTCATCCATTTGCTGAACTCGCGGCTTGGGTTTGTGCTCGAAAACGCCATCCAGTCCGCTTTCTTGTTGGCGGTTTGCCAGCGTTTGATATGTTGAAACGAGTTCGGGCCGAGTTTGCCGTCCGGAAAGCCGATGCTGTTGTCGTTCTCCACCGTGCGAACATATTCCTGAAAAAGGCGTATCGAGGCAGCGGTACGATATCCGCAAATGCCGTCGATTTTACCCAGCGGAAAGAAACCTGCGCCTTTGAGAAAATGTTGCACCTCCGCGACTTTCATGGCGTTGCCGGTCGCTTTCTCGAACGCAACCCAGTGATTGTCCCGATCCCCCCGCAGTTTGTTCTGATTTTTCCATTCCTGCTCAACACCCGTTACGCGATGAGCGTAATCCAGGTATTCTTCCAGAGCTGAAGCTTGCACCTCGGGATCGTATGCTCCTAATGAGATCATGGTGATGCCTCCTGATTTGTTTTATCACGGCTGGCTGCCGATTTTTCATTTGGATTGTTGATCGGGAAGCGATGGCACGGCCATCGCATTAAATTACATTTTTATATCAGGACAGCCATCTGACCTATTTTCCCACCATGTAACCCAGGCCAAATCCCGCTGCCGCGCCGGCAACACCACCAACAGTCACTTTAAACCACCGACTTGCGACTTCTTTGCGATATTTCTTGTCGAGCGCCTGATACTCGTTCCACAAATTATCATAGGTTGTGCGAATGCTGTCGGCCTTCATCGTCAACAGTCTCACTTCCTCATCTTTAAGCGCCATCGAACTGTTGTAGCTCGCAATGGTGCTGTCTTTGAGCACGATTTCCCTGCCACGTTTATCATTTTCCGCTTTTATTTCCGCAACTTCCGCGCCGAAGAAGCGCGGCGCTAACAAGCCGTGCACGCCATCCGAGCGCTGTGCATCCCAAAACTGGCCGGCCCAATGCGGAAAAGCACGGTCTAACTCGCCTGTGACTTCCTTCGCTTCCCACAACTTGTCCAGACGCGCCAGGGTTTTCGCGTGTTCACGCTGCAAATTTTCGAGTTTGAGTTGAATCTCTTCTCGCTCCGCGGCAAGCAGCGCCTCGCGTGCGCGCACCTCGTTCAGCACCACGTCGATACTATCGACATAGCGCCGCATCGAGGCATCCCGGCGCTCCAGTTCTTCCATTTTATCTTTCTGGGCCGCCAGCTTGGCGCGGGTATCTTTTAGAGAAGACCAGATGCTCCATCCCACCGCAACGCCGACAATCAGCAATACGCCGGTAATGATCCACGAGAAAATGCCTTTGTTATCAGCCATGTTTCACCTCAAGGCGATTGCCGTTTTTGAGAATGCCCAATTTTTGCGCGAATTCCTCCACCACGGCTTCCTCTCCCGAAAGCAAGCGATACGAAATGGCAAAGCCCTCCGGCACAGCGTCGAACAGCTCGATCTCGGTTTGTCGCGTCTCGACTTCCAGCAGGAGCTGGCGAATCACCCACTTGGCGCCGCGCGCCAGCTTGGCGGTTTCCGTACGATTGTGTTCCGACATAGATCTGCCTCTTTGGTTTGCATGAAATGGCTGCTGCCCGTCGTCATGATTTACAGATAACATGGCATTTCTAAGGGTTATTATCAATGAGAAAATTTTTGGCGCGTGTGTTTCTCAAAGCCATCCTCCGGCGGCTCAAACGCAAAATTCCCCCTCTCAATCTCGCGGCGAAACCAGGTTTGGGGGTCGGGCTATCTTCAAAGACACGGATCGAAAGCTAAAATCTCAGAAAGTGGCTGATTAAAAAACATTACCGAACTTGAATGTCAAACTCATCCGCAAGATTTTCGGCGGCAGTTCGACGTCATGTGGCAGAAAACTGAAATGAAAGGGAAATTGGCCTGAGCTTCTTAGAATTAAATTCACCATCAGGACTCTAACTCGCACAGGCCTTGGGGGCAGGAAATGCGATATGCACAATTTCAAAATAGAACGCGCGTATATGGCGGTTTGCAGGCAAATGCCCGTGCACGAAAATCATGCCATGGCTTTTGCGCGTCCGGCCAGCTCTGTGCATGAAGAAAAATTACGGGCTGGTATGATTTGAAGCCGGTGTATTGCCTTGATAAACCAGCTTAACGGCATCGGCAATCACCGGGCCATTGGCCTTGTTGGAGATGATTATGCTTGCCTCTGTGCCACGCTGGAACGAATAACGGCCAAGCGAATTCCACCGACCGGAATTGCGGCTTTGATCAACTCTGATCATTTTTTCACCGTTGGCGTGACGGATGAGATAAGGCACGTTCTCGCCCTCACGTGCGGAGCCCTGCGATTGACCATATTGCCCGTGCCATTCAAAAACTTCATATTCACCAGATACGCCGATCGTCGGACGATAAATCGCTCGCGCCTCTCCGTTGCCGGGCGAGACGGTGCGGAAGCCATACAAGTTTTGCCAGGGTGCGCAACGCAAGGTGTAGTAATCGAATCCGTCCTCACATTGTTGTTGCCAAGCGCCGATGAACTCCGTGTCGCGGTTGCCGGCGCTGGTGCTGCCGGGGCAATCATCCAGAATAATGTCGGTCACCACCGTCCGCGGGGCGCGAGTGAGCAAGATGGCGTCTCCGATAATCATCATCACCTCGCCTGCGGCCAGAAACTCGTGCCCTTTGAGTTGAATTTCGGTAAAAACTTGGCCATTATTGAACCCCGGGTCCTGCCCGCCTTGAAAACGATAGTAAGGTCCCTTGTAACCGTTGAGAGATTGCAGATCGCCATCTGTCACCTTCACCAAACCGCCCGAAACGTTGACGATGATTGCGCCCTCATCAAAAAAGCGGACCCAGGTGTGATCGCGCAGGCGTTCGACTTCACTAGTGGGATGGCCGATCTTGACACTAAGCTCATCGTAGTATTGATTGTAATAATGCTCGCCCGATTCGAGATCCTCATACTCAAAATACCAATCGAAGCACATCGCAATGCCGAGTAAAAAGCGCGCATGCTGGAAATAATTTTTTGAGGGGTGCGGCCGTTTGGGATCGCGGCCTTCGGGATTGCCATTGAGCAGCGACACCAGCGGCTTGTGACTGCGATCCATGAGCGTGCGATACGTGGTGAAATACCAATTCTGGTCGAACACGCCGCTGGTATGTTCCGACACCATGCCATTCGTTTCTTCCCAGCCAAAGCCATGCGCGGTTCCGGAATTCAAAAGTATGATCTGATCCGGCCCCAGGCGTTCACGCAATTTTCTGAGAAAGGCGTCGATGCCGGCCTGCCAATGCTGAATCACCCAGGTTTTTCCTTTTCCAGGCTCGTTCAAATCATTTTGACCGTTGCGATCGAGATCGATGTCCGGGATGTCCCGGCCCGGCCCGAGTTGATACGTGAAATGTTCCCGGCCATAAATTCCGTCGGTTGCCACGCCATCAAAAATTTTGTGGTCAATCTCCCTCGTCAAGAAGTCAAGCAAAAAATCCGTGTAACGCTTGCCGTTGACGGGCGGGCAAAGATCGGAAAAATCTGAGAACCAGGAATCCTCGCCGTAAAGCGGGATGCGCTTACGCTGCGAATCCACCGCATGCCAGGCGTCTTGAAAGCCTGCAATCTCGTGGCCTTTATTCCAATCTTTGGCAGGAAGCAGCAAAACGTTGGGATTGAGTTTCTTGATACGCCGTCCCCAATCCGGGTCGTAATTACGCGTCATGACGAGGTCAAATTTTGCATACCATTCATCCGGCGCGCCGCCCCACTGAAAGATTGCCGTGCGAGGGTAGGGATGATTTTTGAAATTGCCTGTCGCTGATGAAGAATGGTTGCGGCCGTGGCGCGCTGCAATTTCCATCACCATCAAAATCTCGTCAATTTCTTTGTAGGTTAGCTGGCGATCTTGCATGTGGGTTACAATCGTGGAAGCCAGCTTTTGCAAATCATACTTCGTCACCTCGTTACGCGAGGCCGCGTTGACAAAGGCGTCGAGCGTGGTGATGAATTTCTCTTTGTTGTTGGTGACATAGCCATCGGGGAAGTAGCGAAAAAGCTCGTACAACAAATCACCGGCAACCCAGGTGATAGCCGTTTGCAGATATTTCTCTCGGTTGAGCCAGAGATAAGCAGAGAGACTGCCGGCGAAAGTGATCGTAATGAGTATACCCGCCAATAGGCCGCGCCAAAACATACGGCGTTTGGCGAGATTGACTTCCAACGCCAGAAGTTTTTGATACTTGTTTTCGTCCATTTTTCCCAACGGCGATAAATTCGAAGATTGATTCCACAGCGTGTCAGTAAAAGACAAGATTATGAAGGCAAGAATAGCGGATATGGGCAGGGATTTCGTTATGATTTCGCGTGAGGGTGCGATTAAAACGAAACGTACGACCAATGAAGGAATAGCTCTGCAAGAATTTTGCCGGGCGCCCGGCAATACCGCCGAAGCGGCTAATGGTGCTTCTTAAGACGCTTCATCCGGACGCCTGAAGTATAAATCCCGTTTGCAAATCCTGCGCAAATTTTCCCTTGCGAATCCGCCTGACTCGCAGCTTCCATGTGCGAACCGTTTTATTCTAACGCCTGCGCTTTGCGCGCATAAAGTGAATCCAACGTTTCTTCAAAAAACGAGATTTGCTGCTGCAACGAAAAACTTCTCTCGACGGTGGCTTGGGCATTCTTCCCGAGCCGCTTCAAGCGCTCGCGATCGCTCAGCGCCTGCACCAGTGCTGCACGCAAGGCCGCGATATCGCCGGAGGGCACGAGAAAACCGTTTTCTCCGTCTTGCACCAGCTCTGGAACGCCGCCGACCCGGGTTGCGATTACGGGCTTGCGGCAGGCCATGGCCTCGAGCAAGACATTGGGCAGCCCCTCGCCCGGCAATGAAGGCAATACAAACAGATCAATCGCATTTACCCACTGCGCGACATCGTTGCGCACGCCCATGAAAAAAATGCGATGCTGCAAATTTCTTGCTTTGGTCAGGGCTTCCAACTCCGAACGCAGAGAGCCTTCGCCAATGCAAACGACATTCACGTCCGGAAACTGCCCAGCAATCCCGGCAAACGCTTCGATAAAATTGCGATGCCCCTTCCACGGCTCAAGCCGCGCAACAATGCCGATCAGAAAGCTGTTCGGCGGCGCGCCGATCTCCTGCCGTTTGGCGCAGGCAGCATCGCGCCCATTGGGATGAAATTGTTCGAGATCGACGCCGTAGTGGATGACACGAATCTTTTCCGCCGGAATGCCACGCCGCCGCACAAGTGATTGCTTTACTTCATGCGAAACCGCAACGATTAAATCAGCGCAAGCCATGGCCAGGCGATAGCCCCCGCGCCGCTGCAGGTTGTTGTGATACGGGTCACCCTCGTGCGACACTGTTTCCCACGACAGAATTGCTGGCACGCCGGCCAACTTTGCGGCTGTGGCGCCGATGACATCCGCCCAGAACAGCGTCGTTTGAACAAGATCGATGCGGCGTTCTTTCATCAGGCGATAGAGCTTGAAAAATGGTCTGGGATCGAACGCGCTGCGCCGGCAGAAATCAAAAATCTCGATGCCGAGTTTTTCGAACTGCGGGCGCAGCGGTCCGCCCGGTCCAACGGTGGCGAGCATGATCTCATACTTGTCATGATCGAGGCGCTCGATCAATTCCCACAGTTTGTTCTCCGCGCCGCCCATGCGGAAGCCGTCAACGATTTGCAGGACGCGCAAACGGCGTGATTTCCTAATTTCGCGCTTCATTGTGATTATCAAACAATGGCAAACCTTACCTCTCTACTGCTTTCTTGCGCAGCATGAAGAAGCTTAATTGTATGAATTCAAATTCAAAAACAATTGCCCTCGGCTGCAATGCGCACGCCCCAAACTGCGATCAATTATAAGCGTTCGTAATCGTGAAACGCCGATTCTTGCAGCGCGTGGCTGCCGTCGAAATGGCCGTTCTTTTCCTTCTCTTGAAAATATTCCCAGATATGGCGAATAATCTGATCGAGCTTCACCGTTGGTTCATACCCGACCAAATGCTTGATCTTGGCAAGATCGGGCATGCGGCGCTGCATGTCTTCAAAACCGGCTTCATAAGCTTCGGAGTAGGGCACCTTAACAATCTCGGAGCTGCTGCCAACAATTTTTTTCACCCGTTCGGCCAGTTCCATGATGGTGACTTCTTCGTTGCTGCCAATATTAAAAATTTGGCCGATGGCCTGGGGATGATTGGCCAGCGCGATTAACGCTTGCACCACATCGCCGACGTAGCCGAAGCAGCGCGACTGCGTCCCGTCGCCATAGACGCGCAACGGCTGATTCCTCATTGCCGCTTGCACGAAACGCGGCACCACCATGCCGTATTGACCGGTTTGCCGAGGCCCGACGGTATTGAAGAGCCGGACAATCACCACCGGCAGTTTCATTTCTTTGTGGTAGGCCAGAGCCAAAAACTCATCAATCGCCTTCGAGCAAGAATAGCTCCAACGGCTTTTGGTGGTGGGGCCGAGAATGCGATCGTCGTCTTCGCTGAACGGCACTTTGTTGCTTTTGCCGTAAACTTCCGAAGTAGAGGTGATTAAAACTTTTTTCTTGTAGCGATTGGCGGTTTTCAAAACGATTTCCGTGCCGAGCACGCAACGCTCGATCACTTCAACCGGACGATTCACGATCAATTCCACACCGACCGCCGAGGCGAGATGAAAAATCAAATCGCATTCGCTCACCAGGCGATCCATCACTGCCTCATTCATGATCGTCTCAATGGCAAAATGAAAATTCGGAAAAGCACGCACGTGCGCAATATTTTCCAGCTTGCCGGTGGAAAGATCATCGATAATCGTGACATTGTGTCCGCGATTCAGCAGGGCATCGGTGAGATGCGACCCAATGAATCCGGCTCCACCCGTGATCAGCACTTTCATAACTGACATTGCTCCTTACTTGGTTAAATGATTAGCGCGCCGCAACATTCCGTTTGCGGCGTTGCAAAACTTCTTCAAAAACATCCAGCATCCGGTGGGCCATACGTTCCCACGTCCAATTCGCCAAGACGTCTCGCCGCGCCTGTTCGCCCATTTGTCTGCGTTTCTCGGCAGAATCGACCAATGACAGAACTTTTTCCGTCAGTTCATTGGCGCGGTCTGGGTCGAACAATAAACCGTTTTTGCCATCCTGAATGATCTCCGCCACCTGCCCGACGCGCGTGGCCACCGTAGCCTTTCCGGACGACATATATTCGAAAAGCTTTACCGATGACGGATACCAAAAATCGAGTTTGGGATAAGGCGCCAGGACAATATCCATGCAGGAAAGATACTTCGGCACCTCGCTATGCGGCACCGTGCCCGGCAAAACGACACGCGAGGCGTAGCCGTTCGTGTGCAACCGGCTCTCAAAAAATTCTTTATTCTTGCCGCCCCCCACGAGTAAAAAGCTGACGTTCGGACGCTGGGCAAGCAGATGCTTCGCCATACCGATCAGATTCTCAATGCCGCTCCAGCCGAATAGTGAACCGACCCAACCGATGACGACTTTATTCTCAAGGCCGAGCTTTTTTGCCAACGCATGGTCGCGGGAAACGGGCGCAAATTTGTTGGCGTCAACTGCATTCGGAATCACATGAATTTTGGAGGCCGGAATGCCGCGTTCAATATAGTAATTTGCGAGTATATTTGAAATCGCAATAATGGCGTCGGCGCCGCGCATATTGGCCATCTCGATTTTCATGGCCAGGTCGCCGAGATGCATGTAATTCTTGCCGTAAAAATTCATATGCTCATGCGTGGGCGGACAATCGGCCTCAATCACCATCGGAATATTCAACCGGCGCGACAGCCAGAGGCCCGAAAACGTATACAACTCGAGCCGGTTAAAAAATATATCCGGTTTCTGGCGGCGGAGAATTTGATTCTCCTGAAACAAGTACTTTGCATTGGCCAGAACCCGTTTGGGTTCGTGCAGGTATTTTTGCAGCAGCGGCTTGAGCCAGCGCTCTTTTGCCTGCTGGGCCACGCTGGCATAGGCTGCCGGTTGCGGCACCCGCCATTCGAGGTGCGTGGTGTGGCCAAGGCGATTCATGGCGGCGAGAAACTCTTTTGCCTTAATCGCCGAGCCTGCCGAAACGCCGTCAATATCCCAGAGATAGCTAAAGTATGTGATAACCATATCTCGATTAAACGCGAACATGAAAACAAATAATCGCAAAGCCGAGTCCTGAAACAGCGCGATCGTTCGCCGGCATGCAGGTTTTTACGGTTGCGGCGTTTTTACCAGCAAACGTTTGACTTTGCCCAACTGCCTTAACGTGAAATAATAGTAACCCAGGCCGTGCCGCAACTTAAAGCAAAACTGCTTGAATGAATCGCCCCATAAAATTTCTGTGCGGCCGATGGCGAACGGGCTGACCGGGCCGTTGTCATAAAACGGCGGACCGCCGCACGCGCCGCGATAGCCGGATTCTTTTACGCAATCCATCACACCTTGATTGAATTCGGCAAAAGGGTAGCAAAAAAAATCAACGCTGCAGCCCAGCCGATCCGCAATCAAATTGCGTGAATCAAGAATTTCG
The DNA here is from genome assembly GCA_964457925.1 of uncultured Cytophagia bacterium. Taxonomy (GTDB): domain Bacteria; phylum Zhuqueibacterota; class Zhuqueibacteria; order Zhuqueibacterales; family Zhuqueibacteraceae; genus Coneutiohabitans. Next base: position 12,487 of record CAYWGH010000007.1, read on the forward strand.
TGGCGCAATTTTTCCGGCGTCAAGCTTGTCATCTTAACATGGTCGAGGCCATGCGATTGCAAACTCCAGCCATATGTTTGCATTTCACGCGCTTCATGCCATGCCATGAAGCTTTGCCGGCCCTCGGCTGCGGGCGCGCCCTCGCCCCGCAAGAGATTGCCGGCCAGAAAAATGGTGCCGGTGAAATTATACTTTGCCATCAACGGGAACGCGCGGCTGTAATTGCACAAATAGCCATCATCGAACGTGATGACGATGGCATTATCCGGCACCGGTTCGCCGCGCTCAAAATAATTCAACAGCGCGTGCAAGTCAATCGTGCGATACTTGCGAGCTGCCAGCCACGCCATTTGTTCGGCAAAATTTTGCGGTGAAACGCAAAACGGACGCCAGGCATTGTTGGCTTCGCTATCGATGCGATGGTACAATAAAACCGGGATACGCTTTTTGTTGGATTCGTTTTTTTGCACGCTTGTTTCAAATGATCTCGCCGAAGATTACGCCTGTCGCCGGAACCACGTCAGGGCGATTAGGCGGCGGGACTTATCTTAAAAATCGTGAAGCCAGCAAAAAATCCTGTTTTGAAAACACCCGCACGGCCAGGACCGCCAGCAAGTATATGAAAAATGCCAATGGCATCAAAAACCAAATTTGAATCTTTGAAAAAAACACCAGAACGCCTGCCATGCAGATTGCCGCGGCGGCCAGCTTTATACCGCCCAGCCACAACGGCCGGCTCTCGAACTTAATGATCCGTCGAAACACGAACGGCGCTTGCAAAGCAACATAAATAAAAACCGCGCCCAGCGCAGCCCATGCCGCCCCCAAATAGCCGAACTGTTGAATCAGCACCCAGTTTAATGCGATGCTGGCAAGCATGCTGACCGCATTCACAAACAAATCATAGCGTTGATTGTTGCTCGCCACCAAAGCATATGCAAAAATTTGTGATGCGGCATATGGCACAACGACCCAAATCAGGATGCGCAAGATCGGGACCGCGTCTGCGAATTTAGCGCCATAAATTAGCGAAACAACCTGCGGCGCAAGCAAAGACAACATCAATGCCACCGGTAGCGTGAGCACCAGCAACACGTGCAGGCCTTTTTTGCATGCCAGTTCGAACTGATTCGAGGTTTGTCCGGCCGCAGAATTGGAGATGCGATAATAATTCGAGATGATGGGAAAGAGAGAGTTGACAAAACTATCCACCACAACCAAAGCCAGCATCAAAAAGCGATAAGCAGCGCTGTACAGCCCGACTTCATCCATTCCTCGGACTTTGGAAAGAATCGAAACATCGACTTTCCAATAAATCGTCACACAAATCATGGTCAAGGCAAAGACGCGCGCTTGGCCGACAATTCGCGCGGCAAAGGCGGGATCAAATCGAACGCGCTCGTCATGCTCGGGTTTTGCAACGTAACGGTGCAGATACCAATAATAAAAAGCCACGCGCGCGAAACGGCAGACCACAAAAACCCAAACCAGCGCAAGCAACCCAAAGCCTTGCCACAGCGCGATCAAACTGAAAACAACGCGCCACGCATTCTCCAGCACGGCGCTATAACCGACAATGTGCAAGCGCTCAATGCCCGCCAATACACCCTCGCAAACGTCGCAAAGCGCAGCGGCCAGCAACGACAGACTCACGATCACCGTCGCCCACCACACCGCATCGCCGTATTGCAGCACGGCGGTGAGCGCGATGAGAACCAGCATGCTTAACAACGAAAACGGCAAGGCAATAACGCTGCCGTGGCGCAGATATCTCCACAGCTCTTCCGGTTGTTGCGCCACGTTGCGGGTGAGCAGATTCTTCAGGCCGAACGCCGAGATAATTTGAAAGATCGCTTGATAATTGAAAACCGTCGCATACGACCCCAGCCCTTCGACTTGCAACGTCCGGCTGATGGTGACGATCAAATAAAACGACAGCACCGGCTGAAGCGCATTCGCGAGGATCAGTACGGAGGTGTTGCGAAAAAAACGTTGCAGCGTGGACATATTAGAATCCACAAAGATCACCGGTGGACACGAAGGTTCCTGGTCTCAGCGCTTGTGATGTGCTTCGTGGATGGTTTGACATTTTCAATATCGACTGGCCTCGGTTCGAGCGTCAGCTTTGGCCCTGCCCCTTCACCAAAAACGGACCCAGCGCCAAATAATCGAGGTGGCCGAGCTGAAACGCCCGAATAGCATCCTCCGGCGAGCAGACAATCGGTTCTTCGTGCATATTAAAGCTGGTGTTGACAATGCTCGGAATGCCGGTGAGCTTGTAATATTCTTTCAAGATGCGGTAATAGCTCGCGTTGGTTTTTTCATCGATCAACTGCGGCCGGGCGGTGTTGTCGACATGCACGGCTGCCGGTGATTTCTCGCGCATAAAATCCGTACAATCAAAGGTGATGGTCATGAAGCGCGCCGGATATTCCGCGCCGCTGAGGTTTTTATAGCAGCGTGGGGCCTCTTCCATGAGCGTCACCGGCGCGAACGGCATGAATTCCGTGCGTTTCAACCGATCGTTCAGCCACTTGTTTACCGCTGGATCAACGGCGGGATAAAGAATCGAGCGGTTGCCGAGCGCACGCGGGCCGTATTCCATCGCGCCGTTGAAGCGCGCCACCACTTTATTTTGCGTCAACAATTCTGCGACTTTGACTTCGATATTCGGATGATGCTCGAATACAACGCCTTTATCGCGCAGCGCCTTTTCCATTTGTTTTTCGGTATAATTCGGGCCGAGATAAGCGTGGGGCAGCGCGCTGCCGCGTGAGCCATTTTGATTGATGTCGTAATACAAAGCGCCGCCGGCGCAAACGCCGCCATCGCCCATGTTGGGAAAGATGTAGACGCGTTTGACCCCCGGCACTTCGAACACGCGTTGATTCAACTTTACATTTGCAAAAATGCCGCCGGCGAGGCAGACGCTGTCAACATTATAACGCGTAATGGCATTCTGTACCAACGCCGTTACAACTTCTTCAAAACGGCGTTGAAATGCCGCAGCAATGTCTTCGCGTTTGTAGTTCGCCACCAGCTTGCTCATCAGACTGCTTTTGGCGAACGGCATTTTCTTGTGCCAGATCTTGCCCATCATGTACGGCGCATGCACGTTCAGCCCCTCGCATACGAGTAAACCTTTGATTTCGTCATACACCGGTGAGTGGGGATTGCCGAACGCCGCGAGTCCCAAAATCTTGCCTTCATGCCGGCCGCCGCGAAAGCCGAGCCAATTCGTCAAGCTTTGATAATAATGGCCGAGGGAATTGGGATAATACGAACGGTGCACCGGCGTCATTTTCTTGCCTTCGCCGACGCAAATCATTGTTGAAACGAAATCGCCCCAAGCATCGCCGGTAATCACGATGGCGCGCTCGAAGCCGCTGGTGTAGTAGGCAGATGCCGCATGCGTGACGTGATGTTCGACGCGATGGAGCTGAGCATGAGGAAACATATCCCGCAGGCGCTTTTCATAGCGCCGGTAGAGCACCGCCATGCGCGGATAGGTTTTCATCAGTAAGCTGCCGGACATGACCAGTTGCCGCGTGCGGTCACCCAGCGCTAGTTTGCCGTTGGTGCCGGCAAAAACGCTTTTGGGATACTTGGGAAAAAGGTTCTTAATAATATCTTCCCCTTTGCGCAGTTCGGGAATAACGACGTGTTTGATGTCCTCGTGTTTCACGCCCGCGATCTCCATCACCGCCTGAATTGAGCGCGTCGGAAACTGCGTATCCATTTTGATGCGGGATAACCGCTCTTCGCTAATCGCTGCCAGCATTCGCCCATCTTTGACGATGACGGCCCCGGTGTCGTGACCTTGTGTGATGGATAATACGGCCATACGTTCTCCTGATTAAGCAGCCACTCCTGATCCAAAATCTATGGTCAGAGTTTGGTGTTTTATACCGAGCAACCTGATGCTCCCAACTACTGCGCCCATGCCTTGTTTGAGGCAGGTTGGCGCGCCGGGTGTAATTTGATTTTTTCGCCAAACATGATCACAAAATCAAGCGTGAAGCCAAACAGATAATTGCGCTTGATGACATAATCTCGAATGCCAGCCGCCTGCAGCATTCCACAAATATCATTGAACGACAACAGAAACATGTAATCGCCCGCAGCCCAGCTTTTCCCCACCAGTTTCAAATAACGTTCGAACAGCGGCTTGGGTAAATAGTGCAACACGGGCGTACGCGTGTGAACTTCTACCGGGAAAAAGCGGTTTGGCGTCGTGAGATAGGCATTTCGTGCAACGCGTCGAATTTCCCGTAAGAACAAAATCTGCCGGTCGCGATTCCCGACATGTTCGATGACGGCATTCGACCAGCAAAGGTCAAAGCTTTGATCGGGGAAGGGGAATTTTTTGCCGTCATATACCGTGGCTTGCACCGCGGGATAGCGTGCGCGAAATTTGTGGTACTCGTCGATGCCGAGAACCGAAATATTGCCGGGATACGGATAAAGCCGTTCCAGCAGATTATCCGTTTCGCTGTATTCCTCCTCTGCTGCGCCCACGTCGAGAATGCTCGTGTTTGCATCAGGCGCAAAGGTCTGCATGAAAAAATCAAATTTCTTGCGGCGATTCCGCCCGCTGATTTTGTATGCGAGATTGTTTTTCCAGTCACGCATTGCTAAGTCCTACAACGCCGGCCCCGCCGGGCGAGGCACAAGGCGACGAACGGCAACTTATCGTATAGCTGTTTTGCAGAATTAGTTCTCGATCCTCACATTGCGCGGAGGCGCCGGCGGCGCATCGTAAGTTGGAGGCGGAGTGCCGCCACCGTAAACGAATTTGATGGCATCCGCAATCACCGGACCATTCGCCCGGTTCGAAATTGTCACGGAATTGTCCCCGCCGCGATTGAACGTGAACTTGCCCAGGGAATTCCATTGACCATAATTGCCGCGTTGATTTACAGACACCGTCTGTTCGCCGCCGCTGTGACGAATGATGTACGGAACATTCTCGCCTTCTGCCACGGCATTCGCCGAAGCGCCGATTTGGCCGTGCCATTCAAAGACTTCATATTCGCCTGAGAGTCCGATGTTTGGGCGATAAACGGCGCGCGATTCGCCGCTGCCGGCTTCGGCGCGACGATGCGTCAACAAATTCATCCAGGGCGCGCAGCGCAACGTGTAGTGGTTGATGCCGTCGCGGCAGTCTTCGACTCTGACCCAATTGCCGATGAATTCCGTGTTGGCGCCGCCGGCAGTCGTGCTGCCGGGCGAATCATCTAAAATAATATCCGCAACGACTACGCGCGGCGAGCGCGTCAGCAACAGGCCGTCGCCGGCAATCATTTTGTCGCCGCCATAAGCAATAACGATATGGCCCTGCAACGTCACTTGTGAGAATTGTTCGCCGTTATTGACGTCCGGATCCTGGCCGCCGCGAAAACGATAGTACGGCCCGTTATAGCCGCTCAGACCGCGCAAATCCGCATCGGAAATCGTAATGTCGCTGCCGGTCACGTTTGTAATCACTGCACCATCATCGAAGAAGCGCACCCAAACGTCGCCGCGGATTTTCTGCGGCCCGCTGGTGGGATAACCGACTTTGACGGAAAACTCATCGTAATACTGATTATAATAATGCTCACCGGATTCAAGATCTTCATATTCGAAGTACCAATCAAAACACATCGAAACGCCGAGCATGAACCGCTGATGACGGTAATAATTCTTTGACGGGCTGCTGCGCTCTTGATCGCGGCCTTCGGGATTCGAATTCATCAACGACACCACCGGCTTATGCGCGCGTTTCATCAAATTGCTGTACGTCGTAAAGAAGTAATTCGGATCGAACACGCCGCTGGTATGTTCTGAAACCATGCCATTGGCCACTTCCCAGCCCCAGCCGTGCGTCGTACCCGAATTCAACAAGATGATTTGATTGGGACCGAGGCGGCGGCGCAATTCTGCCAGCAAGTAGTCGATGCCGGCCTGCCAACGATTGATCACCCAACTGCTGCCTTTACCGGATTCATACAAATCATTCTGGCCGTTGCGGTCAAGATCAACGTCCTTAAACATATTCCAGGTCAAATGCTCTCTGCCGTAAATGCCGTCTGTTGCGACACCGTCAAATACCGAGTGATCGATGTTCATTGACAAATAATCGACGAGAAAATCAATGTAGCGTTTGCCGTTCACCCGCGGACAAATATCTGAAAAATCCGAGAACCAGGAATCGCTGCCATAAAGTTGAATGCGGCCGCCGGTCGAAGTCGGCACGAACCAGGCGTTTTGAAAACCGTCGATCTCATTGCCCTTGTTCCAATCTTTCGCCGGTAAAAGCATGACATTGGGATTGATGCGCTTGACCCGGCGCGCCCAATCCGGATGATTATTGCGGCTCATCACGAGATCGAATTTGGCATACCACTCATCCGGCGCACCTTCCCATTGAAACAGCGCAGTGCGCGGATATGGATGATTGCGCGTTTGCGCGCTGCTGATTGCCGGCAACAGCAGCAAGCTCAAGACAACGGCATAGAAGAGATGCGTTTTCACATATCGCATGATCGACTCCTCCAATTTGAGTCTGATAGTAAGCTCCTTCATTCGCGATTGATGATTTCCATTTCTTTGCCGGTTTGATTTTAGTGATTAATTTTCGATCACTTCATTTCTTCCTGGGATCGCCACTAGAATCTTGACAAAGTTTGTACCAAAATATTGAAGAAACAGAATTTCATACCGGCAAAACGGCAATGATGCGTGCATGCCGTCACAGGGAAATCAAAATCTTTAAAATTTATTAACTATTATGACTCTGGAGCATACACGAGGTTCTCGTTACGATACGCGATTTAAGCTTTTATTGTCAAAGGACAAGTTAGACATGATCTCTTGTTTACCTGTTTAAATGCAGCGATTCCGTAAAAAATTTAAGAGATCAGGCGTTTATAAATTTGATGAATGCGTTGATAGTGCACTTCGGGATCGAACTCCCGCTCGGCAGTTTGGCGCGCCGCGCGGCTCATCTCACGCAGCTTTGTTTCATCTCGAAGCAGCGCGTGTATCAATTCTGTCAACTGGTGATCATCTTTTGCTTCAAAGAGGCGACCATTAACACCGTCTTCGATCAACTCGGGCATGCCGCCCATGCGCGTGGCAATCACCGGCTTGCCCATGGAGAACGACTCGTAAATCACGAGCGGTGAATTATCATACCATTCACTCGGCACCACCACGAATTTTGCCCGGCCGACCAATGAAACCAATTCCTGTGCCGAACGATTTCCCATGAACACAACGTTTTTGAGATCATGCTTTGCGACAAATTGTTCAAGCGCCGGGCGTTGCGGTCCATCGCCGATTATCATCAGCTTCGAAATCGGCGCGTTGCGCACCGCTTGCAACAGCGTTAAAATGCCCTTCTCTTCGGACAAGCGGCCGTAGTAGACGAAATAGTCATCAAACTCAGGCGAGCAGGGAAAGTCGCGCATCTCGATCGTATAAAACTGATGCCAAACCCGTTGCGCATTGACGCCGCTTTGCAACAGCTTGTCACCCAGGAACCGGCTGGGCACGTGAAAGAGACGAATGACATCATAAATCTTCATCCATTTGTGCAAATAGGATTCGGCGGCAACCATTGCACTCGCCGCCAGCGAATCTTTATGGCAGCGCTCGAACAGCGCATGATAAAAATTGCCGGTTACGCATTTTTCGCAAATACGGTTCTCCCGCATGATCAGCAGCCGGTAACTCGGACATACCAGTTTGTATTGGTGGCAGGTTTGCAAAACGGGAATGCCATGCCGCTGAAACACATGCAGAATCGAAGGTGAAATTTGATGATCGATCATGTGCAAATGCACGAGATCAGGCTTCACGCGATTGACAAGCTTTTCGGCTTTCGTCTTGGCTTCCGTGGAATACAGCATGCGGCCGAAAATCTTGGGCGCTTTCATGATTTTGTGCAGCGCGCCGTCGCCATTATACTCGATGTTGGACACGAAATGCGCCGACCAATCCGAGGGAAAATTTTCCGGATGGTGCATCGCGAAGGAAATCACTTCGTGGCCGTGACGCTCAAGAATGCGCTTCAGTTCGAAATAATAACGTTCCGCGCCGCCTTTGATGAAGTGATACTTGTCGATCATCAAAATTTTCATAAGGCCGGCATGCTCACATTTGGCGGGGTGGGCTGTTCGCTGCCAGGCGAGGGAAGGGCGGGTGATGCGGTTGCTGTCGGATCCCGCACCAGGCGATAAATCGCGGCGGAATCGGTGGCGCGTCGGAACTCCTTCACCGCAATGAGATTGAACTGCTGCTGCGCCATTTCTTTTTCGAAGGTATTGCAGGCAAGAAAATAGGCTTCCTGCGTTTGATCCGCAGTCTGCCACGCTGCGGCCGGATGGATTTGCAAATCGGTGCGATCGAGCGCTCGGAGCATAACCTGCTTGTCTTCTGCGTTCATGATTTTAACCCGCCGCGCGCGCTCGCGCAATGAAATGTGGCGCCGATCGAAGCGCGTGGTGCCCAATTCCTCTTCGGTAAATTCATAGAGTGCGGCATTGCCGGGTATTTCATAGCGCAAATAATTCATCAACTCGTGAAAATTTTGATTGGAATCGAAGGCAATGCGCACGACTTCAAACGGCTCTGTAAGAGCGGGCGTTTTACCGGTAAGCACAAAAGCGAACGGCACGATCAACAGCGCGGCGCCGCCCGCGAGCGCCGGAATTTTAACGCGCGACCGGACGGCAAATCTTTGCCACATGAGCACAAGCGGCTGCGACAGCCGCACGATCAACACCCCCATGGCGAGCGCCAGGGCAAAGCCGGCCTCCAGAAGATAGCCGTTGTGATAATACTTTGCCGAGAGAAAACAAATCAACGAGGCGCCGGCCCACGCTATCGGCAAGCGGAGTTGCTCATCAACGATGAACAAGTAAAGGCAGCAGAACACGAACCAGTAAATCGCAAACGGTTGCAATGTCATCAAGCCGAACGCCAGGATGAACGTGAGCGGAGGCCACAGCCACTGCGCTTTATCAAAGTGGAATTTGGTTTTCGCCAGCCCGGCCAGATGATGCAAAACGCCGCCGCCAATCAGCGACAGCAATAGCGCGCCGGTGATGCCGCTGGTTAAGAGGCCGCCGTAATAAAAAAAGCGTTCCCGCAAGAATGCGATAATCGCCGCGATATTCGCGCCTTCGGCGAGCACCGAACCTGCGCTGGTCTGCGGGGAAAGCGAGATCAGATAAAAACTCGGAAGCAATAGCACGATTGCGAACCAATTCTTGCGGAGAAACGCCAGGGTGTGTTTGCGTTGTTCGAGCAACACCGCCGCCAGAATCGCGACCATCAACACCGGAGTGGTTTGGCGGCTCATGGCCGGAGCGAGAAAGATCAACATCCCCAACAGGTGCGGCCAGCGCTGGTTTTGCAAATATGCCCAAAAGAAATAAAGCAGTGAGAGCTGGTAGAAGAATGATACCTGAATGGTCAAATGATACAAATTATACATGGTGCCATAAAATGCGGCCATCAACGCCAGGCAGCTCCAGACCGCGGTTGTTAGCCCCCAACGCTGTTCGGCCAAACGGAACAGGCAATAAACCGCAATGATGAACAACAAGCCGCCTACGACATAATACGGCCCCGGCGTAAGGCCGAAAAAATTCCAGAGGCCTTTGACGTAAAGATAAACAAAGGGACGCCAATAAGGCCCCATGCCGGGGTACTTGTCAAACCCATTGACGGCGGGATCCGGTGAAACGGCATGATAAAATGGCGAGGTGAATTCCTTTGCCCACAATATCACGGCAGAATCGTCGTGGCGAAAATATAATTGCGCGCCAATCAGCGGTATGCTGAGGAAAGGCAGCAGCGCCAGGGCAAGCATCACCCGGCGAGAGCTTCGCCCGGAGGACGCCTCTGGATTTTGTTTGTTATTGCGATAGTTTCGTTTCATGAAGTTGCAACGAGCGGTTGTTTCTTTTGCGCCAGCGCCATTTGTTTTTGTTTGAACAATACCACACGTTTTAAGCGGCTGACGACAAAGAGCAGCGCCAAAACGAGCCAAAAATAAGCCTGCACAGCAAAGTTGATCCAAAAATCCGGGCCGACCCAGGAGGCGAGGCAAAAGCCGAGCATGCCGGCAAGCGCGCCGCGCGCATAGTTGGCGCTGTAGAGAACCGTTGATCGGCTTACGGCCCAAATCTCACGGAAAATTTCAAGCAAGAACCACAAAAAACAGGCCAGTCCGATGATCCCGATTTCGGCGGCAATCAGCATATAAACATTGTGCACAAAGATCACCGAAGCATAGAAACGATCGTTGTTGTATCCCACGCCGACGATGGGATTGTTCAGAATCAAAGGAAGGGTTTCTTCAATCTGCTCGTTACGGCCCTCCATCTGGCCCTCGGCGTCATCTTGAAATAAACGATCATAAATTTTCGGGGCAAATTTGATTGACAGCAAGCCGCCGCAGAGAAACGCCAACGCCACTAAATTGGACATGATGCGGCGAATCTTGACGCCGCGCTTGGTGAAATCGACCGCAAGCATGATGAGCAAGCCGAAGATCAGGCCGCCCCAGGAGCCGCGGTTGTAGCTCGCCAAAAGCGCAATGAAGCCGATGCCGAACGTGAAGAAGCCATAAGTCATCCATTTGCTATTACGGCTGGCCATGGCATTGATCAGATAGCGCAAAGCAAGCGGAAGAGTGAGCATCAAAAACATGCCAAAATGGTTGGCGTGAAAAAAGGTGCCTTTTGCGCGCCACCACATGTAGGATTGATATTGATCAATGACCCCGATTTTGAAAAATGGAATCTTGTATTGCAGCAGGCCGATGAAGCTTTGCACGATAATCGCGGCCATCAAGCAACCGACGAAAAACCGTATATCGCCGGGCGTTTTTACCGTGCGCAGGACGGCAAAAAACATGATGACATCAAAGGCAAAGAGCACGAACGTGGCGCGCGCCATGTTCGGATCAATTGCCTTGATGATCGCGAGCGCGGAAAAAAACAGCATGCCGAACCACGGCCAAAGTACGCGCGGCCGGGGATGTTTGATATCGCGCGCACGCTCGATGTAGGAATAAATCAAAAGAGCCAGAAAGGCCAGATAGCTGATGGTGATGCTGGCGCCAAAGTATGCAACCAGAAATTCGATTTGAAAACCGGCCGTGACGGTTCCGAATGCCAGCAAAAAACGGCGACGATTCGGCGCGATCATGACGCCAACGATCAATATGACGAGACTGACGATGACCACGAGAATTTTTGACTTGAAAATCAGGGGCTCCATCACGATTTCCTGGTTACTGCCATCAATTTAAAAGTGTCACGTTTGTGCATCATTCCTCACATGAAGCAAATTTCAATCCAAGAACGCAAAAGCTCTGATGGTAAAATCACATGCTATCAGCATTAATTTTAAAAAGATTAGCAGGGTGACACATGTTCATCCGCCAATAAAAATGACGTTTCATCGAATAAACTGCCTTATCGTGAACGACTGTTTCAAGGTGAAACTTTCGCCACAGCGCAAACGGAGGTGCCAAAAGGCCTGATGATGAAGCGTCCGAGCTTTTCTTCCGTGTGGGTTAAATAGGTAAGCATGGAGTTCAGCAGACCGAAGTTGAGAGTGAGATCAGAGCTGGCAGTGGCAGCTTCTTGCTTGCCGCTGCGCAACAGCCGGCGAACAAGGGCGAGCGCCGGCAAAAACATCATATAGCGATATTCGAGACGCAACGGCTCGAAGCCCGCTGCCCGCAATTTCTGCCGCAAGCTTTTTGCCGTATAGCGGCGTTGCGTTGAGACGGCTTGATCGTGTTCGCCGCGCAGCCATTCGTAAGCGGGCAAGTTTAAAATGAGCGCGCCGCCGGGCCGCAATACCCGTTTGAATTCCCGCAAGGCATTCACTTCGTCGTCGTCGTGCAGCAAATACAAAACATCCGCGCAAATAATGCCGGTGAAACTGTTGGAGGAATAGGGCAGCTCTGTTATGGAAGCGCAGCACAGTTTATTGAACAAGTGATCGCGATTACAAGCGAATTGCAGCCCGGCGAGCGAGAGATCAAAACCGAGGGATTTGTAGTTCAATGATTGCAGCAAGGCGAGCGTCGCACCCGTGCCGCATCCGGCATCCAAAATCAAACCGGTATTGGAAACATACCGTCGAAGAACATGCTCGAGCCAACAGCGCAGCGCGCGATACCACCAGTGCGAATTCTCTGCTTCGTACATGATGCGATATTCCTGCGGAAGCATGAGGGTTGAGGGTAACGAAGCCGCCATGTAAACAACCTTTCGGGATTCCTATCGACTGCACTGTCACTTTAATTTTTGTCGTATCGCCCCCTGCGAGTCGCTGCTCGCAAGAGCTGCCCACAAGGGGCGGAGACTACGGAATTCATGATGACCGTGCACTACGAGGTTTTCTTATATGCAGAAGCGTAGCTTAAGCGTCAAATATGAGAATCATCGTTGATAAAATTCCCGGATAGTTGCCGCGACGTACTCGATTTCATCCTCCAAAATTTCAGGGTAGAGCGGCAGCGAGACGATTTCCTGTGCGGCCTTTTCAGCTTCCGGCAATGCGCCCAGCGGCATGTTCAAATCGCGGTAGGCTTCTTGACGATGCACCGGCACAGGATAGTGAATGATGGTTTGAATGCCGCGTTCGGCCAAAAAGGAACAAAGTTGATCGCGCCGGTCACAGCGAATGACGTAGAGATGAAATACATGTTCGCCCCACGCCACTGTCTGCGGTAATTTTATTGGCAAACCTTGCAGCAATTGATCATAACGCCGCGCCAACTCTTGCCGCCGGGCGTTCCAATAATCAAGATAAAGTAATTTCGCCCGCAAAATGGCGGCCTGCAATTCATCCAACCGGCTGTTGAAGCCTTTGGAGGCATGATAATAGCGTTTGGTTTGTCCATAATTGCGCAATAGCCGCAAACGTTCGGCAATCTCGGGATTATTGGTGCACACAAAACCACCATCGCCATAGGCGCCGAGATTTTTGCTCGGATAAAAACTGAAGCAACCCGCATCGCCGCAGGTTCCGGCCTTGCTCTGCTCAAAGGTGGCGCCGTGCGCTTGGCAGGCATCTTCCACCACGCGGAGATTGTGCTGGCGAGCGATGGCAAGCAAGGGCGCGAGATTCGCCGTTTGCCCGTAAAGATGCACGGGCAGCAAAACCTTCGTCGCCGGTGTGATGGCGGCCTCGACTTGTGACACGTCCATCGTGTATGTTGCAGGATCAATATCCACCAGCACGGGTTTGGCGTTTGCGAATGAAATCGCGGAAATCGTCGGCACCGCGGTATTCGGCACGGTGATGACTTCATCGCCCGGGCCAACACCGCAAGCAAGCAGCGCGAGATGCAACGCTTCGGTGCCGGAGCCGACGCCCACCCCATGCCGAGCGCCGAGATATGCGGCGAACTCTTGCTCGAACGCCTCCCCTTCCTCTCCTAAAATAAACCAGGCGCGGTTGAACACACGCGCCAGGGCTTCATCAATTTCAGTTTTCATCGCCGCATGCTGGCGGGACATATCAAGAAAGCTGACTTTCATTTTTGGGCCAATAGTGTTTTTTGTGTTTTTGGAAATAGTTGACCGTGCGCTCGAGGCCGTCGCGCAATCTCACCTGCGGCTCCCAGCCCAGCACACTGCGAATCTTTTCGTAATTGCCATAATAATCGCCAATGTCGATGCGTTTTTTTTCCTCCGGAAACGGAATGATCGTGTAGGAACCGGTGCCGGTGATCTCAAGCAACATCTCGACAAAGCGCAATAGGCTGAACACTTCCATGCCGCCGAGATTGAACGCTTCGCCATTGGCGCGCTCATTTGCCGCAGCGAGCAGAAAAGCGTCCACGACATCATCAACATAGTTATAATCCCGGCGCTGCTTGCCGTCTCCAAAAATTTTGATCTCTTCCCCATTGATGGCCTGGCGAATGAAAACGCCGATAAAACCCTGGCGGTTGTGTTTCATCAGCATGCGCGGGCCATAAGTGTTGGTCAAACGCAGCGAACAGGAACGAATGCCGTAAACATTGTTGTACAGCAAATGATACGTCTCACCCGCAATTTTATTGATGCCGTTGACATCGGTCGGAATCATCAAATGGCGTTCATCAACGGGCAAATACTGCGGCTTGCCGTATTGCTGCCGCGTGCCGGCAAAAACGATTTTGACCTCGGGGTTAAATTTGCGGCAGGCCTCGAGAATCGACAATTGGCTGATGCAATTGATCTCGAGATCGTTGTAGGGATTTTCCATACTGTCGATATGGCTGACCTGGCCGGCGAGGTTGAAAATATAATGCTGGCCGCGCACGAGAAAATTCATCGTCGGGCGCGTGCGCACATCCGCGATATTAATGCGGATGCGCTCTTCATACCCGTGCAGATTGAAGAAATTGCCGCCGTAGTCGTCGATCAGTGAGTCGACCACGGTCACCCGTGCTCCCATCTCCGCCAGCCGGATCGCCAGATTGGACCCGATAAAGCCCAACCCGCCGGTAATCATGACATTCTTGTCATGAAACGATTTCGTGAGCTCGAGCATGGACAGGATGTTTGTGTTGAGATTGTTTCTTGATGACGAGACGCCACCATAATTTGGTGAGATCGACGCCAACGCGCGCAATGCGGCGGAACTTGAAAAACGTCGATTTGCCGCTGGCGCGATGAAAATGCGTCACCGGCACTTCGGCAAAACAGCAACCGGCATCGTGCATTTTTTTGATCATCTCGACGCAGATCACGCCGCTGTTGTGTTCGAGATGGATACGGTCAAAGATGTCGCGCCGCATCAGCCGGAAATCGCAATCCACATCGCGAATGGTGAAGCCGAAGGCCAGCTTGGTGACGGTGTGATACATCCTTCCGATGACGATGCGATACCACGGATCATTCCGTTTGATTTTGTACCCGTTGACAATATCGACGCCGGGGCGCATGGCATGCACGAGTTTTTTCAACTCGCGCACGTCATACTGTGCATCGCCATCGGTATAAAAAATGTAATCCTTCTTGGCGGCGGCAAATCCGCTTTTGAGCGCGCCGCCATACCCGCGATTTTTTTTATGATGAATGACGCGAACCTGGGGAAAACTTCTTTCGAGAAAATTGAGCACGTCTACCGTGCTCTCGCCGCTGCCGTCATTGACCAGAATAACTTCGAAATCGCTGGTAATTTGCTCGGCGGTCGCGACTGCCAACGCTGCCATACTCCCGATCGTTCCCCAGTCGTTATAGACCGGAAAAAAAATCGACAAGCTGATGCCGTTCGTGCTGTGTTCCATGGGCGTGAGAATTGTTGGTCATGGCTCAGCTCTGATACGTCATGAAAATTCCCACGCTCATCAATCCAATCCCGATCCATCGGGTCACGGTCATTTGTTCGTCGAAGAGCCACCAGGACAACAGCAAAATCAAAATGTAACTCAAGGTGGTTGATACCGGAAAGGCAAGGCTCAATTCGAAACGCGAGAGCACGACAATCCACAAGGTCGCGCTGATTCCCGCGCTCAACACCCAACCCACAAGATAGGGATTGAGCACCAACGCCATCAGCGTCGAAAGCAATTGTGTCGGGTCGAGGTTGAAGCGCTGGTTGGCTGTCGCTTTTTTCAGCAACAACTGTCCGGTAATCGTGGTGGCAATCGAGATCAGAAAGATGATGTTTGCATAGGTCTTGCTCATGGCACCTTCAGAGCGAAATTAATGAGATGATCATGCAAGCATCTTAACATTAATTTAATCAACAACAATTGCTTGCCACTTCAATTACCAACAGTTTCATGCAGATGCGGAACGATTTTGCTCGCTAAAGCCAAGCGCTTCATCCAGCAGGTAAAGCGGCCGGCGCTTAACTTCATCAAAAATACGTCCCAGATATTCACCGATAATGCCAATGGTGATTAATTGAATGCCGCCCAAGAAAAGCACGGTGATGATGAGGGAGGCGAAACCGGGCACGTATGAGCTTGGCACGAACAAGCGTTTATAAAGCTGCACCAGCGCCGCAATGAATGATATGCCGGAGGTGATAAAACCCAGAATGGCGGCCATCCGGAGCGGTGCGTAGGAAAACGAGACAAAACCATCCACCGCAAGCTTGAAGAGTTTGTAGAGCGTGTATTGCGTCTCGCCGCCAAAACGTTCGTCTCGTTCGTAGGCCAGGCCGACTTGCCGAAATCCCACCCAGCTCCGAATGCCGCGCACGAAGCGGTTACGCTCCGGCATGGCGCGAATCACACTCACGACTTTTTGGTCCATGATGCAAAAATCGCCGCTGTCAAGCGGAATGTCGATATCCGCGATACGCTTGATCATGCGATAAAAAGCGGCATACGCAGCGCGTTTGAAAATATTTTCTTTTCGCTTGGTGCGAATGGCATACACGACGTCATAGCCTTCACGCCATTTCGTGATGAATTGCGGCAGGCATTCCGGCGGATCCTGCAGGTCGGCATCCATGACAATCACGGCCCTACCTGAGGCAAAATCCAGCCCGGCGCTCACCGCCGTTTGATGACCGAAATTGCGGGTGAAACTCACGACTTTGACGCGTTGATCACGATGATGCAGCTCACGCAACAAGTCGCGCGAACGATCGCGGCTGCCGTCATTGATGAAAATAATTTCGTAAGGCTCGCCTAACGTTTCCAATACCTTCGTGAGACGCTGATAAATCATCGGGATGTTGGCTTCTTCATTGTAAACGGGCAGCACAATCGAAAATGTGACTTTCGTGCGCGCCGTCGCTTCATTGCGCTGCGACATGTCTCCACCCTCTGCTTTCACGTGCCAGGCGCCATTAACGGCGCCGATTTCGAGATGGCTAATTTCGTGCAACGGATCATCCTCCTCGACTAACTTTCCTGGTTGGGCGTAACGGTACCGCGATTACAAGGCATTTTGCTTTTTACCGGCCGTAAAAAAGCAACTCTTCTTATGCAAATTTTACGGATCTAATGCTCTTTATTGGCAGTCTCTTCGCTTGCCGGCGCGGGCGTTGCGAATCGGTAGATGATCGTTCGCAATCCCGGCGCCCGTGTCTCATCGTAAATTGCCGCCAACTCCGGTGGCGCGGTTGCCGGATCATTGAGCTGCAACAACCTGGGAAAATGCGAGGCATAGCGCTCGGCCCACACCACATGCGTCACGCCGCGATAATGCGCATATTGCGCGAGCCGCGGCCATTCGTTCTGTGAAAACGTTGCGCCCGAGCGAATGTTGTGATTTCCGGCATAAAAATTTACCGCTTTGTTGTAACTCATCAAAACCGGGGCGGCGCCCGCATGTTGGCGCAGCCATTGCCCCGCCTGCTTCAGCTCGATCGCCTCGCTCCAAAAATCAACATCATGCGGTGACCGTTGCACGATGCTGCCGAGTTGGGTTAGAAACGCAAAGATCATCACTACGCCGGCGGCGCCAGCCCAGGCCAGTCGCTGCCATCCGAGTTTTTTAATGATATTGTTTGACGCGAGTTGCGTGAATACTTGCAAAAACCAGTTTTTGAGCACGATTATGCCATGCCCAATCCAGACCATCGCAATCGGCAACAATGCGGTTAAATATCTTTCATTGATATGAAACAACGGCACCACAATAAACCAAAAGAACCCAACAAAGCACAGCAAATATAAACTCAAACGTATTTGCTCGGATCGCCATGCGTTGCCGAACAAACCAAGAATAAAAGGCGCCAGCAAACCCAGCGAAAAGATTGACGCCAGCTCGGAGCGTGTCAAGCGATAAAAATGCGTTGCATACTTCCTGAGCAATAATCCCAAGGAGTTTTCGATTGGCGGACCGCCCTGCGTGGCGGTTGCTTGCACAAAATCGCCGTCATGATAAATCTGATCGTTGGGATAGGTGCGGTTATCCTCTGAAAGCGAATCAAAGGTTCCAAGTTTGCCGGGCGAGAAATATTGCGCCTCCAACTGCTGCACGGCTGCGCCTTTTGCGCTCAATGTCCAACGCCCAGTTTCGCCATGAAGATAAAAAATGTAAGGAAACGCCGTCAGGAGCCAAGCTAGGACAGCGATCACTCCCAGTTTGAGGGTTGCGGTTTTTTGTTTTTGAAATAAATGAACGACAAACAATATGCCGGCAAAAACACAATAAACGATCAGGAAGCCTACGCCCTCCGGCCGCGTCAAATAAGCCAGCCCGATGAACACACCCGTTGCGAAAGCGCGCAGAAGTGAGCCGCGTTTAAGCGCTTCCCAGCCCGACCACACCCCCAAACAGGCGAACAACATGTAAGAAGATTCTGCCAGCGCATTGGTTGAAGCGAAGGCCATGGGAGGGTAAAGGGCCAGCACGGCTGCGGCGCACAATGCGCTTTGCCTGCCCACCAGATCGACACCAAGGCGATAAATCGGCCAGAGCAACAGTGTGCCGCAAATGACATTGACGAGACGGCCGGCCATTTCCACCTCCGAGGTAAGCGCGGCCGCGAGCCCGACCAGCATCGGATACATTGGCGACCAAAAGGGATGGAGCCAGTTCTTAAAATCTCCCGTGATAAAGCTTGCTGCCAGATTGAGATAGTGAGGCTCATCCCAGCCAATGGCGTAGCGAAAGTTGAGAAGAAATAGGCGGAACAATAACGCTGCCAACATCAAGCCCAGAAAAGGCCAATCGGAGTGTTTTTTGGAATTCATGAAAAGCACATTTGATTTTGAAAAGAACCCTGCCTCAGCCATAAAAAATTCGCCCCCAGAATTTTGAATCTCCATGCCGGCAAACTCAAGGTCAGCCGGGTAAGGGAGTTTCAATTCTGCGGGCGATACGATGTAATCACGAAACTCAAAAGCTCAGCTTAGGATTTTCGCTGAGACATTTCATGGAATAACTTTTCGTAATCGTCGGTGATTTTTTCCCACGTATACTCACGTTTGATGATCTCAACGGCTTTGCGCGCTGCTTGCGTTACTGCTTCGGGATGATCCAGCAAATACTGCATTTTATTGGCCAGATCGCCGTTCTCTTTCGTGTTGAAAAAATAACCGGCATCTTCCAGCACTTCGCGATGCTCCGGCACATCGTTCGCCAATACGCAATTGCCGAACCCCATGCCCTCGAGCAACGCCGGATGGGTGCCGCCCACTTCGGTGGCCTGCACATAAAAATAGGCATTCGATTGCAGCTCGCGATAGCCGTGACCGAACACATAACCCGTGAAGAGAATACGTGCGTCCTTTGTTGCCTTGAGATTTTGAATATAGTCCGTACTGTACGGCGCATCGCCCACCATCACCAGGCGTTTATTTGTCTTCACCTGTTCAAATGCCTTAACCACGAGATGCGCATTGTTTTCCGGCTCAAAGCGGCTGACATAAAGCACATAATCGCCTGCCTGCAAGCCGTATTTTTTAAGCGTGTCATTTGCCGGCACTTTCTCCGTGGGCGCGCCGTAGGGAATAAACACAGAATCTTTCTTGAACTTTTCCAGATAATAGCGCTTGATAAACTTGGAATCGGTAACCACGACATTGGCAAGCTTGGTGGAGAGCCACTCGGAAATTTTGTAGTACCATTGGCCGAGCTTGTTCCACTTCTTACGCTGCCATTCCAGGCCGTCAACATTGATCGCCACCTTTTGCCCAAATAAGCGGGGAATGATACAAAACGCGGCATTGGCGCTGTTGCAAACCAAAATTGCATCGAATTTTTCTTTAAGGGCAGCATGCCAGGCGCAGAGAAACGTGTGCGCCACGGTGTCGAGGTATTTGTGGCTGATGGTCGGTAAAATCACCAGCCGCACGCCCTGGTAGTAGGGCGCATTGAATTTGATATTGTTGGAGCGGCCATACACGGTAACGTGATGCCCGCGCTTGACCAAACGCGTGGCCAAATGCTCGGCAAAAGTTTCAAACCCGCCATAATTTGCGGGAATACCCCGAATTCCCATGATTGCAATATTCATAAATAATCCACAGACTTTCCTGTATTTCACCTTCTCAGAATTGCGTATCCGTTT
The DNA here is from genome assembly GCA_964457925.1 of uncultured Cytophagia bacterium. Classification (GTDB taxonomy): domain Bacteria; phylum Zhuqueibacterota; class Zhuqueibacteria; order Zhuqueibacterales; family Zhuqueibacteraceae; genus Coneutiohabitans. The sequence goes on from CAYWGH010000007.1 coordinate 32,473, forward strand.
TCCTGGCCGGCGCTTGTTGCGGCGAATAACGATAAACCAACACGGTGCTGTTGACCGTTGTCAACGCGCGTTCAAAATGGGAGACAATATACTCGCGCATGGGCACTGGCACGAAAACGGGGTTCTCCAGCATTTTATATTGCTGTCCCAGCATCCAAATTGTTTTCTTCTCTGCCACCAGCCGTTGCAACTGCGCCAAATCCTTGATGTAGGGTCTGCCGGAATATAAGTCAAAATACTCGCCGTTGGCATCTCTGAGATTATTTTCCATCGACAAATCAAGGTCGGCAAAATTGAGATCATAATCAACTCTGCCGAGATAGTGCAGCGTGCCAAGGGCATCGGTTGAGATGATCACATCGGTGCTGTCGCTGTGTTCGCGCACGAATTGGCAGGCTTCCCGCCATTCTTCCATGTACATCGCGCCATTGAAGCTGCCGTCCTCACTGGTGGGAATGCGCCGCGCCAGCCGCACCGAAGGCGTGATCGGCAACCAGACAAGAAACACACAGAAGATGATTGCTGAAATAAAGCCCTGCGACAGCCGTGATTTCGAAAACCAACGGTTTCTAATCGTTTCGAATTCAGCCGCCATGATATTCGAAAACGCAAAGGCACAGAGCATGATGAAGAACGCATAAACATGAAACAGATATTGGAAATGCCGATACGAAAAAGCCGTCATAAACATGAACAGCGTGCTAACAAACAAAGATAAAACATAAATGCCGTCGCGATGCATCCGGGCCAAAACCTGATAAGCGCCGATCACAAACAATACCCCCATGGGAAAATTGTAGTGATCGAACATAAAATCGAAAAACAGCGTGCGCTTTTGAAAGCGCGTGCCTTCCGCCCATTTGGGCATGAAGCCCAGCGCATAATCGAGAAACGCGCGCAATGCCGGCGCGGTCACTAGCGCGACCAGTGGCACAAAAATAAGAATCCAAAAAACGATGAAATATTTTCCCCGCATGGCCTGCACCAATCCCTCATTGCGCCACTGCACGATGGCCATGATGCCGGTGTAGAATATCACGCCGACGACAAAAAGCGCGGTGAGATCGTGCACTTTAAAAGAAATCAACAAGGAAATCAGCGCGATCAGCAGCCAAAAGACATTTAAATTCCATGCCGCCAGCAAGCGTTGCAGCCAGGCATTACGCAGAATTTTTTTCTGCCATTCGCCGAAGAGGCCGCCGCCCTCGCTTTCGAAGCCGCGATAGAAGGCATAGCTTCCGAGCAGAAACAAAAACTGAAACAGCGTGTACATGCGCGAGAGGCGAGACCAGCCGATCTCAAACGGTGAAATGGCGGTAAAAAGCGCCGCCAGCAAGGCGGTTTGCACGCCGAAGAAGCGCCGCGTAATCAAAAACACGGCAAGTATGCACAACACGCCAAAAAATGCGCTGGGCAGCCGCAGGCTAAACTCACTTGCGCCGAACATACGAAACGAGAGCGCCACTAATTGTGAATACCAGAGTGCGCGCTCGTTGGGTTCGCCCGAGGTGAAAACGGCTTCTCCCGTTTTCACCAGGGAGTCGGCGGCATAATAATGATTGAGTTCGTCAATCCAGATGCTCGAGACATGCAATTGATAGAACCGCATGAAAATGCCCACGGCCAAAATGCCAACTAAGAAAAAATACATTAACCTTCCGGGCATTTCGATTTGTTGCGAGGCTTTGTGCATATGAGGTGAAACCGTAATGATCCTAGCTTTTGTTTGTCTTTTTAATTTACGCTTGCAGCTTTGCGTGTGCGCCGGCGTTTTTCTCGCGCGGTATTGCATTATGTGAACGTACGGTGCGCGATAACGCGTTTTTAGCGCCGGCCTCATGGGAACGATCTATCAATTCTTGCAAACGCTGTTGATAGCTCGCCGCGATTGCCTGCCATTGATATTCGGCAGCGACTTTGCGATGGGCATTCCTTGCCATCTGCTCTCGATCATTCTTGCGATCAACGAGAGTGATGAGTGTACGCATGAATTCATCCCAGTCATCTGCAAGAACAATTTCCTTGCCGTTAACAAAGTTCAGGCCTTCTGCGGCTACGTTGGTCGCAACAATCGGTTTGGCATTGGCCGCGTACTCAAGAATTTTCAAGCGCGTGCCGGATCCGGAAAGCAGCGGCGCGATACAAGCTGAGGCATGCTGCAACAAGGGTTGCAGATCTTCCACGAAGCCGGTGAACGCCAGACCTTGCGGCACCCGACTGTAATCCGGGGATTGCGGTCCGCCCACTACCACAAATACGAGATCACGGTTTTGCGCTTGCGCGCGCGGCGCCAGCTCTTCGACGATCACCCGAATGGCTTCGGCATTGGGCGGATAATTCGTTTTGCCGAGAAACAACACGAAGGTTTTGTCACGCAGCGGCGCGGGCAGCGTTTCTTTCGAATGCTTTTGCCGAATCTCCGGCAGGTTGATGCCATTCGGCACGATCCAAGTTTTTTCCGGAGAAATACCAAAGCGCGCGCTCAAATGCCCGGCGTCGATTTCCGAACACACGACGACGCGATCACTCGCGTGCACGGCTTTACGCTCGATACGCGCGGTGATCTGCGTAAACAGCGGCATGCGATACGCACGCTCAACATAAATGACTTCAACATTATGCTCGATCAAGATCAACGGCACATGCCGCGCGCGCGCAAGTCGTTGCGCTAGTGGAAACGACCATAAATGTTCGCATTGCACCGCAGAGACCTCGATGTCCGAAATGGCGCGCATTGCCCGTTGAAATACACCGTTGCCATGACAACCCAAAATGGCCGGATTGAACCCGAAGGCTTTTCGAATGATCTGCGGGAATTGCATCGGCGCAAACACCCGATGCTCGAGATCGTTTTCTTTCGGCGCGGGCGCAAGCAAAACCGGGCGCAAATCGCCGAGATGATGCAAGAGATTCAGCATGCGCACATTCGCGCCGGTGTTATGCGGCACGGTGGAGTGATAAGAAACGCAGAGCAAATGTTTTTCCATTTTCGACATGGCGATTCTCACGACTCTAACGCGGCGGCATACACGTCCGGTTTTGGAGATTCTGGTTTACGATTGCCCAATTTTGCGGAGAGGGTGTTTTTGATCTGGGCAATATCATTTTGATCAACTTCGCCAAGCACTCTTAGCAGCAAGGCATAGACAATCATGAGAATGGCAAACTTCGCGAGCAACTCCCAAGCATTGCTGGTCGGTATGAAGCTAGAAAGCGCAAAAATAGTTGCCGCAGCGAACGAAATTCGAACAAGAGAACTTGTCTTGATAAAAACATTGAAGATTTTTTTGACGAAGAGCGAGTTGGCAATCACGCCCAGCAGCATGGTCGCCGTTGTTGCGACGGCAGCGCCGGCGGCGCCCCAGCGGGGGACACAATATAAATTCAGCAACACGTCAATTGGCAATAACGCGAACACAATAGTGGTGCACGTTTTCATACCGCCCTTGGCCATGGCGATCGTATTCACCACCATAAAGATGGCATAGATCGACAAACCCGCCATCAACACTCTCAGAATATCTCCTGCGCCGGCGTAAGCTTCGCCAAAGAACATTGTTGCTATCGGGGTTGCGGAAGACGATACCAGCGCCAATACCGGCAAAACTGCCAGCAATGTCAGTCGCAGGGCTTGGCGAATAATATTTTCACTTTCGCGCTTTTGGCTGTGAGCGACGGCAAATGCCAGTGACGGCAATAGTGCGCCGGTCAGGGCAATCGCAAACGAGTAGGGAATGCGGCCAATGGTCGATGCCGCATTATAAAATCCGACCACGGCTCCGCTCAGATAATATTTCACCGCCCAAAGATCAATATAAAAAAATAAATTCATGCCGATTGAGTACAGAATATTCGGGACGATGAAGTGCAGCAATTCCCGCGTGGAGAACTCAGCAGGCTGTTTGGGCAAGCGCGTCCACCACATTCCCAGCGCCAAACCGCATATGGACCCCAAAATGTTACCGACAAAAGCGCCAGTCACGCCATAGCCCGCAAGCAAGAAGATCGTTATGAAAGCAAATTTGGAAACCGAGTAGATGCTGGCAATAACGGTCTGCCGGCCAAAATTCTTCAACCCGATTTGCATACCGGCGTAATACCAGTAAAAGCTGAAAAACAAAATATCAATAATGGCAATCTGCAAAACCGCCGCAAGGCGCGGGTCATTGAACAAACCGAGGAAAAAGCGCGCCGTCAAAAAAGCAAGGCCGAACACAACTACGGTATAAATCATCTGCCAGCGCAACATCACGCGATGCAAGGCAAACGCTTTCGCGGGATTTTCGCCGACAAAGCGTTGCAGCGCATTCGGAATACCGGCCACCACACAAAGTTCGAACACCATCAACAACGAGTACACAATGCCGTAGGTACCGAACTCTTCTGGGCCAAGCCCGCGCGCCAGCACCACGCTGACGCCATAACCGCTGGCGAGAAACAGGAGTTGTCCGAGGAGAAGCAAAAAAGCGCCGCGCCATAACATGATCGTCATTCATCCTATGTGTTCAGGAAAAACCTGCGCTGTCCTGGCCGCCGCCGCATTTCCTGGGGAATCGGCCATTGCCTTCGGCGCCATTTTTACTGCAATTCTGCCAATCTCTTCTCCAATACGATTGAGATTGCAATGTTCATCGAAAGTCTTGCGGCTTTCCGCCGCAATGCGCAGCCGCAACGCCTCATTAATTTTTAAATGCTGGATCATGGCAGCCAGCGCAGGCGCATCGCCGGCGGGGCACATGACACAATTTTTCTCGTGCTGCAGCAATTCGCGATTCCCCGGCGAATCGCTCACAATTACGGCTTTGCCCATGGCAATCATCTGAAAACATTTGTACCCGATGACGAGTCCGGCTTTCGGCGTCACGCCGAACTGGCCCCCGAGACAAATATCGGCCTGCGCAATACGATCAACCAATTCCTCGCGGCTGACCCAATCGATAAACGTGATGTTCGTCACGTTGAGCTCCTGCGCAAGACTGATAATTTGCGCTTTGGTTTGTCCGCGTCCGATGATTTCAAAGTGCAAATCCTTTTCGTCCCGCAAGAGATGCGCCGCCTGTATGATGTATTCGATGCCTTGCAGCGGAATAAATGTGCCGTAGAACAGCACGGTGCAATTCCGGCCAGACTTCTTCTGCTGCGGGCGGAAAAGCGGGTCTGCTCCAATGAACACCCGCCGGAATTTTTCAACAGGAAGGTTGTAGAGTTGGGCGAAATACTTCGCATGCGAGAGCGTATCCGTCAGCACAACTTCGGACAAACGAAAGAGAAAGCGATCATACCATTTCAAGAATTTCCCTTGCAAAGAATGCGCCTTCACATAGCCGCGATCCACCACCAGCGTTTCATAAAGCGAAATGTGAACATTGAAAATCAAGGGAATGCGTTTGCGCTTGGTATACAGCTTTGCGAATGGGACATCAAAAAAGCCGGGATAACCGACAATTACCGCATCAAGCTGAGGCAGATGAAATAATTTTGCGCAGAGAGAAATGCCATTCTTAAGGAAGGCCAGGCCGAACGTGAAGGTGTGCCAGAGGCCTTTGTAATTCCCGGCGGCGTCGCGTTTCGAAGCCGCGGGCAGATTGCATTCCACCACTTCGATTCCCGCTTGTTGCATGCCGAGGATATGCGTCGAGTTGTGCGGCTCATTCCAATCATAAGAGCCATAATAGCAAACTCTGAGCTTCTTATTCATCTGTCACGCCAGCATCTCTTGCAGAGGCGCACCCAAAATTTCACGTTTTGGGGCCGGCTGCGTGTAATGTCGAATCGTCTCAAACGTCTCTTGCGCGTGATTTTTCTTTGAAACGCCCACAACCACGGAGGCGACATTCGGCAACGTAAAAAGATACTCGTATGCCTCCTGCGGCTTCAAATAACCCGCCGCCAGCGTGCTCATCGCGAGCAATTGCAGGCGATTCTGCCGCAGCGCGTGTTCAAACGCCCGGCGTGAAGGATTCACTTGATAGCCGAGCTTGTTGATCGAGGCCATGATCAGAGGATTCTCCACGCCGGCGCGGTTGAGCAGGTTCATCAGCTTGCCCAGGTTTTTCGTGCAAAAGGCGGGAATTGCTTTGTACTTGCTTCGCACGTGGTCGGCGTACAGCCGGAAGACTTCGGGCACATCCCAGCCCAGCGCCAGATCCGTCATGACGTCGTGCAAAAAAATCGCGCGTAGATTGAGATTCGCGAACGGCGCAACTTCAAAGTCAATCATTGCGGTGAGAATTTTTTTGAAATCTTTGGTGAGCAAGCCCACCCCGCCGCGCCAGAACATGCCCATCTTGTCTTGAAACGAAGTGCCGCTCAACGAATCTTTGACAATGTTGACGAGGCCCTTCTCATTCGCTTGTTTGATGTATTTTGCGACATAGGGCACCAACAAGTAGATGCCCAGTTCGTTCTGCAAGCGGCGATCCTTCTGAATTTCATCGGCCACAACAAAGGCGCGCTCATGTGTGGACATCATCATTGCTTTCACGCCGTGGTCGAACGAAAAGTTGACAATATCCATAATGCGCGAGGCGTCACTAAAATAGGCTTCCCGCTCGTTGCCGGCTTGCGCTTCGAGGTGATTAACGCCAAAAAACTGATTATGGCCTAAAATGATTTTATCGATCATGTCTATCTCGATTAAATTTTGTTCTCGCTTTGCCAAAACATTTGCCGTCAAATCTTCACCGGCTCGCCATGCTTTGCGGCGGAGGAATAAACGGCATCCACGATTTTTTGAACGGCATGGGCGTTCTTGACATCGCTTTCGACCAGCTTGCCGTGCTTAATGGCATTGATGAAATCAGCATCTTGCCGGGTGTATTGCGGCCCGCCGAGATCGATGGCAACGCCCTCGAACAAATCCGGCTTCATGAAATTCGTCCAACCCGCGGAAAAGCCGGCCGCCGGTTTATCCAAAAAAAGCTTCACATAGTCGTCGCAGACGCTCAAATTGCCGTTAGCCGCATTCACGTTGATGCTCACTTCGAGCAGGCGGTGATGCCGAACACTCCAGGAGGAATCGAACCAACCGGTCACGCCGTTGGCGAATTCGAGATGGACGTGGGCAAAATCCTCCACTTCTTGTGAATACCAATTGCGCGTATGCGCCGAGATGTAATGCACCGGCCCAAAATACCAATGCAGCAAATCGATCAAATGGGTGGCTTGGCCGATGACCACGCCGCCGCCGGATTCCTTTTTGTCGTAGCGCCAGCCTTTGCCGGTTTTAAAAAGCTGCGAAACATAAATCGTCGCGTTAAACGTGATGATTTCGCCGAGCGCGCCGGATTGCAACAGCTCTTTGGCTTTTGCGAATGTTTCGACATAGCGCATCATGTAACCGACCATGGTGGTGAGCTTCTTTTTTTCGATGTCGGCGACGAGATCATCTGCGTCGCCGCTCACAAGGCTCAACGGTTTTTCCAGAAAAAACGGAATGCCGCGTTTGACGCACTCTGCGGCCATGGGAACATGCAAAAACACAGGCGTCGCCAACACGGCCGCATCCGGTCTGGCCTTGTCAAGCATCTCACGATAATCTTCGTAAATTTTCAAATCATCTTTCAAGCTTTGCGCGAAGCCGAGCAAAAATTTCGAGGTGTCGGCGATGGCGCTCAACCGCACGCCTTCCAAACCGTTCATGATGCCGGCGTGCAAGAGTCCCATCTTGCCAATGCCGACCACCGCAACATTAAGCATTTATGCTCCTGGTGGAATGTAGAAATCAAAAAACTGTTCGACGGTTATGTGTGTCGTTTAAGAAATTTAACAGGCCACATGATCATTAATTAACGACTACGACGATGCCAGTCCTTTAAAACTGACGGTGTTCAGGCAGCGCTTCGCCGTCATTGATCATGATGGGGCAAAGTTTTTTTTGCGTATGATTCCGCTCGTACCGGGGTGGAATCCAATTTGATCTTTGCGCCGGCAAAGCCATTCGTCGCCTCGGGCCTTTCCTGCTGAATCGCCTGCAATTCCAGCTTTTTGATGCGGTATAGCGTGTCCTCCTGCAACCGGCGATTTCCGGCAATGAGATCCGCAACGAGCCCGATCATCGCGATTTGGAATCCGACAATCATCAAAACGGCGGAGAGAATCAACGATTGCACATGGCCGCCGCCGCCAGCCGTGAAATAGTAATACAAGAATCGGCCGGCGCCGAGCATGCCGAGGCCGAAAACAATACCACCGATCCACGAAAACGCTTTGAGCGGCTCGTACATAACATAAATGCGCAGGATGGTGCCGATGCTGCGCTTCAAATAATCCGGGATGCTGGTAAACAGCCGCGATTCGCGCAGCTTGCCGTTGGTGTTGATCTCGACATGGGTGAGAGCAATGTGTTTCTTGCCCGCCTGAATGATGGTTTCGAGTGTGTAGGTGAAGCGCGAGATGACGTTCATGCGCAGCGCGGCTTCGCGGCTGTAGGCGCGAAATCCGCTGGTGGCGTCGGGCACCGTGGTTTCGGAAACATGGCGCACCACCCAACTGCCGAGTTTTTGCAGTTTGATCTTGAGCGGTGAGAAATGAGAGATGTTCTCGACCTGGCGATCGCCGATGACCATATCGGCCTTGTGCTCGAGGATGGGCCGCACGAGTTTTTCGATGTCTTGGCCGCTGTATTGATTGTCGGCGTCGGTGTTGACGATGATGTCGGCGCCGAGCTTTAGACATGCGTCCAGGCCGGCCATGAAGGCTTCTGCCAGGCCTTTGCGGCTGGTGAAGCGCACGAGATGGTTGACGCCGTTTTCACGCGCGACAAACGAGGTGCGATCTGTGCTGCCGTCGTCAATTATCAGGGTTTCAATTTCATCGATGCCGTCGATGTGGGTGGGCAAATCCTGCAGCGTCACCGGCAGGGTCTGCTCTTCATTCAAGCAGGGAATTTGGATGATGAGTTTCATGCTCCCACCACCGTCTCGATGTTATACTCCTTTTGTTCGCGGGCATGCGTATAGGTGATCATTTCACCGATCAGACCGATGGAAATCATTTGCAAGCCGATCACCAGCAGAAGCACGCCCAGTAACAGCAGCGGCCGGCCGGCAATCGCGCCAAAACCAAAGAGGCGATAAAAGAACAAATACGCGCTCATGCCCGCGCCGGCCAGCGTGAAGATGAATCCGAAAAAGCCGAGAAAGTGCAAAGGTTTTTTGGAATACTTTGTCACAAAAATCACGGCCACGATATCGAGCAGGCGCTGGATGTATTCGCTGATATAGCGCGATTGGCGAAATGTGCCGGCGAGTTGCTCGATTTGTTCCTCCGTGACGCGATAGCCTTTGCGCGCCGCCAAAACCGGGATAAAGATATTAAGGTCGCCGTAGAAAATGATGTTGTCCAACACTTCGCGCGAGGTTGCAATCACGCTGGAATTGATGTCGTGTACCTGCAATTTGCCAAACCGTTGCACGATCCAATTAAAGCTGCGCGAAACCATGCGATTCAAGCCGGAATCTTTGCGCGGGGTGCGCCAGCCCACGACGAGATCATTTCCGGCGTCCATCTTCAGCAACAGCTTGGGCAGAGATTTTAAATTCACCCGCACGCGGGCAGCGGCGAACACGATGCGTTGTCCCAGGGCATGTTTGAGGCCGGCGTCGAGCGCCGAGGTCTCGCCGAAACTCGAGCGCATGCGAATCAATTTGATCTGGGCATCCTTGCGCGCCAGCTTTTCCAGCTCCAACCAGGTGTTGTCCGTGCTCGCGTCATCGACAAAAATAATTTCAAACGTTTTGCCATAAGCTTGCAGGCCGTGGCGCAAATCCTGATAAATGCCGGCAACTTCATTGCCCATGTTCATGATCGGCACAATGACTGAAACATGCACGAAAGTTTCCTCGCGGCCATTCGCCGATGACGGCGTCGTTGCCAGCGCCGGTGTGAGTATTTTTTCAGTTTGTCGTGCCATGATAGTACTTGAATTCATAGAGACGCTCGTCACGTTTTTGACCCGTGCCAACCACGCTGTTGGCGATCAAGCCATAAAATAGAAAATTAATGCCCGCGGCAAACAGCAAGAAAGCGACTGACATCAAAACATTCAGCTCATCACTGCCGACAAATTGATTTTGGCGCCATTCCAGGAGCAGCGCCAGCAAGGCGGCCAGCCCAAGCCCGTTGAAGAATACCGTCAATGCGCCAAAAAAGTGCAGCGGCCGGGTGAGATATTTGAGCAACAAATTCAGCGTCATCAAATCCATGATGACGCGAAACGTGCGCGTGATATTGTATTTCGATTGCCCGAATTTGCGCTCATGATGATTCACCACCATCTCGCTGATGCGCGCGCCCTCGATGCGTGCAAGCGCGGGAATGAACCGGTGCAATTCTCCGTACAAGCGAATCTTCTGCACCACTTCAGAGCGATAGGCTTTGAGCGAGCAGCCGGTATCGTGCAAATCTACCCGCGTAGTTTTGCGAATCAAGCGGTTGGCGATCTTGCTCGGAATCTTGCGAATTACCAGCTTGTCTTTGCGGTTCTTGCGCCAGCCGCTGACGATGTCAAATCCTTCTTCGAGCTTGGCCACGACGTTGGGAATGTCCTTGGGGTCGTTTTGCAAATCGCCGTCCATCGTCACCACAACCTCACCGCGCGCATGGTCGAAACCGGCTGCCATTGCGGCGGACTGGCCATAATTCCCGCGGAATTTTACCACGCGCACATGCGCATCATTCCGGGCGATTTGTTGCAGCAATTCGAATGTGCGATCGGTGCTGCCGTCGTCGACAATAACGATCTCATAGCTTTTGCCCCATGCCTGCATTGCCGCACTGATCGCACGGTGCAGCAGCGGCACGTTCTCCTCCTCATTCATTACCGGAATGACGATGCTGCAATAAATTTTTTCAGTGGTTTTTGCCATTGCGAAATTCCGGTTGCTCGAGATCGATGTTATTGAGATTCAATGGCTGCGTTTCTATTTCAGCCCGTTTATGTGTTGCCAACTCGGGAGATTCCGCCTCCCGGCGCAATTGCTCAATTTCAGAAGACGAGGAACGCGCGGTTGCGAGCAGGCGAGGCTGCGATGATAATGCCGGCGTGGAAGTCCTGGTTGCCGGGCGCCGCGTGAATGCGCCGTAAAATTTCAGCGTGCGCACAAACGCTGCGATAGGCAGCATAATCGCCAACTCCAACAAAGCGACGTGCAGATTATCAGGATGAAAAAGCGACGCGAAAAAATCGTGTGACGAATCGGATTTGTGCACGGCCCCGAAAATATCCCACGAAATGTCATAGAATTGCATGCTCAGCGGCCAGAACAACGTCATGCCGTAAGGCGGCGCGCTGTCGACGGTGAGCAAATCGAGAAAAAGATGCGAACTCACCGCCGTGAAGAACAACAGAAAATAGGGCAAAAATCTCCCGCGTTTGCGCCAGTAGAAAAGGCCGCCCAACACGCCGACAATCGCCGCAAAGCCAAAGCTGTGCGTTTGATAATGATGGTAGCGATTCGGTTCGCCAACGAGATAGCCGGGCAGAAAATCGATGTCGGGCAAATTGGCCAGAGCCATCAATACTAAAACATCCAGCCAAAAACTTTTTGTCAAGCGCAACGAGGCGCTCTCGGCAAGGGTGTATCCCATGAGCGAATGGGCAAACGGCAGAGGCATGTTCGGTTTCCTACTTTTTCGTTGCTGATTGCGGTTTGTCGTTTGCTTTGTCGTGATTACCGTACCGCAAGCGACGGTAGCGTGCCAGCCAGGCATTCAATCGTTTGCTCTCCGAGGCTTTTTCATAAACGCCTTCAAAAAAAGCCGCGCGTGCAGCGGCAAAACGATCGTGAAAAATTTTGATATGACAGTTGCGTTTGGCCTGGCCGTTCCATTTGAACTTGTAGGGTTCGTCGCCGCGCGACAGATCAAGCTCGCTCCAGCGGTTTTGAATACAATCTTCAATGGCCATGCCCAGCAGCACGTTGCCGGCGCTGAACTTGTGAAATTGCGGCGCATGCGCATAAGTGTCGCCGTAATATTTCCCATTGCTCACATAGCCCGCGAGGCCGGCGGCAGGCTGGCCATCGGCATAAAGCAGATAAAGGCGATAATCACCGCGATGCGACAGGCGTCGGCAGACTTCTTCTTCAAACTGAAAAACGCTTTCTTCCGCAAAGCGCCCCGCGCCCTTTTCCTGCTGCCAGCGCGCTTGATAGATCGTCACGAGATCGCGAAAACCGTCAAACACCGCGGACGAATTCGTAAAAATTTTAAACTCTGTTTTGAAGGTCTTATCCAAAAAACGGCGATCATAACCGACATCTTTGCGCGTGCGCTTGCTTAACGTTTGCAAGAAACTTTCCCAATCCGTGGTCAGCGGAATACTCACGCAGATGCGCTGATGTTCCACGCCAAAAAGCGGAAACGCATCGCGGACTTCCTGAAACAGGTATGGAAGATTCGTTGAGTGTTCCGGGACATCCTTCAGCTCAACCAGGCGCCAGTTCTCATTGCCGCTTTTCAAATACTCCCGGACTTCGCGAAAAAAGAACGACTCGCGCCCGGCAGCGACGACGAAGTCGAGATAGTCGCCGCGTTTTTGCCCGATGAAACCGAGATGCCGCAACGGAAAGCCATAAAACTTCTTGCGCAGATAAAATGGCGCGATGCCGGCAAGCTTATCGTCTTCGTGAACCAGCAAAAGGCGCAGGGAATCCGCGTCGCCAAAATTTTTCCACCACGCAAAATTCCATTCCCAGGATTGAAACGGCGTGTGATTGGGATTGCTGCGATAAAGCGCATCCCAGGCGGATTGCAGGCTTTCGAACTCGGAGGTGGTTGTGACGACGCGTAATGGCATTTTATCGGTTCAGCAAATTATCTAATCAAAATATTTCAGGGAAACATTTTTCAAATGCGCCACGACTCGAATGCGCAATAAGATTTTTCTGACCTAGCGGACTGTAATAAAGAAAATATCAGGTTGAAATCAGTTCCGCGGCGCGATGCGTCGATTCCACCACGGCTTTGATCAACGTGACGCGCAGGCCTCCTTCTTCCAATTTCAATAGGCCGTCGATCGTACAACCGGCTGGAGTCGTGACCGCGTCTTTGAGCAAGGCCGGATGCGCTTCAGTGTCAAGCACCATCTTGGCGGCACCGTGACACATTTGCGCGGCAAGCTCGGTGGCGACATTACGCGGCAAGCCGACTTTCACGCCGCCTTCTGCCAGCGATTCCAGCACAACGTAGATGAATGCCGGGCCGCTTGCGCTCAGCGCCGTCACCGCATCCATATGCTTTTCATCCAGAATCAAGGTGCGGCCAACTGCATCAAAAAGCCGCCGCGCTTGCGCGAGATGTTCTGGCGTGGCATGTTTGCCCGCGCACAGCACCGTCATGCCTGCGCCGATAAGACTGGGGGTATTCGGCATTGCACGCACGACCGGAACGTTTGCCTCAAGATGTTTTTCAATGAACGCCGTTGTTGCGGAAGCGACGATCGAAATCACCAGATGATGCGGTCGAATATGCGGCTTGATCTCGGCAAGCACCTCGCGTATGGCTTGCGGCTTTATGCCAAGCAGAACAATCTCTGCTTGTTGCACAGCGGCGATATTGTTTGATGTTGCCGCCACTCCCAAGCGCTTCGCGATCTCCTCGACGCGATCGGCATGCCTGGCCGTTGCAATAATTTGATCGGCCAGAAACAACCCGGCTTCGCGCAACGCTTTGATAAGCGTGCTGCCCATCTTGCCGGCGCCAAGCACGGCTAACTTTGGATTTCTTTCCATCACCTTCCGTCTCCTATCCCTGAGATTTTAGTTTGCAGCGCGACTCTTGTGCTTCATCGTTTGACGTCAAGAATATCACCGGTCGCACACGGTTCAAAACGATTCCTTTGGAATAACCTGAGTCGTTTGCCCGCATTCCACCGGACGGCTTTCCTCAAGCTGATCTTTCGCCAGCAAATACCACACTCCGCCAAGCAACGCAAGCGCCACGGATTGCGCAAAGATCATCAACGAGAGAGACAAAGCCTGCGCCTGCGCCACGCCTGCTTGCGCAAAGAAAAAGACAAATGCACCTTCGCGAATGCCAATACCCGCCAGCGAGACCGGCAGCAACGCAATCGTTGTAATCAACGGAATGTAGATGAAATAATGCCAGATTGCCAGTTCAATGCCAAGCGAACGCCCGACGAGATAAATAATACAAATGCCGAGAATTTGATAGAGCCACGTCAAGGCCAGCAGCTGCAACAGGGCGCGGCGCGATTGGCTGTAGCTCCGGATGCTCGCGCGAAAACCGGCGAGTTTATCTGCAAGCGAGTTCAAGCCCAAGCGCTGCAGCACCATTTGCAGCAATCCGGCGGCGTTTTTTTGTAGAACTATGCTCACCGCAGCAATGAACGCAACCAACCCGGCGAGCACAATCCAGAACAGTCTGGTCTCGTGCAGCGCGCGGCTGACCGGGATGGCAACGATAAGCGCCAGCAAGAAAATAACGAGAAAGCCGATAACCCGTGTGACAAAGAGCGAACTAACGGCATCAACGCGATGCTTGAGATAACGGCCCAGACGGTACGCTCGAATCACATCCATGGCCACGCTCGTGGGGAGAAATGTGCCGAAAAAGCTGCCGACGCAATGCACCTCGAGCGTTTTGAGGAACGGCGGCGCGCTTTGATTAGTTGCCAGCAGAATTTGCCAGCAATACGTCACGAGCACTTGTTGCGCAAGAAATAGCGCAAATGCAGCCAGCCAGAGTTTGAGGTTGGTTGCAGCAAACGCTGCAAGAATTTGTTGCAGATCAACCTTCCAAAGCAACACCGCCATGAGCGCAAGGCTGAAGGCTGCTTTCATCCACAGTTTCATGAATTCTTGTTTCGGCCCGGATATTCCGTTCAAACGTTACGGTTCATCCACATGCGAGCGGCACCACAGCTCGAACATCATCAACCCCCACAACCGGTGCGAATGATTATGGGCTTTACTTTTGTGTTCGGAAATCAGTTGCCGGACGTATTGATGATTGAACAAGCCGCGCTGTTTAATCACCTCCGGCGAAAGATACTCCTCGAACAGGTTTTGCACGGGCGCATCTTCGCGCATCCAATTTTTCATGGGCACGCTGTGGCCGAGCTTGTCCTTGCGATAAACGATTTCATCGGGCAGCTCGCCGGCCATGATTTTGTGCAACAAGACCTTGGTTTCTCCGCCTTTGCCGATTTTCAACGCGCTGGGAATGCGCGCGGTATAATCAACCAAGCGATAATCCAGCAGCGGCACGCGGCCTTCGACGCCGAACGAGCGAATCAATTCCATGCGACGGAGGTAAAAACCGACGACGGAATAATAATCGCCGTACAAGGTCGAGCTTAACTCGTCGCGACCGTCAGCCTCGGCATAGATTTCCAGCAACTCCGCAAACGGATTGAAGCCATTCACATGCGCCAATGCTTCCGGAATGAACAGCCGGCGCAATTCTTCATTGGTGTAATAAATGCGCCAGCGATTGCTGTGCAGCGAAGCCGGGAAAGCCGTGCTGTAGGAAAAACGTTTTGCCTTTACCACCAGGCTTTTTTTGGAGTCGGTATCCGGCAGCCACTGCAAGGTTTTGGTGAGCGGCTGGCGGATGAATCCCGGAATCTTGTCAAAGGTTTTGGCGGCGCGATCGGCCAGATAAACCGGATGGCCGCCGAATAATTCATCGCCGCCGTCGCCGGTCAAGACATAGTCGGCGAATTCTTTAACTTTCGAACCGAGCAGCAACGAAGCGATTTCGATGCCAATATCCGAAAACGGTTCTTGCGCCGATTGCGCCACGCGCGCAAGCTGCTGCGCCGCATCGCCGGCGGTGTATTCAACTTGATGATGTCGCGTGTCGTAACGTTCGGACATCACTCGCGCATAATGCGATTCATCGAACGTTTTGCCGTGACAGCGAAAGGAAAACGTATGAATCGGCTGTTGCAGCGCGCCGCGCATAAAATGGACCACCGAGCTGGAATCCATGCCGCCGCTGAGAAACGCACCCGCCCGATAGCCGCTGTGGAGGCGGAGGCGAACAGCGTCGCGCATCAATTCGAGCAGCTCAGTTTTGTACGTCGCATCATCTTTATTGAACGGGTCGGCAAACGAAGGCCGCCAGTACTGCTCGATGCTCATTTTGCCGCGTTCTATCTTGATAAAAAATCCCGGACGCAGCGTGCTGATTCCGGCAAAAATCGTTTCATACCCGGGATTATAATTGAACAATAGATAACGTTGTACCACGCCGAAGTTAAGCCGGCGGCCGATCTGCGGAATACGCGTGAGCCGCTGCAACTCGCTCGAGAAGTAAAGCACGCCCTGCTGGCGGCTGTAATAAACCGGCTCGACGCCGAGATGATCACGTATGAGATAAAACCGCTGCGCCGGCGCATCGTACAGCGCAATCACAAAACTGCCGTTGATCTGGCGGCAGAATTTTTCACCGAGTTTGTAATAAAGCTGCAAAAGGATGGCGGCATTGTTGGCGGTTGCTTGCAGGCTGGCTTGCGAGAGGTATTGTTTGATCAACTCGGCGCGATTGAAAAGATTGCCGTGAATCGCGGCAAAGCTGCCTTTGTCATCTTGATATACGGCGAGACTGGCGTCCAACGTCGGAACGCCTGCGGGCATCATAGCAACAGCAGCCTCGTGCGCGCCCGTGTAAAAACGAATGCTATCCCGCTCGCGATCACATAGAAACGAGTGCAGCAGCGAGTTACGATCTTCGGACACGGCGGAGCTTGCCGTGTCTTTATTTGCTGGGTTCTGTCCGATTATGCCGAATATCATTGTTGACCTATTGTAGCTGCGCCCTGGTTGCAGGGCGCTGTTGTTGAATCAAGTTTAGGGAAAGAAGGCCACGCTCAGTTTTGGTTGAGATTGCGCGTAAATGCCGGGGCATGCGTGTGAAACTTTTGTATTAAAATCTCGCGCAAGCTCTTGCGTCCGTCTCCCGGCAGGCGAAAAACGTATTGATCTTCCAGGCGCGGCACGTGGAACAAATCCTCGCCGCGGCGGTTGCTCCGGCGCTGCGCGACAATGCCCCAGTAATTGACAAAATAGCCGGCTTGTTGTGAGAGCTTCACTGCCAGCTTGCTGCCCATGAACCACGGGTAGCAAAGTTGTGTCACGATTTTGCCCGGCAGCCGTTCTTCAATCAATTGCTTCGATTGTTTCAAATCCGCCAAAATTGCTTCTTTTTGCTCCACCGGCGTTTCAAAGCGGGTCATGCTGTGCTGTTTTCGGGCATGGCGATAAAAGGCAAATAATTCCTTGCGCCAATCACGATGCTCAAAAAATCTCTCGTTGCCATGCTGGGCGACAAAATTCGCGCTGGCTTCGCGCAATGCTTCGTCATCAAAAAACTGTAAACGGCCTGCCATGCGCGGTTCCGCGCGATAAATCGGGGTTCCAAGCGCTGGCTTGCGGCCAAAATCCAAAACCCCGTGATTGCGATAAACCGGCACGTTAATGTTCCCGAAAAAATAGGTTTGAAATCTTGGGTGAAAAAAATCCACCACCTTGTTTTCAATATAAGCCTGATGATGATGCATGGTGTGTGATTGAAAATCGATCACACCACTGTTATGCATAACGCGAATTTCATGCCACGAGCATAGTGGAAAGCGGGATTGTTCTCGCACAAGCAAATCTTGTGGAGACGCACGGTGCGCAATGTAATCTTCATAAGTTTTGCTTGCCGGCACATCTTCGGGCGTCAGGCCCGGGATGATAAAGCTGATGGCTCTGAAACCATATTTGCGCAGCAACGGAAACGCAACCGTCCACAACGAGGCGCGACCGTCATCGAACGTGAGCACGACGCTGCGTTCGGGAATCGGCTTTTCACCTGCAAGGCAAGCCCGGAATTCTTCGCCGTCGAGTGTGTGATAGCGATTGGCGGCGAGAAACTGCAATTTTTCTTCAAACGAGACTGGTTCGACGGTGTGAAAATGAAAAACTGGAATCTCCGCGCGCAGCGGCTCGGGCCTGGTGGAAAACATAAAATCCGGATAATTGCGCCGTAGCAGCGCAAGAATATCCGGTCCGTTTTTGCGATAACTCCACTGGAGTTTATTCATCAGGGTTGCGAGCATGCGTTGCGTGCCTATTTTCAGCCTAAAAAATTTCGCTGAGATGTTACCGTACTTTTTAAGCGTGCCTTCACGAAAAGTCATTCAGATGAATTTTGTGAACTGTCCGGCGTTCGGGCCAAAACTTCACCAGATCCTTCCAGGATGACAACGCGAGAGATTCATAAAATTCAACGTTACTGCGTGCGAGCTGAGAAACCTCGCTAAAACCGGGAGCAGTATTTCGTTGGAAAGCTACACTTTAATCACGCGCTGCCGGTCAACAGCAATTTCGCGTATAGTTCTTCCAACGCTGCGACATTGCGTTCCACGCTGAAAGCCTGGCTGCGCTCGCGCGCGGCTTTGCTGAATTTTTCCCGCAGCGCAGCGTCACGCAGCAAGCGCAACCAGCCTTGCGCAAGTGCGGCGCCATCCGCGGGGGGAACCAACAAACCATTCACCTCGTGCTGCACCATTTCTTTCATACCTCCGACGGCGGTAACAACAACCGGTTTGCCGGCTGCCATGGCCTCCGCCAGAGCAAATGGAAATCCTTCGGTCAACGACGCCATCACGGCGATGTCAAACGCGGCAAATGCAACCGCGACTTCCGATACAAAGCCGGCGAAATGAAGTTTGCCGGTGAGATTGAGTTTTGCTGCGAGCGCTTCGAGTTCGTCGCGCAGCGGCCCGTCGCCCGCGATGACAAAACGCGCCTCGGGATATTCTTGCGCGACTTTGCCGGCAGCTTCGATGAAATAGCGGTTGCCTTTTTCCTCGCGCAGCCGCGTCATGGTGCCGATGACGAGCTGACGGCCGGTGATGCCAAATTTTTCCCGAAAGGCGTTAACCTTGGCGGGATCCGCCGTTTTAAAGTTATTCAGATTGACGCCGTTCCACACCACGGAGGTTTTGGCCGCCGGCACATGACGTCCGGAAATCAAGAATTCCCGCACGCTTTCACTCACGCCCACCGCCAAATCCGTTTTATTGCGCAGCAGCCAATCCATCACGAATTGATGCGGTTGAATTTTCAGGATAGCCCATTCGTGTACCAGCGCGGGAATGCTCACTCGTTTCGCGGCGAGCCGGCCAAAATTCGCGGCGCTGTAGCCATGAAGATGCAGCAAATCAATATTCTCACGCTTCACCAATTCGGCGATCGCGCCGACGTTGGCAAACGAATACTTGCCCTTGTCGATATAAAAAAGCCGGACCCCGTTCTCTTCGAGATGCTTGCTCGCCGCGTCCGGCGGGCGCAGCACGGACGCCATTACTTCAAAACGGCGGGGGTCGGCATGCTTGAACCACTCGATGAAACAGAGCGCAACGCTGCTCGGGTTGACTCCGTCCATGGAGAGTTTGTCGATCACGTGGAGGATGCGATGCTTTCTGCTCATAATCGTCTGCTTACGCTCTGTTTCATCGAAACCGCCAGGAACATGATTATCGATTAGACGGTTTCGACCTTGCCTGACATTTCGCGGCGATCCTTGACCACTTTTGCGGGCACGCCCACGGCGATTTTCCAATCGGGAATATTCAGGGTGATAACCGCGCCTGCGCCGATGATGCATTCGCGGCCAATCGTCACGCCGTCAAACACAACGGCGTGCGCGCCCAGCCAGGCATTGTCGCCGACCTCGATGCCTTGACTCGAGCGCTCCTGTTCAATGATGGGAATATCAATGCGGTTGAAGGTATGCGTGCCGCCCACGAGATAAACATAAGCTGCCATCAGCACATTCTGGCCGACGCGCACGCGGCTCGCGGAAAAAATCTCGCTGTTGAAGCCGAGATTGGCGTTATCGCCGATGACGATGTCGCCGTTCTTGCAGCTCAAAATAGTATTGCGCCCCACGAACACACCGTTGCCAATGAACAAGCCTTCGTTATCATTTCCCTTGGCATCCAGCACCACATTGTCATCGATGACCACATCATTGCCAATGCGAATTTTACGAGGGTGGCGCAGCACCACGTTGCTGCCGAAGGTCACATTCCTTCCAACCCTGCCCAACAGCAGCGGATACAGTTTTCCCCGCAAGACCAAACCCAACGCGCCCGGCAACCAGCTCACAAAAAGCGTGATCAGTTCGTACTTGATCAAATACCAGGTGCTGTTCTCGCCGAGCACGATTTCTTTGTACTTCTGCAGCTTCGATTTCTTCGCGTCAAACAGCTCCTTCTGAATTTCCACTGTTTCACGGCGCGGTTTCTGATTGAGGTTGTCAGTCATGATGATTTCATGAAAAAATTTATGCTCAAATTCTAAGCCGCCGGCGCCTGCTTGAAGCAAGGCGCCAACGCAACAGCAGCCGAGCCTGTTAGCCGAGCCTGGCAAATCAAAAAGAAAAACAAAAATTCGGGCGCCAACAGATACTATTACAATCAACAATATCCAGAGGCGTAATCGTGCAACTTAATTTAACAGCCCGTTAGCGCGATACCAATCTGCGGTGATTTTCAGGCCGGCGTCCAGGTTGAACTTGGGTTCATAGCCGAGCAGGCGGCGAGCCTTGGAGATATCGAAGGCACGATCTTTGACAAAGAAATCAACGCGCCGGCGATATACCGGAGGCTCGAGGCGCAGCGGTTTGCAAATCATTTCACAGAGCAAACCTGCGGTCCAAACCGGCCAAACCGGAAAGTGTTTCGTGGGTTTCGGCACGCCCAGCGCTGTCGCGATGCGCGCCACCAACTCATTCAGCGTGGTGTACTCGCTGCCGCCGATGGTGAACACTTGCCCGAGCGCTTCCGGCTTTTCGCCGGCCAAAATGATGCCGGCGACGAGATCCTCGACAAACGTCATGTGATACAACACCTCGCCGCTCCCAAACATGCGGAATCTGCCGTTATTGACAAATTTAAAAATTTTGAGAAAACGTTGGTCGCCCGGGCCATAAATGCCGACCGGACGCACGACGACACCCGGCCAGCGATGTTCCTCAAAAAATTTACGTGCGAGTTTTTCGCCCTCGAGCTTGGATTCTTGATAAACATCGCCCGGGCCATAGGGCGCTTCCTCGGTTGCCGGCGGGTTCTTGATATCGCCCTGCACACCAACGGTGCTGCAATGCACAAAGCGATTGACTTGCGAGGCCAGCGCCGCCTCGAGCAAATGACGGGTGCCTTCAAAATTCACCTGCCAAAAATATTTGTTGGGCACGCCCTCCGTGCGATAAGCCGCGGCAATGTGATAAACCGTTTCGACGCCTTTCATCGCAACCCGCAAATCATGCACGCTGTCTTTATCGGCAAAATTGCCATAAACCGGCTCAATATCTATGCCTTTGAGCAGCGTGAGATTGCTGCTTTTGCGCACGAGGCCGCGCACGTGATAGCCTTTTTGCAAAAGATGTTTACACAGATAGCTGCCGGTGAAGCCATTTGCACCGGTAACAAGAACTTTCCCTGGCATGAATAAAACTCCGCTTGTCATTTGTCGGAGGGCGTGCGGGGACTAATGAGGGAGGTTAACTGGAACAAAAAGTATTCTAACCGGCAAAATTCCCATCACGCCTCCCCAGCGCCGCGAGCAGGTCAAAGCAGATGCCTGGAATCACATGCCATGTACGAATCTGCCCGGCGCGAAACCATAAAAATCATTTATAACAAAACGCCATGATGTGCCAGCCCAGCGGCCTCACCAAAAATCTCGGCAGGAGATTGAAGCCCGGCACAAAAATGCCATTGAACAGCATCGCTTTCCAGCCTTTTTGCAGTTTGCTCGCGACGGGGAATCGCTCGGGCACGATGCGAACCTTGTCGAACGGCGCGAGCATGCGTTTGAATTCTGCAATCGAATATTTATTGAGCACGGGCGCATCTTCATGCTCCAACTCGACCTTCATGACTTTCGACATGGCATTGAGCCAGGAAATGCGGTTGTAGACCATCATGATCGCTTCACCGCCGGGCTTAAGCACACGATGCAGTTCTTTCACCATTTTGTTGGCGTCCGAGGTATATTGCAGCACGCCGTGCGCATAGACCATGTCAAACCGATTGTTCTCGAATTCGAGCGCTTCGCCGTTCATTAAACGAAACTCGCCTGCCGCGCCATTCAACTCGAAATTTTTTCTGGCAAGATCGATGGATTGTTTGGCTAAATCCACGCCAATGACGCGCGCACCGCCCTGCGCAAACCGCAGGAGATCGATGCCGACGCCGCAGCCAACTTCCAGTATGCTTTTTCCGTGATACCCATTAAAATCCACCACCTTCGGCAAGTAGCGCAGCTTGTCAAAACGGTATTCGGCCAGATCCTGAAAAAAGCCTTTCGATCCCACGGGATGTTTGGCAATGGCAAGATCATGAATATGCGCATTCCAATACTCGGCAATCGCGTGTAACAGTTTCCCGTTTTGAGCTGGCATGCGTAAAGCGCGTGAGGAGGTTGGGATTCGCTCAAGCTGCGAAGTTGTGAGGTCGGTCATGTTTATTCCGTTAATAGTTTTCGCATGTTGCGAAAGGCTTTGGCAATTCTGACGCTCTGAAAACAGAATTATAGCGTGATTTGATCGACTTTGAAAAAACGCCGGATCCTGGCTTCCTGAGCGCGGCTTTGCTAGAAATGCTCAGCGGTCGTGAAGATTGGTTTAAGCGCGCGATGCAAACGCAAAGGGGTCATGCGCTGCACGGCCATCGTCAAAGGTACAACGCTCTCGAAAAAGCCCGCGGGCAATTCCTGGCGCGCGATGCGCGTACGCACTTCGCTGGCGCGGCGGCCGTACCAAATTTTCTCAAAGCTTTGTTCGCGAATATTGCCCATGGAGGCAGTTTCGAGCGGATCGGGATAAACGTTGCCGCGCGGGTCGATATTGACAAAAGCGAATCCTGCGATGCTATGCTGTTCCCGCAGTTTATGCGGATTTTCGATGAATGAGGCAAACTGGCGGTAATAATCGCGATTCATCGGCAGCAACTCACCGTACATTTTGAGCACGCGTTCGACCAGCGTTTGCAGCTTTGCGGCGTCACCCGGCCCGAAAGCCAAATCGTCATCGACACGATACTTTACTTGCGGCAGGTGCAATGCCGGCTGAAACGACAGGCCATCAAGCGCACGCGATTTGACGAAGCGCGCCATGTTTTCAAGATCATACATGTTGGCCTTGTTCACCGTAAACGCGATAAAAATTTTGGGACGCGCGTTACTGCGCAGAGACTTGAGATTTTCAATCGCCTGGCTGGCCAGTTCGAAATACCCCTTGATGCCGCGCAGCGCATCATTCAAGTCAGGCGTGCTGCCATCGAGCGAAATATAGATCAAATCCAAACCGGCGTCAATGAGTTTCTTGGCGCGACGATCATTGATCAACAGGCCGTTTGACATTAAGGAGGTCGACAAATGGCAGCTTTTGGCCCACGCGATCAAGTCGAAAATATCCTTGCGCAACAGCGGCTCGCCGCCGGTGAAGCAGAGGTTCATCACGCCGTTGTCAGCGAGCTGCCGGATCAAATCCTTCCCTTCCACCGTTGAAAGCACACTGGGATCCTCTTGCTCCTGCCAACGATCACACGTGCGGCATTTGGCGTTGCAAACGGCAAGCACTTCCCACGCGGCTTTGATCGGCCCGATGATCGGTTCGTGCTCGCCCTTCGCAAAACGCAAAAAATTTTGCAGATGCTTTACTTGCTTGAACATACAACCCGCCTCATGTTAGATATTGCTCGCGCCAAATGCCGAACACCGTGAGCGCCCACAGCCGGTGGCTGTGATTCTCGGCGCCGGCGAGATGCTCATCGACGAGTCGTTGCACATATTCCGCATTAAAAAAGCCGTCGCGCTTGAGGCGCGCGGGGGAAAGCACATCGAGCATCATCGATCGCAATTCTTCCTTCAGCCAATTTTTAATCGGGATACTGAAGCCTTCTTTGCCGCGTTTCACGATCGACGGCGGCAGCAATGCCTTCATTGCCTCTTTGAGAATCCACTTCGTCTGCTGGCCCTGCAGCTTGAGCGCGCTCGGAATGGTGGCGGCATACTCAACCACGCGATAATCCAGAAACGGGGCGCGCGCTTCCAGCGAGGCGGCCATGCTCATGCGATCGACCTTCACCATGATGTCGTCACAGAGATATGTTTTGATGTCCACGTAAAGCTGGCGATTGACATAATCGCGCGAATCGGCATTCTGGAAGTGGCTGCGGATGAAGTCATGCGCGCCGCGGCGAATGTCAACGCCGCGCAAGGCCTCGCCATAAAGCTGCTGTTTCTCCTGCTCCGCCAGAAAAATCATCCAACGCACATGCTGCAAATCTTCCGGGTATTGTGTGCCTTCGACGAAGCGTTTGATCTTGTTGATCGGCCCTTTCTTTTTCTCCGTCGGCGGCAGCAATCGGGCAAACGGCTGCACCAGGCCGCGCCGCAGAAAAGACGGCAACATGCGGTACTTGCGATACATCCAATCGGCAACATAGGTGTCATAACCGGCAAACAGCTCGTCGCCGCCATCGCCGCTGAGCACGACCGTCACATGCTCGCGCGCCATTTTCGAAACGAGATACGTCGGGAAAATCGAAAAATCACCGAGCGGTTCATCGAGATGCTTGATCAGCTTTTCCGTCAATTCGAGCGCGTTGGGTCGCAAGATAAATTCTTTGTGATCGGTTTTATAGTGCTTGGCGATTTCACGCGCGTATTGCAGCTCATTGTAGCTGCCTTCTTCGAACCCGATCGAAAAGGTTTTCACCGGCTGATCCATAACGCGCGCCATCAGCGCGACGACACAACTCGAATCGATGCCGCCGGAGAGAAACGCGCCCAACGGCACATCGCTCATCAAGCGGATTTTCACCGCATCTTGCAGCAGATCAACCAAACCTTGCTGCAGCTCGGCGGCGTGATAACCGTTCTCGCGGAAATGCAGATCCCAATAACGCCGCAGCTCGGTTTTACCGTCGCGGCGAATCAACAACGAATGCCCGGCGGGCAGCTTTTTGATATCCGCAAAAATCGTATGCGGCGCCGGCACGTATTCATAGGTGAGATAAAGATCAAGCGCTTCCGGCGAAACGCGCCGCGGCACGTGTTGCGATTGCAATAGGCTCTTCAGCTCCGAGCCGAACACGAGACGATCGTTGCCGGCATAATAATACAGCGGCTTTTTGCCCAGACGATCGCGCGAAAGAAAAAGGCTGCGGTTTCGCGTATCCCAAATGGCAAAACCGAACATGCCGTTAAGTTTGGCCGGGCATTCGACGCCGAATTCTTCATAAGCATGCACGATGGCCTCGGTGTCCGATTTTGTTTTGAAATGATGCCCGCGGCTTTCCAACTCCCGGCGCAACTCGAGATAGTTGTAAATTTCCCCGTTGAAAATGATCCAGATCGTGCCGTCTTCATTGCTGATCGGCTGTTGGCCGCTGGAAAGATCGATGATGCTGAGGCGGCGCATGGCCATGCCGATTTGCTCGCCGTGATAAAAACCGTCTTCATCCGGCCCGCGATGAATGATAGCCTCATTCATGCGCCGCACTTCGTCGCGCGCAATCGTTGCTGCCGGGGAAAATGTCATTATACCACAAATACCGCACATAAATTCACCCTATGCTCTTCCCTGATTCTGTTGGCAAGACTGCAGATAGTCATACACCTCCGCCGTTTTTCTCAAATAGGCCTCATAGCTGTATTCCCGTTCGGCCAGGGCTTGCGCACGCCGGCCAATCGTTTCTCCTAAATTCTTGTCGTGCAGCACGCGCAAAAGTCCGTGCGCAAATGCTTCGGGTTTGCAATCGGTGAGCACGGCGACTTCATCATTCAACACCTGGGTATGCGTAAGGTGATTGGTCGCGACGATCGGCACGCCGGAACGCAAATACGAATAAATTTTCAACGGCGTGTTATTGCCTTCCAAGCGCGGCGAGACCAACACCTGCGCAAGCCGCATGAATTGCGGGATTTCTTCGGGCGGGCGCTGGCCGGTAAAAACGAATTTTTCGGTGATGCCGAGTTGCCGGGCTTTTTCTTTTTGTTCATTCACCTGTTCGGGCTTGCCGCCAACGACCAGAAAGCGAACATTGGGATGCTGTTTTGCGACCCGCGCGCCGCAGGCGAGCAACAAATCAATGCCTTGATACGGTTCGAGCGTGCCGGTGTAGAGCACGATGGTTTCACCGTTCAAATTATACCGTTGTTTTAATTCGAGCGGATTGACCTGCGTCTGGAAAACCTCGCTGTTGTCAGCGACGTTCTCAATCAGCTTGTTGAATTTGTTGGGAAAGCGCTCGCACACATAGTGATAAAGCTCCGGGCAAATCGTGATGACGGCCTGCGCGCTGTTGATGGTCGCGGCTTCCAACCGCTCAAACGACTGGATTAACAGATTCGATGTGGTAAACTTAAAGTTGGAAAGCTGTTGTGGCAGGCTCGAGTGCATATCATAGAGATGCGGGAGGCCAAACTTCTTGCTCAAGCGAATGCCCATAAAGCCGGCTTCTTCGTGGGTGTGCAGCAAATCGTAACGCTTCTTCGCAAGCAATTCGACAGCGCGGCGATAGACGGCGACGTCTAGGATGATTTTGGGTGCGGACGGTCCAATCGCGATCTCTTTGATGAACGGCACCGCGGCGGCGCGGTGAATGCTGACATGCTCGATCTCAACATTTTGGCCCAGGTGATAGGTCACCAGGTCGATGCGATGTCCCAACCGCGAAAGCGCGCGCAAGCGATGGAGCACGCTGAAGGGCGTTCCGCGCGGCTGGAAAAAAGGTTGTGGCGCAATCATCAAAACGTTCATGGGGCTTTCATCTTTTGTTCGCCGCTATCGACTCCGAGCGGATGCGAGCATTTCATTTTATCTCGAAGGCCGGCCGCACGGATCGAGTGTTGGCCATCGACATGAATCGAGCTTCGTGGCGGACGGCATATGAGTGACCGTAAATTCCCTTGCAAGGCTTCAGCAACACTGATGCCACTGCCGGTGTCCGAAATTCGGTCAGGAATAGGAGGTTTTACCGCAGATTAGACTAAAAATGGAGGTGGATAAAGCGTATGTGGTGAATCGAGGTGATCGTGCCATGTGCCACGCTGAAACGATGTATTTTTGTGACACAAGCCCAAATGGGGTGGCAGTAGGTTCGGAAATCAGCGCTTTTCTGCCGCGGGTGAACGCCCGCTCAAAAATCCTGATGCTACTCTCCTGTGCGATGATGTCGTGATCATTATTGAGCGAATATTAAACCGACAGCAGAAGGCGTTCGTGCACTCCGGATCGGCCCGCCACCCCAATGAAGCTGCCTTGAAATCAGTTTCAAGGCAAAACGTTAAAACCGGCTAGAGCCGGTTCAAAACCAAACGAATAGATTTTATCAAGCCCGGGAAAGATGACACGCGGATCGCTGTTGCTGGCAGTTGAATTCAAACAATCCATAACAGAACTGAGCGCGTTGCAACAAACGTTCTCTCTCAGGTTGTAATTCAGCGCCCAACGCTATAGTACTTGAAACCCTTGTCGATCATTTTACTGGGCTCGTAAATATTGCGCAGGTCAATCACCAGGGGAGTTTTGAGCAGCCCCTTGATCTTGTCGAGATCGAGGCTGCGAAACTGATTCCACTCTGTGATGAAGACCAGCGCGTCAGCGCCTTCCATAATATCGTAGGCATCTTTACCGTAAACAACGCTGGGCAGAATTTTTCTAGCTTCAGGCATCGCAACGGGGTCGTACGCGCGGATTTTCGCGCCCTCTTTCTGCAATGCTTGAATAATATCGACCGCCGGCGCCTCGCGCATGTCGTCGGTGTTCGGTTTGAAGGACAGGCCGAGAAAGGCAATCGTTTTGCCTTTGACGCCGCCCGTGATATGTTTGATCTTCTGGATCATAATGCGGCGCTGCTGTTCGTTCACCGCCACCGCTGCTTCGACGATCTGAAAACGATAATCATGCTGCTGCGCGATCGTCAGCAATGCGCGGGTGTCTTTCGGAAAACATGAACCGCCATAGCCGGGGCCGGGATGCAGGAATTTCGCGCCGATGCGATTGTCCAGGCCCATGCCCTTGGCAACATCGTGCACGTCCGCGCCCACCCGCTCGCAAACGTTCGCCACTTCGTTGATGAAACTGATCTTGGTGGCCAGGAACGCATTGGCGGCATACTTGGTCAATTCGGCGCTGGCAAGATTCGTCATCACAATCGGGGTTTCAATCAAATATAAGGGCGAATACAAATCTTTCATAATCGCCATGGCTTCGCTGTCTTCTGCGCCGATGACGACGCGATTCGGCCGCATAAAATCTTCGATGGCCGAGCCTTCACGCAAAAACTCGGGATTTGAAACAACGGAAAAATGAATCGGCGCAGACTGATTCTCTTGAATGATCTTTTTGATCAATTTGCCGGCGCCCACCGGCACCGTGCTTTTGTTCACGATGACTTTGTAGCCGTTCATATAGCGCGCGACGTCCTTGGCCACGTTTTCGACATGGCGCATGTCGGCAGAACCATCTTCGGCTTGCGGCGTGCCGACCGCAATAAAAATCACGAGGGCGTTTTCCACCGCATACTTCAAGTCGGTGGTGAATGACAGCCGTCCCGCTTTTACATTCTGCGCCACCAGCGTATCCAGCCCCGGTTCGTAAATTGGAATCTCGCCGGCTTGCAATTTGGCAATTTTCGTTTGGTCAATATCAACGCAAACGACATCGTTCCCGAATTCGGCGAAACAAGTTCCGGTGACAAGCCCGACGTAGCCTGTTCCGATCATGCAAATGTGCATAACAATCCTTGAGCAAAATTCAAATGTCTAATGAGAAACCCGCGAAAGGCAAAACGGCTGTAACTGTTTTCCTGCGTTTCATGCCGCAAACATTGTCGGTTTCGTTAAAGCGGCGCGCGTTATAAAAAGTTTCAGCTCGCGCCATATCCGAACAAAACGACGAAAACCGTTTTTGCCATAATTTTGAAATCGAGCCACAACGACCAGTTGTCTATGTACTGCATATCCATCTCCATCCACTTCTCAAAGCCGATCTGATTGCGTCCGCTGACTTGCCAAATACAGGTCAACCCGGGTTTGAGCGAAAGGCGGCGGCGCTGCCACTGTTTATAAAGTTCGACTTCGACCGCAAGTGGCGGGCGCGGCCCGACAAAGCTCATATCGCCCATCAGCACATTGAACAATTGCGGCAGCTCGTCCAGCGAGGATTTGCGCAAAATGCGGCCAATCATGGTAATGCGCGGATCGCGTTTGATTTTGAATACCGGGCCATCCATCTCATTCATCTTCTCCAGCTCGCGTTTTTTCATCTCGGCGTTGACGACCATCGAACGGAACTTGTACAAGGTAAAGGTCCGGTTATTCATGCCGCAGCGCTGTTGTTTGAAAAAAACCGGCCCGCGCGAGGTGATTTTGATCGCCACGGAAATGAGCAGGAACAGCGGCGAAAGCAGCAGAATGAGAAACAGCGCCAAAATAACGTCGATGACGCGCTTGACGAACAACTGCCAGGCTTGCGCGCTGAAGGTTTCGAATTCGAGCAGGGGAAAGCCGCTGAAATCCGTTTGCCGCACCGTCGCGATGCGCAGGTTGTAAAGATCCATCGAAATGCTGGTGGAAATGCCCTCGCGTTCGCAGGCGAGAATCGCTTCATCAATGCGATTGAGCCAGAGGCGCGGCACGACGAAAATCACACGGTCAATCACCTTGCGATGAATGATGAACGGAATGTCCTGAATGCGCCCGAGCACGCGATAGCCCTCGATCTCCTTGCCAAACATGCCGTGCTCATCGTCGATCAACCCGACGATGTTCAAACCCCAGTTCGAATGCGACTTCACGGTGCGGATGAAATCGCGCGCGCGTTTGCCGGTGCCGACGATCAGCAAATTGATGTGATTGTAGCCGCGTGAATGGATATAATCCAGAAAGAGATTGAGCAGGTAACGCCCGATCAGCAGGAGAATAACGGTGTTCGCCCAAAAGATGGCAATGAAAAGACGGCTGGTCAGGAATAATTTGAACGCAAAAATCGGCGTGCCCACCATCAATAAAGTCGCGACGCCGGCCAGAAAAATTTGCCAGATGCTTTTGCCCAGCGTTTTGGTGCGAAAATCCTTGTAAGCGCCGATAAACGACAGCGTGGCGATCCAGATGAGCAAGCAGAAGCCCACCAGAACGCGGTTTTTCTGGGTGAAATAAAGCAAGCCGTCGATATCCGGAGAGACTGCAAATGCCATTTCGCCGAGATTGTAAGCCTCGCGCAAAAAGAAGCTGACGAAATAGGAGACGATGAACGCGATTGTGATCACCGCCGCGTCAAGCATTCTGACCAAATTGCTGAGAAACGCTTGTTTCTCTCTAACCATATCGTGACCTCACCTTCCTGGGCAATGCCAATCCCGTCTGCACTCAGGAGGCAATGGGATGATTTTCCTTATACCATTCCACAAAGCGCCGCACCCCCTCATGAATGTCCACGCGAGGGTTATAGCCGATTTCACGCTGTGCTTTTGAGATGTCGGCAAATGTAATCGGAACATCGCCGGGTTGCGGCGGCAATTGCTCAATGACGGCTTTTTTGCCCAAATATTCCTGAATCAAATTGATCAACGACTTCAAATCGATGGTGCGGGACTCGCCGAGGTTGTAAATATGATACGAACTGCAGTGCGTCATCGCGGCCTCGATGCCATCGACGATATCCGTGATAAAGGTATAATCCCGCTTGCTCGAGCCGTCGCCGTACATCGGTACTTTCTCGCCGCTGGCAATCATCCGTGTGAATTTGTGAATCGCCATGTCCGGGCGCTGGCGCGGGCCATACACCGTGAAAAAACGCAAACAACTCACGCGCAGGCCATAAAGGTGATGATAGGTGTAACACATCTGCTCGCCCGCCTTTTTGGTGGCGGCGTAAGGGCTGATGGGATGATCGACCGGATCGCTTTCGGAAAACGGCACCTTGGGATTTTCGCCGTAAACCGAAGAGGACGAGCCGAAAATAAATTTGGGCACATTGGTTAGGCGCGCCAGCTCGAGCAGATTCAGCGTGCCTTCCATGTTGACTTTTTCATAGAGCAGCGGCTGCGCTATCGAAGGCCGTACCCCCGCGCGGGCCGCGAGGTGAATCACCGCTTCGAACGTGTGCGTGCGAAAAAGCTTTTCCAGGCTGGCGCGATCTAAAATATCGCCTTCAACTAAGGTGTAGTTCGATTGCTGCAGCAGGGGCGCGACGTTTCGCCGCTTGATTTCTGGAGTGTAGTAGTCATTGAAATTGTCCACATTCACGACCGCATGGCCCTTTGCCAGCAAGCGTTCGCTCAAATGCGAACCGATAAAGCCTGCGCCTCCAGTCAACAAGCAGTTCATCTCACCGCCCTTAAGAGAATGAGTGCGAAATCAATATTGGTAATAACTGTAGCCCTCGTGCGCCAAATCCACGGTGGTGCCGTTCAGAATCACGCCGAGAATTTTGGCTTGCACGTTTTGAAACATTTCGATTTTTTTGCGCGCCACTTCGCGGTTGGTTTTGCCGGCACGCACGACGATGACGGTGCCGTCGACCTGCGTGCCCAGCACCACAGCATCCGTTGCGGCATTCAGCGGCGGCGTGTCAAAAATAATCAAATCGTAGCGCCGGCGCATTTCATCGAGAAAACGGCGCAACTGCACCGAGCCTAACATTTCCGAGGGATTTGGAATCAACGAGCCGCAACTGATGACCGAGAGATTGGGGATATGCGTTTCGTGAATGATCTCCGAGGCGAGTACGGATCCGGTCAGATAATTGCTGAAGCCCGGTTCTTTCGGCACCGCGAACGTGTTGTGCAAAACGCCGCGGCGCAAATCCGTGTCGATGAGCAGGGTATTGCTCTTTTGTTGCGCCATGGTGATGCTGAGATTCGCAGCGGTAAACGACTTGCCGTCCCCCGGCGCGGTGGAGGTGATGACGAATGTTTGAATGCGCCCGGCGGATTTGGAATACAGAATATTCGTGCGCAACGAGCGGTACGCTTCGCCGACCGGCGTGGGGGCATAATCGTGCGTCACCAGTTGCTGATCGATCAGCTTGGCTTTCTCCTGGTCTTGAAACTCATAATACTCGCCAAAGTTGATTTGCGGAATCGTGCCCAAGACATTCAATTTCAGATTGCCCTTGATGTCATCCACCGACTTGATGGAACGGTCGAGCGCTTCGAGCGCAACGACGACGAACATGCCGAGCAGCAAACCGGCAACGCCGCCGGCCGCAGCTTTCGCTTTCTTGTTGCGATTCACCGGATATTCCGGCTCGATGGCGGGATCCAGGATTTCGATGTCGGATTTATCCGAAGTCACCGCAATTTTGCCCTTTTGCAATTGCTCCTGCAGCGTTTGCAGATAATCCGATTTTTGTTTCCACTGGCGCTCAAGCCCCAACAACGTCGATTCCACATTCGGGAGGCTGCCCAGTTGCCCTTCCAGCAAGGCCACTTCGCGGCCCTGCCGGCTGATCTCTTGCGCCAGATTGCTGAGCTTGGTGCGGCCAGACGATTGAATTTGGGCGTAAAGCTGGGTGATTTCATTTTCCAGGGCGATGACGTCCGGGTGCCGCTCCGTTTTACTGCGCAACTCGTCCGCTCGCCTTGTTTCCAAATCGCTCAAGCGCTGCCGCGCCACGACCATCGAGGCGTTGTTATCAAAAAGGGAATGATTCACAATCCCCTTATAAACGTAACTAATCGCTTCGCGCTCGACTCCGCTCACATTGGCCACTTGCGTATTGGCAGCGCGGTCCAACAGTTCCTTCAAACCGTCGCGTTGCTGTTTCAAAATCTCAAGTTTCTTTTCGGCCTCTGAGAGCTTGGCAACAGTCACCTCGTAGCGATTGCCGCCCACATTGCCGCCGGCGCGGCGCTTGGCCTCCGTATAGCGTTGATCGATTTCATCATAATCGCGTTGCGCCTGCCGCACCTGCTCTTGCAGGGTTTCCAACTGCTTTTCATCTTCACCGGCGCCGACGATTCTGCTTTTGTCGACGTAGAGTTGCGCCAAACTGTTAACCGTTTGCGTCACGACATAAGGATCATTGTCGGTCAGCTTCACCGACATCAACGTTAAGCTCGAGTTTAACCCGGGCTGCACGCGCTGTTGCAGCGAGGAAACGACTTTTTTGAACGGAGCGACGGTGAAGATGACTTTTTGCGGCAGCTTCTGGGGATCGGCCAATTGAAACGAGATACCGTTCACTGAAATGGTGTCGTTGGCGGCGCGAAAGACATCGCCGGTGCGCAACGGAATTTCAATGTCTGAATCCTCGTCGATCATGGCGAGCATAAACTGCCCATCGCCGGGAACGTGCAACACATACTTGCCGGCGCGCGGGTTGTACGTGCTGGAGAGCTGCGCAAAAATGCGATTGCGAATGAGGAATTTTTCGTGCTCGGACTCTTGTTCCAGCGTCACGGCCAGCCCCAACGCTGCGACCACTTGTTCGGCAAAGGTTCGGCTATTTAACTCCTCGACGATGCGTTGCATCATGGTCTCGGGGTTCTTGATCGCGCTGATATTGCGAAAACTGATGGTCGCGGTCGCCTCATAAATCGGCTTTTCCTGTTTGACGTAAATCGTCCAGGGAATCGCCACGGCGGCTGCAACAATCAACGCCAGCCACCAGCGCCGTTTGAGGGCTTGCACATAACGTCCAAGATCGAGCTTTTGGCCCTCCATTGCCCCGTCATCTTCAAACGCAAAGGTATCGAGTCCCATCTTCTCCAAACTCCTTCTCAACAAATTGGTAAAAATACGGCTCTGAAACCACGATCGTACTCAGCGATTGTTACGATCGGAAATTTGCAAATAGAGCACGGCTGCCGACAGGGCAAACGAGGTGTAACGCAAAAAATCGTCGGCTGTGAAACGCGAATACGTCGGCATGATCACTTGATCGCCCGAGCGCACGCCAAGCTGTTCGAGCGAATGCGCATTTTCAAAGCCTTCCAACAGGTTTTTGCTGACCGTGCGACCGCCGCGCATGACCTTGATTTTCCGCACATCCGCGCCATTGGCCGGACCGCCGGCAAGATTCACCAAGTCCCACAAGGATTCCTTGGCGCGAATCAGATACGAACCTGGGCGTTGCACAGCGCCCATCACAGCCACGCGGATGAGCGGCATGCAGAAAATCTGCTCGATCGGCGGTTTGATCGTGAGATCATTGAACAGGTCATCGCGAATGCGGCGCGCCAGGCTATCCGGCAGCAACCCGGCGGCTTTGATCGGCGCGCGCAGGTAAGGAATATAAATATAGCCGCCCTGATCGATTAAATAGTCGCCCGCAATATTCAAATCCTGCCGGCGGCCGGCGGCATCTCTGCCCTCGCTCTTTTCCAAAACGATGACGCGCACGCCTTCCCCGGCGCGGAAGCGAACACCGGCGCCGTCGCGGGAATAATAACTTTGGGCAAAGCCCGGGGAGATGATAAAGCAGGAGAACAACATCGTGATGAAGGTTACTGCTCGGAGGAGGTGATACTGACGCTGGTTCATTTGTTTGGCTCCCTAACGTATCAGAATTCAATCCGTTGAACTGGCATGGCCGTTTCAATGTCAACGCCACATGAAAAGCGTCTTCTAAAACGTACCTTTTGTCAATTTACGAATGACGTGCCGGTTAAGAATTGTTGCCGTATCGCGCAAGCTTATAACGCGATGCTTCCGGATTAGATTTGCTGCCATCTTTGTGACAGGCACGCGAGTAAAAAGTTAAATAGATTTTACCGCCAAATGAGCTTTTTGAGCAATCGGCGGGGCATAAAAAATGAATGCCGGCCTCAAGACCACAATACTTGCAGGCAATTGTTATACCAACGGTTTGAACGCGATTCCAACGGTGAGGAGTTCGCAAGGTGTCAGACGGCGGAAGAGAAGGCAGGTAGCTTTCAGCGAAATATAGCGACTCAGAGTCAGCCTCTCAGCGAAGCGACCGAACTCATTGATTTTTTATTGTATACATATTTGGCGCCGCACTCTAAATTTTGTGTTAGAAGAATGTTTCCAAATTTCTTTTCTGCGTTTCAGAGAAAATCAGATGAACCAGGCCAGCGTTTCATAAAATTCTTTGAATCTGCATTGCTGAAGTGCAAAATGTTATTTTGAGCAACCACTTAGAGCGGGATTAAAATGTGTTCTTTTTGAGTCAATCGCGCGAAAACGGGCACTCATTAATAAAAAAACCCGCTTAACGAGAACGATAAAAACGGAAGCGCTTCTCCTGAGTGTCCAGGTTCAGTTTTCTCAAGAGTTGATAGAGCTTCCACCAACTCATTTTCACGAAACCGAAGCGCTCCGTGTTCAATGCTTGCACAATCTTTCGAATGCCTAAGGAGGGGTTTTCGATAATGATAACCTTGACCTTTTCACTCAACGGCAGCACGCGCTCGTCGATTTTTGATTTGGTGAATCCGGAGCGCGATTTCGTGCGCGCGCCCTCCGCTTCACGCATGCGCGAAGCAGATTTTGGCGGGTCCAACACCGCAACCTCACCCGTGGTTAGATCTGTCGGGCTGTACGATTGCGCGACACTGCGCGTCAAATCCAGGCCGATCGAGAGGTCAAAATCGTCAATCGCTTCTTCTAGCGAGTCATACGCGTCTAAAATGCGGTTAAATTCGAGCATTTCAAAGACATCATGTACTTCCGGCGTCATCTCGACGATTTTCAAATCCCCGCCATTTTCACGAATGCCCTTAATCTCTCCGACAAACACGCCCCAGCCGGCAGAGCTGATATAATTGACCTGGCCCATGTCCACAATCAAATGATAATTCCCCTGCCGCAACACGGAGGTAATTTGTGTCAACATATCGGCGCACGTTTGTGTGTCGATGTATCCTTTCACACGGAACAAGGCGATGTCGCGTCGTGTCCCCACCTTGGTAACAGAAATCTCGATGCCTTCCATGTATCAAACCTTTGTATTCGCTTACTTTTTGAGCAGTTTCAAATATCATGCCGCCGCCGGTTGCTTGCAACGCTCACGGCATGAAAAATCATGCTTCGGGCTTGCGCCTCTCTTCTTGAGCGAAATGGCGCAGCACGCCAAGCTGCACTTGTCACAAAATTTGTTCAGTCTTGAAACAGGGGGCGTATCATTGTAAAACGCCGCATCACATCAATTTTGGACAAACGAGCGAGAATAGGCTGCTATTTCTTGCCGCGCGCCATCAACTGCGCATAAAGCCTGGTATAGGTCTCGGCAACCGATTCCCAAGAAGGATTTGCGGTCATCGCATTCTTGGCCATCTTGATCCAGCGTTTTTTGTCGTGGAAAAGGCCTGCGGCATTTTTGAAGGTTTTCGAAACCTCTTTGACTTCGCAACCGGGGAGCACGAATCCGTTTGCGCCGGCGGGTTTGCGATAGTCCTGCACGGCCTCGGTGTAGCCGTTATTCGCTGCGATCACGGGCAAAGCGCCATATTGCATGGCCGATAACACATGTGATGCCGGCAGGCTGGGGCAGGCTGCCGAAAAGGTCATATCTGCAGCCGCGCATGCTCGATGCAGAAACGCATCGTCATAACCGAATTGGCTGGCAAAACGTCCGGCATATTTCTTTTTGTATTTCGCCAGCGTCTTCTCGCTCTTTGCGCCGGATTCGCCAAGGAAAACGACTTGTACGTTCATTGCCAGCGCTTCGGCGACAATTGTTTCGACCTTGTCGCTCAACTCTGCCGCAAGCGGCTCGAAGAGCACGAGCAACGGCACACTCTCTTCAAATTTGCAGGCGAGGGATTCCAAAAATTCCTTCTTGCACCGCAGCTTGCCGCTCAAATCATTGGGCGTAAACGGATGCGGCAGATGCCCGCTGGCTGCCGGGTTCCACGCCGTTGTGTCAACAGCGTGCGAGACACCGGTGAAAAGCCTGCGTTTCTTTTGCAGAATGTCGGCAAGGCCGCGGGCAAGGCTGGGATGCTGTTGTATTTGTTTGGCATGGGCTTCACCAACCGTGCTGATCAAATCCGCGCACAATAAGCCGGCTTTGAGAAAGTTGAATTTGCCGTCCAGCGCAATCTGGCTTTCCGGATAATGCGACATTTCGGCGAGATCAAGCGCTTTCAAAATGGCGGAGGAGAAAATGCCTTGTTCTGTAAAATTGTGAATCGTCATCACCACTTTGGTGTTTTTGAAGAAGGGGTCCTCTTTGTGGGTGGTTTTCAGCAACACGGGAATCAATGCGGATTGCCAATCATTGCAATGAATGATGTCGGGCTGCCAATGCAACATCTTGAGGGTTTCCAGGCAGCCTTTGCCAAATAGTGAGAAACGCTCGGCATTATCGGCGTAGACCTTTTTGCTCTTAGGGTCGGCATACAACCCCAGGCGGTCGAAGAACGGCTTATGATCGAAGAAATAAATTTGCACCTTGGCATCCGGTAGAAATGCGGATTTGCCGTTGGCAATAAACGTTTCGTGCGCCAGCTTGACCGGCATGTCTTTCAAACGAATCACATCACGCAGAACATATTTGCGTTCGTTTACGCTGCGATAGTTGGGCATCATGACGCGGATATCATGATCCATCTCTTTCAGCGCTTTGGGCAAGGCGCTCGCGGTTTCTGCAAGCGGCCCTTTGCCGGCAAAGGGGGTTACTTCTGCTGCGACATAAAAAACTTTGAATTTGTTCTTCATGAACCGATCCCTGTTTCGTCACAATCCATCAGGAGGATGCCGTATTACGGACTCGCCAGCGCGAGGGCTGCGCCGCTTGCCGTCCTCACATGGGCACGTCGCGCAAATGCTGCGCAGCCACTTCCGGCGGCGTCGGGTTGATATAAAAGCCGGAGCCCCATTCAAAACCCGCAACCTTGGTTAATTTCGGAATGATCTCGAGATGCCAATGATATTCCGCCGTTAGCGGCTCCTGCACCGGCGAG
Organism: uncultured Cytophagia bacterium; assembly: GCA_964457925.1. GTDB lineage: Bacteria > Zhuqueibacterota > Zhuqueibacteria > Zhuqueibacterales > Zhuqueibacteraceae > Coneutiohabitans. The sequence goes on from CAYWGH010000007.1 coordinate 70,379, forward strand.
GTATGCAGAATAAAGTTGTAGTGCGGGTTGCCCAGGGCGCTGTTGAGGCGTTGCAAGGTTTCACGCAACGCCGCTGCCAGTCCCCAAAAATGATCCAACTCCGTTGCTTCAAAATGAGAAACATGCCGCACCGGCAGCAGCCAGGTTTCGAAGGGGAAACGCGAGGCAAAGGGCTCGAGGGCGACATAGTCTTCGCGCGCCACCACCACGCGCTTGCCCGCATGCAACTCCTGCCGGATGATGTCACAATAAATGCAACGTTCTTTGAATTCAAAATGCCGGCGCGCGCCATCCAGCTCTTCCAGCACGCGTTTCGGGATGATTGGCGTTGCAATGAGCTGCGAATGTGAATGCTCCAACGAGGCGCCGGCTGCGGTGCCGTGATTTTTGAAGACCAGAATGTATTTGAAGCGCGCGTCTTTTTTTAAATCCAAAATCCGGTCACGAAACGTGAGCAGGATGTCGCGAATGTGTTCGATGGTCAAATCCGACAATTCGGCAAGATGATTGGGCGATTCGATGATGACTTCGTGCGCGCCGACGCCGTTCATCAAATCGTACAACCCTTCGCCGCGGCGATTCAACTCACCTTCGATTTGCAGCGCGGGAAATTTATTCGGCACAACGCGAATGCTCCAACCGGTAGTGTTGGGGGCAGAATGCTGCGGGCGCGTTGCAACGATTTCAGGCGGGGTTTTATCCTCATTGCCCGGACAAAACGGGCAAAAACCTCCGGCGCGATTCTTGGGTTCGACAACCCAATCGCCCGGCCGTTTTCCTCGCTCCGTCGAAATAATCACCCAGCGATCGGTAATAGGATCCTTCCGTAACTCCGGCATTTTTTGAATCGTATGTCGTAAATTTATGTTCAATTAACAGCGCGCTACGATAATGAAAAGGGTGGCTTGACGCCACCCCGAAGGTTCTCGTAACACGACGGAACAATGATAAGAGTTCTTGCACGTGTCGTCGCTGATTTGAATCATCCGTCTTCAGGCATTGTTTATCATCAGTTACATCTTGCTGAGATAACGTCTCGCCTTTTCAACGTACTCGCTGTTGGGGTAGATGGCGAGTAATTGCTCAAGCTCGCTGCGCGCACGCGCGCGATCACCGGTGCGCAAGTAGCACAAGCCCAGCTTTAAATGGGCGTCGTCGAGTTTATCCGAACGTGAAAACGCGAGTACTTTTTGAAATTCGGCGGTCGCTTGCGCAAAGTTACCCAGGCCATAGTAACATTCGCCGATCCAATATTGGCAATTATCCGCCAGGCTGTTGCGGTCATCCTCCGCGAGCAGCGCGGCAAAAACAGCAATGGCATCGCGGTAGCGTTTTTGCTCGTAAAGGTCGCGCGCTTGCGCATAGCGTTGCGCATAATCGCCGGCGATCCTCGTGCTTGACGTTGTGCTCCGGCGTTGCGCGCTTTCCAGTTCGGCTTGTAAGGCTTGCAGGCGACGATCTTTTTCACTGACATCGGCTTGCAGGCTTGAAATTTGTTGATTTTTACTTTGCAGCTCGCGCTGAAGTTTTTCCACCTCGGCGCTGAGATCCGTGGGCGCGGCAACCGGCGCGGCCGCTTCTTGCGGCTTGGCCTCTTCGGCTTTGTTTTCCGGGACAATGCCCAGGAGTTTCAAGACTTCCGTTTCATCGTCTGCGGCAGAAGGCTGCGTCGCTTGCTCGCCGCCTTCCAGCAGGCTGTCGATATCAACCTCCGAGCCGCTGCCGCTCGTCGTGGTTTGGCGGCCGCCGCCGCAGGCCAACAGAAACAATGATGTGAAAAGCAGCGCCATCATGGGAAAAACGAATTTTATCAAGCCGGTTTTGCCAAAAACGTTTTGCTTCATCAAAATCTCCTCATAACTCGAATAGCTTTTTAATATATCCTCATCACTGAAATTCGCGCTAATTTTGTTTGCGTTGCACCAGGTAGGCTGCCGTGCCCCATCCGCCGGCCGCCGCCAAAAACGCGGCAATGCGCCAATAGGTTTCATTGCCATTAACCATTACATAGTTTGGGCGATTGAGCAATCCGCTGTAGCCCAAGCCGCTGATGGCTTCATCAACGGCGACGACGCAATATTCCAACCCGCCTTTGGGAATGGCCGGGCCGGGAAGAAGGGCTTGATAAATCTCGCGATCAGTCGTCATCATGGGCTCCACCAGCCAGCGCCGGACATTCACCGGGCGATACAATACCGCAGCTTTCAACAAATTGCGATTTTCGAAAATTTCCGTGCGTATGCGCAAATCGCGTCCTGCCGTGGCGCGCTTGATTGGATGATGAATAACCACCGGCGGAATGTCGTCTGCGCCGCTCGTTGCCGTGTTCGAAGTGGTAAACGCCAATAAGCTCGTGGTGATTTGCGTGTCCGGCACGCCGTCGTGATCCATGTAGCCGTCGTGATCTTCCTTGGCGCGGGAATCCAGGTCAAGACGATCGAGTACACCGTCGCGATCGCGGTCGGGTAAGCCGCCGCCTAATTTCAAGGTCAAACCGGTGAACAGCGTAATGAGGCCGTCGTTTTCATCGCCGCTGGCGTTCAAATCGAGCTTGTCGCTGAGCGAATAACGAAACGCAGCGCCGAAGGACCAATTGAAGCGTTGTGAAAGCCTGAGGTCAACTCCGCCCGCCGTTTTGAACAGATACGCGCGTTCCTCCTGCTTGGGGCCGCCTTGAAACGATTTGCGATCGCTTTTGCGCACATTATACCAAATCAGTCTGCCGGCGCCCAGCGTCACAAAGGGTGAAACAGTTTTATAGGGAGAATAACGCAGTGTGATATCAAACTCGATGGGAATGGCGAGCGCCACAGAATCTTGCTGCATATCATTATCTGTCAGAAATTCGCCGACGCCGGCTTCAATCCCAAAGGCCAGGTGAGGAGCCGGAGAATAATAGACGAGACTACTGCCAAAGGCGCGCAGAACGTTGCGCTTGACATCTCCCTCGATGCGTCCGACGCCGCCACGCACCCCCACTCCGAATTTTGACTCTTGAGCTTCGAGAGGCAGTACCGCAATCAAGCCAACGATGCCCCAGCTAATCAGCCACGAAGTTTTAGCTTTCACGACGAATACACCGTATCAAAACTGTAAAATTTTGCACAAAAGGTATGAAAGTTCGGTTAGAATGTCAAGGCCTAGTTCCAGTGCAAACTTTGACTTATCGTGGCTGGAAGCGAAATTGGCATCAATATTGAAACCGGCGCGCGCCCGCGTTTAAAATCAAGCCGATGAGCGCCATGCACATCCATAACGAGGAACCGCCGTAGCTTAAAAACGGCAAGGGAATGCCGGTGACCGGCATGATGCCGACCGTCATTCCGGTGTTAACGATGACATGAACGCCGAGCACGGTGACACATCCCACCACCATGAGAACTAGAAATTTGTTTTTTGCCGATACCGCAATGCCGAGTGCGCGCCAGATTAAAACAAAAAATGTGCTCAACACCAGCATCACCCCCCAAAACCCAAATTCTTCGCCGATCACCGCAAAGATGAAATCCGTGTGCTGCTCCGGCAGAAAGCGCAATTTGGTTTGCGTACCGCGCATCCAACCCTTGCCCCAAAATCCTCCGGAGCCAATCGCCACCTGTGACTGCGCGACTTGATAGCCGGTGCCGCGCGGATCATCCTGCAAGCCGACGAAGGTTAAAATGCGGGTTTTTTGATAATCCTTCAAGCCGTTCCACAAATTGGGCGTGAGAGCGCCCACGCCGACATTGAGGATGAAGATGGCCAACAACACCGGCAATTTGCGCTTGGAGAGCACCAGCACGGCGATGATGAGAAGCATCACGGCGCCAAACGTAAAAACATTGAAGGCCGAAATCACGGTGAGCACCGGGCTGACAACGATAAAGACGATGAATGGCGAGAGACCCGCCCAAAACAAAACCGGCAATAACAACGATACGACCACAATGGCAGTGCCGAGATCCGGTTCTTTTAAAATCAACGCTGTTGGCACTAACACCAACGCAAAACAAACGCCGATATCTTTGATGCTTTTCAAATCGCGGGCTTCGTCCGAAAGATAGCGCGCCAACGCGAGCAAGGTGGCGATTTTTGCGATTTCGGCGGGTTGAAAATATATTGGGCCGATAATGAACCAACGATGTACGCCCTTGCCACCGCCAATGAACAACACCAAAACCAACAATACCAGGCAGACACCATACAGCCAGTAGGCTGAACTGCGGAGGTATTTCACTGGCGTCAACACGATCGCCGACGCAATCATCGCGCCGGTGAGGAACCAGAGGATTTGTTTTGAAAAACTGTTTTTGATCGCAACCGAGGTGACGGGCGAACTGGTGGCGCTGTAAATTGCCATCAGCCCGGCAGACACCAAAAGCAGCACGCAAATGATTATGGCTTTGTCGATATCTTTCCAACTAATGTTCGTGCGGGCTAACATGCTTCAATCTGCCGAATCGATTGGCTCCGGCTGGGTGCCGAGCTTATTGTTTTGATGAAGAAAGCTGAGAATTTTTTTGGCGAACGGGGCCGCTGCGCCACTGCCTGAGCCGCCGTTTTCGATAAACACGCAAAACGCCACTTGCGGATCGTCGAACGGCGCAAATCCGATAAACCATCCGTGCGGTTCGCCGTGGGGATTCTGTGCGGTTCCCGTTTTACCCGCGCTGATGAGTCCCGCGACCCGCGAGCCGACCGCCGTGCCGCGGCTGCCGTTCACCACTAAAAACATACCGCGTCTGACCAATTCCCAATTTTCGGCTCGAATATCGCGCACAGAAACCGAATCCGGTTCGTCGATTTCCTCCGCGCCGGTGAAGGGATCCAATATGCTGCGTTTCAAGCGCGGTTTAAAGCTGCGTCCTTCATTCGCAATTGCCATGGCAAAACAGGCCATTTGCAAGGGCGTCACCAACAAATCGCCTTGTCCAATCGCGAGATTCAACATCATGCCCTTGCTCCAGCGGCCCTTGCCATAACGCCGGTCGAGATAGGCTTCGTCCGGCAACAAGCCCGCGCTTTCTTCACTGAGATCGATGCCGGTTTGCGCGCCAAAGCCGAAGCGTTTGGCGTAATCCGCCCAATGTTCCAGTCCGACGCGGAAGCCCATGCGATAGAAATAAACGTTGCACGATTGTTCGAGCGCGCCGAGCAGGTTCACCGTGCCGTGGCCGCCCTTTTTGTGGCAATCAAATGTGCGGCCGCCAAAGACATAATATCCCGGGCAAAAAACCGTTTCGTTCGGATTGATCAAACCGGTTTGCAAGCCGGCAAACGCTGTGATCATTTTAAACGTTGAACCGGGCGGATACAGGCTCTGCACCATGCGATCATATAACGGTTTATTGGGATCGTTGAGCAGGCGATTCCAAATTTCCGGCGTCAACGGTTTGGAGAACAATTCGGGATCAAAATCCGGCTTGCTCACCAGCGCCAACACATCGCCGTTTTTGCAATTCAATACGACCGCGCCGCCGTTCTTGCCGGCCAGCTCCGCTTCGAGCATGCGTTGCAACGAGGCATCAAGCCCGAGTAACAAATCCTTGCCCGGCTCCGGCTCCTGGTCTTTGAAGAAGGTGGTATCCTGCCCGGCAAGATCGCGAATGACTCGTCCGACCGCATCGACTTCGATAAAGCGATGTCCTTTTGTCCCGCGCATGGTTCTTTCATATTGGCGTTCGATGCCCTTCTTGCCGATGAGGTCGCCCGGGCTGTAATTGGGACCGTATATGTTCAATTCCGCGTCGCTGATTTCGCTCAAATAGCCGAACAGGTGCGGCGCCTTGACGCCGTGATTGTACATGCGGCGCGATTCCGCACGAAAATCCACGCCCGTCAATTCCAGCCGGCGTTCATTCAGCATGCTAAAGGCGGCAAAATCGACCTGGCGGCCGATTTTGACCGGCGTATAATTGCCGCGTTTGTTTTTGGCGATTTGCTGTTTAAGATCTTCGGGCGACATGCGCAACGCGGCGGAGATGATCTGATAAGCATTCGGCGAGTTGCGAATTTCGGCGGGGACGGCATAAACCGCATAGGCCGGACTGTTCTCGACCAATACTTCGCCGAAGCGGTCACGAATCAAGCCGCGCGGCGGGTCAACTTCGATGATGCGCACGCGGTTTTTGTTGGCTTCCTCGAGAAACTGCTCGCCCTTAAAAAGCTGCACGTAGGCAAAGCGGCCAATCAAAACGAGAAACAATAGCGCAAGGCCGCCGGCGAAAATCTGGCGCTTCGATTCCAGGCTCAATTCCATAACGCCTCACGATTTTCTTGTGAAACTCTTGGGGAACAACAAATGTGCGATCGCAGTCAGCGCCAGCGTGTATAGGGAATTCGGAATGACGTAGCGAACAATCGTGTGCCAAAAACCGAAGTCGGCATCAAAATAGTAAATGCTGTCGCGAATAACATGATGCGCCAGCGCGGCTGCGAGGGCAATGCCGAGCGTGACTTGCAAATCAAACTTAAGCTTTTCGCGCGCAAAATATGCCGCGACAAAGCCGGCCACGGCTTTGGCCAGCGCCTGCAAACCGTACAAATGTGTGCCCACCGCATCTTGCGCCAGTCCGGCGACGAAACCTGTAACGATCGCAGCAATTGCGCCGTGGCGAATCGCGGAGAGCACGACGCCGATCAGCATTAAATCCGGCGCTACTTCATAAATCGTCAACAGCGGAATTAGGCTGACTTGCACAAGCAAGAAACTCGAAAACAGCAGGAGGTATTTGACAACGCGTTTTGCCAACTGATTTATTCTCCCCGGCTAGAATCCGTAGCCACATTCATTTTGAAGTTTTCCGGCGGCGTGATGATCACAAACACTTCTTCCAGGCTGTTGAACTGCACGGCCGGCTCGAGAGAGATACGCATAAACGGCTCGCCTTTTTCAAAAGAAGTCTGTTGAATCCTGCCGATGCGCAACCCCGGAGGATAGAGGGCGCTGTAATCGGAGGTCACCACCACGTCGCCGGCTTGCAGCACCACGTTGCGCGGCACGCCGGTCATTTCGAGACCGCGCGTATCGCTCCACGACACAATGCCCAATACGCGCCCGCCCTGCGCGCGCGCGCTCACGCTGAAATTACGGTCAAGCATTAATTGCACCAGGCTGGTGCGATTATTCACACGGTAAATTTTGCCGGCCAAACCTTCGGGCGTCACCACCGGCATGTTCATGCGCATGTTGTGTTCTTTGCCCAAATCAATCACGACCGCGTTGGGCGTGCTGCTGCGCTCGGCAGACAGCACCCGCGCGGCGCGAAACTGCAGAGGCTCACGCTGGCGGTAATCCAGCATGCGGCGCAAACGAAAATTCTCCAGATAGGCTTCGCGCAGTTGGCTGTTTTCCAGCATGAGCTGCGTGGTGCGCTGGCGCAACGCACTCACTTCGTCCGCCGAATGTGACAGGCGGGTGAGCCAGTTCATTTTTTTCTGGAAGAATGCGAAGCGATCGATGGCCGCGCCGCGGATAGCATCGATCTGGGGCGCATTATTGTTGAATAAAATTGCGATCGCGGCCACCACGGCGGCAAACAGCGTGAAATATTCCCGCCGGGAAATAAGATATTCATTTGAACGGTCGAGCAGCGCAGACTTCATGAGTTTCAACTCATCAAAAATATTCCAAAGTGATTCTGCGGGCGCATCGCCTGCACGGTGTGCAGACAAACATAAACGCGCTTGCGCAGCGCGCAACGGCCTCAGCAGGAACCGAAATCACCAGAGATTGGAGATTTAATAACGCTTTACCTTCGTCAAGACTTTTTGATACTTGTGAATTGACTCCAAAACCTTGCCGGTGCCGCGCACCACGGCCGTCAGCGGATCTTCTGCAACGATGATGGGCAAGCTTGTTTCCCGGCGCAAACGTTCATCCAGGCCTTTCAGCAATGCGCCGCCTCCGGAGAGCGCGATGCCGCGGTCTAGAATATCCGCAGACAATTCCGGCGGAGTTTGTTCCAAACAATGTTTTGTCGCTTCGACGATCGCATTGACGCAATCTGCGAGCGCCTCTTGCACTTCCATCGAGGTGATCTCGACGGTTTTGGGAATGCCGGCCACCAAATCACGGCCGCGCACGGTCATCGTGGCCTTGTCTTGAAACGGCGCTGCCGAGCCCAGCGTGATCTTGATTTGTTCCGCGGTATTTTCGCCGATCAACAAATTGTAATTACGCTTGAAATGTTGTACGATCGCCTCGTTCATCTCATCGCCCGCGATGCGAATCGAGCTGTGATTCACAATACCGGAGAGCGAGATCACTGCAATTTCCGTGGTGCCGCCGCCGATATCGATTACCATGCTGCCCACCGGCTCGTCAATCGGCAAACCAATGCCGATAGCTGCCGCCATTGGCTCGTCGATCAAATGGACTTCGCGCGCGCCGGCATGTTCGGCGGAGTCGCGCACCGCGCGCTTTTCGACTTCCGTCACGCCGCTGGGAATGCTGATGGCCATGCGCGGCCGCCAAATGCGCGTCGCTTGCACCGTGCGAATGAAATGGCGAATCATCGCCTCGGCCAGCTCGAAATCGGCGATCACGCCGTCTTTCATCGGGCGCACCGTAATGATCTCGTTCGGTGTGCGGCCCTGCATTTCCTTGGCCGCATGGCCGTAGGCCACGATTTCCTGATCAATCTTACGCAAGGCAACAATGCTAGGTTCATTAACCAGAATGCCCTTGCCGCGCACGTACACCAAGGTATTGGCCGTGCCCAAGTCCATGGCAATATCAGTTGATAAAAAATTTTGCAGGGAGAAATTCATGCGTGATCACCTTTCATCACGGAAACGTGTCTCAACAGCCTGAGGTAAAATTTCTGGAATTATTTGGGTTTTCGTTATTTTTTGCAGTCATATGCACGCGACAAGGTGTTTTGCCGGGTTGTTTGACTTCCCTGGCACAAGATTGCCTTAGTGGCGAAAATGCCGGGCGCCGGTAAACACCATCGCCATCTGATGCCGGTCTGCCGCCGCAATCACCTCGGCGTCGCGCAGCGAGCCGCCGGGTTGAATAATTGCCGTCGCGCCTGCGGCGGCGGCCTCCTCAACACTATCGGCAAAGGGAAAAAAGGCGTCGCTCGCGACGGCTGCGCCGAGCAACGACAGCCCGGCGCGTTGCGCTTTTTCGACGGCAATAATCGCGGCGTCCACCCGGCTCATTTGTCCGGCGCCAATCCCGAGCGTGCGATCCGGGCCGCAATAAATCACGGCGTTGGATTTCACCAGCCGCACCACTTTCCAGGCAAACCGCAGAGCTTGCCATTCCAGTTGCGTTGGCTGCCGCTGTGTGACAATCTTGAAACGGGATTCATCATCCGCGTTCACATCTTGTTCCTGCACCAACATACCGCCGGCCACGGCTTTAAATTCCAATGCCGCAGGCCCTGGCGTGCGGATACCTTCCATCTCGAGCAACCGCAGATTTTTTTTGCCTGCAAAAATGCGCTGCGCCTCCGTACTAAACGCGGGCGCAATAATCACTTCTGTAAAAAGCCCGGCAACGCGCGCTGCGGTTTCACCGTCTACTTCGCGATTAAATCCAACAATACCGCCGAAGGCGGAAGTCGGATCAGTCGCCTTTGCTTTGTCGTAAGTCTCCGGCAAGGCCTCGCCGACCGCAACACCGCAGGGATTCGCATGCTTGATGATGACGCAGCACGGTTCCTGAAACAGGCGCACCAAATTCAGCGCGGCATCCGCATCCGCGATGTTGTTGTAAGAAAATTCTTTGCCTTGCAACTGCCGGCTGCCGAGAAAACCTCCTGCTTGACTCAAGCTGCCGCGATAAAATCCCGCGCGCTGATGCGGATTCTCGCCGTAGCGTAGATTCTGTTTCTTCTCGAGCGCGAGCAACAGCAGCGCCGGCAAATCTGCGCTTTCCGCAGGGCCCTGCAGAAAAGAATAAATCGCAGCGTCGTAAGCAGCCGTGCAGGCAAACGCCTCGAGCGCAAGCTGCCGGCGCGTGCCTTCCGTCAATCCGCCATTGTGATGGCGCAATTCCTCACAGAAAGCGGCATATTGGCTGGGATTCGTCAACACTGCAACGCCGGCAAAATTTTTCGCCGCAGCGCGCATCAGCGCCACGCCGCCGATGTCGATGTTTTCGAGAGCTTCGTCCAACGTGGCCTGCGGCCGGCTAATCGCTTCACGAAAGGGATAGAGATTGACGACGACCAAATCGATCAAAGCAATGTCATGCGCTGTCGTCTCCGCCAGATGCGCGGGCAGGTCGCGGCGCGCCAGCAATCCGCCAAAAATTTTGGGATGCAACGTTTTTACGCGGCCTTCCAATACTTCCGGAAAGCCGGTGACATTTTCAACCGGAACGATCTTGAAGCCGTTTTCCTGCAAAACGCGGCTGGTGCCGCCGGTGGCGATGATTTCGATATTGTGCTCGACCAAGGCCCGCGCCAATTCGAGCAGATGGGTTTTGTCGTGCACGCTAATCAGCGCGCGTTTGAGGGGCTGCACGATTGATGTCTTCCCAAAAAACAGATCAAGACTCCGTTGGTAAAATGCGAACCTGCTGATCATCGATCACGACGCGATCCTTCGCAAACAATTGCAGCGCTTCCGGCAAAATTTCGTGTTCGATTGCCAGCACGCGCGCAGCCAGAGTTGCGGCCGTGTCATCATCATAAACCGGCGCACAACGTTGCATGATCGGCTTGCCCGTGTCATAGTTTTCATCAACAAGATGCACGGTTGCGCCGCTCACTTTGCAACCGTAATCTAAAACAGCTTGATGCACGCGCAAGCCATACATGCCTTTGCCGCCGAAACTCGGCAATAGCGCCGGGTGAATATTGATCATGCGGCCGGCGAAGTTCCTGACCACCGCCGCCGGAATCATGCGCAAAAAGCCCGCGAGCACGATGAAGTTACTGTCAAACTCAGCAAGCGCTTGCAATAACGCCTTGCCGTAATCCTCGCTTGTTGCAAACGCATTCGGCGCGAGGGTTCGCGCCGAAATGCCGGCCTGTGCGGCCGTCTGCAGTGCGCCGGCCCGGGGTTGATCGCTGATCAACAAAACCACTTTCGCGTCAAGCGCGCCGGCCTGAATGGCCTCGAGAATGGCCTTGAAATTCGAACCGCGGCCGCTGGCGAAGACGGCGAGACGGAGGTTCATGTTATCAACTCGGCGAAGGGCAAAGCCAGGCTTGCGTGCAAGGGCTTTTGAATTATCCAACATCCTCGAGCGCAAGCCTGAGTTCACGCGCTCAGTTATTTTAGCAAACAACCGCTTCGGTGATGGTCAAACGCTTTTGCCGGGCTGTGACGATCAACTCGGCGCGGCCGCCGATTGGCATGGTGTGCTTGCGGCTGGCGTGGCCGTATTCCAAATTCATCAAAGCCGGAACCCGCAGCGGGCGAATGAAATCCCGCATCACATCTTCCAAACTCAACGACGGCGTGCCGCTCGACGAACCGCAATCGACGATTTGGCCGAGCACGAAGCCGCCGATCTGCTTCAAGAGGCCCAATTCCCGCAAGTGCACGAGATAACGATCGATGCGATAAATATCCTCGCCAATCTCTTCCAGAAAAAAAATGCTGTTTTTCAGCGAGGGCATGAAGGCAGAACCGGCAACGGTGGCAACGAGTGAGAGGCAACCGCCGATCAAACGCCCGCGGATTTTGCCGGTTGTGATGCCGGTGAATTCCTTGTCCTGTTGCGGCTGCAAATCGCCAAACGCCGCCGGCTCGGTGAGCATGCGCCAGAATGCCGCTTCGGAAAACGGATCAATGCCCCGGCCCATGTCAGCCGCCACCATCGGCCCGGAGAACGTAATCAAACCGGCGCGCCGGAGTATCGCGAGTTGCAGTGCAGTGATGTCGCTGTAGCCGACGAAAATTTTGGGATGCCGGCGAATGGCGTCATAATCAATCATCGGCAGCAATCGCGGCGTGCCATAACCGCCGCGCACGCAGATGACGGCGTTGACGCGCTTGTCGCGAAACATGCTGTTGAAATCGCGCGCGCGCTCAGCGTCCGTTCCGGCCAGATAGCCGTGCGTGTGTTGCACGTAACGTCCAAGTTTGACGCGATAGCCGAGGCCCTCCAAATACTGCACGCCCTTTTCGAGCAGCTCCGGCTTCATCGGACTGGCAGGCGCGATCACGCCGATAACGTCGCCTTTGCGCAACCGCGGTGGTTTGATGATTTTGGGCAGAGGGTCTCCGTTTGTTTTCTTGACGCCAGCTGCCGCCCGGGCGCTGTGAATTAGTCTGGCGATGAATCAAACTCGTGGCGCAAGGTTTCAGGCATAGAAAATAAAAGCGCCCGGACGGTAAATTACGATGGATTACGCCAACACTTTCAAATAACGGCCATTCACGGTCTGCGTCTGGGGTAAAGACGACTCGGGTTGATTTTTCACATGCCCGGTCAGTTCGAAATCAGTCGCATCGGTTATCTGCACATGATAAAAATTTCCGCAGGCGAGCCGGCCGTTTGGCGCGGGAATCAAAACATTGTGATCGATCTCCGGGCAATCCCATTCCGTGCGGCCGCGATAGGCGTGTTCATGCTCGTCATACTCATCAATCAAGATGCGCAACTCGCGCCCGAGACGGCGGCGATTCCATTCCGCCGCAATCTGTCGCTGCGCTTCCATGAGCAAGTCGTATCGTTCGCGTTTGATTTCCTCGCTGACTTGTTCGTTGAAGCTGAATGCCGGGGTGTTTTCTTCGTGGGAATATGTGAACACGCCGAGCCGCTCGAAATGGCCGGCGCACACGAAATCATACAAACTCTGAAAGTCTTCATCCGTTTCGCCGGGAAAGCCGACGATCAACGAGGTGCGCAACACCAGATTGGGGATGTTGGCGTGTAAACGCGCCAGCAATTCTTCGGTGAAACGGCGATTCACGCGGCGCGCCATGCGTTTGAGCATGCGGTCGGTGATATGCTGAATCGGCATGTCGAGATACTTCACGATTTTGGGCTGCGAGGCAATCACTTCGATCATGTCATCGGTGACGTGATGGGGATAGGCATACATCACGCGCAGCCATTCAAGACCATCGACTTCGCAAAGCGCATGCAAAAGCTGCGGCAATTGCTGCCTGCCGTTCAAATCCAATCCGTATTGCGTGGAATCTTGTGCCACGAGAATCAGCTCTTTCACGCCTTTTGCGGCAAGCAGGCGCGCTTCCTGCACCAGCGCGGGAACCGGCGTGCTGCGGAATCCGCCGCGAATCTGTGGGATCGCGCAAAACGTGCAGGGATGCTCACAGCCTTCGGAGATTTTGAGATAGGCATAATGCCTGGGCGTGATCAGCTCGCGCTCGGCGGCTGACTCGCCGAGTAATTCGTATTTCAAACGCATTTGCCGGGCGAGGCCGTTGACGATCTGGCGCAAATCGCGGTTGCCATAGAAACCATCAACTTCCGGAATTTCTTTGCGCAATTCGGGCGTGTAACGCTCCGAGAGGCAGCCGGTCACAAAAACTTGCTTACACGCGCCCTGCTTTTTAAGCGCAACGGCTTGCAAAATCGTGTCAATCGATTCTTCCTTGGCAGATTCGATGAAGCCGCAGGTATTGACGATGATGGCTTCCGCGGCAGCCGCATCCGCAACGAACTCGACGCCGCGCAGCTTCAAGCCGCCCATGAGGAATTCGGAGTCAACGACGTTTTTGGGACAACCGAGGGTGATGAGATTGACTTTCAAGTCTAACCTTGCTATTCAGAATACTCAAAATGTTAAATCGCAAATAAAGCCCGCAAAAGGCCTTTGACCTTATTGAGTCAGAGTTTACTTAAAACTTTTTCCGAATGTCTTTTTAAGTCGGCAATATTGTCCAGTTCTTCAAGAAACGTAATCAGGACACGGCGCTGTTTACGTGCTTGATTCTGCCACGCGGCAATATCGCTTTGCCGTCGAAGATACCCTCGACAGTGGTCAAATGATTGGGCATGCTTTGTTCTCCATAATCAATCGATTATCTCATTGTTTTCTCATCTCGCCCCACGGCGCGGCGCAACTTTTCCAGTTCGGCTTCCAGTTGCACGGTTCGATCTTCGTCGGCACGCAATTGCGCCTTCGATTCACGTACGTGCTTGCGCCGCATTCCTCTACGCAAACAACGCCTCGATAAACGCCTCCGGCTCGAACGGCTGCAAATCATCCATGCCCTCGCCCACACCGATGAAGCGCACCGGAATTTTGAGCTGTTCTTGAATTGCGAAGATGATGCCGCCCTTCGCGGTGCCGTCGAGCTTGGTAACAACCAAGCCGGTAACGCCGGCGGTTTCGAAAAAGGCCTGCGCCTGGCGCAAGCCGTTTTGGCCGGTGTTGGCGTCGAGCACAAGCAACACCTCGTGCGGGGCCTCGGGCAGCACGCGTTTCATCACGCGCATCATTTTCTTCAACTCTTCCATCAAGTTGCTTTTGGTGTGCAAGCGACCGGCGGTATCAATGATGACGATATCCGTTTGCCGTGAGTTCGCCGCGGTCAACGCATCGAACACCACCGCGGAGGGATCGCCGCCGGCTTTGGTTTTGACAATCTCCACTTGCGCGCGCTTGGCCCAAATCTCCAATTGATCCGCGGCGGCGGCGCGAAACGTATCCGCCGCCGCCACCAGCACCGAGCGTCCGCGCTGGCGAAACACATGGGCAAGTTTGGCGATCGTCGTGGTCTTGCCAACCCCGTTCACGCCGACAACCATTAACACGTAAGGCCGCTGCGAGGGCGCAAAGAAATCAGCCGTGCTGGTCCATTTGCCGTTTGTGGCAGATGCGAGGCGTTCAACGAGAAATTCTTTCAGGCAATCGAGCACTGCCTCGCGCGAAGTTGCCTGGCCGAAACCGATGCGTTCACGCAAACGATCGAGAAAAGCGGAGGTCATCGTCACACCGAGATCGGCGGAAATCAGCATGTTTTCCAACTCATCGGCCAGTGCTTGATCGAGGCGCGCTTTGCCGGTGACGGCTTGCACGACATTGTCAACCAGGCTGCGCCGGGTTTTGCTCAAACCGGATTTCAGTTTTTCAAAAAAGGAGGCCATGAATGATCAAATCAAATTTGAGTGACCGAGGCAAAGCGCAGGCAGGAGCATCAGCGAGCAGGAATCTTCGCGTTTTTCGTATCTAAAATAAAGCGGGCGATATAGACTCCCGCTGAGATAATAAACAAAACGGCCATGATCCAAAAAAACGGCCATTTGACCGGCTCAATGTCTAAAGTGAAAACGATCATCACGATCGCCAGAGCCGTGACTGCGACTTTGCCGTACCAATTCGACTCCGGCACTTTATTGCGGCGCGAAGTCATTAAAAAACCGAGCGCTATAATAATCAAATCGCGCGTGAGAATCAACACCAAAAACCACATGGGAAAGTCGCGAAAAAATGCCAAATAAATGCCGACGCTGGCCGCGCAAATTTTATCCATGAGCGGATCGATGACGCGCCCCAGCTCGGATTGCTGTTTGAGTTTGCGTGCGAGAAAACCGTCAGCCCAATCCGTGGTCGCGGCAAAAAAGATGAACAGCACGGCGAGGAGATTGCCCTGCGGCGTTTCCCGGCTCATAAACCAAATTGCGGGAATCACAAACAGCGGGCGCGTGAAACTGATGATGTTGGAGATGGTCCAGATGCGGTGGCGCTCATCCGGCAGGGGTTGAGGTGTGCTCATGAACAGGTGGAGGTTGGGATCAACTGGAGATTCAAATACGATGTGTTGAGAAATCAAAAAAATTGTGATTGTTTTACAAGTTTTTGAATTCTTGCGGCGTTAGTCTGTTAAGAGTGTAATCTTTGCTTTAAAAGCAAAAACTTTTCTGTAAGCGGATTGAACTATAGCGGATATTACCTTTGGCCTTATCCGCGATATTCGAAGAATCCGCTTACAAAAAACGTTCGGGTTGCGGTTCGTCCGCGTTAGGCCCGCTTGCTTCAAAATGCTTCGCAGTGTGCCCTCCGGTATCACCCGAATGCATGGCCACGCAAGTTCGCCGGCCCTCCGGATGCCGCAAAATGACATGCGACCGCGATTGCCTTTTGATCTGAAAACCCTCACGATGCAATTTCGCCAGCACTTCGCGCGCTTTATACGGCATCGGCCACATCCATGATTAACCGTCCGGGTGGTGGATGGGCATTTAATAAAACTTCTGACGGTGTGTTGGGAGGCTCTCTGTTATTTTTTCGGCAAGTCAAAGCTTGATCAAACATCAATCCGCTTGCAAACTCGGATACTTCAAGCCGAAGCGCTCGCGATAATACCATTTCGAAAAATAAAACACAAACGCCAGCACCAAAAGATATTGCCACACCTTTAGACAGATGGCCAGCGCGAGAAACAAGATCGGCAATTTGATGGCGCGTGAGACGTCACTGCGCGTTTGTTTGATCGCCGCCAGCAGAAAAAACGGCGCGGAGATGAGAGCGGGATAAAAAATTACCGGATCGTCCACATAAAACGCGATTCCAGTTGCGGCGATTTCACAGGCACAACCCACGATGATCGTCGGACGCCAGCCGTATGTCACGCCGAAGGTGAGTTTCTGCGTGCGGGCATCGCCGTCGAGATCGAGCAGCGTCGTGTATAAATAAACTGCGCCGACCGCGAGCATGTAGGGCAGCGCATGCAGAACTGGCATGCCCAGGCTTGTTTCCACCGACCACCAGCCGGCGGAAAAAATCAGCAGCGCACCGCCGGCATTGGAGAACAATCCCAGAAACGGCCGATCTTTCCATTGAAACGGCGCGACGCTGTAAAGAATGCCGGTCAATAAAAAGATCACAAGAAACAGAAGTCCGACAAGATGATTGTGATAAAAAGCGATCAGCAAGCCGGCGCCCGACAGCAAGATTGTTTGCAGCCAGGCGGCGCGCGGTGAAATGTGCCGGTGTGCGATGAGAAAGAGCTTGTGGTTTTGCGCGTCCGTGGCGACATCGCAAAGCTGGTTTAAAATAAACGCTGCGCCCATCAGCAAGCTGAGCGAGACCAGCAGTGTGAGCGATTCGCCCGACATGCCGCTCGTCGCGCCGTTCATGCCGCTTGGCGCAAAACGGTGAAAGGCGAAATAGCCGGCGGCGTAAACCGTCCACACCGGAAAAAACAAGGTTGGCCGCAGGACAAAAACATAATCCAACAGCTTGACGATTTTTTTGATCCTCATGTCGATGATCCCACTTCCTATGGGGATAAAGGCCGCGGCATTAGCCGGCTTGCTTAGCCGCGGGCTTGCGCGTGATTTTTACCAGCCCGTTTTGATTTTGTTTTTTGGCGCGCTTCACGATGACATCGAATTGGCCGTTTTTGTCATCCATCGCAAACTTGTCCATCAAATCCTCGGGGATGAGCGGATAATTGCCCGTAAAGCAAGCGGTACAATAACCGCCCTTTTCATGCGGCACGGATTTGAGCAAACCCTCCAGCGAAAGATATTCCAAACTGTCGACTTCGAGATAATCCTTGATTTGCTTGACGCTTTTGTGCGCGGCAATCAATTCGTCTTTCGTGGGAAAATCCATGCCATAATAGCACGGCGAAACGATCGGCGGCGAGCTGATGCGCACGTGAATCTCTTTGGCGCCGGCGCGGCGCAGCAACCGCACGAGATTGCGCAGGGTGGTGCCGCGCACGATGGAATCTTCCACGACCACGACGCGGCGGCCGTTGAGCACACCCTTCACCGGATTGAATTTCACCCGCACGTTGAGATCGCGCACGCTTTGATCGGGATGAATGAACGTGCGGCCGATGTAATGATTGCGAATCAAGCCGATTTCATATTTGATGCCGGAGTTGCGCGCATAACCGAGAGCGGCAGTATTCGACGAATCGGGCACGCCGATTACCATGTCGGCTTGTGACGGATGCTCGTTGGCGAGATTCTTGCCGAGCCGGCGGCGCGCGCGATCGACATTCTCTTCGAAAATTTTGCTGTCCGGCCGTGAAAAATAGACAAACTCGAAGATGCACGCCGCGCGCGCGGCTTGTTCATCCAAGCGGTTGGAGCGCATGCCGTGATGATCCAGAACCACAATCTCCCCCGGCTCGATTTCACGAACATACTTGGCATCGAGCAAATCAAAGGCGCAGGTTTCCGAGGCAATCAGCCAGGTTTGGCGTTTGCGCCCGAGGTTCAGCGGCCGCCAGCCGCGCGGATCACGCACGGCAATGAGTTTATTGCGCGTTAAAATTACCAGAGAATATGCGCCTTTGAGCTGGTTGAACGTGTCTTTGATGCGTTCCACAATGCCGCTGGCTTGCGACTTCGCCATCAAATGCAAAATCAACTCCGTGTCGCTGGTGGTTTGAAAGATCGAACCCTGATCTTCGAGCTGCCGGCGCAGTGTGCGCGCGTTGGTGAAGTTGCCGTTGTGGGAGACGGCCATCGCGCCGTGCTTGAAATGGGTGAGAAACGGTTGCGCATTTTGCAGCATGGTCGAGCCGGTGGTGGAATAACGATTGTGCCCAATGGCGATTTTGCCGGGCAGGCGCTCGAATATTTTCTCATCGGCAAAAACATTGGTGACCAATCCCATGCCGGCATGGCGGTGCAAATGCTCGCCGTCGCTTGACACGATGCCCGAGCTTTCCTGGCCGCGATGCTGCAAAGCATACAACGAGAGATATACCAGCTTGGCCGCTTCACGGTTGCCGTAAGCGCCGACAATGGCGCAATTCGAGCGCGGCTTGTCAAGCGCGCTGGAGGAGGAGGTTGCACTAACGTTCATACGAAAATTTCAAAAGCCTTATTTATGGATCAACACAACAGTCAAGGCGATTCCCAAAACATCTGCGATCAAATCTTTTTTGCTCACGAAACGCTTGCGCGCAGTGGCGTCATAAATTTCTTTGGCGGCGCCAATTACCACCGTGCTGAGGGCAGCCGCTTGCAGGCTGCGGCGCGAGGGCATCTCCAGTTCGCGATGCAACGCATAGTACTGCGCCGCCGTCAGCGCCGCGCTCAAGATGAAATGATCAGCCTTGTCTTTGCCGAACCAGGAATCGCTGGCGCGCTGATCATTGACTACACTGCTATCCGCCGCCGGCATTTGCGCAAACGTGAAGCCCGGCAATAATGCAACAAACACCAGCATCATCAAACGAAGGGCCATTTTAGCGATTCTCGTTAAGAATTCAAAGGCGAATTTGCACGCGCAATGCAAACACCGGCGCGCGGGGCGGGTGAAATTCCGCCCCGAGTACAGGCGACTCGTCAAAATCCGACAACTGCGCATCAACGTAGGCATCGAGCATGCTGTAGACGATCAACGCCGCCAGGCCCCAATAACAGCCGTTGCGCCAATCTTCGTATTGCAGCTTGCTGGTCGGGCGATTTGCCCGCTCGGCGTCGTTCATCTTGCTGTTCCAATGCCGTGCAAAGCCCAGCAAGCCTGCCTCACCCGCAAACGCCAGAGCGGCTTTGACCTTTTTGCCGTTGTAGTATTGCCCCCAGCCGGGAATCACCAGCGAACGCAAAGCCGCGCCCGAGGGGCTTTTTATCTGCTGCTTCTGCGTCGAGACGTCTCTCAAAGAATCGGAGGAAACGGCTTGCGAGAAGGCATTCGAGCAGAAAATGAGAAGGCACAAAAGAAATTTCATCACGGGCATGGCTTTCATAGCATAACCAACAATGCCTGGAATAGATCAATTAGATCACAAGCTCAAAACCAGCTATTCGAAAGCCTGTGTCCAAAGAACAAGCTTTTGTAAGGTTGAGCCGCTTCATAAGCACAAACGAAGGACAATCCGTGAAACTGAGCCTCTGATCGGCAAATTTTTGCATCGTCTCCCAAGCCTCCAGATCAATATCTGATGTCACTCTGAGTATTCGGCAAGCTTCTTCTTTCCAAAGCGAGCAAATAAAACTTTGAAACTGCGTCACCTCAAAATTTCGAACGCGCAACAAGGTTATCAATTTATCCAAAACATGCTTTGAAGTGGCCCGCTGCTCGGACGCAGATTGCAAGCCTGAACTGCATGAGCGTGCGGGCTGTCACATTTATCAAACAACGCATAGAAAGCGCTTGCATCGACCACTAGTCTCTTTATAGTTGAATCGTTGCAAAAAAAGCAAAGATTTTTCCCAACGGATTGAAGAACCCAACTGATTCAGCTCTCTCATCCGTTGGGTTTTTCAATCCGTTGGAAATTTTTCTTTTGGTTCCGGCTTGTCCGGCTTATGGGATCATTTGCCATAAATCAACTCGTCGACTCGCAAAGAAGTGTCGGTAAACTGTCTCACACCCGCGCCTGCAAATTTGAACAGGGCGTTTTTCAGCGGGGGGTGTGAATGTTTTGACTGTTGATTCGACAAGAGCAGCACGATGACTTCGACTTCCTGGTTTTCCCATTTGCCAATTCGCTCAACACAATTGCATTGCTTTTGATCGTGGCAATTTTTCGAAGTGTTTCCATTGTGAGCGCCTTGGTGAATGGCTTTAACGACTCAATTTAATTCTTTATCCAATAATCGCTATCGTTTCGATCTCCACCTTGCATCCTCTCGGCAGGGCGCGCACTTCCACCGTGCTGCGCGCCGGCGGATTCGTGGAGAAAAATTCGGCGTAGACTTCGTTCATCGCGGCAAACTCGTTTAAATCCGTCATGAAGACCGTGGTTTTCACGACATTCTCAAATGAGGCGCCGGCGGCATGCAGAATCGCTTTGACGTTTTCGAGCACACGCCGGGTTTGCGCTTTGATGTCGCCGGTAACCATTTGGCCGGTGGCGGGATCGAGCGGCACCTGGCCCGCAGTAAACAGCATCTTTCCCGCAGAAACTCGAATGCCCTGGCTGTACGGCCCGATGGCGGCCGGCGCCGACGAGGTTTTGATCACTTCGCGCATGATTGCTCCTTTTGCAGTAGACGTTCAGCCTTTCAATGATGGCATATCTCTGAAAATTTTTCCAACGAATAGATCAAGCCCAATGGATCAAAGGCGTGCGCCTGAACGCACGACGACATGCGTCACGCCCGAAACTGCATGCGATACAATTTCTGATAAATCCCGCTTTGCTGCAACAATTCCTCATGCGTGCCGGCTTGCACCAGCCGCCCTTGATCGAGCACGATGATCTTGTGCGCATGCAAAACCGTGGAGAGGCGATGCGCGATAACGAATGAAGTTCGATTCGCCATGAGCCGTTCGATTGCTTGCTGCACCAACATCTCACTCTCGCTGTCGAGCGCCGAAGTTGCCTCGTCGAGAATCAGGATCGGTGGGTTCTTCAGCAACGCGCGCGCGATGGCCAGGCGTTGGCGCTGGCCGCCCGAAAGCTTGAGGCCGCGCTCGCCGATGAGCGTGTCATAGCCCTGCGGCAACTCCATGATGAAACCATGCGCATTGGCGGCGATCGCGGCGTCGCGCAATTTCTCCTCGGGAATCTCGCTCAGGCCGTAAGCGATGTTGCTGCGCACCGAACCGTGAAACAAGATCGTCTCTTGCGTGACGATGCCCATCAATCGCCGCAGGCTTTTGACGTCGATTTCGCGCAGATCGAGGCCGTCGATCATAATACGTCCGGCGGCGGGATCGTAGAAGCGCGGCAACAAATCCACCAGCGTTGACTTGCCCGCGCCGCTCGGTCCGACGATCGCGAGAATCTCGCCCTTGCACACTTCGAAATCGATATTTTGCAGAACCGGGTTTTGTTCATACGCGAAAGAAACATTTTCATAACGAATGTTCTGTTTGAAACCCGCAATTTTCACTGCGCCGGGCAACGAAATAATTTCCGGCTGTGTATCCAGCACACTGAAGATGCGCTCGCCGGCAGCCATCGCTTCCTGCAAGCGGCTGCCCACAGTCGACAACTCTTTCACCGGCTGCATTACGGAAAAGATGGCAAGCAGAAACAACAAAAATTCCGAAGGAGAAAGCGCGCCGCCTGCCAGCACCTGTTGTCCGCCGAACCACAAGATTCCGACACCCACCATCGCTCCGAGCGATTCGGTAATCGGGCCGGCTAGGCGGCTGATGCGGGTCACGCGCAGCACTGTTTGAAAATAGGACTGCGACTCGCGCGTGAAATTGCGCACTTCGAAATCCTCCATGGCGAAGGCTTTCACCACGCGCGCGCCGCTGATGGTTTCATGCAAGATCGAGGTCAAATCCGCCATCTTGGTTTGCGATTGCCGCGAGGCGCGGCGCAGGCGCGCGCCCAGGCTGCCGATCACCGCCAGGCTCAACGGCACGATGAGCAAGGCTGCAAGGGTGAGCTTCCAACTCAGAAAAAAAGCCATGCCGAGATATGCCAATATCAACAGCGGATTTTTGATGAGCGTAACGAAGCTGGCGGATACGCCGTTGTTCACCAGCGTCACATCGTTGGTGATGCGGGAAATGAGGTTGCCCGTGCGGTTTTGATTGAAATAACTCAGCGAGAGTTGTTGCAGGTGGCGATAGAGATCGTTGCGCACATCCCTGATCACGCCCTGCTCGACGCGCGCCATCAAATAGGCCTGCAGATAATCAAAAAGATTCTTGCCGCAGACGAGCAGAATGATCAAGCCGCAGAGCCGCACCAGCGTGCTTTTTTGATTTTCACCGAGAACGAGGCTGTAGAATTTCTGCATCACTTTTTGGCGGGCATCGGCCAGGGGTTGCGCCGCAGGCAAGTGAGGCGCGCGCGCCGCCGAGTCGCTGGTCAGCTCGGTTTTATCCGCCCCGTAAAAAACCACATCGAGAAACGGCAGAATGGAAAACAGGGAGGCGCTGCTCAACAGCGTGAAAAATAAAATACACACCATCGAGCCGGCCAGCGCAAACCGATAAGGCCGCAGGTAGCCCAGAATTCGCAAGTAGGTTCGCATCATTTCCCGGCTCGACGTGACAGGCCAGTATCAACGCGGCGCGACTCGGCTGAACGTGCTTCGGTTTCCTCGCCGTTTCCGGCGACCGCGCGCCGACCAGCGTGTTCACGTCTGCTTTTTGTTGACCTCTTGAAATTTAGCGTCTTCCACATCCATCTTCGAGAGATCCAACGGCTGATTCTGGTGCTCGCCTTGAATCGGCGTCGAGGTAGTTTCGCGGTTTTGCCGGAGCAACACGCGCAAAACACGATAGGCCAGATAACAGAGCAAGGCCCAAAAAATTAAACGAAACATGATGGTAACTCACGTTAAGCCTGTTCAATCAAATCGCCATTGCGATTTGAATCATGTCAGCGATCACAAAGCGTTTCACGAACGAACCGGTAGACAACATAACAATGGTTAATGGTCAATTCCACTTAGTCAGATTACGCTAAGATCCGCCAATAACACTAAGAAGGCTTTTCGCGTCTTTTCGTGTATTTCGCGGGCAATGATTTCGAAAGTGTCTATGTAGAATTAATATTTGACTTGACTATGTCAGATTCACCGCTGAGAGGCAGAGTTCGCGGGGAATTCTAATACATCTTACTCTGCGATCTCCGCGCCACTGCGGTGATTATAGAATGCGACATAGTCGAGTTAATTGCCAGTTGATTCACCGTGGCGGTGAATAATACTGCACGCCTGAAATTGGGCGGCTGAGCTGCGCGAGCAAATCTTCAAAATCGCTTTCGCGCTTGACAAAATCGATATTGGTGGCGTTGATCACCAGCAGCGGCGTCTCGGTGTAGTTGAAAAAAAAATGATTATACGCTTCATTTAAGCTGCGAATGTATTCTTCACTCATTGCCCGTTCATAAGGCCGGTTGCGCATGTGAATGTTCGCCATCAAACGTTCCGTGCTCGATTGCAGATAAATCACCAGATCTGGTTTTAAGACGTCGCGTTCGAGCAGGCGCGCAACCTTGTCGTAAAGCGACATCTCACGCTCTTCGAGGGTGAGCGTGGCAAAGATGCGATCTTTTTGAAAGATGTAATCCGCCACCAGCAAGTCATGAAATAAATCGCGTTGCGGCAGTTCTTGTTGTTGGCGATAGCGGCTGAGCAAAAAGAACATTTGCGTCGAGAAGGCAAAGCGGCGCGCGTCTTCGTAGAAATCCGCCAGGAACGGATTCTCTTCGTGCTGCTCCAGCAACAGGCGTGCGCCGTAGCGCTCGGAAATTTTTTGGGCCAGGCTGGTTTTGCCGGCGCCGATAACGCCTTCGATGGCAATATACTGAAGACGCACACGACCCTCTGAGTCAAAGTGAATCAAACATGCACTGCGGATTTGTCCTCACAGCAAGCCAACAACTCGGCCACCGTTTGTTCGCTCTCCGGCGGTTTGAAGTCCGGCGCGATTTCGGCCCAGGGCGCGAGCACAAAACGGCGGCGGCGAATTTCCGGATGCGGCACCCTCAACTCCGCGGTATTGACGCGCATCCGACCGAACGCGAGTATGTCCAAATCAATCGTGCGCGGCCCCCATTTTCTTTCACGAACCCGGCCCAGTTCCCGTTCGATTTGCAGCACGGTGTACAGCAACGCTTGCGGCGTCAAACGCGTCGCAATTTCAATGACCTGATTGAGAAATTCCGGCTGGTCGAACAAGCCCACCGGAGCGGTATGATAAAGCGCAGATTGTTGCCGCAGTTCGATCGCAGAATGGGCGCGCAACTTTTCCCGCGCGTCGTGCAAGTGCTGCTCCCGGTCGCCGAGGTTCGAACCCAGGCCGATAAAAACGTTCTCGAAAAGCATGCCCGCCGGTGAAGGTGATGCCATGCCAATCTATCCTTGCGCGGCGCGCGCGCGATGAATCTCGACCTCGATGCCGTCGCTGATGCCGGGCACCGGCGAATTGGGCTTGCGCACGCGCACATGCACTTGCGGCAGGTGGAATTCCCGCAACAAGGTATCGGCGATTGCGTGCGTGAGCGTTTCGACCAGCTTGAAGGTGTTTTTCGTCACCACACGTTCGACGGTTTGATAAACTTTATAAAGATCGACCGTATCGCGAATGTTGTCGCTGCCCGCCGCTTGTGTGACATCGATGGGTAACTCGACGTCGACCTCAAAACGCTGGCCGACGTGGCGCTCCTCTTCCCAGTAACCGTGATAAGCATGAAAGATCATTTTGTTGAGGCGAAGAGTGTCGGATGGCATAGGCAAGCGTTGAGCAAGAAGCGCAGTTTGGGTGAATGATTTTCAACAGCACCGCGCGAATGTATCAAACGCATGCCCGAATGTCAAGAGAAATGCCCTGGCGCTGGAATTTGCAATTGACTCACCTGCCAATTCTCACTATATTGCGCCCGCCCAAAAAACATTTCAACTGAAAAATGAAGAGACCATATGCGACTTTTATGCCTCTCGGATATTCATGGCGCGAGCGCACCATTTGAAAAAATTCTACAGCGCGAGCCGGAGCCGGACGCGTTGTTGATCGGCGGTGATTTCACCAATTTTGGCCCGCCGCAAGAGGCCGAACGCCTGCTGGACATCGCGCTGCTCTATTGTCCGCAAGTGTTTGCCGTCGCCGGCAATTGCGACAGTCCGGAGATCGATGAGATGCTGTTGCGTCGCGGCGTTTCACTGCACCGGCGCGGCCAGGCGTTCAACGGTTTCGGGTTCTTCGGTCTCTCGGCTATGCCGCCCTGGCGCGGCGACATGTATGAATTTACCGAAAAAGAGTTGTACGGCTTTTTGGCAGAGGGCCACATCCAAGCGCAGGGCTTGCCGCGTTTCATCATGCTGACGCATCCGCCGCCGCATCAAACGCAAGTGGATCGCAATGCCTCCGGAAAACATCTGGGCAGCACCGCGGTGCGCAAGTGGATGGATGACGTCAGGCCGGCTTTAATCGTTTGCGGCCACATTCACGAAGCGCGCGGCGTTGATGAAATTAACGGCACGGTAATTGTCAATTGCGGGCCGGTACGCAACGGCTATTATGCCATCGCAAACGTCGCCGAGAAGGTCACAGTCGAGTTGAAGCAAGTTTAAGTATGCGTACAAAGCGCGTCACGGGAACCAACAATCCGAGTCACAAGCAACGAGTTCGCAACATGTCCAAGCCGGTGATCGGCATTCAAATGCAAAAACTGCCGGATCAGTTTTATTACCGGTTGTCCTATAAATACACTGAAGCGATCTACGCCGGCGGCGGCATTCCTGTCATGCTGCCATTGATTGCAGAGCAGGATTATGTCGATCACATTTGGCCGTTGCTCGACGGCCTGATTTTATCCGGCTGCCAAACCGATCTCGATCCGAAACGCTACGGCGAAGCGCCGCATCCCCGGCTCGGCCCGGTGAATGAAACGCGCGATCGTTTTGATTGGCTGTTGCTCGATCGCGCGCACGCAGAGCATACACCGGTGCTGGGCATTTGCCGCGGCTTTCAAACACTCAATGTCTATCGCGGCGGCACGCTGATTCAAGATTTGCCCAGCCAGCAGCCCTCCGACGTCAAGCATTATGTGGAAGAGCCGCCGGAAGCTTTCGCGCACGAGGTTCGCCTCGCGCCGCAAACAATTTTGAATCATGCTGCTGTGGAAAAAACGGCGCCGGTCAATAGTTTGCATCATCAAGCCGTAAAAGAATTGGGGAAAGGTTTGGCGCCCATTGCCTGGTCGGAAGACGGCTTGATCGAAGCATTCCAAAACGATAATCTCGCGCAGCACCATGTTGTTGGGGTGCAGTGGCACCCTGAGCGTCTCTGGCAAGCCGATGATTTCTCCTTGAGTATTTTCAAAAATTTTGTTGCGGCTGTCATGGCGCATAAACAGGTTTGAACCTGCTGTGACTGAAGCGGAATAGATATGGCTGAAAACAGGCTAAAAGCCGAAGACTTCATTCGCAAACACGGCATCAAAAAAATAAGATTGGTTTTTGCCGATCAAAACGGCTTGATGCGCGGCAAAAATGTTCCAGCCGAGATTTTTCTGAAATCCATCGAAAACGGCATTGGCTTTGCGCAATCCATTTTTGCGATGGATATTGAAGGCGAAACGATCGCGGAAACCGGTTTGTTGTGGGAACACGGCGATCCCGATTATCATGCGGTGCCGGATCTCGACACCCTCATGCTGGTGCCGTGGAAGGAACACACCGCGCAAGTGATCGTTGATGCGTTTGTCGCCCAAGGCCAACCCTTCTTCGCTGATCCCCGCTTCATTCTCAAAAAGATTCTCGCCCGGTTTGCGCAAGCCGGCTACACCGCCCAGGTTGCCTCCGAATTGGAATTTTATTTGTTGCACGCCGATACGCGCCTGCCCACCACGAGCGGTACTCAAGCCTACAGCATTCTGCACCTGGTGTCGGTTGAAAAGGTGTTGGAACAATTCGAAACGAATGCCGCGGCCATGGGCCTTGCCCTGGAAGCCACGCTCTCGGAATATGCGCCCGGCCAGTTCGAAATCAATTTGCGCTACGCCGACGCGTTGCGCATGGCCGATCATACCTTTCTTTTTCGCAACATGGTGAAGGAAACCGCGGCGCAGATGGGCTATCACGCCACCTTCATGGCAAAACCGTTCGCCGATTCTGCCGGATCGAGTTTTCATTTGCATATCAGCTTGTGGCAGGAGATGATGAATGTTTTTGCAGGAACGCCGGCGGCGAATGAATTGCCGCTGCCGTTGCAACACTTTATCGGCGGCTGCCAGCACTATCTCAAACCGGCCATGGCCTTTTTTGCGCCGCATATCAACAGTTACAAACGCCTGCGCCCCGGCAGCTATGCGCCCATCAACGCTTCCTGGGGGCGCGATAATCGCTCGGTATCCTTGCGTGTGCCTGCCGCCGAGGGCAGCGCCAGCCGTCTCGAAAATCGCATTCCTGGCGCGGACGGCAATCCTTATCTCGTCATCGCAGCCGCATTGGCCATTGGCTGGCTGGGCTTGCAGGAAAAGCTGGCGCCGCAAGCGCCAATCACCGGCAATGCCTATGAATTGCCGTCAACCGTGCCGCGCGATTTGCACGCCGCGCTGGAGGAGCTGCACGCCGCGCCGAAAATCATGCAACTCCTCGGCGAAGATTTCGTTCATGTCTACGCCGCCATCAAACGCGCCGAATGGAAAAAGTATATCAGCACGATTACAGAGTGGGAACGCACAAAGTATTTTGATTTGTTGTGACGCAGAAGCAATTTTTGAATTTGGTTTATATGAATTTCCCGCACAGATAAACAACAAGAACCGAGACATATGACTGCCGCGGTAACAAAAGAGCCAGCCGCTATTCTGGAAAAAAAGCTGCACAAGGGTCAGCGCCATTTCACCCTAAACGAAGCCGCCGCATTGACGGGCTTGTATGTTGATGACGCGCGCCATGCGCTCGATGAATTGATCAAAAAATATGTTTGCCGCTTGCAAGTCACGGAAAACGGCGATCTGATTTATGACTTTGGCAAAAACCTGTTGCGCCGCGGGGAGAAAACATTCGAAGAAAAAATGGCGCAAGTGCGTGAACGCTTGTGGCAGGCGTTCACCCTTATTTACAAGGCATGGATTGCCGTTACGCTCGTGGTTTATTTTGTCATTTTCGTGATCATCCTCATCGCGCTGATACTGGCGATGAGTGCCGGGAAGAAAGACGGCAAGGTGCGCGGGCCCTCGCTGGAAACGCTGGGCAATATTTTTGCTTCGATTTTTCGCTGGCACACGAACACCGGAACAGTGTTGTATCGCACCGATCGCCGCGGTTATCCCTATCGCCAATACCAGCCGAAGCCCTCGCCGCTTAATGAGAACAAGAAAAGCTTCATCGCTTCGGTTTATGATTTCGTCTTCGGGCCGGCGCGCGTGGAAAGCGATCCCCTGCACAATCATAAAGAAGTCGCGGCCTATTTGCGCAAACAAAACGGCATCATCGTGACTTCCGAGCTGTGCGCGCTGGCCGGCTGGAATTTCCCGCAAGCGGAAACCTTTCTCACGGATTGCCTCGCGCGTTTTCAAGGCGAGGTCAAAGTCAGCGACAACGGCGTGATGTACGGCCAGTTCGACGATTTGCTGCGCGGCTTGGACAAGACGGAATCCTACAAAATCGTGCATTATTGGGATGAATACGAGCCGGACTATCAATTGGCCGATAATTCCCCGGGACGCAACCTTGCCATTATCCTCATGAACGCCTTCAATCTCATTTTTGCATTCTACATGCTGACGAATTTGCTTCCGGCGCTCACGGCCCCGGGCGGTCCGGCGGACATGCTGCCCGGCTTGGGGGAGTGGATTGCGGCGCATGAGTTTGCTGCTTATCTGTTGCTCGGCTGGATTCCGCTGGTCTTTTCGTTGCTTTTTTTTGCGATTCCGCTGTTGCGCTGGTTTAAGATCCAAAAAGCGCGGCGGCAGCGCTACCACAACAATATTCGCAAACGCATCTTCAAAGCCATTTATCAGGAAAACGGAAATCCACAAACGGCGGCGCAGGTTCACAAAATAGTGAACACCGGCGCAAAGGAAGAACAGCTGTCAGCGAACGTGGTCGAAAGTATGTTGCGAGAACTCGCACTCGATTTGCCCGGCGACACCGAGGTTTCCGCGGAGGGGCAGGTGCAGTATGCCTTTCCACGCATCGCCTACGAGTTGAAGGAAGCGGCAGTCTTGCGCAGCCAAAACCGGCGCGCCGAAACATTGGGCAAGATCATCATGGATTCTGAAAATTAAAGGGATAGCTTCGAAGTTTCCTGTTGACATTCGAAGCCCTGTTTTATATATTGGCGCTCGTTTTTGAAAATAAATAGCTCAAATCAAGCAATCAGGAAAATCATGGCACATCATTCCGCTTCGATAAAAAGTATTCGCCAAGACAAAGTCCGGCACGCGCGCAATCGCAGCCAGCGCTCGGCGTTGAAAACTTTAACGAAGAAAGTCTTGGCTGCGACCGACCCGGCCGCGGCAGAACAATCTTATAAAGAAGTATCTGCGTTGCTGGATAAAATGGCGCGCAAACGCGTTATTCACCCCAACAAAGCGGCGAATCAAAAATCGCGCTTGGCGCTGTTCCGCAACAAACTGGCGGCCAAAGCCTCTTAAAGCGAAGCACAAAATTTCGCATCAATCTGAATGCCGGACGTGACGCAGCGCCTGGCATTTTTTATTTAGATTCGAAAGGAGAGACCAGCATGAAAACCGTCGGCATCGTTGGTTGTGGTCTGATGGGCTCGGGCATCGCGCAAATCAGTGCGCAAGCCGGATACCAGACGATTGTGCGCGAAGTGAATGACGAGTTGCTCAAGAAAGGCTTGGGTAAAATTGAAGATTTCCTGAGCAAAGGTGTGGCCAAGGGCAAAGTGACGGACGAGCAAAAGAAAGCCGTGCTCGCCAACCTTTCCGGCACAACGCGCCTGGCGGATTTGAAAGACGCGGATATTGTCATCGAAGCGGCCGTTGAAAACATCGCCCTGAAAAAAGAGCTGTTCGGTGAATTGGATCGCCTCTGTCCGGGGCATACGATTTTTGCCAGCAACACCTCGTCTTTGACGATTACTGAAATGGCAGCCGCCACGAAACGTCCGGACCGCTTTGTCGGTTTGCATTTCTTCAACCCCGTGCCGCTGATGAAACTCGTCGAAGTCGTGCGCACCATTGCCACCAGCCAGGCGACATTCGATGCGGCTTTTGCGTTTGCGAAAACGCTGGGCAAAGAGCCGATTGCCTGCAAAGACAACTCGGGCTTCGTGGTCAACCTTCTGCTCGTGCCTTATTTGCTCGACGCCATTCGCGCGGTGGAAAACGGCGTCGCTTCGATCGAGGATATCGACAAGGGCATGATGCTCGGCTGCGGCTATCCCATGGGCCCGCTCACCCTGCTCGATTTCGTCGGCCTGGACACGACGTATTACATCGCCAACATCATGTTCGAAGAGTATCGCGAGGCCAAGTATGCGCCGCCGCCATTGCTGCGCAAAATGGTGCTGGCCGGCCTGCACGGCAAAAAAAGCGGCAAAGGCTTTTATGATTACAGCGGCGAAAAACCGAAAGCAACGAATCTGGGATTGTAGTCCCCGCGGCATCGTTTATTTTCGATTACGCATGCCATGAGCCTCACCTCTCCGGACTATTTCGACGCCGTGCGCGCGGTTATCGATCTGCTTACCGAAGCGTTCGGCTACCAATATGCGCATGGCGCCAGCGCGAGTTTCAATGCGGAACGCGCAAGCGCCCGTGACGTTCTGCTGGCCCCGCGCCTGCTGGCTGCGCTCAAGTCGCTCAATCCCCAGTTGCGTGACAACGAGGCCGCGCAGGCACTATCCGAGTTGATGGCTCCGCAAACGCCTTCCCTGCTCTCACGCGGGCAACATATTCATCGCCAACTTATTCGTTCTGGGAACACCACCGCTACCGGTCAGGCGCTGCCGCGTTATTTTGCGTTTGATGACCCCGGGCAAAATGATTTTTTGATCGTGGAGCAATTGCGCGTGGAGGGCCTCACCGGCGCGGCAGCGCTTGATTTGGTTATTTTTGTCAATGGCATTCCGCTGGTCGTTCTCGAAGTAGACGAACCCGCCGGCGGCGCGGAAAAGAGTGTGGCGCGACTGCAAGCGCTGCAACGCGCGCCCGGCTTTCCCCGCCTGTTTGATTTCATCCAATTCGTCGTTGCGCTGCAACAGAATGAGGCTGTCTACGGCACTCTCGGCGCTGCCGGCAAACAGTTGCATCATTGGCGCGACCCGTTTCCGTTGAGCTTCGAGGAATTGCGCGCCCGGCTTCAATTTTTGTCGGCGCGCCCGAACGATCTCCCCACCTCCAGCGATCTGCTCGTTGCCGGGCTGCTGGCTCCGGCGAATCTTTTGGAGATGATCCGGCATTTTATTTTCTTTGAGCATGACGCGGGCGTCCTGCAAAAAAAGATCGC
Organism: uncultured Cytophagia bacterium; assembly: GCA_964457925.1. Classification (GTDB taxonomy): domain Bacteria; phylum Zhuqueibacterota; class Zhuqueibacteria; order Zhuqueibacterales; family Zhuqueibacteraceae; genus Coneutiohabitans. Next base: position 102,051 of record CAYWGH010000007.1, read on the forward strand.
TCTCAATCATCAATTTCAAGCCGTGCAACATGCCGTTCAGCGGATAATGCCGTTAGATGAGAATGAATCACAACGTGCCGGTTTTATTTGGCATCCGCTTGGCGTTGGAAGAATCCTGACACTCTGCGCGCTGGCGCTGAAACTGCGTCGCGTACAACGGATCTCCGAAGCGACTTTGTTGATTATTTCGGATTGTGAAAAACTGCCGCGCGAGATCGAGCAGACGTTTCAACATCATGGCTTGCTGCCGCCGCTGAGGGCAAAAAGCGCCCTGGCCAAAATCGTGCATGACAATAACGGCGCAACAATCCTGACGACTGCCAAGACTCTGCAAGCTGAACTTGGCGCGCTGGCGCAATCGGCCAACAAGCCGGCAGATTCTGCTGCGCCGGCTCTTTTGGTGTTATTGGATGAAACGTATCATAACGAAGGCTTGCACGAACAAATCCACCGTGCGCTGCCGCATGCCGGCTTGATTGTTTCGCTGCCAACCCCGGCAAGCGGACAACTTCTCCGCGATTACATTCACGTTTTCACACTCCGTCAAGCGCAGCAAGAGGGCTTGCTGGTTCCTGCGAAGTATGAGCCGCGCTTGCCGGAGCGGCATGTTTGGAAAGAAGCACCGGCTCATGCGCACGCCGAAGAGCCGCTTCATCCAGATGATTTACGCGCCGCCAAGGCAGAAGATCGCCTTGCGGCGATTGCGCAGAATGTGTTCGAGCATTATGAACAAAATGTGGCTGCCAATGGCGACAAGGCCATTTTACTGGCTGTTGATGATGAAGCCGCGTTGGGATATTATGACGAGCTTGTTGCAAAGCTGCCCAAACGTGTCGCCGTGCTCACCGATTCTCCCGACAATGAAGAAATCGCACCGGCTTTTTTCAAGCAACTCCCGGTCCCTGAAAAGGTTATTCACCGCAGCCGTTTTGACAACGACGCTGTCGCAATTTTTATTACGAGCAAGCCGATACCGCTTTCGTCTGCTGCGCCGAATTTGCAAGTAATCTATCTTGATCAGCCGGCCGGGGAGCAGAAGTTATTGCAGCTTGTCAATCTGACGATGCGCGTTTCCGGCGAGCACAAAACCTACGGTTTATTGGTGGATTATTGGGGGGTGAGGCACAAGATGCCGCCGGCATTGAATCCGGCGGATTTGCATGCGGTTCTCGCGCCCCGCTTTGCGGAAAGTTCTTTTGCCGAATTGCAGCGCGCCCGGCTGGCGGCCTTGGGATTTTTTGAAAGGCATCTCTCGCGCTGGTCAACCGAGCCGTGGTTGCTGGCGTTGAAGACGGAAGATACGCGCCAAGCGTTCGCGCGCGCCTGGCGCGCGTTGGGAAGACTTTTGGATCAACTGCTGCCGCATGCCGAAGCGCGCAACCTGCTCGACGACGCCAAATGGCTCGACGCTGTGCGGCAGGAAGCCGCGAGTTTTTATCTTGATGAGAATTTGTCGCGCGCCCAAGTCAGCCCCAAAGTGCGGCAGGCCTTGGAAAATTTCATCGCCGAGGTGCCGGGGCTTAGCATCAAAGAGTATGTTTCGGTTTATGCGGAATCTTTTGACCAGGAAGTCAACAATCTCGCTTCACCGCTGGCGCAGATTGCGCGAGTGCAGCATGCGCTGTTGCACGAAATCACCATCAACTTGGCGCGCGATCCCGCGTTTTATGAAGGCTTGCAGCAGCGCACGCAGCAGATTATGCGCGAGCGGCAACACGGCCTGAGCGATGATCAAACAACTTTGAAAAAACTGTGGGGGGAGATTGCGTGTTTGCGCGCCGGACCCGCGGCGCAAGCGAACGCCCTTGACCTTTCTGAGGAAGCCTTCGCATTTTTTGGCGTGTTGCAAAAATTTCTCGCGACCGAGGCCGCCGCGCAGGCGCAACGCCGCGAGGAGCATCGCGCCATGGCCAATGCCATGCTGGCAGCCATCGCGCCCGAGCTGGCAATCGTGGACTGGAACATGAAGGAAAGCGTGCAACGCGAGATGCGGCGGAAGCTCAAACAAATCCTGCGTGAGGCGCGTTGTCCGCGGCAAACTTTAGAGCCGCTCACCGCCGCCTTGCTGCGACTCATCCACGCGCGTTTCGGCAAGTTGGCTGTATATCGGTAAAAAAGAAAGGCTGCCGCAAAACGGCAGCCCAGTGATTATTTCCTTCCGCCTGAAATAAGGCCAGACTACAGCCCCAGCAACAACCCCACACTGATCATGTAGAAATCGCTGTCTAAGTTGGCGCTGCCGGGAAGCGCATCAAAATTATAATCGAGGAAAACGTAACGAATATCGGCCGTCAGCGTGGAACTCTTGCCCACCGGCAAATCAATTCCGCCGCCGAAGTGCCAGCCAATTTTTTGCGTGGTTTCATCATCGAAGTTGGCGTAGCCCGCCTTGCTCTGATCATAATCGAGCGTCGTGTTATACCAGCCGGTTCCGATGGTGCCGTGCACAAGGGGCAGCGGATAGATCAACGCCGAAGCTTGCACCGGCCAGCTCCGCACCGTCAAAGCGCCGTCGGAATATTTTTCTCCACGATAATTGATCGCGCCCTCGATTCCCAGCATCGACGAGAGTTTGAGGCGCAGCGTCGCGCCCGCCATCAGCTTGCCGTTGTCCGCGTCTTTGGCTTTTTGATAGCCGGCTTGCGGCCCGAGTTTAATGCTCTGCGCGCCGGCTTGGCCCGCAACCATCAGACTAACCGCCATTACCAGAATGGTTTTCTTGATCATGATGCACTCCTCATCAAAATAGAATTTATACAGAACGTGCCGGGCTTCACCTGAAAGGCAGGGCAATATAAAAATTCTAATCCGCCTTTACAACCACTGTTTTGCCGCGCCGCCGGCTATTGCGCCAACCTGATTTTGGCTTGTTCGAGCCGATCCGCCATTTTTTGAGCGCGCAGCGTTAGCCGGTCCAATTCTTTTCCGATTTGTTCGATTTCATCCTGTTGCCGTTGTTTCGCGCGTTCTTCCTGCTTGCTATAAGCGCCGGCCACGATAAATAAAAGAATCATCACAAAAATTATGATCCAGCCTGTTCGTTTCATGATTCATGCTCCTGCTTCAAAACGTTATGCCGCCGCCCAACACCAATTGCGTTTCATCCATCACCATCACTTTAACCTGCAAAAATGGGGTGGCCGGGCCGCGACCGAAGCTCGCGCCCATCAACAGATTCAGCCCGACATCATTGTTGCTGAAATCTTCAAACGAAAAGCGGCTCAGCCCCAATCCGCCGCCAAGCCAGAGAACCGTGCTGCTGCGCCCGGGCAAATCATAAAGAAAATCGGCATTGATGGTGTAGAGCGAGCCTTGTTCGATCAACACATACTCGAAATTCGGGGCGAAGCGCAGATTGCGTTGCATCCGGTGCGCCAGGTGTGCGCCGACAAAAGCCTCATCTTGATCCAAATAAACGCCGCCGCGCAAGCCCAAGCGTGTTTGCGCCTGCGCCTGTTCGGCCAGCGCAAGGCAAAGCAACGCCGTCGCCAGCATGAAAAACCTGGATGTGATTGTCATGCTTCTCCTCCGTGATAAAATGATTCGACATTCCGGCGATGCGCCTGCAGCAAATCCACGAGCTGCGGCGCGGTTGAAATGATCTTCCGTCCCTGGCCGTGCGGCACTTCCGTTTCCGCAATGAAGATCAGCCGGCTCTTGTGATAGTCGGAAAAAAAATCTGTCGGCAATTGTGCGCCGTTCCAAAATAAAACGACTTTGCCGATAAAACGTTTGCGATGATCCATAGGATTTGCCTCGGCTGCGCGTCGCGATCATGATCATCCTGGAAAAGAAACGGCTCGCCCAATGCGTTGTTGGCGCAAGGGGATGATGTCCCGAGGCGGGCGAGCCGCTATTCCTGCTCCTGTTCGGGAGAATCCTGTTGTTGCACAGCAATCCAAACGTCATTCCTGAGTTACGGTTCCTGAATCAAAAGCCTTCTGCTGCACACCTCGGAAAAATTCGAACAATTTCCCGGGGTCGTGCATTCCGTTTTGCATCCCGCCAAGCCGTGCGAACATCTGCTGGAAAGGCAAGGGCAATGCCAGGAAAATGGCGCTTGTTTTCAAAATTTGCAACAGATAGAAAATATAGAAGTTGTGGCAAGAAAGATGGGCAGTGTGTTTTGGTATTGGGAAATCAAACGAAATCTGAGGATGTAAAACTTGCGAGGTTGGTTGCGATCGGGCTATAAAATTTTCATTCTGAAAAGAGTGAACTGCTGTGGCGTTTTTGAATCTTTAAAAAGCTGAAACGCCCTCTGTTTTATTCAAAAGGTGGCGGCCTCGATTGCAGACTAGAAATCAATGCCCCATTTTTTGATGATGCGGTAAGCGCGATCTTGTGTTTATGCGAATCCGCAACCTTGCCCCTCTAGCCGTAATATATCCATAACTTTTTAGGCCAAGCTTAACATTCCTCACGGAAAACGTCTCGCCAAGGACCCGGCGCCTCACGACCAGGGAAGCTCCCACGTTATGTCCAAGATCTGTTACAGTTCTATCGAATTTTAAGCATTCATCAGCCTAAAAGTGACAGGTTGCATCACTTTAATCCACTTAGTATTGATCATAGGAACGCTGCTATGAGACTGCATTTCATCCGCGCTGTCTTGATCCTGAGTTGGCTGTGTGTCAACGCCGCTTTTCCGCAGAGCTGGACCTCTGAAATCGATTTGGGCACCGGCTCGACGCCCGACATGGACGTTGATCCGGTCACCGGAAAAATTTTTGTGGTCTATCACGATGAAGGCGTCGTTTTGGTGGAATTGAACGCCGCAGGCGCCATTGTTAGAAAAGAAAACGTGAGCGTTGCGGCCATCGACAAGGTAGGCGGCTTTCGTTTCGGCGCCACGGTGGCAATTGACCCGACCACCGGCTTGCCTCACTTATGTTATCGTGAGCCTTTGGGCGGTGATTTTTACAGCATTCAATACACCCGCAAACGCGCCGATGGGAGCTGGACCAGCCCGCTGGAAATCGCGACGAATCTCCGGCGCGCTTACAGTGTGCGCATGGAAGTCGACAGCAAAGGCGTTGTTCATGTCGTTCATGGATTCGCGACGGAAGACGTTTTTGGGGAGGCCATGTATATTCGCATCATCAATGGCGAGGAAGATAGTTTTATTCCGGCACTCGGGCCGTACCGCGTCGACGATCGCGTGGAAATCGCCATAGGCAAGGACGATGTGTTGAACATCGTCATCAACCGCCCGGATGATCTTGATAGCGGCGGCCCGGTATGGTACTATCGCTCGACGAACGGCGGCAATAGCCTGAACAAAATTGGAAGCATTCACTACGGCGGCGCCGGCGGCCGCAACGGCAACGGCGATGTTTTCGCGGACCAATCCGGCAACGTTCACTTTGCTTATGGCTCGGCGCGGGATCAGGCGCGTAACGGCGCACAATCCGTGCGCTATGCCCGCTATCGCGATGGCAGTAGAGTGCGCGACGTGGCGGTCTCTGAGCAGGGTGAGTTGAGAGATTGGCATCAAAACCTGGGTGTCGGTTCGGTGGCGGCGAGTAACGACGGCAAAAAAGTTGTGCTGGCTTACAACCTGGGCGACGGTGAAGCGCTTTTTGCGCGTCTGTCCACTGATGAAGGGCAAACGTGGGGCGCACGTCAGCAACTGGCCAGCCAATCCGGCGGGTCGGAGTCGCGCGACAAACATGTTGTGCGTGCTGCCGGAAATAACTTTTATATCGCTTATCCGTCGTTCGGCAAGGTTTATTTGCGCACGCTGAGAGCCGGCGGCGCTCCGCCGGTGGCGAATGCGGGCGGCCCATACAACGGCACGGAAGGCTCGCCCATTGCCTTCAATGCCTCCGCTTCGACTGATGACGGGCAGATTGTAAGATACCGTTGGGACTGGACGAGCGACGGCGTGTTTGATGACAGCACCAACACGCCGCAGATTCAGCATACCTACCCTGATGACTTCACCGGACAAGCCACGCTGGAAGTCGTCGATAATGAGAATGACCGTACCCGCGTGAAGGTGCAGGTCACCGTTGCCAATGTCCCGCCGGTCGCAGACGCCGGCGGCCCATATACCGCGTTGCTCAATCAACCTGTGACGCTCACCGGCAGTGCGACAGATGCCGGCGTGCTGGATACCCACACCTTTCGATGGGATTTGAATAACGACGGCACATTCGATCTGGATGGCAAATCTGTAACCGTCACGTTTGATACTCCCGGCAAAAAACGCGTGCGCGTGCGCGCGACGGACAACAACGGTGGCGTATCTTCGGACACAGCTTCGGTGAATGTCGGCAGCGGCACGCCGACGACAACCAAAATTCCGAATCAAACCGTGACAGAAGGCACACCGTTCACGCCCATCGCGCTGGACAATTATGTCACGGACGCCGATAACACGCCCAATCAAATCAGTTGGAGCGCGTTCGGCAACACCAATTTGATCGTTTCCATCATTAATCGCATTGCCACCATTGCACCGGCAGATTCGGAGTGGGCCGGCGCGGAAACCATTTCATTTATTGCCAAAGATCCTTCGAATAAAGCGGATACCACCACCGGACGGTTCACGGTTACGGCGGTAAATGATCCGCCGCGCCTCAGCACCATTCCGGCGCAACGCAAAGGCGAAGGCAAACCGTTCGACAAGATCACGCTCGATGATTACGTCTTCGATCCTGATCATCGCGACAATCAGATTTCGTGGAGCACGAAACCCAATGCGTTTTTCAATGTCAGCATCATCAATCGCATCGCGACAGTAGCGCCCGCGGATTCGGAATGGGCCGGCGTCAGCTTTATCACCTTCGTGGCCACGGACCCGGGAAATGCGATTGACAGCGTGCGCGCGCGGTTTACTATTGATCCGGCCAATGATCCGCCACGGATTTCGACCATTCCTGAGCAGACAATCAAACGCGGCGAGACGTTTGTGCCGCTCAATTTTGCGGACTATATCAAGGACCCGGATGATCCGAAAGAAAAACTAAGGCTCACGGCCACCGGTAATCGCGAACTAGCCGTTTTTGTCAACGGCTTGATTGTGACCATTTTGCCGCCCAACGCCAGTTGGCTCGGCAGCGAAACCATTAACTTCACCGTGCGGGATACTTCCAATGCCGCCGGCTCAACTTCGGTGAAATTCACCGTGCGGGATTCCAACACGCCGCCGCGCTGGCAGAACACCGTCAATTATTCTTTCAATGAAGATGACACGTTGCGCATTCCCTTGGCGGATCTGCGCGCCCGCGTCAAAGACGATGAAGATCCTGCGAATCAATGGAATTTTTCGCTGGTGGGCAACACCAAAATCAAATTCCGTAACACCAACACCACATTCAATCTGTTTGCCGAGTTGGATTGGCACGGGGTTGAAAACGTGCAACTGGTGGTGGATGACGGCAAAGGCGCGAAGGACTCGGTGGCAACGCAAGTGACCGTGGTTTCCATTCCCGATCCGCTGCGCGCCTTCCGCGTGCTTTCGCCCATCGGCGAATTTTATTCCACGCGGCCACCCAACATCACTTTTGACTGGGAAGACACCGCCGACCCGGAGAACCCCGGCAGCACGATCAACTACCTGTGGTTGCTGAGCAAGAATGCGGATTTCAGCAACATTATCAAACAAGTGCAGATCGCAAACAAAAGCGAGCACGTTTTGCTGCTTGACAATAGCATCGGAGGCGGCTTCCATTTTTGGAAAGTCATTGCCTCGGGCGTGACCGGAACGTTCGTCGAATCCTCGAATTTCGGTTCGTTCACCGTGCCGCCCGCAACTTCAGTCGGCGAAACGAACGGCAGCATTCCTGAAACGTTTGGCTTGCGTCCCAATTACCCGAATCCCTTCAACCCGCAAACCAACGTCGTGTTCGATCTCGCGAAACCGGGACATGTGCTGGTGACGATCTACGGCGTCGATGGCAAAAAGGTCGCGGTGCTCGCCGATCGCGAATTTCAAGCCGGACGGCATACCATGAGGTGGGAAGCGCAAGGTCTGGCAAGCGGCACGTACTTTGTCGAATTGCGTGTAACGAATGCCGGCAAGCTGCTGTATGAAGGAAGACAGAAGATGTCGTTGTTGCGATAAAAGAACGTTGGCGTGAACAAAAAAAGCCAATCCTGAATTTGCAGGATTGGCTTTTTGTTTTAGGAATTTTTCAGCGACGGTCTGACCGTTGCCTTTGTTTTCAAAGCATTCACCGCGTCAGTGATTTTGCGTCAGGATTTCAACTCCTGGGCCAGCGTGAGCATTAGCTCCTCCACGCATTTATGCAAGCTCTGACTAATCGCCTGCACCACGCTCACCGGCAAACGTTTCTCTGCCGGCGTTTCACAGTCAAAATCGCCGCTCCAAACCAAACGCCGCGGTGAGGCCTCATAAAGCTCAACCTTGAAGGCGACCTTGCCGAACCATTGCTCGCCGCGATCCCATTCCTCAAATGCCAAAAGTTTACCGCGCAGGATATAATCGACGGGCGCTGCCGAAGGAACGGATATCACATTTTTAAAAAGCCGATTCCCGTAGATTTGGTGAATAATCTCGTCCGTGACTAGCTGCGCCGGGCGCGCAGCCCAGCGGCGATAATGATCGTATTTGACCTCGACGGGCGATTCACGGTAGATCAGACGATCGTCTTCATAAATGGCTTCGGCCTTGAATTTTTCCACGCCCAATACGACAGCCAATGTGCCATGACTGTTCCCGGAGGTTTCTACGGGTGATATTGGCGCTTTCGCCAGCGTGTAATAAAACGTTTGCGGCACACCGCCGCAGGCAAGAAACAAAGGGCAAAGGGCAAGGGTCAGGAAATGAATTCGACTTGGCAGGAATCGCTTGAGATGCAAAAATCCCGCATCTGGTTTGGAAACAAATTCGGCGAAAATCATTGCAGCGTGTATCCTTATTTTAAGGCTTCTTTAATTTTTGCGTTCGCCTGCTTGATTTGCCGGCATAATCGCCGCCGAACTTGGCCTACTCCGGCAGCTTGCGCTCCGGCGGCGAGGATATGCGGATCAAATTCCATGGACGTTCTTTGAGCGTGCGACTGAATTGCGCGAAATCGTTGGTCGCGCGCTCCAAATTTTCCATCGTGCCGTGCAGATTGGTTTGATTGGTGAGCGCCACTTCGTTCAACACCAGCATGGTTTCATTCAACGATTGCAGCAATGTGTCAATGCGCGTCAAGGTTAAATTCAAACTCGCCATTGTGGTGTCCAGGGTTTGCGCGTTTTCGCCCATGAGCTTGTCGAGTTTGGCGCTGAAGTTTTGCATTTGAAACGTGAGCGCATTTAAATTCGAAACGATGCCGGAAATTTCGCTGGCATTGTCGCCCAGCAGGGAATCGGCATTGGCGAGCATGTTGGAAAAGCGCCGGCGGTTGGCGTCGTTGAGCAAATCATTAGCCTGTACCAGCAGCAACGCCAATTGCTTGCTGACATCCATGAACGGCTCGCTGAGCCGGTTCAACGCCGGCACTTCGCGCGTGCGCAAGCGTGCACCGGAGCCGAGCAGCTCTTCTTCATTCGTGCCGGGGGTGATTTCAATGTACGATTCCCCCATGATGCCGATGGTGGTGATAAAGCTTTCCGAATCTTTGCGCACGGGCGCGCGGGAATCCACCGTCAACACAATCTCGATTTTGCTGTTGTCATCCGGCGCGATGTACAAGTCTGTGACTGTGCCAATGAGAAAGCCGCCGAAGCGTACCATCGCGCCGCGATCAATGCCGCCAATATAGTCGAAGCGCGCGGTAAAGGTTTTCTCTTTGCGCTCCCAGTCAATTTTGGTGATGGTGAAAATAAACGCCACAAACGCGAGCAAACTCAAGATCACCAGAAGGCCGGCTTTGACTTCACGAGAATGATATTCCATAAAAAATTACCTGTATGCGTTGATGCTGCCAGGGCAAGCCTCTGCTGTAGACTCAGGCACGGTTACATTGATTTATGAGACAGCCATTTTTAAAATATCATCCAGCGGACACTCGGCGTTTAGCCTGGAACTTCACAAGCGCCTCCTGGAAGTCCGACTAGGCCGGATAAATTTTTCAAGGCAACTGTACGCTATGCGCTCACCAAGGTGTTGAGATACGCTTCTGAATTCAGTTCTTCGGTATCCGGCAGCCGGTTAAAAAATTGTTGCACGATGGGATGCGCGTTGCCGCGCAGTTCTTCCGGCGTGCCCAGGGCCACAATCTGGCCTTCATGCAGCATGGCAATGCGATCGGCAATTTTGAAAACCGAAGCCAGCTCATGCGTCACCACCACCGTGGTCATGTTAAAAGCGCGCTTGAGCTTGAGAATCAGTTCATCGATACCCACGGCCACCACCGGATCCAGCCCGGCCGAGGGTTCGTCGCAAAACAGAATCTCCGGATCCATGGCAATGGCGCGCGCCAGCCCTGCACGTTTTTTCATGCCGCCGCTCAATTGCGCCGGCATAAAATTTTCAAAACCGGCCAGGCCGACAAGCTCGAGCTTGATGCGCGTCATGATTTTGATGGTCGACTCTTCCAGGCGCGTGTGCTCGCGCAGCGGCAGGGCAACGTTGTCGCCCACGGTCATGGAGTTGAACAAAGCCGCGCCTTGAAACAACATGCCGATTTTGCGCAACACCGGGGCCATTTCTGCCTCGCTCATGGCGGTGAGATCATAACCTTTAATAATGATTTGTCCGGAAGTCGGCGTCGCCAATCCCACAAGATGGCGCAGCAACGTGCTTTTGCCGCAGCCCGAGCGCCCGAGAATGACCATGGTTTCGCCGCGCCGAATATCAAGATTGATGCCTTGTAAAATCGCGCGATTGCCGTAATGCGTAACAAGATCGCGAATCGAAATAATAATGTCTTCAGGCAGGCGCAGGGGGCCGTTGAGCGGAGGCGGAGTCGTTGGCATGCGTCAGGCGAGTAGTGATTTGATATGATGCAGTTCCTGCTCCGGGGCGTCATCGACGTGCTCCATTTTGCCGGCGCGGCGATACCAATAGCGGCTGTTGCCGAGATCGCCTTCGATCTTGTGCAACACCGCATGAATCCAACTGGCCAGAGCATCGTCTTCGTATTGTTGCACGATTTGATGCGACTCATCCCAGCGGTTTTCCCGGGCGAGATCAATGGCTTTCAGCAGTTCTTTTGCAGGCATTTCAAAAACTCGCATAAAACAATGCGGTGAAAAAAACATCGGCCGCGATGATCAAGAAAATCGAGGTCACCACGGTGGTGGTGGTCGATTTGCCCACGCCCACGGCGCCGCCTTCGGCGCGAAAACCTTCATAGCAGGCCACCATTGCAATAATCATCGCAAAGCATTCACTTTTGACCAAACCCGTGATCAAGTCCTTCATCGTCAGGGCTGCCGAGGTTTGATTGAAATATCGCAGCGTGGAGAAATCCAGCGTGGTGATGGCGAGCAAATACCCCCCCAAAATGCCCACAAGATCGGCAAGAACCGTCAAGCACGGCAACGCGATCATCAGCGCCAGCGCGCGCGGCACCACCAAGAAACCAATGGGATTCAGGCCCATGGTGCGCAGCGCATCAATCTCTTCCGCCACTTTCATGGAACTGATCTCCGCGGCGATGGCCGAGCCGCTGCGGCCCGCAATGATGATGGCGGTGAGCAGCGGGCCTAGTTCGCGAATCACGGACACGCCGACAAGATCAGCCACGAAAATTGTTGCGCCGAAACGTTTGAGTTGATAAGCCGCCTGCATCGCCAGAATAATCCCCACGAAAAAGGCGATGGCCAGAACAATGGGCAATGAGTCATATCCGATGCGCACGACTTGCTCGATCAGGCTGCGCACGCGCATTTTTTCGCCTTTGAACGGCGCGACGATCGCCCACCAAACCGTTTCCACGCTCAAGCGTGCGAAGCGATCGAGATGCACTAAAAATTGCAGCGTTTGCCGGCCTAAATATCCCAACACCTTCGTCATGAGAGCAAATTCAATCTAATGTTTGTGCGTGCGGCTTGAGCGCCGCAGCGTTGTATTGACCTGCAACTTCCCGATGTGTCATTTTATCCAGCCGCGGATTGCACTTCTTCTCTCGAGGTTTTGCCGTTCCGCAACGCGGCGTCTTCACTTTCATAAATTTGGAAGACTTTGTCCAAACGGCTCAACTCGAAGACTTCGCGCACGGCGGCGCCGAGGCCGAACAGCCGCAGTTCACCTTGATATTTGCTCATTTGCTGCAGGCCCTCGACCAGCGTCGCGATGCCCGAGCTGTCCATGTAATTGACAGCCCGCAAATCCACAATGATGAGGGGCGCCTTCTTGTTGGTCAAGCCGATGATGACTTTGCGCACCTCCGGCGACGAGTAGAGATCCACGTCACCCGAAATGGCGATGATCGTGGCCTGATCCTTTTGACGTGTGACGATGTCAAGCATGACGATTCCTCTTCTGGTTGCTTGTTGGTTCCTTGCTGCTGGCTGCTCAAGTTGGACGAGACGTTTTTCGTTCACACGGCAACCAGAAACAAGCAACACGTTCCAATCTTCATGGGCTGGCATGAACAAGAGACGATTTTTCCGTCTCTGCGGAAGCCGGGTCGGATGCAAAAAATTTTGCCAAACGCAATTGATTGCCGCGTTTGAGGCTGGTATCATAGGCGACGACGTCCATCGCGCTGCGAATGAGATGCACCCCCAGGCCGCCGGGGCGAATATCGTCAAGATCGCGCGATTTGATATCCGTGAGTACGGCCTTTTTTCCGAAGTCGCGCAAGATGATTTCGATGCCGTTTTGAATCATGCGCGCGGTGACAATAATGGGCTTGTCGGTCGCGCCGTCATAGGCATATTTAATGATATTCGCGCACGCCTCATCCACCGCCAGCGTGGTTTGCAGGCTTTGCTGCGGCGTAAAGCCGATCAATTCGCACAAATGCGCGATCCCGGCGCGAATGATTTTGAGCAGCTTGGGATCGCTCGTCACCCGAAATTCAACGGTGTCGCTGGTTAGGCTTGCTGCGTTCGCGCGTTTTTGTTTCATGCCTTTCATACAACTCCTGCACCTCAAAATGTTGCAGAATCAAAATGGGATAGGCCGCTCTGCTTCACTTTTTAACAACTCAATAAACCCCAAGCCGGACGAGCCGGAACCAAATTCTACCACGAAGACACAAAGGCACCAAGCTCTTCTCCTTTGTGTCTTCGTGCCTTGGTAGTTAGAAAATTTTTGCCTGTTTAGAAATGATTCAACTTTAAAAAGACTAACCTCTCAACAAGCCGCATTTTTTGACTTTGTTCTTGCGTTTTCACCATCTGCCGGAAGCGCCGCCGCCGGAGAAACTGCCGCCGCCTCCGGAAAAACCGCCACCGGAAGAACTGCTGCGCCCCGAGCTGCCGCCCGAGGAGGAACGCCAGCCGCCGCCGTTACTCCCGCCCCATTTCTTTGACCATTTTTTTTGCTGCGCTTTGCCCTTTGGGCTGAAGCTCAACCACAATTTCAAACCGCCGATGCCGAATAAATATGCGCCAAAGGCGGTCATTCCGCCGCGCGTTCCAAAAATGACCAGGGGGAATGCAAACCAAAACGGAATCAAAAAGAAATACAAGAACCATCCGGAGAAGCCTTCTGAAACGGCGCAGATGCACGTGAACATCCCGACCACAATTGAAAAAACCAAGAGCATCAGCAGCCGGCCCTTCCAATCAAGCTCCGGCGATGCCGGCTCATCGCTTGCCACATAGGCGCCTTGAATGGCCGCGAGAATCGCGTGCACGCCGTTGCGCACACCGCCGTCAAAATCACCGTCGCGAAAACGCGGCACAATTTCGTTGCGAATGATGCGGCCGCAGGTGATGTCCGGCAAATCGCCTTCCAGGCCGCTGCCGACTTCGATACGTACGGCGCGATCGTCGCGGGCAATCAGCAGCAGCACGCCGTTATCGTTATCGGCGCGGCCGATCTTCCAGGTTTCCGCCACGCGCATGGAGAATTCTTCCAAAATTTCGCCCTGCAGGCCGGCAATCGTGAGCACGACGATTTGATTGGACGTCGAATCCTCGTGCGCTTTGAGCGTCTGCTCAAGCTCCTCGATGGTCGCCGAAGAAAGCATGCCGGCGGTGTCGTTGACTCTCCCGGCTAAGAACGGAACCTCGAGCGTTTGCGCGTGCAGCGCGACGAAAGCGAAACAGAAAAAGCAGAGAAAAATCCGTATCGTCATGCGAGGCGCTTGGTTGCTAATTCAGATGGTTGCCAAAACGAAGGGCATCGGTTAGTTCGTCGGTGTCATCCGGCCGGCGGATGACGCCCTCCCGGTGCAACAGCTCGCCGCATTTTTCAATGGCGGCAATCAAAGCGCGGCTGGGTTGCCCGGCGCGCATGCCGCTGATGATGAGCTGCACGACTTCGTTCCATTCGTCCTGCTCGACTTTGGCATTGATGCCGGTATCGCCCCACACGATGACTTTGCGCTCCAGCAGACTCAAAAAAATCAGAATGCCCGTGCGATCTTTGGTCCGGAAAATTTCCTCTGCAACAAAGGCTTCTGCCGCACGCTGCGTCACGCGCTGATCGAGCAGGCGTTGGCCGGCAAAAAAGCGTCTCAGCATGGGCGTGAAGTAAACGGCAGCCATGCCCACGGCCTGCGCGCCCAAAATCAAAATGACGATTTGCGCCACGCCGAGATTCAACCAAAGCGAGGTAAACTCCCGCAGCAACAACAGCGCAAGAATGACGCTCAAACTCAAACACATGCCGCCGCGCCACCAGGCGATTTCATAATCATCGCTTTGCTCAACGACAAACGGCACGATTTCGCCGGCGGTGCGGCCCTCGGCTTTTTTGATCGCCGCCGCAATCTGCTCGCGATCTGCATCAGAGAATAAGCGCGCCAGAGCCGCGGGAATGGCTTCGTGTTCAGCGTGTTTGTTCATAAATGTGTTGGTTGCGTGTGAATCTCAGCCCCAGCGCAGAACCACAACGGTTTGATCGTCATGCTGGGCTTCGCCGCCGGTGAAGCGCTGCACATCTTGCATCAAATGATCCACCAGCGCCTGCGGCGAGGGCCAGGGCCGCCGCAGGCTTTTGCCCAGGCGTTCCATGGAATATTGTTTGGTATCGCTGTTTTTGGCCTCGATCACGCCATCGGTAAAAATGATGAGATAATCGCCCGGCGCAAGCTGCAATGATTTTTGCGCAAAACGCGATTCCGCCAGAATGCCGAGCGGCGCGCCTCCGCCCTTGCCGATAAACTCTCCAGATTTGCCGCTATTCCGCAGCCAAAAAAAGGGCAAATGTCCGCCGGTGGCATAGTTCACTTTGCCCGTGGCAATATCGAGCAGAATATACTGCAATGTTACAAACATGCCGCGGCGTCCGCGTTCGACGAGAATGTGATTGATGGTTTCCAACACCTGGGCGGGATGGGAATCGGTTTGCGAGTAGATGCGAAAGTCGCTCATCAGGCGCGCCATGTAAAGCGCGGCGGGCATGCCCTTGCCGGAGACATCGCCCATCACCACGCCGAGCGTTTCGTCGCTGCAATTGACGAAATCATAAAAATCGCCGCCGATTTGAATGGCGGGAATCGACCTGGCAGCCACACTGAAACGATTGTGCGGATCGGACGGGAATTTTTGCGGCAGAAAACTTTCCTGAATCGTGCGCGCGGCCTCGAGCTGTTGATCGAGCTTTTGCTTTTCCAGCATGGCGCGATGGTTCCGCGCGTTTTCAATGGCGAGCGCAACCTGGCGGCAAAACGTGGAAAATAAATCCAGATCATCGTTGGTGAAATTCCGGCTGCCAATGGGGTTCAACACCTCTGCCACGCCGATGATGCGATTACGCACTTTCAACGGCGCCGCCAGAATCGAGCGCGTCTTGAACCCGGTGACATCATCGCTTTTTTTGAAAAAGCGCGGGTCCTGGCTGACATCGGGCACGATGAGCGGCTCGCCGGTTTGCGCCACCCAGCCGGCGATGCCCTCGCCCACGCGCAAGCGGATTTTATTCTTGACCTCTTCGCCGACCTCGCCCAGCGCCACCTCCCATTCCAGCATGCCGGTGGCTTCGTTGATCAACATCACCGAGCTGGCCTCGGCGTGCATCACCGCTTGCGCCTTCTCCATCACCAGGCTCAACACGTTGTCGAGATCGAGCGTGCTGTTGACGATGATGCTCACTTCGATCAAGCTCGAGAGATTGGCGACTTTGGCTTGCAGCGCCTCGAGTTCCGTGCTGGTCATTGCCGCGGGGGTCAACTTTTTTGAATTGGGTACGCTCGCCATGAGGGCGAATGTAGGTCAAAATGGAGGAAAAGTCAATGTCCAATCTTGGCGGTCCCCGGGCGCAGCAGGATTTTTCACTTGACTTTGTTAAGCCGCAGCGATATTTTCACCGCCACTTTGTTCACAATGCACGGCATTTATGTCTTTTAGGAAACGAGCTGATGCTGTGCTGTTTATAAAACGACGCGCGGCGTCAATACCGGCGTCAGCGAGTTGTTTCACGGCGCCTACCCGCTTGACACGACGTCTGCTCATCGTACGATAGGAGCTGCTCAAAGCCGCAGCAGCACATGATTGACTCATTCCGAATTGCATGAACCAAAAACAGACGCTCCCCCTCGCAAAAATTTTTGAGCAGATCGACCGGCTTCGCGACGAAGCAATTGAGTTGCAGCGCCAATTGACGCGCATTCCCGCGCTTTCGCCGGAAAGCGGCGGCGATGGCGAAAAAGCCAAAGCCGATTTTTTACACGATTGGTTGCAGCTATCCCTGCGACCCGATGAGATGCAGCGGTATCACGCGCCGGATAAACGCGTATCCTGCGGCTATCGCCCGAATCTCGTCGCGCGGTTTAAGGGGCATTCAGCGCAGCACAAAATTGCGATTATGGCACATGTCGATGTTGTGCCGCCGGGCGATCGCTCGAAATGGACGGGAGATCCGTGGACGCTGCGCGTCGAACAGCGCGCTGACGGCCAAACCAAGCTTATCGGTCGCGGCGTGGAAGACAATCAACAAGGCCTGGTGTCTGCGGTGTGCGCGATGAAAGCATTGCGCGATTTGCAGATGACGCCTGAATTTGATGTGGCGTTGCTGTTCGTGGCTGATGAAGAAACCGGCAGCCGTTACGGCGCGCATTTTCTCATCGATCATCATGCGGAGCTTTTCAACAAGAATGATCTCATGATCATTCCGGACGCCGGCAATCAAAACGGCACGATGATCGAAGTGGCGGAGAAGAGTATTTTGTGGCTGCGTTTTCAAACGATGGGCCGGCAATGTCATGGCTCGGAGCCGGAGAAGGGCCGCAACGCGCATAAAGCTGCAAATTATCTGGCTTATCGCCTCGAATCGCTTTATCAAAAATTCAAAAAACGAAATGCCATGTTCCAGCCGCCGTTCTCCACCTTTGAGCCGACCAAGCGCGAAGCAAACGTGCCGAACGTCAATACCATTCCAGGCGAGGATGTGATGTATTTCGACTGCCGAATCTTGCCGGAATACAAAACGGCGGACGTCGTAAAAGCGGTGCGCGCAATCGCGAAAGAAACCGAACGAAAATTCCGAGTAAAAATTCTGATCACTCCGCAACAGGGCGAGCAAGCGGCTCCGCCGACTTCCATGGACGCGCCAGTCGTCAACGCAATTGCACGCGCAGTGCGTGACTTGCGCGGTGTGCGGCCCAAGCCCATGGGCATTGGCGGCGGCACGGTGGCCGCGTGTTTTCGCCGCGCCGGAATTCCGGCGGCCGTGTGGTCCACGATGGAGGATACGGCGCACAGTCCCGACGAATCCTGCCTGGTCAAGAACATGCTGGACGATGCCAAAGTGTTTGCGCATATTTTTATGCAGAAAGGTTGAAATGCCGACGCGTAAAACGACGACAAAAGCGGTGAAATCATCCGCGCAGAAAGCGGTCAAGAAAAACGTGGTGAAAAAAGCGCCAGCCGCCAAAACCTCTGCGCGCAAGGCCGCCAGCCGGAAAGTTAAATCTGCTTCACCGCCAGCTCAGACGTCAGCTCGCTTAAATGAAAAGCTGTTTGCTGCCGCGCGCATCGCGGTGAAAGATTGCATGAACGTTAGGCCGGGTGAAACGGTTGCAATCATCACTGATGAAAACAAGCGCAACATCGGGGCGGCGCTGTGGCAGGCCGCGAAAGAATTGGGCGCAGAAGCAATGCTGGCGGAAATCACGCCGCGCGCGCGCAACGGCGAAGAGCCGCCCGCGCCAATTGCCGCCTTGATGGCCGCGAGCAGCGTGGTCCTCTGCCCCACGACGAAATCCGTCACGCACACGGAAGCCCGGCGCCAGGCCTGCGCGCGCGGCGCGCGCATCGCGACACTCCCCGGCATCACCGAAGACATGATGATTCGCTGCCTGAGCGCGGATTATCAAACCATTGCCGCGCGCAGCCGCAAGCTTTCGGAAGAATTGCAGCGCGGCGACCTCGTGCGCGTCACCAGCCCGGCAGGCACCGACATCACGTTGCGGCGCGGCGATCGCTATCCCAAACCCGACACCGGACTCTATCATGAAGCAGGAAGTTCCGGCAATCTACCTGCTGGTGAAACTTTCTTCGCGCCGATCGAGGGCAGTGCGCAGGGCCATATCGTTTTTGAAGCCGCGGTTGCCGGCATCGGCAAACTGCAGCAGCCGATTCACATTGTTGTTCGCGACGGCATGGCCGTTGAGATCACGGGCGGCAGCGAAGCAGAGAAGTTGAATGAACTGGTGGATGGCGTCGGGCCGGACGGGCGCAACCTTGCCGAACTGGGCATTGGCACAAATGATCAAGCGCAAATTACCGGCGTGATTTTGGAAGATGAAAAAGTCATGGGAACCGTTCACTTCGCGCTTGGCGATAACAAATCCATGGGCGGTACGGTCGCCGTTTCGAGTCACCTCGATGGCCTCATCTTGCAGCCAACGGTTTATGTCGATGGCCGCATGATCATGGCGGCCGGCAAACTATTGGTGTAGATGAATCGACTGGAAAAAACCGCGCAACTTGCGCTCTTCGATTACCTTGCGCTGGAACCCAGGCAGGCGTTGCTCATTGTTGCGGCGCGCGATCAAACGCCGGTGGCCAATCTTTTTCGCAAGGTGGCGGAAAAGGCGAAGAGTGATGTTTTTATTCTCGAACTTCCCGGCAATCACGAGCGCAGCACCCTTCATTCTCTGCTCTGCCGCAATTTTATCAACACCGCGGAAAAAGTTTTGGTGTTGGCGCCGCGTTTGGACACGGCAAGCATAAACTGGCTGCGGCAACAAACACGCAGCCAGATTGTGATTTGTCCGGCGATGGAGGAGGAAGCCGTGCAACGCAGCGCAAAAACCGACTTGCGGCGTTTGCGCGAACGCTGCCGCAAAATCGCCGACATTCTGACCATCGGCAAAACCATCAAGCTGACGAGCAAGGCGGGCTCGGCGCTGGAAATGTCCATTCACCAGCATCGCGGCGCGCTGGAAGCCACGCCGTTGCACAGCGGCTTGATGTGTACGAGCATGCCGACCGGCCGTGCTTATATCGCGCCGGTTTCGAACACTGTCAACGGCGACCTCATTCTCAACGGTGTGGCCGGCGAACGCAACTCAAGCTCGGCAACAATTGCAATCAAAGTCATTGACGGCAAGATCAAAATGATTCGCGGAGGCAAGGAGGCCATGGCGCTGCGCCGCCGTTTACGCGCCAGCGGAGCGGAATTGGTTGATGGCAGCGGCGCCAAACCCAAAACCGGCACGGCGCGCACGGTTTTGGAGATCGGTTTTGGCATGAATGAATTTGCGCGCTTCGGCCAATCCGAATTGGAAGACGAAAAAATGCTGGGCACGATTCATCTCGGCTTTGGCCGGCGGCTCGGCTCTGCGAAATTGACCGAAATCGTCGCGCGCGGCTTGATCACCGAGCCGACGGTGACCATCGATAATCGGACAATCATGCAAGACGGCAAACTGATGTTCGAGTAGAGATGTGAAGTGTAGTTTGGCTTCGAACAACGCCACGACAAACCGACGCCTTAACATTTTGCGCCGTCAGAATTTTCACAAACTCTGCGACTTGCTTTAATCCTTGCCGGCCACGAATTGATATCCTCCCTCCGGGTATGTAGGGCCGTGTCTTCAGCCGCTAATTTCCACAGAACGAGAGCTTGTGATAATCATTAACCATGTAGATTTTATCTGCATCAACCGTGTGTGACAGCACCCTTGCTGCATAATTATTATATCTTTCTCAAAAATATGATTTACTAAAGCAGAGATCGCATTTTTGATGAAACCCTGGACGCCCGAAAGCTGGAGAACAAAGCCCATCTCCCAGCAGCCTGACTATCCCGATCCGGCACACCTGGAGCGAGTCCTTTCTCAGCTCCGTTCTTATCCGTCGTTGGTTTTTCCCGGTGAAGTCGATTATCTCAAACGTTTGCTCAAAGACGCGGCGCAGGGCAAGCGCTTTTTGCTGCAGGGCGGCGATTGCGCCGAACGCTTTCAAGATTTCAACAGCCGCGCGATTGCCGATAAATTAAAAATCCTGCTGCAAATGAGTTTGGTGCTGATTTATGGCATGCGCAAGCCGGTGGTGCGTGTCGGGCGCATTGCCGGGCAGTTCGCCAAGCCGCGCTCAGCCGCCTATGAAACCTACAATGGTCAGCGTTTGCCGGTGTTCCGCGGGGACAGTATCAACTCGTTCGAGCCGAACGCCAAAACCCGCGTTCCGGATCCTGAGCGCTTGCTGCAAAGTTATTATCATGCCGCTACCACGATCAATTATATCCGCGCTTTGATCGAAGGCGGGTTCGCGGATTTACACCATCCCGATCACTGGAATTTGGAGTTTCTCTCCAAAAGCGACCGCCGCCGGGATTACCGCCGGCTCGTTAAGCGCATTCTCGACAGCATTCAATTCATGGAGGCGCTGGGCGGTGTGAAAGCCGAAGTGTTGGGCCGTGTTGATTTTTTCATTTCACATGAAGGCTTGTTGCTGGCTTACGAAGAGGCGCTCACGCATTATCTCCCGGAGCGCAAGCGTTACTACAATCTTGGCGCGCACACGCTGTGGATCGGCGACCGCACGCGCCAGCTTGACAGCGCCCACGTGGAGTACTTTCGCGGCCTCGCCAACCCCATTGGCGTGAAGATCGGGGCGAGCTGCACCCCGGACGAGTTGGTCGAATTGACTCGAGTGCTGAATCCCAAAAATGAATGGGGGCGTTTGACCTTGATTACGCGCTTGGGAAAAGACGCCATCGGTGAGTTGTTGCCGCCGCTGATTCGTGCGGCGCAAAAACACAGATGCCGTGTGCTCTGGTGTTGCGATCCCATGCACGGCAACACCAAAACCACCGCAGGCGGCGTCAAAACCCGTGATTTTCGCGATATTCTCTCGGAACTGGCGCAATGTTTCGACATTCATCGCCGGCATGAGAGTCACCTCGGCGGCGTGCATTTCGAGCTAACCGGCGAGGCCGTGACCGAATGCCTGGGCGGCGCCGAGCAAATCGTGGAAGAGGATCTTGCTACAAATTATCAAACCTATTGCGACCCCCGCCTGAATTACTCCCAGAGTATGGAAATGGCATTTCAAATTGCCAGCGCGCATGATGTCCGCGTGCCGAATCTTGCCTGGCCGAGCTTTTAAAATAAAAGGGCGCAAATCTTCTTGCGCCTGGCCTGAGCCGTTATTTTGCCCGAAATTCAAGAACTCAAAAATTCTTCTCGCACACGGCAGCCTTATTCTGCGAAAGCATCCCTCGCATTGTCATTTGGACGAATCTTGCGAAGTATTCTGCCCACCCCAAGTGTGTCACAAAACCCTTGCGGCATGAGCAATCAACCTACTCCTGCAAAGCACCCCGACACGGCCACCGCATTTGCGGCAGAGATTGCATCTGCACAAGACGATGCCGGTTCGTTCCACACCGATTTTCCAGCAAGCTGAAAAGCGAAACCCTTCAGCAGCCTGGTGAATCCCGCCCACAAATGCGAGGCTCTCACAAAAAGCAAAAGCCCTTTCAGTGGGATGTCATTTTCGTGGGCGAGGCCCTTTCCGAATTTCATTCCATACTTTGAAAAGCCCTTTTCTTACTTGCTATTGCCCGCCGGCGCCGGATATCTCTCGATTTGGTTGACTACCGGTTTGACCGTGCGCAGATAGCTGTAAATCGCGCTCAAATCTTCCTCCGTCATGCCGGCGTACATGGTCCAGGGCATCACGGTGTTGTCGCCGCCTTGCGGCACAGGAATGTGAGCCGCGGCTGAGTCGGCATATTCTTTAAAACGGCCGACGAAATAAGCCCGATCCCACGCGCCGATGCCGGTATCTTTTTCCGGAGTAATGTTGGCCGTGCGCACGACTTTCCCGTCCGGAAACTTGAACTCCTGTCCGCCGGCGAAATCCATGCCCGGCAAAGCCTGGCCTTTGTTATCGACCGGCGTATGGCAGAAATGACAGCCCGAAACCGTGTTCAAATATTTGCCGTAGGCGAGCGTGTCAGAAGCCGGCGGCCGGGTCTTTGGTGTGTAAGGTTTGGGAATCGTGCGCACGATGAGATTCATCGGAAAAGTTAGCTGCGTGCGCGCCACTTCGTTTTGGATCGGCGGCAGCGTGCGCAAATAGGCGACGATGGCGTGTAAATCCTCTTCGCCCAACTCGTTGTAAATCGGATAGGGCATCATCGGGAAAAGCGGTTCGCCGTTTTTGTCGACGCCGGCAACGATGGCGCGCGCAATCTCACCGTCAGTCCACTTTCCGAGGGCCGCGGGCGTGATGTTGGGCACACGCAATGTGCCGATGGTCTCGGTCATTTCTTCGCCGCCCTTGCCCTCAGTGCCGGGCGTAACCGGGCCGGAATAGTAACGAAAGTCGCGCGTCGAGTGGCAGTCAATACACACTGTCACATGATTTGCCAGGTATTTTCCGCGCGCAATGGTTTCCGGCGTCGCGGCAACAGTAAGATCGGGCGCCTCGCCAACATTCGGCAAGCCCTGAGTAAGATAAAGCAGGCCGCCGATGATCAAGATTGCCACGACCGCAAGAATTGCTGCAACAACTTTAAGCAACTTCTTCATCACAAATTCTCCTCAGAAATGTGAAAGTTTAACCAACTTAAAAAAGCCAACAATGAAACACAGTCAACGCGAGGTTAAAAGTGATGCCTCATTGTAGATTTTTTTTGGATGAGCGGATTGCACGAATAATGCGGATATCGCCCCTTTGCTTTATCCGCGATATTCGAAGAATCCGCTGGCAGAATAAAGTTCGCGACTACTTCAAAAGGGTCATTTTTTTCGTCATCATCTGCACGCTGCCGTTTGCCGCGGTTGCTGTGAGACGGTAAAAATAAATGCCGCTGGTGACGCGCTTGCCGGCGTCATCCAACCCATTCCAGCGCACGGTTTGCGCGCCCGCCGCTTTCATTCCCGACACGAGTGTTGCCACGCGGCGGCCGTTGACATCGTAGATCGCAAGCGTAACATTGCCGGCTGACGCCAGGCTGTAGCGAATTGCCGTCTCCGGATTGAAGGGATTGGGGTAATTCTGCTCCAGCGCAAAACCCGCCGGTAAAACCGGATCATGGGACTCGACGTCCGTCGGACGCTGACCAACGGTAAAATTTACCGGATAAAGGCCGCCATTGAGAATTCGAACATCGTTGCCATTGCCGGTCAAGCCGTCAGGCAATAAATCAACATACCAAATCGAAGCCGTGCTGTTTTCGATATAGTGATAATAAACGCGTTGATCATCGCGCGAGAAAGCCGGGCTGCTCAACGAACTGCCGTTATTGGTGATCACGCCTTGTTCGCCGGTGTTGAGATTGACGGCGATGGCCTTCACGGCGCCGGTTTCATCAAAAAAGTCAAAAGCAATAATGTTATCCGTATTCGAGGCAAACACTGCATTGCCGATATTGACGCCGGGCCGTTGCGGCGGGAACAGGCGATTGATCTTGCCGTCCGCAGCGCGCAATAAATTGATATCCCAATAACTCGTCGTGTCGCCGCTCGCATTAACATAAATGTTGAACGCATCGTACATCAACACAGCGTTGTCGGAGCTCCAATCAATACGGTCGGGAAAAAGGATGTTGCCGGTTTCCTCGCCTTGCGCGGAAGTCGGGGTGTAGAGTTGAATCGGCGCCAGCGAGGGACTGGGCGCGGCCAGGTCTGCGACATAAATCACCGCTTCGAGAAATGTGCTGGTTACCGCCAACCAGCGGCCGTTGGGCGAAATTGCGATGTTATTGAAACCGCCCGAGCCGGTGATGGTTTGATCGCTGCTGCCGTTGGACGCAAGCAAATGAATATTTCCGTTCGTGTCAACATAAAAAATGTCGCTGCCATCGTCGCTCACCGAAGGCCGGCTGCGCAAACCCGTGCTGGAAATCTGCGTGATTTGCTGCCCGGCAACCGAGGTGCGGTAAAGCTGGCGGCTGCCGGCGTCGATGACCGCCAAATACTCCGTGCCTTCCACCGGCGGTTGCACGGGTGGCGGAGGCGTGCTCTCGCCGCTGAAAATTTCCACGCCATCAAACGCCTGTCCGGCGGCGGTTGCTTGTGCGCTGCCCACGCCGTAAAGATCCTCGGCGGCCTTGATCACTGCCAACCGGCAATCAATGAATTGCGCATTGCGTGTGAGATAGGTTGACAGGGCGCGATAATAAACTTTTTCCGCCGCTTCCAAACCGGAACTCGTCGCAAACAAATAGAACGCCCGATTGGGAATGCCGCTGTTGATGTGAACGCCGCCGTTATCGCCCTCTTCGGTGTTGGGCAAATTTTTAAATTCGCTCATCTTCGTCGGCTGCTTGCTGAAGGCTACAAAGTTTGAAGCGGGATTGGCCATGTCGCGCAGCGCGTCGCCGGGCGTGCCGGGCGTGGTCACATCTTCGCCGATCAGCCAGTCACCGGCATTGCCTTCCACCCAGAATTCAAACAACGCGCCGAACACGTCGGCAAAGGATTCATTCAGCGCGCCGGGTTGATTTTCATAAACGAGATTGGCGGTGCGTTCCACCACGCCGTGGCTCATTTCATGCGCCGTCACATCCAGCGCGGCGGCCAGCGGTCCGAAGCGGTTGCCGTCGCCGTTTCCGAATACCATAAATTGGCCGTTCCAAAAGGCATTATTGAAATCTTGCTTGAAGTTGATGGCAATGTTCATGGTTGAGCCGGCGCCGTCGATCGCGTTGCGGCCATGAACCTGATTATAGTAATCATAAACCAGCGCGCCGTTGGCCGAGGCCGAGACGCTGGAACGGTCGGACCAGGAATTGGGGTTATTCGAAACAACGTAGTACAACTGTTCGCCCGCGTCGTTGCGCGCATCAAATACGTAGATCACGCCTTTACCGTTATCCGGGATCTGGGATTGCGCCGCGTTGAACATCGGTTTGGAGGCGTCGATCATGAGATAGTTGGCGCCGATTTGATAAAAATTGAGATTGCGCGAAGCCCCAAGCAAATCTGTTCCACTCCCCGTTACCGGGCCGTCATACAGAATATGATTGTAATGCTTCAAAATCGCGCCGGTTCGCGCGGCGACAAAATAATGCCAATTGCCGTCCAAGCCTTTTTTGAGATTGACAAGCCAGGTGGCATGCGGCGTTTCGTTTTCATCAATAAAAATGAGCAAACGGCTGCTGATTTCATCGGCCGGGATGCCGAGCGCTTGCTGCGCAATTTGTTCGGCGCGCGCCTGATTGACTTGAAGATCATTCACCGCGACGCTTGCCGGGGTGGCGCTGTAGCGCCCGTTGAAGCTCTCCACCACGCCGTTGCGATCGAGATGCACCCGAATATCGCGGCCCCAGACTTCCAGGCCTTGATAGACTTGTTGATAATGAATGTGCGTCATGCCGGAGGCCTCGCGCTGCAAGGCGAGTATTTGGAATTCCTGCGCAGGATTCTGCAAGCGGAACAAATCCGCATTTTCCTGCAAAAACGACAATGCCTGCTGCGACAATGCCGCCTCGCTCGCGATTTGCGCCTGCGCCAGTTTATTTTCTTGCAGACGATGGCCTTTGATGAAAATCGGCAAAGAACCGTTTTCGTTCCAGGAAATTTTCAAGCTGCCGCCGCTCCGGCTTGACAGGCGCGCGAGCGCAAGTTCACGGGGAGATGACGCCGGTTTTTGCAGGGCGTTGGTTTTGACTGCATTGATTTTCACAGGAAGCTGCGCCAGATCTTGTTCAAAAGCGCGGCGTTTTTCTGCGGTCTCCACGCGGAGGCTCTGTCGCGACACTTTGCTGGCAAACGGATTTTTTATGCTGGGGTCGATCTTTTTCGCCGGTTGATGCGGGCTGCCAAAGGCGAGCAGCCCGCCTCCCAACATCGCGATGAGCCAATGGCTTTTCACAAATCGCATAAACATCTCCTTAAAATTTGAATATCTGTATGGGAATGAGTAACCGTGAAATCCGCCTTTCAAAAAAACAGACAGGAGCAGAGGCCGGAGCGTAAGAACATCCAAGAGGGATTATGGCTTTTTTGCCGCTTTTTCTGTGGTTTCCCTGCAAAACTTATACAATTGCGGCAAGGTCGAATTCTTGCTGGCGAGTGCGCCGAGTTGCGGCGTCCACGAGGCTTCGTGCGTTTGTTGATTGGCCGTCACGCGCATGAAGGTGGTGAGATTACCGCTGTCTTTTTCCGTTGCCGTAAAAAAATGGGCGGCATGCACCTGCTGCCACAATGCTTTCATTTGTTTCGAGGAAAGTTTGCCCGCCGGTTGCGGCGCTTCGCCGGCGGTTTTACCCTGCCAGGCGAGAACCGTGCCGTCAGCCTGAATCGTATGCCCCTGCCAAACGCCCGTGACGCCGCCGCCTTCACCGAACATCACACTGAAATCTTTTGGCATGGGCGGCTGTTGCTTGACGTTTTTTTTTGAACAGGCAGCGAGACCGGCCATTCCAACCAACAACACGCAACAACACACTTTCCATGAACGCATAAGCTACCCTCCTTCAAAAGCAAAAGGATTACCCCTGACCGCATCATCTTACTCGGCCGGGACACAGAATCATGCACGTTATTTTGTGACTCTCAGGTAGTTTGGGAATGCAACTTCGGGAGAGAAAATCATTTGAATGAGATGAAGATTTTTTCGGGCTATTGCTCCACGGGCGTTTCAGAACTTTCGAGATTCGGCGCCGCTTCGCGTTTCAGCGTGCCGATGGTGATGAAACTGTAGAGATTGCGGCCGCAACTGTTCTCACAACGAAACTCACGGAAGATGCGATCGCATTCCTCCTGGCTGTTAACCGGATAACGCTTGACGTTGCCACAGGCTTCGCAGGTAATGATCAATTCTGTGTATTCAATGCCGTCCATGAGTGCAGGCTTTTCTCGCGCAATTATCTTGGTTTGCTTCGCAAAACTTGGGCATTATACTGGAATCTAGTTAGGATTGCAAGCAAAAAAATGCTTGCACGCCAAAGCGGATTTCTTTATATTGGCCGCCGTTAAGCGGGAGTAGTTCAGTGGTAGAACACCACCTTGCCAAGGTGGGGGTCGCGGGTTCAAGCCCCGTCTCCCGCTCACCTTCAAAACGCTTTCTGCCTCAGGGTGGGAAGCGTTTTATGTTGTTGGCAAACGGCAGCGCATAAACATTCTGCCGAAGCGTGTTGTGGTTGTTTATGCCGGCGGCGTAGCCAAGTGGCTAAGGCGGAGGTCTGCAAAACCTCTATTCATCGGTTCGATTCCGATCGCCGCCTCACGATGACGGCAAAAAGAAAACAGCCAAATGAAACGTGAATAATCCCTGGGGTTTTCTTTTTGCAATCTGCATTTCCCATCGCCGGGGTGGCGGAACTGGTAGACGCAAGGGACTTAAAATCCCTCGGTTGCTATGTAACCGTGCCGGTTCGAGTCCGGCCCTCGGCACTGCATCAAATTTGACTGGCTTGTGGCTCGCCGGAGTCAACAGGCCTTTTTTATTTCATTCATTCGCGGCGCATCCGCGATTCCACAAATCTGCCTTTCACATGAGCCAAACGAAAACGTCCGCCGACGGGCCGAAGGGCTTTACTTTCGCTGAGAAGGCAATCATCTGGATTGTGTTTTGTTTGCTGATCGGCTTGAGCACGAACATTCTCATCTTTCCCGCCCTGCTGCTGCTGTCGTGGAGCATCATGAAATGGCGGGGGTTACACCTCACGCACGCGCCGCGGCTCAACCGGCTTTATCCCCTCCTAACCTTTCTCGCCGGCGCGGGCTTGATTTGGTGGGTGATTCAGGGCCAGAGATAGCTCATTTGCGCGCATTCACAATGAATCACCGCATTTCTTTCCTCACTCATCCTGCTCGAACGCCCGCCGCACCAAATCCTCCTGTTCGATCACATGCAGCTTGTGACTCCCGGTTGCCGGGCTGCCGCTGGATAGCCTTCCCACATAAGACAGGTGATGCGTATCCGGCAGCATGTCACGCATGCGCGCTTGCACGATATTCCACGCGCCCATGTTGAACGGCTCTTCCTGCACCCAGCGCACATCGGTTGCCGAAGGATACCGTTGCAAAATCTCGCCGATTTGCGCATTGGGAAACGGATAGAGTTGTTCGAGCCGCACAATCACAGCTTGCTCTTTTTTATGCTCGCGGCGATATTCCATCAAATCAAACGCAACTTTGCCGGTGCAGAGCAACAGGATTTCAGCGCGAGCCGGCGCTTCCGGATCATCGAGCACGGTTTGAAACGTGCCGTTCGTCAAATCTGCGGCGGCGGCCTTGGACCAGGGCGAGCGCAACAGGCTTTTCGGCGTCATCACGATCAGCGGTTTGTGAATGCCGGAATGAATCTGGCTGCGCAGCAAGTGAAAATACTGGCCCGCTGTCGTGGGCATGGTAACGCGCATGTTGCTTTGCGCGCACAGCGTGAGAAAGCGCTCGATGCGCGCGCTGGAATGTTCCGGCCCCTGGCCTTCGAAGCCGTGCGGCAACAACAGCACCAGCCGGCTCTTCTGTCCCCATTTGTATTCCGCCGAGGAAATGAATTGATCAATGATGATCTGGCCGCCGTTGACGAAATCGCCGAATTGCGCCTCCCACAAAACCAGCGCATTCGGCCGGGCGACGGAGTAGCCGTATTCGAAGCCGAGCACCGCGTATTCGCTGAGCAGGCTGTCGTAAATGATCAGCGGCGCCTGCTGTTCGCGAATGTGATTGAGCGGGGTGAATTCCGCTTCGTTGTGGTAATCCACGAACACGGCATGGCGATGGCTGAACGTGCCGCGCTGCGAATCCTGGCCGGACAAGCGCACCGGCACGCCCTCCAATAATAATGATCCGAATGCCAACGCCTCGGCCAGGCCCCAATCCACCGCATCTTCCGCCAGCATGCGGCTGCGCGCCTGCATTTGCTTGGCGAGCTTGGGATGCGGCGTGAAGCCCTCCGGAAAGCGAATCAAGGCCGTGTTAATCTCCTCCAAAATTTCCAGCGGCACTGCCGTAGAAACCGTGCTCACCAACGGCGGCGAGGCGGGCCGCGGCGGCATTTTGACCGGCGCCGGCTCACGTTTCTCGCGGGTTTCCCGGAAGGCCGTTTCAAGTTTTGTTTGAAAATCATCGAGCATGCGCTCGGCTTCTTTCAGCGTCATTTCGCCGCGTTTGACGAGCTGCTCGGTGTAAAGCTTGCGCACCGAGCGCATCTCGCTGATGCGCGCGTACATCAGCGGCTGCGTGTAGCTCGGCTCATCGCCTTCGTTGTGGCCGTGGCGGCGGTAACACACCAAGTCCACCACCACATCTTTTTTGAATTTCTGCCGGAAATCCACAGCCAACTGAATCACGCGCACACAGGCTTCAGGATCATTGCCGTTCACGTGCAGGATCGGGGCTTGCACCATTTTCGCGACGTCCGTGGCATATACACTCGAACGCGCATCCACCGGCGCAGTGGTGAATCCAATACGATTGTTGACCACGATATGAACCGTTCCGCCGGTGCGAAAGCCCGGCAGCGCGCTGAGATTCAGCGTTTCCGCCACCACGCCCTGTCCGGCAAACGCGGCGTCGCCGTGAATCAAAACCGGCATGACGCCGGAGCGTTCGCGATCGCCGCGCATGTCTTGTATCGCGCGCGCCATGCCCTCCACCACCGGATTCACCGCCTCGAGATGGCTGGGATTCGAAGCCAGCGTGACCTTGACCGTCGCGCCGTGCATGCCGCTGTGCTCGCCCGTTGCGCCAAGATGATACTTCACATCACCGGTGCCCTCGCGGCTGTTGGGATCGGGATTGTCATCGAATTCACGGAACACGGCGCCGTAAGTCTTGCCGATGGTGTTGACCAGCACGTTCATGCGGCCGCGATGCGCCATGCCCATCACCACTTCTGCGACATTATGCTCGAGAGCGCGTTCGAGCAGGGCATCGAGCATCGGAATCAGCGACTCAGCGCCTTCGAGGCTGAAGCGTTTGTGGCCGATGTATTTGGTGTGCAAAAAACGCTCGAAGGCCTCCGCCGAATTCAATTTTTCGAGAATGCGGCGCTTGCCCGCGGCATTCATCCAATCGCTGCGCTTGCTGCCTTCGACATAGTGCTGCACCCAGGCTTTTTGCTCCAAATCCTGAATGTGCATGTACTCGACGCCGATGGTATGGCAATAGGCCTCGCGCAGAATATCCATGATCTCGCGCAGCGTCGCGCGCTGCTTGCCGCCCAGGCCGCCGGTGATGAACTCGCGATCATAATCCCACAAACTCAAGCCGTAATAGCTGGGATCAAGCGCGGGATGCGAGGGCGCTTCGCTGCTCAACGGATTCAAATTCGCCAAAAGATGGCCGCGCACGCGATAGATGTTGATGAGCTGGATGACACGCGCCTCCTTTTCCACCATGCCGTCATCCAGAAGATTGAGATCAAAGGCGGGATTTTTATCGCGCTGCATGCGCACCGGATGATAGGGAACCCGCAAACTCGAAAAAATTTCATCATAAAAATGATCTTCGCCGAGCAGGAGTTGGTGCATTTTCTGGAGAAACAAACCGCTTTCCGCGCCTTGAATGATGCGGTGATCATACGTGCTCGTCACCGTCATCACTTTGCTGATGCCGAGCCGCGCGATGGTTTGCGGATCCGCGGCCTGATATTCCGGCGGATAATCGATCGCGCCGGTGGCGATGATTGCGCCCTGGCGCGGCATCAGGCGCGGCACCGAGTGCACCGTGCCAATGGTGCCGGGATTGGTGAGCGTGATGGTGGTATCGGCAAAATCTTCGGGCTTGGCTTGATTGGCCAGCGTGCGGCGCACGATGTCGTTATACGCATTGAAAAACGTGGCAAAGTCCATGGTCTCGGCGCGCTTGATGTTGGGCACGAACAGCGAGCGCGAGCCGTCCTTGCGCGCCACATCCACCGCCAGGCCGAGGTTGACATGCTCCGGCGCAACTTTGTAAGGCGCGCCTTTGACGTCAAGGAAATAATTCATCATTGCCGGCAGGGCCTGCACCGCCTTCACCAGCGCCCAGGCGATGATGTGCGTGAAGCTCATTTTGGCGCCGGTGAGATCGATCAAATATTGATTGAGCGCGCGGCGATTCTCTTCCAGCAATTTCACCGGAATCATGCGCACGGAAGTCGCGGTCGGAATCTCCAGGCTGCGCTCCATGTTCTCGACGATTTTGGCAAAACCGCCGCGAATCGGCGTGGCCCCGGGCGGCAGTTCTGCGATTTCTGTCGCAGCGGTTGTCACGGCTTTTTCCATGGCCGGCGCGGTTGCGGCGGGCGCAGGCGCGATTGCCGTGGTGCTGATTGGGCGATAATCGTCAAAGAAATCGCGCCAGCTTTCCGCAACAGAGCCGGGCTGCTCCGCATACTGATGATACATTTCATCGATCAGCCAGGCGTTGGGGCCAAAGGCTTTGGAGTTTTCGTTTTTGGGATTATTGTTTTGGTTTGACATGAGGCTTTTTGAATTAAGAAGATTTGGAATAGATGCCAATTTGAACGCGAAATATACTGTTCGCCGCGCCCAGCCGCAACAGAAAATACCGGTGGTTTGTTGTGATGATGAGATTTGGGGAGGGATGAACGCGCCGAGTGGGATTCATTCCGCGACACAGCAGATGTCATTCCGCAGGAATCCTGTGAGGCCGCAGAAAACAAACGTCGGAGATTCGTTGATCGAGTAGGGGCAAGGGGCAGGTTGCAAGGGGCAAGGGGCAAGTAACTCAAACATTAGAACTCGGCAAGCCACTCTATTCCGGGGCTTTTTTGCCACTTGCCATTTGCCCCCTGCTCCGTTTCAATGCACTTCGTGCTTTGGGGTACTTCTCAACGACTTCAATGGATCGAATCCCGAACTCGGCTACGCGTTTCAATGCACTTCGTGCTTTGGGGTACTTCTCAACGTTTTTTCCAAAGCCCCAAGGTTTTCAAAAGAACCGTTTCAATGCACTTCGTGCTTTGGGGTACTTCTCAACTTTCTGCCCCAAATGCGGGGCAGGCCCATTTACACAGTTTCAATGCACTTCGTGCTTTGGGGTACTTCTCAACGCGCAAATTATGAAGGTGAAACGGTTTCGGAAAATGTTTCAATGCACTTCGTGCTTTGGGGTACTTCTCAACCACATTCACGGCAGAGGCTGTTTTTTCAATTCTGCGTTTCAATGCACTTCGTGCTTTGGGGTACTTCTCAACGCAAACCCGCGCGTCCCCAACGTGTCGAAAGTTTGTTTCAATGCACTTCGTGCTTTGGGGTACTTCTCAACGTCTGCCTGCACAACAGCTTGATCGCCGGCCTTCGTTTCAATGCACTTCGTGCTTTGGGGTACTTCTCAACTGTGTGTCTTAGAGTGATTTAGGATATAAATCTGTGTTTCAATGCACTTCGTGCTTTGGGGTACTTCTCAACTCTGATTACGAAGTCCGCAACGTCGCCGGCGGACGTTTCAATGCACTTCGTGCTTTGGGGTACTTCTCAACTGTGGGAGTAGTAAGAAGATTCACGGGGAAAAAGTTTCAATGCACTTCGTGCTTTGGGGTACTTCTCAACCGAAAAAGGCAACATAAGTTGCCTACTCAAAAGTTTCAATGCACTTCGTGCTTTGGGGTACTTCTCAACAATTAAATTGTGCTACCAAAAAGCGACGATGTCTTGTTTCAATGCACTTCGTGCTTTGGGGTACTTCTCAACGGCACCTCAAGCACTCGTTGTCCAAATATTTCCGTTTCAATGCACTTCGTGCTTTGGGGTACTTCTCAACAAATGTGGTAGCTCAGCGAGAAGGCGGCAAACAACTGGTTTCAATGCACTTCGTGCTTTGGGGTACTTCTCAACCGATATATCTGCTTCTTTGTGTGATACTTGTACTTGTTTCAATGCACTTCGTGCTTTGGGGTACTTCTCAACCATTGCCCTCGCAGGTTTAGCACGCAAATTCTCAAGTTTCAATGCACTTCGTGCTTTGGGGTACTTCTCAACGGACTACCCGCTTTCTTGACGGTAATTGTATTTGAAGTTTCAATGCACTTCGTGCTTTGGGGTACTTCTCAACCCTTTGGTACTCTACAAGCGGCAAACCCGACGGCAGTGTTTCAATGCACTTCGTGCTTTGGGGTACTTCTCAACAAAGGCTGGCATCACTCTCGCACGCGTCGGCACAAGTTTCAATGCACTTCGTGCTTTGGGGTACTTCTCAACTTTATTGATCCTGGTGCAAGTGGTTGGCGTCGCGCGTTTCAATGCACTTCGTGCTTTGGGGTACTTCTCAACGTTTTATGTTAAGAAGAGAAGAAGGTAAGAAGACATGTTTCAATGCACTTCGTGCTTTGGGGTACTTCTCAACTCTGACGCGGTTGCTTGCGATCGCCATTCTGTTGGGGTTTCAATGCACTTCGTGCTTTGGGGTACTTCTCAACGGGACGGGCAAAGAGCTCGCCCTGGCGCTTGCCGTTTCAATGCACTTCGTGCTTTGGGGTACTTCTCAACATCGTGCAAACGCACCGCGGCCAAATTGGGGAGATGTTTCAATGCACTTCGTGCTTTGGGGTACTTCTCAACGCCCAAAACCATATGGGATGAGGAGATCCCGTGGGCGTTTCAATGCACTTCGTGCTTTGGGGTACTTCTCAACCTTCTATTTGGAGCACTTGTTTCATTGCTACTACTGTTTCAATGCACTTCGTGCTTTGGGGTACTTCTCAACAAATTGGGGAGATGCTCATTCGGCTCCCCTCTAAGGTTTCAATGCACTTCGTGCTTTGGGGTACTTCTCAACGATGGGCGCAAGTATTATTTGCGCTTGCCTCTTGCGTTTCAATGCACTTCGTGCTTTGGGGTACTTCTCAACTTCCACGAATGAGGCCACCGAATAGGCGGCCTACATGTTTCAATGCACTTCGTGCTTTGGGGTACTTCTCAACTTCTTCTCTCTCCACTTCCTGCTTGTCATATTTTTGTTTCAATGCACTTCGTGCTTTGGGGTACTTCTCAACAGTTGTGCAGCAAGAGCCCGAACCTGTGCCCCAGTTTCAATGCACTTCGTGCTTTGGGGTACTTCTCAACTTAGTGATAGTTATAGTGGTTTTGTTGTAGCCAAAGTTTCAATGCACTTCGTGCTTTGGGGTACTTCTCAACACAAACTCAAGCGGAGTTTCATGTGAAACAGTACATCGTTTCAATGCACTTCGTGCTTTGGGGTACTTCTCAACGCGATGATTGTATATCGCCATGGCGCCCCTCCTGCGTTTCAATGCACTTCGTGCTTTGGGGTACTTCTCAACGTTTTTCCAAGGTACGCTGCAGGAAGCGGTCGAAACGTTTCAATGCACTTCGTGCTTTGGGGTACTTCTCAACAAATTGTCGTGAAAACATTGCCGCCCAATTTTCGTTTCAATGCACTTCGTGCTTTGGGGTACTTCTCAACTGGCCAATCGGATGCACGAAGCCTGTCGGGTTTTACCGTTTCAATGCACTTCGTGCTTTGGGGTACTTCTCAACAAATGGCATGATTCTCTGCCACCAACCCACAGTTAGCGTTTCAATGCACTTCGTGCTTTGGGGTACTTCTCAACCGACGAAATCGTCCAAGTTGCAATCCCGGATGCTGGGTTTCAATGCACTTCGTGCTTTGGGGTACTTCTCAACTTTCAGAAAGAGTAAGTCGGAAAAAAGAGGGATTTGTTTCAATGCACTTCGTGCTTTGGGGTACTTCTCAACCGCGGTCGATTTCCGCCACCTTAATTCACTGTTTCTATTAGGGCATTTTTGCCCATTTCCGACACCCCACGTTTTTACCCCACTTAAAATTGTTAAGAGCAAGGTTTTCATGATACAATTACAACATCTTCAATAACTTGACAGCAAAAAACGACTTAATGCCTTTCAATTCATTATCTTAACTTATGAAAAATGGCTGTTACAAAAATATCATAAACACCTGTTTGAACATTTTTGTGCGGCTTTTTATTGGTCTTTAATGATGTTTAATTTAAAATTAAGCGGCTAAATCAATTTTGGAGACACACCAAATGAATGGCGATTCAGTCAAGCAAAAATTTTTACAGATTTAATCATTAAAAATAATAATCTTAATCAGGTATCATTTTTGATCATCGCCGAGGAAAATGTCAACAAGTAAACAAAGGTCATCTTGTCACATCAATTTATTTATCAATATTTTGGAGTTCATTTTTAAAACAGCGGCAGTGTTTTTTTGTCAGCAGAGCGCCGCAGCGGGCGCAGGCAGATCAATTATACTGTTTAAATCATTACTGATTATATGGATATGGGTATTCATCTGGAGCTTAATTTTTTAAACTGGTGAAAAAAATCCGGCATTTTTTAGACACTTGTATTTTACCAGCGGGTTATTTTTTGGCATCTCCGGTCAAACCGAATGAGCCGCACGACTGTGTGAAAAGACGGGGGCAATAAAACAATTTTTTTGTAAAGATGCAAGGGGCTGAAAAAAATTTTCACCGGGAAATCGCGCCGGAGGGTTGATGATTATCTTTTCATCAAGAGATACGCCACGCACTCTTCAGCCGGCGGCTTCAGCGTCACTGAAGAGCCGGCCTCGCCGGAGAAAAACGTGCTCCACAATCCGGTTTTGGTGTTGAACCACTGGCCTTGAATCTGGCCGGCCGCTTCGGAAAGATCAACCTTGAAACCTCTGCCGTTTTCCGCATAAATCACATACTCGACTCCGGGATTGCCGGCAAGCCAGCGCCCGTTGCCCAAGGGCATGAAGCTCGTGAACTCCCACCAGCGAATTTCATAGTGACTATCGTTGGTCCAAAACTCACGCAGCGTCGTCATGACGTGAGTGCCTTCGCTTGGCAGCATATCGGTGGAAACCGCTGGCTGGTTCACCAGTTTCCCCTCCTGATAAATGCAAAACCCGCCGGCCATGGCGGTGCGCCAGATGGCTTTGCGCGCCGCTTCATCGTCGCGCGGCTCCGGCGCGTCAATCACGGCGCGCAGGATTGGGCGCGTCGTGGCGCGGCTTGAGGCCGCCAAATCTTGGTGAGAGTCGATTTCCAGTTTCACATAAGGATGATTGTAGGGATCGTCTGCGGCCAGCAAGGCGGCAAATTCAGCGGAGCCATTGGACAGGGTTTCCATCTCCGCTGCGGGCGCCGCGACCCAAATGACGTTGTAGGCCGCATAGCGATTCACCAAATATTGCACGAAGCGCGTGACCTGTTCGGCGGTTGCGGCCTGCATCTCGCCCGGGCGCAAGGGCAATCCCGCCACCAAACCGCGTTGATTCAGCAGGGAAATGCGCTGATCAAGGCCTTGCCAAAACGCCGGATTGAGGCGGTTCAGATCTCCTTCGTAAAAAGCCGCGTTGAATTCGTCCGCTTGTGCCTCACCACCTGAAGACGAGTAACTCATGCCATAAAAAAAGTTGAAGCCTTGTTGCGCGCGTGCGGCGAGGTAGGTTTCAAAATCATTCCGGCTCGACAATGCTTTCGTGCGAAAAGAGGTTTGCATGTCGCCGGCAAGAAAAAACGGCCCGCCTTCGCTGTGCGCCAGCGTGCGCAAGGAAGCCGCCGCCTGGTGGACGTGGCCGCGCGCGGAAATGTGTGAGGGCGGCAACGCGCCGTTGCAACGCAATTGGCCTTGTTTGCCGTTCAATCCGGCATCATTTGATTTGGAACTCCAAACCCATTTGCCGGCGGCGAGGGGCGCGAAGCGCGCGCAAAACGTGCGATGGCCATCCCAAAATCCTTCAACCGCAATCGTCTTGCCTTTTGCCGGGCCGGAAACTCCGGTAAAAGTCAGCGTAACGGTTGGTCCGTCAACGTAAGGATTTGTTCCGGCATTAGCCGCCGTGAGATAAACCTCATGAACTTCATACAGCGCAACTTGTGCGGCGCTGTCCGGCGGCGTGTTCAGCACGAATCCTTCGGAACGCGTCACGCGGCCTTTGATATCACGCGCGAGGGCGCGGAGAAAGTATCTCTTGGAAGGCAGCAAATCGCTTAAGGTCACGAAATGCTTGCGGCTGAAGTCTTTCTCTTCCGCGGTTTTGTGGCCGTACTCCGGATCCAGGCCGTACTCGATCTGCGCGCCGGCAGGCACATCGGTGTCCCAACGAACAAGCGCAGTTGAGGGCGTGACAATGCTGCCGGCGAGATTGCTGATAACAGGCGGCGAGGTTGCGACAGCCTCCGCCGTGGCCACGATCAATTCCGGCTGGTGATTGAGCGACTCGCGCGCATCGAATGAAACCGGTTTCTCGCCTGCGCCAATCAAGGCAAAATCGAATACGCCATTGCCCGTGATCGCGGATTCCACTTCGAAGGCATGCCATTGCCCGGCTTGCGCCGCGCTCAACCGGCCAATCGGCGGCGTGGCGACCGCGGGCTTCGTCAGCCAGGTGACGTCATGCTCATTCCAATTCTGCTGCAAGAGGTGAAGATTGCCGCCGCTTTTGCCGGATTGCCGGCCGTGCAAACGCAACGCGGCAGAGGCAATCGATCCTTGCACGCCCTGCACGTGAAAGCGCACATACGCTTCCCAACCGCTGGCCGCAAGCAGATTCACTCCGCCATAATTGCCGTGATTGCGCGTCGCGCCATAAATGCCGGAAGCTTCAACCGAGGCATCAGCGCTCGCTTTGAAAAGATACAGCCCGTTTGCCAGCGTCGTAAAGGTTTGATTTGCTGAAACGGCGCGGTTACCCTCTGCATCGCACGCGACCACGCGGTAATGATACGTTTGATTCGGCGCCAGCCCGGCCAGGGTTGTGCTGAAGGTTTGCGCGGGAGGCCCCAGAATTGCCGTTTGTTGGCCATAAGCCGCCGTCGCGCCATATTCAACCAGGCAAATCGCAGGCGCATTGGTGTTCCAGCGCAAGCGCGCGGCGTTGGCGTAAATGCTTTGCGTAACGATTTCAGCCGGCGCAGGCGGCGAGGATTTCTCGGGCGGCAAAAATTCCTTCACAATGAGATTGGAATAAACCGGCCCGATCATTGCCGGATATTGATTGCCCTTGAAATTGGTTTGAAAATCGCCGCTCACCGTGCGGTCGCGCCCGAGGAAAAGGTAACGCAATTGCATCGATTTCGCGTGCGTGTGGGTTGCCGCAAGTTTGCCGTTGCGAAAGTACTGCAACTGCTTGCCCTGCCAAATGACCGTGACGTAATAGGTTCGTTCGAGTTCCCAATCCTCCCAGACGATCGTGCTTTGTTCATTTGAATTATCGGTAAACGAAAGCATTTTCACGCCGGGTTTGTAATTGAATCCGGTATGCAAGTCCCACAACGTTTCCTGATTTTCCACGATGTTGTGATCGCCCCAGGGATTGCGGAACATGCTCAACACGTGATGGCGCTCAACGGCGTTTTGTTCGCCCGGTTTGAAATTGTTGAGTTGAATGGTGAGCGCGCCGTTCTCGATGTATCTGCCGAGATCATAGACGATCATGTCTTCCGCGCCGGTGACTTTCCAGCCGTTGCCGGTGAATTGGCCGCCGGTGCGCGCGCCCAGGGTTTTGTTTTGCAGAGGATCATTCAACACGATTTGTTCGCGCACAGTTGCGGCTGCGCTTGTGTTTTGTATGACAAAATCATCGACGACCCACTCGCCGTTGACTTCGGTGTAATCTGCGGCCAATTCGACATAATACTGATCTGCGGGTTTCAGATTGGGCAGTGAAAAAATTTCGGCATACGCCGTTTCCCACATCTCCCCGTCAAAAGAATATTCAAAATGGATCGTTTCGGTAGTGAGCCGCATGCGCAAATAACAAACACCGGAAAGCGTCACCTCTTCGGCAACTTCGCGGCCGCCGACCTGGCGGTTTTTGCTCCACCGGACAAAAAGCCTGTAGGGAGAATCCGGCGACGAACGATAGGTGTAGAAGCGATAACTGTTCGGCTCCTCAGAAAAAGCTATGGCCGCGGCGCTGTTTGCCGCCGGGGAGATGCCCAGCGCGCCGTCGCCGTTGGGCTGCACGACTTTTATTTGAACGATTTTATTTTGCAGCGAGAATTTTTCGCGGGTGTGCATCCAGCCGCTGGTGCGGCCGGAAGAACGCAAATGCAATTCCCCATTTTCAACGGCTGAGAGATTGCCCGCGTGCTTGCCGAATACCCATTTTTGCGTGTTGAGACTCGGTCGGTTGAAATCATCGCTGAATACCGCCTCTTGCGCATGCAGGCCTGTGGTTAGCAAAAACAGAACCCCGGCACATCTCATCATCAAACGAAACATTTCGCTTCTCCTGAGCACGAAAATTTTGCTGAAGCCCTGAGCGGCAACGTAAACCATAAACCGGACAAGCCGGAACCAAAAGTTTTCTGTAGGCGGATTTTCCGGGAAGCGGATAAAGCAAACGCGGTATCCGCTTCCGGTGAAATCTGCTTACAGAAGAATCTTTGTTTTTAAGGCAACGATTTCACACTTGATGGGCTGCGCCGGTTTTCGAACAAGTTGAAGACTGAAGCCCTCGGAGGCAGCAAAAAAATTCTGACAGGATGATTAAACGGCAGAATCATGCTGTCGAAAAATCATTCCGCCATAAACTTGCAGAAATCCATTCTCACGTTGAGAAGTCAATCGCCTCACATGAAACGTTAAGCCCGAGATTTCCCCCTGCTTTTGTCGCTGTCAGGAGGAATCTGGTGAAGCACTGGGTTTGCTGCCGGTTCGAGTCGCTTTCTTGTTACTTCACAAGATTCTTGCAGAGTGACACAACTCGGTGTTTGCGCCAACTCGACATTGTCAAATCTTGTCAGCCTTTCTAGAACGGATGCACGAACAATCCCGAGCGCAGCTTGGGCTCGAACCAGGTTGATTTCGGCGGCATCAGCTCGCCGGCATCGGAAACCGCAAACAGCTCATCGAGACTCGTGGGATACAGGCTGATGGCCATCTGCGCCTCGCCGGAATCAACCAACTGCTTTAGCGTCTCAACGTCGCGCACGCCGCCCACGAAATCGATGCGCGGATCGGTGCGCTGATCGAGAATGCCAAAATAGGGCGCAAGAATCTGCTCTTGCAGCCGCGTCACATCAAGCGCCGCGGTTGGCGTTCGCTGTGTTACAGATTTAAGAGAAAACCCATGCCAGCTTCCATTAACATACAAGCTGATCTCGCCTTTGCGCAAAGGCGAGGGGGCGGCATTGTCTGTTAATAAAAAGTCACGGCTCAGCGCGCGCAGAAGGTTTTGCGGCGACCAATCCGGCAAGCCGCGCAAGACGCGATTATAAGGCAGGATGCGGAGTTGTTCGGCAGGAAAAAGTGCGGCCGGGAAAAAATTGTACTCTTCCGCGCCGGTATGATTGGCATTCTGTTCACGCATGTGTGCGCGCGCCCGGCTTGCGCCCGCGGAACGATGATGGCCGTCAGCGATGTACAGTCGCGGGACCGCTTGGAGTGCCCGCACGAAGGCGGCCTGCCTGCCAACCTGCCAGACCGTGTGTTGCACGCCGTCATCCGCGCGAAAATCGAACAACGGCTTTTTGCGGCATTCATTTTCTACCAGCGCAACGATTTCAGCGCGGCCGCGATAAGCGATCAAGACGGCCTCGGGATGCGCCGAAAGCGCCAGCATGTGTTGCACGCGATCGTTTTCCTTGTCCGGCTTGGTGTTTTCATGCTTGCAAATCAAGTCGCTGTCATATTCATCGATGCTGCAACAGCCCACCACGCCGGTTTGTTCATGCGTCTGCATCTGCAAACGATAAATCAAAAGCTGCGGCCCTGAGCTTTTGAAGAAGAGTTTTTCGGCCTGAAAACGAGTAAAGTTCTCACGGGCTTTTTGATAAACTACGGGATTATAAGGATGAGTCGTCTCGGGCAAATCAATTTCCGGGCGCACGACGTGCAGGAAACAAGCCGGGTTGCCGGCCGCGATTTGCCGCGCTTCGGCGGTGGTAACAACATCATATGGCGGGCTGGCGATTTGAGCCGCATGCGCGGCATGCGGCAGCAGCAGCGGTGACGGGCGCAGGGTTGCCATGTTTGCTCCTGGTTAGCGGGTGATTTTTTCCAAAGGCAAAAGGCAATATATCATCGGCTGACCGTTCGCGCAAAACAAATTCATGCGCCGGCTGCAATGAAGTTTACTGAGAGCGCGCTGCTATGGATTCTCTGAGGGAGTCTTGCGAAGCAATCGGCGCCGTCCTCAAAAATTTCACAAGCGCCTTTCAGGATGACCTATAGAGATTAGGCGATTAGCTTTTCAAACTCAGAATAAAATTCTGGAAGATTTTTAACCACAAAGACACGAAGGCACGAAAACACAAGGCATAAAAACTTAGCGCCGTTGTGTCTTCGTGGCAAAACTTGATTCCGGCTCTTCCGGCTTAGGATATTGCTCCACGTTAAAAGCAGAGTAGGCTCATCGCAAGCGGGATGAAACAAACACATCGTACTCTCGCGACGCCATGCGCAGGGAAAATCCGCTTGACTTTTTAGGCAAAGAGTGTATATTGCCCAACGTTTTACTTAATGATACCGATGCAAGTTGTAGCGGCAAGGACGTTGATTTTTTGGCTCATGTGGCTGTGGGAGTCGCGCCCGTTTTACAGGAATTGGCTTCGTGATCAGGCAGGAGTAACGCACAACATACCTGACCCCTATGCTGGACTCCCCAAGATAGCCTCCGAGATCTGAGGAAGGCGTCCCCCATCATTTCATAAAACCTGATCATCACCGTGCACGAAATTCTCTTTTACGTGTTTGCGATATTGGCGGTGGCCTCCGCTCTGGCGATGGTATTGCATCGCAACCCGGTTTATAGCGCCATTTTCTTGATTGTTACCTTGTTTGCGCTGGCCGGCTTTTTTGTGCTGTTGAATGCGCCCTTCGTCGCCGCGGTGCATATCATCGTTTATGCCGGCGCAATTATGGTGCTGTTTCTGTTTGTCATCATGCTGTTGAACCTGAAGCGCGACCCGGCGCGCGAAGCCCGCAAGATCACGCGCCGCTTCATTGGCATTGCATTAGTTGCCGCGCTGTTGCTCGAAATCAGCGCTTTAATCGGCGCCGCTTATTACACCTCGGCTAACGGCGCGCCCTCGGCTGACAACACGCTCGCCGGATTAAATGCCGGCTTTGCCGGCAGCACACCGGAAATCGGCCGGGCATTGTTTACCACCTACTTGTTGCCGTTCGAAGTGGCCTCCGTGCTGCTGTTGGTTGCGATGATCGGCGCCGTGGTGCTGGCCAAGAAAAATCTGATTTGATTTGTGTTTATTGCGGTGTGATAAAGAATCATTCAATATGCCTCTCTCTCATTATTTGATCCTCAGCGCCGTTTTGTTTGCCATCGGCGTGGCCGGCGTTCTGCTGCGGCGCAATGCCATTGTCATATTTATGTCAATCGAATTAATGCTCAATGCGGTGAACATTACGTTCGTCGCGTTTGCCGCGCATTACGGCAGCATCGAAGGCCAGATTTTTGTCTTTTTCGTGATGGTCGTCGCAGCCGCGGAAGTGGCCGTCGGGCTGGCGTTGATGGTGGCGATTTTTCGGCTGCGTGGAACGGTGTTTGTGGATGAACTGAATCTGATGAAATGGTGATGCAGAACTATCTTTGGCTGATTCCGCTTTTCCCCCTGGTTGGCTTCGCGATCAACGGCCTGCTTGGGCCGCGGCTCGGCGAGAAAGGCGTCGGCTTTGTCGGGGCCGGCGTCGTGCTCGCAAGTTTTATTGCCGGGCTGATTGCGTTCTTCGATCTTATCAGCCTCGCGCCCGAATCCCGCCTGTTTACGCAATCTCTTTATCAATGGATGGCAGCCGGCAGTTTCAGCGTTGACATCGGTTTGCGCCTCGATGCCCTGTCGATTACCATGGTGCTGGTCGTCACCGGCGTGGGATTTCTTATTCACGTTTATTCCATCGGCTACATGCACGGCGACCGCGGGTTTGCGCGGTTCTTCGCGTTTCTCAATCTCTTCACGTTTGCCATGTTGCTGCTCGTCATGGGCAGCAATTTTCTCGTGATGTTCGTGGGCTGGGAGGGCGTGGGCTTGTGTTCCTATTTGCTGATCGGATTTTACTACGATCAAATTTTCGACAAAACCACCGGCATGACCTGTGCGCAGGCCGGCAGCAAAGCCTTCATCGTCAATCGCATTGGCGATTTCGGGTTTCTGCTCGGCCTCTTTCTCATTTTTTGGGTCTTCGGCTCGCTGGATTTTGAAAAAGTCTTTACGCTCGCCGGGCAAGGCGTCACCGCCAGCGGCGAGTTGTTGTCTGCCGGCATTGTTACCGCCATATGCCTTCTGCTCTTTGTCGGCGCCACGGGAAAATCCGCGCAGAT
Source organism: uncultured Cytophagia bacterium (assembly GCA_964457925.1). GTDB lineage: Bacteria > Zhuqueibacterota > Zhuqueibacteria > Zhuqueibacterales > Zhuqueibacteraceae > Coneutiohabitans. The sequence goes on from CAYWGH010000007.1 coordinate 145,712, forward strand.
TCCGCTCTATGTTTGGCTGCCTGACGCGATGGCCGGCCCGACGCCGGTTTCCGCCTTGATTCACGCGGCCACGATGGTCACCGCCGGCGTCTACATGGTGGCGCGTTGCAGCGTGCTGTTCATGCAGTCGGCGCTGGCGCTCGAGGTCGTCGCGATCGTTGGCCTCGCCACCGCGGCGTTTGCCGGAACCATGGCGCTCACGGCCACGGACATCAAAAAAGTGCTGGCCTATTCCACCGTCAGCCAGCTCGGCTACATGTTTCTTGCGTGCGGCGTGGGCGCATTCGCCGCGGGCATTTTTCATCTTGTCACGCACGCATTTTTCAAGGCCCTGCTTTTCCTGGGCGCCGGCAGCGTGATGCACGGCCTGGGCGGCGAAACCAACATCATGAAGATGGGCGATCTCAAGAAGCATATGCCTGTCACCCACGTGACTTTTCTCATCGCGGGGCTGGCGATCGCCGGCATTCCCGGTTTCTCCGGTTTCTTTTCCAAAGATGAAATTTTATGGAAGACGTTCAGCAGCCCGCACGGCTCCGTGGTGTTTTACGTCGTTGCCCTGGCAACCGCCGGCCTTACCGCATTCTACATGTTTCGCATGATCTTTTTGACGTTTTACGGCAGCTCGCGTGTCGCGCCGGAAGTCATGAATCACATCCATGAATCCCCCAAAGTGATGACGGTGCCGTTGATGATCCTGGCAGTGCTCTCGATCGCCGGCGGCTATATCGGCATTCCGCACGTTTTCAATCAAATTGAGCATTTTCTCGATCCGGTGTTTGCGCGGCATCGCGCCCCGGAAGCGCATGCGGCCGGCAGTCTGTCGCTGGAGCTGATGTTAATGGCGCTTTCGGTGGCGGTTGCGCTCGCGGGCATTTTCCTGGCGCGGCGCCTGTATCTGCAAAAACCGGGGCTGGCCGATCGCGTGAGTGAGCGCTTTCGCGCGCTTTATCAGTTGCTCGCGCACAAGTATTATGTGGATGAAATCTATGACGCCCTGTTCGTGCGGCCGATTCATCGCCTCTCGGAATCCTTTCTGTGGAAAGTTTTTGATGTGAAGGGCATCGACGGCTTTGTGAATTTTGTGCCGAAAATTTTTGATTCCGCGGCGGGGGGGGTGCGGCGCTGGCAAACCGGCATCGTGCAAAACTACGCCGTCTCCATCATGCTGGGTTTGATTTTGGTGCTGGGATATTTGTTGATGAAGTAGCCGCCCTCTGCGCCTGCGGCAGACAGAGTCTAACCATTCGATAGTTTAATTGTAGACGCCCGGCAAGGGCGATGCGACCAACATAAATTTTCTCATGTTCGAAAGCCTGCCGATTCTCTCACTCCTGATCTTCACGCCGCTCGCCGGCGCGCTGATCGTCAGTTTGATTCCCAAACAAAACACCGGGCTGATGCGCGGCGTTACCCTGGGCGTAACGCTTTTGGTATTTGTTATGAGCCTGCCCTTGTTCTTCAACTTCGACAATGCCCGCATTGCCTTTCAATTCGAAGAACGCCTGGAATGGATTCCGGCGATGCGCGCCACCTATCACGTCGGCGTTGACGGCATCAGCCTGCTGATGGTGATGCTCACCACCTTTCTCTCGCCGCTGGTGATTCTGTCCTCATGGAACGAGATTAAAACCGGGGTCAAAGGTTATCTTGCTTCCATGTTGATGCTCGAATCCGGTATGGTGGGCGTCTTCGTGGCGCTGGACTTGCTGCTGTTCTATGTGTTCTGGGAAGTGATGCTGATTCCGATGTATTTTATCATTGGCGTGTGGGGCGGAAAGCGCAAGGTCTACGCGGCGGTAAAATTCTTCATCTACACCATGATCGGCAGCTTGTTGATGCTGGTGGCCATTTTGTTTATCTATTTTTATTATGGCAAAGTGACCGGCACGCTCACTTTCGACTTCGTGCAAATTCGTGAACTGCTCTTCCCGGAGCATTATCAATTCTGGCTCTTTCTCGCGTTCGGGCTTTCGTTTGCCATCAAAGTGCCGATGTTCCCGTTTCACACCTGGCTGCCGGATGCCCACGTGGAAGCGCCCACGGCCGGCTCGGTGATTCTGGCCGGCGTCCTGCTGAAAATGGGAACCTACGGTTTTCTGCGCTTTTGCTTGCCGCTTTTTCCAAATGCCACGCTGCTGTTTACGCCGTTAATCTCTGTGCTCGCGATCATCGGCATCATTTACGGCGCGTGGGTCGCGATGGTGCAGCCCGATATCAAGAAGCTGGTCGCTTATTCCTCCGTGAGCCATCTCGGTTTCGTCATGCTCGGCATTTTCACCCTCACGCCACAAGGCTTGCAGGGCGGACTCATTCAAATGGTGAATCACGGGTTGTCCACCGGCGCGCTGTTCTTGATCGTCGGCATGATTTACGAGCGCCGTCACACGCGTGCGATTTCCGATTTCGGCGGACTCGCGCGCCAGATTCCGGTTTTTACCACCTTCTTCATGATTGCAACGTTGGCGTCGATCGGCCTGCCGGGCTTGAACGGTTTCATCGGCGAGTTTTTGGTTTTGCTCGGCGCCTTTGCCACGAATAAAATTTATGCCGCGCTTGCCGCTACCGGGGTGATCTTCGCCGCGGTTTACATGCTGTGGATGTTCCAGCGCGTGATGTTCGGCAAGCTCGACAAAGAAGAAAACAAACACCTCGTCGATCTCTCCAAACGGGAGATTGCCGTGCTGGTGCCGGTCACCGTCATGATGCTGCTCATCGGCGTTTGGGCGCAACCGTTCCTGGCCAAGATGGAAACCTCGGTCGACGTGCTCATTCGAACCGTTAATTATCGCGCTGCGAAAGTAAACGATGCGCCCGGCCTGGCGCCGCTGGATTTTGCCATGGACCGGCAACCTCCGGCGGCGGCGCACGAATGACTTGGTGTGATTCATAACATGGCGTTGATACGATGAACGATTCGCTGACCATATCCCAAATTATTTTCAATCTCGCGCCCATACTCAGCTTGACCGCGACCGGATTTATTGTGCTGATTCTCGGCATGTTGTTTCCGCGCATGTATCGCGAAACGCTGGCCGCGGTGGTGCTGTTTGGCTTCGGCCTGGCCGTTTTTTACGCGCTGCAAAACTGGAGTGAATCCGTCAGCCTGTTTCACGGCATGATCAGCGTCGACAAGTTTTCCAGCGGGTTCATCTGCTTGTTTGTCATTGCCGCCAGCCTGACGCTGTTGCTCTCAATCAATGCGCTGGAGAACACCTCGACGCTGGCCAGCGAGTTTTTTGCGCTCATCATTTTTGCAACCGTGGGCATGGCGTTGATGGCGGCCAGCGGGCATTTACTCACACTTTTTCTCGGCCTGGAAACGCTCTCCATTTCGCTTTATGTTCTGGCGGGTTTCCGCCGCACCGATAAAAAAAGCATCGAAGCCTCCTTCAAATACTTCTTGTTGGGCGCCTTTGCCAGCGGTTTTCTATTGTACGGCATTGCTCTGGTTTATGGCAGTGTCGGCAGCGCCAGCTTGCACACGCTGGCGGAAGCCGTTAAAACACGCAACCTGCTCGAAACACCCCTGCTCATCACCGGCCTGGCGTTGATGGTGGCCGGTTTCGGCTTCAAGATTGCGCTGGCGCCGTTTCACACATGGGCGCCGGATGTTTATCAGGGCGCGCCCACACCGGTCTCGGCCTTCATGGCCACCGGCTCGAAAGCCGCGGCGTTTGCAGCATTGCTGCGCGTCGTGATTTCTTCCGGCATGATGAGTCAGGTGAGCTGGCAGCACATTTTCTGGATCGTCGCCGTCGCCACCATGACGGTCGGCAACCTTGTTGCTTTGCGCCAGGAAAATATCAAACGCATGCTGGCCTATTCTTCGATTGCGCACGCGGGTTACATCTTGATCGGCGTGCTGGCCAACAATGAACTGGGCAGTTCGGCGGTGCTGTACTACTTGTTGAGCTATACTTTCATGAACATCGGCGCGTTCGGCGTGGTCGCGTTTCTCTCCAAGACCGAGCATGAGTTGGTGAACATCAGCGATTATCGTGGCCTGGCATTTTACCGCCCCTTTGCCGCGGTGGCCATGGCGATTTTCATGTTCTCGCTCGCCGGCATTCCGATTACCGCCGGCTTCATGAGCAAGTTTTATGTCTTCTCGGCCGCGATGCAATCGGGATATATCTGGCTGGTGATTCTCGGCGTAATCAATTCGATGATCAGCCTGTATTATTATCTTGGCGTCGTGGTAGTAATGTTTATGCAAAGGTCCGAAGCCGCCGGGGAAGAGTTGGCGCTCGAGCGGCTGCCGGCCGTGGGCTTGGCTTTGATTATTGCAATTTTCGGCACGATACAACTCGGCGTGGCGCCGGCGCGCTGGATGGAAGCTTTTCAAGATTTGGCGCGTTCGGTGATGTGAGCCGGCTATTCGCATTGAGGCGGGAGTAAAGGAGAAAGTGAAGCCGGCTTTCTCCTTTTTTATTTGAATGGCTGTTTCGAATATCGCCTTTTCGTCTCTCCGTGGCAAGCAACATCTTCAAAGCTTGGCAAGACTTGGCCGCCGATAACCGTTCCGGCGCTGCTGAAATTTATGCGTGTGCCGTGCAAACGCTGCGCGACCATTTCGCGGGTTTGGCCGGGGGCCTCGAGGCGCTGCGCGATTGGCCGCATTGGCTGCGCGGCTTGCTGCAAGCGCAAAGCATGATGGCGCCGCTGTATAATCTCTGCAATCGCCTGGCGTTGGTGCTGGAAAACGGCGAGCATGCACAACCCAGAAGCGTGATTCTCAAAATTCTCGATGACGAGTTGGCGCATGCCCCCTCCCGGGATAGCCTGATGGCGCAGCATGCCGGCCAGGCGCTTGCCTCCTGGCGGCGCGTGATGACGCATAGCTACAGCAGCACTGTCGCGGCCGCGTTGCAACATGCGCAAATGGCGAATGCGTCGCTGGAAGTTTTTGTCAGCGAAGCGCGCCCCATGAACGAAGGCCGGCGCATGGCAGAGCGGCTGGCAAAGGCCGGCATCAATGTTCACTTTTTTGTTGATGATGCGCGCGGCCATTTTGTCTCAACGGTTGACGGCGTTCTGCTGGGCGCGGATCGTATTTCAGAGAGGGCTTTTGTGAATAAAATCGGCTCTCTCGGCCTGGTAAGTTTGGCGAGGCAGAACAGGAAACCAGTTTTCATCGTTTCTCAAACGAACAAATTTTGGCCGTCAGGCATGTTGATGGCAGGGGAAGCCGCGCACGCCGCAGATGAAGTCTGGCCGGAGGCCCCGGCAAACATCTCGCTGCATAATTTTTATTTTGAAGAAATCCCGCTGGCGCCGGTGATCGGCGTATTGACAGAAAACGGCCTCATGACGCCTGTTGCGATCGCGGCATACTTCAAAGGGCTTGTTCTGGCAAAATTCTGGACGCAGTGACCATGATTTGCTGCGACAAATTTTCAGACGCGCTGAAGGTTTAAGCGCTGCAAAGAGCAACGCGGAATAGGCAAAACCCGTTGGCCGCCTTTATCAATTGGGTAAGATTCTCATTCAACATTCTGGTTCTCTGCGAAATCCATTTCTCGCACGCGAGGAGAAACGCGACATACGATTTCCCCGCAACAATTGATTAGTCAACAGCACGTACATCTTACGCAACCACAACGGAGGAACGATGGAAATCACAATCAAAGCCGGTCATCCCGACGCAATCCCCTGCGCCGCTCTGCTTCTGCTCATCCCGCCGCCGAACTCAAAACCGGAGTTGCAAATTTTCAACTTCGCCGGAAAATCAAAACATCTACCCGCCATCAAAAAATTGCACCGACTTGGCGATGTTCACGGCAACGCCGATGAAATTGTCTGGATTCATCCCGATGAGGCCCCCGCACAACGCGTTTTGCTTGCCGGTTTGGGCCGCTGGGAAGGCGAACGCGAAAAACCGACTGACGGGCCACACGTGCAGCGTGTCATTGCTCATGCTGTGGCTGCCGCGCGCAAGCTCGGCCTGCAAGATATTTGTGTGCCGCTGGGCGGCGCGCTTGCCGATCAATTCGGAGAACGCGGCGCAGCGCGCTTGCTCGCCGAGGCGGCGCTGCTGGCGAATTATCAATTCGTCAAATATAAATCAAAAGCTGATCCCCATCATCAGCCATTGCAACGCTTGATTATTGCCGTGGAGAATTCGCGGCAGCAGGCGGAAACGGCCGCGGGAGTTGAACAAGGCCGGACGATCGCAACGTGGACGTGTTGCGCCAGAGATTTGCAGAATATGCCTTCGAATGATCTCACGCCTGAGTTGTTTGCACAAATGGCGCAAATGAAAGCCGCCGAAGCCGGAATCTCTTGCCGCGTATTTGATGAAAACATGATCCGCGAGTTGCGCATGGGCGCGCTGTTGGCAGTAGCGCAGGGCAGCAACAATCCGCCGCGCTTCGTGGTGCTCGAAAATCACCGCCCCGATTCCGCGGATACGATCGTTCTGATCGGCAAAGGCGTAACATTTGACAGCGGCGGCCTGTCGATCAAATCGTCGGAGGCCATGGAGACAATGAAATTCGACATGTCCGGCGCGGCGGCAGCGCTGTCCGCGATCTGTTGTCTGGCGCAACTGCGCACGCCGCTCCATCTCGTTTGCCTGCTTCCGCTCGTCGAGAATATGCCCAGCGGCCAGGCCTTGCGGCCCGGCGACATTGTGCGCGCCTCGAATGGCAAATCCATTGAAGTCGTCGATACCGACGCTGAGGGCCGGTTGATTTTGGCGGATGCGTTGGCGTATGCAAGCCGATTTTCTCCCAAGGCTGTTATCGATCTTGCCACCTTAACCGGATCCGTATTTTATGCGCTTGGGGAAGCTGCTGCTGGATTGTTCTCAAATGATTCTGATTTGAGTGATCGCATCAAACAAGCAGCGCAGGCAAGCGGCGAACGGGTGTGGGAATTGCCGCTCTTCCCGGAATTCACGAAAAATCTCGACAGCGACATTGCTGATGTGCGCAACATCTCCGCCAAGAAGGTCGGCGCCGGCGCCAGCCACGGTGCGGCATTTCTGGCTGCCTTTGTCAATGGGTACAAATGGGCGCATCTCGATATCGCGGCCGTCGCATTCCCGCAGGAAACCACGCCGCTTTCCCCCACCAAAGGAACCGGCTGGGGCGTGCGCTTGCTCGCGCAGCTTTGTCAGGATTGGGCGACGCACCAGGAATAAAACGGCATGGTTAGCCCATCAAACGTGAAATCGTCGCTTTGAAAGCAAAACTTTTCTGTAAGCGGATAAGTGTTTGCTTTATCCGCTTACAGTGAAATCCGCTTACCCAATAGCTTTTTGGTTGCGGCTCGTCGCGTTGGTTTTCCATCCTCTAACTTGACTTTGAGGTAAGCGCGTCTTATACTTCTGATGAATTTTGATCTGTGTCTGCAGTAAAGATCAGTCGTGGCTTTTTCGCGGCTGATGCCGGGCCACGACGCAGCAAAACAGTCGCAATTACCCGTTTAATCGTTGCGTTGCTTCCGAGTAAAAAAGCGTCAATCCCTTTGCATTGCCCAAAATTAAGCGAGCCGGGGGCATGGGTATCATGCCATGCCCCCGCATTTTTCGAGCAGTCATTGAGTGACACTAAAACTTGCCCGCTTCAATCTCAAAATCTCGCATCATCTACTTCTCCATGGACACCGATTGGTGTCATGAGGAAGTCCTGCAATACGCCCTCAAGCTTTTTCGTGAAAACAATCTTCCCTGCACCGTTTTTGCAACAGGCCATTATGCCAGCCTCACGCTTCACTCCAGCGCCGAACTCGAGATCGGCCTTCATCCCAATTTTAATGAAACAACAATTGCCGGTTACGAGGGCACGCTGCGCGCCTTGCGCCAACACTATCCTCATGCCGAAGGGGTGTCCTGTCACGCCATGACGAGCAGCACACCGCTTCTCAATCTCGTCAAGCAATATGGTTTCACTTATGATCGCAATCTTTTGTGTTATAAAATTCCAAAAATTGCGGCTTTTCGGCATTACAATGGCCTGTGGCGTCTGCCGGTTTTTTGGGAAGATGATATCTGGTTCACCGTTGAGGCCGGCGTTCCCTTTGATGAAAGCCTGCTGGCGCATGAAGATTTTCGTTACATTTTCAACTTCCATCCCATACATCTTTATCTCAATACCGAATCAACCGCGCATTATCAAGCATTCAAACCGCTGCAACACCAGCCGGAGGCGCTGGCAAATTACGTTGGCATGGGTTATGGCGCACGCAGCTATTTTCTGGAGCTTGTCAGCCACATCAAAAAGGAGAAGATTGCCACGGGGCTCCTCAAGGATTTTGTGACACCATGAGCATTGTTTTCTTCGGCACAACGGATACCGGCTATCATTGCCTCGAGCAAATGCTGCTTGCCGGCTTGCCGGTTACCGGCGTCGTGACCGGTTTGCCGGAATTCGAAATATCCTACGCCAAAGGCAGAGTCCAGAACCGGCGCCACCGCAATTTTCTTTTGTTTCAACAGCGTTTTGGCATTCCGGTTTTGACCTTTGCACGCAAGTTTGATGAAGCCATTCTGTCGACGCTTGCCAGTTGGCAGCCCCAATTGCTGGTCGTGATCGGATGGTATCATCTCATTCCGGAGCGGGTGAGAACGCTGGCGCGGCAGGGGGCGGTGGGCATTCATTGGTCGTTGTTGCCGAAGTATCGCGGCGGCTCGCCGTTGGTGTGGGCTATCATCAATGGTGAAAGTGAAACCGGCGCATCTTTGTTTTATCTCGAGGATAAAGTTGATGCGGGTAGAATTATTGCACAAGCACCAGTAGCGATAGGCGAGCATGAAAACGTCGCGCACTTGATTGAAAAACTCAACACGGTCTCCGGGAGAATTGTAGTGGAGCATGTGTCCGGAATTCTGCGCGGTACGGCGGCTTCGTGGCCTCAAGATGAAGCTCGCGCCACATTTTTTCGTCCGCGTTTGCCGGAAGATGGTTTAATCGATTGGCGCTGGCCGGCAAAGCGCATTTACGATTTCATTCGCGCACAAACGTTGCCGTATCCCTGCGCCTTTTCGAATTATCGCGGGCAGCGCATTCGAATCGTGAGCGCGACAGTGCAACCGCGATCCGGCGAGCATGTGCGGGTTCGCGCGGGTGATGGCGGTTGGCTGGGTTTGGAAAATATTTTGATCGGCGATGATGAGACGATTCGTCCGGCGCTCTCGTTTTTTGGAGCGCCGGAAATCAGGTTTGACCAGCGGTTTCAAAACGAGATATTTCATGAATGTGATCAAAAATAGATCCGTTCTCGTCGCCGGCGGCGCAGGCTTTATCGGCAGCCATCTGGTTGATGCGTTGCTGGCGCGCGGTGCAAGCGCCGTCGTGGCGGTTGATAATCTTTTTCTCGGAAGCCTGGACAATCTTGCGGAAGCACGAAAATCGGAGCGCTTTCATTTTTATCGTGAAGATGCTGCGGATCTCTCAGTCATGGATCACCTCCTGGCTGCACATCGCATCGAGATAGTGTTCAACCTCGCCACCAAAGCCCTGCTCTACAGCTTTACCAATCCCGAAGGCGCGTTCATGGTGAATGTGGAGATCATGCGCACGCTGCTTTATCTGCAACGCAAAGGCGCATTTAAAACGCTGATTCATTGTTCCTCTTCGGAAGCCTACGGCACGGCCCAGGCTTTTCCGATGGATGAGAATCATCCTTACGCGCCGGCCACGCCCTATGCCGCCGGCAAAGCTGCCGCAGATTTGATGGCGTTGAGTTACGCGCACACCTTCGGCGCCGATGTTACCGTCATTCGGCCCTTCAATAATTACGGCCCGCGCCAAAACAAAGATCGCGGACTTGAGGCCGTCATTCCCTTGACTGCTGCGCGCCTGATGCGCGGCGAGGCGCCGGTGATTTACGGCGATGGCACGCAGACACGCGATTTCATTTATGTCGAGGACACGGTAAATGGCTTGCTTTTGGCTTATGAAATAGCGGCGGCGCGCGGGCAAGTCATCAATCTCGCTTCCGGCAAGGAAATCAGCATCGCGGAAGTGATGCGCGGCATTTGCGCTTATTTCAAGTATGACGGCCCAATCGAATATCGCGACGCGCGTGCCTCAGATGTGCGCCGCCATCGCGGTGACATTCAGCGGGCGCAACAGATCTTGGGCTTCACGCCGCAGGTGAATTTCGAGGAGGGACTGAAGCGCACGCTGGATTGGTATACGAAATCTTAATCGCCCCCGGGGCGAGAGATTTTTGAACAAAAATTTACCCGATCACAAAGGATTGCATGCCTTATGAAACGGCCTGAAGCCGAAGTCGAGTTGTTCTATAAACTGTTCAACCCGCTGTTGGTTTATGCCGGCCAGCAAACCGGACTCGCGCCTCATCTTGCTTCACCGCAAGACGTGCGCAAGCTTACCCTCGAACAAATCGTAGAAATTCGAAACGCGCTTTGCGAGCAGACTCAGTTATTCGATTCTTTTATGGCGCAAAACCCTGCCGGCGCATCCGCAGCGAAGTTAGAACTCGTGGCGGGGTGAAAGAATTTCATGAGAGGGGTATTTTACCTCATACGCTACCAGAAAAGCTATGCCGTCTTTCTCACGAGTGAGGTGCCGACAAAAGCCTATGGTGTGTGAGCGCTTTACAGCTCATTTGAAGAAATGGTCGGAGCGAACCTGCCGTTGACGGTCAATACGGTATTGTTGCCATTCAAAGAGGTGATCATCTGCGACGGTTTGATTTCGTCCTATTTTATGTCTTTCGGCAGTGTGATTCGGCAAAGTTTGAACGAGGCTTATCAGAGAGCAAAGTCACAATTCGGCATCATCACCAATTTTAATTCGTCTGAAAAGCGGCAAAGCGGCATGGATTCGCTGAAGTTTTATCTCCGCACGCAGGCGAGCCGCGAGGAATATGCCGCTGAAATTTATGCGTTGGCCAGAAAAAGCCGCGGCCTGCTGGTCTTCTATCATCAGGAGATGGGAAAAAGCGCCGCAAAATCTTTCAAGAAACATCTCAAGATGATCGGTATTCAGGATGCCTGGTTTGGAATTTTGGAAGGGATGATTATCGCCAGCAGCAAAACCAGGCCGGAAGTCGAAACGCGAGCGCTCGAGATCGTGCCTGCAGATAAGCGCGAGCTGGTTTATTTCTTTCCGGTGAACAAAAAATGATTCAATCAACAAGGCGAAAGAGAACATGGACGCTACTTTGAACTCCAGCCGAAAAGATGTTTTCATTCATGAAACCGCTGCCGTCTCCGAACAGGCAGAAATCGGCGCGGGCACAAAGATTTGGCACTATGTTCATGTACGTGAGGGCGCGAAAATCGGCAAGAATTGCGTGCTTGGCAAGGATGTTTATATCGATCATTACGTCAGCATCGGCGACGGCGTGAAAATCCAAAATGGCGTGTCGGTGTATCACGGCGTCACGTTGCAAGACGAAGTTTTTCTCGGACCCAATGCCGTATTCACCAACGATCTCCTGCCGCGTTCGCATCACACCGATTGGCGCGTGGTGGAAACCGTGGTGGAGAAAGGCGCGTCAATTGGCGCGAATGCCACGATCGTCTGCGGCGTGCGGCTCGGCGCGCATTGCATGGTGGGCGCCGGCGCGGTGGTGATCAAGAATGTGCCGCCGCATGCGCTGGTGGTGGGCAATCCTGCCAGAATCATCGGTTATGTTTGCGTGTGCGGACGCCATTTGCATCGCGATTATCACATTGCCAATACCAATCTCCATCAATTTGTCTGCGAGTCCTGCAAGCGCGCCTATGAGTTGCCGGCGCTGGAGAGCCAACGTGAAGAAGTTTTGCGCACCGGCGTGGACGGCATTCGCTTCGTGCATCACAATTTTGATGAAGACACGTTGAGCGCGGTGGAAAGCGTCTTGCAGTCCGGTTGGGTGGCGGGATGCGGGGGCGAGTCCGCGCGTTTCGAGAAAAAACTGGCTGAGTTGTCGCGCTGTGAATATGCGGTGGCGATGAACAGTTGCACCTCGGCGCTGTTCGCGGCGGTGCGCGCGCTTGAGATTGGACCGGGCGATGAAGTCATTGTCGCCGATTTTTCTTTTCCCGCTTCCGGCATGTCGGTGATGCACGCCGGCGCCACGCCGCGGTTCGCAGATGTGCGGCTTGACACGTACAATATCGCGTTGGAAAAACTTGCCGGGTTAGTGACACATAAAACCAAAGCCGTGATGGTGGTGCACACCTTCGGGCAAATGGCGCCGATGCGCGAACTGTCAAATTGGTGCAAGCAACGCGGACTGCCTTTAATTGAGGATGCGGCTTGCGCCATCGGCGCGCATTATGACGGCATCGTTCCCGGCGAGCTTTCGGATTTGGCGTGCTACTCGTTTCACGGGCGCAAGATCATTACCACCGGCGAAGGCGGCGCGGTAGTAACGAATAGCGCCGAACTTTATCGCAAAGTGCGCGCGCTTTCCTCGCTCGGCGTCGACGCTTCGGATAAATTCAAAGCCGGCGGCCCGCTGCGCTATGGCTTCCATCAGCTCGGGTACAATTTCAGGTTGAGCGACATCAACTGCGCCCTCGGCTTGCAACAACTTCGCCATTTGCCGGCGTTGCTGGAAAGGAGACACGAGGCGGCGGAACGCTATCGCCAGGCGCTCGCTGATTTGCCGGGTTTCACGCTGCCGTATGCCGATCCGAAAGCCTATCACACCTATCAATCCTTTGTCTGCCGCGCCGAAAATGAAAAGCTCCGCGATCATGTGATGGCAGAGCTGAAGAAGAAAGGCATTCACAGCACCATCGGCACCTATGCGCAACATCTCGAACCGTTGTTTGCTTCAAAAGATGCCTGCCCAAATTCCAAACAGCTTTACGAAACGACGATTGCGCTGCCGTTTCATTCGTTTTTAGGAAAGACGCAGATCGAATACATTGCAGAGCAGGTGAAGAAAAGCATTGCCGAGTGGAATTAGGGCGCCGGCGCGGGAGACATTCCCCAGCCGTTTTGTCATCCAGTAAGGATTCTGTGAAGTTATGGGTACGGCGCCGAGAATTTCACAAGATTCATCAAAATGACGATTCGTGAGAGGGCGCAACGCCTGGGAATTGAGAAATTAGTGTACGGTGAGCATGGAGATTCTTAGGCAATGCACATGTCGATGCGCAAAATTTCGCGCACAAAAGGTTTGGAGTCGTTGAAATCCTCGAAACGGAGAGGGTGAGTTTCGATAGCAATATCCGCGGCAAGAATAGCGCGACACATTTTGCGACGGCTGTAAAATGTCGCGCCTTCGAATGGTGGTGAAAATCCTTGATCGCGTTGAAATTATCTTGCGTGAATTGCGGCGTGCAAATTTTATAAAATTGGCTTTTCTCTTCGGAGTATACGCCTTTGAGATAAAACTGATTGGCATCCAACAGAAAACTTATTTGTTCAGATGAAAAGGACAACGGAGTCGCATCGGCCAGCTTAACGAAATTGTGAATCCGGGGATGTAACTCGGGAGGGTGGGCGCGAATCTACAAAGCCTTGAGCTCTTTTCTATGACCAAATGGCCGACGAAAAGGCACCAGTGATAGTGCTTTTCTCAAACAGCGACCCTGCAACGGCTAAATCTTGCGCCGCTGAATCCAGCCAATGTTGCACCAACCCAGTTTTTTCCATGGTCGCCGTGGCCTGCCTTGGCTTCATGGAAGATCTTCGTGGAAGAGTGTGCAAAACATGCTAAAGCTTCTTTCTCTTTGCAAGGGTGATTTCATACCGCACGAACCAACCGCGTATTTGCTTTGAAACATCGCTGCGACTATATTTGCCAAACTTTCATTCATTGGAGGAAGGAATCATGAGACTGGCGTGCAAGTTTTGTGGGCTGATTCTCTTGTTGCCGCTTTTACTCCCCGCCCAAGACACCCTCCGCTTCACCCCCGCCGTTGGTTACCAAACCTTCAAAGTGCGCGAGCCGGTGTTGCGCATGAAGCCGGGGCAGGTGTTGATCAGCGAGACGATGATGGGGCCGTATTACACCAAAGAAGGCGGCGCGTGGCCGGGTGAAGTCGGGCCGATTTACATCGAAGGCGCGACCCCGCAAGATCAACTGGTGGTGAAGCTGTTGCGTGTGCGGCCCAATCGCGATCTTGCGCCCGCGGCGATCAGCGGCAATTTCGGCGGACTGGCGAGCGATGTACGCGTGCGCTTGCTCAACCCGCCCGTGCCGAACGAGAGATTTCTCTGGCAGCTCGATCGCAAGCGCAATCTCGGGATTCTCGATTTGAAGCGCAGCAGCGTAGCGCGCATTGAAGCGCCGCTCGCGCCCATGCTCGGCCGCTTGGCCGTAGCGCCGCGCGGGGAGGAATCTTACACCGGCTTGTGGCCGGGTTACTTCGGCGGCAACATGGATGCCCCCGAAATTCGCGAAGGCGTGACGGTTTATTTGCCCGTCTTTCATGAAGGCGCGTATTTTTATTTTGGCGACGGCCATGCGCTGCAAGGCCACGGCGAGATTGCCGGCACGGGTCTCGAAGCCACCATGGATGTCACGCTGCAAATCGATCTCATCAAAAACAAACCAATCGACTGGCCGCGCATCGAGGACGAGGATTATATTATGGTGGCGGGCAGCGCGCGGCCGTTAATCGACGCATTCCGGTTGGCGCATGTCGAGTTGATCGAATGGCTGGAAACCGAATACGAATTCGACCGTTGGGAAGCATATCAAGTGCTGTCACAAGTCGGAACCAGCAGCGTGTCCAACATCGTCGATCCGCAGTACACCGTGGTTGCCAAATTTCCCAAAAAGTATTTGCCACAGCCGGAAGCGCATTCACTTTTCGGCGAGCCGCTTTACGCGCTGGCAATTCCCACAGAACAGCGTGCCAAACTCGATTCCGATTTGATGAAAGCACAAGCAGATTATCAGCAGAATCCCAAAGATCCTGAACGCATCATTTGGCTGGGCCGGCGGTTGGCTTACCTCTGGCGCTATCGTGAGGCTATTGAAGTTTTTTCGAAGGGAATTGCGCTGCATCCAAAATCCTACAAACTCCTGCGCCATCGCGGGCATCGCTACATCACCGTGCGTGAATTCGACAAGGCCATCACGGATTTGGAAAAAGCGGCAAAGCTGATTCGCAACGTGCCGGATGAAATCGAGGCGGACGGCGCGCCCAATCAATATAACATTCCCACCAGCACTTCGCATTCGAATATCTGGTATCATCTCGGGCTGGCGTATTATCTCAAAGGCGATTTCGAGAATGCGCTGCGCGGTTTCCTGGAATGCATGAAATTCTCCAAGAACGACGACATGATTTGCGCCACCAGCGATTGGCTCTACATGATCCATCGCCGTCTCGGGCGGGTTGCAGAGGCGCACAAGGTGCTTGAGCCGATTCACGAGAACATGAACATTCTCGAAAATCACGCCTATTACAAACGTTTGTTGATGTACAAGGGCGTTGTCAATCCCGATTCCTTGCTCGACACCAAGAACGCGAGCGACCTTGACATCGCAACGCAGGGTTACGGTGTGGGAAATTGGTATTTCTATAACGGTGAGGTTGAAAAGGCGAAAGAAGTTTTCGCGCGCGTACGCAAAGGGAAATACTGGTCGGCGTTTGGATATATTGCCGCGGAGGCGGATTTACAGCGAGGAAGATGACCCCAGCACCGGTCAGGCTTGTGCGCTTGCGTGCTGAGAATAATTTATGGGCTTTTTCGCCAACCTGACCGGTGCTGGGTCGTAGAGTCCAAGTCAGACTTTACTGGAAGTCACTCCGTCCGCAATGCTTCCACAATCTTCAAGCGTGAGGCGCGTACCGAGGGCAGAAATCCTCCCACGAAACCCATAATCAACGAAAAAATCAATGCCTGCACCACGATGAACGGCGAGAGCTTGAAACTGAACGCCAATTCCGAGAACGTATTCCAATTCGTGGTTGAAATCGAAACAAACTGCAACAAGGATGAAAGCAAGAGGCCGGCGATGCCGCCGAGCACGGCGAGCAGCACAGATTCGATCAAGAATGAACCAAGTACGCTGCGCCGGCGGAATCCCAGGGCGCGCAATGTCCCGATTTCCTGTGTGCGGTTCGAGACTGCGGCATACATGGTAATCATGGCGCCAATCATGGCGCCAAAACTGAAGATGAAGGTGACGATCGTCCCAAGCACGTTGATAAAAATCGCCATGAATTTGGATTGTTCGTCGTAATACTGCTTTTCGCGCTTGACGTCGACCACCATACGCGGATCGCCCTCCAGACGCTGCCGCAGCGCTTCGAATTGATTCGCATCGCGCAGCCGCACGGTGACCGAGGAAAACACCGGCCGCCGCCACGCCGGCATGATGACCTCGACATCGCCCCAGATTTCGGAATCAAAACCGGTGCGGCCGCCGTCAAACATGCCAACGATCTTCCAATCCGTCCCGCCCATGCGCAACGTGCTGCCGATGTCACAATTCTGAAATCGTTGTTGCAAGGATCTGCCGACAATCAACTCCCGCAAACCTTGTTCAAACATCCGGCCTTCCACCAATTTCACTTGCTGCGCACGCAGATTCAGGCCTTCCGGCGAGGTGCCGCGCACCACGACATTGGTCGGTTCGTTGTTCGAGCGTTTGGGCAGCGAGATCAACACCACCACATCGCTGGCCGATTGCGGCTTGCCGTTATTGTTCAGCGCAACCTCGGGCTGAGTCTTGATGATATTCGCTTGCTCGCGATCGATCGAGCTTTGCACTTCCGCCTGTGAGGCGCGGCGAATGACAATGGCATTTTCATCCACCCCGGTGGATACCAGTGTTTGACGCAGGCCTTCGGATAACATCAACGAGGCGACAAAAACAAAGACCACCAACGCCACGCCCGACAACGTCAAAACCGTGGTCATGCGCCGCGTCCATAAATTGCGAAAGCTGTAACTAAGAGGAATTTTCATAAAAATTCTTGAGGTTAGAGTTCAGATAATCTGATGCAGCCGGTCAAGCCACGCGGTGCAGCCCGTCAGCAATGCGCATGCGCACCGCGCGCCACGCCGGAAAAACCGCGGCAAACAGGCCCACCAAAATCGCAGAAACCAAAGCCAAAATGATGGTGATATTTTTCAATTCAAAAACCGGAAAAAAATTTCCGAGGTTCGAAGTGATGAACGTGGCGAAGCCGTTGCACACATAGATCATGAGCCCCAAACCGAGGGCAAACCCGCCCATAGCGATCATCAGCGATTCACCGCCAATCAATCCGACTAAATGAAACGGGCGGAAGCCGAGGGTTTTGAGCACGGCATATTCCGACATGCGCTCGCGCGCCGTCATGGCCATGGTGTTGGCCAGCACCAACAACACGATGAACACGACCACGCCGGAAATCGCCTCCAGCGCGGCGAGAATGGCGCCGGACATCGAAACGAAACTTTGCTGAAAGGCGCGCTCGGTTTCGGTTTTGGTTTCAGCAAAACTGTTTTTGAACATGGCATCGACAGCATCGGATATGGCGGCGGGGTTCGCTTGATTGTCGATTAACAGCATATACCAGCCGACATTGTCCGCCTGTTCGGGATTGCGCTCGCGAATGCGTTCGTTCAAATAATCCCAATGAAACATAAAAGCGGTTTCATCGGTGCTGGGCTGCGCGCCGGAATAAATGCCGCGAATCACGAAATCCCATTCACCATAATAGATCGTGCCGGTGAGCGTCACGGTTTGATCCAACTTCCAGCCGAAGCGTTCGGCGAGCTTGCGCCCCACAATGCACGCATTGCGTTCGCGCAAGTAAATTTCCTTTTGCTCAGGCGGCACGACGAACTCCGGATACATTTCCAAATAAGCTTCGTCGATCGCAAAATTGGCGAAAAAATTATTCGGATCGCCATAGTAAGCGCCGAACCAATTGGCATAGCCGACGGATTTCACGCCCGGCACTTTCTCCAACTGTCCGCGATAGGCCAGCGGCAGGGGTTGGATGAGTGAGACCGCGCTGCGCGTGACCAGCCGGTTTTGCGCCGAAGCATCGACGCCGGCATACCACGCGCTGATCACCGTGCGAATCAAACCGAATGCGAGCAGCGCCACGGCAATGCCGAGCATGGTTAAAACCGTGCGCAGCTTGTGGCGCAATGCGTTTTTGAAGACCAGTTTAAAAATTTTCATACCAACTCACCTTTATCGAGATGGCGCACGGTGTGCGCTTTTTCCGCTGCGCGCTGATCGTGCGTCACCATGATGATGGTTTTGTTGAACTCTTTGTTGAGGCGCTCGAGCAGGGAAAGCACCTCGACCGCGGAATTCTTATCCAGATCCCCGGTCGGCTCGTCTGCGACTATAAGAGTGGGATCGGCGACAATAGCGCGGGCAATGGCGACGCGCTGCTGCTGCCCACCGGAAAGCTGCTTGGGATAGTGGTTCATGCGATCGCTCAAGCCCACCACATTGAGCGCAATCTTGACGCGCTCGCTGCGCTCACTTTTGGATAAACGCGTCAAGAGCAACGGCAGTTCGACATTTTCAAACGCGGTCAACACCGGCATGAGATTATAAAACTGAAAAATGAACCCAATGTGGCGGCTGCGCCAGTTGGCAAGCTGGGATTCCGTCAATTTGGTGACGTCATCTTGTGTGACGATGATCGAACCATTATCCGGGCGATCGATGCCCGCAATCAGATTCAGCAACGTAGATTTGCCCGAGCCGGAAGGCCCCATCAACGCCAGAAATTCGCCCTCGGGTACATTGAGATTGATATTCTCCAGCACCGGGATTTTCAGGCTGTCGCGTTGATACGATTTCGAAACGTTTTTGACTTCGACGATGTTCGGCATAAATCCTTTCCTATAGAGAGATAGAACTAGTGCGCACAACTGTTGCTCAGTCGTGTTCGCTATTTGCCTGCTGTATTTTGGAATTTATCGCATCGAGGATTGCATCATACCAGTTTATGTTATCACCAATTTAGTCCTTGATCGATTCAATTTCGTTTAAAGACAATTCCCGGCCAATTTCCTCTATTGCAACCGTTTGAACATCATCGATATTCAATGAGTAAAAAATGTCGTCATTGTTTTCCATTTCTTTCCCCAGAGTCAAGCGGCAAAGATATGCTCACGGTGCCATTTTATGGCATTCGGATGGGGATGTAGCGCTTTTTCCTTTGGCAACGTAACCATCTGGCCACGTTTTGACAATTGGACCATGAAGTTGTAATCCCAAGACTTGCCAAAGTCCGCAGGTAGGTCTTGAATCCGATGCGAAGCAAGAACTTGAAACCTTTCATTCAACGTAAACCATCCCACGTCAAACGCCCAATGGTGTAATCGACATAGTGCCAAACCATTCAAAACTTCATCTTTTCCTTTTGAACGGCGTGGAACAATGTGAGCGGCCTCAACCTCCCATATCAAGGCATCCGGAGAACACATTTTCATCCCACAGACTGCACAGCGATAACCGTAGGCCTCAATTACTGTGTGTCGAAAAGCACGGCTCCGGAGGCGTGTTTCCTGGGTAACCCTTACTGCTCTTCCCATTGATTCCTGAGGATCATAGTCTTCCGGCCTCGGCTGAACTCTAATTTGGTTTACTATTTTCTGAATTTCATAGGATTTGATCGGATACAGCTCCTTCCGGGCTAAAGGAATATTCAGCATCTTCATTACTCGGTCGTCACCATCTTCTGTAAGCATCCATTCTCGTCTGTTTGTGAGTAGTGTTGTTTGAGTAGGACGCGAAACTAACTTTTCTTTTGCCAATGTATCGGCAGCTCGAAATAGTAACCTATGCCAGAGAGAAACCTTTTTTGTTCTGTTTTCCTTTTTGTAAACAGTTTCACGATAAGCTGATCTTTGTGCCTCAGTCAATCCAAAATTATTGGCGATTTCATCGACGATCTCTTCACCAGAACTGAACTCCTTGAGCACTCCTTTATGTTTGAATAAAGATATCAGCAATGCCGCTTAACATCTTTTCGAGTTGGCATATTGAAAGCTTCCAACATTTTGCCTTCGTAGCTCATAGCATTACCCCCTGACGGACGCTCTCATGATATGAAAACAATGAATATTTCGAGTCTCGCTACGATTTCCTTATGAACCCTCACTATTTTTGATTAAGCGGCGTTCTCACTTCGCCGCCAGCCTCACCTTCGTTCCATTTTTCATATCTGCCGGCGGATTCAGAACGATTTGCTGGCCTTCTGACAGGCCGCTGCGCACTTCGAGCTGGCTGCCAATCGTTCCGGCAATTTCCACCGGCGTCTCGGCAACGCTACCATCGCGCACGACGAAGACGACTTTCTGCTCACCGCGCGTCACCACAGCCGCAGGCGGGATGACGATCTTTCTGACTCCGCTCATCTCACTAGCGGCCAGCGGCTGCGAAAGAAATGTCACTTTCGCACTCATTTCCGGCAGCACGCGTTCATCGCGCTCGACAAATTTGATTTTGGTGAGCACGGTTGCCTTGGCGCGATCGGCAGTCGGCACGATTTTGCTGACCAGGCCGGGATAGCGCGTGTCTTGATACGCATCCAGCACGATCTCGCACGATTGCCCGGGTTTAATGCGCTGAATGTTGGATTCCGAAACATCCGCTTCGACCTCAAGTGACGACATATCGGCAATCGAAACCACGGCTGCGCGCGCCGTGGTGGAAGCGCCAAAGGGCGCAACGATTTCACCGACATCGGCATTCTTAGTCAGCACGGTGCCGTCAAACGGCGCGCGAATGTTGGTGTACTCCAGCGCCACTTCCGCGGCACGCACGCGTGTTCTTGCCACTTGCACCGCGGCTTCGCCTGCGCCGACGGAGGCTTCCGCACGCTTAAATCGTGCTTCTGCGGCATCGAATGCCGAGCGCGCGACGAGCTGATCGGTAAGCAATTTTTGATAGCGTTCGTAATTTGCGGCAGCATCGGCTCGTTCGGCTTTCGCCTCTTCCAGATTTGCCAATGCCTGATTGAGACTGGCTTTGGTTTCCGCCAACGCCGCATCAAGGTCGCTGTGCTCAAGCTGCGCAATGATCTGGCCTTCCTTGACCTGGTCGCCTTCTTCCACGCCGAGGTACACCAGCCGACCGGTGCCTTTTGAGGCGACCGCGGCCTGGCGTTGCGCCACCACGTAACCGCTCGCGGTCAATACCGCATTCTGTTGCGCCGGTGAAACCGCCGTGACTTTATACGTTTGGATTTCGACTGCCGAGCTGATGCCATTGCGAAAGAAAAAAAACAGCACAGCAACAGCGGCAAGTCCTGCTATCACTCCAAAAACCGCCGTGTTGCGCTTGGAACCGGAGAGGTTCGCTTCTGCTTCGCGGCTGCGATCAATACGCAAGCGCGATAAATCATGCTGATTCGATTCTGCCATGAAACGTTCTCAGAGTTGATGATAAAAAACTCAAATCAGAACTGCAAAACTTCATAGCATTGTATGACAATGCTGTCGCAAAGAATATAATGCGCGCATGATCTTGTAACAAGTGATTTGTCCGCAACGTAATTGCCGCATACCTGATTCCAGAGCTTCAAAAAATTTCCCCCGGCCGAAGGTATTCACCACTTCTGCCGCCGCCTTTTTTGGCCAGACGAATTTCACCAATGACCATGGTTTTATCCACCGCTTTGCACATGTCGTACAACGTCAGCGCGGCGATGCTGACCGCGGTCAAAGCTTCCATCTCTACGCCGGTTTTACCGGTGCAGCGCGCCGTAGCTTCCAGCTCAAGACGATCGCTGCCAACGATGATTTGTACATCAACATAATCCAAGCCAAGTGGATGGCACAACGGAATCAACTCACCGGTTTTCTTCGCTGCCAGGATGCCGGCAAAGCGCGCGATCTCCAAAGCGTCGCCTTTGGGCAATGCTTTACGGACGAGCAGATCGATGGTTTCCGATTGCATCGTGATTTGCGCGCGCGCAATCGCTTCGCGCCGCGTTGTTTCTTTTTCTCCAACATCGACCATCGCTGCTTGGCCGCGCGGATTTACATGGCTCAATTTATGAGATGATGACATTTGCGTGCTCTCCTAATTTGACTATGTCACCTTCCAAAAACCACCACAGAGTCGCGGAGTTCGCAGAGTAAGGTTGCATGAATTCTCAGCGAACGCTGCCTCTCCGCGGTGAATCTGACATGGTCAAGTTAAGTTGATGTTTTTATCATAACGCTGTGGTGTGACAACCCTATGTCAGCAGACGATTTTTTCATAAAATTAGACTCCTTATCGCTCGGCGCAAAGCATGGTTTGAAAAAAAACTCATTCGTTCAAATTAGTTTTGTCACATGAATCAGCATCACTCTGACACAATGACTATGCCAGACTTCCAACTTGACAAATGCCCCAGCAAAAATTTCAGGCGACTTTGTTGGGTGAAAATTTTATCCCCACGTTTTTTTATAAAAAATAATATCGCACAAGAGAGAATAATCCTGGCACAGGGGTTGCAAAATTTATGAGTGCAGCCGCAAATCAGGTTGCACTGCAATTAACATAAAAGACGGTTCAAATCAATGGAATTCTTCGAGGAGGTGTTCAACCATGTCACTCGTACGTTGGAATCCGGTTCGCGACATGCTGAACATGCAAGCAGATATGAATCGCCTGTTCGGCAGTTTCTTTGATCGTGATTCATTTGAAACCTCACTGGGACGCGGTGAATGGAACCCCGTGGTCGACATCACTGAGAGCGCTGATGAATATCAAGTGACGGCAGAGTTGCCCGGACTCACCAAAGAAGATGTCAAGATCAGCTATGAGGGCGGCGTGGTCACGATTCGCGGCGAGAAGAAGCAGGAGAAAGAAGACAAGAACAAAAATTATCATCGCATCGAGAGAAGCTTTGGTATGTTCGAGCGTTCGTTCCGCCTGCCCACTCAAGTCGATGTGAGCAAAATCGAGGCAAAGTTCAAAGACGGGGTTTTGGCCCTGCGCTTGCCCAAGTCGGAAGAGGCGCGTCCAAAGGAAATCCCGATCAAGATCAGCTAATCATCAACAGTTCAGCAAGACGATCAACCGCCCTCCGGTGCTGGAGGGCGGTTGCTTTATTTCGTGGAGATCATTATGCCGATTTATGTGTATCGCTGCCTTGCGTGTGACAACGCACACGAGGCGTTGCAAAAATTTTCCGATCCGGTTTTGACCATATGCCCTTCGTGCGGCGGCCCGCTGCAAAAGCAATTCACACCGGAAGTGGGCCTCAGCTTCAAGGGCAGCGGGTTTTATATCACAGACTATGTGAAAAATAAAAACGGCGACAAATCCACTTCTCGTGAGCCGGAGAAAGCAAAAAGTGAGTCGCCGGCCAAGGCGGCAGCCTAAACCCAATTTTCGCCGACTCACACGGAATCATCCACCGTTCGAAAAAGCGTGGCCTTGCAATTCCGTCCTTTATTGGAAGAGTGCCACGCACTTGCTTTTACTTGTGCGTTATTTGAGCGGCGACTGGCAGTTTCTTTTGAACCCCCCCTTTTTCAACTCCCCCGTTCATCCAACTCAAATCTACCGTGTTTTCCATTTTCCCTGCCGAAAAACCAGCACAGCCACGACGGCCAGGGTTGACTCCGCAATCGTAATCGCTGCAAACACGCCGAGCGCGAGGGCTTGTACGGCCACAACCGTTGCATCACGGATGCCTTTCTTGCCGATACTGCGCGCCACCATTGCCGTGATGGCGATGCTCAAGCCAGTCACGATGGAATACACGAGAGTAATGATGGACTCCGTGAGGCCGGCAGTGGCCACGGCATACGCGCGCAAACGTGCGACCAAGAAAAAATCTATCACTGCAAAAACAGACTCTATCAACAGAGGGACGGGTAGCAGCAAAATGGCGCGGCCAGATGCCTTTCAGTAAAATCCTGTTCTGTGCCGGCGATCGCCTCGCGCAGGTTAGCCAACAACCGCCTGAAAAGGCCAGGCTTCGCGTGCTCGCGAGAAATTGCTACAGCGCCTGGTTCAACGGAAGAGTTTTGAAAATGGGTTTCCGTCCTAACAAAGCCAACTTTCGCAATAAAAATGATTCTGTTTTATGCAAAGGCGACTCCAGCCCGTTGACAAAGCAAAAATCTCTCGTCAATATCAGTACACCAGGCAGAGGGAAAATTGCGTTCAGCGCCAGGTGTTCAGAAAATGGTAGTGGCTTGAGTGGCCAGTGCAACCTGAGCTTGGACAAGATTTTCAACAAAATTTTGTGAACAGGCACAGGAAATTGGTGGGTAGGAATGTGAGTCTGTGCAGGGTGGTTTTAAATGGCAAAATCAGTTTAATCGAAATGAGTGGTATTCTATAAAGAACAAACACGGCAGAAAGGTTCACACAAAAGGCCGGTTAAAATGCCGCCAACCTCTGGAGAAGAATATTTCTGCACGTGATCAAAAGCAAGGCGAATAGCGATATAAAAATGATCTTCACTTCGTTCTGAAACAACAGTTCTCAACTCAAGCTTTTCTCAACTTCTTGCTGCACTTGTTCGCAAATGGTCTTGCCGTCTTGCAGCAGTGTGTCAAGCGTCGTACTCATTTCCGCGATGAAGTCCGGTGTTTTTGTGTTGGGCAGATTGATGCGCACGTTGTAAATTGCACCCTGCAAGCCGGCGAACGCCATTAACGCGCCCACGCCCGCATCACTCAGCACAGCTTTGTTGCCGAGACGCGCAGCACGCAAACTAAGCTGTAAGGCTTCGCGGCAAAGCCCGGCCGTGCGCAACGGCACACGCGCAGCGGATTTGTAGCCTTCGCGCATTGCCCTCGCGCGAGCTTCCTGCTGCTGTGGTGTGTCTTTGGGCAGGCGCATCGCTTCAAGCACAAGGTTGAAGGCGGCGGTATCTTCGTCAACCGCACGCAATAATTCGTCCTTGACGCGTTGTGCTTGCTCTGCGAGGTCACAAATCTCTTCATATTTTGCATCAAACTCACCCTTGCCATTCGAGACGTTTGCCACCATCGCAGCAAGCGCGGCGCCCAAACTGCCGGCCAATGCTGCAATCGAACCCCCGCCCGGCGCCGGCGTGTCGCGTGAAACCTCATCAACGAAATCGGCAACCTTTTGCTGCACCAACGGACCATCTAGTTTCGGAATGCCGATGATCTTTTTGTCGATATCAAACTCTGCCACATCACGCACACCCATGGATTGCGCCGCGGTCTCCAGCATGTCGCGCACCGGAATGCCGGTGGACTTGCGCATGCGCTTCAAATAGAATTTGCCGGCCTCGAGCATCGCGGCAAACGGCACAACGCCGACGATTTCCGAACCCGTGATCACAATACCGCGTTGCGCGGCGAGTTTGCGTGATTCTTCCAAAACCAGGTGCGGCGGTGAAACCTTAAAATTGGTGAGGTTGATAGAAATCTGCGCGCGTTTGTAGGCTTCGACGACCCAGCCGACTGCTTTTACGTGTGAAAACTTGCCGTCGGCGTAAACCGGCATACCCGAAAGTTTATTCACATCCATCCCAAGTGATTTATAGCGCGCATAAAGATCACCGCCATAGTTTTCTTTATAATGCGCCGCCAAATCTTCAAACGACTTCGCCACGAATTCACAATTGCCGCAAGGGAATTTATCCGTTGCGAAATATACTTGCTCGCCCTTATAATAAAATGGTGAGATGTTGCCGATACGCTTGTAGCGGCCGCGTTCGCGCAATTCATAGGCAATATCGGTGGCATAACGCCGGTCCGTGGTATTGAGATTGATGTTATAAGCAATCAAAAACTCGCGTGCGCCCACCGCAGTCGCACCGCTTTTGCGATTGAATTGCGCCGGGCCGAAATCCGGCTGCCAATTGGGATCAGCCAACTTTTGCGGCAAACCTTCGTATTCACCGGCGCGCACCGTTGCGAGATTCCGGCGTTCCGGCCGGCTGGCGGCAGATTCATAAAGATAAACCGGAATGCCCAATTCCTCGCCGATGCGCTTACCGACGCGGCGCGCCATTTCGGCACACTCTTCCATGGTCACATTTGCCACCGGCACAAACGGCAACACATCCGTTGCTCCCATGCGCGCGTGTTCGCCGTGATGCTGCGCCATGTCAATCAACTCGGCGGCGGTTTTGACGGCGCGAAACGCGGCTTCCTGCACGGCCTCCGGATCGCCGATGAACGTCACCACCGTGCGATTCGTGCTCTCCCCCGGATCAACGTCCAGCAGTTGCACACCACGTACCGCCTCGATTTGATCGGTAATTTTTTTGATCAGGCTTCTATCCCGGCCTTCGGAAAAATTCGGGACACATTCGACAATTTTTTGCATATTGTTCCTCGCAACGTGTTCAGAGGGCTGGCACATTTCACCAGAATACAGCAGCGAAACCACTGCCAGCATAAAACAAAAGAGCCAGAAAGGCAACGCTAAAATCGCCGGTCATGGCCATAAAAATCCCGCTTGCGACAAAACTGCTGCGCGGCGCGCAAAAGCTTCGTATGATTTAACCAGCCGGGCAGGTTAGATAAATTTTGACAGTTAACTTGACTATGTCAGATTCACCGCCGAAGATGCAGCATTCGCTGAGAATTTACGCAATCTTACTCTGCGAACTCAACGACACTATGGTGGCTTTTAAAATGTGACATAGTCAAATTAAAACCGGCCGCCCGGATCTGTCCAGCCACAACTTGGTGCGGCCCAAATGGTGGGCAAGGCAGAGCCGAGCCTTGCCGAGCGTGAAGGGCAATACTCATTGATCTATCATCGTTCCGATGTACCGGGCTTTAACTTCGATGAAAATTAATTCGCTCCATTTATTGCATGCTTCAAATCGAGGGATGAAACATGAATCTGAAACGCCTACTCGGCAGTCCGGAATGGCTTCTCATCGGTGCAATGGCGTTGTTCAAGCTCATCATTCATTTTATGACAAATTCGAATTACGAGCTGCATCGCGATGTTTATCTCTATCTTGCGCTGGCGGATCATCCGGCTTGGGGCTATGTGTCCGTGCCGCCGCTCACGCCGATGATCGGCAAACTCGCGATGGCATTGTTCGGCGCCTCGTCTTTTGCCGCGGGATTCTTTCCGGCATTGATCGGCGCCGTCTCCGTGATCGTTATCGCGCTGATTGTGAAAGAACTGGGCGGTAAAACCTGGGCGATCGTGCTGGCGTGTGCAGCGTTCATTTTGTCGCCGTCATTTCTGCGCAGCAATACGTTTCTGATGCCCGTGTCATTCGATCAATTTGCCTGGCTGCTGAGCAGTTACTTCATGCTCAAGCTGGTCAAGAGTCAAGACACAAAATACTGGATTCCTCTGGGGCTCGTTTGGGGCCTGGCATTTTTGAACAAATACGCCATTGTTTTCTTTGCGCTGGCCTCTCTGCTGGCGTTGCTGCTCACGCCTGATCGAAAACTGCTGCGCTCGAAACATGTCGTGCTGGGGTTTGCGCTGGGATTCCTGCTGATTCTCCCAAATCTCATTTGGCAGCACATGCACAACTGGCCGGTGATTCATCACATGGCAGAATTGCAACGCACGCAGTTGGTCAACGTCAGCGTCTCCAGTTTCATTCTCTTGCAATTCTTGATGAATTTGCCGGCGCTGCTCATTTGGATGATCGGGCTAGTCTACCTGCTTTTTCTCACAGACGGGCGGCGCTTTCAAGCCTTGGGCTTGACTTATTTGTTCACCGTTCTCATTTTGATGTTGCTCAGCGGCAAGCATTACTACACACTTGGCGCGTATCAGATGCTGTTTGCCGCCGGCGGCGTTGCCATCGAAAAACTCTTTGCCCGGCGCTTGCGCATTGTAAAACCGGCAATGCTGGTGATCATGCTCCTGCTTTTTTTGCCGGCTCTTCCCTATGCCCTGCCGGTTTTGCCGCTGGAAAAAATGGCCGCGTATGCGCAACATTCCAAAAAATACGGCTTGAGAGGCGCGCTCGTGTGGGAAGATGGCCGCGAGCATGCATTACCGCAAGATTATGCGGATATGACGGGCTGGGGCGAGCTGGCCGGGATCGTGATTCAGGCCTATCACAGCTTGAGCGGCGCAGAAAAAGCGAACTGCGGCATTTATGGTGAAAACTACGGTCAAGCCAGTGCAATAAAATATTATGGCAAAAAATACGGCCTGCCCGAGCCGGTCAGCTTCAATGAAACATTCGCGCTCTGGGCGCCGGATAGCGCCAATCCCTCGGTGTTGATTTATGTCAATCACGAACTGGGCGAGGACATTCAACATTTCTTTGGCGATATTTCATTGGCCGGGGCCGTCAAAGATCCTTATTTTCGTGAAAACGGCGTACAAGTTTATGTTTGTAAGAATCCGCGCGACGGTTTTGCAAGCTTCTTGACGAAAAAAGTGCGCGCCATGAAGAGCCGCTATCAAAGATGAACAGGAACAAGGGCAAAATCTTTCAACTCATTTCGGCACAACTGACAGGCAAATCCGGCGCGCCCAACTGGCTCGTCATCCTCCTGTTTTTCACGTTCATTGGTATAATGAATTTCAATCGTTTTTACACCAATGAGCTGGCGGAAGGCGAGGCCCCCAATTTTTATCATTATTTCATCAACGAGATGACCGGCGCTTATGCGGTTATGGCATTGTTACCGCTGTTATTCTTTTTTTTCAAAAAATTCCCCTTACTGCGGGATAATTGGCGCACGCGCCTGCCGCTGTATTTGCTCGCCACTGTCGCGTTCGGTTTTTGCCATACCATGCTGATGTTTCTCAGCCGGAAAGCGATTTACAAACTTGCACTGCAGAAAGATTATGACTATGGCCACCTTGGCTTGCGCTTCCTGATGGAGTATAACCATCAATTTTTCACATTTTGGATCATCTACGGCATCGTTTTTCTCGTCGGCATGATGCGTGAGCATCAACGCCAAAAACTCAAAGCCGTGGAACTCGAGCAACAACTCACCAAAGCGCGCTTGCAAGCGCTGCAAATGCAGCTCAATCCCCATTTTCTTTTTAACACACTAAACATGATTTCGGCGACGATGTACGAGGACGTCGAGGCGGCGGACAAAATGCTCGCCAATCTCAGCGATATGTTGCGCCTGAGCTTGAATCGCGAGAATCGCGACGAGCATGCGCTCGCGAAAGAGCTGGAGTTGCTGCACTATTATCTGGATATCATGAAGGCGCGTTTCGCGGATAAACTCAGCATCAAACTCGACATCGCGGCGGAAACCAAAGACGCGCTTGTGCCGGCGTTTATTTTGCAGCCGCTGGTGGAAAACTCGATCCGGCACAGCCTGGAAACGTTGCACGTGGTGGAAATCGAAATTATTTCGCGCCGGATCAACGATGATATGATACTCTCGGTCAAAGACAATGGCCCAGGCATTGTTGAGGACGTGGAAGAGATTTTAAAAAACGGCATAGGCTTGTCCAACACCGCGGAACGGCTCGAAAAGCTTTACGGGAATGCCCACCGGTTTCATTGGGAGAATATTGCCGGCGGCGGATTACAGATCGTCGCGACGTTTCCGCTTCGGCTGGCAACCGAGTTTTTACAGGAGGCGAGAGCAAATGGCTGGCATGAAAATCCTGATCGTTGATGACGAACAGCCGGCGCGCAAAAAGCTTCGCACTTTTTTGGAGAAAGAAAAAGAGGTCGCGCTGATTCTTGAAGCCGGCAACGGTGTGGAGGCGGCGCGCCTCATTTCAGAAGACAAACCCGATCTAGTCTTTTTGGATATCCAGATGCCGGGCATGAACGGCTTTGAGGTGATTGCGGCCGTGGGCGTGGGAAACATGCCCGCCGTCATTTTTGTGACGGCTTATGATCAATACGCGCTCGCCGCGTTTGAAGTTCAGGCGATCGATTATCTGCTTAAACCGTTCGATCAAGCGCGTTTCAAGAAATCTTTTCTGCGCGCCGTGAAACACCTAGAAGCAAGAACCGGGAATGCCGTGTTGCTGCAGCGCCTGCTGGCCGAAATCGGCGCAGAAAAGACATACCTGCAACGAATCATGGTCAGCGCCGGAGCGCGCTTTTTTTTCATCAAGACCAGCGAAATTCTATTCCTCTCGGCTGAAGAAAAATATGTCAATCTACACACCGAAAAAGGCGCGTATTTGATACGAGAAACCATGAGCGGCCTGGAAGCGCGCCTGGACCCGTCTAAGTTTGTCAGAATCCATCGTTCGTATCTGGTGAATGTCGATTTTATCAAAGAGCTGCAACCGGAGTCGCATGGCGATTATCTTGCCAGGCTTAAGAATGGCGCAGAACTTCCGGTGAGCCGGCGCTTTCGCGAACGTTTGATGAGCGGCAAATAAGAACGCCGGGTAACCAACAGCCTACCACAAATTCCTGCCAACAAAAAAAATCCCCCAGCATTCCGCAACGAATCTGTGGGATCAATTTGTTCGGCCAGACACGCATTTCATTTGCCAACGAACGGTTGGCACTGTATTTCTTATATGTCCTTTGCCGCTTGCCTCATTCGTATCTAAGCGCCTCAATCGGATCCAGCCGCGAAGCTTTCGCTGCCGGATAAATTCCGAAAAAAAGTCCGACAAGAGAACAAAACACCAGCGCCAGGATAATCGAGCCGATTGGCACGATCACCGACAAATCGAAGGCCGCTTTGAATATTTGCGCCACGCCAATGCCGAACAAAATGCCAATCACGCCTCCAATCTCGCACAGCACGATGGCCTCGATCAAGAATTGCATGAGAATTTCGCGGCGTTTGGCGCCGAGCGCCTTGCGAATGCCGATTTCGCGCGTGCGTTCCGTCACCGAAACCAGCATGATATTCATAATACCCACACCGGCCACGATCAACGAAATCGTCGCAATAATAAGACCGGCCCACCCCGCAACACTTGTGAGCTTGTTTGCCGTTTCGATGAGAGAGCCGCTCGAAAAAATCTCAAAATCGTTTTCAGCGCCGGGCAGAACTTTGCGAATGGCGCGCAAAATGCCGGCCACCTGGTCGACAGTGGCCTCATAGGCGGAGGAGCTGGGCGCTTGAATTTGAATCGACATTGAGCGTTTCGAGCCATAAATTTTCTCGAATGTGCTCAAGGGAATCATCACCAGATTATCCTGGCTATTGCCGAAAACCCGGCCCTTTTCTTCAAGGGTCCCGACAATCAAAAAGCGCTCGGCATCGACGCGAATTTCACGGCCCACCGGATCTTCAAAGGGGAAAAGCCGTCCGATCAAATCGCTGCCCAATACCGCCATATGCGCGGAATATTGCTCATCAGTGGGATTGATAAAGCGGCCGTTGCGCAACAGATAACCATTGTTGTCAAGATACTCGCTGGTGACCCCGACAACCATGATCGTGGGTGTGGTTTTGCGATCTTGATAACGCACGACGCCGCCGAATTGCATATGCTCGCCGCTCACGCTTTTTGCCAGCGAGGCATATTTCATCACCGCTTCCAACTCGTCTTCACGCAAATCTTTGCGATTTTGATAGCGCCGCCATTGCTCGTGACTGGTGATGATGGCGGGAAACTTTTGAATTTGAAACGTATTCGCGCCCAGCACCGTGAGCTGCTTTTCCAAATCCCGCTGAAAGCCGCCCACGATCGCTTGCATGCCGATAATCGTCATCACACCGATGATGACGCCGAGCAGCGTGAGCGACGAACGCAATTTGCTGGCGCGAATCGCGCTCAGGGCAATATCGAGGTTTTCGCTGAAAATCATGGGACATTCCTGCAAGACAAATCAAGATAGCGCCGCATCAAAGCCGCACGCCATCTCATTTGCCTTCGTTGGTCTGATTTTTTACTGCCGTCTTTTGCATTATTCATAGCGCAAGGCTTCCGTCGGGCTTAACCGCGCCGCTTTGTTGGCGGGATAGATGCCAAAAAACAAGCCAATGGTCACGACAAAGCCCAGGCCGAGGACGATGATCCACGGCGAAAAAACCACCGGGAATGAAAAGGCCTTTTCGATGAAGAGCGCAATCCCAACAGCCGCCGCGATGCCAAGTATGACGCCGAGACTGCAAATGATCATGGTCTCCACCAGAAATTGCCAGAGAATATCGCGGCGTTTTGCTCCAATAGCCTTGCGCACGCCGATCTCGCGCGTGCGTTCCGTTACCGAAACCAGCATGATGTTCATGATGCCGATGCCGCCCACCAGCAGCGAGATCGAGCCGACGCCAATCGCGAGTGCCCACAAACCGGCCGTCAAACTGTTATAGAAATTCATCAGCAAGCTTTGGCGGTTGATGGAGAAATCATCTTCTTTGTGCGGCGCCACCTTGCGCACGCGGCGCAGTATGCCGGTCAACTCATCCTGCGCCTCGTCCAAGAGATCGGCATGCTGCACCTTGACTTGAATTTCAACCGTGCGGCGCCGGCCAAAGGCATTTTCAAACGCGCCGATCGGCACCACCACCAACACGTTGGGATTCCAGCCAAAAACCTTTCCGCGTTCCGCCAGCACCCCCACCACGCGAAAGCCGCGATTGGCAAGGCTGATGCGCTTGCCGATGGGATCCTCGCGGCCGAACAGTTTTTCGGCGATTTCCGCGCCCAACACACACACGTTACGGCGGTAGTCGACATCCATCGTTGTGATGAAACGTCCAAGCTCGGGGCCGGTATTGTTGGTCAAGATGTAATTGTCATTCGAGCCAACCACCAAAACTCCGCTAATGCCGGTGTCCTCGTACTTCACGTTCACGCGTGTGTAGATGCTGGGAGTAACGGCTTTGGCGAGGGTGGCATACTTCACCACCGCGTCATACTCGCGCATGGTGATGTCTTTGCGATTGCGAAAGCGTGCCCATGCTTCTTGATCGTTGTTGACCCAGGCGAATTTTTGAATGTAGAGGGTGTCGGTTCCAATCGCGGAGATTTCATCGTAAAACGATTTATTGATGCCTTGAATCAGCGCGACAATCGTGATAACCGTCATGACGCCGATCACGATGCCGAGCGTTGTCAACAAAAACCGCAGCTTGTTCGCGCGCAACGCTTGGAAAGCAATGCGGATGCCTTCCCACAGGTCTAAAAAAATGGGCAGCATAGAATTTGCGTCTTTGTCATAATTGCGCCTGATGAGGCTTGCGATAATCCGTCGAGCGCCGAACGCTCAAAACGAATGCTGAACTAGTTGCTGTGCGGCACCGTCGTATCCGACTCGACGCGGCCGTCGCGCAAGCGAAGAATACGATGGGCATGCTCGGCGATATACTCTTCGTGTGTGACCAAAATGATGGTATTGCCTTGATTATGCAATTCGCTGAAAATATTCATAATCTCATCGCCCGTCGCCGTATCGAGATTTCCGGTCGGCTCGTCCGCAAGGATAATCGAGGGATTATTCACCAGCGCACGCGCAATCGCCACGCGCTGGCGCTGGCCGCCAGACAGTTCGTTCGGTTTGTGCGACATGCGATCGGCCAGACCGACGCGCTCCAACGCTGTTTTTGCCTGCGCGCGCCGCTTGGACGCGGGGACGCCGGCATAAACGAGCGGCAACTCAACGTTGTGCAGCGCGGTCGCGCGCGGCAACAAGTTGAAAGTTTGAAACACGAACCCGATGCGGCGATTACGGATTTCAGCCAACTGATCGTCATCCATTTTATGCACATCTTCGCCGCCAAATTGATACTTGCCCTCGGAAGGCGTGTCGAGGCAGCCGAGAATATTCATCAAAGTGGATTTGCCGGAACCGGAGGGACCCATAATCGCGACGTATTCATTCTCGCGGATTTGAACGTCAACACCGCGCAGCGCGTTCACTTTGATCTCGCCGATCTCATAAATTTTATAAAGCTTTTGCACGTCGATTAGCATGATCATTTCCTCGTTTCTTCCGCCCGGCGCACAACTGGTGGCACACACCGGGCACAAACTTCAAAAGCATTTTTTTAATTTGACCATGTCACATTTCAAAAACCACCACAGAGTCGCGGAGTCAGAGTAAGATTGCGTGAATTCTCAGAGAACGCTGCGTCTCCGCGGTGAATCTGACATCGTCAAGCTAAGACTGCTCCTTCTCACTCTTCTTTGGCGTTTCTTCCTTTTTGACTTTCACCGCCTCACCGTCTTTCAGCGTCTTGGAGAGTATGCGATAGGGGCCGGTAATCACTTCATCCCCCTCCTGCAATCCGCTCAACACCTCCACATGCGTATCATCACTGATGCCCGTGATCACCGGAACCATCACCGCCTTGCCTTCGCGAATGACAAATACAACTTCGATCAGATCCTTCTTTTTGGCAATCACCGGCTCATTTTTCGCTTCATCATTGGAAGAGACTTCACGCACCTTCGATTGTTCTTCCCGCTCCTGTTTGGCGGCGCGGCTCTCCATGTACGCCAGCGTGGTATCTTTCAAATCGCTTTTGGGGCGCACTGTGATGCATTGAATCGGAATATTCAATACTTGCGGATGAATCTCGGTTTGGATATCAACGGTGGCCGACATGCCGGGCCGCAGCTTGGGATGGTTTTCTTTGATGCCAACCGTGACATCAAAATTCGTCACTTCTTCCTGTGTGCCGCGCCCGGTGGTAGTCGCCATATTCGCAATTTTGGTGACTTCGCAAGCCAACGGATGATCGGGAAGGGCATCGACTTCAAGCTTGGCCTGATCGCCCAATTCAATCAACACGACGTCGTTTTCATCGATTTGCGCGATCATTTCCATGGCGGAAAGATCGCCGACGGTCATGATCACATCCGAAGTAAATTGTGAACCGAGCGCAATTTCACCGACTTCCTTATTTAATTGAATAACGGTGCCATCGATCGGCGAGATTAGCGTGGTTTTGGAAAGATCGTCTTGCGCCTGGTTCAGCGCGGCGCGTGCTTCGTCAACACTGCTTTCCGCCAGCGTGAGCGAGGCTTTAACGCTTTCAAGCTCCGCCTGAGAATACAGGCTTCTGGAAAAAAGCTCCTGGCCCCGTTGATAGTCGCTGCGCGCTTTCAACAAATTCGCTTCGGCAGATTTCAGATTTGATTTGGCGCGATCCAAGGCGGCGACATAGCGTGTGCGGTCCAATTCCGCCAGGATCTGGCCTTTCTTCACGGGATCGCCCTCTTTCACGTTCAGGCGAACGATTTCTGCCGAGACGTTCGCTGAAATTTTAACTTCAATAACCGGCTTCACTTTGCCCGACCCGGACACGGTTTGAATCACATCCGAGCGCCGGACTCTTTCCGCCTGCACTTCGGTTTGATCATCGCGGCCGCGGCGCAAATTAAAAAAAATGAGCGTGCCGACCAGCACGATGCCCAAAATGCCAATAAGTAACTTTGTGCGTTTTGACATTTAAATTTCCTTCCCATAATTCTACTTAGACAGATTGCCGTGCTGGCCCAAGAACACACGAAACACACTAAAAAACTTGTCGCGCTTTTTTGCGTGTTTTGTGGGCAAAAGGAAATGTGTCAAAGTAGTGATAAAAAGCATAAAAAAATCTACAAATTCATTCCACCTGTCTTGCGTCATACCGCAGGCTGTGAAAAAAGAACCGCTTTCGACTCAGAAAAAACCTGTCGACGCCTGATTTAAGATCTAATGCATTGTTACCTTGAAAGGTATATCCATCTTCGCTCTGTCATCCCGGAGGAATCCTGTGAAATTCCAAGCCCCTAATGCCGCGTACCTCACAAGATCCCATCTGGATGACTTTTTCAAATGGCACCGCCACAAATTAAGGCAACACAGCACCAGTACTCATTGACAAGCTCCGATGCGATCTACCAGAATTTCACACAATCTGGCGGATGAGGAACGAGTCTTTGAGGACAGACTCTTGCCACACTCGGATTAAAAAGCAAAATGACCACTGCCGCTTTCCAACGAAAGCGGACGAGTTATTGCCCCAAGGTTCCCATGCTGGCTTTCAACTGCGCGTTGGCAATCATGCTGTCATATTTTGCACTCACCAGCGTCGAGCGCGCACGCGTCAAATTGGCCTGAGCCGTGATGATGTCCAACAGTGTGCCGGCGCCCACGCGGTAGCGTTCCTGCGCCAGGCGCAAGTCTTCTTGCGCGGAGGCGAGATTTTCGGTGTTAATCGCAGTGATTTCCTGCCAGGCTTGCAGGCTGAGCAGCGCTTGTTCCGCTTCGAGGCGAATGTTGCGCAAGCGATCGGTATAATCTTCTTCGGCAATGCGATAATTCAAGCTCTCGCGCTCGAGATTCGCTTGATCGGAGAAGCCATTGAATAAATTCAGGCGCATGTCGATGCCTACCGAGCCGTTCCAGTTTTTGTCGAAGCCAGAGTAAACACGCCCAAACTCGTTGTGGGCGCGGCGATAGGCGCCGGAAAGCGAGAAGCTGGGCAAATAGGCCGTGCGGGCGATGCTTTTGCCAATCCCAGCGCTGCGCATTTGAAATTTGTAGCTCTGCAACTCAGGATTTTTTTCGATTGCGACGTTCAAAACTTCTTCCAGAGTATAGGAGCGTGATTCCGGCAATGCTTCCATGTCAACAATATCAAGTTCAGCATCCGGCGGCCGGCCCATGGCAACATTCAACAAGGAACGGGCATTGCGCACCTGATTCTGTTGCGTGATGAGATTGATGCGATCATTGCCGAGTTGCGTGCGCTGGCGAAAAACGTCACCTTGCGCCACCGAGCCAATTTCGTACATGCTCTCGGTGCGCTTGAGCTGTTCTTCACTTGATTTTACCGCGTCTTCATAAACCGTCAAAAGCTGCCGCTCTTTCAAATAGCCAAAGTAGCGCTGATGCACGAGTAAAATCGTGTTTTGCCTGGTTGACTCAAATGTTTTGGCGCTGGCATCTTCGCTCGCGCTCGCCTGCCTGATGCGATTCCAGCTTGCCCCAAAATCAAAAAGGGGCAATGAAGCGGAGACTTGTGCGGAATGATCACTCGTGCTGAAACCGGCCTGGGTGAGCGTGCGGCGTTCGTAAATGGCTTGGTTTGTCACCGGATCAAAGCCCACGAGCACGTCGCCAAGTCGCGTGCGATTGCCTTGGCGAAAACGGCCCGAGGAGAGCGAAAGGTCGAATGACGGCAACACGCCGGAACGCGCGGTTGTCACTTGTGTGCCCGCAATGTTGAGCCGGCGCTGCGCATTTTGCAGCGCGGAATTGCCGCGCAGCGCAACGGCAATACACTCGTCCAACGTCAATGGCTTGCCGTTTTGCGCCAAGGCCGCTCCGGAAAGCACAACACTGGTCAGCAGCAGATAGAGTGCGATTCGTTTCATAATTGATGTGACGCTCCTTCCTTGATTATCGTTTAACTGGTCATCGTTTTCACGGCGACGCCGATGGCCACAAAAATGGCCCACCACACGAACACGGTGATCATGCTCTTTTTCGTTGAAAACTTATAGGCCGCGGCGAAGCCAAAACCCACAACGGCCACCCACCAGATATTGAACAGGTCGATTTGCGACAGCAGCGTATGCAGGAAGCCCTTGCTGTCTCCGGAGGGCAACAGCCCGGCCAGACTGGTTGCGCTTTCCATCACCCCGCGCGCTTTCATCACCGGCGCATTGATCAACGAACTCACCAACGTGATCACCCCGCTCCAGCATACCGTGGAAAAAAGTGTTTTGAATTTGGTTTGACCGCCCAACAAAATGTTGCCGGTGAACATCAAGAGGCCGCCGATGGCAAGATAAAAAATGCCTGTGCCCGCGACGGCAAAGATCGGCGTGGTAATTTTCATGACTTTTTCCATGCCGGCAACCTGCTCTTCAGTCATGTTTGGGTTTCTTTTCAGGGTTTCCGTGCGTTGCGTTTCAATAATAAGATCTTGCGTGTAGAGCGTAAACGCCAACGCGGCTGCCACCACGAGGATCAATGGTATCAACCAACTGGGGCGCGCTGCAATGTCTTGCATTGTCGCCGCCGGCGAGGTGAAAACACCGATCAGGCGTTCAAAAACACTCTTGGATTTTGGGATAGCGGTTGAACTGGAACTCGCGTCGTTGTAAGTCATTTTCTTCCTCCTCGTGTTTGGCTCTGGGGGTTCAAAAACAGTGCTTTAAGACGGACGATTCAATTAAAAGTTTCCACATAATTAAAACTTGTCTGAGGCGCTTGCGCCATAATTTCATCTTTAATACTCAGTAAATATGCGCGCGCCGCGTCATGTTCATTGGGAATCACCCCTTCCAAAATCGCCTCTTCAATTGCAGTTTTCAATTTGCCCACCAGCGGGCCGGGTTGCAATTGGCACAGCGCCATAATCTCATCGCCGCGCACCGGCGATTGAAACGCGCGCATGCGATCTTTTTCTTCGACTTCATTGAGGCGCCGCACGACGAAATCAAAATTTTCAAGATGCTGTTTGCGGCGCTGCGCATTGCCCGAGGTGATGTCCGAACGGCAAAGCGTGAGCAAATCCTCCAAATCTTCACCGGCTTGAAACAGCAAACGGCGATAAGCGGAATCGGTGCACTCTTCTTCGGTGAGCGCAATCGGGCGCAGATGCAAACGCGTCAATTTTTGCACATAGTTTGCCCACTCCATCGGCAACTTCAGCCGGCGAAAAATCGAGGGAATCATGCGGCCGCCGGCATCTTCATGGCCATGAAACGTCCAGCCTTTGCCGGGCTGGAATTCTTTCGTGCGAGGCTTGGCAATATCATGAAACAGCGCCGCCAAGCGCAACGGAATTTTGTCCGACACACGGCTAAGATTATTCAGCACCATCAGCGTATGATTGAACACGTCTTTGTGCTGATAGCCGGCGTATTCTTCCACACCTTTCAGTTCGACCAGCTCCGGCAAAATCATTTGCAGCACGCCGGATTTGTCGAGCAGATCGAATCCGATGGCAGGTTTGGGCGAGGCCACAATTTTGAGCAATTCTTCGGTTATGCGTTCCTGCGAAATAATGCTCAGCCGCTCGCGCATCGCCGCCATTGCCGCAAACGTTTTTGCTTCAATTTTAAATTGCAATTGCGTCGCGAAACGAATGCCGCGCATGATGCGCAGCGGATCATCGTTAAACGTCGCTTGCGGGTCCAGCGGCGTGCGGATCAGGCCGGCTTCCAAATCCGCGCGGCCCTCAAATGGATCGTGCAATTGCCCGATCTCCGGCGCATGCAGGGCAACCGCCAGGGCGTTGATGGTGAAATCCCGGCGCGCCAGATCGGTGGCCAAATCAGCCGGCGCCACCTCCGGTTTGCGTGAATCGCCGCGATAGCTTTCCTTGCGCGCGCCCACGAACTCGAGTTGTTGCCCCTGCCAGCGCAACATCGCCGTGCCGAATTTTTGAAAGACCGTAGGCTTGGCCACACGCAGATGCCGCGCCAGCGCATTGGCGAATTGAATGCCGTCTCCCACCACGACAAAATCAATCTCGCGGCCGCCCTGCTCGTTTTCCAGGCGGCGCAGCAAATAATCGCGCACAAAACCGCCGACGACATAGACTTCCTGATCGTGCTGACTGGCGAAATCGCCGATGGTTTTCAGAAGGGGAAATTCTTGCACCAGGGTTATCATGCAATCAAAGGCTTAATATTCACAAAATTTTTAGGAAATGGCATTCCAACGAGGGCGAAGAAACGTTTATGAGGGGCACACAATTTCCACTGATTCACTCGTTGCCGCCGGCTCAGGGATGTCTCGGCCATCATCTCCCATGCTTTGCACATCTAATTCTATGGCTTCACGAATCAATCGCAAGACTTCATCCTAACTTGACTATATCACATTCCAAAAACCACCACAGAGTCGCGGAGTTCGCAGAGTAGGATTGCCAGCGAACGCTGCGTCTCCGCGGTGAATCCGACATAGTCAAGTTAAGTCTCGGCCGCTGCCACACAACCCGGCAAATCCGGCACGTACGCGGCATAGTTTTGGTCGGATTTTTCCACAACGATCACATATTTCATGTTTTTTCACCCGGGGTTTGCTTCAAACCCGCTTGCGTCAAGATGCGATTGAACAGGCGGCAAAGTGAGACTATCTTTGCCGGCAACAGTCACCGTTCCCGGCTTCACCGCATGCTTGAAGTGTCGATGACTTTCTTTCGTTCTGACAATATCTCCTTCAATCAGTTTTACAGCTTCCCCTACTTTCATTGCAAGCCGCCACTTGCCGGTTTCAAAATCTTCGCTCGGTTAAAACTATTTTGGTATCTGGATATGTCACCGGCCGAGTTTTTCCGCCAAAACAGCCGCGATCTGGGCAAAATCTTCAAACCGATAATGTGCAACTTGCCGTTCATTCAGCCAGTTCGCCAACTCTCCCTTGGCAAAAACCCAATCCGCTTCTTGCGCGCCGCAACGGTCGGAAAAGCCGTCGCCGATATAAACGATTTGTTCATGATTATGTCGCATGCGGCGCACATGATAACCTTTGCAATTCGCGCAGCGGCCGCAACTATGCTCGCGATGAGGAAACTCCACAAACAGGCGATCGGGAGGCGCGAAACGCAAATGATTGCTGTAAACCGGCAATGTGAGAGCGTGACGCGCGAGAATGCGTTTAATGTAATAATCCCAGCCGTCGCTGAGCACGATCAACGGCCAGCCGCGCCGGCGGCACAATGCCGCGAACTCCGCAAAGCCATTGCTCAGCATTTGACGATCACAAAAGGCATCGAGTTGGAATTGCGTCACTCGGATCGTGGCGCTTTCGCGCTCGATACATTGCCAGGAACTGATTTCATCGCGTTTCCACGCGGCAACAGCCTCCGCACAGGACGCGGCATCGCCGAACGTCCGCGCCAGAAGATTGCCAACATCATTTTGTGCAATGGTGCCGTCAAAATCGGAGAAGATAATCATGCAAAAAGATAGGCAAAAATGCTTCGGAAGGCAAGCTGCAAAATGGAGATACCTCAATGCGTGCAACAGATCAACCACGGCTTGGCCGTGGTTTGCCAGCATGGAATTCCAAAACCAGAATGAACGACTTATTCACTGCCTTTTACGGTTCTTTGCGCACGACCACAGCCGCAGATTTTGCCGGAAGCGTCAAAATCCTTTCGCCGCCGGTCATCGATGCGATGTTGCTTCCTAAAATATCCTGCCACCTCCCTCCCGGCAAACGAACCGCATGTTCGCGTTCATCCAAATTGAAATAGGCGAGCACGGTGTCATCCGGCGCATGTCGCGCAAAGCCCAAAAGTCGACGTTCATCGTCCGCGAGCAGAGGCACAAACGCGCCTTTACGCAATGCCGGGTATTTCTGTCTTAGACGCATGAGCCTGCGATAATGTTGGTGCAGATCGTGGTCAAATTTCACTTCACCGGGACGGGCATTGCAGCCGATGGACTCATAGGATTCGGCTTCATATTCGAATTCGGGCCAGATCATGGGCTTGCGGCAATCGGGATCATCGCCGCCCCACAGACCTGCTTCATCGCCATAAAAAATCATGGGCGCGCCAGGGAACGCCGCTTGAAAAGCGACAATCATTTTTTGCACCTTCACATCTGCGACTGCAGGTTTGGCGGGATCGTAAGCCGGATTGTAGCGCGGCGAACGCTTTTGATCATAATCCAAATCCGGATTGTGAATCATGCTGCCGAGACGGTCGGTATCGTGCGTATTCACGAGATTCATCAAGCCGAGATTCACGCTTTCCGGATAAATTTTCAGCAAGCGTTGCAATTCTTCTTGAAACTGGCCGGGCAAAAGCATGTCGCGTTTTTTGTTGATGAAGAATTTCATCGTCGCATACGCAAACGGATAATTCATGATCGAATTGAACATCTCGTTGCTGATCCATTCCGGCGCTTCACTCCAAATCTCGGCGGAAAGATAAACATCGGGGTTGAGACGGCGGGCATACGCACACCATTCCCGCCAAAATTTCGGTGAGACATCTTTGGTGGCATCGAGGCGCCAGCCATCAACCCCATCTTCGGGATTGCCGTCGCCGTTGGGATCCATCCAGCGCTTGGTGATTGCCCACGCGTAAGCCTTGGGGCCGGGCGTCAAACCGTTTTCATCTTCGCGGAATTCCGGCAAGGTCCACACATTCCACCAGCCCTGATATTCCATCTCGTTCACCGGCGTCGCGGGATCGTCCCATTGTTTGATGTCAAACCAATCCGCATATCGCGATTTTTGCTGCTGCGCGAGCACGTCTTGAAAGGCCCAGAATTCCCGGCCGGCATGATTGAAAGCGCCATCGATGATCACACGCATGCCGCGTGCGTGCGCGGCTTTGATCAACTTGAGAAACACGCTATCGGCGCTCGACCACGCCCATGCCGTGGTATCCTTTTTCTCCTTCTGCATCAGCTCAAGATCACCATCGCGGTTACTGCCGAAATCCGCCTCGATATGATGCCAGGTGCTGGCATCGTATTTATGGCTCGAGGGCGATTCGAATATCGGCGTGAAATAAAGCGCGGTTACCCCCAAGTCGGCGAGATAATCGAGTTTTTCAATCACACCGATGAGATCGCCGCCGTACATGCGATTGAAGACGTTCTCAGCGTAAAAATCTTCGCTGTGTTTGCGTTCCCATGGCTGGAGTTTATACCAATTCGACGTCCACGGCGAAACCTGCCATTCCTCGGCATCGTTGTGCCCGAGGGTGCGCGAGGCTGTCGGGTCATTGCTGGTATCGCCATTGCGAAAACGTTCAGGAAAGATTTGATACCACACCGCGCCCTTTGACCAATCCGGAAGGTGAACTTGCGCGTGCACGCCGTTCTCCGGATCACATTGACGGGTCAAAAAGAAAAAAGTGGAAAGCAGCAAGACCAGCTTGGTATTTTTCAAAATTATTCTCCCGGGCAAAGAAGTTGAACGAGCCTTCGTTGTAAATATTTCGCGGCGCGTTGGCTTAAGGGCTTTTGCAGCGCCGGCATTCTAGGGCAACGCTTCCTTCTCACCCGCCAAACCCACTTGCATTAACATGAAAGCATAATCGAGCGCAATCTCACGCAAGCGATCATAACGTCCCGAAGCGCCGCCGTGGCCCGCGCCCATGTTGATCACGAACGCCAGCGGATTCTTGTCGGTTTTCAAGCTGCGCAGTTTGGCGACATACTTTGCCGGCTCCCAATACATGACCTGACTGTCATTAAACGAAGTTTTCACCAGCATCGCGGGATAGGTCTTTTGGGCAAGATTGCTGTAGGGGCAATATTGCTTCATATACTCATACTCTTCTTTCTTTTTGGGATTGCCCCATTCTTCGAATTCGCCGACGGTGAGCGGCAGCGTTTCATCGAGCATGGTGTTGATCACATCGACAAACGGCACATGCGAGACTACGGCTTTGAAAAGATCGGGCCGCAGGTTCGTTACCGCGCCCATCAATAAACCGCCGGCGCTGCCGCCTTCGATGATTAGACGATCTTTCGAAGTGTACTTCTCGGCGATCAAATATTCCGCGCATGCGATGAAATCCGTGAACGTGTTCATCTTGTTCAACATGCGGCCTTGATCGTGCCAGGCCTTGCCCATCTCGCCGCCGCCGCGAATATGCGCAATGGCCACGGCAAAGCCGCGATCCAGCAAACTCAAACGGTTCGAATTGAAGCTCACCGGCAGCGCAAAACCGTAGGCCCCGTAACCGTTGAGCAGCAGCGGGCTGCGGCCGTCCTTCGTGAAGCCTTTTTTATATACGATTGAAATCGGTATGCGCGCGCCGTCTGTGGCCGTGGCATAAAGCCGCTCCGAGGCATACTGGTTTTTATCATAGTCGCCCAACACCTCGGTTTCTTTCAGCAGCGTGCTTTGGCGCGTCGTGACATCATAATCGAACACCGAGCTGGGTGTGAGCAAGGATTGATAATTGTAGCGCAACACGTTCGTGTCCCATTCACGATTCGTCGAAGCAAACACGCTGTATGCCGGCTCCGGAAAGGCGAGATAATGGCTCTCACCGCTGTTGAGATCCGTGAGACGGATTTGCGGCAAACCGTTTTGGCGTTCATACAGGGCGTAAAAGTTGGCAAAGCAATCAATGCCTTCCAACATCGTTTCCGGACGGTGCGGCACGACTTCCGTCCAGTTCTTTTCATCCGGCTCATGCACCGGCGCCGTCACCAGACGAAAGTTGCGGCCGGTGTCATTCACGCGAATATAAAAAAACTCGTTCTGATGATCGAGTTCGAATTCACGATCC
Organism: uncultured Cytophagia bacterium; assembly: GCA_964457925.1. GTDB lineage: Bacteria > Zhuqueibacterota > Zhuqueibacteria > Zhuqueibacterales > Zhuqueibacteraceae > Coneutiohabitans. The sequence goes on from CAYWGH010000007.1 coordinate 189,577, forward strand.
TGCCGGCGCGGCAACAAGATTTGCCATTCACTCGCAGGGGCGTCGGCGGAAACAAAACGCGCTTCTGTGGTCGTCAAGCTGCCGGAGTAAAGAATCAAATATTTTCCGCTGCGCGTGCGGTGGCCGAACAAACTGAACCGCTCGTCGTCTTCCTCATACAACAAATCATGCTGATCCGAGCCGAGCGCATGGCGATAAAGCCGGTACGGCCGCTTGGCAGCATCCTTCGTGACATAGAACAGCGTTTTGTTGTCTGCCGCCCAAAATACGGAAGCCACATCTTCTGCATGATCAGGCAACAATTCGCCGGTGGCGAGATTCTTGATTTGCAGATTGTAGATGCGAAAGCCGGTGGAATCGGTCGAGAAGGCCAGTAAATTGCCGTCCTCACTCACCGCGTAAGCGCCGAGTCCCATGAAGCTCTTGCCTACCGCAAGCTGGTTGAGATCGAGCGTGATCTCTTCCGGCGCGTCGAGCGCGCCTTTTTTGCGACAGTAGATCGAATATTGCTTGCCTTGCTCGGTGCGCGAATAATAAAAGTAATCGCCATCGCGATAAGGCACGGAAAGATCGGTTTCTTTAATGCGACCGAGCATTTCCTGATAAAGCTTTTCCTGCAAGCCCTTCGTCGGTGCGAGCAACTGTTCGGCATAAGCATTTTCTGCGTTGAGATACTTCTTCACTTCGGGATTGGTTTTCTCGCGCAACCAGAAATAATCATCAACGCGCAGGTCGCCGTGAATCATATCGCTTTTCGGCCTTTTTCCCGCAACCGGCGGCGCAAGCTGGGCCAGCGCAAGATTTGTCAAAAGAAATATCAGCATAACCAGCGCTGTCATTTTGAATCTAAGAACTGTTGGGGCCGTCCGGTTCGAATCCACGATCCACCTCCTCGTTGATGAAATGATAAACCAGTACACTTCAACCTGAAAACCACATCCATTATTGTCATCCCGCTGGCGGGATCTTGTAAAAGTTTGAGCATAGAGCCGGGTACTTCACAAGATTCCTTGTGACTAACATTCCACTAAGCAATCGGGTAACAATGCTTGTCCAGCGAAGTGAAGACGCAAATGCTTCAAAAAAACACGCCAGGATTGCACGCGGCGCCATGATCACCATTATTCGTTTAATAAAGCAGTGCAGATCGTCCATCATTTGCCAAACGCGGCCGGATACGTCTCCAAAATCCCCTTCTCGGCCATGATCTTCTCGATGGCCGCACGATCGCGCGGCACGAAATCCGAGAGAATGTCCGCGCCGGAAGCGGTGATCACGATAACGTCTTCAAGGCGAATGTAGATTTTTTCCTCGGGCACACGCAGCGCCGGTTCAATGGTAAAAACCATACCCGGCTTGAGCGGGCCGGTGTAAGTCCCGACATCGTGCGTGGCCATGCCGACCCAGTGGCCAAGATAGGTGTCGGGATTGCTTGCCCCGCTGCGATAAGACTCCACAAAATTGCGCGCCGCCGTCTGATGATGCGGTTTGGAAAATTTCGTTTTCGCCAGCAAATCATCCATGATTTTAACCGCTTCCTGCTTGATCGCGGCTGCGCTCAAGCCCACGCGAATGGTTTTGAGAATCGCCTCGTAACAGCCGAGATAAAAATCATACAACTCGCGCTGCCAAGTATTGAATTTGCCGTTCACCGGCCACATGCGCGTAACGTCGCTCATGTAGTAGCCGAAATCCGGCGCGAAATCCATCAAGAGAAAATCACCGTCTTGCATTTGGCGTTTGCCGGCGTTGTAATGCGGATACCAGGCATTCGAGGCGCTCGCAATCAGCGAATAATACGCCTCGCCCTGCGCGCCATTGCGAAAGTAAATGAATTTGGCCAGGCCGTCCAGCTCATACTCGAATTGTCCCGGTTGCGTCGAGCGCATGCTTTCGAGCAACGCGATTCCCGACAAGCGCGTGGCTTTGTCGATCATCGCAATCTCTGCCGGGCTTTTGATCAGGCGAAGCTCGTCGAGAATCGGCGTGAGATTTTGCATCTCGAAATGCGGGAAGCGCTCGCGCAGTAAATTGATAAAGTGGCCTTCGCGGCCGGCGCGGCCATCCCACGGATCGTTGGCAATATCGCTGAGACAACGCAACGCCAAGTCGCGGCTCATGGACAAACCCTCTGCCGGACTGAAGGGCGTGAACAGCTTTTGCATGCCAACGTTGCGGGCATGGCGAGCAAGATGCTCGCCAAGCAACTCCACCGGATAAACCGCTTCGAGGCCGCTGAGCTGCATCACGAGCGAGTCATCTTCCGCGGATAGAAGCTTGCCTTCACTGCGTTCACGTCCAACATTGCGATGCGGCAAATACAGCGAGGCGCGGCGCCGGCCGCTGTCGAGCAGCAAATACGCATGCGGCGATTCGATGCCGCAGAGATAATAAAACTCATTCGATTGCCGGAAGCGCACGTAACCTGCCGGACTCGGCGCGCCCTGGATCACGGCCAGCGCATTTTTGCCAATGGCCTCATAAACCGCATTGCGGCGTTGCGCAAACTCTGCCGGTGTGAAATCTTTAGTGAAGAGGGAGAAGCCTTCTTGGGCAAGAGAAAGATTCGAGAGGGATAGGATGAAACTGAGAAGGAAAGCTTTCACTGGTGACATTGAAAAGCTCCAGCCAAGTGAGCATCTTTTGAATAAATCAAAAAAGCCAACGCATAACCGCTGCCAACAGATCAGCATACTGATGACGAAACCTGTTGGCAGCTTTTATCGGTTAGGCTCCTTCCTCATTTTCTACTTCGCTTCCGACTTCTCAATCTTCGCCCACGAGTCCTTCAGTGAGACGATGCGATTGAAAACAGGCTTGCCGGGTTTTGAATCAACGGTGTCGGCGCAAAAATAGCCCAGGCGCTCAAACTGATAACGGCTGCCGGGTGCTGCATGCGCAAGGCTTGGTTCGAGATAACAATCCCGCAATGTTTCCAAAGAATTGGGATTGAGATGCGCAATGAAATCGCTGCCGTCTTTGTTGTCCTCGGGATTCTCCTTGGCAAACAACCGATCGTACAATCTGACCTCGGCTTTTACCGCAGTTGCCGCTGCCACCCAATGAATTGTGCCCTTGACTTTGCGGCCATCGGGCGAATCGCCGCCGCGCGTTGCCGGATCATACGTGCAATGCAGCTCGATAATCTCGCCGGTTTTCTCGTCCTTCACTACGTTGGTGCAGGTGATGAAATAAGCATACCGCAGCCGCACTTCGCGCCCGGGCGCCAGACGGAAGAATTTCTTCGGCGGATCTTCACGAAAATCGTCGCGCTCGATGTAAAGCACGCGGCCGAACGGCACCTTGCGTGTGCCCGCTGCGGGATCTTCGGGATTGTTAACCGCTTCCAATTCTTCGATCTGATTTTCGGGATAGTTTGTTATCACGACGCGCAACGGCTGCAAAACCGCCATGACGCGCGGCGCGTACCGGTTGAGATATTCCCGCACGCAAGCCTCGAGCAGCGCAATGTCGACCGTGCTGTAACTTTTAGCCACGCCAATGCGGTCGCAAAAATCGCGAATCGCTTCAGGCGGATAACCGCGCCGGCGCATGCCCGCGAGCGTGGGCATGCGCGGATCATCCCAGCCCGCAACATGCTTCTGTTCGACCAGTTGCAACAGCTTGCGCTTGCTCATGATGGTATAACCGAGATTGAGCCGGGCGAACTCGATCTGCTGCGGATGATGAATGCCGAGCGCGTCGAGAAACCAGTCATAGAGCGGGCGATGATCTTCATATTCCAGCGAGCACAGCGAATGCGTGATGCCTTCGATGGAATCCGACTGGCCGTGCGCCCAATCGTACATGGGATAGATGCACCACTTGTCGCCGGTGCGATGGTGAGTGGCCTTGCGGATGCGATACATCACCGGATCACGGAGATTGAGATTGGGCGAAGCCATGTCGATTTTCGCGCGCAACACTTTGGCGCCGTCGGCAAACTCGCCGCGGCGCATGCGCTCGAACAAATCCAGGTTTTCTTCCACCGAACGATCGCGATACGGGCTGGGCTTGCCGGGCTCGGTCAACGTGCCGCGATACTCGCGAATTTGATCTGCGCTCAAATCATCCACATAGGCTTTGCCGGCTTTGATCAGTTGCACCGCGAATTCATAAAGCTGCTCGAAATAATCCGAGGCAAAGTAGAGATGCTCGCCCCAATCATAGCCGAGCCAGCGAATGTCCGCCATGATGGCATCGACGTATTCCTGCTCTTCCTTTGTGGGATTGGTATCGTCAAAGCGGAGATGGCAACGGCCGCCGAATTCCGCTGCCATGTTGAAATCAATGCTGATGGCCTTGGCATGGCCGATATGCAAATAGCCGTTGGGCTCCGGCGGAAAGCGCGTGATGACCTTGCCGCCAAAGCGGCCCGAGCGGTTATGTTCGACTATGATATCACGGATAAAGTGAGATACTGTGGGGGTTGACTCGCTGTTTGGCATAAATACAAAGTCCTTTGTGGTTACGTCTGGTCAATATGTATGTTTGAAAATCAGGGGGTAGCAATAATGCAACTTCTTGCAAGTTGATTTTATTTTTGGCAGCCTCAACGTCGAAAGGAAGTTTTGGAATAATGATCCGCGCCGAACACATTGTTTATTGGTTAAAGTGTGCTGAACATGATCTGGTCTTTGCGGAAACTCTTCATGAAAGAGATTGTGGACGCGGGTTTGCGCATTTTATAGCTCCCTTCGGCCAACCGCATTTAAACCGATATTTCCACGCCTGGCACGATCAGTTCCTCAATCGTGCCTTTGTTTATTCATGCAGAATATAGTCACATTACGCCTTGCCGTCAATTCTTTATTTTCATATTTGACGCGGCTGTAAAATCCCTTGCAACTCTCGCCGAGGCGTTTTATGTTTCTACATGTCTTTTTATTGCTCACCTGCAATTTAGGCTTTCGCTCGCAACGTAAGGGAAGGAGGAATGGATGAATGAAAAGCCTGCAGTATTGGCGTCTTCGATTGGCAGTAAAATGCTCATGGCGTTGACCGGTCTCGCACTGGTGCTGTTCGTCTTGTTGCATATGGCCGGCAATCTGCAAATGTTCATCGGGCAAGATGCGATGAACAACTATGGCATCACGCTGCGCAAATTCGGCTTGCTGCTCTGGGTTGTGCGGATCGGCTTGCTCGCGGTGGTGCTGGCGCATGTCGTCATGTCGATCCGGCTGGCGTTGAAGAATCGCGCAGCGCGCCCGGCGAAATACGTTTTCAAGAACACCGTGCAAGCCTCGCTGGCTTCGCGTACAATGGTCATCAGCGGTTTGATCATCCTGGGTTTTCTCGTGTATCATCTTTTGCATTTCACGCTGGGCGTCACGCATCCCGATGATTTTGCTTTGCACGATGCCCAGGGCCGTCACGATATCTACAATATGGTGGTGCATGGTTTTCAGAATCCGTTGGTGTCGGGCTTTTATATTCTCGCCATGGTGCTGCTCTTCTCCCACCTGAGTCACGGCGCTTCCAGCTTTTTTCAGTCGCTCGGCTGGAATTCTCCCCGTCTCAACAATTTCATCAAAAAATTCGGGCCCGTGGTCGCATGGTTAATATGCTTGGGATTCGTTTCGGTGCCATTGGGCGTGCTGCTCGGCATTATCAAACTTGCAGGAGGAAACTGATCATGAAACTCAATGCCAACATTCCTGCCGGGCCGCTGGCGGAAAAATGGGACAGGCATAAATTCGAAATGAAGCTGATCAATCCGGCCAACAAGCGCAAGTTTGACGTGATCATCGTCGGCTCGGGACTGGCAGGCGCTTCGGCCGCGGCTTCGATGGCGGAGCTGGGTTACAATGTGAATTGTTTCTGCTTTCAAGACAGCCCGCGACGCGCGCACAGCATTGCGGCGCAGGGCGGCATCAATGCCGCTAAGAATTATCAAAATGACGGCGACAGCGTGTATCGCTTGTTTTATGACACGATCAAAGGCGGCGATTTCCGCGCCCGGGAAGCAAATGTTTATCGTCTCGCGCAATTAAGTACGAATATCATCGATCAATGTGTGGCGCAAGGCGTGCCGTTCGCGCGGGAATACGGCGGCTTGCTGGACAATCGTTCTTTCGGCGGCGCGCAAGTGTCGCGCACGTTTTATGCGCGCGGGCAAACCGGGCAGCAGCTTTTGCTGGGCGCCTATTCGGCGTTGAGCCGCCAGATTGGTTTGGGCAAAGTAAAAATGTTCACGCGCACGGAAATGCTCGATCTGGTGGTGATCGACGGGCATGCGCGCGGTATCATTACCCGCAATTTGGTGACCGGTAAAATCGATCGGCACGTGGCAGACGCCGTGGTGCTGGCAACCGGAGGTTACAGCAACGTCTTTTTTCTCTCGACGAATGCCATGGGCTGCAATACCACTGCGATTTGGCGCGCGTACAAACGCGGCGCGGCCTTCGCAAACCCGTGCTACACGCAAATTCATCCCACCTGCATTCCGGTGAGCGGCGATTATCAGTCAAAATTGACTTTAATGTCGGAATCCTTGCGCAACGACGGCCGCATTTGGGTGCCAAAGAAAAAGGGCGATACGCGCGCGCCGCAGGACATTCCCGAAAGCGAACGCGATTATTATCTCGAACGCAAGTATCCCAGTTTCGGCAATCTTGCGCCGCGGGATATTGCCTCGCGCGCGGCCAAGGAAGTCTGCGACGAAGGCCGCGGCATCGGCGAAACCAAGCGCGGCGTGTATCTCGATTTCTCGGATGCCATTCGCCGTCTCGGCGAGAACGTCATACGTGAGCGTTACGGCAATCTCTTTGACATGTATGAAGAGATCACCGACGAGAATCCCTACAAAGTGCCGATGCGCATTTATCCCGCCCCGCATTACACCATGGGCGGGTTGTGGGTCGATTACAATTTGATGAGCAATATTCCCGGCTTGTTCGTGCTGGGCGAGGCGAACTTTTCGGATCACGGCGCAAACCGTTTGGGCGCAAGCGCATTGATGCAAGGCCTGGCCGACGGCTATTTTGTGATTCCCTACACCATCGGACATTACTTTGCCACCGCGAAGCCGAAGAAGATCACCGCCACCGACCACGACGCCTTCAAGCAGGCGGAGAGCGAGGTTACCGATCGCATCAAGCGATTGCTGTCCATCAAAGGCAAACGCACGGTGGATTCCTTCCATCGCGAGCTGGGCACGATGATGTGGGAACGTTGCGGCATGGCGCGCAACGAAGCGGGCCTGCAGAAAAATCTCGAAGAGATTCCCAAAGTGCGCGACGAGTATTGGCAAAACGTCAGTGTGCTGGGCAATAACGAAGAATTCAATATGGCGCTGGAGAAGGCCTTGCGCGTGGCAGATTTCTTCGAATTTGCCGAGTTGATGTGCCGCGACGCCCTGGAACGCCGGGAATCGTGCGGCGGCCATTTTCGCGAAGAGTTTCAAACCGGCGAAGGCGAGGCCAAACGCGACGATGCGAACTATTGTCACGTCAGCGCCTGGGAATATCAAGGCGAGGGCAAAGCGCCGATCATGCACAAAGAACCGTTGACCTTTGAAAACGTCCAGCTAGCGGAGAGGAGCTACAAATGAGACTCACATTGCACGTTTGGCGGCAACCAAATGCTCAAGCTTCCGGAAAAATGATCGCCTATGAAACGCCGGAAATCAGCCCGGACATGTCGTTTCTCGAGATGCTGGATGTTGTCAACGAAGATTTGAACATGAAGGGCGCGGATCCCATCGCGTTCGATCACGATTGCCGTGAAGGCATTTGCGGCGCGTGTTCATTGATGATCAACGGCATTGCGCACGGGCCCGGCGGCGGCAAAACGACCTGCCAACTCTACATGCGTCAGTTCAAGAATGGCGATCATATTTATATTGAACCCTGGCGCGCCAGAGCGTTTCCGGTGCTCAAAGATTTAGTGGTGGATCGCAGCGCCTTTGATCGCATCATCGCGGCCGGCGGATTCATTTCCGTCAATACCGGCGGCGCGCCGGATGCAAACGCTCTGCCGATTCCGAAGGATGCAGCAGAAACGGCAATGGACGCCGCGGCTTGCATCGGATGCGGCGCCTGTGTGGCCTCCTGCAAGAATGCTTCGGCCATGCTTTTCGTGGCGGCCAAGGTTTCGCACCTCGCGCATCTGCCGCAAGGACAGCCCGAGCGCGCGCGCCGCGTGCGCAACATGGTTCTGCAAATGGACAAGGAAGGCTTCGGAAATTGCACGAATCAATACGAATGCGAGGCCGTCTGCCCGAAGGAAATCAGCGTAAATTTCATTGCGAAGATGAACCGGGAGTACTTGCGAGCGAGCTTGGCAGGGTAAACTTAACATTGTCGCATTCCGCCTCATAATCCCACAGAATCAGGATAGAAAATTTTGTGGGATTTATTTTCTGGGCCGGCCGCTTGGCTCTGTTTCACACCGACCTTTCCCTTGCATCTTTGCAGCGTTTTTATTAACATGCGCGTCATATTTAACCGGCTGACGTTTTTTAGGCATTGAAAATACCTCATCAAGAATCAGGACGAGACCGCAAATCCGGACGCACGAATCAACAGCCAAGCCCGCGGCGACTTTGAGAAGGAGAATTGTGGTGCAACATTTAGCCAAAACCGATCCTGAAATTCATCGTGCGATTCTCGATGAAATCAATCGCCAGCATGAAACACTGGAGTTGATCGCTTCCGAGAACCATTGCAGCCTGGCCGTGCTGGAAGCGTTGGGGCAGCCCATGACCAACAAATACGCCGAAGGCTATCCCGGCAAACGCTATTACGGCGGCTGTGAATTTGTGGACAATGCCGAAGAACTCGCGCGCGAGCGCGCCTGTCGACTGTTCGGCGCGGATCATGCCAATGTGCAACCGCATTCCGGCAGCCAGGCCAACCTGGCAACCTATTTCACGTTTCTCAAGCCGGGCGATACGATTCTGGGCATGAATCTCGCGCACGGCGGCCATCTGACGCACGGCAGCCCGGTGAACTTCTCCGGTAAAATTTTTAACGTCGTCTTTTATGGCGTCGATGCGAAAACAGAACGCGTCGATATGAATCAGGTGCGCGATCTTGCCAAAAAGCACAAGCCCAAAATGATTATCGTGGGTGCGAGCGCATACTCGCGCCAATTCGAGTATGACGTCTTTCGCGAAATCGCAGACGAAGTCCATGCCAAGGTGGTCGCCGATATTGCGCATCCTGCCGGCTTGATTGCCGCCAAACTGCTCGACAACCCGCTGCCGCATTGCCACGCCGTTACCACCACCACGCACAAAACCTTGCGCGGCCCGCGCGGCGGCATGATTCTGGTCGGCAATGATGAAGAAAACGACATGGGTTTAACCACACCCAAAGGCCGTAAAAAGAAATGGTCGGAGTTGATCGACTCCGCCGTGTTTCCGGGTTTTCAAGGCGGACCGCTCATGCACGTGATTGCCGCCAAAGCCGTGGCGTTTAAAGAAGCCTTGCAGATCGATTTCATCGAGTATTCCCGCCAGGTGATTAATAATGCGCAAGCGATGTCCAAAAAATTGATGGATCTGGGTTACGACATCGTCTCGGGCGGCACGGACAATCATCTGTTGCTGGTCGATTTGCGCAATCGCGATCTCACCGGCAAGGACGCGGAAGCCGCGCTGGAAAAGGCCGGCATCACCGTCAACAAGAACATGGTGCCGAACGATCATCAGCCGCCCACGGTCACGAGCGGCATTCGTATCGGCACACCGGCATTGACGACGCGCGGCATGAAAGAAAATGAGATGCGCGAAGTTGCGTTCCTGATCGACAAAGTGCTCTCGGATATTCGAAATGAAACCGCCCGGGCGCGCGTGCGAGAGCAGGTTCTCGATTTAAGCCAACGGTTTCCGCTATACGCGGAATTAACTACCAGCGAATAGGTTGGGCCTATGCGTTGTCCCTACTGCAATCATGAGGACAGCCGCGTCATCGATTCACGTACGAGCAACGAAGGGCGGGTTGTCCGGCGGCGCCGGGAGTGTCTCTCGTGTCAAAAACGCTATACCACCAAAGAGTATATTGAAGAAACGCCGTTGATCGTCGTCAAAGGTGACGGCCGGCGCGAAACCTTCAACCGTGAAAAAATCATGCATGGCCTCCAAATCGCGTGCAGCAAGCGCCCGGTTTCCATGGAGACCATCAACAATTGCGTCGATGAAATCGAATCGCGTTTGCGCGACGGCAATCACGAGGAAATCAGCTCGCGTCTCATCGGCCAATTGGTGATGGAGAAGCTGCGCATGATCGATGAAGTCGCTTATGTGCGTTTTGCCTCGGTTTATCGAAAATTTCAAGCGAAAGAGGAATTTCTGGAAGAGCTGAAAGGACTCGAGGCTCGCCACGAAATGTTTGCATAAGATGGATGATCAAACCAAAGATTCCCTCAGCCGGCGCCGGAAATCCGATGAAAAAGAAATGCCGTTTCTCGATCATCTAGAAGAATTGCGCGGCCGCATCTTCAAAGCGCTGCTGGCGATCGTTCTCTTTACCTGCCTCAGTTTTTTTTTCATCGACGAAATCTTCGACTTCCTCGTTGCACCTTACAACGACGCGCTGCGCATCGCCGCGGCCGGCAAGCCTGAGGGTGAAACCGCCGCCGGCTCACATCTGGTCTTTTTTACGCCCACCGGCGGATTCATGATCTATGTCAAGCTCGCGGCCACCGCAGGGCTGCTGTTGAGCCTGCCGTTCATTTTGCACCAGCTCTGGCAATTCATTGCCCCGGGTTTATTGGAGCGCGAAAAGCGTTTTGCGCCGCTGCTGGTTTTCTTCACGGTTCTGTGCTTTGCCGCCGGCGCTGCGTTTTGCTATTACGTCGTGTTGAAATTCGGCCTGGGGTTCTTGCTCAGCTTTCAATCGGCGCAATTGATGCCGATGATCTCCATCGAAGAATACTTCGGTTTTGTGACCGCGCTGATTTTCATTTTCGGCATTCTCTTCGAAATGCCGGTGCTGGCCTTCCTGCTCACCCGCCTGGGCTTGTTGACGCCGGAGTTTTTACGGCAGAAACGGCGCTACAGCATTATCGGCATTTTCATCGCGGCGGCAATTATTACTCCCTCGGTTGACGCATTCACGCAAATTCTGTTGGCCGTGCCGTTGATGATGCTTTATGAAATCAGCATCTGGGTATCAAAAATCGCGTTGCCGGTGGAGATGAAAAACGCGCTCAGCGAAATTGCAACACATTGAGGCAATACCATATTGCGTCGCGGCGGGTTGTGGCGGCGATGCGGCGTTTGCGTAAAATATTCACCCGTTCGGGATCAATCACGGAGTTTTCATGAGCATCAAATCCGATCGTTGGATCAGAAAAATGGCGCTGGAACAAAAGATGATCGAGCCGTTCGAGGACCGGCAGGTGCGCAAGAATGTCATCTCCTACGGCCTCTCGTCTTACGGCTATGATGTCCGCATTGCCGACGAATTCAAAATTTTCACCAATGTCTTCGGCGCGATGGTCGATCCAAAATCGTTTGATCCGAAATCCTTTGTCGATTATCGCGGCGAGGTGTGCGTTATCGCGCCCAACAGCTTTGCGCTGGGGCGCACCATCGAATATTTTCGCATCCCGCGCAACACCATGACGATCTGCGTGGGCAAATCGACGTACGCGCGTTGCGGCATCATTACCAACGTCACGCCGCTGGAACCCGGTTGGGAAGGCTATGTCACGCTGGAAATCTCAAACACCACGCCGTTGCCCGCCAAAATTTATGCGAATGAGGGCATCGCCCAGATTCTTTTTTTCGAGGGCGATGAACCCTGTGAAATTTCTTACGCCGACAAATCCGGCAAATATCAAGGACAAATCGGCGTTACGCTGCCGAAGGTGTAAACGGAATGTATGATTTGCACACGCACACGACGCGCTCCGACGGTATGCACTCTCCGGAGGAACTGGTGGCGCTCGCGAGCGACAAGCATTTAACCGGCATCGCCATCACCGATCACGATGAAATCGGCGGCATTGAAAAAGCCCGGGCCCGGGGTGCAGAACTCGGGCTTGAGATCATTCCCGGCGTGGAATTGAGCACGACTTATCGCGGTTATGATGTTCACATCCTGGGCTATTTCATTGACTATCATCATGCCGGCCTGTTGAGCCTGCTGCGCGTGCTGCAAGAACAGCGCGTCGGCCGCGCACATCGCATCGTCGAAAAGCTCAATCGCCTGGGCCTGGGTCTGCCCTTTGAAACGGTTTTGGAATATGCCGGCGAAGGTTGCATCGGCCGCCCGCACGTTGCCAACGCGCTTGTGCGGCACGGCTATGTCACGACATTTCAGGAAGCCTTCAATCATTATCTCGCCGAAGACCGGCCGGCGTTCGTGCCCAAATCCGTGCTGGAGCCGGAGACTGCCATCGCAGCGATTCATCAAGCCGGCGGCATTGCCGGACTGGCGCACCCGGGGCAAAATCTAACAAGTGAGATTGTCATCGACGTCATCAAACTCGGCGTCGATGCAATTGAAACGATTCATCCCAAGCATTCCAACGAGCGCCAACGTTTTTTCAACGAACTGGCGGTCAAATTCGATCTGTTGCAAACCGGCGGTTCGGACTTCCACGGCGGCGCCAAAGGACTGGAAAAACTGGGACAATTTACCGTCAACGCGGAACAAGTCGGCTTGCTGAAGAGCTTTGTTGAACGGAGTAAAACCAAATGGCATTGAGATGGCGCTGCGTCACGGTCGGCCCGTTCGCCATGAACGCTTACATTTTGTGGTGCGACGAAACGCAGGAAGGCTTATTGATCGACCCGGGTGATGAGATTGAGCGCATCGCCGATGAAGTGGAAGACAGCGGCGCCCGCTTGCAACGCATCATCATCACGCATGCCCACATCGATCACGTGCTGCGCAGCCGGCAGGCGCAGGAACATTTTAACCTGCCGCTCTACATGCATCGGGACGATGCCGGGTTATTGCAAAACATCAGCCAGCAAGCCGAGATGATGGGCTTGAGCTTCGGCGAGATCAAACCGCCGCGTATTAATGGCTATCTCGAGGAGGGCGACCTCGTCGCGTGCGGCCGGCAACAATTCCGCATTGTGCACGGCCCCGGCCATTCGCCGGGAAGCATTATGTTGCTCTCTGAAAAAATCGCCGTTGTTGGAGATGTTTTGTTTCAAGGTTCAATCGGCCGGGCGGATCTCCCCTTCGGCTCTTATGAAACATTGATGAAAACGATCACCGAAAAATTGATGACGTTGAAGGATGAGGTGCTGGTGCTTCCGGGGCACGGCGAGGAAACCACGATCGGAAGCGAGCGGCGCCATAATCCTTTTTTGCAATCCGGCGCCAGATTATTTGATCTGAATTAACCGTTCATGCGCAATATGAATCTCGTACTGCAACGTGGAGCCCCCGTCCTATGATCACTCTCACTGAGGTCAAAAGCAATCCTTTAGTCGATGCTTACATCGCACGCGCCGATGAATATCTCGAAGTCGTCGGGTATACCGAACACGGCCGGCGGCACTGCGGCATGGTCGCGCAGAATGCCAAAAATATCCTGCTCGAACTCGGCCATAGTGAGCGCCAGGCAGAACTGTCTGCCATTGCGGGCTATCTGCACGACATCGGCAACGTCTTTAATCGCGTCAACCACCCCTTCACCGGTGCGATGCTGGCGCACACCCTGCTGCTGCAAATGGGCATGGATCCCATGGAAATCACCCAGATCGTGGCGGCCATCGGCAGTCATGATGAGGTGAGTTGTGAGCCGATCAACGCCGTGGCTTCCGGCCTGATCATCGCCGACAAATCCGACGTGCATCGCTCGCGCGTGCGCAATCCCGCCATGATCAAATTTGACATTCATGATCGCGTCAATTACGCGGTCGACAAAAGCAATCTGATTGTCGATAAAACAAAACGTGTCATCCGGCTCGAACTATCATTGGACACGAAAATCTCGCCGGTGGCAGAGTATTTCGAGATTTTCCTGTCACGCATGTTGTATTGCCGCAAGGCGGCGGCCTTCCTGGACTGCCAATTCAATCTTGTTGCCAACGGCACGGATTTGCTTTAAGATTGATTGCCATAATTCTTCTTTTCATCCGTTTGAAAAATTTTCCGGCACAGAAAATAAAAGTGGCTGATGCACGGTTGTTTTGAAAAAGTCCTCCCTTCCAGTTAGCCGATCCAAACGAATCTTGCGAGGTTGCAGGAATAGTTCCAATGCTTCACAAGATTCGTCTGGTTTGTCAAGAAAGCATTCCTGCAAATCAACGCAACAGTTCCCAAGTTTTTGGCACTTGCTTCCAATCGCAAATTCCGCCTCCGGCCTTCCTGACTTTCCTGCAAGCTCGTCTGATCAGACTCATTTTTGCGGCGAGGAATGCGCCCGCCGCCAAACGAGAGAAATACATGCCGTTCACCAGCACATGCGCATTATAAACGAAGGCCGCCCGTTTGTGGGAATGATTGCGCCCTCTGCGCCTAGGATTTTTAGGCTGACCCTACACAGTTGCCAAATGCCTGACCGTGCTTTGTTCGGTATGATCAATCAGGCGCTTGACATTATCGCGAGGCTTCTTATATTGGCACTTTCGCCGGAAATTCTCATCAGCGTAACATTAACTTCTTCATGCTTGACACTTCTGCCACAGAAAAGCCGCAATCCTTCATTTTCAGGCCTTCCGCTCTCGTCGAGAAGTTTATCCAACGGCCTGTTTCCGAACTCGACAAGCAGCAAGGCCTGGCATTTTATCGCGCAAAGCTCAATCTCCATCATCTTGCGCTCTTGCGAGAATTTGATGAATTGCGGCGCCTCGACACGATGAAGCGTGTTGAGCGCTACTGGTAGCAAGTCGAGTCGGTTAAGCAGGTGCTCAAACAAATGCGCGGCCGCGTACTGCTGTCGGACAAGGCTGGCTTGGGCAAAACCAGCGAAGCGGGCATGTTGATCAAGGAATACCGCTTGCGCGCCTGGTGCGCAATGGCTTGTTGAAAGCGGCTGCCGCTGCCGAGCGGCGCTTGCAATGTGCCTGCTTCCATTTCAAATACACGGCGATCTCGAATGAAAAGAAAAAGGCGTTGGCGCGTGCTGTGATCAACGTGCATACACTGGCTCACGTGCATAAGATGAGGGCGCCGCTGAGCCTGGCATTCACCCGCGAGGCGGAGAGCGTTGCCGGCCTCGAGACGCAATCACTTGTCCGGGTCTATCATGCAGCGTGCCGGCAAGTGCGCACGATCATTTCCGGGGATTTGACGGGCTTTCATAGCTGCTTGCAGCGCCGGCGGCGACGCGATATCGCACGCTTGCACGAGCACTATTAGAGTCTCAAAGATGAAATTCAAAACAAAGTCGTGCGCCGTCAATTGGCGGGCAAAGAACGTGAAGATGAAGAGGCGCGTCTGCGCGCCGTGGATGTGGAGCGCCGCCGCAAAGTCCCAGATCCGCGTGAGAAGTATGCCATGAAAATCGAGGTGGCACCCATCAACCTGCTGCGCATCAATACGCCCACCATGATGGTGACGGCCGAGCTGCGCTGCCGCAAGCTCGCGCGCGAGGTTTCATTTGCGTGGAATCCTTTGCTGAAAGATTTTAAGCCCATGCCCTGTGAAAGCCACGGTGACGGGCTTTACACGATGCAATTATGCGAAGAAAAGCTGCATTTTCTGTGTCGCGCGTGCTCGCGCTGCCAGAGCTGCAAGCGCGCCATTTGCCGCCGTGCCATCCGGATAAATGCCCTAAATGCGGCGCATTTTTTCAGCAAATTTGATCAGCCGTGACTTAGAAAAATCACCCTAGCTGTAAAACTCCGGGCAAGCGAGGGGCGAGCAAGAACGCTGGCGCCTTCATTTGTTGGAGTAGCTACTTCGGAATGTCATCCAGGTATCTTGTGAAGGTGCAGTCAAATTGCCGAGTGCTTCACAAGATCCCTGCTGGATGACACATGAGGAGCCATAAACCTTTTAAGGTAACAGTCTACACCAGATTTCAGACAAGCTGAAACCCGAAGCCCTGCTGGCAGCATCGAGAAACAAATTTTTTCCAACGGATAGAAAAAACCCAACTGTAAGAGCTTTATCGGCTGGGTTTTTCTATTCGCTGGACATCTAAAAACTCAGAATTGTTTTCTAACTTTCACGAGCTAATGACCTACCCCGATTTACAGGTAAGCTGAAATTGAAGCTCTTCGAACAGCTTTGAAAGCTTCGCCCACAGAAGTAGAACTGCCACAGAAAGGAAAAAACTTTTTCGGTGGGATTTCATTTCAGTGGGCGAAACACGTGCAGAATATTATTCTAACTTTGAGCGCCTTACGGCATACCGGCGCTGATCGTTACTCTATTCAACCAGGGAAAAACATGCAAAAAATCGCAATCATCGCCGGCGACGGCATTGGCATTGATGTGACCCGAGAAGCCGTTAAAGTGTTGCGGCGCGTGAATGAAAAATTTCATCTCGAATTGGCGCTGATCGAATTCGAGTATGGCGCCGATTATTTTCTCAAAACCGGCGTGGGCTTGCCGCCCGGGCAAATGGACGATTTTCGCAAAAACTATGCGGCAATTTATCTCGGCGCGCTCGGTGATCCGCGCATTCCCGATATGCGCCATGGCCGTGAGATTCTCCTGGCCATGCGTTTCGAGCTTGATCTTTACATCAATCTGCGTCCGGTGCAATTGCTGCACGAACGTTTATGCCCGCTCAAAAACAAAATGCCCAAAGACGTCGATTTCGTGGTGTTGCGTGAAAATACTGAAGGCCCGTATGTCGGCGCCGGCGGAATTTTGAAAAAAGGCACGCCCGATGAAGTCGCGACGCAGGAAGCGATTCACACGCGCAAAGGCGTCGAACGTATCATCCGCGCAGCGTACGAGTATGCCGTCGCCCACGGCCGTACGCGCGTCACCATGAGCGACAAATCCAATGTCCTGCGCTATGGCCACGATCTTTGGCAACGCGTGTTTGCCGAAGTCGGCGCAGAATATCCCACTATCGAACAAGATCATTATTTTGTCGATGCCCTGGTGATGAAGATGGTGAAATCACCGGAGCATTTTCAAGTGATCGTCACAGAAAATATGCTGGGCGACATCATCACGGACTTGGGCGCGATGCTGCAGGGTGGCCTCGGCATGGCTGGCTCGGGCAATCTCCATCCCGGCCGGGTTTCGTTATTCGAGCCGGTGCACGGCTCTGCACCGTACATGGCCGGTCAGAACAAAGCCAATCCCATTGCCGCCATTAGCACCGCCGCCATGATGCTTGATCATCTCGGCCACCATGCCGCGGCCAACGCCATTTCCCAAGCGGTGCAACAAGCCGTGGATGAAAACCAGGTCACAGCGGATATTGGCGGCAAGCTCGGCACAAAAGAATGCGGCGATTTCATTGCCTCGCGCGTGTAGCTCTCAAAAAGATTGTGCATTTCGGCCAGCGGTTGCTTAAATTGCGTTCGCTTCGCGAGTCGCACAAAATTGTGTCTAGTGGGAATCATAGACAAAACGGGGAATTCCGATGGCATACCTGATCAAGCAAACACCCCAAAAATCGCCACGCAAAAAGACTTCGGCAAGAGGGCCGATCACATTCGATCAATTCTACGAAATGGCCGATGACGGCGTCAAGGCGGATTTGCTCGACGGCAAAATCATTCGTGATCTGCCCTCGGTTCCCAAACATGGGCAAAAAGCGAGCTGGGCGTGCACACTCATCAAGAGCTATTCAGACGCGCTCGATCTCGGCGAAGCCTTCGTGGCGCCGGCGACGGTGCGGCTATCCAAATATCAAGGTCCGGAGCCTGATGTTTTTTTCATTTGCAAAGGCCGCCTGGATATTGTCAAGGAAAAATTCGTCGATGGTCCGCCTGATCTTTGCGTCGAAGTCATTTCCAAAAGCAGCCGGCAGCGCGATCGCGGGCGCAAATTTGTGCTCTACGCGGATCACGGCGTGCGGGAATACTGGCTGATCGATTCGCTGCATGACACAGTGGAGTTTTATGAAAATGTCGAAGGCGAATGGCGGGAAATCAAACCGGACGAACAAGGCCGATTGCATTCCAACATTTTGCCGGGATTTTGGCTGAAACCGGCGTGGTTGGCAGCCAAGCCGCTGCCTTCTGTCTTTAAAATTTTGCGCGAGATTCTCGGCGAAAAATTTGATGCCATTGGCAAATGACTGCCGGCGTCGCGGGCGCAACCAATGCTCTACCACTGCAACAACACTTCACTCCTCAAATAATCCACATTCGCCAGTGCGAAATAGTTCACATACTCCATTCGAATGATAACGCGATTCGCCTGGCGCAGCGCAAATCCGGAAATGAGCATGCGTATATCTTTGTCATAACTGATGGCCAGATGGCTCGGGCCGAACGAAAAACGCGGACCGATGAGCGTGCGCTTATCGAGCAACATGTAATTGAATCCGATTTGCGGCAGCGGCCAGTACGTGAAACTATCATAGCGATAATAATTCGTTTCGTGGCGCGCGTAATACAAGCGCCATGCCGGAATCGCTGCGTGCATGCCGGCAGCATTGACCCCGCCGTACCAATTCAAATACACCTGCCCGATTTGCCGGCGCAGCGACACCTTTTCCAACTGCCATTGCACGAATCCCATGTTTTTGCGCCGAAGCTGGCGGCTGACCGTTTCCGAAGCAAAATTAACCAGGCTGCCGGCCACCGCCGTGCGAATGATTTCCGTTTGTTTTTGCGGCGGCATGCTTTCGGCGAGAGCCTTCATCTCCGGCAGCGATTCCATGCCGTGTATCGCATGGCGATCGACGAATTGCAGCAATTGCCGAACATCGTGCAGAATGCGATATTCGTCGCGAAAATAAGGATGCACCGGCGGCCGGCGATAGCCCGCATCAATATCGTACGGCAAACGCCAACGCGCACTGTCCAGGCGTGCTGCCGCAGGCGCATCAGCCCGCGTGCCGGCTTCGCTTTCTTCGAGCAGATGAAACGGCGTATTGCCCAGAATCATGCTCGACTCTTGCTGGGCAAAAACGCCCTTGCTAAGCGCGGCCGCAATGCCCAGGCCGCAATATGCCAGCCATTTTTTGCGCAGGATCATGTCTGACGAATCTTTTCAAACACGCCAAGCTCGCGATTTTTGCGCACATTATCCCAGGTAAAATACATGCCGTTCATCGCGATGTAGACGCCCGGCGGCAACGCCTGCACGAACGACAGCGCGCTGCCGAGATTGAACAACCCGTCCGAGCTGCCAAAGGCATACGGCACCATCGCGCCGGTCATGACGATGGTCTTGTCTTTCACGCTTGCCGCCAGCACGTGCGCGGTTTCAACCATCGTGTCGGTGCCGTGGGTGATGACGATTTTATCCTCCGGGCAGCGCCGGCATTGGTCGAGGATCGCCGCACGATCAGCGTCCGTCATGTCGAGGCTGTCGATCATCATCACCGTGCGAATTTCCGTGCGCAGGCGGCAACGGCCCAAACGCAGCATTTCCGGTACATGCGTATCGCGAAAATAAAGCCGGCCATTGATTTCATCGTATTCTTTATCGAACGTGCCGCCGGTAATGAGAATTCGGATAGCCATATTTCTTGCCTTCCTGCTTACTTCTTCTATGCCACGGCATTGACCGGTTGCCAATACTTACAACTCAAAACAAACAATCTCGGCTCCGGTTGTTCACCGGTGGCCGAGATTGTTATGCTTCTTATTGCGTGTTCATATCGTTTTCACCTGGCGCAGAACGCTGATAACAGCCCGCGGCTGCTTTTCAAGCCATTCGTTCAATCAGTGAAATAACGATACTGAATTTGTTTTATTTTTGCAACTCACTTTCCCACATATGTTCGTTGTTGCGCCTTGGGCGATTCGTTTTTCAAACATAGAAAATATTTTGCCCGTCCTTCTCCACAAAATTGGGGTCCCGAAAAAAGCTTTCTTAAATCTTTGGAGATTCCACTATTGTAGGCTGAGTTTAAGGCTGCTCGAAGAGCTTTGATTTTCACCTTATTTGAAAATTGGAAGAGGCCATTTAAAGTGGATTCGCTGCTTTAAAAAGATTTTCTGTAAGTGGATTTCACTACAAGCGAATACCGCCTTGCTGTATCCGCTTCCCCAAAATCCGCAGTGAATTGTCCTTTGCGATTTGCCACCTGCTCTGTTTCAATCCCAACAGGTTCGATTCAAAACCTTCAGTGTCATCGGGCACTTGAAAACCCGCCAGTCGTGGGCAGTTCAAAATCCGCCAGG
>CAYWGH010000008.1:0-24893 GCA_964457925.1 uncultured Cytophagia bacterium
TGCTCAGCATTACGGCTGTGTAGTGCTACCCTGTAAAGTTGGCCGGCCCGAGCACTCTTTCCAGCTCTTCGATCCGGGCTTGTTCCGTACTGCGACGGGCGGTGCCATCAAAAAGGCTGGCGGCATTGTTCAGCAAATGACTTTTCCACTGACTGAAAAGCTGAGGGTTGATCTGGTGCTCCCGGCAAACCTCGGCAGCGGACCGAGCACCGCTAAGGACTTCCAACACAACCTGGGCCTTGAAAGAAGGGGTAAAGCTTCTGCGATTCTTTGACATGTTCGTGCTCCCTTGGGGTTGGGCCAATATAACCGTTCAGGTATTCCTTAGCAAGAGTGTCCAACTTTAGGGGTGCACTTCAAAGCAAATAATCGTCGATCTTTCTTTGATCGAGATGCAGCAACTGGCTGTCGGGGATCGGGCCGGCTTCTTTGCAAAGCGTTTTAACAGCGTGCGAGATTACTGCCACCGCCATTTCTGGAAGATTTCAATGAAATGCAATTTTTATACGCAATTGCTTTGCCCATTTTGGCCCAGCTCGCGCAAATAATCAAACGTATAGATCCCGCTATCATGGCCATCAGACCATATGAATTGCAGCGCATAGCGCCCCACCGGCCGCGCCTCCAGCGCGCGAATGTTTTCGGGAATGTGCTCGGGGAAAACCACGCGTTGGCCGGTGACTTCATTGACGCAAACCGCGCAGCGGCAACTGCCGCGCAAATCGCGCAACGTATATTTTGATTGCTTGCCGTCATCCCATTCGATGCCGATCGTCTTCTCATCAATGGAATAAATGTTAACGGGAGTTGGCATAATTTTCTCTTTTTCTGAAAACCGATTATTACGAATTGATGAACCCAACTGGTCATGCTTCTTCCATCCGTTGGGTTTTTCTATCCGCTGGAAATTATCCTGTGGAAGTCGGTTGGCGGAGTATAACACCTCATCAACCAACCGCAAGGCCTAGACGCAAACGCGATAGCTCGGCTTAATCTATTGCTTCTTTCTCGTCGCTTCTCTAATTTTGGGTGTCCAATAAAACGGAAGCGAGACAGCCCGCCAGAGATAACTGGGTTCATGAGAATGGACGGAGGAGAAAGGCTAGAATCTTCTCCGTTCTTGCTTTCGGCCGTGATTTCACCGGGTATGACGCGCGCTCGGATTATTTCGATTGCGAAATGCCGGCGCAAAACTGCAAATCATCGTTTCATGAAAATCGTTGCTGCACATCTTCCCGCCTATCTCCCCGGCATTGAGCTTTTTTATAAAATGGCGCAGGCAGAGGCCGTCATTCTCGCCGATCATCTGCAATATTCCAAACACGGCGTGCTTAACCGCAATCGCATCAAAACGCCGGAGGGCGCGCGCTGGCTGACGGCGCCGGTGCTGACCAAAGGGCGCGGCCGGCAGGCGATTCATGCAGTTGAAATCAATAACAACGAGAAATGGGCGCAGTCCCATTGGCGGGCATTGCAAACGCATTACAATAAATCGCCGTATTTCATGCGGTACGCCGACCGTTTCGAGCAGATCTATCGCGCAAGTTGGCGGCGCCTCGTTGATCTCAATATGGCCATCATCCGTATGCTTTGCGTTTGTCTGAAGCTCAACACCCCCATCCATCTCAGCTCAGAACTCCAAATCGCGCCAGGAAACCAACACTGGCTGATAGATGAGATCAAGCGCATCGGCGGAACGGCCTATCTCGCGACTCCCATGCAGCGCGCCCACGCCCTTCATGAAAACGATTTCACCGCGGCCGGCATCACCTTAATTGACGCCAACCCTCCTGTTCCGCATTATCATCAACTCTACGGCGAATTCATTCCAGATCTCAGCATGGTGGATTTATTATTCAATGAAGGCGGGCAATATTTTTCGGAATTGAATAAGAAAAACGGCGTTCGGGGTTTTGCCCGATAACCCGCCGGCCTCCTGCCCGAATGTTCAAACGCCCCAACCGCCGCTGACGTGAATGTTCGTGCCGTTAATGTAATACGCTTGCTCGGACAACAAAAATTTCACCGCTGCCACAACATCTTCGACGGCGCCGGGATAGCCTGCCGGAATCCTGCTTTCCATTTTTGCCAATTCCTCCACGGGCATGCTGCCGGAATCAATGAAACCCGGGGAAATCGCATTCACGGTGATGCCCTCCGGCGCAAGCAGCCGGGCCAGTGTGCGCGTGAGGATGAGCACGCCGGTTTTGGCAATGGCATATGCCGTGAGATTGGGCTGGCCGGTGAGTTGGTCGGCATTGACCAGCCCAAAATTGATGATGCGTCCCCATCTCTGCTTGCGCATAATGGGCGACACGAGCCGGCTCAAATAAAACACCGGATGCAGATTGTTATCGAACATTTCGTGCCAGCCGGCGAGGGTTTCATCAAACAGCGGCACACGATGATACGGTCCGGCGCAGTTGAGCAAGGCGTCAATACGGCCGAATTGTTCTTTGATTTGTTGCACCATCGCCGCAGCGGCTGCCGGGTCTGAAACATCACAGGGTAAACTGAAACCGCGGCGGCCCAGCGCTGAAATCGCGGCAACTGCGCTTGCCGCTTCCGCCGCGCTGGTGCGATAGCACAGCGCAATATCCCAATTGTCTGCTGCCAGCGCCAATCCAATCGCGCGCCCGATGCCGCGCGCCCCGCCGGTGATGAGAGCAACTCGTTGAGGCATAAAGAGCTTTCTTTCTGTTATCCTGGCGTGATGTGATTACCGCAATTTCGCATGGCACGCTCAGGAAAAACGATCAACCATCTTGAAATAAGCGCCCACCAACGGTAAAAACCATGGCCGCTCGCGATAAAAAAAATAAGCCGGGAATTTGTGCTGCGCAAAAGGCGTGTCGCATGCTTCGCCGCACAGCAAGCGTGCGAGGCAATGCCCCAAATACAGACTCATGATCACGCCATGCCCGCAGTATCCCATGGCGTAGTGAATCCCCTCATGGCGTCCGATATGCGGCATCTGATCGAACGTGAACGCGACATTGCCGTGCCAGGCATAAGCGATTTTTGTTTGCTGCAATTGGGGAAAGACGGCGCGCATATCGCCGGACAACATGGCCGCGGCCTGCGCATTCGTCACCGGCGTAAAACTCGTGCGCCCGCCGAACAACAGGCGGTCATCCGGTGTGCGGCGAAAATAAAACAGAAAATTCTTGCTGTCGAAAACCATGCGATTTTGGGGAATCAGCTCTTGCGCCAGCCCGGCGCCCAGCGGCTCTGTCACAATGATGTAACTTCCCACCGGAATCACGCGGCGGCGCAATGCCGGCAACATCGCCGGAGTATAGCCGTTTGTGGCCGCGACAATTTCCCGGGCCTGCAACTGCCCGCGCGCAGTATGCAACACATGATTCGAAGCGAGACGATGGCAATGTTCGACTCGGGTTCTTTCATAAATGCTCGCACCGGCGCGCCGCGCGGCTTGCGCCAGACCTGCCACCAATTTTGCCGGATGCAAACTCACGCTCATGGCATCGCGCAGGCCGCCATGATAGAAGCGCGATCCCACTTCGCGCGGCATGTCCGCGGGCGACACCAGCTCCGTGGGATGATCAAACTCTTCGCGGAGAAATTTTTGCGAGGCCTGAAGCGCTTTGAAATGAGAGGGCCGATAAGCGGCGCACAACTCGCCGCAGCGCCGAAAATCGCAAGAGATATTTTCACGTTGGATGAGCTGTTCTGCGAACGCCAGGGCCTCGAGAGAAGCGCGATAAAATTGTTGCGCCTGCGCGCGGCCATAGCGTCGAACCAGTTGCTCGGGCGCAAGCTTCAAACCGGTAAGCGCCATTCCCGCATTGCGCGTGCTTGCGCCCCAGCCGATAATTTCCTGTTCCAGGATGGCAACGGATACGCTGCGCTTTGCCAGATGCAATGCGGTCGCCAGGCCGGTGAGGCCGCCGCCGATGATGGCAACATCGACTCGTTCGGGTAAATCGCCTTCGCGCGGCGCCAGCGCGAACGGGAAATGCTCACGCCAGTACGAAATTTCTTGCATGCCTCAAATAAGCAAATTCTCCATAAAAGGGCAATCAGAAATCTTGCTGTTCAGTTTTTAGAAGAGACCACCGCCCGGACGCTGTAAGTTCGTATCATTCAGCCCGCCGCTCCAATTAAAGAAAAGGCCAAAGCGCCCGGGCGGTGATCAATCCGAAGAGTCACTCAGAAATAAAGCTTGGCAAAAGAATTTCTGATTCACTATCTTTAAAACCAGATGGCAAACCTCAGGACCAAGCAATTCGGAGAATTCATGGCCAGGAAAGAATTTTTACCACGAGGGATCGTGTTGGCATTTTTCTTCGCCGCCTGTTTCGCCTTCTCACAGACCCCGACCGATTTCACCTCCCCTTCTTCCGCCGAGCAGCACGACTTTTCCAAGCTAAAAAGTTCCTACGACCAAGGGCTTTATCAGGCAACGAGTGAGCTGGGTGAAGCTTTTTTGCGCAATTATCCACAAAGTTCACTTGCGGCAGAAGCGCGATTTCTGCTGGCAGAATCATGCCTGCAACGCAAGCACTACGAAAGAGCTTTAGCGGTTTATCGCGAGTTGAAGGATTTTCATCCGCAGCATGCCCTGCATCAAACGGCCTGGTATCGCATCGGTTTTACGGAATTTTTGCTGGGCAAATGGCGCGATGCGGCAGCCACGCTCGATCAGGCCCTCGCGCAATTTCCCCAGCACCACTTGCGCGAGCAGGCAGCTTTTCTGCGCGGCGAAGCGCATTTGCAAAACCAACAATACCCCGCAGCCGTGACGGCTTATACCTACCAATTGCAGCAATTCCCGCAGGGGGCGTTGGCGGCACAGGCATTGCATGCCTGTGGACTGGCGCATTTCAAACAAAAAAATTATGCTGAAGCGCTGCGCATGTTCAATCGTTTCGTGCAGGAATTTCCGTCGCATCGCTTGCTGGCCTCGGCGTTGCTGGAAAGCGGCCGCAGCGCGGCGCGCCTGGGCGACTCGGCAACGGCGCGTACGCATTTCTTTCGCCTCACACGGGATTTTCCCGATCACTCAGAGGCGCCGGCAGCGCTTTACGAGTTGGGGTCGCTGGAGTTCAAAGCCGGCAACTATCACCAAGCGCTAATTTTCTTTCAAGACATCGTCGTGCGCCATCCGCTCAGCGCCAGCGCCGCGCCGGCGCAATACATGATCGGTGAATGCCGCCTGGGCGCCGGCGACTATGCCCGCGCAGAAGCGGCTTACGCCGAAGCGCTGCAATCTTATCCGGATGATAAAGATGCGCTGCGCGCGCAATACCAGCTGGCATGGTCGCAATTCAAACAAGGCAAATTTGAACAAGCTCAGGCCGGCTTCGAGCAAGTGCTGGCGCAAAATCCGGAACCCGAACTGGCCGCGGAGGCGCAATTCTGGCTGGCACAGGCGAGTAACAAATCCGGCAAGACGGGCGAAGCCGAACAGCAGTATGAAAAATTCCTGGCGCAATGGCCGCATTCAACGCATGCCGGAGAGGCTTATTTTGGCAAGGGCTGGGCGGCGCTGGAGCGCAATCAGTTGGCTGAGGCTGCGGTTTTCTTCGCACAAGCGGCGGCGCTCAGCGATGATCCCAACCTTCGAATCGAGGCAACGTTGCACGCCGGTGAGGCATTTGCCCGGCAGCGGCTTTTCGAGCAGGCGATACAATACTATCGCACTGCGCTCACGCTCAACCCCCTGCCGAGCCAGGCGGCGGAAGCGCATTATCAAATCGGCATGTGTTTGTACAAGAGCGACCAGCTTCGCCCCGCCATTGAAAGCTTCCGCGAAGTTGCGCATCAGCATGCGCAATCGCGCGTGGCGGCGGCGGCGCAGCTCATGCTGGGCCGCGCTTATTTTCACGCCGAAGAATATGAACGCGCGCTCGGCGAGTTCAGCGAGGTGTTGATTCATTTCGGCGAAAGCGCGCACGCGGCGGAAGCGCAATTCGGACTCGGCGAATGCTATTTCAAATTGCAAAAATATGAGCAGGCGCGCGCCGCATATCAAAACTTGATCGACAACTATCCTGCCAGCGAGCGTGTCGATGAAGCGATCACCGGCATGCAATGGGCGCTGGCGCAGCAAGGCCGCAGCGCAGAAGCCCTCGCGCTCAGCGATAAATATTTAACCCGGTTTGCGGACCCCGGCATCGTCTCCGAGTTGTTGCTGCACAAAGCCGAGCTTTATCTGCAAATGCAGCGCTACGATCTGGCTGCCGCCGCGTTCACTCAGATTGCGCAGCAATACCCCGGCACTCGCGCAGCGCAACAAAGCTGGTTCAAAACCGGGTGGTGTCATGAGAAGAATGGCGACCCCACCCAGGCAGCCGTCGCCTTTTTGCGGCAAGCAGAATCCTATCCGGCATCCTTTTACAGCGCCGAGGCGTTGTTTCGCGCCGGCGAGCATTTGGAAAAAATGGGTGAGCCAGCCCGCGCCATCGCGGCTTACGAGAATCTTATAACAACGCATCCGTTGCATCCTTTTGCCCAGCGCGCGCCCTATCACATCGGCGTTATACAAATCGCTGAACGCCAATTCGAGGAAGCCCGCCTCACGTTCGAAAAGCTGAACCAGGCCTCGGCTTCACAACGAGCACACGCGCTGGCGCAATTAGGCTTGGGCAAGCTCGCGCTGGCGCAAAATCGCCTCGCGCTGGCCCGTTCGCATTTCGCCGAAGCCATCAAGCTCGAGCAAACGGACATTGCCGCCGAAGCGCAGTTTGATCTCGGCCAAACCTTTGTGCAGGAGCAGAACGACCGCCAGGCGATTGCGGAAATGCTCAAACTGAAACCTTACTATGATGACTGTCCAGAATGGGCAGCAAAAGGCATTATCGCCGCGGCGCAAGCCCACGAACGCCTGCGAGAATTCGACGAAGCCAGCCGGCTCTATCGTGAAGTCATCACGCGCTATCCGGCCAGCCGGAAATCCGTGCAAACTTCGCAGCAGCGCCTGGCAGTGTTGCGAGAAAGATGACGACTTGATTCAATCGGAGGAGGGAGTGTGGCAGGGTTGTTTTTGATTTTTTATGCAACAACTTCGTTGCTGGCGACGATTGCTATCTGGCAACTCGACCGCCGGCAACGTCAGCGTGAGGCGGATCGATGCTGATGGGACATTTTGCCGTCGGCCTCGCGCTGAAAGCCAGATTCAAGCACGTGCCGTTGTTGCCGCTGCTGCTTGCAGCGCAGTTGCTGGATTGGATTTGGCTCGTGCTTGTCGGGTTGGGGGAAGAGCAGTTTCATCTCAAAACGGACAATATCCTTTTGCAGTATGATTTTTTGAATGCGGTGTATTCGCATTCACTTTTTTGGTCGATTTTCTATGCCATGGTCACGTTTTTACTTTTCATTGGCGCTTCCGCACAAAGGCATTGGGCGGCGCCTTTGAGCCTGGGCGTGCTTTCGCATTGGCCGTTGGATTGGCTGCTGCATGACAACGATTTACCGTTTGCGAATTTTGGCCCGGACCTCACATTCGGCCTGGGTTTGCAAACCCTCTCATCGCCCGCCGCGTTTTTGCTCGAAATGCTTTTGCTTGCGGCGGGATGGATGATCTATTATCGTTCGGCTCGCCGTAACGGCCCTCGCCAGAATCGTTGCGCGTGGGGAATCCTGGCGACATTGCTGTTGCTGAACGTGTGTCTCTACGCCTTTCCGCTGTTGCTCGGATAGGACGCAACCCGCTATTTCAGCCTCTCCTGCTTTTTGCCCGGCGGTAAACTTCCAAGTATTTTACCGCCGCGTTATGCCAGGAAAAATCCGCGTGCATACCGCGGCGCATAATCTCCAGCCAAATTTCTTTTTGCGAAAACAAAGCGAGCGCGCGTTGCACACTGGTATACAAGGCGAAGGGCGTAAAATCGCGAAAGGAAAAACCGTTGCCCTCGCCGTTGAATTCGTGATAATCGTGCACGGTATCGGCAAGGCCGCCGGTGCGGCGCACGATCGGCACGGTGCCGTAGTTCAAACTGTACATTTGATTCAAGCCGCAGGGTTCGTAGCGCGAAGGCATCAAGAACATGTCACAGCCGGCCGTAATCTCGTGCGCCAATTCGTTATTGAAACCGACGTATGCGCCGATCTTGCCGGGATAGGTGTTCACCGCCCAGCGCAAAAAATCTTCATACTTTCTTTCGCCATCGCCCAGCACGACGAATTGCAGCGGCAATTGCATGAGATCGCCAAACGCCGGAGGCAGCAGTTCCAAACCTTTTTGCGGCGTCAGGCGGGTGATCAAGCCGATCACCGGCACGTTTTCATCAAACGGCAGCTTGAATTTTTCCAGCAACGCCTTTTTGTTTTCCAGCTTGGGGGCGAGATCGTTGAAATCATAACGCCGGGGAATCAGCATATCCGTGCGGGGATTCCAATGATCCGTATCGATGCCGTTCAAAATGCCGTAAAGATCGTTGCGCCGCAGCGCGAGAATGCCCTCCATGCCGGCGCCGTAAATCGGGGTTTGAATTTCCTGCGCGTAAGTTTCACTCACGGTGGTGATCACCTCCGCATAGACAATGCCGGCCTTCAAAAATGAGAATGAGCCGTGGAATTCATATGGCCCGCCGGGGTAATATTTGTCATAAGGCAGGCCGGCCGCGCCCACGCTCGCGCGCCCGAAGCGGCCTTGATAACCGAGATTGTGAATCGAAAGCACGCTGGCCGTGTGCTCGAACAGCCGGTCCCAATAGTATTTGTCTTTGAGATAAACCGGCAACAACGCGGTTTGCCAATCGTTGCAATGCAACACCTCCGGCGCCCAATGATACCGCTGCAGGATGGAAATAATCGCTTGTTGTAAAAAAATGAACCGCGCGTCTTCGTCAAAATCGGAGGTATACAAGCGGCCGCGATGAAAATAGTGCGGACAATCAATAAAATAATGCTCGAGGTTCAGGCCTTCGGCCTTTTTGTACCATACATTAAAAGTTAGATTGAAATTTCCGATTTGCAGCGGGATATCCCGCAATTCATTCGCAAACGTCAAGCCGTGATCCAACACCCGGATGCTGTCATATAACGGTAGAAAGACTTTGACTTCCATGCCGGCCTCGGCCAGCGCTTTTGGCAAGGCGCCGCTGACATCGGCCAAGCCGCCGGTTTTGATGTATGGCACACATTCACTCGTCGCAAACGCGATTCGCATCCCGCCTCCTTTTTGGTATTGCCGCATCCGATGAATTTTGGCATTTACGCTTGTTAACGTTCGTACACGCGCCGATGAAAAAATATCAGGAAATGTTTAAAATGCAAGGCGTCCGCCGGCATTTTCAGTGAGATTTTTCTTCTTCAGAATCCGCTTCGTTCTGCGCCGATAATCTCTCTTCTTCTTCCCATTCTTGCATTCTGCGTTTGATGCGGCGGCGCGTGACAATGAAGCCGGCAACGACGAGCAGCAAGATCGCCGCGCTCCACAACACCGTATCATCCCACAAAAAATACCAGCGAAATTTCGCGCGCAGATAATCGAAGTACTCCGACTCGAAATCCCACAAATCCTTGCCAAAAGCTGCTTGAAATGCGGCGCGGGCGTTCTCGTGCGCGGCCAGCGCGCGCGCAAAACGGCCGATGGCGTCTTCACCGAATTTTTGAACGAGATAACCCACGGCGTGATAGCTTTCGGAATAAGCCAAGCCGGCTTGCGCATTACGAAACGAGAGCAGCTCTTCGATGTCATCAAACGAAACCAGTGAACGCGTTGCCATGGCGCTTGAAATCAAAGTCGGTGAAACATGCTGCGTGTCGCCGGAGAGCAATGTTGCCGCGCCCTCGTCAAACCAACGTGGGGCGCGCCCGGGCAACACCATTTCCGCCAGCGTCAAATGCACCAACTCATGCAGCAACGTTCCGGGGTTCAACTCGCGATGCGCGCTGGCCGCGGGTGATTTGAGAAACATGCGCCAATTGCGGACGTCGGCCGCAGCCTCGCCCCAATCCGGGACGACGGAACGTGTGAGATGGTCGAATACATATTGGGTCGGGCACAGGAAGATCGTGATCGTGCGGCGGGGTTCAAATTTCAGGCGTTGGTTGAGTGTTTGCTGCTGGCGCTGCAAATCTGCAATAACTTGCAGCGCCAGTTTCTGCTCGTTGGCAGAATAAGCAATCACAAAACGTCCGGAACGGTGATATTGCCAATTCTGTGTGAAGGCGGGCGAGGCCAAACTCAACAAGCAAAGGAGGGTGATAACAAGACGAGTCGCCATACTAAAATAGCGTCAACGAAACCATTCAACAGACACAAAGGCGATTTACAGAAGGCATTTGCTACCGGACACTTTTCAGAAATGGTTTTTTGACCACGGACTTCCACCGATCGACACGGATTTCAGAAATCGTTTTGACGGGAACAATTTCAATACACAAAAATCCATGCCCATCTGTGGTTTAGAAATTTGACGGTTTCCAGATGCCGCGCGGCATTCTGCAATGGCTCAGGAAAAAGTATTCGGCAATCTTCATGAAATGCGCGCCAATCCGGCTTGCAAGTCTGCGATCAAATCTTCCACATCCTCCACGCCGATGGAAAGCCGCACCAGGCCGTCGCTCAAGCCGATGCGCTTGCGCATTTCCGGCGGCACCGAGGCATGCGTCATCGAGGTGGGATGGCAAATCAAACTTTCGACGCCGCCGAGACTCTCTGCAAGGGTGAAGAGTTTGATGCCTTTGAGAAAATTTTTAGCGGTATCGAAATCCGCAAGGTCGAATGAAATCATGCCGCCGAATCCCGGCTTGCCGTAAGGATCTAGTTGCTGGCGCGCCGCCAACTCATGCTGCGGATGCGAGGCGAGTCCGGGATAGTAGACTTTCTGAATGCGTTTATCCGAAGCCAGCATCTGCGCGATCGTCATCGCGTTTGCGTTGCTTTGGCGCATGCGCAACGGCAGGGTCTTGGTCGAGCGCAAGATCAGCCAGCAATCAAACGGGCTGGGCACCGCGCCCACGGCGTTTTGCAGGAAGGCGAGGCGTTCCGCAACATGCGCGTTGTTCGTCACCACCACGCCGCCGACAACATCGCTGTGGCCGTTGATGAATTTCGTGGTGCTGTGAATGACAATGTCCGCGCCGAGCGTGAGCGGGCGCTGGAAATAGGGGCTGAGAAAAGTATTGTCGACCACAAGCAAGGCGTTGCGCTCGCGGCAAAAACCGGCCAGCTTGCGCAAATCCGAAAGAATCAGCAGCGGGTTGGTCGGTGATTCGACATAAAGCATTTTCGTTTCACTGCGCCAGACTTGAGCGACGTTGTCGAGCGAGGAAGTGTCGACGAAATCGAACTGCATGCCGAAATCCGCCATCACCTGGCGAAAGTAGCGCGCGGTTCCGCCATAAACATTGGCGGTGCAAATAACATGATCGCCGCCTTTCAACAACTTCGTGACCGTTGAGGTTGCGGCCATGCCCGAGGAAAAAGCGTAGGCAAATTGGCCCTGTTCAAGCGCGGCTAAATTTTTCTCCAGCGCCAACCGTGTCGGATTGCCGGTGCGGCCGTACTCGTAACCCTTGTGCACGGCCGGCGCTTCCTGGGCATAGGTTGCGGTTTGAAAAATCGGTGTGATCACCGCGCCGGTGGTTTCTTCCGGATGCTGGCCCGCGTGTACCGCGTCTGTCATGAAGCCCATGTGTTTCCTCGTTGAGTTTGAAGTATGTTTGTTGGTGAGTCGAAGCGATTGACGTTATTGCGGTTGGGTGATTCATCGCCGCCGCGGTCAGGCCGTGGCGCTACGATGAGGAATCAATGCTGCTTGTGACAAATCACGGCGCCAGCCGCGCGCAAATTTCATCACACAAAAACAAACCCTCACGGCTCAGTTTCAAATAATCCGCCTCGCGCACGAGCAAGCCCTGCGCCTCCATTTTCGCAACCTCGCCATTAAACGCCTCTTCAAAAGGCTGTTGGAATTTTCGCGCAAATTCAGCCAGCGGAATGCCGCGGCGCTGCCGCAATCCCAGAAACGCAAATTCGAACATCCGCTGTTGCCGGGTCAACTCTTCACTTCCGTCTTCGGGCACTTGATTTTCCGCCAAGCGGTCGAGATACTTGCGCAAATTCGCCACGTTCCAAAAGCGCCGCTTGCCGTCAAAGGAATGCGCCGAGGCGCCCAGGCCGAGATAAGCGCTGCCGTCCCAATACTTGATATTGTGTTGCGCTTCGTAACCGGGCTTGGCAAAATTCGATATCTCGTAATGGCGATAGCCATGATCTTCCAAAAACGCGATGGTGAAGGCATAGAACTCGCGCTCGACTTCAGGCGCGAGCGGCGCCAACTCGCCTTTTTGAATCGCGTGATAAATCGGCGTGCCGTGTTCAATGGTCAAATTGTAAGCGGAAATATGATCAGGATTGAGCGCCACCGCGCGCTGCAAGGTTCTCTGCCAGCGCCGGCGCGTTTGACTCGGCAAGGCGAACATAAAATCCAAATTCAAATTTTCAAAACCGGCATAACGCGCCTGCTGGACCGCCAGCCGTGCCTGTTGGGGCGAATGCACGCGATCGAGCAGTTTCAATTCATTCGCTTCGAACGATTGCACACCCAGGCTCAAACGATTGATGCCCACAGCGCGATAACTCGCCATTTGCCTGCCGTCGATCGCGCCGGGGTTTGCTTCCAGAGTAACTTCGAGAACATCGTTAAATTTAAAATGAGCAAAACAGCAATCGAGAATCGTGGCAATCTGTGAGGGGGAAAGCAAGGAGGGCGTGCCGCCGCCGAAAAAAATCGTTGCAAATTTTTGCCGCTGCCAAAATTTTTCTGCAGCACGCAGTGCAATCTCGCGTTGCAGAGCGGAGATGTAATCGGGGATGCGATTGCGGCTGCCCGCAATCGTATAAAAATCGCAGTAAAGGCAGCGTTTTTCGCAAAAGGGAATGTGAATGTAAAGGCCGGCGTCTGCCACGGGTTGCTTCAGCAGAGGTTAATGTTGATTGTCCCAACGCTTGGCGCGCGCACGGATGATCGGCGCACGCCGGTTTTGCGGTTTCCAAACATTGGGAACGTTTTCGTTTTGCTTACAGCTTCACGAAATTATTTGATCGAATTCCCGATGCGGCCCCAGCGAATATTCTTCAACCATGCCAGCCAGGGTTTGTCGGTATCGACAGAGAAATAAATAATCAAAGCCTGACCCACGACGTTTTCGCGCGGCAGGCAATCCCAATAGCGGCTGTCCTGACTGTTGTCGCGGTTGTCGCCCATCATAAAAAATTGGCCGGGCGGCACGGTGATCGGACCATAGTAATCGCCGGATTTCTCCGCATAATTTCGAATGGTGTAAATCTGTCCGGTGGGGGTTGTGATTTTGTAGTACCGCACGGCATGGCCTTCGGCGGCATCATATTCTTGTTTCAGGAATTCTCTCTCGCCCTCCGGCTTGCCGTCGATGTAAACGACGCCATCACGCATCTCCACAGTTTGGCCGCCGACAGCGATGCACCGTTTGATGTAGTCGAGTTTGGGGTCGCGCGGATATTTGAACACGACGATGTCGCCCGCTTGCGGTTCACGAATGGCCGGCAGCCGCCAGACCGGAAACGAGATGTCGGTCCACGGAATGCCGTCGGGCGTGCGTGCGCCATAGATGAATTTATTGACGAGCAAAAAATCGCCGACGAGCAGCGTGTCTTTCATCGAGCCGGTGGGAATGCGGAATGCTTGCACGACAAACGTGCGCAACAGCAGAGCAAAAAACAGCGCCACGAGAATCGCTTCGGTATACTCGCGCGGTTTGCTTTTGGTGGGATGCTCGACGGCTTCACCCTTGGGTTTCGCCATTTTCACAGTAGTCTGAGACATGAGTCAAGCCTTATGACGATTCAAGAAAGTACCGATAACGAAACGGATCGACCGCCGCCCGATCGCTCGGAAAAACCTCCAATCGCGCGCGGCTGCCACCCAGAATAAAGAAGAAAACTGCCCGGCTAATGTTCAACTTTTAACACGGCCAAAAATGCCTCTTGCGGAATTTCGACGCTGCCTAGTTGTTTCATGCGCTTCTTGCCCTCTTTTTGGCGCTCCAACAGCTTGCGCTTGCGCGAGATGTCGCCGCCGTAGCATTTTGCGGTGACGTTCTTGCGCATCGCTTTCACCGTTTCACGCGCGATAATCTTCGAGCCGATGGCCGCCTGAATTGCGACTTCGAACATCTGGCGCGGAATCAACTCACGCAGCTTTTCACAAATTTTCTTGCCCCATTCGTAGGCTTTCTCGCGGTGAACAATATGGGAGAGCGCATCGACCGGATCGCCGTTGATGAGGATGTCGAGTTTGGCGAGGCTGCCTTCGCGATAGCCGATGAAATCATAATCGAGCGAGGCATATCCTTTGGTGTAAGATTTCAGCTTGTCGTAGAAGTCGAAAATGATCTCGGCGAGCGGAAATTCATACGTCAAATCGACGCGCGTGGTGTCAATGTAGCTCGTGTTCTTGTGTGTGCCGCGGCGATCCTGCGCCAGCTTCATGATATTGCCGATGAATTCCGCGGGCGTGATGATTTGCGCGCGAATGTACGGCTCTTCGATGTGATCGATGTCGCCGGCATTCGGCATCAACGCCGGATTATCGACCACCAGCTTCTCGCCGTTGGTTTTGAACACCCAATACTCGACGTTCGGCACGGTGGTAAGAATATCGAGATCATATTCCCGTTCCAAACGTTCCTGCACGATTTCCAAATGCAGCAATCCCAGAAAGCCGCACCGGAAACCAAATCCGAGCGCCACCGAGCTTTCCGGCTCATATACCAGGGAAGAGTCGTTGAGCTTGAGCTTGTCGAGCGCGGCGCGCAACTCTTCATACTGCTCGGAAGCGGTCGGGAAAATGCCGCTGAACACCATGGGCTTCACTTCGCGGTAACCCGGAAGCGGCTCGGACGCGGGATTATCGGCGGAGGTGATGGTGTCGCCCACTTGTGTGTCTTTCACTTCTTTCACGCCGGCAATGCAATAGCCCACATCGCCCGGTTCGAGTTGCGGCTGCGGAAGCTTGCGCAACCGCATGATGCCGACTTCCGCGACTTCGAATTCCTTGCCGGTGGAAAAGAAGCGAATTTTCATGCCCGGCCTAAATATACCGTCGAACACCCGGATATACGCAACAGCGCCGCGATAACTGTCAAACATGGAATCAAAAATCAGCGCGCGGGGCGGGTCGCCGGCTTTGCCGCCGGGCGGCGGCACACGCTCAATCACCGCCTGCATGATGTCGGCCATGCCAATGCCCTGCTTGGCGCTGGCAAGAATAATCTCACTCTCGTCGATGCCCAGCACTTCCGTAATCTGATGCTTGACCATCTCGATCTGCGCGCCTTGCAGGTCGATCTTGTTGATCACCGGAATGATGGTGAGATTGTGTTCGAGCGCCAGATAGAGGTTCGAAATCGTTTGCGCTTCCACGCCCTGTGAGGCGTCGACCACAAGAATCGCGCCTTCGCACGCGGCGAGACTACGCGAAACCTCATAACTAAAATCGACATGGCCCGGCGTATCGATGAGATTCAAGGTGTAGTCGTTGCCGTCGGGCGCGCGGTAATTCATCGTGACTGCGTGCAGCTTGATCGTGATGCCGCGTTCACGCTCCAAATCCATGCTGTCAAGCGTTTGTGAAACGATTTCTTCCTTGCGCAAGGCGCCGGTCGTTTCAAGAAAGCGGTCAGCCAGCGTCGATTTCCCGTGGTCAATATGAGCAATGATGCAAAAATTGCGAACGTTGTGCTGCATAAGTTCTCAGGTCAATCCATAATTAAAAAATCATAACATCAACGCCGTCCTGGCCAAATTTGGAAATGGCAATCTATCAAATTTTGTGTAAAGAGACAATAAAAAATCCAGCCGTATGCCCGCAACCTCGCAAAAAGATGATGGGAGCACAGTCTGCTTGTTTGCACACGGAATTTTTTCAAGGAGTTTTTTATTGGTATTTCATCAAAATGTTGTTATATTTGCGCGCAAAATTCGGCAGGCTATGGGTTTATGGCAAAATATTACACTCGGTCGATATTATCCATCGCGCTCGATCATACACCGGCTTGATCCCCGCACCAAGCTTATCGCGAGCCTGAGCATGATGTTAACCATCATGCTGGCGGATTCCTGGCCGGCGCTGCTGCTGTGGACGTTTGTACTCATCGTTGCGATTCTCGTCACGCATATTCCGCTTCGCATCTTTGCAAGGAATCTTCGTGCTTTCCTCTGGCTGTTCGGCATTACCATATTCCTTCATGCTCTGACCAGTTCTGCCGCCCCCGAAGTTGAAATGTGGGGCATTTCCATTTCAGGTGCAGGCGCATTGATCGGAGTAAAATATGCCCTGCGTTTGGGACTGTTGGTGCTGGCCGCCGCGTTGCTCACGAGCACCACGATTCCGGCAGATTTGACCGACGGCCTCGAGCGCATGCTGCAACCGCTGGAACGGTTCAAATTTCCGGCGCACGAGCTGGCGTTGATGACGATGATGGCGCTGCGGTTCGTGCCGACGATTGTGGAGGAGGCGCAGCGCATCCAACGGGCACAAATTTCGCGCGGTGCGCGTTTTGATGGCCATTTGTTGCAGCGCATCCATGCCTTAATTCCCATGCTCGTGCCCTTGTTCATCTCAACGTTCAAACGCGCAGACGAATTGGCCGTGGCCATGGAAGCCCGCTGCTATCATGGCAGCGAAGGGCGCGTTAGTTTTCGTGAGTTGAAGGTGGCGCGCGCGGATTGGATTGCCATCGGTATAGTGCTGGCTGCCGGCCTGCTCACCTGGTCATTAACGGTGCATCGTTAAGTAGAAGCGGATTTGTTCATGGCGAATGTCAAATTGGTTTTGGAATATGACGGCAGTAATTTTTGCGGCTGGCAATATCAGCCAAAGATGCGCACAGTGCAGGGCGAAGTCGAGCGCGCCCTTAAAATTTTATTGAAAGAAAAAGTCGGGCTTTACGTGGCCGGGCGCACGGACGCCGGCGTGCATGCCTATGGTCAGGTCTCGAATTTTCATACCACGGTCGAAGTGGATGCGCAGCACATGCCGCGCAAGCTTAACGGCATTTTGCCGCACGATGTTGTGGTCAAACATGCCGAGATTGTTCCGGAAGCGTTTCATGCGCGATATGACGCCGTGAGCCGGCAGTATGTTTATGTCTTGAGCCGCCATCCGGTGGCGGTCGGTCGAGGGTACGCCTATTTTTGCAAATTCCCACTCGACCTTGAAGAAATGAAATCCGCAGCGCTGCACTTTTTAGGTGAGCACAATTATCGCGCGTTTTGTTGCAGCAGCACGGAAGACCCGCATTATCTCAGCCGCGTTGAGATGATTCAGTGGGAGGATAACGGAGACAAAATTCTCCTGCGCGTGCGCGCAAATCGCTTCCTGCGCAACATGGTGCGCATCATGGTCGGCACGCTGATCAACGTCGGCCGCGGCGCGCTGCCGGCCAGTGAAATTCCGGTGATCCTGGCCAATCAAAAACGCGTTGACGCCGGTTACACCGCGCCGCCGCACGGATTATTTTTGGAAAAAGTTTTTTATCCGGAGGCCGCCACCAGCTGGGCGCGAGAAACGGAGCAATTCGCCGCGCCACAGGAAGAAGCCGGTGCTCTGGAAGCCGCGCCTGCCGTCGAAGCCGATTAATCCTGTAGCGCAAACAGGCGGTCCTCGAACCGGAAAAAAAATTTAGATGAAATCGACAGTCAAGTAACCCCTCAAACTTTGGAGAGCGAAGATGAAACTTTTTCTCGATACCGCCAACCTTGCTGAAATCAAAAAAGTCGCAGCCATGGGCCTGCTCGACGGCGTGACCACGAATCCCACATTAATCTCAAAAGAGAAGGGCGAGTTCAAACAAATCATTCTCGGTATTTGTGAGGTGGTGCCCGGGCCGGTGAACGCCGAAGTCGTTTCAACCGACGCCGAGGGCATGATCAAAGAGGGTCGCGAACTTGCCAAAATTCACAAAAATATCGTCGTCAAGATTCCGATGACGCGCGAGGGCTTGGTGGCAGTGCGCAAATTGTCTTCCGAAAAAATTCCCACCAACGTCACGCTGATTTTTAGCCCGAATCAGGCGTTGCTGGCGGCCAAGGCCGGGGCTTCGTATGTCAGCCCGTTCCTCGGCCGGCTCGACGACATTTCTCACGTCGGCATGGATCTCGTGCGCACCATCGTCGAGATTTACGACAACTATGAATTCGAAACCGAAGTGTTGGCGGCTAGTCTGCGCAATCCGGTTCATGTGGTTGATGCGGCGCTCGCGGGCGCTGACATATCGACATTACCGGCCAAAGTCTTCGATCAGATGTTCGATCATCCGCTCACGGATATTGGTTTGAAACGGTTTCTTGAAGATTGGGAAAAAGTAAAACAAAGTACGAAGTCATAAGAGGTGTCTTGCTCCGGAGCGCGGCAGGGTTGCGATGCCGGTATTCCGGCCACCGCGCGCCGGAGTAGATGATTTTCATTTTAAAGGCCGAGATTTGATCGCGCGTTATACACTGCCTGAAATGGGCAACATTTGGAGTGAAGCCAACAAGCTTGCCATTTGGCTTCAGGTCGAAATTTGCGTTTGCGAAGCCCAGGCCGAGTTGGGCTTGATCCCTCCTGCGGCCCTGGCAACGATCAAAGCCAAAGCACGTTTTGACGTCGGGCGCGTGCTGGAAATCGAACAGACAGTCAAGCACGATGTCATCGCGTTTCTCACCAATGTTGCAGAACATGTCGGCCCGGACAGCCGCTACCTGCATCTCGGCATGACCTCATCGGATCTGCTCGACACCTCGCTGGCGGTGCAGATGAAGCAAGCCGGCCAGCTTCTGCTCGATAAACTGGCAAAACTTCGCGAGGCCATCGGCAGGCAGGCGCTGGCACACAGGCACACGGCCTGTATCGGCCGTTCACACGGCGTGCATGCCGAGCCGACCACGTTCGGTTTGAAGCTTGCGGTTTGGTATGATGAAGCCGGCCGCCAACTGGCGCGCTTGCAGCAAGCGATCAGCGAGATCGCCGTCGGGAAAATATCCGGCGCGGTCGGAACCTATGCGCATATCGATCCGCGCGTTGAAACGTATGTTTGCGAAAAGCTCGGTCTGCAACCGGCGGC
Organism: uncultured Cytophagia bacterium; assembly: GCA_964457925.1. GTDB lineage: Bacteria > Zhuqueibacterota > Zhuqueibacteria > Zhuqueibacterales > Zhuqueibacteraceae > Coneutiohabitans. The sequence continues at coordinate 19,063 of CAYWGH010000008.1, forward strand.
CATCTCAACGCAAATCGTCCAGCGCGATCATCACGCGGCATTTCTAAATACCCTGGCGTTGATCGGCGCCTCGCTCGAAAAATTTGCGGTTGAAATACGCAGCCTGCAGCGCACGGAGATTCTGGAAGTCGAAGAGCCTTTCACCGCCGGCCAAAAAGGCTCATCGGCCATGCCGCACAAACGCAATCCCATTACCTGCGAACGCATTTCGGGGCTGGCGCGGCTGCTGCGTGCGCATGCGACAGCCGGGCTTGAAAACATAGCTTTGTGGCATGAGCGCGACATTTCGCACAGTTCGGTTGAGCGGGTAATTCTCCCCGACAGCACGATTCTGCTCGATTACATGCTGGCACAGCTCACGAAAGTCGTGGCCGGTTTGCATGTTTATCCTGATAACATGCAGCGCAACCTGGAGCGCACCCACGGCTTGATCTTCTCACAACAGGTGTTGCTCGCGCTCACGCGCAAAGGCATGACGCGCGAAGAGGCCTATCGCCTGGTACAAGAGCATGCCATGGCGACTTGGAATCAGCCGTTTTCCGAGGAGATATTACCGGCGCAGCGCCAGGGGTTTCAAGCGCGCTTGCTGGCCGACCAAACGATTCGCCGATACCTCGACGAAAACGATATCATGCAATGTTTCGACCTGAAGAATAATTTTCGACACATTGATTTAATTTTTGCCCGTCTCGGGTTAGAGCAAACGAGATTTTGAATCTTATGAGGAGTGAGGATGAGCAGCTATAAGAAAAAGAAAAAACTTTTTGACGGCAAAACCAAAGCGCTCTACGAGACCGACAACCCCGAGCAACTCATTTTGGCATTTAAAGACGAGCTTGGCGGAGAAAGCGGCGAGGTGATCGAGAAAAAAGGAGAGATCAACAATCAGGTTTCGGCGTTGTTGTTTCGTTATCTCGACGGCTATCACATTCCCACGCATTTTATTCACGAAGTGGGCAAGGACGCCATGCTGGTGCGCCAGCTCAATATGATCGCGTTGACGGTAACGGCGCACTATATGGCGGCCGGCGCGCACGCCAAAAGGTTGGGCGTAAAAGACGGCGCGGCGTTGCAGCCCTCGGTTATTGAGTTTTATTTAAAAGATGAAAACTCCAAAAAGACGCCGCTTGACCGCAAAGAGGTGCAGTCACTCGGCCTGCTCTCCGCGGAGGAGTTGCACCATATTGTGCGCCTCGTGACAAAAGCGGGCGTGCTGCTGCAAAGCTTTTTCTCGCGCCGCGGTTTGGCGCTGACCTCATGCAAGTTCGAATTTGGGCGCTATAAAAACCGTTTGTGGATCGGCGATGAGCTTTCACTGGCAACGTGCAGCCTGCGCGACGCGGCCACGGGCGAAAGCTTTGACTGGGCGGACTATCGTAACAACCTTGCAGGCATGCGCAAAGCTTATCAGGCGCTCGGCCTGCGAATTCTGACCAGACTCTAACAAAACCGGCTGGAATCATGCATCGCGAAGGTTATACAATCGTATTGGCGCTGGCAATTACTGCCTTGCTTCTGACCCTCATTTATCGTACACTCGGCGGCGGTTTCATCGTGCGCAGCTTGAGTGTGCTGTGTTGGGCGGCGACGGCCATGTCCGTGTTCTTTTTTCGGGATCCGGAACGCGTCATCCCGAGCGGCGAGGGTATTGTGGTGTCGCCGGCCGATGGCACGGTCATCGGCATTGATGAGGTTGACGAGCCGCAATTTCTTGGCGGCCGCGCGCGCCGCGTCAGCATCTTTTTATCCGTTTTCAATGTGCACGTCAATCGCGTGCCGGTGGAGGGCACGGTGAAATTTTTGCAGTATCAGCGCGGACAATTTCACGTTGCCTCGTTGCCCAAAGCCTCAAGCGAGAACGAGCAATCCCTCATCGGGATCGAGTCGCCGTGGGGCAGGGTGTTGTTCAAGCAAATCGCCGGACTGATCGCGCGCCGCATCGTGTACGATCTGCGCGAAGGATTACACGTGCAGCGCGGCGAGCGTTTCGGCATCATCAAATTCGGCTCACGGATGGAAGTGTATCTCCCTCTCAACACGGAAATCAAGGCCCGGTTAAAAGAGAAAGTGCGGGCGGGGGAGAGCATCATAGGAGAATTCAAAAATGCTACGTAAACAAACGTTGGCGCCCAATCTCATGACGGTCGTCAACCTTCTATTCGGATTCCTGGCGATCGTTTCTGCCGCTAACGGTGATTTTGTGAAAAGCGGCTGGCTCATCATCGTGGCGGCCATTTGCGACGTGCTTGACGGCAAAATCGCGCGCGCTTTGCATATCACCTCCGATTTCGGCGTCGAGTTCGATTCCCTGGCAGATGTGGTTTCGTTCGGCGTCGCACCAGCGTTTCTGATCTACAGCGCCCAACTTCACGATCTTAAACTATTGGGCGTGCTGGCCAGCTTCCTACCGTTGGCCGCCGGCGCGATTCGCCTGGCGCGCTTCAATACCACAACAACTATGCTCGACAAACATCATTTTGTGGGCATGCCCATCCCGTCCAGCGCCGGCTTGATCAGTTCTTATGTAATTTTTAGCCATCAAATATGGGAATCCGTACAGTTTCCCGGCTTGACCATCGTTTTGCTGCTCATCAGCGCAACCTTGATGGTGTCAACACTTGAATTCGATGCTCTGCCGAAAATCTCATTTCGTCGCGGCCGCCAGAACACTGTCAAACTTCTACTCCTGGCGCTGGCGTTAACTGTGCTTGCCGTTTCACCGAGCAAAACCCTGTTTCCGCTCGCGCTCGGCTATATTTTGATGCAAGTGGGACGGGCGGTGCTCAACAGTTTGCGTCAAGATGAAGACGAAGAAGCGTTGCCGGACATCTCGATCAGCAAGCGCTAAAAATAGCAAAAAATTTTCAGAGGCCCATCTCTCGTGAAGGCGCAAATCCTCGTCACCCTTAAAAACGGCATTCTTGATCCGCAGGGCAAGACGATTCATCATGCTCTCGAAACTCTGGGGTTTTCCGGCGTCTCGGAAGTCCGCACCGGGAAACTGATTGAAGTAACCTTTACCGGAGTTACGCGCGCGCGCGCGCAGGAACTGGTCGAGGCCGCCTGCCAAAAGCTGCTGGCGAATCCCGTGATTGAAAACTACCAGTACACGTTGGCGGAGTGATGTCCCATGCGCTTTGGCGTGGTTGTTTTTCCCGGCTCCAATTGTGATCATGATTGTTATCATGTGCTGAAGCATGTGTTGCAGCAGGAGACGCGCTTTATCTGGCACAAAGAACGCGACCTTTCCAATCTCGACGCGGTTGTGTTGCCGGGCGGCTTTTCCTACGGCGATTATCTGCGCACCGGCGCGATTGCGCGTTTCTCGCCGGTAATGGAAGAGGTGATTCGATATGCCGATGCCGGCGGCACGGTCATCGGCATTTGCAACGGTTTTCAAATTCTTTGTGAAGCCGGCTTGTTGCCCGGCGTGCTGTTGCGCAACGCCCATTTGCGCTTTGTTTCAAAACAAGTTTATATTCGCACGGAAAACCCGGACACACGTTTCACGCGCGCCGCGGCCAAGTCCGTGATGAAAATGCCGGTGGCGCACGGCGAGGGCAATTACTTCGCGGAGGCGGAAACGTTGCAACAGTTAAACGAGCGCCGGCAAATTCTCTTTCGCTATTGCACAGCCGACGGTGACATCACCCCGGAGGCGAATCCCAACGGCGCATTGGAGAACATCGCGGGCATCATGAACGCGGCCGGCAATGTCATGGGGCTGATGCCGCATCCCGAGCGCGCAGCGGAGGCGGTGCTGGGCTCGGCGGCCGGGGCGGAAATTTTTAGAGCACTGTTGAATTTTGAATAAGCGGACATTTCTAGTTCGACTGAGGCAGATTCCATTCTGGCCCCGCGAAACACGCCAAATACATTAAAAGATAGCTCGCGTTTTTTGTGTGTTTCGCGGGTAGAAATTCAAGTGTGCCTAAGTAGGACTATACGAAAACGAATTTACTGCTGAAGCGAGAAGCCTTGTTGCGGCATGCGCGGAGACCCGGTTGTTGTCTAAAAGGAGAGCCCCGTTCCCATTCCCGAGGTGGAATCCTCAGACTGGTCGGGTTGAGGCCGTACCTCGCCGCATCGAAATAACTCGCTAAGAAAATCTGTCGAGGTTTATCCGCGCCCAGTAACAGCAATTAAGAAGACGTGCGAAAGGAGTAGTTGTGCCGACACGACGAAAAATCGGTTTCATCATTTTCATGGTTTTACTCGGCGGGGCCATTGGATCGTTGCTCGGAAAGTTGATCGGCTTGTTGATGCCGGACGGCGTTGCCAAGGATTTTTTTATTGAAAAGGGCACCTGGGCCTTAGGCCCCGTCACGCTGGATGCGGCGGTTTTGAAATTGACGTTGGGCCTTAGTTTTGATCTCAATGTCATCGGCTTAATCGGTATTGGCGTGGCGATTTATATGCTGCGCTGGGTGCTGAATTAAACCTGTTTGCGGAGAACGCGCTATGTTTGGTCAAATCGGTATGAGTGAGCTGCTCGTTATTCTGGTGGTCGTGCTGCTCGTGTTCGGCCCGAAAAAAATTCCGGAGTTGGCACGCGGCATCAGCCAGGGCCTCAACGAATTCAAGCGCGCCGCCGATGAAGTCAAACAGGAGTTGAACCTCGATCTCGAACGCGACCCCCGCCAGCCGCGCGCGCCCGAGCGAAAATCCCTCAAAAGTGATTCGTGAGTGATAAAATGATTGCAGTGAAATTTTAGGAGGTTTGCCATGCCTGGCCCACAAGAATTAATCGTCATCCTCATCATCGTGCTTGTGCTGTTTGGCGCGAAAAAACTGCCGGAACTTGCCCGCGGCCTCGGCCAGGGCATCCGCGAATTCAAAAAAGCGGCCAACAGCTCTGACGAACAGGAAAAAATCGAGCCGCCGAAACAGCAAGTCAACAATAATTGAAGCGTAATGATCTCCCACGGTCCGGTTGTGGGATTTTCCACCGCTGGCGTTTTGATTTTTGCCATTTAGCCGCCCACGCCAGGGGCCGATATATCCGGGAACGATTGCTTGTTTTTGCCGACGTAATCGGCAATCGCGGCTTTTTTTCTCGTTTGCACCTCGCAGACGATCCCTTTGATACACTCACCCGTTCGGCATATGAGTCACTTCGCCAATATTCGCGCCATTCAAGAAAAATTACGCCACCGCGAGCAAACATGTGCCGGGCTTATTGAAGAATATCTTGCCCGCATTCGCGCCCACGCTTCATTAAATGCATTCATTACGACATTGGATACCCGCGCCCGCGCGCGCGCCGCTGCAATCGATACCAAAATCCAGCAAGGCAAGGCCGGCAAGCTGGCCGGCAGCATCATCGCGGTTAAAGATATTATCGCGCTGAAGGGTGAACGGCTGACCTGCGGCTCGCGCATACTCGAAAATTTCGTTTCGCCTTACGACGCCACCGTCATCACACGCCTGGAAAACGCGGATGCGATCATCATCGGCAAGACCAACATGGATGAGTTCGCGATGGGCAGCTCGAATGAAAATTCCGCATTCGGCCCGGTGAAAAATCCTGTGAATCCCGCGTATGTTCCTGGCGGCTCTTCCGGTGGCTCGGCAACGGCAGTGGCGGCGCAACTGGCCATGGCGGCGCTTGGCTCCGATACCGGCGGCTCAATTCGCCAACCTGCAGCGTTCACCGGCGTGGTGGGCTTGAAACCGACGTACGGCCGCGTCTCCCGCTGGGGACTTGTGGCCTTCGCCTCTTCACTCGATCAAATCGGCCCCCTGGCCAATTCGGTTGAGGATGTCGCACGCATCCTTGAAGTTATTGCCGGCGTTGATGAACGCGACTCAACCTCTGCGCCGGCGCCGGC
>CAYWGH010000008.1:24903-199139 GCA_964457925.1 uncultured Cytophagia bacterium
GAGTATGCCAAGCTGCTCGCCAACAGCGTCAACGGCAAAACCATCGGCTTGCCCAAAGAATATTTGAGCGACGGCGTGCAGCCAGAGATTCTTTCCGCAGTCGAACACGCGAAAAAACTGCTGGAACACGGCGGCGCAAACATCAAGGAAGTGTCTCTGCCGCATACCAAGTATGCCATAGCTGCCTATTACATCATCTGCACGGCCGAGGCTTCTTCCAACCTCGCGCGTTATGACGGCGCACATTACGGCCGGCGCGCGCAAAACGCAGCGTCACTTGAAGAGATGTATGTGAACAGCCGCAGCGAAGGTTTCGGCCGGGAAGTGAAACGGCGCATCATGCTCGGCACATATGTGTTGTCCTCGGGTTATTATGACGCCTACTATCGGCGCGCCATGAAAGTGCGCACCCTCATTCGTCGCGATTTCGAAAACGCCTTTAAAGAATGTGAGGCGCTGCTCATGCCAACCACACCATCCACAGCATTTCAGCTCGGCGCGAAACTAAATGATCCTCTCACCATGTACCTTTCCGATATTTTCACCGTGTCGATGAATCTCGCCGGCGTTCCCTGCCTTTCCCTGCCCGCGGGCCGGGATGCCAACCATTTGCCCATTGGCTTGCAGCTTGTAGCCAAAGCGTTCGATGAAGCGCGTTTGCTGCAGGTCGCGTATTATCTGGAACAAAACGGTTTGAACCAGCAAGAATAATGCATGACATTCTAGCGACACTGCTCAACTGGCAGGCGCGCGGCTGCTCCGCTGCCATTGCGACCGTCGTTAAAACTTGGGGATCTTCTCCGCGTCCGGCAGGCAGCCGTATGGCAATTGCGGCCAACGGCGAATTTGCCGGGTCGGTCAGCGGCGGCTGCGTGGAAACCGCAGTTATTGAGGCGGCCATGAACGTCATGAAAACCGGCGCGCCCAAGCTGCTGCCGTTTGGTGTTACAGATGAAACGGCATGGAGCGTGGGCCTCACCTGCGGCGGGAAAATCGAGGTGCTGGTCGAGCCGTTTTGGGATGGGAAATTTTTCGAAACTCTGAGAGCCAGCCTCGAAGCCAAAGAGCCGGTAATCATGGCGAAAGTGATTCGCGGCGCTTCGACTTTATTTGGCCGGCATGCGCTGATCACACGCGCCGGCGATATTTCGAGCGATCTCGACAACCTCGATTTGATTTCAGCGATCAAACAGGCAGCGCCGGCATTTTTCGAGCGTGAACACTGCGCCGTGTTGACGTTTGGCGAAACGGAGATTTTTGTCGAATCCTGTTTTCCGCCCTCCAAGCTGATCATCGTTGGAGCCGTGCATATTGCCGCGCCGCTGGCACATATCGCCAAAACCCTGGATTTCAACGTCATTCTCATCGATCCGCGCGGCGCATTTGCCTCCCCCGAGCGTTTTCCGCATGTCGATCAGCTTGTGCGCAAATGGCCCGATGAAGCTTTAACTGAGATCGGCATCGATGCCGGCGCCAGCATCGTGATTCTCAGTCACGATCCCAAACTCGATGATCCCGCGGTCAAAACCGCGCTCCAACATCGGCCGGCTTATATCGGCGTCTTGGGCAGCCGCAAAACCCATGAAAAAAGATTCCAGCGCCTGCTCGCCCAGGGCGTGAATGAGGAGCAGCTTCGGCGTGTGCATGCGCCCATCGGTTTGGACATCGGCGCGGCAACTCCCGCCGAAATCGCGATCAGTATTATGGCGGAAATTATTGCCCGCCGTCGCGCTTCAAAACAGATGCGCACCGCTTAGAATTTGAACCAAGCGCAGCATGAGCGTTTCTGCTATCCTCCTCGCGGCCGGCGCCTCCCGGCGCATGTCCGGGCATAACAAACTCTTGCTGCCCCTGGCTGGGAAAACCATCATCGCACACACGGTCGACCACCTGCTGCAATCAAAAGCCGGTGAAGTGATCGTTGTGCTCGGCCACGAAGCCGAGGCCGTACAGCGGGCATTGTCAGATCGCAAGGTGGTGTTCACAACGAACTCCCGTTTTAATCAGGGGCTGTCAACCTCGATTATTGCGGGTTTGCAAGTTGCCTCAAAATCGGCGCAAGGATTCTTGATTTCATTGGCTGATCAGCCGCTCGTGACATTCGCCGAGTTGAATCTTCTCATCCAATGTTTTGTGTCTGCCGGACGCTATTCGATCGTCGCCCCGGCTTATCGCGGGCAGCGCGGCAATCCCGTAATCTTTCATCGAATTCATCTGCCCGACATGCTCGCGATCTCCGGCGATGCCGGCTGCAAAGCCATCCTCGCGCAACACCCGCAGCATATTCTCGATGTGGAAATGCAAACCGATCACATTCTTTGCGATGTCGACACCCCCGAGGCCTATGAAGCCGTGCAGGCGCGGTTGAGTCAATTTTAAAAAAAGGAAAACCGATGGAAGCCAAAATCACCAAAACGCGCAAATACCGCGCAGACATGAATGAGAAAATTCTGACGAGCGGTTTCAGTGATTTCAAAAAATTCTTTGCGCTCGACAACAAAGCTTATCTCGACGGCAACATTCCGGTCAAATACAAGGAAATGATGGGGCTGGTGGGCAGCATGGTGTTGCGCTGCAACGATTGCATTTTTTATCATCTCGATCGTTGCGTCACCGAAGGCGCGACGCGCGAAGAGTTGCACGAGACCATGAACATCGCCTTGATCATCGGCGGCTCCATCGTCATCCCGCATTTGCGTTATGCCTTCGAAATGCTGGATGAGCTTTTTGCGGAACAAGAGTCGCGCTAAACAGAAGTGTGCGCTTTCCCGGAGGAACAATTGCATGACGCCAACCCACGACATCGTTATCTCCGTCAACAATCTGCATAAATCGTTTCACGGCAATCAAGTCCTGAAGGGCGTCGATTTGCAGGTTGCAACGCGCGAATTGACCGTCCTCATCGGCCCCTCGGGCTGCGGCAAGTCAACGTTCTTGCGCTGCCTGAATTGCCTGGAAGTGATGGATCAAGGCAAAATTACGATCGGGGGCATCACGCTGGAGCGCAATCACAAAATGCAGACGGTGAGCAAGGACTTTCACGCCAAGACACGCGCCCTGCGCACGAATGTCGGCATGGTGTTTCAGAGCTTCAATCTCTTCCCTCATCTGACGGCTTTGGAAAATATCATGCGCGCGCCGATGGTCGTCAAAAACGCGACCGAAACGCAAGCCCGAAGCAAAGCCCTCGATCTCTTGAACAAAGTGGGGCTGGCTTCGCATGCTCATCATTATCCCTCGCAGCTTTCCGGCGGCCAGCAGCAACGCGCTGCCATTGCCCGCGCGCTGGCGATGGAGCCGCAAGTGATGCTCTATGATGAACCGACTTCCGCGCTCGATCCCGGCCTGGTCGACGAAGTGTTGAACGTAATGAAAACGCTGGACGACGAGGGCATGACGCAAATTGTAGTCACGCATGAGATGAGTTTTGCCAAGAATGTCGCGGACAAAGTGGTTTATTTTGACGGCGGCAACATTGTCGAAAGCGGGCCGCCGGAAGAAATTTTCTCGTCGTCGGCCGACGAGCGCACACGAAAGTTTCTGAAAAAATTTTTGTGACGGCAGCTGCGCCTTATGCCAATCCATTCCCCTGCCGTTTACGCGCAGCATGCGTTCGAATCCCATTCCAACAGGCCTGCTCTATAGACATGACACTGCCGATATCTTTTCCGATGCGTCTCTCTAAAGTTTTTTGCGCTCTCATGTTGGCCGTGAGCCTCGGCCATCTCCGCCCGGCCTTCGCGCAGCAGCCTGCGCCGCCGCTGCGCTGGGGCGCAGATTCGGAAGGCGGCGCGCCTTTTATTTTTCCCGATCCTCGCGATCCCAGCAAAATGCTGGGCTTTGAAGTCGATTTGGTTGCGGCGCTGGCTGCGGAATTGCACCGCGAGCCGGTATTTGTGCAGAATCAATGGGACGGCCTGGTGCCGGGCCTGCGCATCGACAATTATGACATCGTCGTCAACGGCCTGGAAATCACGCCCGATCGCGAGCAGGAAATCAATTTCTCGATTCCCTATTATGTGACGTTTGAGCAATTGACGGTGCGCAAAGACACCTATGACATCAATAGTTTGGAGGATTGCAACGGAAAAGTGGTAGGTACGCTGAAAGCCTCGTTGGCCGAACGCATTTTGCAGGCGCAACCCAACATTGAAATTCGTTCGTACGACGGCCAGATCACGGCGTATGAGGATCTCGCACTCGGCCGGCTCGACGCGGTGCTGATGGATCATCCCATCGCGCTGTATTATGGCGCTTCCAATGCCAGTCTAAAATTCGTCGGCGACGCGATTGGCGAGATGAAATACGGCATCGGTTTGCGCAAGGAGGATACCGCGTTGTTGCAGGACATCAACCGCGCACTGCAAAGGTTGATTGATGACGGCCGGTTGCGCACAATTTACGAACGCTGGAACATGTGGACGCCGCGTCTGGCAAAATTTTTCAACGATGAACGGCCGTCGAACACACCGCCCGAGGCCTGGGACGCTTTTCTGCGTGAGAACCGGCTCGAACGCACCTGGCAGAACAAGCTGCAGCGCTATCGCGACGATTATTTGCCGCTGCTGGCAAAAGCCGCCGTTACGACCATCGGCCTTTCAATTTCGTCCATGATCTTGGCGATTCTCTTCGGATTGATTCTCGCGCTTACGCGGTTGTATGCGGTGCAGCCGTTTTCGTTTTTGGCGGCTTTTTATATTGAAGCAGTGCGCGGCACGCCGTTGTTGGTGCAATTGCTGTTTATTTATTACGCGCTGCCGCAGCTGGTCGGCATCAAATTATCACCGGTGGTGGCGGCTGTGGCCGGGCTGGCGCTGAATTATGCCGCGTATGAAGCAGAGAATTATCGCGCCGGCATTCTCTCAATTCCGCGCAGCCAGATGGAGGCGGCGCTGGCCCTGGGCATGACGCGCTGGCAAGCGCTGCGGCATGTCATCATTCCACAAGCCTTGCGGCTGGTGATTCCGCCGGTCACCAATGATTTCATTTCTTTGATCAAAGATTCTTCGATTGTTTCCGTCATCGCAATGGTGGAGTTAACACGTGAATATCAACGTTTAGCAGGCATTGATTTTGATTATCTCGGTTTGGGCGTGGTCGTGGCGGTAATGTACTTTCTCATCGGCTGGCCGTTTGTACGATTGGCCGGATGGGCGGAAAAAAAATTCTCGCTCGACAAGCGCGCTTCTGCGCCCCTCGCTGCGCATTGAGGCTGACAATGTTGTATCACCCAAAAGGTGACAACGCAATCGCCGATCCCTCCTCTTTATAAAAGCAACGCCTATGTCAAAATTCTTCTTCATTAGCACCGTCTTGCTCGCGGCACTCTTGCTGCATTCAGAACTTTTTGCACAGCCTCCTTTAGAATACCGGCTCATCCTCGAGAATCCCGGCGCCCACTTTCTTCGAGTAAATCTTACGGCACCGGTCAATGGAAAAAGCATTCACTTCAGCCTGCCGGCCTGGGCGCCAGGCTCGTATCAAATCGTCAATTATGCCAAATACGTGCAGGACTTTTCCGCGCGCGACGAGGCCAACCGTTCTCTGCCGTTTGAGAAGATCGACAAACAAACCTGGCGCGTCAATGCGGCGCCAGGATCAAAGCGATTGACAATCAGCTATCGTGTGTTCGCGAACATTCTCAGCGACACCGAAAGCGAATTCAACGAGGAGCATGCGCAGATTTTCGGGCCGCAGGTGTTTATGTATGCCGTCGAGCGAAAGAACAATCCTGTGCGTTTAAGCATTGCGCCATTGCGCGGCTGGCGCATTGCCACCGGGCTTGAAGCCTTGAACGATTCGACGTTCCTCGCAGCAGATTACGATTCCTTCATCGATGCGCCGTTGGAAATCGGTAATTTCAACGAAGTTCAATTTGAACACGACGGCATAAGCTTTCGCCTGGCAGTTCATGGCGAAGCCGATACCAGCCGGATTCGTGATTTTGCCCGGCACTTGCAACGAATCGTCGCCGAGCAAATGCAGATGATGGGCAAAGCGCCCTTCCGGCATTATGTTTTTATCTGGCACGTCGATGCGCGCGCGCAATATTACGGCCTGGAGCATCTCAACTCAACGAGCATCGGCATGCCGCATCGCCTGCTCGATTTGAGCGGCGCCGATGATGTTGCACCGGCGTATGCCGGTCTCACGCGCCAGGACATTGATCTCGAATATGCTGCGCACGAATTTTTTCATCTGTGGAATGTCAAGCGCATTCGTCCGATTACGCTCGGCCCGTTTGATTACACACGCGAAGTTTATACCACAAGTTTGTGGATCGCCGAAGGCTGGTCGGATTATTACGGCTATCTCACGCTTCGTCGCACCGGCCAGTGGCCGGAATGGAAATGGCTTCGTCTGTATGCCAACTTGCTGGCAGAATACCGCAGGCACAGCGGCTGGAAATTTCGCAGCGCCAGCCAGGCAAGCTTTGACACCTGGCTTTGGTCCTATGGCAGCGGCGAACAAGGCAATCTTGGCCAGACGTTTTTTTCATACTATCCGCACGGGAATCTGCTGGCGCTGTGCATGGATTTACGCATCCGCAGCGAAAGCAAGAATCAGCGCAGCCTCGATGAGGTGATGCGTGCGCTGTTGCAACGTTTTGGGCGGCCCAAACCGGGATTCACCGAGGCGCAGTTTTGGCGCTGCGTCAGCGATGTCACTCAACTCGATTGGAGTGATTTTCGCCGGCAGTTTGTCGAGGGCACGGAACCCTTGCCGGTGGAACAATTTCTCGCCCTCGCCGGAATTAAGGTTGATACGCTGTCAAAGGCGCATGCGCCTTATCTCGGCATCGACGTCAAAAATCACGACAATCAAGCAGTGGTCGCAGAAGTGGCGTATGCCTCGCCAGCAGCGCAAGCGGGATTGGAGGCGGAGGATCTCCTGCTGGCATGCGATGATATCGCCCTCACGTTCAATAATTGGCAGGAGGTGTTGCAGGCAAAACCGGTGGGAACAAAAATAAATTTACTCATCGCGCGGCGCGGACGCATTCGCAAGCTGGAGGTGACTTTGGCGGCGCAGCCGGCGACCTCGTTTGAATTTTCCATTTCTGAGACTGCCTCTCCAGAAGCCGGCCTGTTGCGCGAGCAGTGGTGGCAACCCTATGCGGGCCGGGAAATAAGATAGCGCGCCATATGAAATTGGTATTCACATTATCTCTGCTGGGTTTTGTGTTAGGGCCTTGACCGGAGCTTTGTCAAAGCAGATGCTGCGGCCAAGCCGCAGCAGAACAATCAACAATTTTAATCATCAAAACACATCAGGCCTGCGCCTGCTCGCGCTTCAACCGCTCCAGTTCATCTTCGATCGCGTTGTCTTCATCGAGTTTTTGGAAATCAAGCTCGCGCTCGTAATCCGGAGGGGGCGCTTCGGCAATTTGTTCGCCAGCAAACTCGACTTGGCTGACCATGTTTTGATAAATCCCCAATGCTTTGCCGGTTGAAAGCATATCTGAAATCGAGTTGATGGCCGTGTTCAAAACTTCGCCGGTGCGTGAGGGCGCGGCATGGCCACGGGAGGCAAACGCCTGGCGCCGCACGATTTCCTCTTTCTTGCGGCGTGCGAGCTGCACCTGATCTTCCAAACGCGGGAGATCGGCCTTGCGCTGCGCGACGATCTCCCGAGTATCCTGCAGATCTTTTTCGAGAGTTTCCCGCGCTTTTTGTGTGTGCAGCTTGCGCGCGAGTACTTGTTTTGCCAGCGCTTCATTGCCCGCCTGCAAAGCCTGCTTTGCTTGTTCCGCCAACTCCTGCACCAGATCATGAGATGCTTGAATCTGTTTGCGCAATTGCTTCTCGCGCGCCAGGGTGCGCAGCATTTCGCGGCGCAGCACGATTAAACTTTCTTCCATGTCCGCGATAAGCTGCTTCACCAGCACAGCCGGCTCCGCAGCCTGCGCCAACGTGTGGTCGAGATTCGTTGCAATTTGCGCGGAAATGCTTGCCATGGTTTTCATGCGCCGCTCCCTTACGCCATAAGCTCGTGCAAGTGATACTTTCGATATTGCTCGCGAAACTGCTCATAAGGCAGGCCAAGGCGTTGCGCCGCCAGACGCTGATTGCCGTGCGCATCTTTGATGGCATTCAGCAGCAACGTCTTTTCAAACGCCAAAACTTTTTCGGGAAAAGTTCCGTTCAGCGGCTCGACTGCGGTGAGCGCCAAAGGCAAATCCGAGGATTGGATAACGCCGTCTTCATCCGTCAAATAGAGCAGTTCGATCAAATTCTTAAGTTGGCGGATATTGCCGGGCCAATGATAAGCTTGCAAATCTTTTATCGCTGCCGGCGTGAACGTTTTCTGTTCGAGGTTGGGAATTTCGAGATGAAGCTGCTGCACAAAATGCGCAATCAGCGCCGGAATATCCTCCCGCCTTCGGCGCAACGGCGGCAAGATCAGCTCGGCGAAGCTGAGCCGGTGATAAAGCTCCGGCAAAAACTCCCCGGAATCCATCATTTCTTCCAGCGGCGCGTTGGTGGCGATGATAAAGTGCACATCCACGTCAAACGTCTCAGCGCCGCCGATCTTTTCAAATTTTTTATGTTCGATAACGCGCAGCAGTTTTTCCTGGGTGGCGCGCGAAAGATTGGCGATCTCATTCAAAAACAGCGTGCCCTTGTTTGCCAGCTCAAGTTTTCCCGGCTGCGCATCAACATGGGTTTCTTTCTCGCGCCCCAAAAAATCCGCCGCAAAAAATTCGTCCGGCACAACGGCGCAATGCATCACAACAAACGCGCGGCCACTGCGATCTCCGGCTTGATGAATGAAGCGCGCCAATAAATCCTTGCCCGAGCCGCGTTCCCCGCGGATCAAAATCGGGCGCGGCACTTTTGCCATTTTCTTCGCACGCTTCAAAACAGCCTGAAATGCTGCACTTTCTCCTACACAATTCAAATGGTCAAAATCAAAGGCAATCGCATGTTTCATGTTATGCCCTTACTTTCACAAGCGCATTCACGTATCCTGGTTTCAAGATGGCTTCCCGCGCGCATAAAAGCAAGCATCTTCTCAAAAAAAATGCCCCGTTCTTTTTAGCCCTGCTCAACGGCGCGGAGGCATTGCTAAAAAAATGGGGCATCAAAATCAAAATGCGTTTACTGCAAAAAAACTTTTCCATCTAGATTACTGCCAGAGGTTGGCCAGCGCCCATTATTTGTGAGTTGGAACATTATAAGTTGAAGCACTACGCTCCGGCTTATTTTAACAACACGAGCTTGCGTTGCGCGATGAACGTTTGTCGCGAACCGGCCGCAGGAACCGCTTTGATGACATACAAATAAACGCCGCTCGCCACACGCACGCCGCGCGCATCTGTTGCATTCCAAATGAAGCTGTGGCTGCCGCCTGAAAAATTGCCATTTGCCAACTGCTTGACGAGCTGGCCGCTCGTATTGTAAATCGCCAACGAAACCTCGCTGTCCCCCGGTACCTGAAAACTGATCACAGTAGCGGGATTGAACGGATTGGGATAATTTGGGAGCAGGGAAAATTTTTGCGGAAGCTGGCCGCCAGTTTCGGGATTCGCGACTGCTGTGGTCGTCAACGCGGCGACAAAATCAACCTTGCCATAACCCCATTTGTTGTTGGGCGTCGCGCCGGTGAAACCATCATTTTTAGCTGTCCCGCTCAACATGTTGCGAATTTGAATCGCATCAAAACTGGGATTTCGTTCCAGCATCAAGGCGATGCCGCCGGCAACATTCGGCGCGGCGAAGCTGGTGCCCAGGCCGATGGCGTGACGATTATCGCGCAAAATATAGGCATTCGGAAAAGTGGCCGTGCCTTTCCAAACGCTGAATTGCCCGCTCGGCGAAGCGTTGGCAGAAAGCGTCGAAGCGATCATGCGGCCAGGCGCAGAAATCTCCGGTTTGATGCGGCCATCGCGCGTCGGGCCGTTGCCGGAAAATGCGCCGGCGGTGTTAACGACGGCCGAGGGATTTTGCAGTTGGTTGCCATCTAAATCCGTCCAAAATTTCTTCGTATCCCATGCGCCAACGGTGATGACATTTTTTGCGGTCCCTGGCAGAGTTAACGTGCGCGTCACATCGATATTCGAGGTCAGACTCGCACCCATGGTCGAAGCGGTGAGCCAAAGATCGTAACGCGCGGCTGTGCCGGAAATCGTCAAGCGCCAAGTGCCGGCAGCCGGCACATTGCTGCTGAAATCGAAAATTTGCATCAAGACTTCTTTATCGCCATTGAACGGATTGACGCCGGCAGAGGCATTATCAATAATGACCGCGCCGTTGGGGGTATCCTGCCCAAACCGCACGCCGCTATTGGCGGTGTATTGCGCATTGTTCGGAGCCGTCAAGCGAAAGCTGAGATTGGCGGCGCCGGAGTACCAGGCTTCGATTTGCACGTAATCATTTTGTGTGCCGGAAGCGGCGGTAAATGAAGGAAGATTGAAATCAATCGTGACGGACCCGCTGTTCAGCGTTCCGCCGGCGTGAATATTTTCGTCGCCATCGTTTCCAGCCGAGGCCACGATGACTTTGCCGCTTTTGCCGGCTCCGACGAGATTGTCGATGGCCTGTTCTTGCAAGCTCGTGCCGTCGTGCGCGCCGCTATGGCCGCCAAAACTAAGGTTGATCACATACGGTTTGCCCAACACTGCAGCAACGCTGTCGATAAACTTCATGCCGCGAATGGCATCGGCCTCGGAAATGGTGCCGTTGTCGCCATTTTGGGATTTTATCGCCACCAGGTCCGCTTCCGGCGCCATACCGGCATATGTTCCTGCAGGAATGTTGGCGCCGGTGGCGCGGCCATTGCCCGCCGCAGTGCCCATCACATGCGAACCGTGGCCGTTGCGATCGGCTGCGCTGACGGTCCCGCTGCCGGATAATGCAGCATTAATCTGCGCCTCGGTGTAAACGGCTCCGCCCTGGCTGAGATCCAAAATATATTTGATCCGCGTTTGGCCCTGCGCCGTGCGGAAATCATCGTGCCGCCAATCAATGCCGGAATCTATGACGCCGACCAGAACGTTTCTGCCGCTGAGATTGAATTGTTGCCGGGCGGCTTTGCCGCGCGATTCGGTTGTGCCGGTATCGTTGCTGAATTTCATCTGCTTGGAGGCTTCCAGATAAACCACACTCGGCAAATTCGCGAGTGATTCCAACCGTTCGATCGGCGTTTCCACGACGGCAATATCTCCGATCATGGCCAACACTCGCCCGCCGTTAGCGGAGATTTCCTCGCCGGTTCCCTTGGTTTTGACCAATAGAATGATGCGTTCGCCGGAAGCCAGGGTGTGCAAGGCGCCGGCTTTTATCAACAAGCCTTTTTGAAACTGCGGCTGTTGCACCAGCAGGCGCAATCGCGGATCAAGCTTCGCCGCTGTCGAAGAACTCAACTCTCCCGCAAACAGCAAAGTTTGGGATAGAAAAAAAACAGCCGCGCTCATCAACAATGCATTATCCTTTCGCATGCAACAAACTCCTTTCGAATTTTACGGAACAACGTCCGGGGCGATTTTTTGATCTTTGGCATATTCAAGATACACAACAAAATCAAGCTTGGCGGCTTGCAGCACGGCCGTGCGCGCGAGTGTCGCGCTTGCAATCGCGCCCAGCGTGGTCTGCACATTCACGCCGGCGTTCGCAAGCTCGGCTTGCTGTTCGGGCGTCAACGGCGCTTTGAATTTCATCAAAACCTCCAGGGGCGCATCGGCCGCCATCTGCTCCGGCCGTTGCAGCATCATGCGCAGCCGGGGATCGAGTTTTTGTGTGGCGCTGCCGGTTTCGTTTTTGTTTTGCGGCGAACACATGAGCATGAGCAAGGATGAGCAAAGAGGCAAGATAAGAAGGATGCGTTTCACGATTACTCCAGATTCGTTTGCCGCGGCAGTAATGCGCGCGGCCAATGTTCCCGCGGTTCAAATTTTCATGGCCGATGGTGCGAAGATTTCTTATTTTTTGCAAGCGAATTCTCAACAACGCAATACAGGAATCATGATCGTCGATCACTCTGCGGCGCGGCCGCCGCGCGGAAAACGCCTGGTGTTCTGGCTGGCGACGCGTTTCGGCTGGCTCTTGCTGTTGCTCGTTGGCCGCTGGACGCGCATACGTTTTCTCGGACGGGATCATTTCGAAACATTGCGCGCGCGCCAGCGCCCGTTCATCATCTGCACCTGGCACGGCAAAATTCTCATTCCAATTTTCATTCATCGCGGCGAAAATATCTGCGGCATGGTGAGTGAACACCATGATGGCGAAATGATTGCGCAAACACTCCACCGCATCGGTTACAACACCGTGCGCGGTTCAAGCACGCGCGGCGGCAGCCGCGCCATGATCGCCATGATTCGCGCGCTTAAGAGCGGCGGCGTGGGCGCCATCATGCCTGACGGCCCGAAAGGCCCGCGCCATGTTTTCAAAGCCGGCGCATTGGCGATTGCCCAAAAAGCCGGCGCGGAGCTGCTGCCGATGACGTTTGCCAGCTCTTCCTTTTGGCGATTGAAAAGCTGGGATCAGTTCATCATTCCCAAGCCGTTCAGCCGGACGCTGGCGCTCTACGGCGAGCCGATCACTGTACCTGCGATAATGGACGCACAATCGCTTGAAACATTGCGGCAACATGTTGAAACGCGCATGCGCGCGCTGGAAACGGAAGTCGAGGCGCAATGTTGATGAAAACCGCCCGTACTCAGGTTCATCAACGGCTGGCGAACGCTATTAAGCTGTTGCCAGTCAAATCTTTGCAAAAAAGTAAAGACTTCTTTCAACTGATAGAAAAAAACCAAACGATAAAGTCAAATTCGCTGACTTCTTCCACCAGTTGGAGATTGTCTTTTTGGTTGCAGCTCGTTCGCGTTGGGCATAACCGGCAAAACGCATGATTCATTATCCGCTTCTCACGCCGCTGTCCTGGCTTTATGGCGGCCTCGTTCACCTTCGTAATTTGAGTTACGATAAAGGGGTTTTGGCCTCCACCAAACTGCCGGCATTTGTCATCAGCATCGGCAATCTCTCGGTGGGCGGCGCCGGCAAGACGCCCATGACGATTTTTCTCGCGCAGACGCTACAGCAAGCCGGATGGCGCGTCGTGATGGTGGCGCGCGGCTATCGCCGTGAGGGCCGGGGAACATGCCTCGTCAGTGACGGCGAAAAAATTCTCGCGGATTTGCGCGAAGCCGGCGATGAGCCATTGCTGCTCGCGCAGGCGTGTCCGGGCGTGCCCGTTATTGTTGATCGCAACAAAACTCACGCCGCTGCCGTTGCCGTCGAAAAATTCGCCCCGCAAATCATTCTGGTCGATGACGGCTTGCAGCATCGCCGCTTGCGGCGCGATCTCGACCTCGTTCTCATGCCCGCCTCATTTTTCCTGCACACGCCACGGCTCTTGCCGGCGGGGCCGTTGCGCGAGCCGATCACAAGTCTGCGGCGCGCGCAGTTCTTATTGCTGACTGGACTCACCGATCTCACGCCGTCTCAGCAAGCTCTAGTTTGGCAGAGGTGCAAGCGCTTCGACGCCAGAGCATTCGCGTTGGATTTTCAGGCGCGAGCGTTAATCTCTTTGCACACGCGCGAAACATTTCCCATTAAACAACTGCTTGCCAAAAGAGTTGTCCCAGTCAGCGGCGTTGCGCAGCCGGAACGCTTTCACCTTATGATACAAACGCTCGGCGCGCAGATTGTTCACGCCATGCGCTTCTCCGATCATTACAACTATCGCGCCAACGATGCAGAACATATTGCAAACACTTTTGCCAAAAGCCGCAGTGATCTTTTGATCACGACGAGTAAGGATGCGGTGAAACTGCGCCGTTTCGAATGTTTGGCGCGGCTGCCATGCTTTGTGTTGGAGATTGCTGCCGCGCCGCAACCAAACTTTTCTTCTGTACTGCAAACGGCGCTTCCGGTCCGCGCTGAACGCGTTATGTCCTGAGCCGATTCGTCGCACGCCGCAGGGCGGCGGCGAGAAAAGCCTTGCGAATCAAAGGCTTGTTTCGTATTTTCATGCCCGCCAATAGATTCAAAAATGATTGTAGGTTACAAACCGTCACCTCTCGCATGAAGCATGCACTGCCTGAATTACGCGAATTTTATTCTTCTCAGCGAAACCCATATCCTCATTTGATGGAAGAGGCTTTATTACCATGACCGAAGAGACTGCCATCGGCCGGAAAGCCAAAAAATATAACATTCTCGTAGTTGACGACGATCGCAATATTTGCAAGATGATCGAAATCAATCTGCGCAAAGAAAAAGAATACATCGTCGAAACTGCGAACAGCGGTGAAGCCTGTCTCAAGGCGATCCGGGAAACCATTCCGGATTTGATCCTGCTCGATATTCAAATGCCCGGCATTGATGGCATCGAAACGCTGACGCGCATTCGCAACGAGGAGCCGCGCATTCCGGTGGTGATGATGTCGGCGCACGGCACGATTGAAAAGGCGGTCAAATCCATGAAACTGGGGGCGTATGATTTCATTCAAAAACCCTTCCCCAGCGATCGCCTGCTGGTGACGGTGCGCAACGCGCTCACCACCAGTTCGCTCAAACAAGAAATCGATACCCTGCGCTCGGAGCTGAAAGATCGCTTTCAATTTAAAAACATCATCGGCCAGTCCGGTGTGATGCAAGAAGTTTTTCGCGCGCTCGAAAAAGTCGTGAACAGCAACGTCACGGTGTTGATTCAGGGCGAAAGCGGCACCGGCAAGGAGTTGATCGCGCGCGCGATTCACTATCACAATCCCCAGCGCAACAACAAGCCGTTCGTCGCGGTAAATTGTTCGGCATTGCCGGAGTCGTTGTTGGAAAGCGAATTGTTCGGCCACGAAAAAGGCGCCTTCACCGGCGCCACCGGCAAACGCATCGGCAAATTTGAAGTGGCGAGCGGCGGCAGCATTTTTCTAGATGAGATCGGTTTGATGACGCCCGCGACGCAGGCGAAGATGTTGCGCATTCTGCAGGAACGCGAATTCGAGCGAGTCGGCGGTAATGAATTGGTGAAGGTGGATGTGCGTGTGATTTCGGCGACGAACAAGGATTTGGAAGAAGCCGTGCGCACCAACGAGTTTCGCGAGGATTTGTTCTATCGCATTTCAGTGTTTCCCATCAAACTGCCGCCGTTGCGCGAGCGCCGCGAGGATATTCCGCTGCTGGCGGCGCATTTCATCGACAAGTTCGCGCGCCAGGAGAGCAAGGAAGTCGAAGGCATCGCGCCGGACGCGCTGGAATTGCTGATGGCCTACAACTGGCCCGGCAATGTGCGCGAGCTGGAGAACGCGATTGAGCGCGCCGTCGTGCTTTCCTCGACGCGGGAAATCACACCGAAAGATTTGCCCAACACCGTGCGGTCGATTGGCGAAAAACGCATTTACGAATCCGACAACACGCTGTCAAGCTGGATTGAAAAATTGGAAGAAGAGGCGCTGCGCAACGCGCTGCTGGAAAACGGCGGGAACATTTCGCAAACCGCGAAAAAACTCGGCATCGGCCGCGCAACGATTTACCGCAAGGCAAAGAAGTACGGCCTGCCGATGGTGAAGTGAAGCTTCTGCCAGCACTACAAAGATCAAAGGTGGAAAAAAATTCTGATACGGCGATTCCCCGTTGAATTTTTTTGGTTCAAATGTCAGCAACCTTGAGGCTGAGGTTTGGAACTATTTTTGTTGCATAGATTGCTCGTGGAGTAAAGGCATTGGCAATCACAATACCTCTAATTTTCTGCCACCCACCCCTTATAGGCTTGAATTTGTCCGCACACTTGACGATCGGCTTCGCCGGCTTTGAGTTCTCTCACAACAAAATCACCATCGGTGGATATTTTTTATTTTCGTATTCTATGGCATAACTTATCGGGAAATGATGCTCGCTGGCCCTTGTCAAAACATTTCATTGCTTGAATCACATCATCATCTGTAATTGTTCGGCCGCGAAAGAATGGCTGTTTCATTGAAAATCCTTTGTTAATTGAATTTTCTTTCCCCTCCGCACTTGCACCATAAACACCAACCCCGCCAATCCCACCGGCAACGTGAATGTCAACATGCGCCACGCGGTTGACAACACACCGACAAAATTCTCCGGCAGCAGCGCACGATAAAACAACAGAAAACCGAATTCCGCGCCGCCTACCGCGCCCGGCGAAGGCATGAAATTCATCAACATGAACAGCAGCCATTGTGACATGATCACGGACATCGCGTCGAGCTGCTGGCGCAAGCCTTCCAATAAGACCACCAACAAACTGCAGCGGCAAACCCAATGCACGCCCGCCAATCCCACTGTGCCGGCGAAACGCCAGCCGCCTTTTGCCGCCACGAAACGCAAGGTGTCAAAGCCGAGCTTCGCCTGCTGGCGTACGCCATTCCAAAAATTTCTCAGTTTGCTTTTGTGCGCTTCCTTCATGAAGCGCCACGCCATTCTGCCGGCCAGGGCCATTCCGGCCAGCGGCAGAAGGATGTAAGAAAAAATATCATCTCCCCGCCACGCTTCTGCGGGAAGTTTATTCCAAATTTCAACAAACACGCCGCGCGCTGCCGGCGAAAACCAGAACACGGCCGGGACACTGATCAAAAAGAAAATGTATTCTTCCAGCGTTCCCAAAATCATCAACGAGGCGGCGGGACCAGCGGGAACGCCGCGCTTGATCAGCCAGCCAAACTTGAAATAACCGCCGCCCACCGCTGTCGGCGTCACTGCGGAAACGACATCAGCCGCGAGAATGATGCGAAACAACTCTTTGAATCGGACGGGATGTTGCAAAAAAGTCATCCACACCGAAAGCCGGATGGTGCTGGTGAACCACGGCAGCAGAGCCATCACCACCAAAAGCAGCGCGTAGTGCAGCGGGAAATGTCGCAGGGCCTCAAAGGCTTGCTGATCGATCGTGTACGCGGAATAAAGCGCCGTGATCAGCAAGCCGAGACTCAAAACCAGAATCAAACGCATGAAAAAAAAGAGCGGAGGTGAGCGAAAGAGCCAAAATCGTTTATACCGTAGCCAATTGCGGCAAACCCACAGCAATGTCCGTGTTTCTGCGGCGAGGCGTCGCGTTCACCTCGAGGCGGGCCGGTGAACTTGCATCAAACCGGGGCGCGGTATTGGCCATGCCGGTTGCCGGAGAATAAGCGTTGGACACGTTGCGATAACAAACACTAAGTTGATGCGCCAAGGCTTTGGCATCGGAGCCGGCGCCCGCCACGTAGCGGTGCACCTTTTTCAGGCCGAGGCGGTGCAACTCATCCAACTCTTGATGAGAAGCAGCAAAAACCGTTTGGCAAGCGCCGTAGAACCAGCGCAGATAATCCGCATCCAGGCGATCATTCTCCTCGGGAAAGTGGGAGGCCACGAGCGGCAAGCGATGCGCACGCGCGTAACTCATTCCCAACAGGCTGACCAGCGAGGTATCAGCCAGATGAATAATGTCCGGGCGGAACTTGCCAAGTACACTGGAGAGATCGTCACGAACGGCTTGCGCCTCCTCTTGCGCGGGATATAAGGCGGAAGAGATCGTGCGCACACGCATGATTTGTTCCGCTTTTGCCGCTTCCGGTGAGACGGTATTCGTGAAATAACGCAGATGAAAATTGAAGTTTTGCAGGTGGGGAAACACGAGTACGAACAGATCGGCATATGCCTTTGCTTGTGCCGCAGCGCTTTCGGCAAAAAATGCTACCCGCATGTTAAGCATCCTTTCTTAAAGTGTCGCAGAGTTGTTATACTCTGAGGTAATCCTCACAATCCTTTGTGAGCGATGTCACCATGTGATGGTCAAGCAACGGAAAAATTGCATCAGCCATTTGCTAGCGCGTAGCATCATGCAAAATTCAAACCACTTGCATGAAAAAAGCTGAACGAAATGAGGCCGGTTCAATTTGATTCGTTCGCCCAATGTTTATAGGGTTTCAGAGAGCACAACCCAGCCCGATGATCGTCACAATCGCTTCAGCCGGGTTAATTTTCGTGGTTAAATTTGTGCGGAATTACGAGAGCGTAAGCCGAAGACGTAATCAAGGTTCTGCTTGCTTTTGGCCGAACGAAGGCCTTTATTGTGCAACTTTTATTCGACACCTCAATCGGAGAGAGACATGAAATGGAAAATCCGCCTTAGCAGCCGGATGTTTTACCGCGCCCTTGATGTCGTCGAGCGCGTCGGAAATTTGTTGCCGCATCCCACGAGTTTATTCGCGCTCTTTGCCTTCGGTGTGATTATCATTTCCGCCCTAGCCGCGGCGTTTGGCTTGTCCGCGATTCATCCCGGCACGGGCCAGACGATTGAAGCGGTGAGCTTGCTCAGCGGCGAGGGCTTGCGGCGCATCATGACGGAAATGGTGCGCAACTTCACCAACTTTGCGCCGCTGGGAACCGTGTTGGTGGCGTTGCTGGGCATCGGTGTGGCAGAAGGCACCGGCTTGCTGGGCGCGGCGATTCGCCTGCTGGTGCTCTCTGCGCCGCCGCGTTTATTGACCATGGTCATTGTCTTCGCCGGCGTGATGTCGAATGCCGCCTCAGAAATCGGCTATGTCCTGTTGGTGCCGTTGGGCGCGGTTATTTTCCTTGCTGTCGGGCGCCATCCTCTGGCGGGATTGGCGGCGGCATTTGCCGGGGTTTCGGGCGGTTACAGCGCCAATTTGTTGTTGGGAACGGTCGATCCTCTGCTCTCCGGTTTATCGCAGGAGGCGGCGCGCATCATTGATCCGAACTACATCGTGAATCCCGCCTGCAACTACTACTTCATGGCGGTTTCAACCTTCGTCCTCACGGCGGCCGGCACCTGGGTTTCGGAAAAAATTGTAGAGCCGCGTTTGGGAAAATACGAAGGCGAGGAGAAAGCATTGGATTTGCAACCGCTTTCGGCGGCAGAAAAACGCGGGCTGGCATATGCGCTGGTGGCGTCACTCCTCATCATCGGATTTTTGTTGTGGGCGGTGGTGCCGACTGACGGCATTCTGCGTGACCCAAAGAATACGGATTTTCTGCATTCGCCCTTTCTTTCCGGCATCGTGGCGATTGTGTTTCTGGCTTCGGCAATCGTCGGCATTGCCTATGGCGTGGGCGCCGGCACGGTGCGCAAAGACGCCGACATTGTGAATGCGATGAGCAAAGCCATGGGCACGCTCGCCTCCTACATCACACTGGTTTTTTTCGCAGCACAGTTCGTGGCGTATTTTTCCTGGACGAATCTCGGGCTGATCATCGCGGTACATGGCGCGGAGTTTCTCAAAGCCATAGGCTTCCACGGCATTCCGTTGCTGTTGAGTTTCGTGCTGCTCTCCACCGGCATCAACATGTTCATGGGCAGCGCCTCGGCCAAGTGGGCCATCATGGCGCCGGTGTTCGTACCCATGTTCATGCTGCTTGGCTACACGCCCGAGTTGACGCAGGCCACCTATCGCATCGGCGACTCCTGCACCAACATCATCTCGCCGATGATGTCTTACTTTGCGTTGATCGTGGCATTCGTGCAACGTTACAGCAAGGATGCCGGCATCGGAACCGTCATCGCGACGATGGCGCCATTCACCATTGCCTTCTTGATCGTTTGGTCAGCGATGTTGGCGATTTGGGTATTGCTCGATATACCGGTGGGACCGGGAGCAGGATTGTATTTGACGAAGTGACACTTTCAATTTTCCCAAATTTGCTCTTTGATCATGGCGGTTATCTGCGTGGCGACTTCCAGCGCGCGCAAGCCGTCTTCGCCGGATACGGCAGGCGGCGTTCCATTTTTTATCGCATTCGCAAAGCTTTGCAATTCCATGTGCAGCGCATTGCCTTCGGGCGCGTCCATCTTTTCATAAACAATATGACGCGGCCGCGCGCCTTGATCGAGCTTGCCGAGCACGAGCGGAAAAGCCATGCCGCGCACGGCCTCATCCGGCGAGGTTAGCCGGAAAATCTCGCTGAAGCCTTGCAGAAAATCAATCGAGATGTAGGCATCTCTCTGAAACAGGCGCATTTTTCGCATTTTCTTTTGTGAGATGCGGCTGGCCGTGACATTGGCGACGCAGCCGTTGGCGAATTGCAGCCGCGCATTGGCAATATCCGGCTCATGAGAAACCACTGCCACGCCATTGGCATCCACGCGCGCCAACGGGCTTTTCACCAGATGCAAAATAATATCAATGTCATGAATCATCAAGTCGAGCACAACGGCAACGTCAGTGCCGCGTGGATCAAACGAGGCCATACGATGCGACTCGATGAAACGCGGGGTGAGCGGAAACGCCGCAAGCGCGCGCAACGCTGCATTGAAGCGCTCAATGTGACCCACTTGTAAAACGCACCCTCTGTCTTTGGCGAGATGGATTAACTCGCGCGCCTCCGCGATGGTCGTAGTAATCGGCTTTTCAATGAAGACATGCTTGCCGGCGGACAATGCCGCCTTCGCAGTTTGATAATGGTAAGTCGTTGGCACGGCGATTGTGGCGGCATCGGAAGCAGCCAGTAATTCTTCCAACGAAGAAAAATAGCAAACACCATTCTCCTGGGCCACGTTTTTTGCGCGTTCAAGATCTGTATCAAAAATGCCGGAGAACGTTATGCCAGAAATTTCTCGCAAGCGCGCAGCATGCAACGCGCCCAAGCGACCGACGCCGATAACACCGAGACGAATAGGTTTCATATTAGTTCCTTGTCTGATTTCACGCCGAATGTAGCGCAATTTAAGATTGACCACAAATTGATTTTTAGAAGGTGAACTGCCGTTCTCATTCATCAAATATAAGCTCAATTGTTACAATGACGTTATATGCGGCTTAAAAGCCTTGCATTTTTGCAGGCGCGTGGGTATTATCCATTCAATTTTTGACGTTCAATCTCTTTGGGCCACCGTCAGAGTCAACATCATGAAGAGAGTTTTCATTTTATTATTTGTTATTGCGCTAACCAGTTGCCGAAACAATCATAAAGAAATCGCTGCCATCATTCGCCTCGAAAATCGCCGCGCTCCGGCGAAAGAATTGGCAAAATTTGCCATCCATCCCAAAGATGACATTAAAAAGCGTGCAGCAATTGCGCTGGGCCGCTCGCAAGATCCCGATGCCGCGCCCACGCTGGTCGATATGTTGCGTTCCGGCAGCCCGGCCGTGCGCGTTGAAGCCGCATTTGCGTTGGGACAATTAGCGCAACCGAACACTGCCGGGGTGTTGCTGAAATTTCTCTCCGATGAAAAGGATTTGGAAGTTCGCCTGCATTTAATCGAGGCGCTGGGCAAAGTGGCGAGCGATTCCTCCCTAAATGAGATTGACTCTGTTCTTGTTGCCTTGATGTCGGACGACATTCCAATCATACGGGCCGAAGCGGCGCTCGCCGTTGGCCGACTGGCGCATCGCCGTTTCTCGCGGCCCTCGTGGAGCGCCATACTGACGGATTTGTTACAAGATGATAACGAAGAGGTGCGTTGGCGTTCGGCCTATGCTCTTTTTCGCCTCGCGGATGCGGCCACAGTGTCCGCATTGGAAAAGGCTTTGCACGATCGCAGCCCGCGCGTGCAAATGCAAGCTGCGCGCGCGCTGGGTGTGGTGAATGATCGCAGAGCTGTTCCGGCGCTGCGCCAGCTTGCCAGCACGGACCCGGATTGGCGCGTGCGCGTGAATGCGGCCTTTGCCCTCGGCAATTTAATCACACCGGAACGCGAGTTAGCAACATCCGATTTCTTGCCCCTGAAGGATGACAACATGCACGTTCGCCTGGCAGCGCTCCGCGCCATTGGCACGGCCTATGAGCACGCTACAAAAAATTCGCCATCCGATCATTCTCCTTCGGCAACGATTGATCTACTGATCTCATATTTGGGAACCGTGCAGGCCAATGGTCATGTCACATTTGCCTGGCAAGAGCAGGTTGCCGCGGCGCAAACGCTGGCGCTAGCGCTGGGCAAGGAGGCATTGCATCATTTGATGCCGCTTGCCGCTCACACCAACAACCACATTCGCGCCGGCATCGCGCAAGCATTGGGCGCAACCCGATCGGCGGAGGCTTTTCCAATTCTGGAAAAACTGGCAAATGATGAGGCCTCGCTGGTGCGCATTGCAGCGCTGGAAGCGTTGCCGAAAATTCCTGCGCAAAAACAGGCAATGTCGATATATCTAAATACCCTCGCCAGCGGCGATCAAGTTTTGACCGCGTTGGCCGCGCAAAACTTGGCGGCAGATACCAGCGGCCGGCAAGAGCATGCGGCGGCAATCATCGCAGCCTACCAACGCCTGCCACAGCCGGTCGATATCGAAACCGCTCAAATCATTTTTAACGCGCTGGCGGATTGTCGTAATCTCGCCGCGCAACCCTTGCTCGAAAAGGCGTTGTCCGCCGCGGATAAACCGTTAGCCGCGGCCGCTGCTGCTGCGCTTAAGAAACTTACCGGACAGGATTATAGCGACAAACTTCCCAGTGAAACATTGCCTCAAGCCGATTTTCAATACAAGGAGATTGCCAGGCTGCGCAACGCTTCCGCGGTGGTGGAAACCGATGCCGGCGAGTTTGAGCTGCAATTCTTTCCGGAGGAAGCGCCGCTAGTATCGCTGAACTTCGTGCGTCTGGCTGAGCGCAAATTTTTTGACGGCCTGCTCATTCATCGCGTCGTGCCGAATTTCGTGATGCAAACCGGCGATCCGCGCGGCGACATGTGGGGCTCGCCCGGTTATTCCGTGCGCTCGGAATTCAGCCGGCTGCGCTATACGCGCGGCATGGTCGGCATGGCCAGCGTCGGGCCGGACACGGAAGGTTCACAGTGGTTTGTCACGCATTCCGATCAACCGCATCTCGACGGACGCTATACCATTTTTGCGCGCGTGCGCAAGGGCATGGAAGTCGTGGACGCGCTGCAAGTCGGAAATCGCATCAAACGAATAACGATTCATTATTAAGGACGCATTTATGAAAGGATTTTGGGGCCGGGCGAGGCTGCTCGCAGTTGCCGGCATTTTGACGTTGGCATGTAATTCGGAGCCGGTGCCGGAAGTGACACCCGACTCCTATGCCCTCCGTTTTGATTCAACCCAATCCGATACTACCGCAATCCGTTTAGCCGAACAGGCCATGCAAGCGCTGGGCGGCCCGGAAGCGTTTGCTAGCATCAATTATTTTTCATTTCACTATGTCGTGCTAAGCGACACCGGAAAAATCGTGGACTGGAAACACGATTGGGACCGCGCTGCCAACCGCTATCGTTTGGAAGGCAGACTGGGGAACGATCATCTCCTGGCTTACTTCAATCTCAATTCACAACAAGAGGGCAAGGTGTTCTTAAACGGCAAGCCCGCCGGCGTCGATGAAACACACAGCCTGCTCGGAATGGCCTACACCCGATTCATCAACGACACCTACTGGCTGCTCATGCCATTCAAATTGAAAGACCCGGGAGCAAAATTGGAATATCAAGGTGTGAGGGAAAGCGAGGGCACCACCTATGAAGTGCTAAAACTCAGCTTTATCGAGCGTGTCGGCCTCACGCCCGATAATGTTTATCATATCTTTGTCGATCCCAACTCGCATTTGATCAAACGCTGGGAATATTTTTCGACCAGCGGCGCAACGCCGATTGCAGCACAATGGAACAACTGGCAAAGCTTCGGAAACATCAAATTGGCAACAGAAAGAATCCTGGCGGGCGGGAATCGCAAAATTGTTTTTACGGATATCATCGCAGCAACACAAATCGACAGCAGCGTTTTCGCCCCCCCGGCACAAATCAGCGCCGGATCGCATTAACGTTCTTCCCCAGCACTCGCACTCGCGCTCGCATGCACAGGCCATGACAACGCGCGCGAGTGCATGCCTGCCATCCTTCGCGCTTCATGCCTGAACCGCGCCATAGATGTCCTGCAGCACCGCTTCCGACCATTCTTTTTCCTTGAGAATATCATGCTGATCCGTCTCGATCACCAGCACGTGATGGCTGGCCGCGGCGCGTTTTGCCCAATGGTCATAGGCAATATTCAACTGCGCCAAATACTCCTTGTCGATATTTTGCTCATAATCACGGCCGCGGCGGCGGATGCGGCTGATCAAGGTCCAAATCGACGCCCGCAAATAGACGAAGACGGCCGGCGGTTGCAGCGCTTGCGAGATCGAGCGGTACAAATCGAGATAGCATGCAAAATCGCGCTCCAGCATCAAGCCGCGATCGAAGAGATTTTGGGCAAAAATTTCAGCGTCTTCATAAATCGTGCGATCTTGCACGCAAATCGTATTGCTCGCCTGAATACGCAGATGATCTTTCAGGCGTTCCTTCAAAAAGAAGAGCTGTGAATGAAAGGCCCAGCGGCTCATGTCCTTGTAGAAATCCGCGAGATAGGGATTGTGTACTTCCTTTTCGAAGAACACCGTCCAGCCAAAGCGTTCCGCCAGCAGGCGCGTCAACGTTGTTTTGCCCACACCAATGTTGCCGGCAATCGCGACAAAAGCATTGCGTTTTGATTCAGGGTTTTGCATAAAATGTGACATTCGTGAGCATGGCATGGGCGAGATGCTTCATGCCGCCCACGGCTTGACGAGTCGCATTATAAGGAATTCATGCCAAAACGCAAGCGCTTTGTGCAAACCTTTTTCACCCGGCCTTGTCTATTTCATCAAGCTATGACCGAGACCGAAGAAAGACTCATTCGACGCGCACAGCAGGGCAACCTTGCCGCGTTCGAGCAGCTCGTGGCGTTGCACGATCGCCAAGTGTTGAAACTTGCTTTCCATCTCTTGAGCCGGCGGGAGGATGCCGAAGACGTCTATCAAGAAATCTTCGTGCTCGTGTTTCGCAAGATCGGGACGTTCCGTTTTGAAAGCGAATTTTCAACCTGGCTGTATCGCATCGTGGTGAACACCTGCATCAATTATCGCAAAAAACGCAGCCGTGAGCGGTTTTACTCGCTGGAATCTCCGTCCACCGAAGACGAAGAGCTTGCAGGACGCTATCAAATCGCCGCGCCCGAAGTTGACCCGGAACGGGCGGCGATGAATCGCGAGTTGGGCCAGAAAATTTCAGAGGCGATTGCCACGCTTTCCGAACAACAGCGCGCCGTGTTCGTGCTGCGCCATTTTCATGGGCACAAATTGCAGGATATTGCCGCCATTTTATCCTGCGCCGAAGGCACAGTGAAAAACTACCTTTTTCGCGCCACGCAACACCTGCAACAAAAATTACGGACATATCACGAAGGTTCCCTATGAGCATACCGGATCACATTCGCCAACTGCTGCTGCTTTACGACAGCAATGAGTTGAGCACGATCGAGCGTCAGCAAGTCGAAGAATGGCTGCGCACGAGCCCCGCGGCGCAGGAAGAATTGGCTCTCATTCGCAAGTTGCACCGGCAATTGCGAGATGCCGGTCAATTCGAGCCGGAGGAGGCAACACTGAAGCGTTTGCGCGCCAATCTTAATGATGAATTGCTGCGTGCGACACAAATTTCATCGCGGTGGCGGAATGTGCAAGATTTTTTTGCCCTCCGGCGCCGCGGGTTGTGGCAACTCGGATTCGCAACCGCGCTGTTGATTTTCGGTATTTTCATCGGACGCCAGTTTTTTGCGCACACCCAGGTTTCGTCCGGGCAATCGCCGGAGCCGTCGAATTGGCGAACGACAACAGAACCACTGGCCACGGCAAAATCGTCGATCACGCCGCAACTGGCAAATGTGAATCGCATACACATTGATCCGGTTTCCGGCCAGATCGAAATCGAATTCAGTATGGTGAACAACGTTTCTCTGCGCGGCACGATGTCTGATCCGGAGATTCGTCAAGTGCTGGCGCACACCATGCGCGAACAGGAACAAATCGGCTTGCGCTTGAAAGCGTTGAAAGCCGTCAACCAAACAAGCGCAGCAGCGATGGCGCTAGCCCCGGATGATGATCTTACCGAAGCTTTGCTTTATGTCCTGGCGCACGACGCCAATGACGGCGTGCGTCTCAAAGCAGTAGCCGCGCTGAAAAATTTCGCGCTGACACCGAACATCAAAAGCGCGTTGATTCAAACGTTGTTGCGCGACGCCAACCCGGCGGTTCGCATCGAAGCGTTGACCGCGCTCAATCGCGTCCCGTTCGATCAGCAAGAGACCTCAGCCTTTGAGGCGGCGGCAGCAAGCGATTCGAATACATATATTCGTTTGGAAGCAAGACGGCTGTTGCAAAGCATCTATTCGGATTCCTTATAACATTTCTTAACCACCGGAGTCTCATTCATGAAAAGCCGATTATTGATTGTCTATGCGTGTTTTGGCCTGGCGTTGGCCGGCGACCTGTTTAGCCAGGAGATTCGACAAGAAGGCCGGCGCTACGTTGCTGAAATCAAAAAAGAATTCAAAGCCGGCGCGCAAGGCTCGCTCGAAATGCGCGAGATTACCGGCGATGTCACCGTCAAAGCTTGGGAACAAAACAAGGTGGAGATTTTTGAAACGGTGAACATGGAAGTCTTCACGATGGAAGAGGCCAAACGCGTGCTGGAGGCCTGTCAAGCTTCATACTCACAAACTGGCGATATCATTTTGGTTGAAGGTCGTGACCGGCCGCGCCGTTCGAGCGATTCGCACTTTCGCATTTCCGTGCCCTCCCGCTTCAACCTGGATATTGGCACCAGCGGCGGGGATCTAAGCATCAGCCAAGTGAAAGGCACAATCAAGCTGCGCACTTCCGGCGGCAATGTCGATCTGTTCGAAACCAGCGGCGAAGTGCGCGCGTCGACCTCGGGTGGCGATGTCACAGTGCGCAGCGCCGAGGGCCGCGTATCCGTGAAAACCTCCGGCGGCAATATGGAATTGGAAGGCATTAAAGGCGCGCTCGACGGGCAAACCTCAGGCGGTAACATCTCGCTGCGCGGCGCGAACCAAACGGTTGATTTACGCACTAGCGGCGGCAACATCGACATTATTGACGTCACGGGCGCCGTTGTCGCCAAAACCTCGGGCGGCAACCTCGAGGTTGAAAACACCAGTGGCAACGTTTCAGTCAGCACCTCCGGCGGCGACGTCGTTTTGCGCAATATCAAAGGCGAAATCGAAGCTTCGACCTCCGGCGGCGACGTTCGTGCAACCACGTTATTAGGCCCGGCGAATCTACGCACCTCCGGCGGCGATATCACTGTTCGCGACCTGATGGCAAGGCTGCAAGCTTCGACCTCCGGCGGCACGGTTTCAGTTGAAATGACGTTAGCGGATTTCAGCAAGCCGCATGATCTCAGCCTAAGCAGCAGCGGCGGTGAAGTGGAATTGACTATTCCGGCAAAACTGCCCGCGAAAATTTATGCCGAGATTCGACTCGGAGACGGCTGGAACTGGGGCGAGCGCTATGATATCCAATCCGATTTTCCGCTGCGCATTGAGCGTGATGACAAAGGCGAGCGCGCGGGCAGATACATTCGCGGCGAGGGCGAGATCAATGGCGGCGGCGATATCATCAGCTTGCGCACCAGCGGCGGCAACATCGTGATCCGCAAAGGGCGTTAACGTTAAGCTCAAGCGTTGGAATTCTTCACGACGGAATTTTTGCCGGCTGACCTTTCCCGTTGCGCAAAAGAATCCCACAGAAGCATGCTCAACAACTGCTTTTGTGGGATTATTATTTTCACGAACGGCGGGTTTGATTGATATTCTGCTTGTGGATTTTCGGCGGCGATGTTATGTTGCGAGCGGCAAAATGATGTTGTCCCGATTGACTCGCAAAACATTGGCACAACCATGAAACCTCCTGTCTCTCACATTACTGAGTCGTTCACGGAGTCCGTCATTCGTGAGATGACACGGCTCACGCTGCTGCACGGCGGCGTCAACCTCTCGCAGGGTTTTCCGGATTTTGCGGCGCCGCACGAGGTTAAAGAAGCGGCGGTCGCAGCCATTCGCGCGGATATCAATCAATATGCCATCACCTGGGGCGCCGTCAAGCTGCGGGAAGCGATTGCCGAAAAAGCGCTGCGCTATAACCACATGCAGGTGGATCCCGCAAAAAACATAACCGTCACTTGCGGTTCGACCGAAGCGATGATCGCCGCATTACTCGCGTTAATCAATTCGGGCGATGAAGTCATCATCTTTGAGCCGTTTTATGAGAATTACGGGCCGGACACCCGTCTCTCCCACGCCACCCCGCGTTTCGTAAAATTGCGTCCGCCGGACTGGAGTTTCGACGAACGCGAGCTGCGCAACGCTTTCACTCAACGCACGCGCGCGATCATCATCAACACACCCAACAATCCCACCGGCAAAGTCTTTTCACGTGAAGAATTGCAGATTATTGCTAATCTCTGCCAGGAGTGGGAGGTGTTTGCCATCACGGACGAAATCTACGAGCATATTTTGTATGAAGGCTCAGAGCATATCAGCCTTGCCAGCCTCGAAGGCATGGCTGAGCGCACGGTGACCATCAACGCGATTTCGAAAACCTATAGTCTCACCGGTTGGCGCGTGGGCTGGGCGATTGCGCCGGAAAAGCAAACGAATGCCATTCGCAAAGTGCATGATTTCCTCACCGTCGGCGCGGCCGCGCCGCTGCAAGAAGCAGCCGCCGTGGCGTTGCACCTCGGCGAAGAGTATTACCGCGAATTGGCCGCGAGCTATTTGCAAAAACGCAATCGTTTGCTGTCGGTTTTGGCAGCAGCAGGATTCCATTGCTGGACGCCGCGCGGCGCGTACTACATCATGACGGATGCCGTGAAGTTGATGCAGCAAACCGGCCACACAAATGACAATGATTTTGCGCGTTGGATGATCAAGGAAATCGGCGTGGCTTCGGTGCCGGGGTCGAGTTTTTATCGCAATCCCTCCGATGGCCGGACGCAGGTGAGGTTTTGTTTTTGCAAAAAAGAAGAGACGCTGTCAGAAGCAGAGGCGAGATTCAGAAAAATTTCATAACGCCTGGAGAAGGCGCTTTATATTATGCCAGTTTTCGAAATTGTTGAGCAGACTTCTGAGCATATGCCGAGGCAGTCATCTTATGGCTCCTCATTTACCTGTATTGAGAATAGTCACTACTTTATATGCAAGACAGGCAATGATCCTCATGCCGGTCAGCGTTTCTTTCCCGGTGTTTTCGTTCGACTGGGC
This sequence comes from uncultured Cytophagia bacterium, assembly GCA_964457925.1. GTDB lineage: Bacteria > Zhuqueibacterota > Zhuqueibacteria > Zhuqueibacterales > Zhuqueibacteraceae > Coneutiohabitans. The sequence continues at coordinate 53,894 of CAYWGH010000008.1, forward strand.
GATTTCACCTTGCTGCTATCCTGAGCGGGATCGAAATCGCCGTAAAGCAAATAGCGTTTGCGCTTTTCGCGATACTCGTCCAAGGCCTCATTCCACGAAAGATAAATCTTTGCCGGCGACTCGCCGCGCACCAACCGTATCCGCACCGAATCCGTTCCCATGGCTTGATCGAAGCTTTTGACGCGCGCCGGATTAAAAATATTTTGATTCGGATAAAGCTTGAGCAGCGCGGATAAAATATACAATTGCGTCAGCATCGGGCGAAATATCTGTGGCGCCGTCAAGTGTATTTGCACGCCGGAAAGCTGCATATCTTTATGGCCGAAGTAGTAGGGGCGATAATACAGGGGACGGAAAAGCACCCCCGGCAATTTTTGCGCATTCAATTCTGCCGCGAGTTGCGGCCCGTCAATCCAGGTGTGGCCAAGCAGCTCGAACGGCAGCGTGTATCCCACGCCCTCGTTCACCGCGGATAGTTCACCCATGCAGCCGGTTGCGGCAATATGAAAAACCGTTTGCGCATGCGGCACATGCGGCGAAGTTGGCACCCAGGGCAATCGTGTTTCCTCGAACAGCATATAACGCCGCCAACCGCGCATCGGCACGACGATCAGATTTGCGCCGAACTGGTATTCTTCATTAAAGTATTTGGCCAGCTCGCCTGCAGTCAAGCCGTAGATGTAAGGAATCGGATAAAGCCCGATGAACGACTTAAAACGTTCATCTAAAATCGGGCCTTCAATCAACTCGCCGCCGAGCGGGTTCGGGCGATCAAGCACGATAAAGGGAATGCCCTGCTTGGCTGCCGCTTGCATCGACAGCGCCATGGTGTAGATGTAGGTGTAGGCGCGCGAGCCGATGTCTTGAATATCATAAATCAGAATATCGACATTGCGCAGCATCTCCGGTGTTGGCGCGCGATTTTTACCATACAGGGAAAACGCCGGAATGCCGGTGCGGGTATCAATCGTGTCTGCCACATATTCACCGGCAAAAACGTCGCCGCGCACGCCATGCTCCGGGCCGAACAAGGCCACCAGCTTGACGTCGGGATGCGAATGCAGCGCATCAATCGTTGACACCAACTCGGAGGTGACGCCCGTCGGGTTGGTGATGAGTCCCACCTGCTTGCCGCGAATAAGATCGATGTTCTCGGCCAACAAGACTTCGATGCCGGGTTTGACCTGCGCTTGTGTGAGAATTGGAATGATGATTGCCAGCAAGGTGATTTGCACTCGGGAGACAACGTTGATTCTGTTCATTCACGATCCAGGTATGATAAAATCTTGTGGAGGGATTGACGGATGCTGGCAGCCGCTGCTACAATTTCTTGCGATACCGCCAGAAGACACGCGCGATTTTGGCGCCGGCATGATGCAGATAAAAACCATATGGCCCCACCCAGGGAATGATGGCGCGGCGATGGCCTTGCGCTTTGATATCCGCAAGACAACGCAGCAGCAAAACGCCGCCAAGATTTTTGCCGCGATAATCGGGATCCGTTCCCATCGGGCCGAACCAGCCGGTGTTGAGATTGTTGCCGTCGTAAGCTGAAAACGCCACCACTTTTTGCTGATGCCAGGCCAGATGCAGGGTGATGGGATAATTCGACAGCGCGCGTTCGACTTCCGGGATCCACGCCGGCCACAGCCGCTGCAACAACGCCATCACATCATCGCCGTCCGCCATCATCGCGCGGCGAATGTCGATGCCCTCGCGGCGCAATTTTTCTTCCTCGGCTTTTGTATCGAAACTGCGCGTGACAAGATCGGCCTCCAAATTCGAGGTGTCGCTGAAACGTTCGTACCCCTGCCCTTCGAAAAAGACCACGGTTTCGGTGTAACGCGGATCGATACCGGGGGTAAGGTAATTGGGATTGCTCTCAAAGACGCGCAGCGCTTTTGCGCCGGCGGCGCGAAGTTTTTGCTCAAGGGTTTGCAGCAGTTGCTTGCCGATGCCCCGGCGGCGCATGCTCGGGTCAACCGCCAGCAATTTGACATAACCCAAACTCTCCGCAGAAGCGCGGCGTTTGACGCCCATGATGAAACCGGCCGGGCGGTTTTCCTGCTCGGCCAGCAAAACGAGATGGGGATCATAATCCGGATCATCGAGGACTTTTTCATCAAAAAGCTCGGGCGTCATTTGATCGAAAGCGGCGCTGCGATTCCAAATGGCGAGGGCGGATTCAAAATCGGCGGTGCGCAAAGGTCTGATGGTCATAGACATTCGTCCTCGGATGGTTCGATGCAAGCGCTCATGGAGCCTTTGCAATGAGGGATGCGCCAATCCGCGCCATAAGCATGGATTTGATCGCGTTTGAACTCGGCGCGTTCGAGCGTTGTGGTATCGACGATCACGCGTCCGCGCGCATCGACTTCGCAAGCCATCAGGAACGCGCGCTCGCGGCTGTGATTGAAAATCTTCATCAGCATTTCAATCACATAGTCGTAGGTGTGCTCGTCGTCGTCCAGCAAAATCACGTGATACCGCGGGATATGCTGCTCGCGGGCTCGGGCTTGCGTTTTGCGCTTTTGGGTGGGGGCAATGACTTCCATAAAATAAAAAAGCATAATCCCGCGGCGCGGAACTACGCTCCTGACTGGTGTTGGCAGAATAACTCAGCGCTCGCCGCGGCGATCTTTTTTGCGTGCGTTAATTTCGTCACGCAAGCGGGCCGCGTCTTCATAGCGTTCATCTTCGATCGCCTTTTGCATCTCCAGCGTCAAGCGTTCGATGGGATCCGAGGGCGGAGCGTCTTCCGCACGTTCCGCCTCCTTGTCCGATACCGAAGCTTTTTTCATGACGTCATCCGACACGAAAATCGGGGCTTGCGTGCGCAGCGCCAACGCAATCGCGTCGCTCGGCCGCGCATCGACTTCCACGTGTTGGCCGTTGAGCTTCACACCCACGATCGCGTAATAGGTATTTTCCCGCAAATCATTGATCACGATGCGCGAGATGCGCGCTTCGATCGAATCCAGCAAGCTTTTCATCAAATCGTGCGTCAATGGCCGCGGCGGAATGATATTTTCCATTTGCAACGCGATCGCTTGCGCTTCCGAGGATCCGACCACAATGGGGAGCCAACGACTATGCACATCATCTTTCAAAATGACGACAAAACGATTCGCGGTCGTATCCAGCGTCACACGATCAACTCGAACGGAAATTAACATGCGAATAAACCTTCTAAGCCATGCCTTGAAGTGTTACAAATATGAAATGAAGATTGCGCAAGGCGTTGAGTTCGTTTCAAGCGACTCAAAAATGCCGCGCAATAATAGAAAAATAATCGAAAAGTGTCAAGCGAAATAAAGCCGCTTGAACGCAAGGAACCCAATGCGTGTATGACCGGAGTATAATTATTCGCTTGCCGGCAATCTTGCGCTTGATTTTCTAGCATTTTTCCCACATTTTGCCGGCACTTGAACAAATGTGAACACGTGGGCATATGAATCAAATTCGTGAAACGCTTGCACGCGCGCTCCTCCGGCGCCGGCAGTTTTTCGGAACCTGTACGGCCTTTCGCGTTTGCCATCATGAACTCGGCTATGGCTTGACGATCGATTACTATGCCGGCTATGTGTTGCTCATTTATTATGAAAATTTTCTCCGTGAGAATCTGGCCGTGATTGCCGCAAGCGCGGCAGAGGCGCTCACGGCTGCGGGTATGCCGGTCCACGGTGCCATCGCCAAATTCCGGCCGGAAAATCTTTCACATGCTCGTGAGACTGCCGTTGCGCCGTTGCAATCCGATCTGCTGTTCGGGATATTGCCGCCGCTGCGCTTCGTGATTCGTGAATATGATCTGCAATTCACCGTATCGTTTCAGGAGGGCCACAACACAGGCTTATTTTTGGATATCAAAGACGCGCGGCAAAAAATCAAAGAAATTGTCAAGCCTGGCGGAGAAGTCTTAAATCTCTTTTCTTATACTGGAGGGTTTTCCCTAGCTGCGGCAAAGGCCGGGGCCGGTCGCGTGATCGAAGTTGATAGCAGCGCCAAGTGGCTGAATTGGGCGAAAGACAATCAGACATTGAACGGCGTGACCGTTGTGCGTCAACGCCGTGAGGATGCGCTGAAATTCCTGCATAAGCAAAAGGAACAGGCGTTCGATTTGATCGTTTGCGACCCGCCGACCTATGCCACGCAAAAATCCGGCAGCCGCTTCACGCTTGAAAAAAGCTTTAAAGCAATAATGCCGGATCTCGCGCGTGTGCTTCGGCCAAAGGGCTATTTGCTCGCCAGCACGAACTTTCGCGGCATCTCACGGGAAAAATTCTTGAGTTTATTCGCACGCGATTTCAATCTGCAAGAAGAAGTGCCGATTAGCGCAGATTTTGCGGATGATGATTATCTCAAAATCGGCCTGTTCCAAAAGAGCCGATCGCGCGAGTTTTGAAAAAATGATCATCCGGCAACACGCGATCCTGATTCACTCCGCATATAAAAACCAGAACTCTGTTGCCTTGAAAAATATATCCATCTTCGATGTCATCCCGGAGGGGCTTTGTAAAAGCCTCGAACAGCTCACAAAAGCCCCTTCAGCAGGCCTTTCAGATGAATTGCAAAGCCGTTTACACATTCATCAGGCATAGCGAATCCATTTGATGACTTCAGGGAGCGTCGGCCGTTTGCCGTACATCAACACACCAACGCGAAAGATTTTGGCCGAAAGCCAGACGCAACCGATCAACGTGACAATCATCAGCACAATGGACACAACAATTTCCGCCGGGGTCGCGGTTTCCATCGCAATGCGCGTCATCATGGTGATCGGCGCAAAGAACGGAATCAACGACAACACTTTGGTCGCGGTGGCGGTGGGGTTATTGATGATGTAGATACTGCAAAAAAACGCCGCCATAAAAATCATCGTAATCGGCATTGCCATGTGTTGGGCGTCTTGATCAGAATTGACCAGCGAACCAACGCCGGCATACAACGTCGCATACAAAAAATATCCCAACACAAAAAACAATACGAAGTAACCCAGCACCGCCAGCGGAATGTGCGTCAACTCGACTCCCGGGCCGGCATTGGCGCCCAGCATGCCTGCCACCGTGACGCCATAAAACGAAACCAGGCCGGCCACGGTCGCCCAAATCAGAAATTGCGTCAAACCCATGGCGCCAACGCCGAGCAGCTTGCCGGCCATCAGATAAAACGGCTTCACCGAGGAAACCACGGATTCCACCACGCGCGAGGTTTTCTCTTCCAAAACGCTGCGCAAAATGATCGCGCCATAGAGTATCATCGCCATGTACAAAAAGAAGCACAGAATCCACGCGATGACGATTTTCATTTCGCTTTCCTTTTGTTCTTTGCCCTCGCCGCTGATCTTGAAGGCTTCCAGCCTGACGGGTTTCATCAATTTGCGGATGTTTTCGCCATCCAGGCCGCTGCGGGTCAAGCGCTGATCAATGACGGCTTTGGTGATGGCGCTCTCGATCTCACCATTTTTGCGGAAATCGCTGGCGGTTTTGCCGTAAATTTCGGCGTGATTATTCTCGTAAATGCCGTGATCCAGTATGACGTAGTAATCGAGATCGCCGGCATCGACGCGCTCAGCGAGCACTTTCTTGGAGGTCTCGAGATCATTCATCATCTCGACTTTTTCCAGATTAAAGAGGCGAGTCCCATTTTCCGTTTTGGCGTCGAGATTGCTTTCCAAACTCGCATACAATTCCCCGGTTTGATCGAGCACGCCGATTTTTTTGATCTCGTCCGAAGAAATGGTGGCCAGCCAGATTTGCACGCCGAAGATGCCGACGATAAACAGGGGCATGAGAATCGTGCCGATGATGAAGCCTTTGGTTTTCACACGCGAGAGAAACTCGCGGCGCATGACCGTGAACATTTTGACGAGGTTGCCCGCGCGATCTTGCGGGACGGTTGAAGTGGATGCCATCTCTCGCTCCCTTAATTCGATTTTACCACTGACAGGAAAATTTCATGCAACGACGGTTCGGCGACTTCGAAACGCGTAATCTCCGCGTGCTCGAGCGCGCGATACAAAAACGCTCTGGGGGCGACACCCTTTTGCAACGTGACTTCGACATATTGGCCATAGTCGTTATAATGCTCGACCAGTGTTTGATCTTGCAAATAATCGGATTTGCCGGTGTAGGATAAAATAATATTTTTGGGGCCATAGCTTTTCTTGATGCCCGCCAAATTGCCGTCCAACATTTTTTCGCCGCGATTGATCAGGCAGATCGCGTCGCACAAGCGTTCGGCTTCATGCATCTGATGCGTGGAAAAAACGATGGCTGCGCCGCGTTTTTTCTGCTCGAGCATCACGTCTTTCACGAGCTGCACGTTGAGCGGATCAAGCCCCATGAACGGCTCATCCAAAATCACCAAATCCGGCTCGTGCAGCACGGTCGTCAGGAATTGCAGCTTTTGTTGATTGCCCTTCGATAACTCCTCGACCTTTTTGTCGCGTGCCGGGCCTAAATCGAAGCGATCAAGCCAGATATTCACTTTGGCAAGATAATCCTTTTTGCGCATGCCTTTCAACTCGGCAAAAAAGTGCAGCGCTTCGTGAACTTTCATCTTGCGATAAAGGCCGCGCTCTTCAGGCAAATAGCCGACACGGTCGCGCAGATGCAACGCATTCGGCTGCCCGAGCAGGTGAATCGCCCCGGCGTCCGGCAAAATGATTTCCATAATCATGCGCAGCGTGGTAGTTTTGCCGGCGCCGTTCGGGCCTAGAAAACCATACATCGTACCGGGCGGTACACTGAAACTCAGGCTCTTCACAGCCTCGACCTTATCGAAGCTTTTGGAGACGTTTTCAAGTCGTAAAGTTTCCATGAGACGGCTTTCATTAATTTGAGTTGTTAGTTTTGACCGCCGTTTACGGTCAGTTTTCGCCAGAGTTCCCGGCTCCTGTTGCGCAATAAATGTAATCATTTGAGATTAGAGTTGCAAATGTATGAGAAGATTTTAGCTTGCCGTATGGAATTGTTCTTTGTGCTGAATTCTGCTTTTCAAGCCAAACCAAAATCGAACTCACTGAAAAACATGTGCGGCTAGTACTCTGCTACCTAAAAAATTTTATCCATTTTTGTACGTCCTCCAGCAGGGCGCTTGTGAAATTACCGGCAAAATTGCCGCGGACTTCACAAGATTCGCCTGAATGACATTTCGATAGGATATGCACTTAAAAGAGTTTTCGGCCGCACTTAGTGCTCTCGTGCAATGTGCCATCACCAGGTTGATGCCGTCTTATGAAGCAAATTTTTTTGAGCAAAACTCATGATCTCCCTGCGCCAGCCTCAAACTCCGCTCCGCCCGGCTTGGGTGGAAATCGATCTCGGGCAACTCCGCCGCAATTTGGAAATCATCCGGACGGATATGCCGCCGCATGTGAAGTGGTGTTCGGTGGTGAAAGATCAAGCTTACGGCCATGGCGCGGTGGAAATCGCACGGGCAACAACTGGTGCGGGCGCGGCTTATCTTGCCGTGGCCACGCTCGACGAAGCGCTCGAACTGCATCACGCCGGCTTGCAAACGCCAATTTTAATTTTCGGCGAACGGCCTCAATCTGAATTGGAAATCTGCCTGGCCCACGGCTTTCAAATTTTTACGAATGACGCGGCGGCGGCGAAAAATCTGAACAGCATCGCGGTCAAACAGGGCAAGCGTGCGCGCGTGCATATCGAAATCGATACCGGCATGAATCGTTATGGCGTGCGCTGGACAAAAGTGTTGCCGGTTGTCGAAGAGATTTTGCAACTTGCCAATTTGCAACTCGCTGGATTAATGACGCATTTCGCCATGTCCGACGAGCTTGACAAAACATTTGCCCTGGAACAGCTCCGGCGCTTCCAGGAGGCCGTGCAACAAATCCGCAGCAACACAGTCTTACTGTGCAATTCGCCGCACGCTGGTGAGCCGCTGCTGCACACCTGCAACAGCGGCGGCTATCTCGACCTTCCGCAAGCGCATTTCGACATGGTGCGCATGGGAATTTTGCCGCTGGGCGTTTATCCCTCGCAAGTGTGCCGGCGCATACCGGGCCTGCAGCCGGTTATGTCAGTCAAGTCGCGCCTGGCGGCGATCAAGCAAATCGAACCCGGTGACACGGTGGGTTATGGCATGCGCTATCGCGCGGAATCGCCGCGCACGATTGCCGTTCTCCCGCTTGGCTACGGCGACGGCTTTCCGCGTGTGCGCAACACGGGTCATGTTTTGGTGAATGGCAGGCGCGCGTCAATCATCGGCGGCAATGCCATGGACGCGATGATGATCGACGTCACAGACATCCCGCAAGCGCGGGTGTGGGATGAAGCCGTAATCATGGGCCAACAAAGCGGGGACGAGATTTCCGTGCACGATCTCGCGGCCTGGGGCGGGACGGTTTCCTACGACATCATGACGCGCTGGAGCGTGCGGCTGCCGCGGGTTTATATCGAAAAATAAAATCGTTTTTAACCTGAGTTATTCTTCGCGCCTTTGTGTCTTCGTGGTTGAGTTTTATGAAAAACTCGGGTTAACATTCACTTTTAACCAGGAAAGGCAATTTGAGCAACTATGAAAGCAAAGCTTCTATTTGCAAGCCTGGCAGTGCTGGCCACAGCCGCGGGCAGCAGTTTCGCCCAGACCGAGCCGGGCAAAAGCTATATTTCCTCCGATACCGTGCTCGTCATCGCCGAGCGTATTGCGCCATTGCCAACTTCGAATAGCGCGGCGGCAAAATTTCCGCTGGCGCTGCGCCTAACGCCCGCGAGCGTCGGTGTTGTCACCAATTCTCTCATCGAAAATCAAAACGCCGTCGTGCTGGGTGATGCGTTGAACAACGTCAGCGGCGTCAACGTGCAAACCGGTTTTGGCGCGTTCGATTACTTCGTGATTCGCGGCTTTGAATCGCTGACCAGCGGGCTGGTGCTCACTGACGGCGCGGCAGAACCCGAAGTCACATTCTACAATCTTTACAATATCGAGCGCGTCGAAGTGTTGAAGGGGCCGGGCGCATTCTTGTATGGCGGCAATCCGCTTTCCGGGGCGGTCAATCTCGTGCGCAAGCAACCGCACTTCAAGAACTTTTTCCATGCCAGCGGCTCTGCCGGCCATTTCAGCTCGTATCGCGGCACGCTGGATTTCGGCGTGACGAATACCGCGAAAAACGTGGCCTTCCGCGCGAATGCGCTCTGGCAGGACTCGGAAAATTACCGCGACAATAAAGACAACGAAAATCTCAGCATCAATCCTGCGCTCACCTGGCGGGTGAATGCCAAAACCTCGGTGACGGCGAATTTCGAATATGTCAAAAGCAAGTATCAACCGGATTCCGGTTTGCCGCTGCTGAACAACGAAATTCCCAACGTGCCGCGCACGCAATCGTACCAATCGCCCTTTGATGTTTCCGATCAAACCATTTTGCGCGGCCGCCTCGATTTCGAGATGCGTCTGAGCGACAGTTTCACGCTGCGCAATAAGTTTTATTATACGGATTTGGATTGGCAATCCGACGGCACGCTGCTGTTCGGCGCATTTCCGACGCAATTCGGCAACTTTGTTTTTCGCTCGCTCACGGCGCTCGACGATCGCCAAAAATTGGCCGGCAATCAATTCGAAGCGTTGCTTCGTTTCAATACCGGCAGCGTGCGGCATCAAATCCTGGCCGGCGTCGAGCTGAACCGCCTCGGCGACGAATTCACCCTGGCTGTTGCGGATTTGCCGGCGATGAACCTGGAGTCGCCGCAAGAATCGGCAACGGCCGTCAACCCTTTTCCCTTCTTGCAAAATGACGCGCGCAGCCTGAACCTCGCGCCGTATCTTGTCGATCAAATCTTTTTTTCGGAAAAATTCCAAACGCTGATCGGCGGCAGATTCGACGTGATCGATTACGAAGACACGCATGCGATTCCGGTACAAGGCCAGCTCTTCAGCATTTCCACGACGCGCGACTATAAAAAATTCAGCCCCATGCTGGGATTGATTTTCTCGCCGACCCAAAACCTCTCATTTTATGCCAACGGCGCCCGCGCGTTTGGCCCGCCCTCGACTCAGGTGGTCGAAGATATCAATGCCGAGGAAAGCCAGCAAATCGAAGGCGGCGTGAAAACGCAATTTCTCAACGGCAGACTCAACACCAGCCTGGCGGTTTACCAGCTTGACAAGAACGATCTGATCATTCCCGACTACAGCGGACTGCGCTATCTCAGCGGCGAACAACGCTCACGCGGTTTTGAAATCGATGTGGCCGCGCAGCCTGCAACAGGCTTGCAGACGTATGCTGCTTATGCCTTCAATGATGCGGAATTGACGAGTTTTGCCGAAGACGTTCTCGTGCCAACCCAAGCCGGACCTGTGCCGCAGCGCGTGGATCGCTCCGGCAACACGCCGGCCTTTGCGCCCAAGCATATCTTGAATCTTTGGGCCACCAAAGCCATCAGCAATAATCTCGGCTTCGGCGCAGGCGGTCGCTATGTGAGTCCACAATTCATCGACGAAGACAACGGGTTTGAGATCGACGGTTATTTCACGCTCGACGCGATGATCTATTATCGCCTGGGCAACTGGAGCTGGAGCCTGAACGCCAAAAACGTCACCAACACGAAATACGAAACGCGCGGCTACGGCGCCGGCTCGGTTTTGCCGGGCAATCCGTTTACCATTTCCTGCGCCGCGGAATTCCGGTTGTGAAGCGGCAAACTCCGCTTGTTTTCGAGCATTTTCATTTTTATTATGCCGGCCTGAGGCAAGCCGTTTTCACAAACAATCCAGGGAGAACGCGTGAAAAACAAATCCGTGCAAAAGCTGCTGTATGGGGCATTATTCGTGCTCTACTGGCTGCACAACGATCTTTGGCTGTGGAACGATGGCAGCCTGGTGTTGGGCATGCCGGTGGGCTTGGTTTATCATTTCGGCTTCTGCCTGGCCGCATGCGTGATGATGTATTTGCTGGTGACCTACGCCTGGCCCGATCACCTTGAAGTCGACGATTACAAGGAGCCGAAAGCATGACGACAACGGTGATCTTTGTTTATCTCATTTTAGTGGTGCTTGTCGGCACGTTGAGCCACAAGCTTTTTCGCGGCACCGGCGAAGACTATTTTGTTGCCAGCCGCAGCTTTGGACCATTCTTGCTGTTAATGTCGCTGTTCGGCGCGAACATGACAGCTTTCGCGATTCTCGGCGCCTCCGGCGAGGCCTATCACGAAGGCATTGGCGTGTTTTCCTTAATGGCCTCCTCCTCGGCGCTGGTCATTCCCTCGGTGTTCTATTTCATCGGCACGCGCGTGTGGTCGCTCGGCAAACGGCACGGTTATCTCACCCAGATCCAATATTTCCGCGAGCGCTATGAATCTGACGGCCTGGGCTTGCTGCTGTTCTTCGTCATCTCCGCGCTGATGATTCCCTACATTCTCGTGGGTTTCATGGGCAGCGGCATTACGCTGAATCAAATCACCGACGGCCAGATTCCGGTTTGGGTCGGCGGCCTGATCGTCAGCGCGGTCACGCTTGCGTATGTCGCCTATGGCGGCATGCGCGGCACGGTGTGGGTCAATACGTTTCAAGTACTGGTGTTCATGACGTTCGGCATCGCGGCGTTCATCGTGATTTTCCGCAAGCTCGGCGGTGTCGAAGCCGGAATGATGCTGGTGGCGGAAAAGCACCCCGAGCTGCTGATTCGCGGCGAAAACATCAAACCCCTGCAATTGTTGAGCTACACTTGCATCCCGCTTTCCGTCGGCATGTTTCCACATATGTTTTTGCACTGGCTGACAGCCAAGCGCGCGGATACGTTTCGCTATGGCCTGATATTTTATCCTCTTTGCATTGCGCTGGTTTGGGTTCCCAGCGTGCTGCTCGGCGTATTGGGCCACGTTGAATTTCCCAATCTTCAGGGGCCGGCGGTGAATTCCGTGCTGGCGCGCATGATTGAACATTATGCGCCCGGCATTCTGGCGGGATTTCTCGGTGCGGGTGTGTTGTCAGCGATCATGAACTCCATGGATTCGCAAACGCTTGCAATGGGAACGATGTTCACCCAAGATATTGTCCGGCATTACGGTTTTCACGATAAGATGAATGAGAGACAGCAGGTGTGGTTTGGCCGGCTGTTTATCGTGGTTATCATTGTTGCCACGTATTTGTTGTCACTCGTCGTTGATCGCAGCATTTTCAAAATCAGTGTTTGGGCCTTCACCGGCTTTGCCGCAATGTTTCCCGTGGTGGCGGCTGCAATTTTCTGGAAGCGCAGCACGAAATATGGCGCGTTTGCCTCGGTGCTGACCGTCGTGGTTTTGTGGATTTATTTTTTCGTGAAAGGCTCGGACAATCCCGGGTACACCGTCGGTGGAACCGGCATCATGCCCGTGGCCGTAATTCTGGCCGGCTCGGCTGCCGCCATGATCATCGGCTCGCTGTTGACCAAGCCCCCGGCGGCGTCAACGCTTGACAAATTTTTCGCGACGGATGGACATATTTCTGCAAAAGACGTTTCATATCAACCCGAAAAAGCGCGGGTTTCATAACCGCCGTTGACGGCTACGTTACAAGCACTATGCGAATCGCCTACATCGCTGCGGGCGCGGCCGGCATGTATTGCGGCAGTTGCCTGCATGACAATACCCTCGCCGCCGCGCTGCTGAAAAAAGGCCAGGAGGTCGCGCTCATTCCAACCTACACACCGCTGCGAACCGACGAGGCCAATGTCGCTGTCAATGATATTTTCTACGGCGGCATCAATGTCTATTTGCAGGAAAAATTTTCCCTGTTTCGCCGCACGCCCCGGGTGGTTGATCGCCTGCTCAACAATCGCGCGTTGTTGAACTGGGTGTCCCGTTTCAGTTCCTCCACCAACGCCAAAGATTTGGGCAGCCTTACGGTTTCCGTGCTTGCCGGAGAAGAAGGACATCAAAAGAAAGAGCTGGAGAAATTGGCGCAATGGCTCAAAGAATCCTATCAGCCGGAGCTGGTGCAGTTGACCAACTCCATGTTTGTGGGCATGGCGCGCGAGCTGAAAAAAACTTTGGGTGCGCCGATTTTGTGCGCCTTGCAAGGCGAAGATCTTTTCCTGGAAGAATTGATCGAGCCATACAAATCACAGGCAAAAAAGCTGCTTCGCGAGCGGGCGCGTGAGATTGACGGCTTCATCGCCACCAGCCAATATTATGCCGATTTCATGGCGGATTATCTGGCTGTTCCCGCGGAGAGAATTCATGTCGTGAAGCTCGGCATCAATTTGCGCGATCATGGAAACGCGCTCGAAACCAAAAGTGGTGATGCCTTCGTTGTCGGCTATCTCGCGCGCCTTTGCCCCGAAAAGGGCTTGCATCTGCTCGTCGAAGCCATGCAGCAATTGGCGGAAACGTTTCAGCCGAATCCGTTCAAGCTCAAAATTGCCGGCTATCTCAGCCCGAAGGATCAAAAGTACTTTGCGGATATTCAAAAGAAGATTCAGGCCTCGAAGCTGCGCGAAGCATTCGAGTACGCCGGCGAAGTCACGCGCGCCGAGAAGATAAATTTCCTGCAAAGCCTGCATCTGCTGTCCGTACCCACAGTTTACCAGGAGCCGAAAGGCTTGTACGTGTTGGAAGCGCTGGCGAACGGCGTGCCCGTGGTGCAGCCTCGCCACGGCACATTCCCGGAATTGCTGCACGCAACCGGCGGCGGCATTCTGGTGGAACCGAATTCGGCCTCCGCCCTCGCCGAAGGCATTTTGGCGCTGCGCAACGATGCGGCGCGGCGCGCGCAGCTTGGGCGGCAAGGCCAAGCGGCGGTGCATCGTGATTTCAGCGATGAACAGATGGCGGACGCGACGCTCGCCGTTTACCGGCAGTATTTGAGAGAATCAAAGCACGAAAGGGGAAGATCGATGATTGCGAAAGAAGCGGCTCTCGCTTAAATCGCCAATCAATTTTTCAATTATCAAGCTTCCCGCTTCAATCTTCTGAGGAGAAATACATGCCAACACCCGAAGCGCAGCAGCCGGGCATGACCTGGCTGATCTTCGCGCTCATGACGGTTGTTTCATGGGGACTCTACGGCGTTTTGCTGCACACCGGCCAAATGGCAATGGCGGATTCCGTCAATGGCCGGTATAAAGCATTTTTGTTCGTGGGGATTGCTTATCTGATTACGGCGGTGATTGGGCCGCTGATCGTTTTGTCGATAAACGGCGCAACCTGGAGCTTCACCGGCAAAGGCATGCTGTGGTCGTTGCTTGCCGGAACCGTGGGCGCGCTGGGCGCATTCTGCGTGTTGCTTGCTTTTGGCGCAAAGGGCACGCCCAGCGTGGTGATGTCGATTGTGTTTGCGGGCGCGCCCATCGTGAATGCGCTGGTGGCGGTGATGCTGCATCCGCCGGCCGGCGGCTGGCAGAATCTGCGCTGGCAATTTATTGCTGGAATTTTACTGGCCGCGCTCGGCGGTTTTTTGGTGACCATGTATAAGCCGGAGACGGCGCCGTTAAAGCCCAATGCCGAGCAAGTTTTGCAATCTCAAAAATAATTTTTCATTTTGATTAATGCCAAGATATGCCCTTTGAATTTCACACCCGGCGCCGCATCGAATTTGCAGACACGGATTTGGCGGGCATCGTTCACTTTGCCCGCTTTTTTATTTTTATGGAAACCGCCGAGCATGAATTCTTGCGCTCGCTCGGCGCCAGCGTTGATATGACCATCGCCGGCAAAAAAATCGGCTGGCCGAGGCTGGCCGCTTCGTGTGAATACTTAAGCCCGGCCAAATTCGAAGATATTCTTGATATTCATCTGATGGTGGCGCGCAAAGGCACAAAATCGATGACGTATAAATTCGAATTCAAGCACGGCGACAGCATGGTCGCGCGCGGGCAAGTCAGCTCGGCATGTTGCGTCATCGAATCCGGCAACCCGCTCAAAGCCATTCCGATTCCGGATTTTATTGCCGAGAAAATTCAAGAAGCGCCTGGCCCATCACAGTAGATCAGGGTGTGCAAGTTGCTCGATTAAGAGACGTGAAATAGAATTGTCGTGTTTTAAAATTCTTGCAATGAGTCAAACGCCTATAGTATATTCTCGATGGATCCGATCCTCACAAAAATCAAACGCTTGATTATTCAGCGAAAATACATATTCACCGAAAAAGCCGATACCGAACGTATCGCTGATGGGCTATCAGAAGAGGATGTCCTCGAATCCATTTTAAACGCCACGTTCGTCAGGGTCAAAAATTCCAGAAGCGCTTGGCGAACCAATCGCCGAGAAAAGACTTACATCCTTGAGAGCTTTACCTATGACGGTCTTCTGATTTGCTCCAAAGGCATTATTCGCGGCCAGGGCGACCGGCAAGCCTTTTAGATTATTGTGTCAGCAAAGAAATCTATTTTGGAAGATTGATCATGCAATTCCAAGAATGCCCATTGTGTGGCTCGCCAACCATTCAAAAAATTAAGGGGCGGCACGCGTTTATCATCAAGAGCGAGAAAACAAAGACTCCGATTATTCAATATTGGAAATGCCCCAACTGCGGTGAAGCCTTTTTTGATCATGAAGCAAATCGGATAATCGATGAAGCCTTGCTAAAAAACCGCAAACCGAAACCTGAATCTAAGTCAGATCAAAGCCGAAAAATTGCAAAGCCCAAACCCCCTTTTGCTAATCGTCACGCAAGTCTCTAAAAGTTTCGGCAACTCCGCTCGCCGCGTTGACGTGCTGCGCGACGTCTCCTTCACCATGAAGCAGGGCGAATCGCTCGCCATTCTCGGGCCGTCCGGTTCAGGAAAAAGCACGCTGCTGCATTTGATCGGCACGCTGGATCAACCTTCCTCCGGAACGATTGCCATCAACGGCGCCTCGCCCTTCTCGCTCTCCGAGCCGGAGTTGGCGAAATTCCGCAATCACGTCATCGGCTTTGTGTTTCAAGATCATCATCTCCTGCCGCAGTATTCCGTCTTGGAAAATGTGCTGCTGCCGGCGCTGGCATTCAAGTCCGCCTCGCGGGATATTGAAAAACGCGGCCGCATGCTGCTCGAGCGCGTCGGACTTGGCGCGCGGCTCGAACATCGCCCGGCCGAGCTTTCCGGCGGCGAACGCCAGCGGGTCGCCATCGCGCGCGCCTTGATCAATCGTCCGGGTTTGCTGCTGTGCGACGAGCCAACCGGCAATCTCGATCGCAACACCGCCAATGCGGTGGCCTCGCTCTTGTTTGAATTGCATCGCGACGAACAAAACATTCTCATTGCCGTCACGCACAGCCTCGATCTCGCCGGCCGCTTTCAGCGGCGTTTCGAGCTGCGGGAGGGAACATGCGCCGCAGTTTGATTCATTATTGGCGCATTCATCTCGCCGTTTTGCTCGGCGCAGCCGTGGCCACGGCCGTGCTCACCGGCGCGCTGCTCGTCGGCGATTCCGTGCGCGGCAGTTTGCGCGATTTGACGCTCGAACGCCTGGGCCGCATCGATTACGCATGGCTCTCTGAGCGTTTCGTGCGCGAGACCCTCGCCGATGACTTGAGCCGCGATGCTGATTTTCAAGTGGATTTTGAAACCGCCGCGCCGGCAATTCTATTGAATGGCAGCGCCACCCACGCCAAATCACACGCGCGCGCGGCTCGCATCAATATCCACGGCATCGATCATCGTTTTGCCTTCCTTTTCAACGATGCCGGC
This sequence comes from uncultured Cytophagia bacterium, assembly GCA_964457925.1. Taxonomy (GTDB): domain Bacteria; phylum Zhuqueibacterota; class Zhuqueibacteria; order Zhuqueibacterales; family Zhuqueibacteraceae; genus Coneutiohabitans. The sequence goes on from CAYWGH010000008.1 coordinate 70,503, forward strand.
GACAGCCTGCAGATTCACCTGAAAAAAAAATCCGGCCAAATCTTTCCGTCTCTCGTGATTAACGCTTCCTTGCAGCAAGAGTTGAATGCGCAAATCGGCGATCAAGTCTTGTTGAATTTCGAACAACCCAGCGACATTCACCGCGAATCCGTGCTCGGCGACAAAAGAAGCATCGAAGTTGTGCGAACTCTGCGCCTCACCGTCACCAAAATCCTGCCGGATCGCGGCCTCGGGAGGTTCGGTTTGCTGACGCAGCAAACGTTTCCACAGAATGCGTTTGTCGCGCTTTCCATTTTGCAGGAGGCGTTGGAGGAAGAACATAAAACCAATGCCGTGTTCATTGCGCAAAGAACAAATTCTGAAAGCGCCGCGAACGAACATGCTTTGCGCCAGGCCTTGCGCCGCACACTCAACCTAGAAGACACCGGCCTAACGCTGGCGCAAACCGGCGGCCAACTCGCCCTCACCAGCCCGCAGTTGTTGATCGCGCCGGCGCTGCAAGCGGCCATCGATGCGAGCCTGGCGGAAATGCGCGCGCCGAATTTTCATCTTTATACCTATCTCGCCAACAGCCTGACGGCAAACGGCAACCTGCTGCCTTATTCCACTATCACGGCATTGCCTTCGCTGCCGGAAGAATTCGGCGCCTTTCGTTTGATTGACGGCTCCTCTGCGCCGCCGCTCGCTGACGATGAAATCTTTTTGAATTCCTGGGCTGCGGAAGATTTGCAGGCAAGTTCGGGTGATACCGTCGCCGTGAGTTATTACGTCGTCGGTCCGGGCGAACAATTGATGACACGCACGACGCCGTTTCGCGTGAAAGGCGTCATCCAAATCGAAGGCCTGGCCGCTAACCGTGATCTCACGCCGGAATTTCCCGGCATTCATGAAGTCGACAATATGCAAGCGTGGGATCCGCCGTTCCCGATCGATCTTAAATTGATTCGCCCAAAAGATGAAGCGTATTGGGACGAATATCGCGCCACACCCAAGGCATTCATCGCTTTGGCAACCGGCCAGCGTTTGTGGCAAAGCCGCTTTGGCAAGTTGACCGCGATTCGCCTGACAGCAGCGCCGGGCACGGATTTGCAGACAACGCAAAACCAACTCGAAAAAAATTTACTGAAACGAATTCAACCAGAGCAGGCCGGCTTCGCAGTCCAAGCCGTCAAAGCGCAGGGATTGGCGGGCTCTGCGGGTGCAACGGATTTCAGCGGATTGTTCATTGGCTTCAGTATGTTTCTCATTGTCTCCGCGACTTTGTTGGTGGGCATGCTCTTTCGGCTCGGCATCGAGCAACGCGCAAATGAACTGGGTCTTTTGCGCGCCGTCGGCTTTCCGCAAAAATCCGTGACACGGCGCGCATTGCAAGAGGCCGGCGTCGTTGCCGGACTCGGTTGTTTACTCGGCCTGGGCGGCGCAATTGCCTACGCCGAACTCTTGATCACCGGTTTACGCACCTGGTGGGTTGAGGCCATTGGCACGGCATTTCTGCAGCTCCATATCAATGCTGTCAGTTTGATTCTCGGCTACATCCTGGCCTTGGCGATTATTGCATTAACAATCTGGCTGACGCTCAGGCAATTGCGCAAAACACCGGCGCCGGCGCTGTTGCACGGTGTTACAACAATGGAGGAAACAAAGCCCGGCCGTTTTGTGCCAATACTCGCTTGGTCCGCTCTCGGAAGCGCAATCGTTTTGTTGATATTCGCGCTGCTGCAAGGCGCGACACAATCGCCGGTTTTATTTTTTGTGTGCGGCGCCTTATTGTTGATCGCCGGCTTGACCGGGATTTCATCCTGGTTGCGCCAACAAGATCAGCGCCACCGGCGTATTTTGCCGATCACACGGTTGCTGGAGATGGGCATGAGAAACACCGTGCGCCGGCCGGGCCGCAGCATGTTGAGCATTGCGTTAGTCGCGTGCGCGTGCTTTGTCATCGTTGCGGTGGGCGCGAGCCGGCGTGAATTTGGCGACGAAGTACTGCTCAAAAATTCCGGAGGCGGCGGGTTTGCCCTGGTTGCGGAATCGGCTGTGCCGTTGCACCAGGATTTGAATGCCGCGAGCGGCAGGTCGGAATTGGGAATGGCAGAGGAAGACTCGGCGCTGACGCATCTCACGCAGGCGATAGCGATGCGTTTGCTGCCCGGCGAGGACGCGAGCTGTTTGAATCTTTATCGCCCGCAAAAGCCGCGCATTCTCGGCGTGCCGGCTGCGCTAATCGAACGCGGCGGTTTTGCGTTTCAAGAAACGCTTGATGGCGCTGCGGCAAATCCCTGGCATTTGCTCGAAATGGAAACGGAACCGGGCGTGATTCCGGCCATCGGCGATTATAATTCCGCGCGCTGGATTTTGCATCTGGGCTTGGGCCAGGATTTCGCAATGAAGAACGAATTCGGCGAGGAAATTAAATTGCGGTTCGTCGCTTTGCTGCAATCCAGTATTTTTCAGAGCGAGATTTTGATTTCAGAAGAAAATTTTGTGAAGCACTTTCCGGGGCAAAGCGGGTATTCATATTTTCTGCTGGAAGCGCCGCTGACGCAGGCGCAAACTCTCGCGCAATCTCTCGAACGCGATTTGAGTGATTATGGCTTCGATGCCACATTGACCAGTGAAAAGCTGGCGGGTTTTCAGGTGATCGAAAATACTTATCTCTCCGTTTTTCAAACGCTCGGCGGACTGGGTTTGCTGCTGGGCACGCTGGGCTTGGGCATCATTCTGTTGCGCAACGTAATCGAACGCCGCGGCGAACTGGCCACGTTGCGCGCCTTCGGTTTTCGCGAGGCAACGCTGCGCCAGATGCTTTTGTTCGAGAACGGATTTTTGATTTTCAGCGGCCTTGTGCTGGGAAGCCTGTCAGCGCTGCTCGCCATTGCTCCGCATCTTGCCGCCAGCGGCGCGCAAGTCCCCTGGCTCTCGCTCGCATTGACATTGCTGGCCGTGTTCGCTAGTGGCATATTTGCGAGCCTGGTTGCGGTTCATTTTTCCGCGCGCATTCCGTTGCTGCCGGCGCTAAAAGCGGAGTGAAGAATCATTTGCTTGTTCAAAACCATTTTTGCTTAGTTTTTTCCCGTCATTTGAGGGGATGATGCGATGCGCGAGGAAGTTCAAGATCGATATGGCAATACCTTCTCTTTGACGAATGAGAGGTGGGAACACATCATTGAAAATCATCCGGAATTGGAAGGACTCCACGATAAAGTCTTGAACGCCGTTCGCTCAGGCGCTCACACACGAGACCTTCTAAGCCTTGATACGTTTTACTGCAACAAGAACTTCCTGAATTTGCACGAAGATTTTGACGAGATCGAAGTTGTCGTTGTGTTCCGCTGGCTGGTTAAATGTTCCGAACAATTTCTTCGTTACGGCATATCCGGTTTAAGCCCGGAAGCAAAAATGCGATTGTCATATGACCCTGAGGTTGATGTTCTGGAGTCATCTTTGATGAGCGTCTGCATCGCGTTTCTAAGAAGGCTTCTCGTCTGCGCCAGGGGATTGTATTGTATCTCTCTGCGGATTGCCGGAAACCGGTGCAATTGACTCTGGTCAGTTGTCGTGCCCCGGCTCAGTTTCTCCAATTTGAATGCGATGGCTGGCAAAAGCTTTCCGCTTCCGATAAAGCTGTGCTAAAACCCATTCTCACCTCTCCCGCGGTTTCAGCTCAATGCTGAAACTGGCTTTGGCCAGATTGCCGTTTCGGGCGTGCCTGATATCTTTGCCGTTGCTGCTTGACAAAGGCCCTTCCCACGTCAATGCAAAGTTCTCAGATCTTGGCATATCTTTCCCATTGCTGCGGGGAATAGCAATATCCCAAAACAAAAAAGCAACGGCAGAGCCGTTGCTGATCCTTCCAAAACTTCAAAAATTCAAAGCAAGATTTACTTCACCCGCTCCAGATATTTGCCCGTACGAGTATCGATTTTGATGTTATCGCCTTCCTTGATGAAAAGCGGCACTTGCACTTTCGCACCGGTTTCAATCACGGCGTTTTTCATGACGCCGGTAGCCGTATCGCCCTTGACGGCCGGCTCGGCTTCGATGACTTTGAACTCGATGAAAAACGGCAGTTCCGCGGAAATGGCCTTGCCCTCATAAAACATGACATGGCAGATATTTCCTTCCTTCAAGAAACGCTTTTGGTCACCCAACAAATCCGCTGAGATGAAGGTCTGCTCATACGTTTCATTATCCATAAAATAAAGATTATTGTCGGCCTCGTAGAGATACTGCATGTCTTTTTCTTCGAGCTGGACTTCTTCGATCTTGTCGGACATGCGGAAGGTGTGATCGACGACGCGTCCGGACTTGGCGTGCTTGAGTTTGGTGCGCACCATCGCGCGCCAGTTTCCCGGATTAAAATGCTGGAATTCGACGATCACCCAAACATCGCCGTTGTGCAAGATGGCCATGCCATTGCGAAAATCGGAAGCTGCTGCCATGAAACAAACTCCTCTGGTTCAAGTTATGAGATGAAACGGTGTTTTCAATTTTTAAGGGCGCTGGAGTCGGATTGCGCGCCGGCATTCAAATGATCGATCGTGCTGTCCGGCGTCATGATGACCTGCGGTATCTCCGCCGGCGGGGTTGCGCTCGGCGGTATTGCCAATGAATCAACCGCGCGCAATAGTTCCGTCGCTTCCAGCGTGTCGCCGGCCGCGGTTTCCACTTCCGCGGGCGGCGCTTTCGCTGCGCCGCGTTGCACAAGATGAACGCCCGAAGCTTCCCAAGCCTGCGCTTGCTCGGGCGTGAGATGACGATGCAATTGCAACAGCCAAAGCACACGCTTCTGCATGCGCTGACAGGCCTTCATCCGTTTATAAGGATTGAAGTATTTGGGATTCGGCAGCATGCCCGCCAGCAGCGAAGCCTCGGCCCAATCCAGATTGGCTGCGGATTTGCCGAAATAAAACTGCGCAGCTGCCTCCGCGCCATAAATGCCCTCGCCCCATTCGATAATATTAAGATACAGCTCCAAAATACGATCCTTGGAAAGTGCCTTTTCGATGCGGCGCGTGAGAATGATTTCGCGCACTTTCCGGCGCAAGGTTTTTTGCTTGTGCAAAAATGCATTGCGCGCAAATTGCATCGTTATCGTGCTCGCGCCGCGCGCATAACGGCCTTGGGCGAGATTTTTCTCGAATGATTCCTTCATCATTTCGAGATTGAGGCCGTCATGCTGGTAAAACAAATCGTCTTCGCTGACGATGACGGCCTGTTTCAGCTTATTCGAAATCTTAGAGGCCGGCGCCCAGATCCGAATCGGCGACGTGAATCGCCGCGCCCAATTGATTTTGCCGGCTTGCGCCGTGGATTCCGGCTGATAGGCGCGGATTTCCTCAGCATTCGGCAAGCCGCCAAAGATCAACCACCAACCGCCGCCGAACAGCACAGCCACGATGATCGCTATAAAATAAAATCGCCGCTGGCGCGGGGTGAGTCTGCGCAGCGGCGAAAATCGTGAGCCATTCCGCCCTGCTGACGGCGGTGAAACATCGGAATTCATAATTCATCAAACTGACAAATTACCTTCCGGGCTCGCAAACGCGCCGGAGCTCTCATTTCGCTTTCAGATTGATCTTATAGCTCGACTTGTTTTTGGCAATATCGATATTGTCTTCACGCGCCAACCAGCCCAGCGCGAGCCACAACAGCTTATCGTCCGCACCCGTCGCTTTTTTTAAATTCGTCGGCGTCATATCTTCCTTGCCTTGCAAGGCTTGCCAAATTTTTCCGGCAACTTGACCGATTTCTCCAGTCATCACTCCTCCTTGAGATTACGTTATCTTTATTTTATAAATGGCCTACGATATAGTAATTTGCCCCAGGAAAGTCAAGCTTTTTTTGAGACCTGCTGAAGCGCCAGCAGCAACTCTTGTGCATCTTTAAAACGGTTTTGAGGCAGTTTTTGCAGTGAACGCTTGATCAAGCTTACCAAATCCTCCGGTAAATCGATCTGCCAAAATTCGATTGAAATTGGATTTTCGTTAACGATGGCATAAGCCAGGGAAAAAAAATTGTCGCCCGAGAAAGGCCGCTGGCCGGTGAACAGTTCATAAAACAAAACCCCCAAGGAAAAGACATCGCTTCGTTCATCCACTTCAAGATTGCTGATTTGCTCGGGTGACATGTACGCGGGCGTGCCGGGCGTTTGGCCGGTTTGCGTTAAGCGTTCCGCCGCATCAACTTTTCGCGCGATGCCGAAGTCGAGCAACTTGGCATGATTTTGCGCATTGACGATGATGTTGCTGGGCTTAAGGTCACGATGAATAATGCCGGCACGATGTGCTGCCGCCAGCGCTGAAGCGATTTGCCGCGCCACCTCCAGTTTCTCCGCGAAATTCTTTTCGGGATTATGCGCCCAGTCATCCAGGCGCATACCTTCAAGATATTCCATGCACAAACACGGCGCCTCTCCGATAAACTCGACTGCATAAATCACGGCAATGTTGGGGTGATTGAGCTGCGAGAGGGCGCGCGCTTCTGCCAGCAGGCGTGCGCGCTGCGCCGCTTCATGCGTGGCCTCCGGATGAATGAGTTTGAGCGCGACCAGGCGCTGCAAATGCACATCGCGGCCGCAATAAACCATCCCCATGCCGCCGCGCGCAATTTCATGCAGAATTTCATACGCGCCAATGCGGTCGCCGCGTTGCAGTGCGCGCCAGGCCGGCGCCGTGATCATATTCGTCGCCTCATCCGCCGCGACCGCGGACAGCCATGTTTTGAGCAACGGCGAGCGCAACTGCAGCATGCCATCTTGTTCCAGCAGAAGCCCGAGCGCGCGCAGGGTTTGCAGAGCGGTGCGTGAAAGCGAGCCGGCGGCCGTCTCACTTATCCGCAAATCGCTTTGCGCGCAGCGTCGCAACAGAGCTTGTTCGGCCGGTTGCAGGGTTTGATAATCGACCCTAAAAAAATTCAGCAAGGCATCATCGTGCTGCATACTGTTGAACGCCTCTTCAAGATCCTCAAGCTCAAGCATGCGCTTTGCCAGAACTTGGATCAAAAAAGGATGCCCGCCGCTCAAACGATAAAGCTCTGCCTGCAAATGCTCTGAAAATCCTCCTTGCCGGAGCAGCGCCTGGCATTCATCTTCGCGCAAGGGAGGAAGATAAAGCGGTGGCGTGAAGCCGTGCAGAAACGGCGAGGTTTCCGTGGCGCCAAGCGTTTCCAGGCGTGCGAGGCGGCGCGTCGCTGTAAGAATGCAACGCAGGTCCGCGCTGCCTTGCATGACGCGGCGCATGCGCGCGAGCACGTGGGGATCGTCTTGCGCGACAGTTAGCAACGCTTCCACTTCGTCACACAACAACAACAATGTTTTTTGTTGCAGCCGCGCAGCCTGTTGAATTTTGCGCACCAGTTCGGGCGTGGTTTCTTTTTCCCAATGGGTTTCAACGGCGAAACGACTGGAGATTTCATCGAGCGACGCGAGCAGGCTTTCGCACAACGTTTCGTCATCCGCTGCGCCTTCCATGTCCCAATAAAGCGGCAGGTAAGGCGAAGCGGTGTTTTGCAGAACGCGCAATTCGATTTCACGCAACAATGAGGTTTTCCCCATGCGCCGCAACCCTGCGACCCAAACCGCGGCGCGGCTGCCTGCGAGCAATTCCGCCATCAAATCTTCACGGCCAAAAAATTTTTCGCCGCGCACCCACTGGCCGATGACGAATGGATTGCTTTGTTGTTGCTGTTTCTTTTCCACGGTTTTAATATGTCACGAAGCAAGATATTGCTTTAGCGGTTTATGCCGTTTCCTCCCCCACCTCCAGCCGAATGGTCTCGACCTCACTGGCATGGATGACCCGGCGCCGCGCTTCGATGGCGCGATTCACCAGGCGCACACAAAATTTTTGCACGAGAAACGGTTTTCCGCCGGAAAGCTGCCAGATCTTCTCCGCCGCTTCCTGGTCAAATTTGAAAAAGCCTCTCACCGGTTCGTGGATGAGCCGTAACGTTTCCTCGCGCGTCAACAACGGCAGGGCCACCTGTTCGAAAAAATTGTACCACGGACTTGATTCACTTTCCCACTGTTTGCGAATGTTGCTGCCGGTCAACACGGCCACGAGATTCTCGCTGAATGATTTCATGAAAATCGATCGCAGATGTTGATTGGCGCGCTCGCTATAGCGATTCAACTCGTCGACTTCGTCAAGCAACAGAACCAGGCGGATTTTTTTATTTGCTGCCAATGCGCCGTGCGGTTGCGCCTGCAGCAGGCCGATGATTTTGCGTAAGTCATTGGCAAACTCGCGATGACCATAGCCGGCACGGGCGGCCGGTTTCGGCACGGCCGCTGCGATCTCAACGCCGAGTTGCTCGCGCAGCTCTTCGAGCACATGCGCAAAAAAGAATTCTTCCGGAACCCCCTGCAAATCAATGAACACCGGTACAAAGCGGTAAACCGGGTCCTGGCGTTCCTGCAACAAACGCAGCAATTGATGCTGCATGGAAGTTTTTCCGATGCGCCGCGGGCCGTACACCATCAGGCTATTGTTGGGCAGCGTGCGCAAAATGCGTTCGAGCAACTGCTGCCGGCCAAAGAACATTTCCGCGGTGCGAATGGGCGCGCCGGCAATGTAGGGATTGTAGTGATGCGCAAACGCAATGCGATCACGAATCAGGCGGTTTCCCACCAGCACGCCGAATACCAGCACAAGCCCGGCGCCGCTGATCAGCCAGAATTGCGAAGTGCGATAAAGCGGCGGCAGGCGGCGCAGGCGCAGCCGCTCCGTGCTGGCGTGTTGTTCGCGATCGAGATCATACGCCGTCACAACGATTTCATTTTCACCCAGGCGCAACGGAATTTTGACTGAAAAATTACATCTGCCCTCCGCATCGGGCTTCAGCAGGGCTTGCTTTTCGGCTGGCGGCAACGGGAGGGCTGCGCCATTCACGGCAAACACGATTGCCGCAATGCCGGAGTCGTCTTTGGCATAACCGCGCACCATGAGATGCTCGGCGCGCATGCTGGCGTTGGCCGCTTCCGGCTCACGAATCACCAAAACCGGCGAACCGGCGCGCACATATTCAGTTTTTGTGATCGTATCGCCTCTGGCGGCTTGCTTGCCGGTAGGCGCGTTGAGCTGCGTGATTTCAAATTGCACACGCCGCTGCCATGCCGCAATGACGGCATCATTCGGCGCGAGTTGGCGTAGATGCTCAAAATGCTGCAAAGCCTCAAAATAGCGGCCCTGCAAATAGGCAGTTTGCGCGGTTCGCATGAGCCGCGCAGCAGAATCAGAGTCTGACGAGGCGGATAAACTCTGGCGGGCGCCAGCCACGGGCGCAGGAGGTTCCGCAAACCAATGCGTGATTTGCCTGCGGCTTTCATCGTCAAAAGCCGGATTGGCGGACAACAAGGAATCAATGCGCTTGTGTGCGCCGCTTTCTGCCCGGTTTGCGCTGGCACTTAACAAATCGGTCCAGGGGATCTTTGTGGTTTCGATTCGTTTTAATTTCAGCAGAGCCGTTGCCGTCTCTTGCAGGCGCAACAAATTATTGTAATCGGCTTTGCTTTCCGAAATCGCAGCAAAGCCCAGTTCGCGCTCGAAATTCTCCACGGCTTCGGCATAATCCCCCAGAAAAAATAATGCGCGCCCGAGTTGGTAATGCGGAAAATAATCAAACGGGATCAGCCCGACTTCGCTCACGGCATTGCGCTTCGGCTCGGCCTTGATCGCAATTGCGGCGCGAAACTCGTTTGCGGCTTCCGGCCATTGATTCGCATCGACTTTTTTCAGGCCGTTTAAATAATGCGTCGACCATTGCGCACTGACCGAAATTGCCGGAAGCAGCGCGAAATTCAAAATTGAAAAGAAAAAGTAAAGACTGCGTGAAGTCATCTTACAATCTCAACACAGTAGATCCAATGAAACCGATCTGGCCCAGCGCCGGGCAAATATCAATGCTTCCTTCGAAACGGACTTTATTGTTGAGCACAACCCCGGCGCCGGAGGTTGCGTGAAAGAAGCCAGATCTATCCGGAAATTCGCGCTGAAGATTGGAATCGCGCGAAACGGCTTGCAGGCCAAAATTCGGTTCGGTATAAAATCCTGCACGCAGCAGCCAAATTTTGCCAAGCTCGGCCAGACGATACTCCAAGCCCAGGCGCAACGATAAATGATTTTTGATACTGACATCATCTTCACCGTCGGGATCACGATAGCGGGAGGCGGCATCGGGAATGTCATCTTGCGGTAAATCGAATTGCAACCCTTGCAGCATGGTATGACTGCGATAAAGCAAGGCATCCGCCGCACAAAGCAGGCGGCTGCCGGCCTCCCAACTCAAACCAAAACCCAAATGATCCGGAAGATTCAGCGTAAACGGCAGACGCTTCTCCTGCGGTTTAAAGTGGATGGCATCATCAAGACCGTCGTTCGGCGTGCGATCGGGCAAGGTATATCCCGGGAAAATGAGATGATTCTCAACCTCATACGACGGCAGGTCGTCATAAACAATGCCAAAGGATAGACTCGAAGTGATTTCCAAAAGCAAACCGAGGCTGAAACTCGCTTTGAATTGATTGCGTTGCACATGATCCATGCGATAAAGCGCTTCGACGCGCGGCGGCACGATTTGGTCCGGCCTCGCGTTGAATTGCGTTTGCAGCCAGAGATCCGGTTCGAAGTATTGGCGTTCATCCAGGCGCAGCCGCAATTGCGTCGTACGCAACGCCAAACCGGCATGCACGCTTGGCACCAACGTTTTCGCGACGACAAAGGCGTTATGTATGATTTCAGAGTAATGTTCGCTCGCGCGTCCCGCGAAATTGCCGGAAGCGCCGAATTGCTCCGCGAGGCTCAGCGGGCGATCGGCGTTGATTGTCACAAATTGCTGGCGGGCAAAGTTGAATTCCGAGCGGAACGCCACTTGGCGAAAAACGGCGAAGGTGAAACCCCATTGTGGATAGATGACGTTGACGAGGGTTTGATCGAAAACCGGTTCGTATTGCCGCTGCTCGCCGCCGGCATGCACACGACGGCTGACGGGAAAGTCATACGTCTGCCATCCCGCGCTGTGGCTCAGGCTGATTTCCGGCGTTGTGAGAAAACTCAATCCTGCGGGATTGATCGCGGCAGCCGTGGCATCGTCTGCCACGCCGATAAATGCGCCGCCCATGCTTGCGGGCCGGCCCGCGGGGTGAATCGGGGTCAAACGGAGCCGGCTGAACGCGAACTCCGGCGATCGCGGCCGCTCGATTTGACTGAAACCCGAATCACACACAAAGAACATTTGCAACAGCAACAGAAAAACAACTGGCCGCAACGTTTGCCGGGAACGGCTGTTGCTCAGAATGAACACGCTGCTCATTTCGATAACATCACCACAATGAAAATGCGCTGCCATAGCGGCCTCGATCAAATAAATTTCACTGAAAAGATAGCGCATTGTCGCCGAATTCCAAGGGGAATTTTGCAAATAAGCGGCAGCATGATCGGCTTGCAATCTTGACATTGCCTGAATAAAAGCTTAATGTGCAGGGCAGCAAAATCGAATATTCAATCGCTACACAGGATTTTTTATGGCTGAGACAAATACCGCAGGCTTACAAGAGAACCTCGCTGCGTTGCAGGCGCTTAATCGTCTGGCGCAAACCATCATTGCCGCGCCTGATGCTGATACCATTTTGGATGAAGCCGTTGCGACCGCAACCGCGATCAGCGGCGCGGCCGGCGCGGCTTTGATGTTGCTCAACCCGGGCCATACTGAAACCGAAGTCACATCTTCCGGCATGTTTCACACGCTGGCGCGCCATGACTCCGGGCATGAACAAGGCGACAACACGTTGCGCCAGTTGCAGCGCATGCTTGTTGGTTGGATTTTTAAGCATCGTGCGCCGCTGCTTTCGCCGTGGCTGGTCGAGGATGATCGTTTTCCAGGCTTGGCGTTGCTCGGCAGCGCGGCATTCAGCGCCGCCGGCGCGCCGATTTTATCAGGAGATGACGTCATTGGGGGCCTCATTGCGGTGAAAACAGAGAGACTCGCGGCGGGAGAAAATGTCGTGATGCTGCTGGAACAAATCGCGGCATTGGTGGCGCCGGCATTAAGCCGTTTGCGTCGCATGCAGGAACTGGCTGATGAAAATAATTACTACAAACAAACGTTGCTTGCGCAGCATGGCTTGCCGGGCGTTATTGCCAAAAGCGAGGCCATGAGAACGGTATTTTCATTGGTGCAGCGCGTCGCCCCGAATGATGCGCGCGTCTTGATTGAGGGCGAAAGCGGCACGGGCAAGGAATTAATTGCACGCATACTGCACAACCACGGGCCGCGGCGCGAGAAGAAATTTCTCGCGGTTGACTGCGGCGCCATTCCCGACAATTTGCTGGAAAGCGAATTGTTCGGCTATGTCAAGGGCGCGTTCACGGGCGCCACGCAAAATCGCAAAGGCCTGCTGCAAGAGGCCGACGGCGGCACGTTGTTTTTGGACGAGATCAACAATATGCCGCTGCCGTTGCAGGCCAAACTCTTGCGTGTGTTGCAGGAGGGCGAAGTCCGCCCGCTCGGCAGCAATACGGCGCAAAAGGTCGATGTGCGCGTGATTGCGGCGAGCAGTCAAAACCTGGCGGAATTGGTGAAACTTGGAAGTTTTCGCCAAGATTTGTTTTTCCGTTTGAAGGTGATCCTTCTGCGGCTGCCGCCGTTGCGCGAGCGCAGCGGCGATGTGCCGTTGCTCGCCGATCATTTTTTAAAAAAATATGTCGAGGTTTATCGGAAAAGCCTGGCGGGATTCGAGCCGGCGGCGATGCAGCTCATGCAAAAGTATCATTGGCCGGGTAACGTGCGCGAGTTGGAGCATGCGGTCGAACAGGCGGTGGTGTTGGCGTTGCCGCAAGCGCAACTGATTACGGCGAACGATTTGCCGGAGGAACTCAGAGGCCGCGCCGGGAGTTCGGCGCTGCTCGAACAACTGACGAATTTGCCCGCGGCTGTGGAAGCGCTCGAGATTCGCATGATCAAAAGAGCATTGGCAGAAACAAACGGCAATAAATCACAAGCAGCGGAAAGATTGGGATTGAGCCGGCGGGGTTTTTTGAATAAGCTGGAGAGGTATCGAATTGAGGGGGATAAATAAAAAAGCGTCCCCTACGGGGTTCGAACCCGTGTTGCAGGATTGAAAATCCTGAGTCCTTACCACTAGACGAAGGGGACGCACAAAAACACTTTAAAATTTTTGCAGGAACAGACAATTTGCATCATTTTTAAGCAGGGTGAGTGAGGGGATTTGAACCCCCGACCACCAGAACCACAATCTGGCGCTCTAACCAACTGAGCTACACTCACCATCTCAGCCAGCCGGCAGCGCGGTTCACAACGCCGTCAACTGTGCGCCAGGGGGGACTCGAACCCTCAACCCACAGCTTAGAAGGCTGTTGCTCTATCCACTTGAGCTACTGGCGCAAAATCAAAAAATGGAGTGATTGTGAAGGAGTATGCAGAAGCATTTCTGCGGTCATCTCAAAATGTTACTGTTTCACAACTCCATTCGATGCGCGTCGGGGCAGCAGGATTTGAACCTGCGACCTCCTGCTCCCAAAGCAGGCGCGCTACCAAGCTACGCTATGCCCCGCGAGAGGTGTGTCGTTTTTCAAAAAAGACCGGCTAAGATAAATCATCCGTCCTAGAAAATCAAGCAGAATTTCAGCTTGTGCATGTGTTCAGACGGTCACCGTAAGCCGGAGGACAGAACCAACTTGTCAGCATAACAATGCAGCTTATTTTAACCGTTCTCGTTGAAGCGGGCTTCGACAGGCTCAGCCTGCGGCAAGGCTCAGCTTCGACAGGCTCAGCTTCGACAGGCTCAGCCTGCGGCAAGGCTCAGCCTGCGGCAAGGCTCAGCCTGCGGCAAGGCTCAGCCTGCGGCAAGGTTCAGCTTCGACAGGCTCAGCCTGCGGCAAGGTTCAGCCTGCGGCAAGGTTCAGCCTGCGGCAAGGTTCAGCCTGCGGCAAGGTTCAGCTTCGACAGGCGTAGTTTCGACAAGCTCAACCGGCGGTGGTGAATGCAGCTTGGTGAATTTCACATGATCGCTTCATCTCTCATTTTGATGGAAGCATCATAAATGTCACGCCATTTCACTTGACTTTGCTAGGCGGTGGCTATATCTTTGCCCTAAAAAATTTCCGGTTCAAATGCAATCTCCAAAACAGGAAGACAAAAAAGCGCGTTTCAGCGTGCGTTTTTGGCTGATGTTGTTTGCCGGCGCGTTGCTGCTTACGTACCTCATTCCCAAAATCTTTGGGGATGAACAAGCCAACACAATTCCCTACAGTGAATTTAAAGCGTTGCTGCGCGATAAAAAAATCACGCGGTGCACGATCACCAGCGACGAAATTTCCGGATACTTTCGCGCCGATTCCACGGCGGCTCCGCCTGCCGGTTTTTTGCGCCGATTTTTGGCGCGCGACGAAGCCCAACCGGGTGAAACCGCATTTCTCACCGTGCCGATAAATGATCCCGATTTGATCAAAGACCTGGAAGCTGCGGGTGTGGCTTATGCCGGCACGGCAAGCGATGGTTGGTGGCAAGACATGCTGTTTATGTTCGCGGCAACGCTGCTCTTTCTTGTGTTTATCTTTTTTCTCATGAGCGCGCTTTCGCGCCGCTTTAACCCGCAGCGCGGATTGATGTCGATCGGAGAAAATAAGGCAAAAATCTATGTTGAAGGCAACACCAAGGTCACGTTTAAAGACGTTGCCGGCGTTGATGAGGCGGTGGAAGAAGTTCGGGAAGTGGTGGAGTTTCTGAAACAGCCGGATAAATTTATTGCGCTCGGCGGGCGCATTCCTAAAGGCGTGTTGTTGCTGGGGCCGCCGGGAACCGGAAAAACGCTGCTGGCAAGGGCGGTGGCGGGCGAAGCGGGTGTGCCGTTTTATCAGCTCAGCGGCTCGGAGTTCGTCGAAATGTTTGTGGGCGTGGGCGCGGCGCGCGTGCGCGATTTGTTCAAGCAGGCGCAACGCCACAAGGCGGCGATCATCTTTATCGACGAGCTGGATGCCATCGGCAAGAGCCGCGGCGCCAGCCCGTTCAACAGCCACGACGAGCGCGAGCACACGCTCAATCAACTGCTGGTGGAGATGGACGGCTTCGATGCCAACAATCGCGTGATCATCATGGCTGCCACCAATCGGCCCGAGGTGCTCGACCTGGCGTTGCTGCGGCCCGGCCGCTTCGACCGGCAAATCGTGGTGGATCGCCCGAACATCAAGGGCCGCGAAGCGATTTTGCGCGTGCATGCCGGCAAGGTCCGACTCACCCCCGATGTTGATTTACGTGTGATCGCCTCGCGCACGCCCGGTTTTGTGGGCGCAGATTTGGCGAATGTCATCAACGAAGCGGCGCTGCTGGCTGCGCGCGCCAACAAACAACAGATCGAAATGCGCGATCTTGAAGAAGCGATTGACCGCGTCATTGCCGGATTGGAGAAAAAAAGCCGCGTGCTCAACAAGCGCGAAAAGGAAATCGTTGCCTATCACGAGGCGGGTCACGCCGTCGTTGCAGCGAGCTTGGAGGGCGTCGATCCGGTGCATCGCGTTACCATCATTCCGCGCGGGGTAGCGGCTTTGGGGCACACGCTGCAGCTTCCCACGGAAGATCGTTATCTCATGACGCGCACAGAATTGATCAACCGGGTGAAAGTTTTGCTCGGCGGCCGTGTGGCCGAAGAAATCATCTTCCAGGAAATTTCCACGGGCGCGCAAAATGATCTCGAGCGCAGCACGGCAATCGCGCGCAGCATGGTGACGGAGTACGGCATGAGCACGAGACTCGGCCCGTTGTTTTATTCCAATGATAAACGCAGCATGTTTCTCGGCGTCGAAATGGCCGGCGTGTCGCACAGCGAAAAAATCGCGAGCCAAATCGACGAAGAAGTGCGCACGATTATTGATAAAGCCTATCGCGAGGTGGAGCGACTGCTCGGGCGCAAACGCAACAAGCTTGAAAAACTCGCCAAACTGCTGCTCGAAAAAGAAATGGTTGAAGGCGAAGAGTTGCAGCAATTGCTGCAAAGCAAGAATCGCCCGGTGCTCGGCTTGTTTGCGTCCGGCACTCATGAGAACGGGAAGACGAAAGCGTGATCTGTCAGCCCGGTTGCTTCATGAAAATCCCTCCCAAAATATCCGCCTGGAATCTCCTTTGCTGTTTCGGTTTGATTTCAGTGTTTGCCGTGACAACGGCAAACTCTCAACCTTCCCTTGTTCGAAAGCAATCTGGCGGATTGCCGCCCTCACCTTATTTTCTCAATACCAATCATCTCTGGTTGCTGCCGGCCTCCAGCATGCAACTGAGTTTGGGCGGTGAAATGCGATCGCGCTGGCAGGCGCCCTTGTCCGGCTTGCAGGGAAGATTGTTGCGCTTCGGTGTTACACGCGTGGATTTCGGCGTGTCTTCCAATGTCGTAATTCAGATTCAAGGCGCCATCCGCCAACAACTCGAGATTGATAAATCAAGCTCGCAACCCAAGGCGGGATTCCCGGCCAGCGGGACGACAGCGGATGCCGGGGATTTTTCCGTGGCTACAATCGTGCGCATCGCACAAAACGCAGCGCAGACCACAGCTTTTGGCGTGCGCGCTGAAACGAGATTGCCGAATTCCACCCAGAAAAAAGGCATCGGCACAAACACGACGGATATATTTTTAGCGGCGATGCTCTCGCAGAAGCTCGAAAAACTTTTGCTGTTCGGAGAAGTTGGAATGGGCATTCTCACCGCGCCGGTTGAAACCGATGAGCAGAATGATGTTTTGACTTATGGATTGGGTGCGATTTACCGCGTCTCATCGCGGCTGCAGTTCGCCGGAGAAATTAATGGCTATCTCACCACACGCAATATCATTCCAGCGGGCACGGAAGCGCGCAGCGTGGCGCGTGCAGGCGCGAGCTGGCTTTTGAAAGCTGTGAATCTTGAATTATCCGCCACGCGCGGTTTGACCGTGAATGAAGGAACCTGGGGCGGGATGCTGGGATTAGCGCGAAGGTTTGAGCTTTGAAGCCTCTATTTGCAGATTCCGGTGACCTGAACAAAATGCGAGATTCCGGTTGCGAAGGTTCTGCCACGGCGTGCGTCCGGACTCATCGTACCCAATGCCACGGCCAAGCCGCGGCAGAACAGTTGCAATTTTAGGTATTGCACGTTACGCTTCGCTACGTTGAATGCACCGCCGGCGCGATTACGATCTTTCGGCCGTTGCCATTGCTGATGGCCTCGCCGCCCACGGTCTCGCCGTGCTGACTGATGTCCAATCCGGTTTCCTCTTGTTCCAAAGGCACGCGCAGCGGAATCAACATATCTGTCAGTTTGTATAAAAGAAACGACCCGCCAAAGCTGAACACGCTCACAATCACGATCGCGAGCAAGTGGTAGAGAAACACTTGGTGAGCACCGTAGATCAATCCCACGCCTTGCGCGAAAATGCCGGTTGCCAGCATGCCCACGATGCCGCCCACGCCGTGACAGGGAAAAACGTCAAGAGTGTCGTCGAGCGTTGATTTTGTTTTCAGATGCACGGCATAGTTGCTCACGATGCCTGCCATTGTGCCGATGAAAATACTTGCGCCGACCGTGACGTAACCCGCTGCGGGCGTAATCGCCACTAATCCCACCACCGCGCCGATGCAGGCGCCCAACGCCGAAGGTTTGCGGCCGCGACTGCCGTCGAACAAAATCCACGCGAGCATGGCGGAAGCCGAAGCCGTGTTGGTGGTCAAGAACGCCAAGGTGGCCGTCTCCGAAGCCGCGAGCGCCGAACCGGCATTGAAGCCGAACCAGCCGAACCACAGCATGCCCGTGCCGAGAATGACAAATGGAATGTTTGCCGGCGTATGCGGTTCGCGCGCCGAATAATCTTTTCTTCTTCCCAAAACCAACGCTCCGGCTAGCGCTGCCAGCCCGGCGGACATGTGAACGACGGTGCCGCCGGCGAAATCAAGCACGCCCCATTGCCGTAAAAATCCTTCGGGGTGCCAGGTCCAATGCGCGAGCGGGCTGTAAATAAACAAACTGAACAAGCAGATGAAAAGCAGATAGCTGGAAAAACGCACGCGCTCGGCAAACGAGCCGGTGATGAGCGCAGGCGTAATGATGGCAAATTTCAGTTGAAAAAGAGCAAACAGGACCAGTGGAATCGTGGGCGCCAGATCCGGATGCGTCGCGCCACCTACTCCGCTAAACATAAAGTAGGTTAGAGGATTGCCAATGAATCCGCCAATGCTCTCGCCGAATGACAGACTGAATCCCACCACTACCCACAGAATACTGATGACGCCCAACGCAATGAAGCTCTGCAGCATGGTGGAGATGACGTTTTTCATGCGCACCATTCCGCCATAGAAGAATGACAAACCGGGCGTCATGAGCAACACCAAGCCAGTGGCGGTGAGCATCCAGGCGACATCGCCCGCAACAACGGGGCCACCCGTCACTCTCGGAGCAGCAACCGGAAACATTACTCCAACAAAACTCACCAGCAACAGCAAGCTGAACGGCAAGAGCCAGCGCATTTTCATAGGGTGTCCTTTCTGTGAAATGGTTCTCAATCTGCAATAAAGTTATATTTTTATAGAAATAATTTACTAATTTAGATGTTTTTAGCATTTTACTTAATTTTTTAAAAAAATTGGCAAAAATATATACCACCAAAAACGGCAAAGCAAGTAAATTTTAAATAAATTTTTTAGTCTTTCTTAAAAATAAAAAACTCTGCCTATCTTTCGATAAACAGAGTTACACTTGCATTTCTCAGTTTTAAGAAAACCGCAAAAATTAACTTGCTGCCCTTTCGGAACGAGTTATCTCAAACGCATGGCGCAATACCGCTTCTTGTGCTGAAGTCAAATTCTGCCTGCGCCGGGCCATCACCCGTCGCGCAACTTCCAGCGCCTTGTCAAGCGCATACGTTTCGCTCGATTCTACCCCGCCCCAAGTGAACGAGGGAATAAATTTGTCCGGATAGCCCGCGCCAAAAACGTTGCTCATCACGCCCACGACCGTGCCGGTGTTGAACATGGTGTTGATGCCGCTTTTGGCATGATCGCCCATAAATAATCCCGCGAATAGCGAGCCGCTATCCACCATTTTGCCATTGATATGAACCTTGACGTTACTGTAATTATTCTTGAGGTCGCTGTTGTTCGTGTCCGCGCCGAGATTGACCCATTCACCCAAGTAGGCATGCCCGAGGAAGCCCTCATGCTGCTTGTTACTGTAGCCATGAATGATGGAGGCATCGACTTCGCCGCCGATTTTGCACACCGGACCGATGGAGGTGCCCTCATAAATCTTCGCCCCCATTTTGATGATAGATTTTTTTCCGACGTATAGCGGCCCCTGCAAGCAGGCATTTGCCATCACGGTTGCGCCCTCGTCGATGAAGATCGGGCCGTCTTCGGCATCAAGCACAACGCCGGGTTTGATGATCGCGCCGGATGCAATGTGAATATTCTTTTCATCGAGCAGCGTTACGTTTGGATAGATCTTGCCAAGAATTTGGCCGCCGAGATTGAGATAGCCAAAATCTTTCTTTATCTCAGCCGGATTATTATTGACCAAATCCCAGGGAAATTCCAGGAATTTCCCCGGAATTTCATGTTGAGGAACGCCGGAAAAGCTTTCTGGCACGGCAATGCCTCTCTCATCAACCGTAAGTCCGGCCCATCTCTCTGCCGCAAGCCGTGCGGCCGCAATTTTGCCGCAATTGCACCAGATCATCTCCTCACCCTCGAGTCGGGGAAGATCATTCTCAAACAAAAATTGCCCATGGATCAACAAGAACGATTGTGAGGGAATTTGATTGACGCGCGCGTGCGGATGATTTTCTTTGGTCAACTCGGACAGATAATCGCGCACGAAAAGATGCAGCGTGAAATCGGAATAATGCCGGATGATTTTTTCGAGCAGTGAAGTCATGCCGCAGCGCAAATCGAACACCGGGCGGGTGAGGCTGAGCGGGTGCAGATGATTGCAGTTTTGATCCTCAAATAGGCAAAGGGCGGGAGGCATAAAACGAACTCTGCGGTAGATTTTGAATAGACGCTTTTAAAGGGATATTACCATGAAGCGACATGCAAGACCTGGCCTGCTTATACAGCGGGTAGCGTCGATAAAATTTCAGCGATGAGAGGCTTTGGGCCTGTCAGGCGATTGGTCCGAGCGTGAAGAATCAAACCAGCGAGATCGAACCTGCGCAGATTCTGCTGCAGCCCGCTTTGACCTCATTCTCAACGCGACACGACAAATTTAGCACGAAATCTTTGTCATGCAAGGCGAGTTTTGTCCGGCGTGCAGGAACGCAATCCAATTTCACAAACAAATTTTCCCCAACACCGTCGCCGTGGAAGCGCCGGTGACGGAGGGCACGTTGCCGGGATTTCCGGAGGCGGTTTCATTTGCCAGCAGGGCAAAGAGAATCGCTTCCTTCGCATCAATCGGCACACCGAGAATGTTCGTCGTGATCACTTGCGCCGGCGCAAACTTTTCCTGCAAGCCGGCCATGATCACGGGATTTTGCGCGCCGCCGCCGCTCACGATCAATTCCTCGATGTTGCCGCGCGAGGCTTGCAACAACTCTGCGCCCTGCCACACTGTAGCAACGGTCAACGCCGTTGCGGTAGCAATGATGTCCTCATTTTTTAGATCATGATGCAAGGCAAGATAAACAAGATGATCAATAAAAGGTTCACCGAATTCCTCACGGCCGGTGGATTTGGGCAACGGCCGCGAAAAATAAGGATGCTGCAACAGATGCTGCAATAACTCCAAAGAAACTCTGCCTTGAGAAGCGATTTTGCCGTCTTCATCAAATGCGCGGCCGTAAAGTTTTTGCATCAATCCGTCGATGACCATGTTGGCCGGACCGGTATCGAATGCCAGGACGTCCTCGAGCGCGCCATTTTTCTTTAACAACGTGAGATTGGCAATACCGCCAAGATTTAGAACACCACGTGTTTTTTCCGGCGAACGCAACAGCAAGAAATCCATAAGCGGCACCAGCGGCGCGCCCTGCCCGCCGAGCGCCATATCGGCTGCGCGGAAATCTGCAATCGTGATGATGCCGGTGCGCTTTGCGATGACGCTCGGCTCGCCGATTTGCAGCGTGCCTGCGGTCGCGACGCCGGTAATCGGCTCCGCGTTGGGCAGATGATGTATGGTTTGGCCGTGCGAGCCGATGAGATCGATCTGTTCTGCGGGCAAGTCGTTGGCGGCAAGCAGGGCCTTGACCGCCTGCGCAAAACATTCGCCCACGGCAACATTCAAGCGGCAGATTTGATCGACGGAACCGCGCCCGGGCAGCGAGACGCGCAGCAGTTGCTCGCGAATCGCCTCGGGATAAGCATAATGTTCGAACGCCAACAGCTTGAATTGTACGGCAATGCCGCTGCCGGTGCATTGCACCAATGCTGCGTCAATGCCATCCGCAGAGGTGCCGGAATTCAATCCAATGATGAGGCGCTCGGGCTTGGCGAGGATTTGCAGAAAACGTTGCATGGGCGATCCGGGAGATTAGGGTTGTTTGCAAGATGGCGTTACGCCGTTGAAACGCGCCGGAAAATAGCGGGAAATTGCACGAAAAGCAACAAGCACAGAATTTTGATGTACGATAATCTTGAAAACCATGCTCCGTCATCATCAATGCAACGGCCTGGCCGTTGCGGGAATGCGATGGGAAATACCGTGTTTTCGATGGGCATGATATCATGCGCGACAGCAATCTCAAACGCAGCGGTAGCATTGCCGAATTTCGGGCTTGCCGGCCGGCGCGACGTGAAATGGCGCTTGCAATTCTCATTTGCCCTTTTTATCATTCCGTCATCAAAACAGTTCGGCTTGCGCCCCATCCGCCTGCGGGAGTTGGGGCATTGTTATTTCTGGAGGCTGCCGTCCGATGAAGCACAAGCGTTTCGGAAAAACCGATCTCTGGGTTTCTGAGATGTGCCTCGGCACCATGATGTTCGGAGATCGTTGCAGCGAGAGCGAAGCGGATCGCATTCTCGGCCGGGCGCGCGAGGCGGGTGTGACGTTTCTCGACACGGCGGCGATGTACTGTGACGGCCGCACGGAAGAGATACTCGGGCGCTTGTTGCGCGGCCTGCGCACTGAATTTGTCATTGCCTCCAAAGTTCACAAAGGCATTGACGCGGACAGCATTTTGACGAGCATCGATGAAAGCCTGAGCCGGTTGCAAACGGATTATCTCGATCTTTATTTGATTCATTGGCCAAAAGCCGGCATGCGTCTCGATGAAATCATGCGCGCGCTCGATCGCGTGGTGAAGCAGGGCAAAGCGCGCTATGTCGGCTGTTGCAATTATCCCGCGTATCTTTTTTTATTATCCAATGCCGAGGCCGCGCAACAGGCTTTGAGCGAATTGGCATGCTTGCAAATTCCTTACAACCTGATCGAACGCGGCGCAGAGGTCGAGGTTTTGCCCATGGCGTATACACTGGGCCTGGCTGTGACCGCTTATCGTCCGTTGGCCATGGGCTTGCTTGCCGGGAAGTATCAGCGCGGTGCGGAATTGCCGGAAAATTCGCGCGCAATAACGGATGAACGCATCGGGCGCTGGCTGGCGGCGCACGGCGAGGATTTGGCGCGACTCGCTGATTATGCGCAGCAGCATCAGCTCAAGATGGGCGAAGTCGCAATTGCCTGGCTGCGGGCGTCTCCGGCAGTCACGTGTCCGATTGTGGGCGTAAGCTCGCTGGCGCAATTTCAGGCGAGCCTGCCCGCTTTTGAGCTGGAGCTGGAGCCGCAGGA
This sequence comes from uncultured Cytophagia bacterium, assembly GCA_964457925.1. GTDB lineage: Bacteria > Zhuqueibacterota > Zhuqueibacteria > Zhuqueibacterales > Zhuqueibacteraceae > Coneutiohabitans. The sequence continues at coordinate 93,249 of CAYWGH010000008.1, forward strand.
ACGCGAACATATCTCGAATCTCTTCAACACCGAGGTGAAAGAAGAATCCGGCGGCGCCTATAAAGCGTTGCGCCGCAATCTCACCCTGCTTGCCGGCAGTTGAATTCTTTTGCGCGAATCGTTCGGCGCTTTTTGGTGAGCAAGTCGAGGAGGGCTTGCCGAAACTCTTTGGGTTAGTGTGAATCCAGTTTTGGGATGGGCCTGCCATGCCAAAGGCAAACGTTTTTCGTTTTGGCTTTGTCGGCGCGGGCCGGATTGCGCGTGTGCATGCAGAGGCGCTGCGCGAACTCGGCGGCGCTGAAATCGTTGCGTGGTCTGCGGGCCATTGGCATAATGCGGAAAAAGCCGCCGGCTCATTCGGCGGCCGGCCAATGACCACCGAGGATTTGCTCAAGCATCCGGAGATCGACGCCGTTCTCATCTCAAGTCCGACGCCGCGGCATAAAGAGCAAACGCTCGCAGCGTTGGCTCAGGGCAAACATGTGTTTTGCGAAAAGCCCATGGCGCGCACAGAAGAGCAGGCGCAAGCAATGCTCACGGCGGCGGAATCGTCGGCATGCGGTTTCTACGTCGGGCATACACTGCGTTTTTTTTCACGCTATGCCAAGGCGCGCGAACTGTTGCGCGCGGGCGCGATTGGCACCTTGCGCCGCGTGGCCAGCCGCCGCCTGAATGCGCCGCCGGCAGAGGGCCGCGCCTCCTGGTTCTTTGATTTCGCGCAAAGCGGCGGCTGCATTCTTGATCTCATGATTCATGATTTCGATTTCTTACAGTGGTCGCTCGGTAAGCCGACGCGCATCGAAGCTGAAACCGCGCCCAACAAGGACCCGGAAGGCTGGCAGCATGCCATCGTGCATTTGTATTTCAAAGGCGGCGCGCGCGCGGAAGTTGAAGGCAGTTGGTTACACCATCGCCATGAGCGCTCGCTGTTGTTGGAAGGTGATAATGGAAAAATTACCATCGACCCGGACGACGGCCTGCTGCGATTAGAAAACAGCCAGGGTGTGCGCGTGATCGATGTTCCGGTGGTGGACGGCTACCGCGAGCAAATGCATCACTTTTTAGAGCATCTCCGCTCCGGCGCGCCGTTGCTCGTAACGCCGAAAGAGGCGGCCAGCGCGCTATCCATTGCCTTGACGGCTTTACAAAAGCTCGGAAAGGAATAAGAGAATCACTTATGATCATTTACCATTTACCATTTACCATTCACCATTTACAATTCACCATTTACAATTTACAATTGACAATTGACAATTTACAATTGACAATTCACAATTCATCATTAACCATTAGGCATTGCTTCTCCAAGTAATTGGCTCCTGATTTTTTTCATCTACTATGCCTCACTTAGCTCTCCTCGGCGGCGCCCCGGTGCGCACGAAATCATTTCCGAAATGGCCGATCCTGCGCCCCGCGCAAGCCGCGGCTTTGCAAAAAGCCTGGGAAGGTGGTGTTTGGGGTATTCGCAGCCCACAAGTGGCCGAGTTTGAAAAGCGATTTGCTGAATTTCAACACGCAAAATATGCGCTGGCGATGTGCAACGGCACTGCAAGCTTATGGGTCGCGCTAAAAGCCTGCGGCATAAAAGCCGGAGATGAAGTGATTATTCCGCCTTACACGTTCATTGCCACGGCCTCTGCGGTTCTGATGGCGAATGCCGTTCCTGTTTTTGTCGATATTGACCCGAATACCTACAATCTCGATCCCACCTTGCTCGAAGCTGCGATTACGTCCCGAACCAAAGCAATTATGCCGGTGCACATTGCCGGGCAACCCGCTGATCTAAGCGCGATTTTGGCGATTGCCCGGAAATACCGCCTGGCAGTGATAGAAGACGCGGCGCAGGCTCACGGCGCGGAATGGCAGGGCCGCCGGGTCGGCGCCCTCGGCGATGTCGGCTCGTTCTCATTTCAATCCTCGAAAAACATGAGCGCGGGAGAAGGCGGGGCTCTGGTTTCGGATTCCAAAGAGCTGATGGACAAATGCTTTTCGTATTATAATTGCGGCCGCGTGCGTGAGGGCGCCTGGTACGATCATCGTGTGCTGGGCTCCAACATGCGCATGACGGCCTGGTCTGCCGCGGTTTTGACCGCGCAGTTTGCCACTATCGCCGAAGACATGGAATTGCGCGATCACAACGCAGGTTATCTTGATCAGCGTTTGTGCGAGATTCCCGGCATTCAGCCGCTTGTGATTCACCCGCAGGTCACGCGACATGCGCGCCATTTGTACATTTTCCGTTACGACGCCGAGGCCTTCGAACATCTGCCGCGTGAAAAATTTCTTGCGGCCCTGCAAGCCGAGGGCATTCCGGCTTACAAGGGTTATACTCCGCTTTATCGTGAGCCCATGTTCGGCCTCGATCCGCGCGAATATCCCTGGCTGGAGGGTTGCAATTATCACGATCTGCGCTTGCCGGTGTGCGAGCATGCCTGCGAGGAAGAAGCGGTTTGGCTGGCGCAAAGCGTGTTGCTCGGCAGCGCCGCAGACATGGAAGATATCGTGCGCGCCGTGGCAAAGATTCATCAGAATGTGGGCGAACTGGTTGAACCAAGCCATGGCGGGACGTTGTCCGAAACTGCCGTCTCGGCGGAGTAAAAACGGGCGTTTTGCAGACACTTCAATAATCGCTTGCTTACGGCCGATGCGTTACAAAATTCCCTGGCTTAATCATTTCATCGAGCTTGTCGTCGTCTTTATCGGCATCACAGCGGCATTTGCGCTCAACAGTTGGTGGGAAAATCACAAACAGGTGCAAGCTGAGCGCATGTATCTTAGCGACTTTTCCCAAGATTTGCTCTCCGATGCCGAATCGCTGCATGCGATAATTCCCGCTAATGAAGCCAAGCTCAACCGTGTTGGGCGATTCCTGTGGCAGGATTTACAAAACAATCAATGGCCGGTTGATTCCGCCGCCGCCATCCTGGTTGAAACGCTGAGCGCGCAAACCTTTGCCCCCAAGAACAGTACCTATGAGTCCATCAAGAACAGCGGGAATCTGGGCCTTCTGTCGGATTACAGATTAAGAAAAGAACTCATTGCATATTACGAGATCTTTTCCGAGGTGGCGCTGAAAGAACGCGTCTATTTTGAATGGCTCAATGCGTTCATTCTGCCTTTCATCAACGCCAACATGGATGTCCTCAAGCGCGAAATCAAAACTGAACCCGCGATTAGAAATCATGTGTTCAAGAATCTGATTGCCGGCTATTATGTATTTTTGCAGCAGAACCTTGACATGTACAAAACCGTTCAAACAATGAACGATAGCCTGAAAACAAGATTGTCGCAGGCCCAAAAGTGATCAAACATAGAGGCCGCGTGAACTGGCCTGACGCTGCCCCTGACAGGTTCGAAGTTCTGAGAACAGATGTATGCGTTGGCTTGTCGCAACCCTTGTTATTCTCAATGCCGGCGGGATGACATTCGAGGGCACGTGTGCGCTCATCGTCGGTGATTACGTCACACCCAAAAGCGGCGCACATGCCGGACAACTTTCATCTCTAATATAAATTTCATTTTTGTGAGGTATTCTCATGCGCATGAGTGAAAGAGGCAAACGGCTGCTGGCAGAGTGGGAAGGCTCAAAACCCCATGTCTATCTGGATGTGAAGGGGTTGCCGACCATCGGCGTGGGGCATTTACTCACCAAAGACGAATTGACTTCCGGCAAACTGTATATTAAGGGCGTGCCGCTCGACCATCGCAACGGCTTGACGGCGCAGCAAGCCATTGATTTGCTCGAACAGGATCTGGCGGAGTTCGAAAACACGATCAACGACGCGGTCCTTGTGCCGCTCAATCAAAATCAATTCGATGCCTTCGTCTCGTTTTCATTCAATGTCGGTTCAACGGCGTTCAAAAACAGTACACTGCTCAAATTGCTCAATCAGGGACTCTACCAAGAAGTGCCGGCGCAATTGCGGCGCTGGGTTTATGGCGCAAACAAAGTCATCCCCGGCCTGGTGAATCGCCGCGAAAAAGAAATTGCGTTATGGCTGGCATGACACGCCGGCTTCGACAAGCTCAGCCAACAATTTCAGCCCAGGCCACTGAAGCCGGCATCCGCTGCCTGAGCCTGTCGAAGGCAGCATTTCAGGAGACTCCAAAATGAATCGGAAAAAATTCCATGTCATGATGCGCCGCTCAATGATTTGTGTCATCCTTTTAATCTTCAGCTTCGCCGCCGGACACGCGCAAAGCAACTACCGTGAAGAAAGCGCAAAAATTTTTGCAAGCAATGCCGTTGCTATCATTCAAGTCGATCTCGCCCCCGAACATCTCGATTATATTTTGAACATTGCCAACGCCGAAAGTGACAGTCTGTTTCCGGCGCGCCTGATCTTCAGTAACGACGTCATTGCCGGCGACACGCTGGAGCCGGTCGGATTTCGCCTGCGCGGCAACACCTCACGCTACGCCGCAAAAAAATCATTCAAGATCGACATCAATGAATACGTGCGCGGGCAAAAACTCCATGGCCTGGAAAAACTGAACGTCAACGGCGAGCATAACGATCCGGCGATTATGCGCTCGCGGCTGTGCTGGGATTTGTTCAATCAAAGCGGCGTGCCCGCCGCGCGCACCGCATATGCCGCGCTTTACATCAACAGCCAATATTACGGACTGTATGTCATCGTCGAGCATTATGATGAGAATTTCATTCTCGACCGCTTTGGGAACAACGATGGCAATCTCTACAAATGCCTGTACCCCGCGCCGCTCACCTGGCTTGGGCCGGACCAAGACGCCTACAAGCGCATGCGCAACAGCCGTGATCGCGCATATGAGCTGGAAATCAACGACGAGATCGATGATTATTCCGATCTGGTGAGCTTCATCAGCTTTCTCAACAACTCCAGCGACGCGGATTTTGCCCGCGCCATTGAAGAACGCTTCAATGTGCGCGCGTTTCTAAAGTATTTGGCAGTCAACACCCTGCTCGGGAGCTGGGATGATTACTGGTATTTGCAGAACAACTATTATCTCTATCACAACACCGCCAGCGGCAAATTCGAATTCATTCCGTATGATTATGACAACACCTACGGCATCGACTTCGTCGGCGGCGATTGGGGCACGCGCGACCTTTACAATTTCGGTCATCCCACCGAACCGCGGCCGCTGGTCACGCGCGTGTTGAATATTCCTGCCTATCGGAATCTTTATTCCTTTTATCTCAAAGAAGTTTTGAACGGCGCATTCACGCTGGCGGCACATGAACCCAAATTTAATCAATGGCAAATGCTGGCCGCGCCGTGGGTGCAAAGCGATACGTATTATCCTCGCGATTATGGTTTTTCTTATTCGGATTGGCAGCAAGCGCTTGACGTTGCCTGGGGCAGGCATGTGGAATATGGCATCCGGCCGTTCATTCAAACTCGGCACGCCAGCGCATTGCAGCAATTGCAGGAAGGGCCGCGGCCTGCGGAGATTATCGAGGTCGGATGGAGTCCGCAGAATCCCGCACCGGGTGAAGATGTTTTGATCACGTGCCGGGTCGATGACAACGGCGCCACCGCGTTGCGCGTTGATCTACTTTACAGCGTCGGCGGCGGGCCGAGCGTGCTGGCCGCAATGTATGACGACGGCCAGCATCTCGACGGCGGCGCGCAGGACGGTTTGTGGGCGGGCCGGGTTTTCGGGCAAGCGCCGGACAAATCTGTAGAGTTTTATCTGCGCGTACAGGGCACGGCCGGCGCGTGGTCGATTTATCCCGACACCGCGCCGCTTCAAAAAATCGTTCTTGTGTCGCCCAATTCGGCAGCAGCATTTCCGCTGGTGATCAACGAGTTCATGGCGCAAAACTTTCGCACCATCACGGATCCGGCGGATGATGATTATGATGATTGGGTGGAAATTTACAATACTGCCGACACTTCGGTTTCGCTCGCCGGCATGTTTTTGACGGACAACCTCAGCAATACCACCAAGTGGCAATTTCCTGACACGACATTGCCGGGAAAATCTTTTCTGTTGATTTGGACGGATAACGAGGCCGGGCAGGGGCTGCTGCACACGAATTTTGCCTTGAGTGTGAACGGCGAGAGTGTTGGCTTGTATGCGCCGCTCGCTCTGGGCAATTTCCCCATCGACACCTTGAGCTTTGCTCCGCAGAAACCGGACACTTCTTTCGGCAGAACGCCGGATGGCGGCAACACTTGGGCGGCATTTTCCACGCCGACGCCGGGCGCTTCGAATGTCCCGGTCGGCGTTTCTGAACACAATGTCGCACAACAAAATTTGCCAACGGCCTTTCGCTTGCATGAAATTTGGCCGAACCCCGCGAAAACAGCGGCGAACATGCGCATTGAGGTCAATCATCATGGAGAATATGAGATTGCGCTGTTTGATATTCTTGGACGGCAAGTACGGCAACAACGCTTTCGTCTTGCGCAATCCGGTATGCAAAATATCATGTTGCCGATTTTAGGCTTGCCGCCGGGCGTCTATTTTGCGCGCGTGCAGGCTGCGGGGCGGGCGCAACAGGTAAAGTTTCTAGTGATTGATTAACAAATTTCTATGACAGCGAATAACGTTTTTTTCAAATGCCGTTTAATAGAACTTCGAGTTGAATAAGGAGAACGACAAATGGCCTCCCCGATCCAGCGCGGTTATTTCGTTCTAGCGGACATTTCCGGCTATACTTCTTTCATGGCAAGCAACGAACTCGATCATGTTCAGGGAATCTTAAACAATATCTTGACGCTCATCATTCGGCAAATGACGCCGCCCTTAACCCTGATCGAAGTCGAAGGCGATGCCGTGTTCGCGTTTACGCCGCAAACCAAAATGCGGCGGGGCGAAACCCTGCTTGAACTCATCGAGACAACCTATGTGGCCTTCCGGGACCGCCAAAAAACCATGCAACGCAACGCGACTTGTGAATGCAATGCGTGCCAGACAATTTCCAATCTGGATCTGAAATTCATCATCCACTACGGGGAATATGTTCTGCAAGAAGTCATGGGGCGCGACAAGCCAATCGGCTCGTGCATCAATCTGGCGCATCGCCTGCTCAAGAACAAAGTGAGCGAAGCCACCGGTTGGCGCGGATACGTCCTGTGCTCTGAGGTCGCGATGAAACAAATGCAAGTATGGCCGAACGCCATGTATGCTGAGCTCGAAAGCTACGAGCATCTGGGTGACATCCAGACCTATAGCATAAACTTGGACACGCGATACAAGGAGCTAACCGAAGACCGGCGTACTCTGCTGAAAGAGGAGGAGGCTGACGTTGCCCTCACCCATCATTTCCCCGCCTCCCCGGCCACGGTGTGGGATTGGCTGAATGATCCTCCCAAGCGCACCATCTGGATGAAGGGATCATCCTGGGCGGTAAAGGAGAGGCCTGACGGGCGCACCGGCGCAGGAACTCATAATCACTGTTCACGCTATCGCTTCATCGAAGAGATTCTGGATTGGAGGCCGTTTGAGTATTTTACGGTTCGCTATTCCAGAGGCTTTCTCAAGCTCATCATCACCGGCATGCTCAAGCCCACCGAAGAGGGCACGCGCGTGCATTGGAACATGAAGTTCGACAGTTCCGGGCCGCGCTGGCTGCTTTGTCCAATTTGCAAGCTTATTGCCCTGCGTTTGATGAGGATGAAGCAATGTTTTCAAACGGTCGAGCGATTGATTGCTGCCGAAGCCTAAAGTTTTTTGATCAGTTGAAATACTGAAGGTAGTTCGCCAGTTACATTAACACGAAGCTTCTGATGATTAATTCTATTTTGCAGGCTTCACGCCCATGATGCTGTGTTGCAAAGGATGATTCCCTAATTTTGATTTTATGCCAAATTTTGACAACGTTGATTATTGTTGATTGTGCCCTTGGTTCACCAACTTATTTTACGGAGATTGAAATGGATCAAGTAATTTTGGACGAAATCCGCCTGAAGAATGTACTAAAGACGGCGCTTATCGAATTGCTGGAGAAGGGGCTAGCATTGTTTACGGCGCTTTTTGCAGGGCATTGGAGGATATCGTCCTGGTCAATGCCATAAAAGAGGGCGAGAACACAAAAGCGGCTAACCGGGAAGAAATTTATAAGACAATTGAGGCGAAAGCGTGACCGCTAAAACGCGCTCACAATGCTGCAACTCACCTTGGACAAATTTATAGATCCTGCCTCCCTCACACCGCCGGAAAATACAGCCGAAACTCCGTGCCCTTACCCGGCTCACTTTTTACATGAATAACACCGCCGTGTGTGCGCACGATGCCGTAGGCGGTTGCCAATCCCAAGCCTGAGCCTTTGCCCACGTGTTTGGTGCTGTAAAACGGCTCAAAAATAAGCTGCAAATTTTCCGCAGCAATGCCGACCCCGCTGTCGCGCAGAGCCACCACCACAAATCTCCCCGACTTTTCCGGTGTTTGCGTCAACACATCGCTTTCCTGGCGCTCGCTGAAATATGTTTGCAAAACAATCTCGCCCTCCTGCGACATGGCTTCACAGGCATTGTCAATCAAATTCGAAAGCACTTGATGAAACTGCATGGGATCGAGCAACACTGCCGGAAGATCATCCCCCAACTCCTGGCGCAAGCGCACGCCCGGCGGCAGCCCGTGTGAAAGCGCATCGAGCGCCACGGCAATCACGTCGTTGAGATTGACTTCAACAGGCTGGCCGGCGGCGCGGCGGCTGTAGAGCAAGAGCTGGCGGGTGATCTCAGAAGCGCGTTGCGCGGCGTTTTCGATCTCGCAAATGTCGTTGTAATGGCGATCCTGCGCCCCCAATTCGTCTTTGATAAGCGAGGCATAGCCGATAATGCCCATCAAAAGATTATTGAAATCATGGGCAATGCCGCCGGCCAGGCGGCCGATGCTTTCGAGCTGTTGCGCCTGCTGCAGTTGCTGCTCCAACTCGCGCTGTTCGGTCACATCCAATCCGTGCACGTGAATGATGCGTTCGTCCGCAATCGCATGAAATTCATAAAAAATGATGCGGCCTTCGACATGCACTTCGCGGTGCAACACCGGCACGGTTGTGGCAGCGGCCAGCATGTCGCGGCAGAGCTGAGTCAAATCTGGAGGAAGAATGGCATACACTTCTTCCATGGTTTTACCGCAGTTTTGCAGAAACGCCGCGGTGGCGGGATTAAAATAGCGCACGCCGCCCCATTCGTTCAATTCGAGAATAAAATGCGGACTGAGTTTGGGAAAATTCGCCAGCCGCCGGCTTTCCGATTCCGCGCGCTGCTGCTGCGTGATGTCTTGCATGAAGCCTTCGAGATGCGAGAGCCGGCCCTCGGCGGTGCGCACCGCACGCACGCTTTTCTTCACCACGATCGGAGTGCCATCTTTCTTGCGCAGCGTGTAAACCGCGTCGCAACCCTGCTCGCGCTCAGCAACTTTGCGTCCGAGTTCATCGAATTCTTCCGGGTTGAGAAACAAGTCCTGTCGAATATCGACAGCCAGCAACTCCTCTTCGCTGTTATATCCCAACATTTTGACCAGCGCCTCATTGGCCATCAAAAACCGGCCTTCGGGCGCAGCTTGAAAGATGCCCATGAGCGCGTTCTGCACCAGACGTTGATAGCGCGACTCGGTTTCGCCGAGGCGGCGCTGTAAAGCGTTTTTTTCCAGTGTGCGGCGAATGGCATGCGGCACCGCGGCAATATAATCTTTTGCTTTGACAAGGTAATCGCTTGCGCCCAGCTTCATGGCCTGCACGGCGATGCGTTCGTCGCCCTGCCCGGTAATCATTAGCGCCGGCACCTCCGGATGAGCGGCGCGGCAGCAGCGCAAGAGTTCCAGGCCGTTCAAATCCGGCAGCGAATAATCCAGCAAAATGAGATCAAAAGAGGATTGCTGCAATACGGCCAGGGCAGCCGTTGCGGTGGTATAATGCGTCAGGTCAGCAGCGAATTCGCGGCGCAGGCGATGCGCCAAGAGCTGGGCGTGATCGGGGTCGTCTTCGACCAACAAAATGCGCAAATCCGGATGGTCTTTCATGGCTCAAGGCAAATGGTTGCGCGTGTACAGCAGCCCATGATCAAATTAAAATCCCCTCTCGTGTTCCGGCGCAAGTCAAACACACCAGTATAACGAGAGGGGATTGCTTTTCTCGGTTTTAGTTGATTCGATCAGCCGTGTACGGGCTTACATCATTGTGGCGGCTGGCTGCCGTCATCGCCGTTTTGGCCGTCTTGCTGCTGGCGCCGGGCTTCGCCTTCCAGAATGCGGCGCAGGCGTTCCAGCTCGCGCTCGGCTTTGCGGCGTTCATCTTTGATGCGCTCCAATTCCGCTTCAGCGGATTCGGTTTCACGCTGCTCTTTGATGATTTGCTCGAACAGCTCGCGACGGCTTTCCGCCTTGCGCATGAGCAAATCGCGCTCGCTCATGGAGTAAAGCGAGGTCGGTAAGAGCGTGATCTTTGCGCCCAGACTCACGCGCCAGGCCGAGTAGGGCGGCAAGCCGTCTTGCCGAAGCGGCGCGGAATTCTGGCCGGGAGTGCCGGAGAGGCGAATGTCCGAACTGGCGTCGATGCTCATCCAGCGGTAGGCTTTGTAGGAAACGCCCGGGGTGATATATGCCACCGGTGTACGGCTGAACGCGGCCGTCGGCGGTGCATTGATGAAGGCGCTGCCGAGAATCTCGAATCTGAAGTTGAACTTTTCCGACGGAAAAATGATGGAAGCGCCGTAAAGGAATTCCTGCGACATCTTTGTAACGGTCGTCGTTGCGTTAAGCGCCTGACCGACGTCGTTGTGATTCCAGTATCCGAGATTAAAGTGCGCACTGAAGCCGTCTTCGGGATAGAGCGGATCACGCGCGAAGGACACGATACCTGTGGTCCCGAAACTGAATTTTCCCGCCGAATACGGTTCAAGGGGAATGTTATGCGTTTTCCCGGTGGGGAAACGCGTGCCCAGCTCAAGGGCGTAGCTCATGGTGGCGCCGCGCTGGCCCAAAGAGCCGATCTTCAACCGCAAAAAAATGTCGTCGGGAATATTGAAGCCTTTGCCGCCTTGGTTGGTGTCCTGATAGATCATGGGCACAAGCGAGGCTTCAAAATGCCGGCTGATACCGTAGTTCAATGCCGCGCCGCCTTGCACGTTCCAATAGCCGTAGGCCGTGGTGCCGGTCGCGGGAGGCGTCGCAGTTGTATTGACGACTTTCCCGAAAAAACGGGTATGAGTATACAGCGTCAAGTAACCGGGTTCCAAATTCCAGGCGGAGCGGACAAACGTCGGGCCGCGGCCGCCATGAAACGGCAATTGCGCCCGAACCTCAGAAACGTTCGCGAGCAACGCCCAAAAACCGAGAAACGCGATACTCATCCCAAACCCTCCTCGGGGGGCGCAGCGCGATGACCGCCAAAAAAAGGAAAGCCGAGATGTTAGCTTATTCATGATGAAAACCTCCAAGATGTTGAGTCACGGCAGATTAACGAATCTAAACTGAACCCGAGCAAATCGAATCCAGGCTTCGCGGATGCCATTCGCAACGAAGCATGGTCAATCTCGTTGAAAATCATTTTTCAAGAAAACAGGCGGGTGGGCTTGCCGTGCCGGTGGTTGTGGAGAATTGGTAACAAGGGGTCGGAACCAAGCCCGTCCGGAAGGGCTTCGCCGGGGTTGCCTTTTCGGCTTTCCTGCCAGAAAGGAGGTGGTCACTACTACTGAAAAGTACAAGTCCCTGTTGCCCTACGGCAGCTCGCCTCTTCGCTTTATCCAGCCCCGGTGTCGCGGGCTCTGGCAAAACTTTCGCAAAATCGAGCCGCGGCTAAATATGACGTCCAGTCACCACGGACAACGCACTGTCCCATCAGCGCCGATAAAAAAGTATTACGTTGTTGCAACATGCGGCTGTGCTCAAAAAAAATTTTACGCCCCGACAAACAACTTTCACCCGGCACACCCACATGATTTTGATTGTCGCCAGGAGATACCAACACTTTTATGTGTTCGCAGAAAGTTTTTTGTTAAATGTTTCTGACAAAAGCCCTCGCCGTGTTCGGGGCAAATCCCCGCGAACGCATGAAAATTTGCGGCCGCGTTGCGACTTGTTGGCAATTATATCGTGGGTATCGTACCCGCCTGTTATTGAAAATGCGTAAGTATAACCATAAAATTAGCTTTGTTTTTATTGAAGAGAAGACTTGCCCGGCCGTTGCCCGTTTAGCTTACCGAACCAGGGTACAACTTTCCCCGAAAGAGCAATCAATTGATTTTGTCGCCGGCCGGCGAAATGCGCCTCTGCCCCGGAGAAACGGTGTTGACGTTTTGGTGATAAAAGCTTATTTTCTGCGCGTCGTTCGGCAAAAAGCAGACGGCGCATTTTTTAATGGAGAAAATTAAACGCAGGAGGCAAGTCTGGACAGTCACGTACGCGGAGAACAACATGCAATCTTTTCCTCAACGCCAAAAAGCTTTAATCACCGGGATCGGCATGGTCACGCCCCTCGGGCTAACGATAGAAGAAAATTGGTCGGCGTTGATGGCCGGGCGCTCAGGCATCGGCAAAATTACGCATTTTGATGCTTCTCATTTAAGCACGCAAATCGCAGGCGAGGTCAAGAATTTCAATCCCGACGACTACATGGACGTAAAGGAAGTCCGGCATTATGACCGTTATGTGCACCTTGCCGTCGCCGCGGCAGACAAAGCCTTGGCGGATGCCGGTTTAAGCGCGGAAACCCTGCCGCACGAACGCACCGGTTTGCTGATCGGCTCCGGCATGGGCGGCATGGAAACATTCGTGAACAACACGCGCGCGTTGATTGAAAAGGGTGCGCGGCGCGTTTCGCCCTATTTTGTTCCAGCGGTGATTGCCAACATGGCTTCCGGCTTTCTCACGATTCGCTATGGCATTCAAGGCCCGAACTTTTCGATTGTTTCGGCATGCGCCACGGGCGCACATTCGATTGGCGAGGGGCTCGAAATGATTCGCAAAGGCATTGCCGACGTCATGCTCGTCGGCGGCGCAGAAGCGGCAATCATCGAGTTGGGCGTGGCCGGCTTTATTGCGGCGAAAGCGCTGTCCAAGAATAACGACGCGCCTGAAGAGGCGAGCCGGCCGTTTGACCTGGCGCGCGACGGTTTTGTCATGGGAGAGGGCGCGGGCGTGTTGGTGATTGAAAGCGAAGAACATGCGCGCAAACGCGGGGCGCGTGTGTGGGCCGAGTTGCTGGGCAACGGCGCCTCATCGGATGCTTTTCATCCGACCGCGCCGCGCACCGACGGCACCGGCGCTGCCAAAGCCATTCGCCATGCAGTGGCTGATGCCGGCCTGAGAAAAGAAGATATTGGTTATATCAATGCCCATGCCACTTCGACCATGCTGGGCGACCGCGCAGAGTCGGCCGCGATCCGGCATTTTTTCGGTGAACACACGAAAAACGCCGCGGTTAGTTCGACCAAATCTTCCACCGGGCATTTGCTGGGCGCGGCCGGCGCCGTGGAAGCGGCTTACACGGCCCTGGCGCTGCATCATCAAATGCTGCCCCCCACAATTAATTTGCACAATATCGATCCGGAATGCGATCTCAACCATGTCGCCAACCAGCCGCGGCCGGCGAAGGTGCAATACGCCATTTCCAATGCCTTTGGCTTTGGCGGCACCAACGCAACGTTGGTGTTGGGGAGATATGAAGGTGAGAATGCGAGGTAATTTGGGGATTGGAAATAGCGCTGATTTTGTGCGTGCCGAGATATAAAACTCTTCGAGCAGCACAGAAGAATTAGGCAAAATCATTTGCGGTAAAACCCTTCAATCGTTTTGCTCCAAATGGTTCGCTATAAACTTTAAAAAGCTGAATCGTATTTGTATGTAAAAAACGGAGGGCTTAATTAGGTCAGATTCACCGCGGAGAGGCGGCGTTCGCTGAGAATTCGCGCAATTTTACTCTGCGGCTCTGTGGTGTTTTTGGGAATGTGATAAAGTCAAATTAATTCTGCCCCCCAATTGCCCAACGCGAAAAGCCACAGCCAAAAAGAAAATCTCCAGCAAATAGAAAAACCCAACAGATGAGAGTGGCCTGTCAGTTGGGAAAATATTTTGGAGAAAGGGTTGACCATTAACGGACCAATTGCATACAAAACCGTTTTGCAAAACTTCATAGCTTGGCTGTGTCAGATTCCCCGCTGAGAGGCCGAGTTCGCTGGGAATTCTAATCAATCTTACTCTGCGATCTCCGCGCCACTGCGGTGATTTTTTGAATGTGACATGGTCGAGTTAATTCCTCAAAAAGTTTTCATGCCGATGGCTCCGGTAGTCTTACAGACATATCCCCAACTGCCTTCTTCACCTGAAACACCATCAGCGCACGATCGGCGTCCATCTCCAAACAGCTGGCCAGCACCGGCATGGTCGCGCCGTAGGGCGGAATTTGGCGCATACTCAAACCTTTGATGCACGATTGCGGCACGAACAGGCGCACAGCCAATTCCGGCAGGCGCAGCACCACAGAACGCGCCGGCGCCGGGCTGTGGCAAATCTCGCCCGGCAAAGGCATGCCGAGATGCTGGCCGAGGTAAACGCATTTGTAATAAAATTCCGCGCGCGACTGCAATTTCTGCATGCGCAGGCTCATGAATTCCAGGGCTGACGCGGCAGCGCGCAACTCTTCCTCGGAATAACGCGGCGCGCCCTCTTGCAGAAAAGCGATGATCTGGCGCTGCATGAGCAGATCGACATAGCGGCGCAGCGGCGAGGTGACATGGGCATAACCGGCAATGCCGAGATCGCGATGCGGCGCGCGCTGCACGCTGAGTTGCGGCCGGGAAAAGCGTTGCTCCGGCTCCGCTCCCATTTCCTCCTCCGGCGCGCTCGCGTTTTCCTGCGTGCGATACAAACACGGCAGCCCGTGCTCGTGGCAAAAAGCCGCCGCCGCCTGATTCGCCGCAATCATCCATTCCGCAACCGTTTTACGCGCCGCGCTGTTTTGCGCATAACGGCGCAATTCCACCCGGCCGGAAGCATCGACCCGAACATCAACCTGTTCGCGATCAAACACACGCCCGCCGGCAGCAATGCGCGCCTCTTCGAATTGTTGCGCGCCGGCAACCCAGACCGGCAGCGCGCGACTCCAATGGCCCGGCGCGCCCGTTTCCAACCAGGTTTCAACTTCCTCATAATGCGCGTTGTGATCGATGTGAATCGTCTCGCAGGCCGGGCGATCAAAACGAATTTTGCCGTGAGCATCACGCACAAAATAAAATGACAAAACCTCCCGAACAGAATTCGCATGCAAACTTGCCGCCGTGTTGATGGCCTCCGGCAGCATGCGGATCGTGAGATGCGGCAGATAGGTTGAAACTGCGATTTGCTCCGCCCAGCGATCCCACTCGCTGCCCGGCGGCACAAAGTTGGTGAGGTTTGGCACGTGCACGCCAATCTCTTCGCCGGTTTCGATGTGGCGAAAGCTGAGCGCGTCGTCACGGTCGTCGGTTTCAGGATTATCAACCGTCAAAATACGCTGAGGCGAAGAGGTGGTAGAGGGTGTAAATGTGATGGCGGGGGGATCAATATTTTCAGCGGCAGCCAGGCGATCAAGATGGCGGCGCAAGCGCGGCTCCGCTGAAACGAACAAATCCGCGGTCGCCGGGAGCTGTGACATTTGCTTGAGCCAACGATAAAGCAATACGCGAATATCGCGAAAACCCGTAAAGGAATGCAGCGTGCGCGCCTGCCGCACGAACTGCTGCCGCCAAGCCAGGGGGTAAAGGCTGCGTTGCTCATACGTTGCATTGGCCAGCCGCAGGAGCCGCCGGGCAAGCGGAAGTTGCTGCAATTCCGCCAAAGTCCATTGTTTTTTCAGCGACTCGCGAAAGAGATCGAACAGCGCTTGAAATAACTTCTGCCGTTGTTCGTCTTTGGTGTTCACCGCTGTTTGCGGCGCCTCAACAGAAGAGGAGGCGCCGTTTTCTGCACACGCGTTACTATTGCTTTGATCAGCGTTCATAAAAACTCGAAGGTGTTTGCGCTGCGGCTCAGGTTAGAATTGCCGGGCGTTGATCACCAGCCATGCCCGGCTGCCCTCGTAATCATGCAAGCCGCAATATACGCAAATCTCCACGCCAATCCAAAAATCAAATGTCACACTCCGGTTTTGCTTGGCCGGCTCAACAGCCATAAAGCGGATTTGAGATCTTCAATCAACTGAAATGTTCCTGGAAGTTTTTCCACCCGCACCCAATATTGGCGAAATTCACGGCTTTCCACGATACGAACCTGCCGACGGGTAATGCGACTGATGCGATATAAATCGCTCATGAACAGAAACTGAAAGGGTTCCAAACGGCCACGCCAATAACGAAGATCAACGTCAACATTCACACGCTGCCCGTTGTTCAGTTCAAACTGGTTCAACATGCCGACCTCCTTTTTTGGTTGCTGAATGGTGATTAAAAGATCACTATTTTAATATAGTGTACGCATATACACTTTTCAAGTTAATTTTTATTCTTCTATCAATATCCTGCTGGGTTTGAATTGGCCTTTCCTGCATCCTGAGGGGCTTCGCGCTGAGGTGATTGTTTCTTCCTGGTCATTTGGAGTGCTCAAGCAGTACCACGTATGGCTGCCTTTTGCAGACAAAGTGTTTCACTTTGCGGCAAAATAGAAGTGAAATAAAACGCCCCACTAGGCACCACGAAACAAATTTTTTATTTATCTGAAATTATAGGGTGTTTGCAACCCAAAAAATTGCCCGGCGAGTGGAGAGTGGGATTTACAATGTCAAAAAAGCCGGTGAGATAATGACAGAGGTGATAGGATGTGGATAAACAAGCATCAACAATAAAGCCAAGGGGCGCACACAGCGCCCCTTGGAAAACAAGCACAACCAAAAGAAGCTGAAATCCGGCAAAAATTTACCGCAGAAGAATCAAGCGCCGCGTCACCATTTGGCGCGCACCAGATTCGGCTTCGAAAACTAACCGCAACAGGTAAACGCCGCTGCTCACCAGCTGGCCCGCAGCATTTTTGCCATCCCAGCGCATGGCATGCTGCCCTGCCGGACGGCGCTGCTCCGCCAAATCCACGACTTTTTGACCTTGCAAGTTGTAAATTATCGCGCGCAACTGCCCGCTTTCCGGCAGATCGATACGCCACAGCGTGCTGGCGTTAAAAGGATTGGGATAATTCGGCCCCAGCGCAAATTCTGTGGGGAGACTGGCGGTCTGGGCGCTCTCCGCCTCTCTTTTGCCCAACGCTGCTCCGCCATCGAGCAACAAATCCACCGCCCACAAATTCGGATTGCCGTCATCCGAATCGCCAACATTGACGGCAGCGCCCGATAAAACATTGCCGTCGCTGAAATGAACGATGATTTGCATGGTGTGGGCCTGCCAATCCAAATCATTATCTTCGCCGTTTTCATCGCTGGCGCCGGGCGGCAAACCCTGTCCGGCGAACGTGAGAATGACTTCACGGGCCGTGACGTTATCATTGTTTTCGCCAACATCTGGCGTCACGATGAAACTGCGGCCGTTGCGAAAGAGATCGAAGGCATACTCGTCTTGCGCCGTTATCACCACTGAGGTAATATGCGCCAGTTCCGATTGATTGAACACACGGCAGGTAAAAAATTCCCATTCATTGTGCAGATCGATTTCAACCCGCGCAGCAACACGCACTGGCGAGACAGCCCGCGTCGTAAACATGCTGTCCGCGGACATGATTTCGTTGCCCTCGCGATCGCGGTTACGCACGCGAAAATGATACCGCGTTTCAGCGCTCAGCGACGAAAGCGTGATCTTGTGATTTGTGGTATAAGTTGCGCTCCAGGGCGTTTGCTGGCCGTAAGCCGTGGTGGCGCCAAATTCGACCTGCGCCAGCGCTGGTTTATTCGTACGCCACTCAATGGTAGCGCTATTCGTCGTCACCGCGCCAATGACGGGAGTCGAGAGAAAAAACGTATCGCTTTCAGTTGTGAAAATCGCCTGCAACTCAATGTCCCGGCTTAGATTGATCGCGATCTCCGGTTGCGCCGGCAAGCTGGGATCACTCCACTGTTGAAAGGCGTAGCCGGGACTCGGATTCGCCCTGACAGTAATGGGAACGCCGCGAAAGTATTCCCCCTGCCAGGGCAAGTTGCCGGGCGTAATCGTGTTGAGTGTAACGTTGCCCTCACCTTCCGGCGGCAGAATCGTGACGGTGGCCATGCCCGACAAGCCGAATTTCTCCATAATTTGTTCGCGCTGATACGCGGGTCGCTCATAGATGAAATTTCGCACGGCGTTGATGTTGCGTTCCCACAAACTGTGGTCTTCGAGACCCCAGCGCGTCAGTTCGCGCTCGACTTCCGGCAGCATCATCGCGAGCAGTTGATTCAGATGCGACTCGACATTTCGGCTGGCGAGCGTGGTATTCATGAGATCGGCAAAACGGTTGATGAAATACTGGCGATATTCACTGTTTTGCAGCAGCCGGCGCAGCATAAACGTGCTCCACAGCAGGCTCTCATCGTCGTTAAATTTGAGATCCGTGCGGACTTCATCACGGGTTGCCCAAGTCAAGGTGGGATGATCCGGCGAAGCATGGCGCCAGGCCGCGCCCGTGTCCCACATGATCCAACGCCAGCGCGGATCGCCTGCACGATCGTGAAAACGATCGAGATTGTTGTGCGGCCAATCCCAGTTTGCACCAAAGATGTTCATGATGTGATAATCGGTGAAATTTTCGATGTGGACATAACGGCTCTTGACGCGTTCGTAATTGGCGGGCACGCGCAGATCGTTCCGTTCAAAGAAGCCAAAGGTTTCGTCCCAAAAAACCGCGTCGCCTTCGCGCAACTCCGGCTCGGAAGTGCCCCATTGGGCGCGATGCAAATCCATGTCGGTTATGCCGAAATTGCCGATGATATATTCATCGTCGATGCGCTCGCGAATCCAATAAAGTCCCCAGTATTCGTGATTCAAATAAAGCGCAACCGGACGAAACGCCGAGATGATGCCGCCGACTTCGTGCCACACGGAATGTGTCAAGGCATCGTCGATCATGGTAAAGGTCGAGCTGCCGGAAGCCTGATCGCCGGAGGGCGCATACAGCACGAGGCGTTTGAACGTGCTCAGAGTCTTTTGCGGAAAAACGCGATAATTCAAATAACTCTGGCCATAGTCGCTGCGAAAATAAAGGCGCAGGCTTTTCTTGGCGTCAACCCGCGAGCTGTTCCCGTGAATGCGAATCCCCGCGGGCGCCGCGAATTGTGTAACGCCGTTTTCAATAAATGCAACATCAACCGGCCGCTCCCACGCATCGCCCTCTCCAAAAGGATTGACATAAATGCCAATATCCGGATCCCAAAGATTGGCCGGCGCAGTGGCAATCGCGATGATGGGCAACTGCGGGTTATCATTGACAATGTAGGTTCGCGAAGCAATGCCGGTTTTGGCTTCGCCCTGCACGAATACCCTTGCCCGCAGCACGGTGACGCGGCTGAACGTCAGCGGTTGTGAATAGAGCGTGCTTTGCGCCGATGGTTCGTTACCATTGAGCGTATACCGGATTTCGCCCTCCGGAAGATTAGTGGACATGGCCACCGTGACATTGCCTTGATAAACCCCCTGCGGCTGTGAAAACGTCAACGTTACCTCAGGCGGTGCATCGCCGCGATTGGCGGCAGCCGGCGTCGGAGTTCGCATAAAGGCGAAATTGGCGCTGCCGTCGGGCAACCGGCCGTACGAAACGTCCGCGGTTTGCGCCCCGAACGTGAAGCTGTCAACGACTTCCCCAGTCGGCGAATAAAGGCCAAGGAATTCTCCGCCGGCGCCCAACCTGAAATTCGTATGCAAGCCGGCAGGATTGGCGCGATCTTTTCCGGAGGCCCAGACGAGCAGATAAGCGCGCGGCGCCAGGGTAACCGCCGGAAATGTCCATTGCGCCGGAGCATTTGCGTCATCAGTGATAGTATAGCCTGCCAAATTAACCGCTTCAGAACCGGCATTGTACAACTCGATCCAGTCGCTTGCCTCGTTGTCTTCATCAACGTTGGTGGCTTGATTGGAGGCAAGCAATTCGTTAATCACCAGCGTTTGCGCGAAAGCGGCAGGCGAACCCGACATCCACACCACAAGGAGGAATGCCAGGCTCAAGGCCGCTTGCCGTAAGAATCGTAAACGAATCATACGAACCCCTGTTTAAAATATGCAGCTTTTGTGAATTGTGGCACTTTTCAAAGAGAATAATTGCCGGCCGCGTCGTGCCGCTGGACGATTGTGATAACCTTTCGGTCAAGCCAAGTTGGTGGAATGAGGTGTCAAGTTCTCGATGTTGATCAGCCCGTATCAAAAATTGAGGTCAAATGGCAGGTGTTCGATTACCACAATAAGTAACGGCAACAACTGTGTTCGCGGATAAAATTCTTCACCCGGATAAAATCCGCCGGCGAACCAATAATCGGTTGGCCGCTATCCGTCAGCTGGGCCTGTCGAAGACAACTTCGCTGCCTTCGGCAAGCTCAAGCAGCGCCCCGATGTTGCTGGGTTAAATTTCTAATGCGCACGGCCTCGCCTTTGCTGGAACATTATTTTCGAACGATGCAAATCTGTGATGGCGGCACTCAGCCCTTCGTTTGACTCTCCTCGCGGTACACCGGTCGGATATCCCAAATCTCGCGCGCGTACTCCATCACCGTGCGGTCGCTCGAAAATTTGCCGATGCGCGCCACATTAAAAATGGCTTTGCGCGCCCACAACTGCGGTTGCGTGTATTCCTCCGCCGCGCGTATCTGCGTCTCGGCATACGACTCTAAATCCGCGACATGAAAATATTCATCGCCGGCCAGCATGATTTTTTCATAGATCGGGCGAAACAAACCCGGCTCATGCTCACAAAAACGATTCGAATTCAAACTATC
The DNA here is from genome assembly GCA_964457925.1 of uncultured Cytophagia bacterium. Taxonomy (GTDB): domain Bacteria; phylum Zhuqueibacterota; class Zhuqueibacteria; order Zhuqueibacterales; family Zhuqueibacteraceae; genus Coneutiohabitans. The sequence goes on from CAYWGH010000008.1 coordinate 114,055, forward strand.
CACCACCCGCCGAATCATGGGACTGCGCAAATAATAATCCTGCGGGCGATACGAATTGTTTTGCCGCATGGCGGCGACTTCCTCCGCCGTCAAGCCGAAAATAAAAATGTTCTCTGCGCCCACCTCGTCGCGAATCTCGATGTTCGCGCCGTCGAGCGTGCCGATGGTGAGCGCGCCATTCATGGCGAATTTCATATTGCCCGTGCCCGAGGCTTCCTTGCCGGCCGTGGAAATTTGCTCGCTGAGATCCGCCGCCGGAATGATTTTTTCCGCCAGCGACACGCGATAATCCGGCATGAACACCACCTTCATCTGGTCTTTTACCGCCGCATCATGATTCACCACCTCTGCGACATTGTTGATGAGCTTGATAATCAGCTTTGCCATGAAGTATCCGGGCGCGGCTTTGCCCGCAATAATGTATGTTCTGGGCGCCGCGAGTTCCATGCCGTCTTCGACAAGAGTAAAGTATTGATGGATGATGTGCATGGCATTCAAAAGCTGGCGCTTGTATTCGTGAAAGCGCTTGACTTGAATGTCGAATATCGTCTCCGGCGACACCTTCAGATGATTCGTTTCCTGAATCACGCGCGCCAGGCGTTCTTTATTGAATTTTTTGATGGCCATGAACTCCTGCTGAAAGCCGGCGTCATCCACAAAAGGCTCCAGGGCGCGCAATCGTTCGAGATCTGTGACCCACGTCTCTCCAATGGTGCGATTCAACAAACTGGCCAGGCGCGGATTGGCTTGCTGCAGCCAGCGCCGCGGCGTGACGCCGTTGGTTTTGTTGTTGAATTTGTGCGGCCAGAGTTCATAAAAATCCGGCACCAGTGTTTTTTTCACCAACTCGGTATGCAATTCGGCCACGCCGTTGATCGAATGGCTGCCGATCATCGCAAGATGCGCCATGCGCACGTGTTTCGGATCGCCTTCTTCGATGATCGACATGCGTTGCAACCGCGCGCCGTCATTAGGCCAAATGGTGGCGACATGCTGCAAAAACCGCAAATTGATCTCGAGAATAATCTGCAAATGGCGCGGCAAGACCAGCTCCATTAGCGGCATAGTCCATTTTTCCAGCGCTTCCGGAAGCAAGGTATGATTCGTAAACCCGAGAGTCGCCTCCGTGATGTGCCAGGCCTTTTCCCAGGGCAAATCGTGCTCGTCCAACAAAATCCGCATCAGCTCGGCCACGGACAGCGCTGGATGCGTATCGTTGAGCTGCATGGCCACCTTTTCCGGGAACAGATCAAACGTTTTGTGTTTATCAAGATAGGTGTTGACGATGTCGCGAATGGCGCAGGCAACGAGAAAATATTCCTGCACCAGGCGCAGTTCTTTGCCGGATTGCACTTTGTCGGAAGGATAAAGCACTTTCGAGATGCGCTCGGTCCCGATTTTATCCGCAACCGCGTTGAGATAATCGCCTTGATTAAAGATCTCCATGTCAAATTCCGAGGAGGCGCGCGCTGTGAAGAGTCGCAGATAATTCACCGTTTCGCCGTCATAGCCGACGATCGGCATGTCGTGCGGCACACCGATAATCAATTTCCAATCCAGCCAAACCGATTTCGTCTTGCCGTCCGCGCCGATTTCATCAGCCATTTTGCCGTAAATCGGAATCAGGCATGCGCGATCGGCGCGTTCGATGAGCCAGGGCGTCTTCTCGCGCGACCAATTATCGGGCTGCTCGACTTGATGGCCGTTAATGATTTCCTGCTTGAACAAACCAAACTCATAATTGATGCCGTAGCCAAAGCCCGGCATATCGAGCGTTGCGAGCGAATCGAGAAAGCACGCAGCCAGACGCCCGAGGCCGCCATTGCCCAGCGCTGCGTCGCGCTCCGCCTCGCAAATTTGTTCCAAATCAATTTTCATCTTGGCGGCAGTTTTGCTGGTCGATTCGTAGATACCAAGATTGTGCAGATTATTGCGCAGCAATTGCCCCATAAGAAATTCCATCGACAAATAGTACAAACGCTTGACATTCTGCTTTTGATAGCGCTTTTCCGTCTGCAGCATGCCATCAATCATGCGTTCACGAATCGCCAGCGACACTGCCATGAACAGATCATAATTTGTGGCCTTCTTCCACTCCAGGGCCATCGAATATTTCATGTGATACCGCACGGAAGCGCGCAAGGCCTGCAACAAGCGCTTGCGCTTTTTCTCAGCGGCTTCATTGTTGTTTTGCTGAGGGACCGACGTCTCCGGTGAGGGTGATTGCTGATTGTTTTGTTCCATCATAGGCGACTTCTGCATCCTTTCAACTTGATCGGTGTCCACTTCATGTACTTTTGTGGGCGGAAGGCATGTCGCGCAGGCGAGCAGCCGTTCCGGCGAATGCGGGAGCAGTTCATCAATGGATGCCGCGGCCCAGCCGTGGCCGAACAAATCGGAATTAACGATTTTGACTGGCAAAATTCACGAGCAACCAGTTGATCAATAGTGCGAAAAGGTAAAGACCTGCGCCAAACGCCGCGTGATTCATCAGGCTACGGAGCCTTGCCTGCATCGGGTTTGGCATCTTTGCGGCGGCAAATCCCAGCCCGAATGAAGGTTGCATGATAAAGAATGGCGCCACGACCGTGACGATCCCGAAGACGATTGCCGGCATCAAGGTCGGATGCCGAAGCCAATTGTTGCCTACCAATGCAACAAAAACAATAGCGAACGTAATGCCAATCATGTAATGGGCAATCCAACCGACGGTGCATTCTGCACGCTTCTGTGGCGCAGAGGCAATATTTGCATGTATAAAGATTCCTTCCGGCATGTATCGCAGCCACCGTCCAACGAGACAGATGTTCGAGGGCGTGATCTTAAAGGCATATTTGAGAAAGAGCGCCCACAGATCAAACATGAGAGTTGCGCCAAGCCCGATAAAGATGGCGCGAGTGAGGCAGATGGTCAGGATATTCATGAGTCACCGGCTTCGTAATTGCCTACTGCCACAACCGCAGCGCACTGGTTAAAATCGTTTCGAGATCGCCGTAGCGCGCCTTGTAATCTTCCTGGCTGCGGCGAATGATTTCTTCGGCCTCTGCGCGATGATAAATATCGGTAATCTCACACGTGCCTTGCTTTTCGCCGGGCGCTTGTTTGTAGGTGAGAAAGTAATGCCGCAGGCGGTCAATCACATCGGGCGGACATTCGGAGACGTCGCGCCATTGGCCATAGACGGCGTCGCCCTGCATCACCGCAATGATTTTGTCGTCGGCTTCATTCTTGTCGATCATGCGCAGGCCGCCGATGGGAATGGCATGCAACAAAATGTCGCCATGTGAAATTTGTTTTTCCGTGAGCACGCAAATATCAATGGGATCGCCGTCGCCCACGATGCCCGTTCGTCCGCTGCGCTGCATGCACAGCTCCGCCACGCGCTCGGCGCAATAGGTTTGTGGAATCAAACCATAGAGGGTGGGACAGTGATTCGAAAATTTTTGCGGCCGGTCTACGCGCAAGTGTCCGGTGGCTTTGTCGATTTCATACTTCACCGTATCGGTCGGCACCATTTCGATATAGGCGGTCACGACCTGCGGCGCGTCCGGCCCGATTGGGATGCCGTGCCAGGGATGTGATTTGTACAACACGCCCATCAGCTGCCAAATCGGATCGGCATTCGCGGCTTTTGCCTTTTTCATGATGGCTTTGGCTTCAATGGCATTCATCATAAGGAAGACCTCCTTTCTTGGTTTAATGCATTCCAAGTAGCCCTCATCCTGATAGTTATCAATAGAACGGCAGAATGACACGAATTTGTCGACGTATACGCACGCATCAGGCCGCGATTACCCGGCAAACAAGAGAGATCATGACACAAACGGATGGGTAATTTTCGCCGCGCTTGTTCAGGTAATTCTATGAAGGAAAGTTGCTGAACGGTTGGAATGTCAGACTGTGTGCTGCCAAAAAACGGCGTGAGCGAAGTTGAGGGCCATAATAACAACTTCGCTGTGGCGCAGACGTTCGAATCCGGCTCGCCGGTGTCGCAACAAGCACGGTCAACTCATCCGCTCCACAAGCGCGCCAGAAGGCAGGCCCGGATACACCTTTTAGCGAACGCTATTTACTCCTGCTTCACCGCTGTAAACTCCGGCGGCGGCGGCGCGCCTTCACCAAAGAAAAAAGCTTCGGTTTGCTGATCGAGAAAAGCGCTGGCTTTGGGATCCATGAGATTGAGCCGGTATTCGTTGATCAACATGATCATTTGCGCTTTCCACATTTGCCAGGCTTCTTTTGAAACATTGTCAAAAATGCGCTGGCCCAATTCGCCTTTCATCGGCGGCTTCTCCAGGCCTTCCATCTCCCGGCCGAACTTCACACACTTTACCATGCGTGCCATGCTGCAACCTCAACATTCAAAGCAATACGATTGACAAATCGAAGGCAGTCATTCTGCCTCGAGGATTTTCGAATCTTCAACAGTCCGACGCATTTTCAATGCAATGCTTCCAAACGAGTTCCACTAACCAGCAATTTCATCTTGGTCGCCAGATACTTCTTCTTTTTGAAAACGCGCAGAACCTGCAAATAACTGCTCAAGACGGCGCCGGTTTCCTGCAACGACTTCGGCACCACCTCGAGATTAATGACGCCGTCGTAGCCGTGTTTGAAAACGTGATCTAAAAATTTTTCGATGGGCAACACACCCTGGCCAAACGGCAGATGCGCATCCTCGTCCTTGATGCAATCCGACATGTGAATGCAAATAACTTGCTTGGCAATCGCGCTGAAGCGCTCGAAAATGTCCTCGCCGCGCAGAAAGGCGTGCGCCGGATCGAAACACAGGCCGATCAGCTTTTTCTTCAAGATCTTTTTCGTCATATCCACCAATCGATCGAAATCCCTGACATTCCAGGCTTCGATATTCTCCAAAATAACCGGCACTTCTAGGCGCTGCAAGTTCTCATAAAGATATTCCAAGGCATCATCCGCCAATTCTTCGTTTTGAGTTTCTGGTGGATGCGCGACGCAGTAGAGCAAATTCAAATCATGGCGATGCTGGTTCAACAACGCAATGGTGTCGTCGATTCTATCCTTGGCCTCGAATGAGGAAAAATCGAATCCGTGTTCGCCAATCAAGGGCAGGTGAAAACCCGCCGCCATGCCGTTCATATTGGCAATGACAGCGTTGAGATCCCGAAAAACCGTGGGGTTGAATTCCACAAAAGTGACGCCGAGCCGCCGCACCAGGGCGAGCAATTCGCCGGGTTTTTTCCCGCCAAAATCACTGATGGTCAAGCCTACTTGCATCGTTCCTCATCTCCGATTTTTATTTCATGCTCTCACGCGCCAGAAGGTAAATCCAATTCGCGCCCAACGCAAGGGCGGCCATCCGGCGCATGATCGTGAGGTGCGCGGCGCTAAAAAATCTCAAAACGTTTTTATGGACAACGGTTGCCGCCAGCAACAAGCCGGCCGCAACGAACAGCGACAGGTAAATCATCGCCGTCAAGGGATTGCCCACAAAGGCAGCGGCAAAGTCTCCGCGCGCGCACGCCAGCAATGCGCGTGTTGTGCCGCATGTGGGGCACGGCAGGCTTAACAAATCGTACAGCACGCAACGCGGTAACAAATGCACCAGCGGCGCCGCGAATTTCAGCGCGAGCACGCTCAACAACAAAAACGAGATTAATCCGAGGCTCGCCCACAATTGTTGCCGCAGGGGATGCGCCGCCCCCGCGTTATTGCGGTAAATTGAAACTTGACAGGACATCAGCAAACCGAAAGAGAAAATACGAAGCGAATCCGCAACATAAAATGAGCGGCAAGAACGCCGCAAGCGCGACGCGCGGCGTCGAACTCTTATGGAACTCCCGCCAGCCGGTGACCACAATGCCGAGTTGCCAAAACATCGCGATCATCCCGCCACAAACGGGCAAGACGCTGAGCAATTGCGGTCCAAAACTGTAACACAAGGCGCGAAAGGTCGCTTCCCATCCGCTTGCTCCGCTGCCCACCAGAAGCAAGCAGACATGAAAAACCGCGGCTGATACGAAGATGACGAGCGTCATCCAAAACGGCAGCATCAAAACATATAAGCCGTATTGTTCGCGTCCGAACTCGAGGCTGAATTCGCGCTCAAGCCGTTCCAGAAGCGGAAACGAATCCATCATCTGACTTTGCCAAAACAGCGAGATCAAGCCGGCCGTCATCCAAACCAGCAGCGCAAACAACAGCGCGGAGCCAACGTTGCCGGTGGGCGAGGTGCGTCGAAAAAACTCCGAGGGGCGCAAGGTGGCATCGCTCAACGTTTGGCTCAAGCCACGCAGAAAGCCGACATTCGCACGATCTTCCCATTCGGTCGGGCGTTTCGCTTCAGCCCGCGGGGGCGGCGCGAAAGGCTCATTGACATTGGGGTACACCGGCGGAGGCGTAGCGGCCTCTGTCACCGGCGGTGGAGGCGCTTGCGCGTTGAATTCAAATAATCCCTCGTCGCCAACCGGCGCGCCACAATAAGGGCAAAATTGCGCTTCGGCCGTCGCGATCTCACGTTGACATTTTTTGCAAATAGGCATAGAAAATCACCTTAGCAAGTCCAGCCATGAAGGTATTCTCACATCAGTTTCAAATATAGTTACCGCTAGGGATATCGTCGTTTGGTGAGATCGTCAAGCGCGAGGGCGTTAGCGAAGATAAGCGATAATCATCGTGGCGCCGGCGAACGCACGCTCGTTTGGCCGGCGCCGAACACTGGCACAGCCGTTTTGGGCTCCGGTTTGGTCAAACAACATAATAACTGTTTTCTTGTGAGGTCAATTCCCGGACTTTGGTTTTAAGCTGGCTCAGATCCGAGGATTTGACGAGATAGGCATCCGCCGACCAACTGGTGAAATCGCTCATATAAGTCGAATACGCAGAATTCAGAATAATTTTCAGATGGCGGTTCTCCTGCATTAAATCACGCACCACTTCCAGGCCGTTCTCGCCGTTTAATTTGATATCAACAATCGCGAGATCGACGCGGCGATTTCTGGTTTGCTCGCGTGCATCGCGGCCGTCCGCCGTGGCAATCACCTGATAACCCAAAGCTTCTAATTCCTGAGAATAAAGCGTGCGCAAATTCTTTTCATCCTCGACCACAAGAATCGTTTTCATATTGCCTTTCCTTACTTCATCATCACTTCTTCCTAAAACCGCCTAATCTTGGCAATAGCTGAAGACCGCAAGTTGCGATTAGTGGCTGTTTTAAAAGTTCGAGTCGAAAAGATAAAAAAAACATCGAGAAAAGCAAGGCATTCCTGTTTTCTTTTGTGAATCTTTTTCATATTTTACCGCGACATGGCTTTGCACAAGGACAGGAATTATGGTCAATATACCAGCCGCACCCAAGCTGATTGGCGTCATGCTGATCGCCGCCCTGATGTATTCATGCGACAGACAGTCGACCTCTCTTTATGCCGATATTCCGACGGCGCTAGTCTCGCTTTCCGCTTACTCGCATAACGCGCCAAATTATCAACCCGTGCCCAATTCACTGCAACTGCGTTTCAATAAAGTGTTGCGCTTGCTGCGCTTGACTATTGTGGTGGAAGGCTGTAATCCACAACCACATGCGGAAATTGAGACGGGCAGCGAGCGCATCGTGATCCGGCTAGATATGAACAACGCATGCACACCCGCCTCCGGCGAGTTGTTCGATGTCGACATTTACCTCAGTCCGATTCATCCGGACGTGTTGCAATTGGTCGTGGAAGCGCGCGATCTCGACAGCAATGCGCCCGGGCAGATTATCTTCAACAAAAAGATTGATGTCAGACAATTGCCTAGTTTGTAAAGCTGTGAACAATCAGATAATTCCTCGGCATTGCTAGTGTGAACCTTTCCGGGAGCAAACGTGCCCACCTTGAAACATGTTCATGCAACGGCCATGGCGTCGATGGCCCGATTCGTTTCAATAAAATTGCGCGGCGTTGCGGCCCTAGCCTCTCGCCCGTTGCAACATGCGCCGATCAAGTTTATCGTACTCGGCATGGCGATGTTACTCATCAGCAGTATCACGGTTTTGGCGCAATCCCCCTCGCGTCTTTCGTCATCGCTTGAACCGGCTTCCAGGTCCTGGGCCAAAAAAACATTGGCAAAAATGTCGCTACGTGAAAAGCTGGGTCAGCTTTTTATCTATTATATCGACGCCAACTTCAAACCGGACAGCGATCCGCAGTGGCGCGAAGTTGAGACTCTGGTCTCACAATACCAGATTGGCGGCTTGCATCTTTGGAACGGCGAGCCTTATGCCACCGCGTACATGACGAATCGCCTGCAAACGCTGAGCAAAACGCCGCTGTTGTTTACTGCAGACCTGGAGCACGGCGCAGCCCGTTTTCGCGGCACGGATTTTCCAACCAACATGGCGCTTGCCGCAAGCGGTGATACGAACCTGGCCTATCAAGTCGGCTGGCATACGGCGCGTGAAGCGCGCGCTCTCGGCCTGGGCCTCACCTTCGCGCCCGTGGTCGATATCAACAACAATCCCGCAAATCCCATCATCAATGTGCGCGCATTCGGCGAGGAGGCGGCAACGGTTTCGCGTTTTGCCGAGGCGTTCATTCACGGCTGCCATGACGGCGGCCTGCTGGCGACGGCAAAACATTTTCCCGGCCATGGCGATACCGAACAGGATTCGCATATCGAACTGGCTTATGTCGGCGCGGATAGTGCGCGATTGGAAGAACTCGAACTGGCGCCGTTTCGCCGCGCCATGGCTGCGGGCGTGGATTTCATCATGACGGCGCACGTTAATGTGCGCGGCATTAACATGAACCCTTATGCGCCTGCGACGCTCTCGCCCGAGATCATGAGAACGCTGTTGCGCGAACGGTTGAAATTCGAGGGGGTTTTGATTACAGACGCCATGGAAATGTGGGCGATTGAAAAAAACTATACCGAGGCATTTGCCACCGTGGCCGCCGTCAAAGCCGGAGCAGATATCATTCTTGCACAAAAACATATTCCGCAGATGCTCGACGAACTTGAACGGCGCGTGCGCACAGGAGAGATTTCCATCCGGCAAATCGATCAATCCGTGCTGCGCATTTTGCTGGCCAAATCCCGCCTCAATTTGCACCGGCAGCGCCTGGTAAATCTGGATTCTGTTGCCGCGCGCCTGCGCCATCCTGAAGCGATGCAAGCCGCTGCTGTTGCCGCGCAACGCGCAATGACATTATTAAAAAATGAACAGCATGTGCTCCCACTTGAAGGCGCCGGTCACATTGCGGTTGTGAACCTCTGGGACGAGCCGCGCACCATGATGCGAACGCCTTTTGTACGCGAGTTGCAGCGCGCGGTGAGAAATCTTGAAGTGATGTCCCTTCATCCGGGCAGTTCGCCCGAAGATTTTAAAACCGTGCTCGCTGCTGTGCGCACGGCGAGCGTGCAAGTCTTGCCGATTTACACGGCGCTGCGCGCGTGGAAAGGCGAAGTCGGATTGCCGCGAGCCATGCAGCCCATGGTTGATTCACTGTTGGCGACCGGCGTACCGGCGGCCGTCGTCAGCTTTGGCAATCCATACCTCTATCCCCACGTCAAATCAGCGGCAGCCTATCTCGTGGCCTATGATGCGGAAGAGCTGTTGAGTCTCGCCGCTGCGCACGCCATGACCGGCCGCGAGCCGGTCACCGGCCGCCTGCCGATTAGCATTCCCGGTTATTTTGAGCGCGGCGCTGGTTTGCAATTATCTGCAAAAATGAACCCACCTGTGGCGCAAGAAATTTCCATGAAGCCGAACTTGCAATATGCTTTTCCGCAAGAAGCGGGGATGGCATCAACTGCGCTCGATTCCGTGCGGCTGATGATGCACCAAGCCGTGCGTGATTCGGTGTTTCCCGGAGCGGTTTTGCTCATTGCGCGTCACGGGAAAATCGTGATGCACGAAGCCTTCGGCAATCTTGGTTATGGCGAATATGCGCAGCCCGTGCCGCTGCATGCCGTTTATGATCTCGCTTCCGTTTCCAAAGTCGTTGCCATGACCACAGCCTGCATGCTGCTTTACGAACGCGGTAAACTCGATCTGGATGAAAAGGTGCAAACCTATTTGCCGGAGTTTACGGGAAAAGACAAGGAAAAAGTCACGGTGCGCCATCTGCTGACGCATTGTTCGGGATTGGTGGCTTTTCGATTGTATTATAAAGATTACAAAACCGCGGATGAAATCATCAACGTCATTCTCCGCGAAGAACTGGAATATCCCACCGCGACTAAAACCGTCTATTCCGATCTTGGCGCAATCTTGTTGGGAAAAATCGTTGAACGCATCTCTGGTAAAACGCTGGAGGTTTTTTGTCATGACGAAATTTTTGCGCCGCTCAAAATGGGAGAGACGTTTTTCAACCCGCCGGCGCAATTTCTGCCGCGCATTGCGCCGACGGAATTTGACACCTGGACCGAGGGCCGCAAAGGCAAATTTTCTCACGGCGTGGTGCACGATGAAAATGCCTACCGACTCGGCGGTGTTTCAGGCCATGCCGGGCTTTTCAGCAGTGCGCGCGATCTTGCAATTTTTTTACAGATGCTGTTGAATGGCGGCAGCTATGGCGAGACGAAGTTGCTTTCGCCAAAAACGATTGCGCTGTTTACTTCACGGCAAAATTTGGTCACCGGCAGCAGCCGCGCTTTGGGGTGGGATACCGCTGATGGCAGTAATTCGGCGGGCAAGTTGATGAGTGAGAGAGCTTTTGGCCATACCGGTTACACCGGCACGTCCGTCTGGGCCGATCCGCAAAGCGGGCTGCTGGTCGTGCTGCTCAGCAACCGCGTTCATCCCACGCGCGAGAACCGGCGCATTCTACCGTTTCGCGCAAAGCTGCACGAGGCGGTGGTGAGATCGATGCGTTAATTGCCAACCATCAACGCGAGCCTTCAGCCTGGCCGGCCAAACCTAATTCAACGGCGACAGCTTTCATCGCTTTCAGGCAATTCGCGATATGCTCGTCCAACGTCAAACCGAGCAAGGTTGCGCCGCGCAAAATGTCATCGCGGCTGACCTGGCGCGCGAAGGCTTTGTCTTTCATTTTCTTCTTGACCGAACCGACTTCGACATCCAGCAGGCTTTTGTTGGGGCGGACCAGCGCGACGGCCGTGAGGAAACCGCATAGTTCGTCCACGGCGAGAATGGTTTTTTCCATCGGGGTTTCAGGTGTGACACCGGCATAGTCGGCATGCGCCAAAATCGCGCGGCTAATCGCTTCCGGCTCGCCCATTTCACGCAGCAACTTTACGGTTTGATAGGGATGTTCTGCTTTGGAAGGATGCCTTTCATAATCCATATCATGCAACAGGCCGACCACCGCCCAGGTTTCTTCGTCTTCGCCGAACTTGCGCGCATAAAAACGCATGGCCGCTTCGACCGCGAGCATGTGTTTGCGCAGGCTTTCGGAGGCCGTCCACTCGCACATCAGTTGATAGGCTTGGGCACGCGTCATGAGTACCTCAATTATCGTGTTCGGCTGGAAGATGATTCGCTTTTTGCCGGTACGAACTTGAACGAAATGCAATGACCTGATATTCACACTTTATCTTGATGTTTCAATCAAAAGCGACGGCTTGGCCGTCGCTGGATCGCTTTCTGTTTACTCCACAAGCACGGCAGTGCCGTTGGCAATGACGATCAAGATCGTCTCTCCCACGCCAAAAGCTTCATAATCCAAATCCACTCCGACGACGGCATTCGCGCCGAGTTGCGCAGCATTTGCCTGCATGTCTTTCAGCGCCAAGCCTCGCGCTGCCACCAAATTCTTTTCATACCGGCTCGTGCGCCCGCCGACTATGCCACGAATGCCCTTGAACAAATCATCAACAAGGTGAGAGCCGATCACAGCCTCGCCCGTCACGATGCCCAAATATTTGACAATCGTTTTGCCCTCGATGGATTCTGTCGTGGTAATCATCATCGCGCGCTTCTCCCAAAGAATTCATATCTGGTATAGTTCAAATCTGCAAAATTCTGCCCCAACCAGAGGCGCGACGAATTTTGATCACCGCAAAATCGTTTGCTCGCGACCGGCGCCGACGGAGATGATCGTGATCGGCGTCTGCGTCAATTTTTCGATGAAGCGCAAATAATCTTGCGCCGCCGCCGGCAATTGCTCAAAGCTGCGCGCCTTGCCGGTCGATTCGCGCCAACCCGGCAGGGTTTCGTAAACCGGTTCACAATTCTCCAAAATTCGCATATCCGCCGGAAAATGCGCCAGCTCTCTGCCGCGATAGCGATAGGCAACACACACCTGAATTTCGGACAAGGAATCTAGAACATCGAGCTTGGTCAACGCCCATGCCGCAATGCCATTGACCTGTACGGCATAATTCGCCACTAACACATCGAACCAACCACAGCGCCGCGGGCGGCCCGTCGTCGCGCCGTACTCCGCGCCCAAGCTGCGCAAATCGATGCCGCTGTCTTCCGGAATTTCCGTGGGCAGCGGCCCCATGCCCACACGCGTCGTATACGCTTTGATCACGCCCAAAACAGTATCGATTTTCGTGGGGCCGATGCCGAGTCCGGTGCAGGCGCCGCCGCTCGTCGGGCTGGAGGAGGTAACATAAGGATACGTGCCGAAATCGAGATCGAGCAATGTGCCTTGTGCACCCTCGCACAAAACTTTTTGACCGGTGTCGATGGCGTGATTCAAGCGGCGGGAAACGTCAGTGATGAAAGGATCGAGCTGCTCGTCAAACTCCTGATAAGCACGCAAAATGTCTTCCGGGTCGAGCGGATGTTCATCATACAGCGCGCTTAAGATCGCGTTCTTCTCCTGTAAATTCTGTTCGATCTTCTTGCGCAAAACCTCCTCATCGAGCAAATCGACGCAACGAATGCCCATGCGATGCGCTTTATCAACATAAGCCGGGCCGATGCCGCGTCCGGTGGTGCCGATCTTATCCTGGCCGTTCGCTGACTCGCGGCTTTGATCGAGCAGTTTGTGATAGGGCATCACCAGGTGCGCGCGATGGCTGATAAACAAGCGGCCTTGCACGGAGACGCCGCGCTCACTCAGCAGTTTCACTTCTTCGAGGAAGGCAACCGGATCGATCACAACGCCGTTGCCCAATAAACAAACGGTATGCGCGTGCAAAATGCCGGAAGGAATCAGGTGGAGAACGAACTTTTGGTCGCCGAGAACAACAGTGTGCCCGGCATTCGCGCCGCCTTGATAACGGGCAACGACTTCGGCATTTTCACTGAGTAAATCAATGATCTTGCCTTTGCCTTCGTCGCCCCACTGAGCGCCAATCACGATTTGAACCGGCATATAGAGGGGGAATTTAAAAGTATGAAGGTTTGTTCACGGAAGCGTACAATGGAGAAGTATGCGCCAAATGTTGGCGCGAGCGCGCAACGAATCATCGCATGGCTGGCTTATTTGAAGCTGGCGATTGCCTGATCGACCGATTCGTACGTTTCAAAAACGGTCAACAGCTTGGTGATCATCAACAAGCTCTGAATGCGCTCGGTGACGTTGGCAAGCTTCAATTCGCCGCCGTTGTTGCGCATGGTTGTCAGGCCGCTGATCAAAATACCCAAGCCGGAACTGTTCATCCATTCGACGCCGCCGATGTCCGCGATGATTTTGGTCTGACCTTTGTCGATCAACTCATGCAGCTTGTCGTTGAGCAAGCTTGCGTCCGGACCGCCCATGATCTTTCCGGACAGTTCCAGGACGACGGTGTTGCCGACGTTTTTTTCTTGCACATTCATTTTCACACCTCGCTGAACAGTTCGAATGAGGCGCAAACCCCGCCGGCGCTGGCGTTCATCGCCGGCGGCGCTCAATGAGTTAACGCACGCTCACCGGCTTCATTTTGATTTTTGCGGCCTGGTGCTTCTTGTACCATTCCACCACCAGCGGCGCTGCGATGAAAATGGAGGAATACGTGCCGATCAGGATGCCGATCAACATACAGAAGGCGAAGCCGCGAATCACTTCGCCGCCAAAGTAGAGCAATACCGCCACCACGATAATCGTCGTGCCGCCCGTCAGAATCGTGCGGCTGAGCGTTTGATTGATGCTCAGATTGATGACTTTTTCAATATTCATGGATTCCCGGCGCAACAAGACCATGTTCTCGCGGATGCGATCATAGACGACGATCGTGTCATTCAACGAATAACCAACGAGGGTCAAAAACGCCGCAATCACCGCCAAATTGATTTCCAAATTGAGGATGGAAAATATCCCCAACGTGATCAGGACGTCGTGAAACAGGGCAATGACCGAACCCACGGCGAAGATAAACTCAAATCGAAAACTGATATAAACCAAGATCAATGCCAGTGAAATGATGATGGCCCAGATGGCGGAGTCACGCAGTTCCTGCCCGATTTTGGGGCCAACGCTGTCGACCGATTGCAACACGGGCTTTTCGTTTGGAAAGGATTTTTGCAGCGCTGCGAGAATGCCGTCGGAAATTGCCGTGCCGCTCTCTTGTTCTTGCACGCGAATCAAGAAATCCGTGGGATCGCCGAATTGCTTGATTTCAGCTTTGCTGAAACCTTGCGAGGACAGAGCTTGGCGCACGGCGGCGGTTTGTTGGGGGTTCTGAAATTTGATATTGACTTCCGTGCCGCCCAGAAAGTCGATGCCGTAGAGCGGGCCGCCTTTGATCACCAGGGAGAGAAGGCCGGCGAATATCAACACCAACGATATGGAAAGCGTCACTTTAAGCTTGGAAAGAAAATCAATATTCGTTTGATGAAAAAATTCCATTGCTACCGTTTCTCCTGACTGAAATAAACTGACGATCAAATGCTCAACGTCGCCATACGCCGGCGCGACGTAAGAAAATCAAAAATAACGCGTGTGACCACGATCGCCGTGAACATGCTGGCAACAATTCCGATGGAGAGCGTCACCGCAAAGCCGCGAATCGGGCCGGTGCCAAATTGATAGAGCACGATGGCCGTGAGCAGCGTTGTGATATTGGAATCAAAGATTGCCCAGAACGCGCGATTATAGCCGAGATCAATGGCGGCGCGCACGGTTTTGCCGAAGCGCAGCTCTTCCCGAATGCGCTCGAAGATCAGAACGTTGGCGTCAACGGCCATACCGATCGTGAGGATGATGCCGGCCACGCCCGGCAGCGTCAGCGTGGCATCAAAAAAGGCAAGCGCAGCCATGACTAAAACAAGATTCAACAACAACGCGACGTTTGCAATCAGGCCCGAAAGTTTATAATAAATGCTCACGAATAGAACAACGATGATCAGGCCGAGAATGGCGGAGAATTGCCCCTTGGCAATCGAATCCCTCCCAAGTGAAGGCCCGACGGTGCGCTCTTCGATGACTTTCATGGGAACCTGCAGGGCGCCGGCGCGCAGCACAATGGCGAGATCTTGCGCTTCTTGTGCACTCATGCTGCCGCGAATTACGGCCGAACCGTTTGGAATCCTGTCTTCAATATTCGGCGCCATCATCACTTTGCCGTCCAATACAATCGCCAGGCGTTTATTCACGTTGGCGCCGGTAACGCGCGAAAAGATTCTTGCGCCCTGATCGTTCATGTTCATATTGACCTGCCAATCGCCCTGGCGCACCACGCCGGCGCCGCTGCCGATTGTCGCCTGCGCTTCGGTCAAGTAGGTGCCGGTCAATTCCGGCTCCTTCTTGAGCAGATAAAGCCGATAATATTGATTGTCGGCAATTTGCTCAGGTTTGCCAGACCAGGCCAGTTCAGCATCCGCGGGAATGACTTTTTCAACTTCAGGGCTGTTGATGATGCGCTCGACAATTCTTTGGTTCTTAACCGGGAATCCAAAGTCCGGTCCCAGCGCTGCCCCAAGCGAAAGAAACGGCCTTTCACCAAAAATTTCTTTATCAACGGCGATCGTCGAATCGATGCCTGCCACAGCTGCCTCCGAGGAATCCTGCCCAAGAATCGAGGATTTGCCGAAGAGATCTGAGACCTTGACATCTTCTTCTTCACGAACTTTGGCTTGCGCCGAAGTGTCGATTTTCGCTTCTGCCAGCTTTGCGCTATCCTGTTGCGGCGAAATATCGCGTTTGACGACGTTGTCGATTTTTGTAAAAACTTCGTTCACAACTTCAGGGTCGTAAACAAGCTGAAATTCGAGCAATGCGGTTTGACCAATGATATTCTTGGCGCGCGCGACATCCGAAATACCGGCCAGTTCAATAACAACGCGCCGGTCGCCCTGGCGCGTAATGGAAGGTTCAGACACGCCGAATTGATCAATGCGATTGCGTAGAATCTCGAGGTTCCGATCGACGGCATCAATCGCGTTCTTTTTAAGCATGGCGATAATATCCGCATCGGTTTGGGAGCGCTCACCGAAATAGCGGTTCAACCGTAAATCCTTCTCGGCAAAACGCCGTTGCAACACTTCGAAGAAGTCGACATTCGGTTTGGCAGACTCGGTTTCCACAGCGAGCAGAATCTCCTCGAATTGCGCATTTTTATTTTTGGCCATGTCGCGGGCCATCTTCGGGAGATCGACTTCATAAACCAGGTAGGAACCGCCCTGCAAATCCAGGCCGCGTTTGATTGCGCGGGCCTCATGCTTGGCGAGATCGTCGTTGACTTTCACCAACGCAGCAACTTCTTGCAGAGCAACCGGCAATTCTGCGTTATTGCCTTGCAGCGCCTGTCGCACGCGTTGCTCCAGTACGCCCCTGGTAAGCGCCTGGTTGATTTCATCGGTTTGAATATTGGTTAACTTGGTGAGTGCGTTGATATGCGTCTCGGCCTTGCCGCGCAAGGAGGTGACGACGACCGTCGGATAAAGTTGATAGATAGCCCACAAAACGACGATCGCAATCAAAATTGTCCGCACCGTGTTATTGCGCCTCATGAACGGCTCATCCTTCTCTTGGTGAGATTAAAACTCTCGACGAGTATATTCTAATAAAAGATAGGCAGATAAATTTTTGAAACGGCTGCCAATATAGATGATTTGCTTCTGAAAGTCAAGCGAAAGGTCGGCTTGCAGCAACAGCCGGCCCGCCAACATTAGAGCGGGAAAACTTTAGAGCGCGACGGCGCGCAACCGGGCGACAATACGATCAACCACCGCGCCGAGTTGATCGGTACTGCCGCTCAAATATTTTTCATCATAATTCAAACACACACTGCCCAAACAAGGCTCGTCACAAACGGCGCAGCCGGGGTTCAAGCCGGTTTGCCCATATTTATCCCGCAAGGCGAACAGCTTTTGCACCTCCTCATGCGGCAACTGCCGCTCGCCGCCAAGTTGACGCGCAATCAGCACGATGTGGGCATAATGTTCGACGCGCTCAAGCCGGTCATAAGCCTCCATCAAGGTTTTGCCCACGGCAACCACACCGTGATTCGCCAATAGAAATGCATCGCTGTGGTGAATGTGAGGGCGGAGCGTCTCGGGCAACTCATGCGTTGAGGGCGTGCCATAGGCAGCCAATGGAATCGAGCCGAGGGTGGCGATGATTTCCGCGGCAACACAGGCATCCAGAGCTATTCCGGCGGTGGCGAAGCCGGTGGCGTGTATGGGGTGCGCATGAACCACGGCATGAACTTCCGGCCGTTCGCGGTAAACAAAGAGATGCATCAACAATTCGCTCGAAGGCCTGCCGGCGCTGAGCACACGACCCGTGAGGTCGACGCGAACCATGCTTTCCGGGGTCATGTAACCTTTGCTGACACCGGTGGGAGTGGTCAAAATTGTGCCATCTGCCAAGCGCAAACTGATGTTGCCGTCATTGGCTGCCACAAATCCTTTGTCGTACATCCGTCTTCCGATCTCACAAATGCTCTGCCGCAGAATTGTCTCATCACTCATGGCGTATGCGCCTGGAAATAGTGGTCAGCAAAAGTTCACCCATGACGGCCATTTTCATCAACAATTGCAATATGTATGTTTTTGAGTCTTTTTCGCAACATTTTTTTAAAAAAGATACCAAAAGTGCAACATTTTATTTGCATTTCCGCCACAACGATGTTATATTCGCCGCACCATTCGCAATAAGGACGAGCTCTTAAGGAAGAGTAACCCCTCACACACGGATGTGTCGTTTGCTTCGTAGGACTTTCATCGCAGTTTCTACAAAGACTTCGGACGCAAGCAGGAAAGTAATCGGTTGGAGCAACTGCGGCGGAAATCAACGCAGTGACGCACCTCAAACCTAGACTCCTCAACACTCCAGCCTGAGAAATTTCCAAAACCAAAATTATTTCAAGAATTGATGAACGTACTTGCTTCATCAATCGCAGGATGATGCCGTTAATAGGGTAGATGGGCAACTGCAGTGGCGCGACTATGATCTAAACCGAACCATTCGAACATTTTTTATTGAGTTTTGCCGTATGAACCGCCCAATCCCGAAACTCAACTCGCTGATTGGCCTCCCCCCCCGACACATCGATCATACCTTATTATTTTCTATTTTTAATATTTCTCTTCCAAAGTGCTTTTCTCAACTTATCTTTTTAAGCCGGAACAGGAGGTCCGGCCCACTAATCGCTTTGTTTTGTTGATTTCAAACGACGCCAAATCGGGTAGCTTGGCGTTGTCCTGTGTTATTGCTCGTGCGTGAGCTTGCAGCGGTTTCTTGAGAATGCCGATTGTGCATCCTATGGGGTGCTGAAGAATTGTTGTCGCTCAGGGGTTTCAAGAGATACGGCAAAGCGAGTTTCCAAGAAAGGTGAATTTGCCGGACAGCGATGGCGCAACTGTGCGCGTCTTGCCTCAGTGCCGTGAGGCAGCCTCGGCGGTTGAGACATCATCATTAATAATGAAAGGGTAGGATTATGGAGGAACACTTTAACATGAGGTACGGAGGTCAAACACATGCGAGCACGTTTACCTGTTGCCGCTCGCCGGTTGCCAAGTGGCTTTTGTATGGTCTTGGCGCTGGCACTTGTCGCCTGTATGGCTTCACCGACTGAACAACTCGTGCAAGCCGAGAAGTTGCTCAGTGGGCTGGAGTCCAAAGGCGCCGAACAGTACTTGACGTATGAACTAGCGGAGGCCCGTCAAAAAATCGAAGAGGCGAAGAAGTTGATGCGCCAAGATCAGGCCGAGCTGGCGGGCGAGTATTTGTTTCGGGCCTATCAAAAGCTGGATAGTTGCAGCATCGTTTTCGTTCAGATGCAGCGGAAAGCGGAAGCCGCCAGCCGTGAAGGCATTACAAAGGTGACTTCTGAGCTGGCACGGTTGGAGCAGATAGTGGCGAATTTACCGCGCCAAACGTATGTCGACCAAAACCGGCACGATATTCACGTTTATCGTTTGCGTCGCTATCACAAAGACATTGCTACATTGGTGTCACTGCTTCAAGTGCAAAACTTCCCGGAAGTTTTGCGGCGGATTTCCGATCTCGATGCGCAACTGCAAAAGACTCTGGTGAGCTTGACCAATTCCGTTCGGGTGACCACCACGCAGGTTCAAACCACAAGAAAGCAGGAGATAAAAGAGCAACCGCCAGAAAGGAAAATGAATAATCTGTACGCCAACTCTCCGACGCGTTAATACGGTTGGCCGGATTTGATTTCAATTTTTTTCATTTTCAAAATACGACGCCTCATTTTTTTTCGGAGTAGCTGAGGCGGCAGGCGTTTTATTTTCAAATCATCGATTAATCTCTCTTCGCCGCAAGCATTTACCCCAATTTTCCCCGCCATGGGCAGGGTAGGAATTCTTTTTTATTTTTGAAACAATAGCCTCTGACCCTTTTCCGGTATATATTTTTTTTGTACATTGCCGCGTTCCCAAAATAACCTTAATCGTCGAAATCATTTCCCAATACAGGCGGAAGACCCCGGCGGGTCTGTGCAGCATGCAATCGCAACGAGGAGGAGCAACCGTCATGATGTTACCGCCAGCAGAGGCCACGGCGCTGCTCGAAGCCGCAAAAGTAGCGGGGCAAGAACACCTTGTGCAGCACTGGCACAAGC
Source organism: uncultured Cytophagia bacterium (assembly GCA_964457925.1). GTDB lineage: Bacteria > Zhuqueibacterota > Zhuqueibacteria > Zhuqueibacterales > Zhuqueibacteraceae > Coneutiohabitans. The sequence goes on from CAYWGH010000008.1 coordinate 133,936, forward strand.
TTTCCGCCGCCGGGCAGCAGCGATTGCTCCGGCAGATCGCCAGCATTGATTTTCAGCTGATCACTGACATCTATACCAACCTCCTCCGGGAGAACAAAACAGCGCATACCCATCTCACACTGGAACCGGCGGAGGTGATTTCGCTTGCGCATCAACGCGCTCACCCGCAGGAATGCGCGGCCATGCGGGCGGCGGGGGCAGATTTACTGCGACGCGGCCAGGTCGCGGCAGTGTTAGTAGCCGGCGGGCAGGGTTCGCGCCTGGGTTTCGAGGGCCCCAAGGGCGCATTTGTGTTCGGCACGCTCAGCGGCAAAAGTTTGTTTCAGTTGCATGCTGAAAAAATTCTCGCCACCTCCCGGCGCTATCGCGCTGCCATACCGTGGTACATCATGACAAGTCGGGCCAATCACGAAGAGACAAAAGCTTTTTTCGCACAACATCGCTTCTTCGGACTGCCAGCCCATGATGTTTTTTTCTTTCAACAAGGCATGATGCCGGCAATCGACGAAAACGGCAAGATCATTTTGGAGGCGCCGGACAGCATCTTCATGAACCCTGACGGCCACGGCGGCGCCTTGCAAGCGCTGGCCAGAAGCGGCGCACTGGCAGATATGCAGCGCCGCGGAATTACCGAGATTTTTTACTTTCAAGTCGATAATGTGCTATTGCACATTTGCGATCCCCTGTTCATCGGCTATCATGCGGCCGCACAAGCCGAGATGAGCGCGAAGGTGTGCGGCAAACGCGATCCCTATGAAAAAATCGGCGTCATCGGGAAGAAGGACGGGCGGCTGACGGTGATCGAATACAGCGACATGAGTGACGCGGACAAAGAAATGCGCAATCCCGATGGCAGTCTGAAATACAACAGCGGCAGCATCGCCATTCACATGCTGCGCGTCGATTTTGTCGCGCGCCTGGTCGAAAGCCGGCAACATTTGCCCTGGCATATCGCGCACAAAAAAATCCCGTTTATTAATGCGGCTGGAGAGCTGGTCAAGCCGGAACAACCCAACGGCTACAAATTCGAGACCTTCATCTTTGATGCGCTGGGCGAGGCCAGAGGCAGCGTTGTTCTTGAAGTCGCCCGGCAGGTCGAGTTCAGCCCCATTAAAAATGATAGCGGCGTGGACTCACCTGAAACCGCGCGCCGGGATTATTATAAGCTCTATGCCGGTTGGCTGGAACAATGCGGCATAAAAGTTCCGCGCGATGGCGGCGGCTGGCCAAAAATTAAAATTGAAATCAGTCCGCTATTTGCGCTGGAGGCGCAAGAATTGGCGAGAAAACTTCCCGCGGATTTCAAGCTGGAGGAAGAGGTGTACCTGTCTTAAAAAGCTTGCAGACTGTGTGAATCCAATTGCACACAGTCTGCATCAGAATGCTCACAAAATCACTTCAACAAAACCATCCGCGTTGTTATCACCTCACGCTTGCCCGATTGCCCTTCAAAAATTAACCGCAAAAGATAAACGCCGCTACTCACCACCTGACCCGCATGATTGGCGCCCTGCCAGCGGATCACGTGATATCCCGCCGGGAAATAATCATCGTGCAGACGCATGACTTCCTGACCTTGCAGATTGTAAATGCGCGCCTGCAAGCGCCCGTCCTCCGGCAAGGCGAGATTGATGCGGGTGTCAATGTTAAAAGGATTCGGGTAGTTTTGCGACAAAGCAAAACTGCCGGGCACATCCAGAGACAGCGATACCTGCCGTGGCTTGGCAAGATGATTCATCGCGATCACGCCGCTCGCGCTGCCGCCGGTGGAGATTGAAAAGTCATCCACCCGCAACACGCCTTTCGTGGAAGTCCGGTATCCGGCCAGCTCATAATAGAAATTATTAGCAAGCGTATATCCGGTCAAGCCGAAGAGTTCATTATAGGTGTTGTACCAGGTTGCGCCGTCGAGTGAAGCTTCAAAATGAATGCGCGTGTCATCGCAGCGCAGGCGCAGATAAACCTGGCCGTTAATGTTCAAGCTGCCGGTGACATCCACGCCGTTGACAGCGCCATTCTTTTTCCATTGTACGTACAACAAATACGGCCCGCTTGCTTGATTGCGATAAACATAGAAACGATACCACGTCGCTTGATCATAGATGCCCGTCGTTGCTGATTGATTGAACGTCGGACTTATGCCGAGCGCGCCATCATCGTTCGGTTGTGTCACTTTCACCGTGATGGTGGTATTGCGCGCGGTAAACGCTTGCTTCGTGATTACCCAACCGCTTTCCCCGCCTTGCGAACGCAATTCGAGCTGGCCACTGACAACAGTAGTTTGATTGCCGGTATTTGTTCCGCGCGTCCATTTATTCGCATCGAGGCTGCCGTTGTTGAAATCATCGGCAAACAGCGCGCCGGCAGGCGTTGTGAACGTGAAATCTCCGCTCGTCGCGAGGTTGCCGGCCGCATCTTTGGATTTGACGCGATAATGATACGTTGTTCCGGCGGACAAGCCTGAAAGCATCACGCTGTGAGTGGTGACCAGATTTGCGTCCAGCGGCGTAGAAGAACCGTAACTGTTCGTCAGACCGTATTCCACCTGCGAATCGCCAGCTTCATTCGTACTCCAATTTATCTGCACCGACGACGAGCTGACATTGCTCACGGCAACATTCGAAATCACCGGCGGCGTGAGGTCGGGCGCTGCAGTAGCGAACGTGAAATCTCCGCTTACCACCAGATTGCCTGCACGGTCTTTCGATTTCACGCGATAATGGTACGTCGTGTTAGCGGTCAAGCCGGAGAGGGCGACGCTGTGCGACGTCACCCGAACACTCTTCAGCGGCGAGGAAATGCCGTAATTCGTGGTCAGGCCGTATTCCACCTGCGAGTCGCTGATCTCACTCGTATTCCACAGAATTTGCGCCGTGGCGCCGGTAAGATTGGCGGCGGCCACATTCGACACCACCGGCTTCGTCGTGTCTGCGGCCATGCCGTCAATCACAATCGTTTGGCGCGCTGAAACATTGGCGGCCGTGACTTGGGTGCCGTCAAGAAAAGTCACGACAACATCAACCGAATCCAGCACGCCGAGGCCAAAATGCAACACCGGATCATCTTGACCAAGATAACCAGCGCCGCTGCGGGCTTCGCGCCAGGTTACCAATGCGCCTCCTGCCTGGCCTGCGGGATAGATTCTCGTTTTTGCGCCAAACGCGCCCGCGACACCCTGCGGTGAAATCAAGCGGACTTTCAGCCAATTGCCGTCATTGAAATTATTGCGCACCAGCCAATTGCGCGAACGCTTGCAGCCTACGGCAAAATCCAAATCGCCGTCATTATCAATGTCGGCAAAGCCAATGGCGCGCGGATCATTTATGCCGGCAACCGGAATCGCCGGTCCGGCAACGAATGTTCCTGTGCCATTGTTAAGATAACAGATGTCATCGCCGGCAAACACCAGATCGAGATCGCCGTCGTTGTCAAGATCGGCAACGCCTGCCATGTAGCCGTCGGTGTTATCGAAGCTTCGATGGAAACGGAACGTGCCGTTGGCATTGCTCAGGTAAAGATAGCCGACGTTGTCGCTCGCCAGCAGCAGATCGAGGCGGCCGTCATTGTCAAGATCTGCCGTGGTAATGCCATCTCCGGCGCGATGGCTGATGCCGAGCACCGCAGGCGAAACCAAAATGAAGTTGCCCTGGCCGTCATTGCGCAGGATGTTGAGATCGCCGGTGCGATTGGCGGCAATCATGTCAAGATCGCCGTCGCCGTCGTAATCCGTCGCAATTGCGCCCTGCCCGGCGCGCGCTTCGTAAAGGGCGCCGGAATTGATGGCGGTAAATTGCAGATCGCCGTCATTGCGATAAACTTCATTGCGATCCTCAGGCGCATCTGTCGTGCCCAGGTAGTCCGTCACCGCAAACAAGTCAAGATCACCGTCGTTATCCATATCGAAAGCCGTCACGCTGCGGGTTTCCCATTCACGCAGCGGCAATCCGCTCGCATCGGTGACGTCGGTGAAAAAGCCGTTGCCGTTGTTGCGAAAAAGATTATTGATGCCGGAAATCCCGGTGGCGCCGCGCGTCGTGCCGTTGTACAAATCAAAATCGCCGTCATAATCCAAATCGGCGAACAGCGCGCCGTGCGAGCCGCCGTCGAAATCTGCAATGCCACGCGCAGCGGCTTCACTCGCAAACACGTTGCCGCCGGTATTGCGGAAGAAAAGATCAACATCGGGACTTTCCAGAACATTGTACATGGTAATGTAAAGATCCGGCCGCGCATCATCGTCGACGTCGGCAAAAATAGCCGCATGGCCGCCGGTGTCATTCACACCGGCAGGGCCGCCCGTGCCTGCCACGAGAGTTATGTCGGTAAAGGTAAGCGCCGCTGCGCCCGTTTGAAACGTTTGATCGCCGCTGACGGCGAGATTGCCGCTCGCGTCTTGCGAGAGTACGCGATAATGATACGTTGTGTTTTTTGCCAAGCCGGAAAGCGCAACACTGTGCGCCGTTACCAGCGCGGGATGGAGCGGCGACGTGGAACCGTACGCGGTTGTCAAGCCATATTCCACCCGGGAATCGCTGGCTTCATTGGTGTTCCAGGTGATGACGGCATCCGTGGCAGTAACATTGCCCGCAGCAATATTGGAGATCACCGGCGGCGTGACATCCTCGACATCCGGCTCCGTCGAAATGACGGCAAAATCATCAACCACCCATTCGCCGTTGGTGGAAGAACGATAGCCCGACAACTCGAACGCAAATTGGCTGTCAAGCGAGTACCCGGTCAATGCAAAAATCTCGCTGTAAGCCGTAATCCAACTCGCGTTATCGTAGGAGTATTCAAAATAAATCGAATCGGCGCTGGTCCGCATGCGCAGATAAAAATTGGTGTTGAAAGCGGCATTTGTGGCAACATCGCGGCCCTCAACGATATTATTCTTGCGCCACTGCACATAAAGCTTGTAAGGGCCGGAACTGCTGCTGCGATAGTTATAAAAACGATACCAACTCGGCTCATTGTAAAAACCGTTGAGCGCGGAACGCGTAACGGTGGCAGACATGCCGAGCGCACCGTCATTATTGGGCTGCACGATTTTGATCTGCACAATCTTGTTGCGCCCGGAAAATTTATCGCGCGTGTAGATCCAGCCGCTGTTGGCCCCGCTGGAACGCAGGCGCAGCGCATTGTTCACAATCGCGGTTTGATTGCCGCTGTGACTGCCGAGCAGCCATTTGGTGGTATCGAGCGTCGCGGCGTTGAAATCATCTTCCAAAACCACCCGCGAAGTGGCAAATGTGAAATCATTGCTTATACCCAGATTTGCGCTGGCGTCGCGCGATTTGACGCGATAATGATAAGTTTTCCCCGGCAATAATCCGGACAACAAGATCGAGTGATTCGTAGCCAGGCTGTTCGACAACGCCGAGCTTTGGCCGTAACTAACGCTCAAACCGTAATCGACCTGACCATCGCCCGGTTCATCCGTCAACCAGGTGATGCGCGCCGAACTTCCGGTAATGTTGCTGGCCGCCACATTCGTGATCACCGGCGGCGTGACATCATTGGCAGGCGTTGCAAAGGTAAAATCGCCGCTCACGGCTAGATTGCCCGCCGCATCTTTGGAACGTACGCGATAATGATATGTCGTTCCCGCCGTCAAGTTTGAAAGCGTTACGCTATGGCTGGCGACAAGATTCGTATTCAATTCTGAAAGCGCGCCATAAGCACTCGTTAAGCCGTATTCAACCTGGGAATCGCTTGCTTCATTCGTGCTCCACGTAATTTTTGCAGACGCCGTCGTGAGTTCTCCGGCGTTAACCGTCGTGATCACCGGCGCGGTGGTGTCTGCCGCCGGGCTGGCAGTCGTAAATGTTGCATCTGACGAAACCGAAGCGTTGCCGTTTGCATCTTGCGCACGCGCACGATAATGATAAGTCATTGCCGGCTGCAAACCCGCCAGCGTAATCGCGTGGGTATTCGTCAACAGCCCGTCATGCCAGCGAAAATCAAACTCGGTGTTGACATAAGCCGACCACCACTGTTCGGACATGACTTCATAACCAGCATCATTGGGATGCAAGTTGTCCGCCATCCAATCTGATTGCCAGTTGGGATTGGCCAGGAACGCCGCGTGATTATCGACAAGATAAATGCGATAGCCGCTATTGGCGCGGGCATTCACCAGCGCGGGAAGCTGTACGTTCACCGCGACACTGATCGTTTCGCGCGCATCGGTGCGCGGAATCAGAGTCGAGAGATAAATCTTGGTATTGGCATTGTATTGAAAAATGGCATCCACAATCGCGGTGATCTCGGACACCACCAAATCCGCGCTGTTGCCGCCGCTGATGTCGTTGGTGCCGATGTGCAGCAGAACCGCTTGCGGCTGCGCTTGCGCCAGAAACGCGTTGAGGCTTCCCAAGATTTGATTGGCAGACCAGCCCGGGTGGCCTTCGTGATCCGTGTCCGGCAGTCCGGCGCCGTATTGCAGGCTGCCGACAAAATCAAAGCGGCTGCCGAAATTTGCCAGCCGGTGGTACAAAAACGCGCGATAACCTGATTCGTTGGTGCTGCCCACGCCTTCGGTGATGCTGTCGCCCAGCGGCATCAGGCGAATCACGCCGTGCGGTTGCGTGTCATATTCGATCGTGCCCAGGGTGTTGCGATCAGTAGTAAAACTCACCTGCGCTGTCGTCTGCGTAATGTCGGACACCGCCACGTTCGAGATCACCGGCAATTCCGGCGCGCCGCTCAGGGTTGTAAAGGTGAAATCACTGCTGGTTGCGAGATTGCCTGCGGCATCCCGCGATTTTACGCGATAATGATATGTCGCGCCGGAAGTCAGGCCGGAGAGCACAATGCTATGTGCCGTCAGGAAACTGGCATGCAACGGTGAGGACGCGCCATAAGCTGCCGTCATCCCATACTCAACTTGCGCGTCGCTGGCTTCATCGGTATTCCAGGTTATGGTCGCGCTGGTTTGGGTAATGTTGCCGCTCGCGACATTCGAAATGACCGGCGGCGTCAAATCCGGAGGCGGCGCTTGCAACGAATGGATGGAAAAATCATCGACCACCCATTCGCCTTTTACCAGCGTATTGTAAGCGGCCAACTCGAACGCAAACAAATCATCCAGTGTGTATCCCGGCAGCGCAAACGTCTCCGAGTATGCCGTCGTCCAGAGCGCGTTGTCGAAAGAATATTCGAAATAAATCACGTTCCCGCTGGTGCGCAGGCGCAAATAAAAATTGCTGGTGAAGGTGACGCCGGCGGCGACATCGAGGCCGCCGACTGCCCCGTTTTTCCGCCATTGCACAAACAGCTTGAATGGCTGGCTGTTGCTGTCGCGATAATTGTAGAACCGATACCAGTTCGATTCGCTGTAGAAGCCATTTATCGCGGCGGTTGTTGCCGTCGGCGACATGCCGAGACTGCCGTCATTGTTCGGCTGCACGACTTTTATCTGAATCGTTTTTTCTCTGCCGCTGAATTTGTCGCGGGTATACACCCATCCCGTGCTGTTGCCCGTGGTGCGCAAACGCAAGGCGCCATTTTGCACGACAGAGGCATTTTGCGCTTGCGAGCCCAAAATCCATTTTGTCAGATCAAGGCTCGCGCTATTAAAATCGTCAGACAGCAGCGGGCCGTCAGAGGTGGTGAAGGTGAAATTGCCGCTCGTCTCCAAATTGCCTGAAGCGTCTTCGGATAGGACGCGATAATGATACGTCGTGTTCGCATTTAAACCCGTAAGCGTGACGCTATGCGCCGTGACCAACGCGGGATCGAGCGGGGAAACATTGCCATAACTTGAGGTCAAACCATATTCGACCTGGCTGGTACTCGCTTCATCAGTGTTCCAGTTTATTTGCGCCGACGAGGAAGCAATATTGCCGCTGGTCACATTCGAAATAACCGGCGGCAAGGCATCCAACGCCAGTGTGATGAAGGTAAAATCGCCGCTAATCGCGAGATTGCCGGCGGCATCCCGGGAAAGCACGCGATAATGATAAAGCGTGTTGGCCGCCAATCCCGTCAGCGTCACCGCATGCGAGGTCACGCGATTGGCATCCAGCGGCGAAAGACTGCCGTAAGCTGCCGTCAAGCCATATTCAACCTGGGAATCGCTCGCTTCGTTCGAACTCCACACGATTGTTACACTGCTTTGCGAAATACTGCTGCTGGTAATGTTCGAGAGCAGCGGCAATGCCGAGTCGGCAGGCGGCTCAACCTCGCCCTCGCCTTCACGCAACGTGAGTTTTTGATTTGCGGCAACCTCGTAATAGCTATCGCGCTCGCCGGAGGGCCAATGCACGATCAGCGAGTCAAGCTGAGCCTCGGCTCCCAAACCGAAATGCGCTGTCAAATCGCTGCCGGTGCAAAGATAGGCTTGCCCGGCGACGATCATGTACGCCTGCATTTGATTGCCCACCCACGCGGTTACACGCGCACCCACGCCATCACGATTGCTGCGGGCGCCGATCAGCTTGATTTGCAGCCAATGGTTGGAGGGCCCGTCATTGCGATACAAGATGCAATCCTGTCCGGTATTCGAAAAGAAAATATCAAGATCGCCGTCATTATCGTAATCCGCATAAGACGGGCTGTAGCCGCGACTGAAATTGTTCGTGCCGGAAGCGCTGCTCACATTGCTAAACGTGCCGTCGCCGTTGTTTTGAAACATCTTGTTATCATTGTTGCGCGTGATGTACAAATCCGGCCAGCCATCGTCATTGAAATCGGCGAACAACACGCCGCGATTGCCGGCGCCGCCGACGGCCACACCCGCGCTTTGCGTGACGTTCGTGAACGATTGGCCGTTATTGCGAAAGAACAAATTTTCGCCGTCATAATTGCAGATGTATATATCGAAGTCGCCGTCGCGATCGTAATCGCCAATCGCCGCGCCCTGGCTGTGCGGCGCGGGCGCGTCAATGCCCCAACTGCTTGCCCGTTCTGAAAAGGTGCCGTCGCCGTTGTTGATATAAAGCAGATTCGGCACATTGGTCTGGCGCGTCACAAATAAATCGAGATCGCCGTCCAAGTCAACATCAAAAAAAATGGGTTGCAGGCTTTGTGAAAAACTGCCAATACCCGACGAGGCGTTGACCTCATCAAAACTGTGATCGCTATTTTGACGAAACAGAACATTGTCGCCGCTGGTTTGTGTCACAAAAAGATCGAGCAGACCGTCGTTATTGTAATCGCCCCAGGCCACACCCTGGCCTTGCCCGGTCACGTTGACGCCGGCTGCATCGGTAACCTCGGTAAAGGTATTGTTGCCGTTGTTGCGATAGAGCACGCTGGCATTGGAGCCGCCCAGGATAAAAATATCCAAATCGCCGTCATTGTCATAATCGGCGGAGGCCATGCCGCGATCGCGCTCAAGCGGATTTTGCACGCCCGCGCTGGCAGCAATATCCGTAAAAGTTCCGTTGCCGTTGTTACGCAGCAGAAAATTGGGCGCGTCATAAGCCATGACGTAGATGTCCGGACGGCCATCTCCGTTATAGTCGCCGAAAGACGTGCCGTGACCGTAGCCGCCCGCCGCAACTCCTGGAATTCCGGCGGCGGAGGTTACATCGGTGAAGCGAATGGTTTGGCTGAACAACGCAAGGGGCGAACCGAGGGCGGCCAACAGCGTGAAAATGCCGATGCGCGAGACAGGATGGCAAGCTGCAGTCACATTCATGACCTGTTCTCCTTGACAACTGTGAGGTTGAGATGTTGTGAATCAATGGGGGGCTGACAACACTGGTTGTTCGCTTCAGTTCTCGAAACGATTTGAGATAAACTCTTGAGAAGAGGGGGCGGGACAACGGAGATGGGTTTTCATCTTAAGGCGCCCGACAACGGCACTTCCGTAAACGGCTTTTAGAATCCCTTCTCTCAAGTGGATAACCAGCATCCAAAGACGTCCTTGTGAAGGGTCAAAATCTAAAAGAATAGATGAAATTGGCAAGCAAATAATTTGGGCTTATAAAAATTCGCGCCTCGGCGAAAGCTCGGAAAATATTATAACAGAATGAGTTGGACCTTGAGCGATTCGCAACGAGTTACAGCACATTCAGTTTCTTGACTTTTACCCCAAGATTTCCTATCATCCTGCCTTTGAATACCAAAAAATTTAAGGGAGTCGAGGGTTTTGCCGCGCATTTATCAAAATCATATTGCAGGCCTTTGGTGTGAATCCGCCTCGGGCGAACGCTTTGACAATCACAATCCGGCGAACTGGGATGAAGTTATCGGCTCATTTCCGGCCTCGAGTCAAGCCGATGTTGATCGCGCCGTGGTCGCGGCGACCGCGGCATTTGACGCCTGGCGGCTGACTCCGGCGCCGAAGCGCGGAGAAATCATCAAACGCGCCGGCGACTTACTGACCCGCCACAAAGAAGACCTCGCGCGCCTGATGACTTCCGAAATGGGCAAGGTTTTGGCTGAAACGCGCGGCGATGTGCAAGAGGGCATTGACACGGCTTATTACGCGGCAACCGAAGGCCGGCGGCTGTTTGGGTTCACTGCGCCCTCGGAACTTCCTGATAAATTTTGCATGTCACTCCGGCTGCCAATCGGCGTGGCAGGCATCATTACCCCTTGGAATTTCCCACTCGCGATTCCGACCTGGAAAATTTTTCCCGCGCTGGTGTGCGGCAACACGGTCGTGTTCAAGCCCGCAAGCGACACGCCAGCAACCGCAACACGTTTTGTGGAGATTTTGCTCGAAGCCGGCTTGCCTCCCAATGTGATTCAACTCGTCCACGGCTCGGGCAGCAAAGCCGGCATGGCCCTGGTCGAACACCACAACGTGAATCTGATCTCCTTCACCGGTTCGACCGCCGTGGGTAAACAAATCACAGCAACCGCTGCCAAAAACTTGAAACGCGTTTCGCTCGAGTTGGGCGGCAAAAATGCGCAAATCGTCATGCCGGACGCGGATTTGGACTTGGCGCTCAAAGGCGTGTTATGGGGCGCATTCGGCACCACCGGCCAGCGTTGCACCGCCACCAGCCGCTTGATTTTGCATGAGGCGATTCACGACAAGTTTCTCGCGCTGTTGATCAAACAAGCCGAGAAGCTTCGCCTAGGCAACGGCCTCGAACCGGAGACTGAGGTCGGCCCGTTGATCAATTTTCAGCAACGCGAAACCGTCGCCGGCTATGTTCAAATCGGCAAAGAGGAAGGCGCGAAACTCGAAACCGGCGGCGAGGCGTTCACCGCGGGCGCATGCGGCAAAGGCGCGTTCTATCGTCCGACGATTTTCAGCCACGTCGATCCAAACATGAGAATCGCGCAGGAAGAAATTTTCGGGCCGGTGCTGGCGGTGATCAAGATTCGTGATTTCGACGAGGCGGTGGCGGTGTTGAACAATTCCAAATATGGCTTAAGCTCGTCGATCTACACCAGTGATGTGAATGCGGCATTCAAAGCCATGCGCGATGTGCAAGCCGGCATCACCTACGTCAACGGCCCGACCATCGGCGCGGAGGCGCATTTGCCGTTCGGCGGCGTGAAGGAAACCGGCAACGGCCATCGCGAGGGCGGCTGGCCGGTTTATGATTTTTTCAGCGAAACGAAAACGGTTTATGTGGATTATTCCGGCAGGCTGCAGCGCGCGCAGATTGACAATCAATAAACGGCAAGACGGCGCGTTTCGCCGGGATTAGGTGAAGGCTTCTCCTGTGCAAAATACCCCTGCCGCTGCTGAGATTGAAAATCAACAGGGAAAACTGTTTATTGTCAGCACGCCGATCGGCAATTTGAAAGATATTACCTTGCGCGCGGTGGAAACGTTGCGTGCGGTGGATTTGATTGCGGCGGAGGATACGCGCCGTGCCGCGATTTTATTGCAGCATTACGACATTCGAAAGCCGACGCTCAGCTATCACAATTTCAATGAACGAAAAGCCGCGCCGCGTTTGCTCGCCGAGCTGAAAGCCGGCAAGAACGTGGCGCTCATCACCGACGCCGGTACACCGGGAATTTCCGACCCCGCGTTTTACCTGGTGCGTGAGGCCTTGGCCCACGCCCTTCCCCTTGAAGCGATTCCCGGTCCGACCGCGTTTGTCCCGGCGCTGATTCTGTCCGGCCTGCCCACCGATCGCTTCGTCTTTGAAGGATTTCCGCCCGTGAAAAAAGGCCGCCAAACTTTTTTCCAGGAGCTGAAACACGAGCGCCGCACCATCGTGTTGTATGAGTCACCGCAGCGTGTTGCGCGCACCCTTACGGCGATTTTGGAAATATGGGGCGACCGGCGCACGGCGCTGGCGCGCGAACTGACAAAGTTGCACGAAGAGATGCTGCGCGGCCGCGCCTCAGAATTGCTGGAGATTCTGAAAAACCGCACGCTGAAAGGCGAATGCGTGTTGGTGATTGCCGGGGCGGAAGATCGGCATGAGCGTGCGGCCGCGCAGAGAATGCCGCAGATTGTTGGGGATTGATATATACGGCGCAAGCCAGTAACAACGCCCGGGCGCGCAGCAGAGCCGGACGACAAGCAGAGACAGCAAAATTTTTTCACAACATGAGAGGGATGGAGCAAATCTGTGAAAGTCAACATTTTACCAGAAAGCCTGAAGAATTGGTTTCTCAGGCTCCTTACCCCGATCGTCGATTATTTTATTTCTCATAATCTGAATCCCAATTGGTTCACGACGATCGGGTTTATTCTAAGTGTGGGCACGACGTATTTGTTCGCTGTGGGTGAATTGCGGCTGGCGGGTGTTTTCGTTTTGCTGGCGGGAGTTTTTGACATCATCGACGGCCGCGTGGCGCGCGCCACCAACCGTGTGACGAAATTTGGCGCGCTTTATGATTCGACGCTCGATCGTTACTCCGAAGTATTCGTGTTTTTTGGATTGGCCTATTTTTTTATCAACATCGATCCCTATGCGCTCTGGCGACCGGTGGCGGTGGCGGTGGCGCTGGGCGGCTCGATGATGGTGAGTTACATTCGCGCGCGCGCAGAAGGATTGAACCTGGACTGCAAGGTCGGGCTTATGCAGCGGCCCGAGCGCGTGGTCTCGCTAGGCATCGGCGCGTTGATCAGCCAGGAGGTGTTGACCTGGGTGATTATTGCCATCGCGATTTTAGCCAATTTCACCGCGATTCAACGGCTGCATCACGTGTGGTCCGTGGAAAATGGCCACAAGCGCGAGCCGCTGGCGGCGACGCAGAAGTAAACAACGTGATTTGTTGATAATGTAAGCAAACAAACCCCTTCATAACTCATTGATTCAGGAAACGGAGGATGTTTTGGCAAATCCCAGAGTAAAAATCAAGGCTCCGAACGGCAAGCTTGGCATTTTGACGCCGGGCATGGGAGCGGTTACCACCACGTTTATTGCCGGCGTCGAAGCGGTGCGCCGCGGTCTCGCGCAGCCCTTCGGTTCGCTCACACAAATGGGCACGATACGCCTGGGCAAGCGCACCGACAAGCGCTCACCCTTGATCAAAGATTTTGTGCCGCTCGCCAATCTCAATGACATCGTCTTTGGCGGCTGGGACATTTTCGAAGATGATTGCTATGTTGCCGCAAAAAAAGCCGGTGTGCTCGAGGCAAAAGATCTAGACCCGATTAAAGATACCCTGAGCGCCATCAAGCCGTGGAAAGCGGTTTTTCACAACGACTATGTCCGGCGGCTGTCGGGCACACACGTGAAACAGGGCAACACCAAATGGGATTTGGCCCAAATGGTGTGTGATGACATCCTAAAATTCAAAACCCAGCATAACCTCGATCGTATGGTCATGTTGTGGTGTGGCAGCACCGAGGTTTTTCTGCAACCTGAGCCTGTGCATCAGACGATTGCGGCGTTCGAGCAGGGCTTGCGCGACAATCATCCTGCGATCGCGCCGAGCATGATTTACGCCTATGCCGCAATCAAAGAAGGCATTCCCTTTGGCAACGGCGCGCCCAATCTCACCGTCGATATTCCCGCATTGGTCGATCTGGCGAAACAAACCGAGACGCCGATTTGCGGCAAGGATTTCAAATCCGGCCAGACCATGATGAAAACCATCCTGGCGCCCGGCTTGAAAGCGCGCATGCTCGGCCTTTCCGGCTGGTTCTCCACCAACATTCTCGGCAACCGCGATGGTGAAGTGCTGGACGATCCCTACTCCTTCAAAACCAAAGAAGAGAGCAAACTTTCCGTGCTCGAATACATTTTACAGCCGGAGGTTTATCCCCAACTTTACAAGGATTTCTATCACAAGGTGCGTATCAATTATTATCCGCCGCGCGGCGACAATAAGGAAAGTTGGGACAACATCGACATCTTCGGCTGGCTGGGTTACCCCATGCAGATCAAGATCGATTTTCTCTGCCGCGACAGTATCCTGGCCGCGCCCATCGTGCTTGATCTCGTGTTGTTCCTGGATTTGGCCAAGCGCGCCGGCATGAAGGGTATTCAGGAGTGGCTGTCATTTTACTTCAAAAGCCCGCAAACCGCGCCCGGCCTTTATCCTGAACACGACATTTTCATTCAGCTCATGAAATTGAAAAACACCTTGCGGTATTTGCAAGGTGAAGAGCTGATCACGCACTTGGGACTCGAGTACTACGATTGAGTTGCCCGCTGAAGTGTGCGATGATCGCGCGATTGTTGGAGGAGCTTCGTGCCGCAATTCAGCTCTGAGGCGTCGCGGTTTTCTCTCAAAAAAATTTTTCTGAGAAACCGCGACGTTCATTCTCAAAACGGGCGCCTGGCCGTTAAACCGGAGGCCTCACCGCTTGCCAACCTGCTCAAAACCTCGTTGCCGACCGTTATCGATCTCGCCTCACAGACGATCATGTGGACGATCGAGTCGATTCTCATCGGTCGCATCAGCGCGGCGGCGTTTGGCGGGTTCGGCATGGCGATTCAGGTGATTGTGTTGTGTATGACGGTTCTGCTCACCTTTGTGGTGGGCAGTTCGTTGATCATCAACCGCAATTTGGGCGGAGGCGATCGCCAGGAGGCGAATCATATCTTCGGCCAAACCATGATCATTGGGTCGATGCTCGCGGTTGGCCTGGCACTCTTTTGGTTTTTCGGCGCGACGCAGATTTTCAAGCTCATCAAAGAAGGCGGCATGGAGGCCGAACTCGCGGGTGTGAAATATTTGCGCACCATCGCGGTGTTTTCGCCGTTCATCATCACCAACTTCATCGCCATCGGCGTGATTCGCGGCATCGGTGAGACGAAATTCTCGATGATGATCAATCTTGGCATTAACGCCTTGAATCTTGTCCTCTCGCCGCTGCTCATTTTTGGCTTGTTCGGTTTGCCGCGCCTGGAGGTGCAGGGCGCGGCGTTCGCCGCCGGCCTCTCGCATACCGCCGGCTTCGCGGCCACATTTTATTTGTTGCGCAGCCGCAAAAGCAAACTGTTTCTCTCCCTGCGCGAGATGGCGCAGCCCAACTTCACCACCCTGAAGCGGCTCTTCAAGGCCGGTTTTCCCACCACGATTGAACAACTCGTGTGGGCGTTCGGGCAGCTTGTCGTCACGAGTTTTGTCGCCGTGCTCGGCATCCATTTTCTCGCGGCACATCAGGCCTTCATGCGCATTCAAGCGATTCTTTCCATGTTCTACATGGGCTTCGGCTTGGGCGCCATGACGCTGATGGGGCAAAATCTCGGCGCCGACCGCCGGCAACTGGCCGAACGCACCGCCGAAATATCCGGCTGGGTGATGTACGCTTTTGTCATGATCGTCATCATGTTGCTTATGGGATTCTCCCAGCCCATTTTGAGCGTTTTTACTTCAGATCCCAAAGTCATCAATGCCGGCTTGTTCCCGTTGAGCATGTTTGCGTTAACCCAGCTTCCCAAAGCCGTGAACAACGTGTTGATGGGCAATTTGCGCGGGGCCGGTGATCTCAAATGGCTGATGTGGCTCAGCATTGCAGCGGTGATTTTGTTCGAAATCGGCGCCAATGCCGTCGTTGTCTTTTTGTTGGAGGGCGGGCTGTTCGGCTTGTGGCTGGTGCACATGCTGGATGAAACCATCCGGCTGGCCGCGAACTATTGGCGGTTCAATCGCGGCAAGTGGAAATTTTTGAAAATCTAATGTCTGTAATTTTGCTTGAAATTTATTTGAATTTTGCCTACAGAGTCCTGGAATTTTACTGAACATGGCTGGTCTTTTTATATCTTTCGAAGGCATTGACTTTTGCGGTAAAAGCGAGCAAAGCCGGCGCTTGTGCGACCGGCTGCGCCAAGCCGGATACGACAATGTTGAATTTTTGCGCGAGCCGGGCGGCGTCGAAATCGCCGAGGCAATTCGCAAAATTCTGCTTGATACGCGCCATGCCGGGCTCAACGAGCGCACGGAAATTCTCTTATACTCCGCGGCGCGCGCGCAAATTACCGGCGAGCGAATTCTGCCGGCGCTGCATGCGGGAAAAATCATTGTGGCCGATCGCTATGTCGATTCCACCACAGTGTACCAGGGCTATGGCCGCGGCCTTGATCTCGATTTTGTGAGGGCCGTCAATCACTTTGCCACACGCGGCACGCTGCCGCACGTGACGTTTCTCATCGATTTGCCGGTGGAAGTCGCGCACGGACGCCAACAACGCAACGGCCTGACGAAAGATCGCCTGGAAAGCGAGGGCGTGGAATTTCACCAGCGCGTGCGCGCAGCCTATCTCAAAATTGCCGTCGCCGAGCCGCAACGCTTCATCATCATCAACGGCGATCAAAGCATTGCCGCGGTCGGCGACGACATTAATAAAAACTTACGCCAGAAATTTGGACTGCAAGTATAAATGATTGTTGCGCCGCAAGCTCACCGCGCCCGCCCGGGAGGCCGCCATGTTCGGTTCCGTCATTCTTGAAATCGCCATCGGCTTGATTCTGGTGTATCTGCTGCTGGGTTTGATTTGCACCGCGATCAACGAACTGGTCGCGCAAGCCCTGAATTTGCGCTCCGACACTCTGGTGCAAGGCATACGCAATATTCTGGCCGATCCGAATCATGAAGGATTAGCGCGTGAGCTTTACAATCATCATCTGATCAAAGCGTTCTACAAAAAAGGGCAAAAGCCCTCGTATATTCCTTCGCATTCGTTTGCCCTGGCGCTGCTCGACATTGTGACGCGCGATCATACCGGCCAGGTGCAGGATTTAAAAAGTGCGGTGGAGAAACTGCCCAATGAAAACGTGAAACAGGTGTTGCGCGTTTTCGTCGACAAGGCGGCAGGAAACGCGCTGCAGGTTCAGGCGCAGATTGAGCAATGGTTCAACGATGCGACTGACCGCATTTCCGGCTGGTATAAACGCCGCATTCAACAAATCACCTTGTTTTTTGCATGTTTGGTCGCGGTATTGACCAACGCCGATTCAATCAGCATTGCCAACAAGCTAGCGCAAGACAAGGTGTTGCGCCAGGCGGTCGTGGCGCAAGCCGAGGATTATTTGCGGCAAACCGCCAGCGCGGATTCGGCCACGGTCACCCGCGCCATGCAGAATTTAAAAGAAGTCAAAAAAATCGGCTTGACCATCGGCTGGGAAGATGATGACACCGCGGATTGGCAATGGATCACCAAAGTGATCGGCTTGATGTTGACGGCGCTGGCCGCCTCACTGGGCGCGCCGTTTTGGTTCGATCTCTTGAACCGCATGGTCAATCTGCGCAGCTCCGGCAAAGCGCCGCCGGCGCCAGCCGAACCGGCCGCCGCGAAGCCGCAGAAATGATCACACGTTTTTGAATCATAACCAACACGAACGTACTGTTACCTTGAAAGAATTATCCATCTTCGTCCCGTCATCCTGCAAGGATTTTGTGAAGTTCTGGGCCTATTGCCGCGTACTTTACGAGGTTCGCCGAAATGACGTTTCGAGAGAGTGCTCCTGCAAATCAAGGTAACAGGCACAAGTGCCTTTGTTTTGGAGATTGATCTACCAAGGAGTTTTCTATGACGCTGAAAAAGCAAACCGCCGCCCTCGTCGTTCTCATGGCTGCCGGCCTTACGGTCGCCGGCTGGTTTTTCAACTGGGGCGTCGGCGTGAGCGCCGATTACGTCCACGAGATTCGCAAAAATATCGAAGTCTTCGGGCTGGTGTATCAGGAGATTTCGAAAAAATACGTCGAGCCGGTCGATCCCGATAAATTCATGAAAGCCGGCATTCACGGCATGTTAGGGACGCTCGATCCCTACACCACGTTGATCGAAGACGAATCCAACTCGCATTTGCAGATCATCACCACCGGCAAATACGGCGGTTTGGGCATGCGCATCGGCGAGCAGCAGGGCTGGCCCACGGTTGTCGAGCAGCCCTTCGAAGACGATCCCGCAGGCAAGGCCGGCATTCGCGAAGGTGATCGCATCATTGCAATCGATGGACAAACCACCAAAGGCATTTCGATCAACGAAGTGGCCAGGCGCTTGCGCGGCGAGATCGGCACCCCGGTGACGTTGAAAATCGAACGCGAAGGCGAGCCTGAGCCGCTTGACTTTCGCTTGATTCGCGCGGAAATCACGATTCTTGACGTGAGTTATTCCGGCATGATCAAAGACGGCATCGGTTACATCAAGCTTGCGGGATTTTCAAAGAATGCCGGTTACGAGATTCGCCAGGCTATTCGCGAGTTGCAGACCCAGGGGCTAAAGAGCCTGATTCTCGATTTGCGCAACAATCCCGGCGGTTTGCTCGACGCGGCAGTGTCGGTGTCGGAAAATTTTGTGGCGAAAGGCGATTTGGTGGTGTCAACCAAAGGCCGCATGGAAGAGAGTGTGAAAGAGTACCGCTCCGATGCCGAGCCAATTGCCGGCAACGTTCCGCTCATTGTGCTGGTGAATGATTACAGCGCCTCAGCTTCGGAAATCGTTGCCGGCGCGATTCAGGATTTGGATCGTGGCGTGATTATCGGCCAGCCGACCTTCGGCAAGGGTTTGGTGCAAACCGTGGTTCCGATCACGCGCGACGCGGCCTTGAAGATTACCACCGCGAAATATTACATCCCGAGCGGCCGTTTGATTCAGCGCGTCGATCGGTTGCGCAGTGAGGCCGCGCTGGAGGTGCTCGCAGAGGAGGAATTGGGCGAAGAATCGCCTGCCACCGGCGCCGCAACGATTGCCTCGGAAGTCAACAATGACAGCACGCACATTTATTACACCCTGAACAACAAGCGCGAGATGCGCGGCGGCGGCGGCATCAAACCGGATATTCGCATCGACACGCCGCGCCTCAATCGTTATCAGTATGAATTGCGCCGTAAATCGCTGTTCTTTCATTTCGCCCTGACCTATGCCAATCAACACCGGGATTTGCCGCGCAATTTCGTGGTGGACGATGACATTCTCGCGCAATTCCGCAAATTCATCGAGGAGAAGGGCTTCAGCTACGTCTCGCAAAGCGAGGATGAGCTGGCGAATTTGAAAAAAATCGCCGCAGAAGAGGGCTATCTCGAACTGTTGCAGGATAAAATCACCGGCCTGGAAGCCGCATTGAAGTCGCAGAAGACTGACGATTTCGCGCGCAATCGCGACTACATCGCGCGGGAGCTGGAGAAAGAGATTGCCGCCAAGCTGTTCGGCACCAAAGCGAAAGTTGAAGCCACGTTTGATGATGATCCCTATCTCGCAGAAGCCGTCAAAATTTTGCAAAACCAAGAGCGCTATCTCGCCATTCTGGGCGCGAGCGCAAAACGAAAAGGATGAGGTTTGCCGCGGGCTGCCTGTTGTGGGTCAGGTTAATCAGCCGCCAATCACGCGCAGCCGGCCACAAACATCTACCAACATTTTCACATATTTTTTTAGGAGGACTGTTTCATGGCATTAGCCAAAACCAAAAAGAAGGCGCTTTCCAAAAACGATTCAAATTCGCTCACGAGAAAGAAGCTAAAAAAGCTGGCGAGCAAGCGTAATGGTAAAGCCAAAGACAAATATGTTTACACCTTCGGCGACGGCAAAGCGGAAGGCGATGCCAGCATGAAGAACTTGCTCGGCGGCAAGGGCGCAAACCTCGCGGAAATGGCCAGCATCGGGTTGCCGGTGCCTGCCGGATTCACCATTACCACGGAAGTTTGCACGGCGTTTTATGAAAACAAGCGCAAGTACCCCAAGGGTTTGGAGAAGCAAGTCGAAAATGCGCTGGCGCATGTGGAAAAAATCATGGGCGCCAAGTTCGGCAGCGCGAAAAATCCGCTGCTGCTATCCGTGCGTTCCGGCGCGCGCGTGTCGATGCCCGGTATGATGGACACCGTGCTCAATCTCGGCTTGAATGACGAAACCCTGCAAGGCTTGATCGCCAAAACCGGCAATCAACGTTTTGCCTATGATTGCTACCGCCGGTTTGTGCAAATGTATGGCGACGTGGTGCTCGGCCTGAAGCCGGTCAATAAAGACGACATTGATCCCTTCGAAGAAATCCTGCACGATAAAAAAGAAAAACTCGGTGTGAAATTCGACAACGAGTTGAGCGCTGAGGCGTTGCAGGAATTGGTGCATGAGTTCAAGGCGGCGATCAAGGAACGCACCGGCCACGATTTCCCCGAAGATCCGATGGAACAGCTTTGGGGCGCGGTCGGCTCGGTGTTCGGCTCCTGGATGAACGAGCGCGCCATCGCCTATCGCAAGCTTTATGACATCCCCGAGAGCTGGGGCACGGCCGTCAATGTGCAATCGATGGTGTTCGGCAACATGGGCGAAGACTGCGGCACGGGCGTGGCGTTCACGCGTGACCCGGCGACCGGAGAAAACGTATTCTATGGCGAATATCTCATCAACGCACAAGGCGAAGATGTGGTGGCCGGCATTCGCACGCCCGAGCCGATTGCACGCCTGGAGCAGGACATGCCGAAAGTGTTCGAGCAATTGATGAAGATTCGCAAGACGCTTGAGCGCCATTACAAAGAAATGCAAGATATCGAATTCACCGTGCAAAACGGCAAACTCTGGATGCTGCAAACGCGCAACGGCAAGCGTACCGCGTTTGCCGCGTTCAAGATTGCGCACGACATGGTGAATGAAAAACTCATCAAGAAAGATCAAGCGCTCAGCCGTCTCGATCCCAATGCGCTCAATCAATTGCTGCGCCCGATTTTTGATTTAACCGAAAAGCAAGCGGCGATCGCCCACGGCAATTTACTGGCGAAGGGTTTGAATGCCGGCCCCGGCGCTGCTTCCGGTAAAATCGTATTCAACGCCGAAGATGCGGTAGCGTGGAAGAAGAAGGGCGAAAAAGTCATTCTCGTGCGCATCGAAACCTCGCCGGAAGACATCAAAGGCATGGATGCCGCTGAAGGCATTCTCACCGCGCGCGGCGGCATGACCAGTCATGCCGCATTGGTCGCGCGCCAAATGGGCAAGGTTTGTGTGGCCGGCTGCGAGGCGTTGGTGATCGATTACAAAGCACGCACGATGCAGGTAAAAGGCCGCACGTTGCGCGAAGGAGACTGGTTGTCGATTGATGGCACCACCGGTGAAGTGATTTCCGGGCAGATCAAAACCAAACCTTCGGAAATTCTGCAGGTGTTGTTCGAAAAAACCATGTCGCCGGAAGAATCCGAAACCTATCGTATCTATGCCGACATCATGGTGTGGGCGGACAAATACCGCAAGCTTAACATTCGCACAAATGCCGACCAACCCGATCAAGCCGCCAATGCCGTGGCCTTTGGCGCCGAGGGCATTGGTTTGTGCCGCACCGAACATATGTTCTTTGGCGGCGACCGCATTGATGCCGTGCGTGAAATGATTCTGGCCGACGATGAAGCGGGCCGGCGCGTAGCCCTGGCCAAGCTCCTGCCGTTCCAGCGTCAGGATTTTATCGGCATTTTTGAAGTGATGAACGATTTGCCGGTGACGATTCGCACGCTCGATCCGCCGTTGCACGAGTTCTTGCCGCACAGCGAGCGCGAGCAGACGGATCTTGCTGCGAAACTTGGCGTTCCCGCGGAGAAGATCAAAGCCAAGGTTGAAGCGCTGCACGAGTTCAACCCCATGCTCGGCCACCGCGGCTGCCGCCTCGGCGTGGTTTATCCTGAAATCACTGAAATGCAGGCGCGCGCCATTCTTGAAGCCGCATGCACCGTCGCGAAACAAGGCAAGAAGGTTTTGCCGGAGATCATGATTCCGCTGGTTGGGCATGTCAACGAGCTGAAGCTGCAAGCGCAAATCGTGCGCGAAACCGCGGCCAAGGTTTTTGCCGAGCAAGGCACGAAAGTCGATTATATGGTTGGCACGATGATCGAGCTGCCGCGCGCCGCAGTCGTGGCGGATCAAATCGCGCAAGAAGCGGAGTTCTTCAGCTACGGCACGAACGATCTCACGCAAACCACCTTCGGCCTTTCGCGCGACGATGCGGGACGATTCCTGCCCTATTACGTCGAGCACGAGATTCTGCCGTATGATCCCTTTCAAACCATCGATGCCGATGGCGTTGGCGAGTTGATGAGGTGGGGCGTGAAGCGCGGGCGCGCGACACGGCCCAAGCTCAAAGTCGGCATTTGCGGCGAACACGGCGGCGACCCGGCCTCCGTGAAGCTTTGCCACAAACTCGGCTTGAACTACGTGAGCTGCTCGCCCTTCCGCGTGCCGATTGCAAGACTGGCCGCGGCGCAAGCAGCGTTGGAAGAAGTAGATAAAGACTAATCGTCTTTGATTGATTGAAAAAGAAATCGCCCACTTGTTAGAGAACAGGTGGGCGATTTTGGTTTTGGGCAAAGTAGCCGCGTAGACGGATAGGCGGCGTCGCAATCCATTTTGGATTATGCCATCCTTTTGAAAATCTCAATGATCACTTCAACCTCCGCCGCCGCCAACGTGCGCGCATCCAGCCACACGCAGTCATCCTGCACATAGCCGATAATCGCAGGCTCTGCCAGGCGCAGGGCTTTTGCCAATTTTGCCGCAGAGAGATTGGCGCTGCGCACGGCCACGGCGAAACTGGGAATTTTCTCGATTGGCAAAGCGCCGCTGCCGGCCTCACCCGTGCTGGCTGCAACTTTAAAAGAAAATTTCTCACCGCAGGCAGCGCGCAAACCGTCATGCAACCGCTGCGCGCGTTGTTGCACCAGCGCGACATCTTCCGTCAGCATGTGAATCACAGAATGATGCTCGCGCAAACTCTCGGGATGCAAAAACAACCGCAACGTGTTCTCCAACAGCGCAAGCGTCAGCTTGTCGCAGCGCAGCGCGCGCATCAGCGGATTCTTTTTGAGACGCTGGATCAGTTCCTTGCGGCCAACGATCAAGCCGCATTGCGGCCCGCCCAGAATCTTGTCGCCGCTGAAAGTCACGACGTCAACCCCGGCCTGAATACTTTCGGAAACGAATGGTTCATAAGGCAAACCCCATTGCCGCAAATCGACCAGCACGCCGCCGCCCAAATCGTGAACCAGAACCAGCCCGTGACGATGCGACAGCTCGACCAAATCTTTGAGCGGTACCTCGTGCGTAAATCCGAGAATGCGATAATTGCTGGTGTGCGCCGCCAAAATGCCCGCGCTTTTCGGTGTAATGGCTTCGGCATAGTCCTGCAGCTTGGTTTTGTTCGTCGTGCCGACCTCCACCAGTTTCGCGCCGCTTTTTTTTACCACTTCCGGCATGCGAAATGCGCCGCCAATTTCAACCATTTGCCCGCGCGAGAGCATGATTTCTTTTTTATCGGCGATGGTATTCAACGCCAACAAAACCGCAGCCGCGTTGTTATTCACCACACACGCCGCTTCCGCGCCGGTCAAATCACGCAACAAGTTTTCAACATGCAGGTGGCGATCGCCGCGTTTGCCCGTTTCCAGATCGATTTCCAAATTGCAGTAACCTGGCGCAATGTCACGCAATGCAGCCAGCGCGGTCTCGGATAACACCGCGCGACCCAAACCGGTATGCAAAATAATCCCGGTGGCGTTGATCACTTTCTTCAGGCGAGGCGCCAGCAGTTTTTGCGCTTGTGCAGCCGTCAATTCAAGCGCCTGCGCGAGACCCGTTGACTCATCCGCTTGCGCCGGCGGTTTGATGTGCCATTGCATACGCAATTCCGCCACAGCACGCCGCGCGCACTCCGCTAAAAACTCCGGCGCGAGGCGCGCGCGCAGAGGCGCAAGGCGATCATGCTGTAAAATCCTATCCACCGCCGGCAACAGGCGCAACGGTTGATCATCTGTCATGATTTTATTTGACAAATTTTTCTCCGTTAGAAAAACGTTGTGAAATATATTACCATGCCGTAGCTGAAAAGCAAGTAAAAATCTCGCGCCAGCCTTGACTCTTGATAAAAGGTGTGACATATTCCGGCGTTATCTCCTCGTTCTCAAAAAATGCAGGTTTTCTGCAGCAGGATCGCAGTCCGCGATTTGGCAAAGCGCCACGTCGGTTTTGGTTTCTCGCATCTAGGTTGACCAGGAGGATGCCATGTTCTGCCCCAACTGTCGCGCGGAATACGTTGACGGAATTATGGAATGTTCGGATTGCCAGATTCCTTTGGTGGAGGAATTGCCGGAAGAAACAGAACCGGCGGCTCTTCCGGCTTATGTCAAAGTTCTAGTGACATTCAATTCCGCAGATCTCGTTATAATCAAATCGTTATTGGAGGGTGCCGGCCTCGATTATTACATCGAGGGCGAGAACTTCCATTATCTCGGCGTGCCGCCGGCGCAATCGGTTAAACTTGTGGTGCGCGAAGATCAAGCCGAGGCCGCGCAGGAATTGTTGTCGGGACTCGATTTGCGCGGCTGGTCGGTTACGCGCAGCGCCGAATCCGATGACGAGGAGACAGAGCCGGATCAGACAAGCTGAAGCGAGTGCCATGATTCTCAGCGTTACGCCCAATCCCATGTTGGATAAAACGCTTTGGCTTTCCCAACTGCAAATCGGGAAAACCCATCGCGCGCACCGCTTGGAAGAAATTGCCGGCGGCAAAGGCATCAATGTCTCACGCGCCTTGCGCAATTTGGGCGAGAATACACTTGCCACCGGTTTTCTCGGCGGGTATACCGGCGCTCCTATCCGGCAAATATTGGATGCAGAAAAAATTCCACACGCGTTTGTCGAGATCGACGCAACAACACGCATCGGATTCACGCTGATGGAAAGCGAAACAGCGCGCCATACCGCGGTGTTCGAGCCGGGGCATCAGTTGCAGGCGCAGGAAGTTGCCAAACTCGTCGAGCAGGTGAGCGCGCTTCTGCCGCAATGCCGGGCCCTGGCGCTGTGCGGCAGCATGCCCTGCGAAGGTTTTGATCATTTGTATGCCGATCTCATCGGCGCTGCGCGGCAGGCGAATGTGCCGGTATTTTTGGATTCTTATCACGCGCCGTTGCGGCGCGGCCTGGCTGCCGGGCCGAATTTTCTCAAACCCAACCGCGATGAAGTTTTGAACACCTTCGGCTTCGATGTGCGCCGGCCCGCAGATCTTCAGCAGGCCCTGACGCAACTCATGCAAGCCGGGGCGCAATATATTTTCATCACGGACGGCGAACGGCCGGTTCATGTTTTGGCCGACGGCCGGCAATATGTCGCAGCGCCGCCGGTAATTGATTGTGTCAATGCTCTCGGCAGCGGCGACACAATGGTTGCGGCTTTTCTCTACGGCTGGTTGCGCAACATGCCGGAGGAAGAATTGATTCGATTTGCGTTGGCAGCGGGCGCCGTAAATGCCGCGCATGACATGCCGGGCTACGCCAACCTTGCTGAGATTAAGGCGCTTGCGCCTCGCGTTCAATTGCAGAGGGCCTAAAGTTCATATCAAAATCCGTTGGCTGTTCTTATCAGTATCGTCTTTGTTGATACCGTGTCTGGAAATGAATCCGTGAACATTCAACCGAACACAATTTAAACCAGCTTTCATGAAAATATCCTACGTCATTCTCGTCGCCGGACTCCTTCTGATCCTGGCGGCCGTCTCCGGTTATCTCTACAACAAGCAGCGCCTGGCGCAGCGCGATCTCGAACAGCAGCGCGCCGTGAATCTCGAGTTGACTCAGAAAGTGCAGGCCCTCGAGACTCAAATCGCGTCATTGTCTCAACAGCTCAAAAAAGAAGTGGCCAAGGTTTCCACGGAAAAGAACGAGGAGATTACGCGTTTGACCGGCACGCACGAGGCCTTGATCAATGAGTTAAAGAACGAAATCGAGCAAAAAGAAATTCAAATCACGCAACTCGCCGATCGTTTATCGGTGAGTTTGGTGGATAAGATTTTGTTTCCGTCCGGCGAAGCGGATTTGTCGGCGGCAGGTGTGCAAGTGCTGCAGCGCGTCGGCAACATCATCAAAGGCGCTGAAGGCAAAATTATTCGCGTCGAGGGCCATACCGATAACGTGCCCATCGCCGCGCGTTTGCAGGCGCGCTTTCCCACCAACTGGGAACTCTCCACCGCGCGCGCGACAAACGTTGTGCGCTTCCTGCAAGAAAGTGTGGGCATCGCGCCCGAGCGTTTACAGGCGGCGGGCTTTTCGCAATATCATCCCGTCGACACCAATGAAACAAAGGAAGGCCGTAGCCGCAATCGCCGCATCGAAATTTCGCTGCTGCCGGCCGGCGGCGCTTCCGGAGTCATCCCCAAAAACTGATGCCAGCATATGCAAATCGATCACGTCGAGTTGTTCGTGCCTGACCGCCATGAAGCGGCCAGATGGTATGAAGCTGCTCTCGGCTTAAAAATTTTGCGTGAACATGAGGATTGGGCGGCTCATCCCGCGGGGCCGCTGATGATTTCCAGCGATGGCGGCCACACCAAGCTTGCGCTGTTTGCCGGTGCGCCGCGCGGCAATCGAGAAACCGCGGGACATCATCGCGTCGCGTTTCGCACCGAAGGCCAAAAATTCCTGCGTTTCCTGGATCATCTCGAACAATTCCCGATTTTTGATGAGGCCGGACAGCGCGTGACACGGCGCAAGGTTGTCGATCATGACAAGGCGTTTTCAATTTATTTCTGCGATCCTTATGGGCATCGTTATGAAGTTACGACTTATGACTACGACTATACCATCACGCATCTCTCCCAATTGAACAAGAAATGAAAAAAGCAAAAAGCAACCAGATTGAAAATTTGTGGCAAAAGACAATTGCCGTTGTTCGCATCCTGCTGGTCCTGCCTGCATTCCTTCTTAACTCCTGTTTGAAACCTTACACCGCCATGGATCATTCGCAGCAGCCGGAGGTTCGCGTCGGGTTGATTTTGGATGCGGCGCAAGCGCAGTTCGACATCGCAGAAGCCTTCAGCGTGCACGGCCCGGACGGTAAAATTCAAACACACATACCGGCAGGAGGAACCTGGATCGTGCAGCCCAGCGGCGTTTCTGAACAGCCGCTGGAATTGCGCACGCGCGACGGCATGCAGCGGTTCACCCTGCCGGAAGGCGCAGAAATCAATGCGCATGAAATCAAGCTCGCCCTGGGCAGGGAACAGCGCAGCTATCACGATCGGCTGCGCTTTCATCTCACGCCGGCCGGCAAGGTTACCGTGGTCAATATTTTGGCGGTGGAATATTATCTTGCCGGCGTGTTGCCCGCGGAAATGAATGCGCAATTTCCACTCGAGGCGTTGAAGGCGCAAGCCATCGCGGCGCGCAGCGAAGTTATGATGAAGCTCAAGCAAAACCGCGATGACGCCGTTTTTGATATTTGCGGCGATGCCACTTGCCAGGCGTATGCCGGCAAGGGCCAGCGCTCGGCGCTGACGGATCGCGCGGTGAATGAAACGTTCGGAATCGTTTTGGCCAATCAAAATCGCGCAGGCGTGAACGCGCCTTATGCCAGTGTTTGCGGCGGGCATACGGAGAATAATGAAAGCATCTGGTCCGGCAACGCGCGTCCGCATTTGCGCGGCGTATTTGATTATGTTTCACCGCACAGCGGCGCAGAGGATTTGACGAGGGAAGAAAACGTACGCGCCTGGCTGGCGAGCAGCCCAACGGCAAACTGCAATCTCGAAGGCATTGCCGTGCCTGCGGGCATGGCCTACAGCAAAAAGTATTTTCGCTGGCAGACGGCCTTCACCGCGGCTGATTTGCGTGACCACATTCGCAAACAAACCGGCGAAGATTTTGGCGAGCTGCTCGATCTGCAAGCGCTCAACCGTGGCGTTTCGGGCCGTATCACGAAGTTACGCGTTGTCGGCTCGAAAAAAAGTTTTGAGATCAACCGGGAATTAGCGATCCGCCAGGCCCTGTCACCGCAAACCTTGTGGAGCAGTTTGTTTGTGGTCGATAAAGCAGTGAGCAGCGCAAACGGCGGCGCGGCGCAGTTCATCATTCGCGGCGCGGGCGCGGGACACGGGGTGGGCATGTGCCAAATCGGCGCCGCCATGATGGCCCTGCGCGGCAGCCGGCATGAAGCGATTCTCAAACATTATTATTCCGGCATTCGTCTGATGCGCGCTTATTGAACGAGAACAAAACTCAGGTGACATCCGAGGTCCGATGCAAATCGCCATTCGCCAGTTTCGCACACACGCCGAATACAAGGCCTGCGTCGCCCTGCAGAAGGAAACGTGGGGCGCGGTTTTCACGGAAATGGTGCCACCTTCAATTTTGATGGTCGGTCAAAAAATCGGCGGGGTTGCCGCCGGCGCATTCGATGAGCACGATCGTTTGATCGGTTTCGTCTTCGGCTTGACCGGCGTGAAAAACGGACGGCTGGTGCATTGGTCGGATATGCTCGCCGTACGGCCGGAAGCGCGTGACCTCGGCGTCGGCAAACGCCTGAAACTGTATCAACGCGAATTGGTGCAGGCGCTCGGGGTGGAAATCATTTATTGGACCTACGATCCGCTGGTGGCGCGCAACGCCCATCTCAATCTCAATCGCTTGGGCGTCCAAGTCGAAGAATATGTGCCGGACATGTACGACAGCGACTCACAAAGCGATTTGCATCGCGGCCTGGCGTTGGATCGTTTTATCGTGGCGTGGCATATTTCATCTGACAAGCTGCCACAGGAGACGGAAGACTTCTCACCAAAGACCCGCGAATGTTTCAAAGAAGCCGACATCATCAACCCCCACGGGCAATGCGCGATTCTCTCAGAAAATTCCGCGTTCATGCACGCGCGCATGCGTATCGAAATTCCTCCGGATATTCAAGCCGTCAAGGTGAGTTCATTGGAAACCGCGGCGCAATGGCAAGATTCTGTGCGCCAGGCTTGCCTTTTTTATTTGGATCGTGGCTATCGCGTTGCCGGTTTTTATCGCGATTCCGAAAACGGCCGCTGTTTCTACGGATTGGAAAAGTAGCGTGATCGGGTTGGCATTTAAAGTCGATCAAACCGTTTGCCAAGCGATCCGGAAGTAATCTGGTGAAGAATCTGGCTCCGTACTAAAAACTTCACGAGATTTTTTACCATTAGTAATGATAAGATGACATGATACAAATCGAACGTATTACCTTGCGTGAAATTCGTCTGCCGTTGAAAGAACCGTTTGAGATTTCCTCCGGCACAGTGGCTGATCGCCGCATTTTTTTGCTGCAACTGCGCGATGTCACTGGCATCACTGGGTGGGGCGAATGCGTGGCCGGCGAATGGCCGAACTACACAGCCGAGACGGTGGAAACCGCCTGGCTCGCCATGCGCGAATGGATTGCCCCGCGTGTGCTCGGCCGCAAATTCAATCATCCGCGCGAAATCTTTCCCGTGCTCGAAGAAAATTTTCGCGGGTACAACATGGCCAAGGCTGCGGTGGAAATGAGCGCATGGGAGCTGGCCGCGCAGATTCATGGTGTGCCGCTCAGCCGCCTGCTCGGCGGCACGCGCGAAAAAATCGCCACCGGCATCTCGCTCGGCATCCAAAAAAGTCCGGAAATTCTCGTTGCTAAAGCAAAGGCGTGCCGCGCGCAGGGCTATCGCAAGATCAAAGTAAAAATCAAGCCCGGGGCGGATGTGCCGTTCGTGGCCGCTGTACGTGAAGCGCTCGGCCCGGAGGCGCCGCTGATGGTGGATGCGAATAACGCATTTTCATTGGATGATATTGATCTACTTAAAAAACTCGACGCATTCGATCTTATCATGATCGAACAGCCGCTGGCATGGGATGATATTGTGCGGCATGCCGCCTTGCAGAAACGACTCAAGACACCGATTTGTTTGGATGAATCCATTACCGGCCTCGACAAAGCCGAAGACATGCTCACGCTCGGCAGCGGCCGCATCATCAACATCAAGCCGGGACGAGTCGGCGGATTTGCCGCTTCAATTGCGATTCATGATTTCTGCGCGAAAAACGGCATTCCGGTGTGGTGCGGCGGCATGTTGGAAAGCGGCATTGGCCGAGCGCATAACGTTGCGCTGGCCTCATTACCGAATTTCGTGTTGCCCGGTGATCTCTCACCCAGCAGCCGTTATTGGGAACGCGACATTGTCACGCCGGAATGGACGATGGATGCCGAGGGCATGGTCGCCGTGCCGCTTGACAAGCCCGGCATGGGCGTGACCGTGAATTTGGACCGGGTGGATGATTTAACGGTGAGGTGTGAGGCGGTGTTCAAAAACAACTCATGAAACACGAACGCGGTACAATTGTCGATGCAATTTCATATACAACAATCTTGACAAGCAACATTAGAGAATTCCCGTGGCAGCAAGGCTGAAAGTTGTTTGCCCACTGAAATGAAATCTTGCAGAAAACGCATTTAATTTTTTCTGTGCGAGTTCAACTTTTGCGGGCGAGGCTGTTAAAGTCGCCCTACATTACTGGGCTTCAGATTTTGTTTGTCTGAAAACTGGCGTATCCGTTGCTTTTGCCAAATCTTCCACAATGCGATGTTTACTCCCGCACAACTACATGCATCTTTTTCGCAGAATCAAATCTCCCATCTTCTCGCCCTTCGCCGCGATTTACACCGTCATCCCGAACTCTCTCTTCAAGAACATCGCACCGCGCAAATACTTTATGACGAGTTGGCGCAATTGCCGGTGCAGCAGCTCGAACGCATCGCCGGCACTGGCGTCATTGCGCGCATCAAAGGCCGGAATCCTCATGCGCCTGTCGTTGCCATCCGTGGCGATATTGACGCACTGCCGATTCAGGAAGCAACGGGCTTGGAATACGCTTCAGTAAATCCCGGCGTGATGCACGCCTGCGGCCACGATGTGCATGCCACGTGGACCATCGGCGCGGCGCATTTACTCGCCGCCCATCCCGCTGCCGGCGAGGTTGTGATCATCTTGCAGCCCGCGGAAGAAATCGGCAAAGGCGCGTTGGCAATTTTGGAAAGCGGTGCGCTGGAAGGCGTGCAAGCCATTTTCGGCGGGCATGTCGATCGGCGATTTCTAGTGGGTCAAGTGGTGGCAGAGGCCGGCGCGCTTGCCGCCTCCGCCGATGAATTCAAAATCGCGTTGATTGGCAGCGGCAGTCACGGCGCGCGACCGCATGAAGCCGCGGATCCCATCGTGGGCGCGGCGGCATTGATTTCGGCTCTGCAAACGATAGTCTCCCGACGTCTCAATCCCGCAAAAGCCGGCGTGGTGTCCGTGGGCACGATGCACGCCGGCACAGCGGCGAACATCATTCCCGAACGCGCGCAACTCACGGGCACGCTGCGCGCCCTAGATGCGGAGACGCGACAACTTCTGCACGATGAAGTTCGCCATCTCGCCGAATCGATTTCTCGGGCTTACGGCTTGCGCGCCGAAACCGAAATCATTCTAGGCACGCCGGCATTGATCAATTCAACGCAAGCGGCGGATTGGGCAAGACAGGCGGTTGGCAACGTTCTTGGTGAAAAGGCGGTTGTGCCGCTCGGTTCTTTGAATCTGGCGGGAGAGGATTTTGCGTTTTATTTGGAAAAGATACCGGGATGTTTTTTGCGCATTGGCGCATGCGAGCCCGGTGGAAAATTCGTGGCAGCACATGCCCCGCATTTTTATGTAGCGGAGGAAAGTATTTTCATCGGCGCGGCGGTGCTGGCGGAAACGGCGAGGGTTGCCTCAGCGGCGTTGGCGCAGAAAAATTGAAAACATCGTGCGGACCGGCTGACAGCGGAATTTTTATAAATGAAAATAAGCAATCACACATGCAATAAATTCCTCCAAATCATCCAGCCGCTCTGTCATTATGCGATATACCTCTACCGCATCAATCTTGGCATATTGATGCACGATATGATTGCGAAAACCGAACATCTTCTTGTAGGTTTCACTTTGCTGGGAAGTGAAAATGTTATGTCTCGACAAGATGTTGATCGCGTCATTATAGCTGTTTGGAATTCCCCAGCCTTCATCTGAAACGATATGGCTGGCAAGATCAGCGCAGGCTTGTATGGCCTGCACCAGATTAAAGCAGACAACATCCTGACTGTCGCGATCAGCAAGAAACTCTTCGAGCGTCACATCCTTTTTTGACTGAACACGTTCGAGATGATCGCGGATAAAAACGATTTTTTCAAGCACGAGATTGGGTCTGACCACGCTGGAGGCTCCTGGCATAAGTCCGCAAACATTTTTCATAAACCGGTTGAAAGTCCAAGTATGCCGTTAAAACCCGGCGGATAAAGCGGCGATGGATTTCCGGCTCACGCTCGACGATCAACTTCCCGGTCGCAAGAACTTCATGCAGAAACGGCAATCGTTGAATGCGATTCAGTACTTTAACATCGCCTTCACGATGAAATAGTCTTTGTATATCAGAGGCAACATTGCTGGTCAGCAGCAGGATTTCATCTAAGGTGGATTCGTCCCGCACGATAAGCGCTATATCGACGTCACTCATTGGTGTCATTTTACCACGCAAGGCGGAGCCAAATAAATACGCGGCAACGATTTCCGGGTAGCGCTCCAGACACTGTTGCAAGGCTTCGAATTTCATGCAAAAACTTATTAGATTTGCGCCTGAATTGCAACGGATAATTTCTACCGCAGCCTTTGATCGCGACGTCAGCTATCTCATCAGCAGCAACTTGCGCGTTACGCTGAACGCGCCGGCTTGCAAGCGGTACAAATAAACTCCGGAAGCGAGGCCGGTCGCATCAAAGGTGAAGGTGTGTGTTCCCGCTGAAAATTTTCCTTCCGCAAGCATTTGCACCAACTCTCCCATCGTGTTGTAGACCGCGAGTTTCACCTGCTCGCGTTGCGGCAAATCAAAGCGAATCGTGGTCGCAGGATTGAAGGGATTCGGAAAGTTTTGCGCCAGACGAAATTCGGCAGGCAACGTTTCGACATTCTCATCGACCTGCAGCGTTTTTTCCTGGCGCAATAACGCCAATTCCGCCAGCGCCAACGCTGAGGGTGCGGCGTTTTCGATCAACGCATCATAAGCCTGCCAGTAATCTTGCTCATTCACGCCGTCAGGTAGAGAACCCTCATCAATCACACAACTGGCGCCTCGAATGCGCATGAAGCGCGCCAGCGTTTGCGGCAGCGGCACAAATTGCGCGCCTTGCATCGCGGCCGCTGTTCGATCAATTAGCGTTTGCCAGTTTTGGCCGTCCAGGGAAGCTTCAATGCGATAACGAAAATAACGCTGCGCATTCCATTCCGGATAAATCATCAGCGCGTCAAATTGTTGCGGGGTCGCATAATCCACAATCAAATAACCCTCCGGCCCAATGGTTGCCACGCCTGCCAGGGTTGAATCCGCGGCATCTTCGTCATCGCCTTGCGGCCGCGCCGGCGGGCGCGTTTGGCCATCGAATAAATTTGAGGCATGCTGCAGCGCCACGCCGCTAAAACTTAAACTATTCGACAGATTCAGCGCAAGCGTTGCTGCCTGCGCCAGCGACACGCTCACGTTGCGCACGCCCCAAAGCCAATTCTTCGGGGGATTCTTGGTGTTGTTGAAGATCAATACATTGATGCCGGTATCGTTCACCAGACCATCCGGTAACAGCAGCGCGCGTTGCTCGCTCCACGCTTCGTTGGCCGTGGTCGCTTCATCATAAATTTTGACGCCATTGAGCAGAATATCCATTTCATGAATATTATCGATATCATAAACTGCGTAAGTCAGATTGAGATCACCCGACTGGCCGGAGAAAAAGTAAACCACTTTGTCCGAATGAGATTGATCGCCGCCGCGAATCCTGCCGAGCGCTGCAGAAGAAGGCAGTGCGTAGAATGGATCGACCGAAACCTGGCGCACGCCCCAGCGCCAATTCTTGGGCGGATTTTTGAGATTGTCGAAGCTTAGTTCGTTTGGGCCGAAATCGTTGATCAATTCATCCGGTAACAACACGCCGATCAAACCGCTCCAGGCGTTGTTCGAGGTGATCGGCAGATCAAAAATGCTTTCACCGTTCAACCTGATCTTTACCTCAGTTTGCAGATCAATGTCATACGCTTCAAACGCGAGATACAAATCGCCGGGTTGGCCTTCAAAACAATAGTCGACTTTGTCGGCATGAGCTTGATCGCCGCCGGGAATGTTGCCGTAGGCCGCAGCCGCGGGAAGCGGAATGCCGCAGGATCCGTCACCATTATTGCGATTTGCCAAAACCCAATCCGGATCTGCCGCATCTGCGCCCGGCGAGTGGCCGCGCTGCCCGTGATTTCCAAAAGGCGAGGCATCGTGCACGGTCTGGCCTTCGCCTTCGTTAAA
The DNA here is from genome assembly GCA_964457925.1 of uncultured Cytophagia bacterium. Lineage (GTDB taxonomy): Bacteria > Zhuqueibacterota > Zhuqueibacteria > Zhuqueibacterales > Zhuqueibacteraceae > Coneutiohabitans. The sequence goes on from CAYWGH010000008.1 coordinate 168,340, forward strand.
TCGCCAATATCCGATCAAGCCGGGCTCATTGCCCTGCAAACTCGTGTGCATGTTTGCCTGAATCTGAGCTTGAGTTTTGGCGATATTCCAAATGCGAACGTCATCGATGATGCCGTCAAACATGTATTCGCTGCCGTCGAATTGCCCGCCAATAGCGGCCGCGCGATCGAGAGCATTGATGTCATAAAGTGATTCACTCGTTGCGCCGGCGAAAACACCGTCAATAAAAACGCGCAACTCACCGTTGGCATGCGTCGCGGCGATGTGGTGCCAGCGATCATTATTCAAATTAGCGCCATAGCCAAAGTCATTGTCGTGAATTGTGCCGCCGTCGAAAAAGGGCGTGCACGTTCCAACTTCGAAGCGATTGAGATAAAAGCCGTAAGCGCCTTCTAACGATATTGCCAGCATCAAAGGCTTCACAGAGCTAGTTTTTACCCAGGCTTCCAGGGTAATCTCTTCAGGGGTTGTCAGAAAATTGGGGGGCAACTTGACGAGATCATCGCTGCCATCGAAAGACAATGCATAATCTTCTGCGTCGGGTTCAATCGGCGGTTCTAAAGCGATCCAACCGGGGTCGATTGTTTCAGTGGCGGTACTGAAACCTAGCGTACCATTGTTCCCAAACGGGCTAAGATCATGAACTATTTGGCCTTCACCTTCATCAAGACGCCAATAACCGACTAAACCCGGCTCTGTTCCGGAAAGTGAAGAATATATCGTGGCGCGAATTTCGATTTGTGTTCTGGGAATATTCCAGATGCGCACGTCGTCAATTATCCCCTTGAAATGTTCATCAGCAGGAAAACCAACATCATTAAAGCCAAACCTGACCGGAATGTTTTGGATATTCGGCGTGCCTTCCGAGGTCACCATCTGTGCATCAAGTTCACCGTTGACGTAAAGTCTTAAGGTGTTGTCGGCAGCGGATCGAACCCCGGCGATATGATACCATTTATTTGATTCAATAACCGTCGTTCCGATCAGCTCCTCATTGCGAGAATCGGGATGCTCCCAAATCACATGCGCCACATTGTCAGCGCGAAAGAAAAGCGCAAAGTTGGTATTGGTGGCAGGATTCTCTCCACCCGCCCCCTTGTGAATGATGACTCCGGTATTGTTTTCTTCGCGACGAATAACCCACGCTTCCAAGGTGAAGTCATTCAAATCCAAAGAACCGTTGGTATCTTTGATTTCGACCAGATCATCATTGCCGTCAAATTCCAAAACATAATTCGCAACTGACGGCTTTTGACTGAAACCCAAATTCGGAAACACTAGCGCGAATATGCCAATGAGAAAACTCAATCGGGATAGCATAATGCCCTCCAAATTCATTCTTGGCGATTAACCCAGTATCATACAGCGTGATTTCGCTGCATTTTTGCAACCAGGCTGGTTACACTAGTATAGGTTATTTTTAAACGTTTGCGGAGGTAATTTTGCAGGAATACAATATTCAAACTATTGCTAAACCGATAAAGTTCTTGCTTTTTCGTGCCACATTGTCTACTATTTTTGCCTTATTGAGAAGCAACGTTATTCTATATCAGCCTGAGAAAGAATGTACGCATGTCATCTTCCAAAAGCCCATTTTTTGCAGATACCGATACTCCCGATAGTACTTATAACGCTCGCCGCTACAATTTTACCCTGAGTTTTATACGCGAGCTTCACGGAGATATACTTGATTGCGGCGAGCGCAACCCGATCAACGATCTTATTGAGAAAAAATTCAAAGTCAAAATTAAGAATACTGCCGGCGATCTCGATGTTACAACGATTGAAGGAAAATACGACTACGTGCTGGCATTTGAAATCATCGAGCATTTGATGAATCCCCTATGGCTTTTACTACAAATCAAGAATGCATTGAAGCCCGCCGGAACTTTGTATCTGTCAACTCCCATCAACAAACCGAAATTCCTTTGGCGGCGCGATCATTTCCATGAGTTTGATGAATACCGGCTGCGGGCTTTGGTAGAAAGAGCAGGATTTGAAATCGTGAGAAACGAGCGAAGGCGTTTTTATTCGATCACTGGTGTTCGCCCGATAATCCGAGTCCTTCTCAAAACCGGTACAATGTTTTTGGAACTCAAACCGAGGCCTTGAAGTCCCTGACGCAGAATTTGAACCTTACAACGAAGAAAAATTAATTGAAGCAAACAGATAATCATGCTGTTGCCCCGGTCACGCGCGCGCTCATCATCGCCGCCGGCCGCGGCATCCGGCTGAATGAGCACAGCCAGGAAATTCCCAAGTGCCTGATCAGCGTGGGCGAGCACAGCATCATCGAGACGATTTTAGCGACGTTGCAGCGCGCCGGCATTGCAGAAGTCGTCATTGTCACCGGCTACAAAAAAGAAGTGATCGAGCAGCGCCTGGGCGAGGGCGGGCAGTTCGGGCTGAAGCTGCGCTACGTCAACAATCCTGACTGGCACAAGAAAAACGGGGTGTCGGTTTATGCGGCGCGGCACTATTTCGCGGCGCACGAACAATTCCTGCTCATGATGAGTGACCATCTCTTCGCGCCGGAATTGCTGCACACGCTGATGCAGGCGCCGATCGCTGCCGGTGAAATCGCGCTGGCCGTCGACCGCAAAGTCAACGCCATTTTCGATATTGATGATGCGATGAAAGTCGTGTTTGACGGCAAACACGTTAACAACATCGGCAAAATGCTGCGCGAGTATAACGGCATCGATTGCGGCCTGTTCAAATGCACGACCGGGCTGTTCGAGGCGCTCGCCGCCGCGATGCGCAAGGGCGATTGTTCGCTTTCCGACGGCTGCAGCCAGTTGATCGCCGCGGGCAAAATGCGCGGGGTGGATATCGGCGCGGCATTTTGGATCGATATCGACACACCCGAGGCCCTGGCGTTTGCGATTGAAAAACTAAAAGTATGAATCGCTGGTTTGCTTTACGTCTTACGCTTTACTCTTTACACCGGATAATGCCAGAAGCACAATACGTAAGACGTCATGCGTAGCAACGAGATGTCACTTGTCCACGGTCACACTAAAAGAACTCAAGCAATTCAAGCACCGCATCAATCCCGAGGAGCGGCAGGGAGCCTACGGCTATTATTTCATCCGGCCGCTGTCGCTTTATGTCACCTATTTTGCGTTGCGGCTGGGATTGACGGCGAATCAAGTAACGGTGCTGCAAACACTGTCGGGCGTGGCCGGCGCCGTGTGTTTGGCGTTTCCTTCGCATGTGATGCGTCTGCTCGGTGTTGTGCTGCTGCAATTCGGTTTCGTGCTCGATAATGTCGACGGCGAAGTGGCGCGCTTCCGCAAGCAGGTGAGCGTCACGGGAAAATTTCTCGACGTCGTCGGCCACGAAATCGTAATCCCGTTCATGTTTTTCGGCTTGGGAATCGGCGCTTATTTTCAACTCGGGCGTTTTGAGGCGATTGTATTTGGCTTTCTCGCCGGATTCTTTTCGTTGCGCTTCGATATGTCGGCGATGTATCACGAGGCGGCGCAACTCCTTGAAACCAAGCTCGACCAATCCTATGACTACTATGCCAAATTGCAGTCCGGCAACGGATCCGAACTCAAGATCTATCGCCGCAAGAATGAAGATTCCGCGATTCGCATGCTGTATGCGCTGTTTGCGTATCCTGCGACCATGAACATCGTTACCGTGCTGATCATTTTGGAAACGATATTCCCGCCAGCGGTCGTGGGTGGCTTCTCGCTCAGCCCGGTATATGTTTTTCTCGTGCTCTACGGCATTCTGCTTCCCATTCGCCGCGTGCTCACCATTCGCCGGCTGGTGCAAGGCCGCGAGACGGAACGGAAGTATGTGGCGCTGGCGGGATTGTTGCGAAACAAGAGCTCAAAATGAAAACGGATATGATTCATTAACCCTGGTTTGGCCGCGCCCAAGCTTTGGGTTAAGATGTTTGTCTCACCTTTTGAAAGCAAATCATGGCAAAGCCATCTCGCTCAAAATCCAAAACGGCTGCGAAATCTCCCGTCTCCAAATCCTCTGGGCCAACTCCGGCTCTGTTGCAAAAACATCCGGTGCTCGTGACCGCCGGCATTTTTCTGGTGTTGATGTTGATCTTCTTTTTTGCCGCCATTTTCCAGGGCAAAACCTATGCGACGCCGGACGCGCAGGCTGCCGCAACCATCACCGCGCCGCTGGACAAAATCCTGTGGCAGGATCGCATCTATCCGCAATGGATGCCCTACATCTTCGGCGGCATGCCGAGCTTTGCCAGCCTGACGTACAATCCGTTTGCTTATTTCCCGGATTTGCCGCTGTATCCTTTGCGTCGCATGCTCGCTTATGCGTTGCATTACGTGCTCGCAGGCCTGGGTGTGTTTCTGTTCCTGCGGCGCAAGAGCGCAGATTACTTGCCGGCGTTGCTCGGCGGCCTGGCGTTCATGCTGACGCCCTATTTGATCACCATGACGATCTTCGGCCACGGCTCGCAGATGATGACCACGGCCTACCTGCCGCTTGCGCTGTGGGCGGTGGATCGGTTGCTGGAAAAATTTTCCTGGCTGAATCTTGGCCTGACCGGCTTGATTATGGGATTCATGTTGCAACGCGGCCATGTGCAGATTGCTTATTACGGCATCATGTTTACCGGCCTGTACGTAATCTATCATGCGATTGCGGCTCTCCTGCGCAAAGAGAATAAAAAAATTCTGCCGATGCTCGGCGGTTATATGGGCGCGCTGGTGCTCGCGCTGGCGTTGTCCGCCATGCTGTATTTGCCTTTGCAGGAATACACCTCTTATTCGATTCGCGGCTCGGCCTCGGTGCTGCAACCCGCCTCGGGCAAAGCCGATACCGGCGTGGGCTTCGACTACGCCACGCAATGGTCATTCTCCGTCGGCGAGATGATGACGTTCATCATCCCCTCGTTTTACGGCTTTGGCGGCGCGACCTATTGGGGCAACATGCCGTTCACGGATTATCCCAATTACATGGGCATTCTCGTACTCGGACTTGCAGTTGTCGGTTTGTTCAAACGTGTACCACAAGCAGGATTTTTCGCGCTTACGATCGTGCTGGCATTACTCATTTCCTTCGGGAAGCACTTTGAATTCTTCTACCGTCTCTTCTACGATTATTTTCCCTACTTCAACAAATTTCGCGTGCCGGTGATGATTTTGGTGCTGGTGCAATGCAGCACCGCAATTTTGGCGGGGCTGGGATTGCAGGCGCTGCTGCAACCGCTGGCCGCGGGCGAACCGCGCGAGGCTGAAGCCAGAGCACGCCGCGCGCTTATTGCCAAACGGTTGTGGCTTGCCGCCGGTTTGATTTTCAGCGTTGTTCTGCTGTTCACAATTTTCCGAAGCAGCTTTCAAGAATTTATGTCCGGAATTTATCCGGACCGGTATGAACTTGCCACACAAGCACGCCTCGATGAAAGGCGTGTGGGCATGCTGCTTGGCGACATGTGGACAATCGCGGGATTGGCTGCGGTCGGGCTGGCAATGATCGCGCTGGCCTACACGCACAAAATTTCACCAAAAACTGCCGCGGTGGTGATCGTGCTCGCGACCCTGTTCGATCTTTGGATTGTCGACAAGCGCATCGGCAATCCGCCCGTCTCCGAAGCCAGCAAACGCGCGCTTTTGCAGCCCGACGAGGTGGCGCAGTTCCTGCAAAAAGACTCCGGCCTGTTCCGCATTTATCCGACGCTCGATCTGTTTGGCGAAATGCGCTGGGCGGCGCAGGGCATTCACAGCGTGGGCGGTTATCATGCGGCGAAACCGCGGCGCTATCAGGATTTTCTCGAAGCCACGGATTTGCAGAGCGGCTTGATGAATGATTACTTCGAAGTGGTCGAACAAAACGGGCAACGCGGTTTGCGGCCGCGCGCCGAGGAGGCGATTCCCGCCGCGCGCCGTAACGCCCTCAAGCATTGGCTGGACATGCTGAATGTGAAATACATTCTCTCCTTCTTTCCGTTGCCCGAAGAAAATTGGGTAAACCGCGCCACGGTGTCTTTCAATTACGGCGGCAATAACTATCCGCTCATGATTTTGGAGAATACCACGGTTTTGCCGCGCGCATTTTTGGTGGGGAATTATGAAGTGTATGCGGAAAATTTGGCGGCGTTGAGCCGCCTCGCCTCCGGAGAGTTTGATCCGCGGGACGCCGTCATTCTCTCGGAAGCGCCCGGCATTGCGCCGCAGCCGGATTCCACTGCCAGCGCCGTCATCAAAGAGTATCACCTGCATAAGATCGTGATCGAAACGGCTTCGGCATTTCCGCAAATATTGGTTTTGAGTGATACTTATTACCCCACGGGTTGGCACGCCTTTGTTGACGGCAATCCGGTCAAAACACATGTGGCGAATTATTGCTTTCGCGGCGTCGAAGTTCCCGCGGGCAAACATCAAGTCGAATTTCGCTATGCCTCACGCGCGTTTACGGCCGGTGTCTGGCTGAGTTTGGGCGCGTTGGCGGTGTGCCTCGCTTGTATCGCCCTCGGCCGGCGCCGGAACAGTGTTTAGTATTTCTTCCAAAAAAGGATTGCAATTAAGGCTATACTGCCATACATTTGCCGTCCAAAATTGTTGCTTCGGAGAGAGGAGCATCCCCATCTCTCAAGACTTTTTCCGCATTTCAATTGCCGAACAATGATCTTGCCGGACGAACCAACCGACATATCGCGTTGGCAGGGGCAACGACCATAGTCGCCGCGCTGAAACCGGCGAGAGAAAAGCTTCCCCGCAGGAGGGGGCCGGAGAGGGAGATGCCGTCTGTTTGAAGGAGATAATGGTGAGATGAAATTACAAGATATTCTGACCAAAGATTTGATTAAAGTGCCGCTGAAGAGCCGCGAGAAGAATCAAGTGATTGAGGAGATGGTTGATGTGCTGGCCTCGGCGAGCCGCATTAAAGATCGCAATCAAGTGCTCAAAGCCATACTGGACCGCGAAGCCGTGATGAGCACCGGCGTGGGCGAAGGTGTGGCGATTCCGCATGGCAAGGCCGAAGCGGCGCCTGAAATCGTGGCCGCCCTGGGCATTGCGCACACGCCGGTCGAATTCGATGCCATTGATGATCAACCGGTGCGCCTGGTGTGGTTGTTGGTCGGTCCGCCGCATCAAACCGGGCCGCATTTGAAAGCATTGAGCCGCATTTCACGGCTGGTGCACAAACGCGATTTTCGCGAACGTTTGATTGCATCGGCCACGCCTGCCGAAGCCTTCGGCGCCATCAGTCACGAAGAAAACAGTTTTCATGAAACGTGACGGCGCGCCCGCCTAGGGTTGCCGCGTTTTTGGCCACGCCGGCAGGACGTCGCTCGCGCCATCACGCATCCTTTTTCATTTTATATGTTGACAAAAGCTGATCTCAAGTCCGTCATCCGGCTGACGCAGAAAAAGTATCGGGAGGAAGCCCAATGCTTTATTGCGGAGGGCGGGCGGCTGTGCGAGGAAGCGATTCAGTCCGGCTGGCCGATTGCGCATATCCTTTATTGCCCCTCACTGCTGAACTCATTGCGTGCGCATCATGCTTTGAACATGGCGCAACAGCGCGGTTTGCCGGTTGAAGAAGTCAATATTGATGCCTTTGCCAGTTTTTCCGATACCAAAAATTCGCAGGGCATCATTGCCGTTGTTCACAAGCGGTTGCCCGAGCTTGACCCGCTGGAAAAACTGAAGCAAATGCCGCGCAATTTGTGGGTGGCAATCGAGAAGCTTCACGATCCCGGCAATCTCGGCACGATTTTGCGCACCGCAGACTGGCTGGGCGTCGACGGGCTGATCGTCGGCTCAACCTGCGTTGAAGTATTCAATCCCAAAGTCGTGCGCGCCAGCATGGGATCAATTTTCCGGCTGGCGATTTACGAAATTGAAGATGTCGTGGGTTTGTTGCGCAAGTTTCAAATGTTTGGCTGCGTGCTCTACGGCGCGGATCAAACCGGCGACTTTCCCTACACCACGCTGCGCTTCGCAGCAAAAAAAGTTCTGGTGTTGGGCGATGAAATCAACGGCCTGTCGCCGCAGCTCAAAGAAATCATTCAACACCGTGTGACCATTCCGCAGCGCGGCGGCGGCGAGTCTTTGAATGTCTCAATCGCAGCCGCGATTTTATTGGCCGAAATGTGCCGGTGAAACATGCCCATTGCAGAACTGCCCGCCATGAGATCCGCCACCAGCTATCCCACCATCAAGGGCGCCGGCGTCGTTTTGCTGTTGACCGCAATACCGCTGGTGTTCGCCGGTTTTCTCAGCGAACGCACATTGGCCAAATGGCCGCTGCTGCTCGGCGAACTCGCGCTGCTCTTGCCGGCTTATTTTTACATGCGCCGGCGTCGCCTCGATTATCGCGTTATTTTCCGCTTGCGTCCGGTTGGCGGACGCATTATCGGCGTGAGCGTGATGATCGGATTTGCCCTCACCGTGCTGGCCATCGAAATCGACCGGCTGGTCAGCCTGCTGCTGCCATTTCCGGAACAGTGGGAGGCGATTCTCCAGCGCACGCTGCGCGCCAACGGGGCAGGCGAATGGATCATTATGATCTTGTCGGCGGTGGTTTTTGCCGGCGTGTTCGAAGAAATGTTGTTTCGCGGTTTCGTGCAAAATGCCTTCGAACAGCGCCATCAACCGGCTCTTGCCATTTTCATTACCGCGATTTTATTCGGCGCGGTTCATTTGAATCCCTGGTGGTTTCTGCAATTCATCTTTATCTCGTTCATCTTGGGCGTGCTGGCCTGGAAAAGCGACTCCATCATTCCCGGCGCCATTGTGCATGCGCAAAACAACCTGACCGCGCTGCTGCTGAACAATTTGACAGAAGAAACAAGCAACCCTTTACTGGGCTGGCAGGGACACGTGCATCCGTTGCTCTTGTTCACGGCCGTCGCGGCGCTCGCTTTCGGGCTGTGGCTTTTCTACCGTTATTGTGAAGAAGAAGTCCAAATTCCAACCTTCCTGAACACCCCGCTGTCGCAAACCTAAATCATTGCTGCTGCAGCGCCAGCCGGATTCTCTTCCGCCCTTTCCGCATTCCGCGATTATTGACACTACTGTTAGTGAAACAATTTCATTCTTTTAATCTTCAACAAGTCTGCGCGCAGATTTTGTGCTTTGGCAAGGTATGTGATAAATCCTCTTGCTGAAGGAAGAGTTCGCCGAAAGAGAGCATGGGCTGCAATTATGGATCGAATCATCATTCTCAACGACGACCTCGAATCTCAGATGCGTATGTATCTGGCGCTTTGCGCGGGTTACCGGATTGACATTGCTGAGAACGAAGTATCGCTGATGCGGCTTTTGAGGAGGAAGCGCCCGAATTTGTTGTTGTTAGATGCGCATTACAGCCGCTTCAATCAAAATGGCAAATCAGCCGGCAAGCTCATCCAAAAAATTAAACACAAACACAAACGGGTTCAAATTCTTGCCGTGACCGACGGCGACGAGCGCCTGGGCTGCGCCCTGCAAGAGAATGGCGCCGACGGATGGATCGATCGCCAGATCGATTCCGATGAGTTGCTCACACGCGTTCAGCGTGTATTGGCGCTGCCCCGGCCATTCATCTTTGATGCCAACGGCGAAGACGCCGAAGTGGAAAACGGGATGAGCGTGTCTGAGTTGTCATAACTTTGTTGTGTGCTGGAACTCACAAAGGCCGGATTTCGTTTGCAACGAAGTCCGGCCTTTTTGTTTGACCACTCGCTGTGTTGCCCCTTGCTTTTTCAGGCCGGTTTATCTATTTTCTGCAGCCATAAAGATTGCTGCGGCTGTCTTGTGCTGTTTTTCGGGTGGTTTCATATTTATAATTCGAAATGGTTATTATTTATGCGACTCTTCATGTCACGTCGAATGCTTGCCCTTTCGCTTTGTCTTGGTTGCCTGGCGCTGTTCATGTTGCCTGACACGCTCACCAGCGGAAACCCTTCCTCTACCGCCGCCGATGAAGGCCAAAAAGTTTGGATATTTTTAAAAGACAAAGGTCCCCGTGTACTTGCGAAAAATGCCGCAGCGTTGGAGAATGCCAAAGCGCGGCTGTCGCAACGCGCCCTGGCGCGCCGCGCCAAAGTATTGGCGCCCGGCGCCCTCGTCGATCAAACTGATGTCGAGGTTTATCAGCCGTACATCGACGAGTTGAGCCGGTACGGCCTGAAGCCCATCACGATTTCGCGCTGGTTGAATGCCCTGACCATAAAGGCGAGGCCGGAACAAATCAAAACCGTGCAACAACTGCCGTTCGTCGACTCCGTTCGTCCGGTGGCTTCCTTGCAAACTCCGCCGTCACCTGGCGCGCAGGAAGATCGGGGCAGCTCGCCTCAAAAAGCCGGCGCACCGCACCGGTTTTCCTATGGCCCGTCATTGACGCAGATGGAACAAATTCGCGCCACGGATTTGCACGACGCCGGCATTTCCGGCCGCGGCGTGCTGGTCGGCATCTTCGACAGCGGTTTTCGCTGGCAGTCGCATGAAGCATTTCAGCATCTCAAAAATCGCATTATAGCCGAGCGCGATTTTGTGCAAGGCGATGAGGTGACGCGCAATGAAACCGGGGATCGCGCCGATCAAGATAATCATGGGACGCAAACATTTTCGGTGTTGGGCGGTTTTCAAGAGGGCCAGCTCATCGGCCCGGCATTCAGCGCCCATTTCATTCTTGCCAAAACAGAACATCTTCCCACAGAAACGCACGCCGAGGAAGATTATTGGGTTGCCGCAATGGAATGGATGGAACAGAGGGGTGTGGAAGTGACGTCGACTTCGCTCGGCTATAGCGAATTCGACCTTGGGCAAACAAATTATACGCCGGCCGACATGGACGGCAAAACCGCCATCATCACCAAAGCCGCGGAAATTGCGGTGAGCAAGGGCATCATCGTGGTTAACAGCGCCGGCAACGAAGGCGATGATAATTGGCGCATCATCACCGCGCCGGCCGACGGCCCCAATGTCATCGCCGTGGGCGCGGTGAATGCCGCCGGCAATGTGCTGGGATTTTCCGGCCGCGGCCCGACCGCGGACGGCCGCATTAAGCCCGACGTGATGGCGATGGGCATTGGCGTGCAGGCGGTGGTTACAGGTTCGGTTTCAAATTATACTTTTGTGAGCGGCACTTCGTTTTCCTGCCCGTTGACTGCCGGTGTGGTCGCGCAGATTCTTTCCGCGCATCCCAACGCCACGCCGCAACAAGTGATGAATGCCCTGCACTCGACCGCCAGTCTCGCAGGGTCGCCTAACAATGAATATGGTTACGGCATTGTCAATGCTGTAGCGGCCATCACTGCTCTCGGCCCGGCGTTCAGCAATATGCCGCAGACCAGCGCCGGCAACGGCACAATCAATGTCTCGACCAAAATTCTCTCGCGCGACGGCATTGCGCCCGGCAGCGTTCGCGTTTATTATGCCGAGCGCAACAACTCCAACTTTCTCACGGCAACACTGTCGGCGAGTGACGAGACGACTTACGCCGGAACCATTCCCCGGCCCAACTCCGACACCGCGCATGTAAAAATTTATTTTGCGGCCAACGACAACAGCTTTGGCGAAGTGATTTATCCTCCGAACGCGCCTGAGGCAACCTTCCTGGTGCGGGGCGACGGCGTGTTGGTGGATGTTGACAACCCGCCGTCCACGCCGCCGAGAACCTTCGCGCTGGAACAAAACCGCCCCAATCCGTTCCGCGTATCGGCCAACGCTTCGGCAACAATCATTTCGTTCGCGCTGGCGCAGGCAACGCCGGTTAGCATTCGCATCTACAACATGCTCGGCCAGGAAGTGCGCGAATTGTTGTCCGGGCCGCGCGAAGCCGGGCGCTTTGAAGTTGCCTGGGACGGCCGCGACAGCAACGGCCGCCTGCTTGCGAGCGGTGTTTATGTGTATGTCATCAAAACGCCGCAAGCCACCGCAAGCAAGAAACTGCTATTGCTGCGATGAACTCGCCGCGGCATCTGCAAAGTTCGCTTTTCAGAAATGGCCTTTTTGCCGCTGATTTATACTGAAATGCACGGATTTCGGATTTTTTGACTGTGAACAATATCTGATGATGAGGTTCGCTTCTCGGTTGCCAGTGCATTCATGCCCCACGCCACTCCACAAGATACCAAAATTTATCACACCCGCATGGGCCTGCCGAAGCATGCGACGTGCTTGTTTGGCCGCGCCGGCTGGCAGGTTAGCCGCCTCGGTTTTGGATGTTACCGCATTGACGCCGTAACGCCGGCGCATGCCGAAGCGCTTGCCTTCGCCCTGCGCAACGGAATTAACTTGATCGACACGTCGACGAATTATGGCGACGGCGAATCCGAGAGTCTGGTTGGCCAGGTTCTGCAAGAGTTGATCGCCACCGGCGAAGTTCGCCGCGCCGAAGTCGTTATCGTCTCGAAAGCCGGATACGTGCAGGGCAAGAATCTCGCGCTGGCGCAGCAACGCGAGCGCGAGGGCCGCCCGTTTCCAGAAATGGTCAAATATATGGACAATTGCTGGCATTGCCTGCATCCCGACTTTCTGGCGGACCAGCTCGACCGCAGCCTGGCGCGGCTGCAACTTGACCGGCTCGACGTTTTGCTGCTGCACAATCCCGAGTATTTTTTGTCGCACACCGTCAAACAACACGCCGAGCTGAACGCCGCAAAAGACGAATACTATCGCCGACTGGCCGCAGCTTTCGCATTTTTGGAGACACAGGTCGAGAGCGGTAAAATTTCATGGTACGGCATTTCCTCCAACACCCTCCCGCATCCCGCCTCGCATCCGGAATTTACTTCGCTGGAACGTGTTTGGAATATTGCCGCCCGCCTCGCGCCGCATTTTGGCGTGGTGCAGTTTCCCTTCAATCTTTTTGAAACCGGGGCCATGCGCGAGCGCAATCTAAACGCGGGCGCACAAACGGTGTTGGAATTTGCGCGCGCCCAAAATCTCGCAACACTGGCGAATCGCCCGCTAAACGCGATGCGCAGCGGCAGCATGACGCGCCTGGCTTCCTTTGAGACCATTTCATCACAACAAGCGGAAGAAATTTTCCCGCAACAACTTGCCGCGCTTGCCGCGGTCGAACGCGACTTTGCCGCACGCATTTGTCCCGAGCTTGAATTCACCCATCGCCTGCAAAATCATGATCACATATTCGATTATGCCGCGCAGCTCGCCGGCGGTTTGCATGCGTTTCGCAATTGGGCGCATTGGGATTACGTTCGACAGTACTTGATCGAACCGCAAAGCGAGCGTGCGTTAGATTATTTGCGCCATCTGAGTAACAATGCGGCGCTTTGGCAAAGGTGGGAGGCAGAGTTTCGTTCGGCGCTGCACGCCGTGCTCACGACGCTGGCGCAGCAACACAGCGCGAGCGTTGCCGAAGCGTCAGAAAAAATTGCGGTGCAGCTCGACCATCTCGCGCCCGCATTGGCAACGACGCCGGCTTTATCACAGAAAGCCTTGCGCGTGCTCCTGCAAAGCGAGGGCCTGCACGCGGTATTGCTGGGCATGCGTCGACGCGCATATGTCGAAGACGCATTACACGCCCTGTGCGCCGAACCGATTCCGAATTTTTATTTCGATTTCAACCCATGGAACGACTGAGAGACGAGGCCTTGCGATTTTTTCGCATGGCCTATCAAATGCAAATGCGCGGCAACTTGGAGCAAGCCATCGCGCACTACAAAAGATCGCTTGAAATCGAGCCAACGGCCGAGGCGCACACGTTTCTCGGCTGGACCTACAGCATGATGGGGCGCCTGGATGAGGCAATTGCTGAATGCCGGCGCGCAATCAAACTCGATCCCGACTTCGGCAATCCCTACAACGACATTGGCGTGTATCTTATCGAAAAAGGCCAGATTGACGACGCTATTCCGTGGCTCAAAAGCGCCGTGGACGCGCTGCGCTATGAAAATCGCGAATTTCCTCATGCCAATCTCGGCTTGATTTACGAACGCAAATTGCTTTGGCCGCTGGCGCTGGTGTGTTATGAACGCGCGCTGGCGGTGCGGCCGGATTACTCGCTCGCGCGGCAGGCCGTGGAACGTTTGCGCGCAAATTTGAATTGAGGCAATATGACGACACAAGCGCTGTTGATTCTCGCGCTCGGCTGTTTGCTGCTCGGTGGGCTGTTGGCGTGGCTCTGGATTGATTTTTACCGCCGTAATCGCCGAATGCGAAACCCGTCGTTGGGCAGCTCGACGATGCAAGATGCTTCATTGAAACGCGCGCGCCCAAATGAAAAGGACATGAATCGGCGCACTTAACGCTGATTCATGTCCGTTCAAAACACCGTATTGGGGGCATAATGCTCCTGCAATGGCCTGGCGGTTGCCTTAACGGCTCAAGAGTTCCCTCCATCTCAATCAACGTCGGTCAGGAGTATTTTCAGACCGGCGCATTTTTTCCAGGGTGGTCAGGCAAAAATCTTATCTCATCAGCCGCACACGCACGGCGCGATCACCCTTCATTTCACGCTGAACATCAAATCCGACGCGTTGGCCGGGCTTGAGCTGGCGGCCGGGCACGCCCGCGTCCAAATCATTCGCGTGCACGAACAAATCCTCATCGTCATCGCTGGTAATGAAGCCAAAGCCTTTGGCGGGATCCCATTTTTTGACAGTGCCGTATTGCATGATCATCTCCTTTATCAGATGCTACGGTTTTTGTTTGCCGATGAAAAGATTGCCAGAAAATCTGAAAAAGCCGGGGGCTGAGCGCAAAGCTTCACAAACGCCCTGCGGGATGTCCCACGGAAGAATGCCTTCTTAAAATAACCACCTACGAGATGAATTATTTTATTCATTGCACAAAATCCCGTTCGTGCAATTTCACCGCCAGCACGGGACAGGGCGCGTGCCGGATGACGCGGGCGGTATTGCCGCCAAGAAAGAAATCCTGCAGCCGGCTCAGGCCGCGTGTTCCCATCACGATCAAATCAATTTCATTGGCATCCGCAAAGGTGACGATCTCGTGATACGGCCGTCCGGTGAGCACGTGTGTTTGATAACGGCGCGGCCGCGACTCGAATTCGCCCAGCAAACGCTCCATTTCTTGATGCGACTGCGCCGTAAAATCTTGATTGAATTGTTCGGCGAGATCGATATTGATGGTATAATGCGCGGGATACACCGGCACATCAATCACATGCAAAACCTGCAAATGCGCGTCGAATAAATGCGCCAGGGCAACGGCATAACGCAGGGCTTTGGCGCTATCCGGCGAGAAATCCACCGGCGCAAGAATCTTGAGATACGGCATCACCTCGACCGCCTCAGCTGTCGGTGTGCGCGCCACCAGCACCGGGCAACCGGCATCACGCATCAAGTCTTCTGCGATGCTGCCCATAATCAAATGGCTCAGGCCGCTGCGGCCGTGCGTGCCGGCAACGATCAAATCGATGTGATGATCGGCGGCAAATCGGATAATTTCCTCGCTGGGATGCGCATTTTGACGCACCTCGCGGCGCACGCGCAAACGTTGCAACGGCGCCAAGCCCAAGCGCTCCGTGAGTTCGCCTTCGGTGATTTCCTCCAGCTCGTCACGCGCCGGATCCAGTTCGGGAAATTTCGGCGGCGCTGCGGCTGCCTTTTCCGTCAACACGTGCAACATCGTGAGTCGCGCATCAAAACGCTCGGTCAGCATCGCAGCATGTCCGAGCGCCGCGCTCGGCGGCTCGGCAAAATCGGTGGGAATCAGAATTTCACGAATTTGGATCATGTTGCGCCTCGTCGCCTGGTCAAAAATTCCAACATTTAGCTAAAATAGGTATCAGGAATGCCGCTTGCGCAATTCTTCATAATATGCTGCTTCGGCTAGTTTGCCGCGTTTGGCAAAACCCTGGGACAGAATTTGGCATTTTTGTGACAACATTGCAAGCGTTGCTTTGCGCCATTCGTCCTTGAGCCGATCCTGCGCCAGCATTTTCAACAATGCTGTAACGCGATAGCGGTCAATCCCCCACTCGCTTTGCGAGAGTTGATCGCCGTGCCCGCCGCGCTTGACGATCAACAATTCATCGATAAAACCGACCTCAACGCGCGCGGCCACTCGCAGCCATAAATCATAATCTTCACAAACCGGCAAGTTCTCATCGAACACGCCAACCTCTTCGAATAACTCGCGACGCATCAGCACGGAGGAGGGGCTGATGATGCACCGCGGCAGGCAGTGCGGATAAATCCAGCCGCCATATTTGCGGTGAATCAACTTCTGATTCACCCGGCGGCCACGACGAATCCAGATTTCGTTGGTGTAACAGAGCAGCACGCCGGGATGTTGCTGCATCCAGGCGAGCTGTTGCGCGAGTTTGTGCGGCGTCCACAAATCGTCCGAATCCAAAAACGTAAGCAAGCGGCCGCGCGCCAAGCGAATGCCGTGATTGCGCGCAGCAGATACGCCGCGATGCGCCTGAGGAATATAATGAATTTGCTCGCCAAACGCCGCACACATTTGGGCGGTGTCGTCGGTCGAGCCGTCGTCAATGATCAATAACTCAAAGTCGCGCGTGCTTTGCGCCAACACCGAAGCAATTGCTTCTCGTAAAAAAGCAGCACGATTGTAGGTTGGAATGATGATCGAAGTCAACGGCGTCGCAGTCATGACGCAAAAATAGGCAGGCGTGTGTGCAATGTCAACAGTTGTATCGCACTTGACAAGCACAAAAAACAAGGCTTAAGCCGAGAATGATATTGCGTACGGGTGAATTTTTAATTAAATTCCGGCAAATCAAAGGGATTTGAGAAATCATTGAGCCGGAAGGACATGAATTCTAAGCCGCTTTTTGCCATTTTGATGATTGCGTTGCTTGCTGGTTTCGGCAACTCTTGTATATGTGTGACCGATCCTCCCCCTCCCACCTCAGATCCGTGCAAGGACTGCCCGCCGCCACAGCCAACCTCCGGCGTTGGTTGCCAGCAACCTGCTTATACACAAGGCCAGCCCGGTCCGGATGAATATACCGTCATTGTCGGCGTTTTTGACAGCGAAGTAAGAGCGCTGGGGCGCTCTCAAAAGCTCCGTGAACAACGTATTCACAATTATTGCTATCCGCAAAGCAACGGCTGTTGGGTTGTGTCGGTGGGGCGCTACTGGGAGCAAGGCCCGGCGGAAAGAATGCGTAATGTTTTGGTCAATGAGTTTGGCTATGAAAAGGTATGGGTTCGCAAACCAGGTGACGAGGAAGCCCATTGTCGCGAATCCAAACAGCGATAGGATGAGTATGAGTTCAACGACTTATTTTACACAATCCACTGTTTTGAGAATTGGCCTTGTTGTGAGTTTGAGTTTTTTGGCTGCCTGCACGGATCGCGGGCAAAATCCCCCTTCCGTACGCGATGGTGTTTCAGTGGGCGCGCCGGAGCCAACAACTCCCACCAAGCCTGGCCGGCCGCGCGACCCCTTGCCGGATGACATTGAGCCGCCCAAAAGCCCGCTCGGCGAGCATGGTTATTCGGTGCTGGTCAATACCTTTGACAACCGGCTCGATGCCGACCATCTCTCCTTTCAACTGCGCATGCAACGCATCAATAATATGGTTTACTTATATGGCGACGAATGGCGTGTATGCGTCGGGGTCTATGCCACTCGCGGGCGTGCGCGCCGCACCCTAAAACAGGTTTATGAAAAAGGCTTCACAACCGCTCGCGTTATTGGACCCGGGGATGATGGCGTTCCACCGCCTCCGAAAGAATGATTTTTTGCTGTAGCCCGGCTGCGCATAAGAAACAATATCGTGCCAAGCATGTTTGTCTGCAAAAACAAACTCCCGCATAAAATCAAATCGGTTTATGGCGGGAGTTCGTTGGCGGTTGAACGATTCGCAAGCTTTCTTCAAGCTTCCCAAATCGTCTCGAGCTTTTGCCGCGGGCGGGAGAGATGTATCTCATCACCGTCAACAATCACTTCCGCCGGACGCGGGCGCGCATTGTAATTCGAGCTGAGTGAAAAACCGTAAGCGCCCGCCGTCATCACCGCCAGCAAATCGCCGCGCCGCATCAGCGGCAATACCCTCTCCTTTCCTAAAAAATCCCCGGATTCGCAAATCGGGCCGACGACGTCGCAGGTTTGCATCTTGCCCGGCATCAAATTTACCGGCGCGATTTGGTGATGCGCTTGATACAAACTCGGCCGGATCAGATCCGACATGCCGGCATCGACAATTACAAATTTCTTGCCCTGCGATTCCTTGGTATACAACACGCGCGTGATCAAGGCGCCGCTGGCGGCCACAAGCGCGCGGCCCGGCTCGAATAAAATCTCGCCGTCAAAATCTTTGAGCGAAGCCGTTAAGAGTCGCGCGACTTCTGCCGGCGAAAGCGCCAAACCCGCGGACGGTTCGGTGTTTGGAGCAAGGCGCAAAGCATTTTCATAGATCACGCCCAAGCCGCCGCCGAGATCAAGATAATCCAGGCGATGTCCCTGCGACAATGCTTGCGCCGCCAGCTCAGCCATGGCTTTGCCGACGGCTTCGAAAGAGGCCGTTTCAACGATTTGCGAGCCGATGTGCATGTGCAAGCCCGCGAGGCGAACATGGGGAATACTTTTGATCTCGGCAAGCAAGGTTTGCGCGCGCGGCAATTCGATGCCGAATTTATCCGCCTGCCGGCCGGTGGAAATGTAGGGGTGGCCGTGAATGTCAATGTTCGGATTTATGCGCAAGGCCACCGGTGCAACACAATTTTGCTGGCGCGCGATGTCATTCATCACCGCCAGCTCAGCGTTGGATTCAACATTGAAGCCGCGAATGCCGGCCTGCAAACCCGCAAGAATTTCGTCGTCGCGCTTGCCGACGCCTGCAAACACGATACGGCTCGCAGGAATGCCGGCCTTGAGCGCAAGCTGCAATTCACCGGCGGAGACGACATCCGCGCCCGCGCCCCATGCGGCAAAATCGCGCAACATATCGGGATTCGAATTTGCCTTCAAGGCATAACAAATGCAATGGCGTTGCGCGCCAAACGCCGCATCAATCTCCTGGAAATTTTCGCGGTACGTGCGCCGGCTGTAGAGGTAGAACGGCGTGGAGATCTGCTGCGCTATTTCTGAGACGGATTTTGCTTCGCAATACAACCAGGCGTTAGAATAGTAAAAATGAACCATGTTTGCCTTTCTCATGAGTTTTGACATTCAAGTTCGATAATGTTCAGCCCGGGATTAGCCGTGGCAAAACCCACCGGGATCGCCAATTTTGACTGCCAAATTCCATTAGGTCAACCAAATGGTAATTGCTGCATCACTTGCTGTCAATACGGCGACGAAGAACATCCAAAACTCAAACACCCCTCACGGCAACACCAAATCATTTCCTTCATTCGGCCAGCGTGATCGCACTTTTATCGTATCGGGCCAAACATGATAACGCTCCGCCGGCGTGAAGGGGAACGGCATGCCGGCATCGAAGCGGCCGTTATGATTCGCGTCGCGGAAGCCGCTGATCTCATACCGGCCGGGCAAAACGCCGGGAAACGAATATCCGCCCGGCGCGCTGGCAGTGATGTTATACTCGATCTTGCCGTCGAATTGTCTGGCTTTGAGATGAATCGGGCCGCTTGCTGTTGAATCCGCGTCTGTAATCACGCCGCTGATCGAAGCCAGCGTGTCCGCGTTCAGCGTCCAAAAGGTAATTTGCTTGGTCGTATCAAAAAGCGCATTGCCGTTCCAGTCAAACAACGAGTCGGCATTGATTTTAATCTCATAACGGCAACGGCTTTTCCAGTGTGGCTGCGGCGAAAAGCGAAATTGCAGTGGATTCACCCACTCGGCTGTGCCCGGCGCCGGCGCGCCGCTGGTGTCTTGTACAGCTAATGCAGAAAAAGCGCTGTCGTTTTTCATTATTTCTGAAAAAAACAGAACAATCGGCGCATCGAGGCCAACATCGCGCGTGCTGTCAGCGATTGAAATTTTGACGAGACGCGGACGAATCGTGTCGGGCTGCGCCACGCCCTCAAAATCTATCGTACCGCGCGCGGCATCGATCATGAGGCCGGCGTTATCAAAAAGCGAATCCGCCGTCGCAAGATAAGATACCGCTTGCATTGGCCCCGTAAAAGTGAGGATTTGTGCGCTGTTGAGCGGATGTGGAAACGTCGCAAACACCGGCAACGGTTGTTGTGTTTCTTTCTCAAAAATCTTCAAGCGATTCATCCATTTGGAAGAATGTGGCGACACAGCCTCGTCAAAACGCCATTCGATTTGATTGGCGGAAATGGCAGTTACGGCTGAAAGCCCTGGTGCAAGCGTATCTTCTTGCATTAATCGAAAGCGCAATGCGGGATTCGTGCTGTAATTTTGATCAATGATAACATCGTTGGTTGCGATGCCAATCAACTCGTCGCCACGCGTGTATAAGCGATCGCCGTCACGATCCTGCAGAGCAAACACGCGGTAACGCCCGGGCGCAAGATAGGACAGCGAAAATGTTTTAGCTTCACCCACCTGCGTGTAGTAATCTGCCGGTGTTTTGGCAGGATTGGGCGCTTCTCCCTCCGTCAGAATATAGGCCATCACCAACAGGCCCGCGGCTTTGTCTTCGAAAATGCGGCCCTCGATCTCGCCACGATCAAGCGTGTCGCCGGTGGAAAATGCCAGCGCAAACGATTCTTTCATGTTGACGCCGTGCCGGTCGCGTACGCCGGTACCAACGGTTACGACATACGTGCGCTGTTCGCGCAGAGAATCCGGCAAAATGACGTCAACCGTTTTGCCGCGCCACTTGAATTGCAATTCGGCATCGTCATCGGAGCGCGCGGGATTGGGGGTGATGAAGATCGCGTCTTCAAAACTTTTACGATTGAGAGATTCACTGAAGGTAAACGAGAGCCGGGTAGCGCGGCTGACGCCGGTGGCATTCGGTTCCGGCGCGGTGCTGAGAATCCGGGGAGGAATGTCATCCACCGGGCCGCCGGGAGGCGAACCGGTTTTGGCGCAATTGAGAAAAAAAAGCAGGATAAACAATCCTGGCAATTTTTTCCACGAGTGGCTGAAAATTAAATGTCTATTGTTATCCGGCAGGGATGCCATGTGTGGATCACATTGTTTTACGAAGCCTTGCTTGATACACGCGGATTTCACTCATCCAACCGATAATTCTTCACGCCCCACACGATGAGCTGCACCGTCACTTTCATGATGCTCGCGGCGGGCACGGCCAGCAGCATGCCCCACATGCCCAGCAGGCTGCCGCCGATTAGTATGACGATGATGATGGCGAGCGGATGCAGCTCCACACTGCGCGCCGTGACATACGGCGAAATGAAAATATTCTCGATCAATTGAATCGCCGCAAACGCGATGACAATGGCCAGCACGAGATTGAATGAGCCGGTGTGGATCAGCGCGATGGCAATCGCCGGCACGGCGCCCACGATCGGGCCGAAATACGGTATAATGTTCGCAATGCCCGCGAGTATGCCGATGAAGAAAAAATACGGCACCTGCAGCAGATAGAGCGCGAGGATCGACAGCGCCGCGACGGCGGCAGCCACCACCATCTGGCCTTGCAAATAACGGCTCAGTTGCTCGGTCATTTTATGGAAGATGAGCAGCGCCATCTCGAAATAGCGATTGGGCACGCCGGCGATCAATGTTTTTTTGAGACGGCGGCCGTCTTTGAGCAGAAAAAAAACCATGAATGCCACCAACACGGCATTTGGCACGGCGGAAAACAGGCCGAGCATGAAGTCGAAGGCGTTCTGCATGAAATGGGCAAGCATGCCCTGCAATTGCGGGCCCAGCTTTTCGTCGATGGCCGGAATGCGCAACAACGGTATCTTATCGGCAAGGTCGCTTTTGAGGCGATCAATGATTTCCACCGAGGCTTGCGCATCCGTGGCCGCGCCGAGCGACTCGATTTCCTGAGAAATCACCGGCGCCAGCAAGCGCACCAGAATGACGCTGAGTAAAATCAACAAAACGAAAACGGAGAGAATGCTGGTCAGGCGGGGCACATCGCGATTCTCAAGAAAGGTGACGAGAGGGTTCAGCACGGCCGTGAGCAGCAACGCCGTGGCAAGCATGGACAGCACCGGCGTCACGCGCGGCAACAACCAGATCAAACCGGCAAGAACGGCCAGCACCACGCCCCAATGAAAAATACGGCGCAGCAGTTTGCGATCGACCACCAGCACGAACTTGGTATCAGCCGGCGGGGGGCTGGACAATACCGGCGCAACCCGGGGAGGTTTCGGACGTTGCGGCCGAAAGACTGGTTCCTGCGCGATTTTCGAAGCATCCTTCGCCGGCGTCATACGATTACATCCGACCGGTCAAGTTGCGCGCGCAGGCTTTGGATTTCGGAATTGGTTTGCTTCAGGCGTTCGCCGATGATGAGCGCCAATTGGAAGAGAAATTTGTTGCCGAGACGCGGCTTGCGTTCGAGCAGGCCGAACAAATCCGGGCGGAACAAACCAATGATTTGCGAGGGCGCTTCGGCTATCGCCGAGGCGGAACGCGGGCTTTCATCAAGCAGGGCAAGCTCGCCAAAAAATTCCCCGTCGTGCAACACCACCAATGTTTCACGCATTTCATTGCGGCTGTGTTTGCAAATCAACACCGCCCCCCGTTGAATGATGTACATCCCCACGCCCGGCTCGCCTTCCCAAAAAATTGTTTCGCCGGCTTTGAATTGGCGTTGATGAATGAGCTTTTCGAATTCGCGCAGCTCACCATCTGTCATGTTGGCGAACAACGGCACTTGCCGCAACGTGCTCAGAATATCTTCTTCAGAATTGTTTTTGCGTTTGAAGATGTTGCCCCACAGCGAGTTTTTCATGCTGGGGCGAGGCGCACCATTTTCACGATTCATCGGCTTCACAACGTTCCCAATATCGGTAAGAGAGGTGAACTTATGTCAAAATTGTTACATCAAACACTGCTGCTGCAATTTCGAAAAGCAATATAGATAAGCCGCCCTCTTGAGTCAAGATGTTTATCGGCCTGCGAACGCGCGCTCCGCCGTGAAAAACTTCTCTATCGACTTGATGCCCGGGGCGACGCTTGAGCAGCGCCGGCGGGCGTGTTTTGCTCAAAATGCGCGGCAAAAAAATCCAATACTTCTCTTTCATACAAGGCCTGATCGGTGCGAAAGGCTGCGCCGTGGCGCGCGCCCGCTACCAGCGCGAATTTTTTGCGCGTGCTTTTGGCATGCTCGTAAAGCTGATGCTGGATCGACACCGGCATGCGTTCGTCGTTGTCGCCCGCAATAAACAGCAACGGCCGGTCGCCGATCTTGTCGAGCGCGATTAACATGTCAAAATCTTCATTGTCAAAGCCCACCAGCATGCGCGTGAAGAAAATAATTTCATCCGCCAGCGGAAAGCGCGGCAGGCCGAAAAACAGCTTGGCATGATGCGCGATGGTATTTTCAAATGACAGAAAGCTGCTGTCGAGAATCAATCCGGCAATCTCCGGCGATTCCGCCGCTGCCAGCATGCTGGCAGCCGTGCCCATGGAAACGGCAAACGTAACGATCGGCTTTTTAATCTGCAAACTATCGCGCACGAAATGGATGGCAGCCAAAACGTCAAGGCGTTCGAGATAACCCATGCTGCACAGCTCGCCGCCGCTGTCACCGTGCCGCCGGAAATCCAGCACCAGCCCGGCATAACCCCGCTTGCGAAAATGGCAGGCGCGCTCGACCATCTCGAGTTTTGAGCGAAACAACCCGTGACAATAAATCAGAACAGCGGAAGAAGAATCTGCCGGCAACCACCAGCCGCTGAGCGGCGTGCCGTCGCTTGCTGTGAATTTGACGGTTTGATAGGCAACCCCGTAATCTTCCGGCGTTGCCACGACTTCATATTTGAGCGGGCGCGATTTTGCGTGGGTGAGCAACCACGAAAGCCCAAAGGGAATCACAAAGAAGATCACTACGATAATCAGAATTCCCAACGCCATAAATATGCGCCGAAGCCAAGTGCGCCAGCGTGGCGCTGTTTTTTGAAGGGAAGATTGGGAGCTCGTCATCGCCAAAATTCTGTGTTGGTTTGTTTGAAAATTTGCGTTCCGGTTTTATAACACTCCGTCACGGCTTGTGCATGGCGGAATCATGCGCAATTCGTGATGTTGGCCATCGCTCGACAGCATCGCCTTTTGCTGAACGCCGCGAAAATCATAGCATAATTCGCATTGTCGTGCCCTCGCCGACACGCGATTCCTTCACAAAAAGCTTGCCGCGATGGTACTCCTCCACGATGCGTTTGGCCAAGCTCAAGCCCAAGCCCCAGCCGCGCTTTTTCGTGCTGAATCCTGGACGAAAGATGTTTTTGCGGTCGGCAGGCTCGATGCCCCTGCCGTTGTCACTGATATCGATGAATACGCGTTTGCGCTTGTGCGTTGCCCCATGCAGGAAGATCGTAATCTCACCGTGATCATTCTCAATGGCGTCGATGGCGTTTTTGATTAAGTTTTCCAGCACCCATTCGAACAAATCGCGGTTCAACGGCACCGGCGGCAACGCTTCCTTTTTAATCTCGATGTTTACGGCGCGCCGCATCTGTGGCAGGCGGTTGCGGAAGTATTTGACCACATCCTCCACAATCGTCGCGAGATCCTGTTCTTTCAAATCGGCGCGCGACCCGATTTGCGAGAAGCGCGAGGCCACTTTGTTCAAACGCTCGACGTCGCGCTCCATCTCCTGGATAGTGTCGTGGCCGCCGTTGGCGGTGATCTGGCTTTTGAGCAACTCGATCCATCCCAGCAGCGACGAAATCGGCGTGCCGAGCTGATGCGCGGTTTCCTTCGACATGCCCACCCAGATAAACTGCTGCTCGCCGCGGCGAATGCTGTTGAAGCCGAGAAAACCGACGAGAATAAACAAGCCGATCACACTCAGGGCAATGAACGGCAGGCGCTGCAATTGTTGAATCAGCCGGGAATCGCCATAATAAAGATAATTGAGTGTATCGACTTTGCCGCTGCTTTGATCTTGATAGGTGATGGGCACGGGATCGACTTCCCGCTTCATCGCAGCCATAATTTCGCGCACGTGCCGGCGGCTGGTTTCAGAGTAGATGGAATCTTGCGGTACATCGATGCCTTCCCACCCGATCGGTTCGCCATCCGGCGATGCGAGAATGATGGGAAAATCCGTGCGATTGATGATCACATCAAAAATAAAATTCAAATCGCTGTCGCCGGGATCATTGACCACGCGCGCATGCAATTGCGCATAAAATAAAACGATATTACGCGCCTCTTGCCGCAGGCCGGTGACGATGTTTTGCGTGTGCCAGAGCAACGTAACGATAATCACGAGGGCGGCGACAAAAAGCAGGCCTTTGATGCGGCCGACGATGCGATATGGGGCGATCATTTTTGGCGAAAGTCCAATCACGAATCACAAGCAAGGAAGCGGCGACCTGCAGCAACAGTTCAACAGTTAAAATTCCAGGCCATTCTCTGCGACAATGCGTTGCATCAAATCATGCACCTTGCCGTTGCTGGCCACAATATTTCCAGTCTCCCAAAAATTTTCATGTGTAGTGAACCCGCTCACTTTGCCGCCGGCCTCTTCGATCAACAACACGCCTGCGGCAAAATCCCAGGGATTCAAAATATATTCCCAAAAGCCGTCAAAGACGCCGGCGGCAACATAGGCCAGATCAAGACTCGCCGCGCCCATGCGGCGCAAGTCCCGCACCTGTTCGAAAAACGCAGTGAACATGCGCAAATACGGCGGCACAAGCCGCTTGTCGCGAAAAGGAAAGCCCGTGGCAATCAAACAATCTTGCAAGCGCGTGCTGCTCGACACCTGCAATTTTGCGCCGTTGCGAAAAGCGCCGGCCCCGCGCATTGCGGTGAATTTTTCCTGGCGTAGAGGGTCCAACACGACGCCGGCAACAATTTCACCCGCTTGCCGCGCAGCAATTGAAACCGCAAAACACGGCACGCCGTGAATGTAGTTCGACGTGCCGTCGAGCGGATCGATGATCCATTCAATCTCCGCGGCAGCAAAGCCTGATTGGCCGCCCTCTTCTGCAAAGATTTTGTGCTGCGGGAAATGGTGAAGAATGTGCGCCACAATCGCCTGCTCGGATTTTCGATCCACTTCAGTAACGAAATCGGCTTCCGCTTTATGGTCAATTTGCAGCCCGGGCCGGTCACGCCAGCTTGCGAGCAGAATTTGACCGGCAATGTCAGCCGCCTCGCCGGCGATTTGCAAAAGTCGTTCGTTCGTTGTATTCACAATTCACATAATCCCAGGGACGGTTTGCTTTCTCTTACGCCAGTTCCACGACAGTCACGCCAATATCGCCCTCGCCGAATTGTCCCATGCGCGCGCTTTTCACATGCGGCAAGGTTTTGAGATATTCCGTAATGCTTTGCCGCAACGCGCCTGTGCCTTTGCCGTGAATCAGCCGGACTTCATTCCACCCCGCCAGCAAGGCATCATCCAAAAATTTATCCACCATGGCCAGCGCTTCTTCGACGCGCATGCCGCGCAGATCGATTTCCGCGTGGCGCGCCGCCTCATGCACACTGGCTTGCGGAAGCGCAGCGGCTTCGCTTTTTGCGCTCTCGTTTATTGCGCGCAATTCCGTGACCGGCACGCGCGCGCGCAACACGCCCGCGGCAATCAGAACTTTATTGGAGGAATCCGGCAATTCCAGCACAGTTGCTCGGGCATTTTGCTTGAGCCACTTCACGGGCATGCCGATTTCGAATTTGGATATCACCGGTTCTTCGGCAGCCGCAACGGTCAACTCCGCGACGCGCGTTTCCCGCTCGACGCGTTCACGCACCGCAGCCAAGTTTTCTTTGGCAGATTTAATGGCTTCACGCGCGGCGTTGGTTTCGCGAATCTCGCGCACGGCATTTTCGATGACGGCATTGGCGTTTTGCAGCAGCGCTTCGGCTTCGGCGCGCGCCTTCTTTTTGATCTCCTGCACCTGCGCCTTCAACTGCCGCTCGCGTTCCTCATACAATTTCTGCAAACCGCGCAAGCGCGTTTCCTCGAGTTGGAGTTTCTCGTTGAGCTGCTGCTGCTGCGCCAGCTTGTTTTGCAGCTCGTTGAGCAATTCTTCGACATTGACCTTCTCCGCGCCCGCCAGTTTGCGCGCGGCCTCGATCACCGGGCGCGCCATGCCCATGCGCGCGGCAATTTCAAAGGCGTAACTCGCGCCCGGCAAACCGGGCCGAAAGTGATACGTCGGCGTAAGCGTCTCTTGATCGAACGCCATCGAACCATTGCTCACGCCCGGCGCATTTTGCGCAAACGTCTTCAAAGCGCCATGATGCGTGGTCACGATCGTCAGGCATTTGCGCGCATTCAATTCCTGCAAAATTGCGACGGCCAGCGCAGCGCCCGCTTCGGGATCCGTGCCCGCGCCGATTTCGTCGACCAGCACGAGATCGCCGGTTTGCGCATGGCGCAGAATTTCGACAAGCCGCTTGGCGTGCGAGGTGAAGGTCGACAGATCGTCTTCAATCGATTGCCGGTCGCCGATGTTGACGAAAATATTTTCAACCAACGGCACTTCGCTGTCCGGCGAGGCGGGAATATGCAACCCGCAGCGCGTCATTAACGCGAGCAGGCCCACGGTTTTGAGCGCCACGGTTTTGCCGCCGGCATTGGGCCCGCTGATGAGCAGCGTGTTGAGAGGCTGCGGCGCGGCGGGCGCGGCGAATCCCAATTCCAAATTTAGCGGCACAACCTTGCTGCGGTTCTCATTTTTCAACAGTAAAAGCGGATGGCGCGCCTCGAGCAATTTGATCTTGGCCTCCGGCTGCAATTGCGGCGCAGACGCGCCCAACTCGCGCGAGAATCTGGCCTTGGCATGAATCACGTCAAGGGCGATCATGATCGTGTGATTGGTTTCGAGCGCCGGCAAAACCTGCCGCAACCGCTGGGTGAGCATCGCTAAAATGCGCTCGATTTCCTCACGCTCGGCGCTTTGCAGCTCGCGCACGCGATTGTTGATTTCAACCGATTCCATCGGTTCGAGAAAAACCGTGCGGCCGCTGGCGGAATGATCGTGCACCAGCCCCGGAACGCTGCGGCGATATTCGTCTTTCAGCATCAGCACGAGACGCCCTTCGCGCAACGTGATCATCTGCTCGCGCAGCATCTCCTGCGCGGCGAGTTTTTTGGCAATGCGTTCGAGACGTTCACGCACTTCAGCGTGCGCACGGGTGATGTCTTTGCGCAGCCGCGCCAGCACCGGACTGGCGGAATCTTTCACGGCGCCTTCGGCAAAATGCAGGGCGTTTTCGAGCGCGCGTTCGTGTTCCTGCAAGCTGGTCAACTGTTGCGCGCTTTTGAAAAGCTCGGGATATTTTTCGCGACGGGCAAGCACAAATTGGCGCACGCGGCGCGCGGTTTCGCTGAAACGCGCGACCGCGATCAACGTTGGAATGTCAAGGCTGCGGCCTTCGATGCGAAGCTGTTGCAAAGCGGCGGATAAATCCGGAAGATGGGAAATTGGGAAGGCGTCATCAAAATCAAGCAGGCGGCGCATCTCGGTGACTTCGGCAAGGCGCGTCTGCACGGTGGGCAAATCCGGCAGCGGCTGCAGGTGTAGAATTTCGTTGGCGCCCAGCGTGGAAAGCGCTGCGTTGGAGAGATGTTGCAAAACCTTGGGAAATTCCAGGGCTGAGGCGGCGGCAGCGAATGACTCGGGCTTTGCGGGAGAGCTCATCGTTTCAATCGCTGCTCAACTTTTGGTAGGGCGGCCTGCCGGGCAAATCGTCCAAAAAACGCGCGGAAACTTCGTCGAGCGGGCCAATGCGGTAAAACGCGACCGTCAGCGCCTCGCGAAAGCCGGGCGGCCCGGGAACGAGGCGGCGCACGTAGTCATAATTCATCGGGAGGACGATTTTGATTTTGCGCATGAAAAAACTGCGGGCTTGCGTCGGCTGCACCAGGTGCGGAATCGGCAGCAGCAGAAAACCGAGCACGAGCAGGCTGGCCATCAGCACGCCGCGATACGCGCCCAACACCGAGCCGGTGATGCGATTAAACCGTTCGTGCACTTTCATCTCGATCATTTTGTGAATCCATTTCACAAAATAAAGATAAGCCAGAGTCAGCGCGGCAAACACGAAGACGAAACCGAGCAACACGCTCACGCTGGGCGGCAGTTCGAGCACGAAACTGAAAAATTTCGCGACATAGCGCAGGACAATCAAGGTAATGGTGAGGCAGAGGTAGAAACCGATCAGTTCGAGCAGGTTATCATAAAAACCGCCTTTGTAGCCGCGCCAGATGAAATAGGCAAGCACGCCTAGGATGATGAAATCGGCAAAATTGATGATGATCTGCACGTTTTCCTCACGATGCCGGCGCGGGCGCCGGCGCCAAAAATAAAAAAGTGAACAAAGCCGCTGCCCTCTTAACCCGCGCAGTACTTCCCGCCTTGCCGTAATTTCAAGCGGCAACGGCTGTGACCGAAATCACACGAAGCTGCAAAGTCGAGATGCTCGTCGCTTGATTCACTTTTCGATGCGCTGTTCTTCCGGCAATCATTGCAAAAATCAACTGAGCCGCTCGCGCACGAGTTGCTGCAGCAGCTTGCCGTCGGCGCGGCCTTTGACCTGCGGCATGATCTTCCCCATGACTTTGCCGAGATCCTTGGCGTCTTTCGCGCCGGTCTCGCGCACGGCAGCGTCGACAATGGCCGCGATTTCCTCCGCGCTCAGGGCTTTCGGCAAATATTCGGAGATGATGTTCAATTCCGCGGTTTCACTCGCGACCAAATCGTCGCGCCCGGCATTTTGATAGGCGGCAATCGACTCGCGGCGCTTTTTGGCGGCGCTGTTCAACACGTCGATTTCCTCTTGCGTCTCGAGCGGCTGCATTTTGGCGATTTGTGCGTCTTTCAATTGCGAACGCAACAGGCGCAGCGTTTCGACGCGAACTTTGTCGCCGCTCTTCATGGCGGTTTTAATTTCCTCGCTCAATCGTTCCAGCAACGTCATCACCATCTCCTGCAAGCAAAATCGTATCGCCCCGCCGTTGGGATTGTCGCCCACCGTTTCGTTTATCTGCTCTCCAGCGTCGCGATGCGTCTCGCTTTGCGACGGGCGATTTTCATTTTCCGTTTTTTCTTTTCACTCGGCTTTTCAAAATGTCTGCGCTTCTTCAGCTCGGACATCAAACCGGCCTTTTCACAAGCTTTGGTAAAACGACGTAACGCTTTCTCAAAACTTTCACCTTCGCGCACTTTGACCGTCGGCATACTTTTAACGAACCTCCTGGGGTGGATTAGTGAATTGCATCATATTTGAAAAACGCGGGAAAAGTATCACTTACAGGCTTTAAAAACAAGTGTTTTCTCGGAAAAATTCGAGTGCTAATAAAGCACGCGAGCGACCCTTCAGAGACGTACAAGCAGCGATGACTATTGCAGAATGGTAGTCTCATCACACTGATCTTGACATTCTTGGCAGTATTACTATTTTGTCATCATATTTTGGGCTACACCACGCACTTTCACACTCTCACATGCAATTCTAAATTCATTGCGGCAAGCTTCTTCGGCAAAGCATCAGGGGGCCGTTAGTGGTTCAATTATTTTGTCGGGAGGGCTTCCATGTCACGCATCCTGGAAAAAGCGATGGCGATATTGATCGCGGCTGTTGCGATTAATCAGGTTTTCGCGCAAAACAACTTCACCTGGCAGAATCAATCCCTGGGCGGCGGAGGCTTTTGCCAGGAAATTCGGTTCGATCCCTATCATCTCATCGGCAATCCCTCTGGTACTCCTCATCTTTATCTTGCCATTGATGTATCGGGGCTTTTTCGTTCTTCCGATCTCGGCGATTCATGGGAGCAGGTTTGGAATCCCGCTGCGTCAACTGAAGCCGATGTTCCCGATGCCAACCTCACCACCATAGCTTTTAACGTGCCAAACACACGGATCGTAATTGGAAGCGGGG
>CAYWGH010000009.1:0-94165 GCA_964457925.1 uncultured Cytophagia bacterium
CTCGCGCATGCAGCGAAAATGGCCGGCCGGGCACGCGTCATAACCAAGATGACTGCACGGGCGGCAGGCCAGCATTTGGTTTTCCAGCACACGCGAGCTGGCGCGCTGCGGAAAAAATCCCAGTTCGCGCGTCGTCGAGCCTGCCAGCATGAGCACCGGCGTTTTAACCGCCTCGGCCATGTGCATTAAGCCGGAATCATTCGCCACCAACAAGCGGCTGCGCTTGATGAAAACCGCAGAGGCGAGCAGCGAGCAACGGCCGGTGAGATCGATCACATGGCCGCCCGTGACGGCGTTGGTGATGGCGCGACCGGCCTCGACATCTTGCGGCCCGCCCAAAATCACAAGGGCAAAATCAGGGTAGTGCTTTGCAAGCTGTGCGGCCAACTCTGCAAAATATTCTGACGGCCAGCGTTTGGTGAAATAGCCTGCACCCGGCGCCAGGGCGAGCAACGCCTGCCCGCGGGCAATGCCATAGTGCTGCGCGACATGCTCGGCTTCTTGTTCGTGTTCTTGCGCCCAAAACAACTCCGTACCGGCGCCATCATCCGTCACTTGCAATGCCGCGGCTGCGGCAAGATAGCGTTGATAGATCGGCGCAACCTGCGGCATCGTGTTCAGTTTGAATTTGACATAAAGCCCGCGCCGCCACACATGTTTTTGATAGCGCAAAACACGTTTTGCCCGGCAGGCATGAACCAAAAAGCGCGACCGAAAATTTTTGTGAAGATCGATGGCAATATCATAGCGCGTGTCGCGCAAAGTCCGGCCCAATTGCCGCATTCCCGGCAAGCCTGCGGCCGGTTCGATCACATGCACGGCATCGATGTTCGGGTTGTGTTTCAGCAACGGCGCGAAATTCGCTTTCACCACGAAATCGATGGCGGCGCGCGGAAAGCGCCGGCGCAGGGCGCGCACCAGCGGCGAGGCCAGCACGATATCGCCTATCGAACTCAAGCGCAAAATCAAAATTTTGCCGGGATCATTCACGGCATTATGCGGATTTCTTGTTGCCGCTGCACACAAGCGCCGGGGTGAGCCACGGCCCAGCCGCGGCGGCCACTGCTGCAAAAAATTTCAGGCGACGGCCAGGCCGTCGCGCAGCATGCGTCACCCGGAAATTCATGCTATGCCTTTTTGCTCGCGAAACCATGCAATGGTGCGCGTTAAACCGTCTTCAAATTCCACCTGCGGCTGCCAGCCGAGCAACTCACGGGCGCGCGTGATGTCCGGCTGCCGCGTTTTGGGGTCATCCTCGGGCAGCGGTTTTTCCACAATTTTGCTGGTGCTGCCGGTTAAACGAATAACCGCCTCCGCCAGCGCGCGAATCGTCATTTCATGCGGATTGCCGATATTGACCGGCTCGTGATAATCCGACATCAACAGACGATAAATGCCTTCGATAAGATCATCAACATAACAAAAGCTGCGCGTTTGCGAACCATCGCCGAATACCGTGAGAGGCTCGTTGCGCAGTGCTTGCGGCACGAACGCGGGAATGGCGCGGCCGTCATTCGGACGCATGCGCGGGCCGTAGGTGTTGAAGATGCGCACGATTTTGGTGTCAACCCCGTGCGTGCGATGATAGGCCATGGTCAAGGCCTCGGCAAAGCGTTTGGCTTCGTCATAAACACCGCGCGGCCCCACCGGGTTGACATGGCCCCAATAATCTTCGCGTTGCGGATGTTCGAGCGGGTCGCCGTAGACTTCCGACGTCGAGGCCAGCAAAAAAGTTGCGCGCATGTCTTTCGCGAGGCCGAGCGCCTTGTGCGTGCCGAGCGCGCCGACTTTCAGGGTTTGAATCGGCAGTTGCAAATAGTCCATCGGGCTCGCCGGCGAAGCGAAGTGCAACACATAATCGATCTCGCCGGCAAGATAGATGTATTCGGTAACATCGTGCTTGATGAATTTGAAGCGCTCGCTTTGCAAATGTTCGATATTCGCGGTGGAGCCGGTGAGCAGATTATCCATGGCAATCACTTCGTGGCCTTTTTTTAAGAAGTATTCACAAAGATGAGAGCCCAGAAAACCCGCGCCGCCGGTGATGAGAACTCGACTCATGCTGCCGCCTCTCGCAAGTTGTGGCGCTAGTTGTCTGCCAAAACTTCCAGTTTCTTCTTGAAATTCTCGGTGGCGCGCCAGCGCAGTTTGCCGTTTTGTTTGAAAAGAACCAGGGCTTCGAGACGCTCAGTCTTTTCTGCCAGTGAGAGGCCGTGTTCCGGTCCCAAAACAAACACAGCTGTGGCAAAGGCATCGGCAATCATCGCCGTGGGCGCGACCACGGTTACGCCCAGCATTTGCGAGGCCGCGCTGTCGCTCCACGCCGGATAGCCGGTTTTCGGATCGAGAATGTGATGATAGCGCCGGCCGCCTTGCTCGAAGAAGCGTTCGTAATCGCCGCTGGTTGCGACAGCGCCGCCGTCGACTTTGAAACGCGCAAAAAACGCATCAGCCGCACGCGGATGCCGCACCCAAATGTAGCGCCGCCCGGCTGTAAGCGGGGACGATTTCACACGCAGATCGCCGCCGGCTTCGACCAGGACATCATGAAATCCGTGCCGTGCCAGCGTCTGCCAGCCGCGATCGATGGCATAGCCTTTTGCGATGCCGCCGAGATCGATTGCGGCATGATCTTTTGTGAAATGTACACGCGCCGAAGGCGCGCCCTCATTTTCCGCGTGTTCTAATTTCAAATGATGAAAACCGATGGCAGCAAGCTGCGCCTGTATTCTCTCTGCCGCCGGCACATGCAGCGAGTCCGTGCCGAAGCCCCAGAGCTTCATCACCGGCGCAATCGTGACATCGAATGCGCCCGCGCTGCGTTCGCTAATCTCGAGCGCTGTACGCAAAACCGAATCCATTTCTGCAGAAATCGTGACGCTGCTCCCGGCCTGCGCGCCCGCGTGGTTGATCGTCGCCACTTCACTGTCCTCGCGATAGGAGGACATCATGGCATCAATGCGCGCCATCTCACCGAAAGCCGAGTCAATTGCGGCGAGCGCTTGCGGTTGTCGCGTCGAATCCGGCAAAAAGATTTTGATCAACACCAGGGTGTCCATCAAAATCTGCGTGCGCTCAACCGTGTGAATCGAGGGTTTCGGCCGGCAGCTTCCAAAGAACAAAACAGCGACAGCTTGCATCAAAAAAATCACACGACATGATTTTTTGCGAAAGCTGAGCCAACGAGGGATTGCCAGACTTATCATGTTTCATTCGAACGCGGCGATCAATTTTCCCGCAACGTAATGAATCTTACCAGCTTGGTTAACGCCTCTTTGTAGGATGAGTCATGGTACGGCGCGAGCAAATGCAAGGCTTCATCGCAGAAGCGTTGGGCGGTGTCATGCGCATAGGCAACGCCGCCCTGGCGTTCAATGAAATTGACGATGCGTTCGTAATCATTTTTGCGCGAGCGCCAGGTGGAGCCGCGGCGTACCAGGCGAATGATTTCTTTCGCTTCGGACTTCTTTGCTTGTTTGAGCGCGTGCAGTAACGGCAGCGTAATTTTGTTCTCGCGAATATCATTGCCCACCGGTTTGCCGATGGCGCCTTCCTGACCGAGCAAATCGAGCAGATCGTCGCGAATTTGAAATGCGATGCCGACTTTCTCGCCGAATTCTCCCATCGCCGCAATCTCCGCCTCGGATTGTTCGCCTGCCAGGCCGCCGAGCTGGCAGGCCGCGGAAATCAGGGAGGCGGTTTTGTCCGCAATCAAGCGAAAATAAATCGCCTCTTCCATCCAATAATCGCGGCTGCGTTCGAGTTGCAGCAGCTCGCCCTGGCTCATGCGCTCAGCCGTGAGCGAGATAATTGAAAACGCCTTGGCATCGCCCAGATGCAACATCGCGAGCAGCGATTTGGAAAAAAGATAATCGCCCATCAATACCGAAAC
The DNA here is from genome assembly GCA_964457925.1 of uncultured Cytophagia bacterium. Classification (GTDB taxonomy): domain Bacteria; phylum Zhuqueibacterota; class Zhuqueibacteria; order Zhuqueibacterales; family Zhuqueibacteraceae; genus Coneutiohabitans. The sequence continues at coordinate 3,893 of CAYWGH010000009.1, forward strand.
CTTGTTTTTCCAAATCGAATTGATCGAGGGAAAACCGCGGCGGCGATAGGAATCGTCCACGACGTCATCGTGAACCAGCGTGGCGGTGTGCAACAACTCGAGAATGGCCGCTGCTTTCAAGCGCTTGACGGTGGGAGGCGCGCCGTTCATGCGGCTGATCAACAGGACGATGATGGGGCGCAAACGTTTGCCGCGATGCGAAAGCAGATAGTGAACAACCTGGTCGATGAGAAAAATGTCGGATTTGAGTAGGGATTTATATTCTTGCTCGAATGCCACGAGGTCATCTTTAATCGGCTCGATGATGTCTTTCAGCTTCAACCCGAATCCCTCTCACTTCTTGACCGGCCCGCGCCGGCGATTTTTTTTAAAATTAGGTTTTCGCAAATTCAGTATGCTCCCGCTGCAACGCTGGGTGAACGTTAGCCCTTGAAAACAACTCGCGTGTTGGCATGAGAAGATTTGGCAGCGAATATTAAGCATTCGACGCGCGTTTGTCAATGAGAAATTTGGCGCTCGCCTCGCGCCCTCGCTTGATTTTTTGGATAAATCGTGTTATCGTCACGCCATGCTTGAACGAACCTGTTTAGCCTGCGGCCGCAAGACAGCAAAGCGGGAATTGTTGCGTTTGAGCCGCACTCCCGAGGGAACCATTGTCATTGACGCCCGCCAACGTCTGCCCGGACGGGGCGCATATGTTTGCCCCACGCTTGCCTGCGCCGAACTGCTGCAACGCAAGCATGGGCTGCAGCACGGCATGCGCCAGCAGGTGCCGCCGGAAATTTATCAACGCGTTTTGGCCTTTGTGCAAGAAATCACTACGATCGGCGATAACTTATCAAACCAGCAAAACAAAATGAAATAACGTTTCCATATCTCGAGCCGCGAATGCATGTAAATTAAAAAATTGATTAGCGTACCTTCGCGTTAAGCAGCGGCAGCAGCAAACGGGCATGTTATTTGACTTGACTATGTCAGATTAATCCCTGAGACGCAGCATTCTCTGAGAATTCACGCAATCTTACTCTGCGACTCTGTGGTGGTTTTTGGAATGTGACATTGTCAAACTAAACCGCGTTTCTAAATCGCATTTTCGGACCACCACAGTTCTTATGAATATTTCTTTTTCCAGAATCCGAGCCGACTGGCGGCAAAAACTCCTTTTCTTTGACAAACTCACCCTGGGCTACCTCGTTCTCCTGCCGATCTTGATTCTGCTTTCTGGCAAACACGTTCATCTCTGGCCCGTGATTGCGATTGTGCATCCGATACTCCTCATCGGCGTGCTGGCGCTGATTGCGCATGAAACCGCTTTGCCGGGGGCGTTACGCTGGCTGCGGGATTGGTATCCCATGCTGTTCTTTACCTTTTTCTTTGGAACCATCGGCCGCGTGGTCACACTATTTTTCCCGTTTTGGCTCGAACCGTTTTTACTCAAGAGCGATATTTGGTTTTTCGGAGAGCATCCCTGGGAATTTTTCACACGCCATCTCACGCCCTTCACGACGGAGATTTTTTCGTTCGCCTATTGGAGCTACTACGTTCTGATCCCGCTGGCGGTACTCATTCCTTATCGCGCGGCACGTGCGGGGTTCGCGAGAAAACATGCCGTCACCCCGCCGTTTGATCGCGTGATGGCACGCGTTTGTTTGACCATGTTCACCTGTTATGCTTGTTTTTTGATCATGCCCGCGCGCGGCCCGCATCATGTCATGAATCTCGATCACGAGTTGCTCTTTGCCGGCGGCTGGTTTTATAATTCAATTTTATTCATTCAAGGGAAAGGCTCGGTCGTTGGCGCTGCGTTTCCCAGCTCGCACGTGGCCGCAGCTTGGACGGTTTTGCTGGCTTTGCGGCAAAGTTTTCGCAGGGTATTTTGGGCGCTGTTGCCGCTGGTTATCGTGCTCTCGGCTTCCACATTTGTGATTCAATATCATTATATCATTGACTCTGTAGGGGGAATTCTGGTCGCGGCAGTCATCGAAGTGATCATGAGTCGCCGCGAAGCGCAGCAGCAGCAAGCAACTGTTAAAGCCGCCTGGCACAAAACGCCACCAATGATCCTAGAAAAATAATCTAGCAAACAGTTACATAAAGGGAATTTTCTAAATCTGCTTGTCTCAGCCTGAGCCAAGCGTTCTTGCAATTTTTCCCGCCGCATAAAAACCCCGCAGGTGCCGCGAATGATTGTACGTTATAACAATTAAACGCTGTTGGCAGCTTCCGGCTTGCGCGCCGCCGTTTCTTCATCCTCCATTTCACGCTTGGCATAATACTTGTCGAGTTCATTCCGTCGTTTTACACAGCCTCGGTTTCGCCGTCAAAGACTTACAAAAACGTCTTTCGATCTTGGCTGCCTAATTTTGATAAAATGTTTAAGCATTCTTTCGCCTTTGTCGCTATATAACTTGCCATGAGAATGCCGTAGATAACGCTCGTCACGTCCGCGCATGCGCCCCGCCGGGGTTGCGCAACGAGACGGCGAAACCGCGCGGCGACGTCAAAATCACATGCTTCGGCGAGAGACTTCTCCTGGCTCTGCCGCGGCGCGATCTGTTCACTGATTAAGCATCGTGGGTCTTCTCGTGACTCGTTCGAAGTATCTTGGCTCTGCTTTCGCATTAGCGCTGCTCTGCACCGTTTCCGCTTCGGCGCAAACGACCATCTATGGCGGTCGCGGCTTGATGCGCGTCTTCACCGCTGAACCGATCGGCGGCAAGCAATTTTTCATCAATTCTTATTTTCAGACATTTTTGGAGTCCCCCGATCAGCGTCAGAACCTTCTCGGCAAAGATCATACACTGTCGTTGGGATTCACGCTGGGGCTGAGCAACAGCCTGGAATTCAACCTGCAGGTGGTGCCCTATCAAGACGACCAGCAAAATGCCTGGGGTCCTCCCGGCGATACGCAGCTTGGTTTGAAAATGGCGCTGCCGTTTTCCGTGGGCGGCATTTCCACTGGTCTGCGCGGCTTCGTCAGCCTGCCCACCGCGAAGAATCACAATGTGCCATATGAACCCTATTCCTCCGGCAAAGTTGGCGGCGGCATTCAAGGCCTGGCCACGATTGACATGACGGAAAGTTTTCCGCTGGTGCCGTTGAAAGCCTACTTGAATTTTGGCTATTACGACCACACGCTCGACCGCAATTTTTTCATCGGACATGAAGATCAATTTTTGGTCGGCGCCGGTTTGAAGTTTCCGATTCGTTCGATCACATTTTACACCGAATACACCGGTGAGATCTTTGCCAACAATGCGGTACTGAGTTACGCGGAAAATTCCACGCGGGTTTCGCAGGGCATGAAAGTGCTCGGCCCCTGGAATTTGATTCTCGATCTTGCGGTTGACGTGGGGTTAGACAAGCCCGCAGTAACGCGCATCGACCCGCTGCAAAAGCAATATGCCGATTGGAAGGTTATCCTGGGTGTGAATTATCAAGTCGCGTTCAATCGCCAGAGCGGCATCTCCTCGACGCAGCCGGGCAGGCGCAGCGAACGGCGCGCAGATCCGGAGTTGGAGCGCGTCCGTATCAAGCGCGAAAGCGCCAAGGAAGACCTGGAGGATATGGAAAAATCTTTGCAGGAAGGCAACGATTCCGAGAAAAAAGAAAAACCATGAATCATTTGAGATATAATTGGCAGGGTCACATCTTGCGATTACCTATTACCCTCATGATCAGCGCGGTTTGCAGTTTCGGCGGTTTTTTTTCGCCAACTGCCGCGCAGGAAAAACCGGCTTCCGAAACGCGCGTGAGCGACCGCAACATGGAAAAAGTGGCAGCTCGCATTTATCGTGACGCCCTGAAGTTTTACAACGAACGCGCCTATTGGAAAGCGGCGCGTGAGTTCATCATTTTGCTGGATTATTATCCCTCGTTCAGCCAGGCGGACGGTGTGCTGTGCCACTTGGGCGAATGCTTATACTCGATGGATATGTTCAAATCGTCGCACAAGATGTTTCGTTTCCTGGTCACCAAATTTCCACAAAGCGAGTATGTCGCGCAAGGCCTGCACGGCTTGCAGCGGATTCAATATCAGGCGGAGAATTATCCGGAAAGCATCAAGGTTTATAACGCCATACTCACCACCTATCCGGGAAGCCGGGTGGAGGACGGCGTGCATTATTTTGCCGGCATGGCCCATTTTCACGAGCATGATTATGATAATGCCATCACGGTGCTCGAAAAAGTCGGCTCACGCAGTGAGTTTTATGATTTCAGCTTGTACACGATCGGGCTAGCTCACCTAAAAAAAAAAGCATCAACAACGCCCTATCGGCTTTGCGTAAGCTAGTCGGCCTGCCCATCCTCCGTCCGGAACAGCGCGAGGTCAAAATAAACGCCCATTTGACGCTCGGATTTATCTACTATGAGCTGGGTTATTACCGCGAAGCGATCTCCCACCTCCGGAATCTCCCGGAGAATCACAAGGATTATCCGCAAGCGCTGCTCGTGCGCAGTTGGGCCTCGATCAAGCTGAACGATTTTCAAAGCGCGGTCATCACGCTCAACGAGCTGATCAAGAAATTTGATGACTCGGAATTCGGCGAGGAAGCGCACTTTTTGCTGGGCCAGTCGTATCTCCGGCTCGAATTCTATGATTTCGCGGTGCAGGAGTATGATTACATCATTCGTAAATATCCGGAGGGCAACAACGTTGCCGACCGCGTCGCGTTGGTCGAGTTGGGCCTGCGCGAACAGGAAAAATCGCTGGAGCAACTGAAAGTGCAGTTGTTGGTATTGGAATCGAAGCTGCTCGATTCCATCCGCTTGGACGGCGCCGGCCAAGTGCCCAAATACATTCAGGATCATTACGTGCAGTTGGCGAAGTCGCGGGATGAGTTGGTGGACAGCATCCTGACCGAGCGCCGGATTTTCGAAGAAGTTTCGCAAAAGGTCGATCAAGTTCGTTCAGACATCACGCGAATGGAGTCGCGGCGTCACTGGCGTGCTTATGCCGAATATGGCAAGACGCGGGCGTTATTTTTGAAGGGAATGCCGAGATAGTTTGTCAAATGCCTTGCAAACAGAGGTTAGGCCGAGTATGAAACACGTCATTATGCGACAAAGAGCCGCCAGTTCTTGGGCGTCTGCATTTGCTTTGTCTGCCGCGCTGATACTGGCCGCGCCGGCGCTCAGCCAGGAGAAGAAAGTCACGCCGGACAAAAAAACGGCGACGGCGCCGGAGAAAAAGAGCATGCCGGAACAAAAGCCCGCGCCGGCAATCCCCAAGAAACCCACCTATTTCAAGAGCGACAGCATCTATGTCGGCGATCTCAACGCGGCGATTGTCAACGCCGAGGAGTTGATCAAGAAATATCCGGACAGCGACTTCTCGCCGAGCGTGATGTTTCAATTGATTGAGCTGTACGTCAAACGCGCAACGTTCGATTATCAAAAGCAAATGGCCGCCTATGAACGCGAGTTGAAGCGTTTCGACAGCGGCGAGATTAAAACCGAGCCGGCGATGCCACGCGTGAGCTACCGCAAGGCGATTGAGATGGGATACAAGGTTTTGGAGCAATATCCCACCGCGCCGTTCAACGACAAAATCATTTATCGCCTGGCGCTATGTCATCTCGAAGAAGGCAACCAGGAAATGGCGCGCGATTACTTTCAGCGCATGATTAAGGATTATCCCAACAGCCCGTACGTGCTCGAAGCGAACTTCCGCATCGGTGAAGCCTGCTTCGACAAAAAAGATTACGTTACGGCGGCGCAGTACTATTCGAAGCTGTTTAACCAGTGGCAGAATCCCTTTTTCAGCATGGCGCTCTACAAGCTCGCCTGGTCGTATTATAACGTGAACGATTACGCCAAGGCCATCAGCACGTTTATTTATCTTATTGACGACATCACGAATATCAAGGACGCCAACAATCCCGAAGCCCTGGGCAAAACGCCGGCAGATTTGCGGCAGGAATCCATTGAATACATTGCGCAGAGCTTTGCCGAGTATGGCGGCCCGGAAAAAGCGCGGGAATTTCTGGCAAAATACAGCGGCAAAGATTACGGTATCGAAATCTTTTTGAAGCTGGCAGAAACCTATCGCGCGCGCAATTTTTACGATGAAGCCATTCGCACCGTCGAGATTACGCTGGAAATGTGGCCGTTTAACGAGCAAGGGCCGTTGCTGCAAAACGAAGTGGTCGAGAATTATCTCAGCAGCGAACAGCCGGAGAAGGCGGAGGCGGCGCGCCTCACACTCGTGAATAATTTCGGACCGGGCAGCGCCTGGTTGGAAAAGCATCCCGAGGGCGAGATTCGCGAAAAAGCACTGGCGTTGGCGGAGCAGCATTTGTACATCCTCGGCACGGAAGCGCAGGCGCGCGCGCAAGCCAACAAGGATCCCGCTGCCTATCAACTCGCGATTCAGCGATATCGAGAATATGTCGCCAAATTTCCGGATATGCCGAACGCGCCCAAAATCAGTTATTACCTGGCGGAATGTTTTTATGAAACCCGGGATTTTGCCAACGCGGCCGAGGCCTACAAACGCGTGATGATGGATTATCCGAAATCCGAATTCAGAGATGACGCTGCTTACAATCGCATCATCAGCCATTTTGATGAGCTGGCTGCAGTGAATCTTCCGGACACGACCTCATTTCTGCTGGCGAATTTTATGGGCACCGGCCGGACGGATACGTTGACCGTATCGAATGCCGTGTCGGCCAAGCTGCTCACCGCCTGCAACGACTTTGCGGTGTTGATGAGTGCTAGCCCGCGCTATCCCGACGTGCTGATGAAATTCGGCGAGACGCTGTTCAATCTGAAAGAATTTCGTTCGGCGCAACTGGTGTACGAAAAGATCATCACAACCATGCCGAAATCGCGCTTCGCGGTGCAGGCGCATTTGCTGCACGCGCAATGCTCGATGGAAGCGCAAGACTTTTTGCTGGCGGAAAAATGGGCGCGCAAAGTCGCCGAGCAATATCCCGACTCCACCGTGCAGATCGAGCGCGCGCAGCGGTTAATCAGCTCGGCGAAGTTCAAATTAGCCGACGGCTTCAAAGCCAAAGGCGAGCACAGCGTGGCTGCCATTGCCTTTGAGAACATCGCCGCCAGCAGTCAGGACTCGACGATCTCCGAACTGGCGCTGGCCGAATCGGCAACCGCCTTCGAGAAGGCCGGCAACAAGTTGAAAGCCGTCGAGATCTACGAAAAATTCAACTATCGTTTTCCGAATTCGCCGCGCGTCGACGAAGCGCTGTATCGCGCCGCGTTGCTGTGTGAAGAGGACAGCAAGTGGACGCGCGCGGCGCAGAATTATCTGGCGCTGGTGACGGCGCGCCCAAATTCGCCTTACGCCGGCAAAGCCATTTACGCGGCGGCGCGTTGTTATGAAAATGCCGGCTTGCAGGAAAACGCGCTCAAAACCTATGATCGCTATCTTGCGACGAATCCCGCGGAAAGCGAACAGGTGATGGAAGCGCTCTGCCGCGCCGGCGATATCTGTTTCAAGCGCCAGGATTTCAGGCTGGCGGCCAGTTACTTCGGCCAAGTCGCGGAAAAATTCTTGCAGGCGCAGCGCACCGGTAAAGACGTTGAGCCTTATTTTCCGGCGCAGGCGCAATTCATGCTCGGCGAGATTCAGTTCGATTCGTACCGTCGCGTAAATCTCGAGCCGCCGCTCGACAAAAGCTTGCAACGCAAACAAGCGCTGTTTAAAGACGTACAGACGGCTTACACCACGGCTGCGAAGTATCAAGTTGGCGAATGGGCGACTGCGGCGGTGCATCGCATCGGTGCGGCATTTGAAGAATTTGCGCGCGCCTTTTGGGAGTCGCCGCGGCCGTCGCTGGAGGGCGATTTAAAAGTGCAATATGAGCAAAAGCTGGATGAACGCATTCGCCCCTTCAAAGAAAAGGCTTACGAAACCTACGAAGCCAATTTACGACAGGCGCGGGAGAATGAGATATCGAATGAATGGGTTGATCAAAGCCGCGCGCGCCTACAAACGCTGGCAGCCGAGTTGGGTCGTGAATTACCGCCGGAGGAACAAGTCGCGCCTGCCACCAACGGCACACTGAATTCAACCCCTGTCGGCGATGGCGGTGCGCAGGCCCAACCGCCGGCAAGCGAGTCCGCCGTCAAACCCAACGATATTCGAACAGTTTCGCGGGCCTCAAGCAAGGGAACTGAAAAGTAATTTGCGTTCACATTTTTCACCGGACGGAATCGGATGACAAGGATCATGTTCAACGGACAAACTATCAGGTCTGTGGCAACGCCGATCTACTGCAGCGCCCGGCTCGCGCTTGCGCTTTTGCTGGGCGGTTGGGCAAGTGCGGCATTTGCGCAGCAAAAGGCTGTTCCCGACACCACGACACAAGCTGCGTTGCAAGATACAACGTACACACCGCTGGTTGATGAAGCGGCGGCCAGCTCGAGAATCTTCATGAAGAATATCGAGGTGTTGGGCACCATTGCCAAGCCGCAGGCGCTGTTCATCATTCCCGGCCGCGACCCTCAAGTTGACGGCATCGAAATCGACCGTTCCTTCTTTCGGGACATTTTTCGCCCGTTGGAGAAGGATTACCATCCGCCGAATACTCGCCGCTATCTCAAAGACCAAACGCTTTGGTAAATGTTGCTCAAAACGTGAAGTCGTAAGCTTATCGCCACGATTTAAGTTCGGCGGCGAGAGGAAACGCGGAGGTGCAAGCCTGCGCCGGTTTTCTTCTCGCTGTCCACAAATTCTAAATCCCAATTTGTCGTTTCAAGTTTAAGGAGGTTTGAATCTGTATGGGTGCAATTGTCAATTTTTTTGTTGCTGGTGGAAGCTGGATGTGGGCGATTTTGTTCACAATGATTTTGGCAATGGCCATTATCATCGAGCGCTTCATCGTGTTGAATTTCAAGAATCGCATTGATTCGACCGCGTTTGTCAGCAAGATTCTCGAGTTGATTCAACGCGGCAACATCGCGAACGCGGTGGAATTGTGCAGCATGTCGCAAGCGGCGTTGCCGCGCATCACGCGCGCAGGCCTGGAAGAATACTTGAAGAACCCCACCGACGTGCAGCATGCGATGGAAGTTGCTGCCATGGCGGAAATTCCAAAAATCGAAAAGCGCACCTCTTATCTTTCATTATTGGCAAACATCGCCACACTGCTCGGCCTGCTCGGCACGATTTTCGGTCTGATCGATTCTTTTTCGGCGGTTACGAATGCCGATGCCTCGCAGAAAGCGGCGTTGCTGGCTTCCGGCATCGCGGTCGCCATGAACACCACGGCATTCGGCTTGATTGTCGCCATTCCCACGTTGGTTTTCTATTCGATGCTGAACGAACGCATCACCGCGATCACCGATGAAATCAATGAGAACGCGGCGCGGATTTTTCAGCGCCTGAGCCGCGTCAGGGTGTCGAAATGAACCTGAAAGAATCTTTGGGCCGCAAAAGCAAATCGGGCGGCGACATCGATCTTATGCCGGTGATGAATTTGTTTTTGATTCTCGTCCCGTTTTTGCTCGTCACCGCAACGTTTGTCGAGTTGGCGGTTTTGGATATTTCCCTGCCGGAGTTGCAGAACGCTGCACGCACCACAACACCCAAGCAGCAAGCACAGGAACGCAAGCCGGCTGTGCTGAATCTGCTTGCCATTCGCGCCGGCGGCATTGAGCTCAAAAGCCCGACGTTCTCGTTTGGCGAGATTCCGCGCACGGCCGAAGGCTATGACTACGACTTGCTTAAATCTTATTTGGCCCAGGTCAAGCAAAAATTCCCAGACGCTGTCGATGTGGTTATTTCGCCCGAAGACAATATTCGGTATCAAGTGGTGATTGATGTGATGGATAATTGCCGCATCGCCGGCTTCCCCAATGTTTCGATTTCAGGTTGAGTTATGATAAAATTAGGACACTCTGCCGGCGGTTTCAAGAAAGTCGGTCGCAAAAATAAAGGCCTTGATCTTTCGCTGCGCCTCACCTCGATGATGGACATGTTCACGATTTTGCTGGTGTTCCTCTTGAAAAGTTTTTCCTCGGAGGGCCAGTTTGTGACCGTAAGCCCCGAGCTTACGCTGCCGAAATCGATCAGCACCATCAAACCCAAACCGGCGCCAATCATCAGTGTGACGAAAGAATGGATCATGCTGGATGACAAGCCGTTGGTCAAAATCGACGAACTCGATCTCGGCGCGAGCTTGCAAATTCCAGAACTGCAGGCCGCTTTGTTGGATCAGAAATCCATTGCAGAAGCGTTGGGCAAACAGGATGAACGCTTTGGTTTTCAAGGCAAAGTCGTGATCATGAGCGACCGTGACATGGCGTTTGCGATCATCAAACGCGTAATGGCGACGTGCGGCGTGACCGGCTACAACAACATGGAACTGCTGGTGTATGGCAATCCTTCATGATGAATGATGATTTCACAAATTGATTGAATGATAATGGCAGGAATCCAACATTTAAAGCTGCGCATCGAATGCAACGGTGAGGTGCGCGTGCGGCATTTGCGCCCGAAAGAAGCGTTGAGCGTCGGCCTTGGTTCGGACAACGATATTGTGCTTTTGGGCGGCGGCTTTCCAAAGAAAATGAACATATTCGTGCCCAACGGCAACGGCTATGAGCTGCGTTTGCTGGACGGCTGCCGCGGAGAGATTGTGCAGGAAAATACGCGGTTGAATTTCACGGATTTGCTTTCCCAGGGCCTGCTGCCCAAGCGCGATGGTTATCCCTATATTTCGTTGACGCCCGGCAAAGCCGGCTATGTTCATCTCCATGACGTCCGCATCGATTTTGTCTTTGATAATGCGCCCAGCGAAATGCTCGACTTCTCCGGTTTTTCGCCGGCGCGGGCGTTTTTGAAGAATTTGAAAGAGGACGGGCTGTTTCGCTCGATTCTGGCGGGACTGCTCGTGCTGAATGCTGGCGCGTCTTATTGGCTCAGCACGATTCCATTTGAGCCGCCCAAACAAGACATGCCAATGGAACAAATCGTGCGCCGCATCAGCAAATTCATTCCCAAAGCTCAAGCTATACCGCCGCCCGCGCCTCAGCTTGCGCAAGCCACGGCCACCGAATCCGGCGCGGAAGAAAAGGAAGGAGAAAAAGAAGGGGACAAGGGCGCGGAAGACGGTTCGACCAAAGAGCGTGAGGGCAGGCGCAATCAAGGTTATGGCGAGAAAAAAGAAAATCCCGGACAGGGTGTGAATCTTGAAGAGATGGCGGCATTGGCCTTGCTCACCGGCAGTGGCGCGAGCAACAATTCCAGCAATGTCATCGACGGTCTTTTGGATCAGGGCTTGGCGACGCAATTGACCAGCGTGACGACCAACACCAAGCTCACGGCGGGCGGGCGCGCAAAGTCCGGCGGCAGCGGTGCGGATCCGAATGACATTCTCGCGGCCAGCTTGATCGGCGAAGGCGAGGGCGGCGGCGGCGCGAAGATCGACGAAATTCTTGCCGGCGATGTCGGTTCGCAAAAGAAAGTGAAATTGGAAAAAGCCGCGCGCGTCAAGGTTGAAACTATGAGTAAAACCGGCGGCTCGCAAGAAGCGCTGGGCGCGCGCAGCGAAGAATCCCTGCGCAGCGTGTTGATGAAGAACATGGGCCGCTTGCAATACATCTACAATAAGTATCTCAAAACCAACCCGGACATCGGCGGCAAAGTGCAGGTCGAGATTACCATCAACGCCGACGGCACCGTTGCCAAAGCGGTGGTGCTTAGCTCTGAAATTCCCATCCCGGAATTGCAAAATGAGATTATCGACGCCATCAAACGCTGGAAATATGAAACCATTGCCAGCGGTTCCGTGACGCTGGTGTGCCCCATCGTGTTTTATAAAGTGTGACGCATTCCGCGGCAAGCGAACGGAGATGCGCGGTTATTGCAGCCGCTAATCCGATTTAATATAAAACAGCCCGAATTGAGCATAACAAGCCCGATTGTGAGCTTGTCTTGATTGATTCGGGCTGTCTGTTTTGGAAGCAGAACCTCGCACGCGGGCGATTTTCAATCGTCTTTTGTGTGTTTCGCGGGCCACGCAAGTTGCTCTGCACAAATGGAACGAACGCGCAAGATTCGGAATTTGATGCGCGATATTTCTTAAAATCGGGAATTAAACACACCAAACCGATTTAATACGACAAAACTGTCTGATTTAACTTGTTGTTATTTCGTCGCAACTCCGGCCCCGCCCGATTCGCTGTTCCGGCATGTGATTTGTTTAATCACCGGTTATAATTTTTCCCAAGTCCATCCGGAGAATAAACATGTCTGTCGCTTCGCCGGCCATAACGATACCGCCCCAGCCGCCCCGTGTTGTTGCACCCCGAAAGATTCCCCCTGAGCTGAGACGGCTCCGCCATGCTCCCGCGCAGCTCAATTCCTTCCAGCGTTGGCAGTGGCGGCTCAAGAACGATTCACAATTTTTGCGGCTGCACGTGCAGATCGCATTCGCGGCACTGATCATATGGATTGGCGTCGAGTTCATTCTGTTCGTGCGCTGGCTGGAAAGCGGCGGCTTGGGCGCAGCGCCACAGCGCCCGCCCGGCGTCGAGGGTTTCCTGCCCTTGAGCGCACTCATCTCGCTCAAACATTGGTGGCTCACCGGCAGCGTCAATCTGATTCATCCGGCCGCGCTGTTTATTTTTTTGGCGATTTTGGCGCTGGGGGTTTTGTTGAAAAAATCATTTTGCGGCTGGCTTTGTCCGGTGGGATTTTTGTCGGAGTTGCATTGGAAATTCGGACGCTGGCTGTTTGGAAAAAATGTGCAGCTGCCGAAATTTTTGGATTGGCCGCTGCGGTTGATCAAGTATTTGCTGCTCTACTTTTTCCTCTATGCCATCCTGGTGAAAATGGGCCTGCACGCGTTAAACGCGTTCATTAACAGCGCGTACAATCAAGTCGCTGACATCAAAATGCTTTACTTTTTCGAACGCATCGACAGTACGGGTTTGTGGATTATCGGCATTATTGCGCTGCTGTCGCTGCCGATCAAGAATTTTTGGTGCCGCTACCTTTGTCCGTATGGCGCGCTGCTCGGCCTCGGGAGCTTGTTCAGCCCGGTGAAGATTACGCGCAATCTCGATCGTTGCATCGACTGCCAGCTTTGCACAAAGGCATGCCCGTCGAATGTTCCAGTGCATCGCGTCAAGCGTGTGCATTCGGACGAGTGCATGGCATGCCTGGCATGCGCGCAGGTTTGTCCGGTGAAAGAGACGTTGGATCTAAAAACGCGCGTGCCGGCGCGAGTTGTTCCCGCGCCGATCTTCGCGGCCTTGATCATCGGCGTTTTTGTTGCGATCACCGGCGCGGCCATGCTCGCGGGTTTATGGCAGAATTCCATTTCCCATGAAGAATACCTGCGTCACATGCAGCGTATCGAGGCGTATGGACATCCGGGCAGGTAGGAAAACGCATTTTTAACGTGCGCGCTCATGCACTTCGCCTTCAAAAGCTTTTCAGTCTTTGGAAAAACCACAGCGGTCGGAGTATATCGCTGGCTTCGACAAGCTCAGCCAGCGAGAGGGACGCCACTCATTGTCCGGCAAGCTTGGCCAGATTTTCAACAAACGGTGGACGGATCACGCCCGCTTCAGTAATGATCGCCGCGATCAACTCATGCGGCGTGACATCGAACGCGGGATTGTAGACGCGGCAACCTGCCGGTGCGGTGCGGCGGCCAAATCCCAGCGTCACTTCCTCTGCCGCGCGTTCTTCGATGGGAATCTCTGCGCCGGTGAGTTTGCCAAAATCAATGGTTGAGATCGGCGCGGCGACATAGAACGGAATGCCGTGCCGGTGTGCGTTTACGGCGAGCGAATATGTGCCGATTTTGTTTGCCGTGTCGCCGTTGCGCGTGATGCGATCGGCGCCCACAATGCAAAAATCAATCTTCTGGCGCTGCATCACAAACGCGGCGGCGTTGTCGCAAATCAACGTGCAGGGAATGCCCTCGTGGCTCAATTCCCACATGTTCAAACGCGCGCCCTGCAGCAACGGCCGCGTTTCGTCGACAAACACGTGTATTTTTTTTCCCTGTTCATGCGCGGTGAAGAGCACACCCAAACCTGTGCCGAAATCGGCCGTGGCCAGCGCGCCGGTATTGCAATGCGTGATGACGTTGGCGTTCGCCGGCACGAGTTCGGCGCCGTGCCGGCCCATCGCCCGGCAAACGACGCGGTCGCGTTCATAAATGTCGAAGGCTTCTGCCAACAGCGCGTCTTTAATCTCCGCCACCGTCGCGTCACGTTGTTTCATTGCCACGGCATGCATGCGATCCAACGCCCACCCCAAATTAACCGCGGTCGGTCGCGTACCGCGCAAATAACGAATGGCGCGATCCAACTCCAAAAAGAGCGCGTCTTTGCTGTCCTCGTGTTTGATATTTCGCACGCTCAACAAAACGCCAAACGCCCCGGCCACGCCGAGAGCAGGTGCGCCGCGCACGCGCAAATTCTTGATCGCTTCACCGAGATCATCAACCTCTGCCAGGTCCAGATGAACCAATTCCTCCGGCAAACGTGTTTGATCGATCAAGCGGACTTTGTGATGGCGCCATTCGATAGTGGTAACGGGCATGAGACTTCCCTTCCGTCAAGATGTGAGTGAAACCGCGTTGCAACACGATTTTTGGGCAGGCGCAAGGCTTGCCTCCCCCCAGCAGCATTTTTTCAGAAAGAAAAAGAATTTGGATTCAAAGTCAACCCTCCAGAAAAAAAACTTGCCGATGGTCCGGCTTCGCGGCCAGAACGTTCCGCTTGACTTTTAAAGCATGGTTTCATAATATCGCGCGTGAAACGTCATTGCTTCTCCTCACGTGATGATGCGCCGGCCGCCTGCAGATTTTCATTCCGCTTGCATTGCCAACATCCGTTTCGTGTCAATGCTGAAACATTGTCGAATCGCCGGCAAAAGGCTACGCGATTTCCGGCCGCTGCCTGTAGAAGTATAGGCCGTCTCACAAGCAAATCCTAAAGTCGATTTTCGTGAACCATGAATATTTACGGGCAATCCTATCGTTTCGGAATCGGTTCGGCCTGGACGCCGGCGGTCAAGGGATTGATTATCGCCAATATCGTCTGCTTTGTGCTGCAGAACATTGCCGAATTGGCGTTCAAAATCGATTTCTTGCAAGCGTGGTTTGCCCTGTGCTCTCTACCTCACCCGGAATTGCCGGCGCAGTTGACGCTGCGGCAGGATTTTGCGGTGTGGCAGTTGTTCACCTATATGTTTTTGCACGGCGATATTTGGCATATTTTGTTCAATATGCTGGTATTGTGGATGTTCGGCTGCGAGCTTGAACGATTTTGGGGAACAACGGAGTTTCTGCGCTATTACTTTATTTGCGGCGTGGGCGCGGGCCTGGTTCATCTGTTGCTCAATTTCAACTCGCCAATACCGGTGTTGGGCGCCTCCGGGGCGATCTTTGGCGTGTTAGCCGCGTTCGGCTTGACATTTCCGGATTTGGTGATCACCTTTTTGTTGTTTTTTATTTTGCCGGTGCAGATCAAGGCAAAATATCTCGTCATGATCGTGGCCGCCATTGCGCTTTATATGGGTGTGCAGGGCGCGGAAGACGGGGTTGCGCATTTTGCTCATTTAGGCGGAATGGTCGTCGGCTTTCTCTATCTCAAAATCGATTGGCCCTGGAAAGCGCGGGGTCCGCGCAATTTTGACTATTATTCCTACACCGCTCCCGGCGCGCAGTCAACGCCATTTTGGGGCAAAATTTCGGATTGGTTCAAGCAGCGCGCGCAATCCCGGCGCCGCATGCAAGTGGTGCGCCGCCGCCAGAACGAAATGCACCTGCGTGAAAAAGTTGATGCGATTTTAGATAAAATAAATGAAGTGGGATTTGACAATCTGACCTCAGAAGAAAAACAAATTCTCAAACGTGCCAGCCAAACCCTCAACCAGGAAAACATCCGCTCAGAAGATTTTGGCCCAAACTGATCCTCCCTTCAGCTCTCGCGTGGTTGTTATGGGAAAGTCCACCCGCGTCATCATTCTTCCGTTTCTTCTGCTATTACATTTTATTGCGCCGGCTGTTTTGCGCGCGCAGTTGACCGGCCCTCCATTAGGCATTATCAAGCTGCCGGAAACCGGCGAGCTCGAATTTGTCGCGCTCGGAGAATTGGCGGATCTGCTCGGTTTGCGCACGTTTTACAGCGAAAAGGCGCGCAAGGCCATTATCTATGTCGGCAACGCCGAAGTCAAAGTCACGGCGATGAATCCGTTCGTGCAAGTTGACGACCGTACGGTGCAATTGCCGGTTGAAACCAGTTATGCCAATGACGATATCCTGGTGCCGTGGCGTTATTTTATCACAATCCTTCGTCCGCTTTATCCCGGCCCGTGGCCCGAAAGCCTGGGCGGCGGTGCGCCAGCCGCCGTGAAAGCCGCTCCCCTCCCCAACATCACCGAGATCGCTGTCGAACAGAAAGCCAACGGCACGCTCATCCGCATTGAAGCGACACAACCGTTTGCGCGCAAGCACATTAATACCCGCTTCACACGCGACTGGATGTATCTCGATCTCGTCGGCGGCATTGTTGCGCCCGGCGCCGTTCGCGCAATCGGCGCGAATAGCTGGGTGCAAAAAATTTCGCCGGTGCAAACCGGCGAGGTGGCCCAGCTTTCCGTGCAATTGCGCGAGGCAATCGATCCGAGCCTGGTAAGCATCAGCGGGCAGGGCAATCAAATATTGGTGTCACTGCGCACACAGGAAATTGTGCCCACCGACGTTTTGCGCAACCTGGAAACCGTGCGTCAAAAATGGCGCATTGACACCATCGTGCTCGATCCCGGCCATGGCGGCCGCGATCCGGGCGCGATTGCCAGCGACGGCACGCGCGAAAAAGACATCACCCTGCAAGTGGCAAAACGGCTGCGCAAGATGATCGAAGAAAAACTCGGATTGCAAGTTGTGATGACACGCGACAGCGACACGTATATCAGCCTCGATGATCGTACTTCGAAAGCGAACATGGCGCAAGGCAAACTGTTTATCAGTTTGCATTGCAACGCCAATCGCAGCCGGCGCGTCAATGGCACCACCACTTATTTCCTCGGCCCGGCGAAAACCGACGAAGCGCTGGAAGTGGCGTTGTTGGAGAACTCTGTGGTGAAGTATGATACCGATGCCCCGCTCGACGCGCAACGTGAGGAGGATTTCATTCTCACGGCAATGGCGCAAAACGCCTTCAATCATGAAAGCGAAGATTTTGCCGCCATCATTCAAGAGGAAATGCGCGCGGCTGTAAGCCTGCCTGATCGCGGCGTGCATCAAGCCGGGTTTCGTGTGCTCGTCGGCGCTTCCATGCCCAATGTATTGGTGGAAATGGCTTTCATCTCCAATCTCAAAGAAGCACGCCTGCTGCGCGATTCCGAGGTGCAGGAAAAAATGGCCCGGGCCATCATGAACAGCATCAAACGTTTTAAAGAGAAATATGAGGTGGGGTCCTAGTAGCACAGCCGCAACCTCGGTTTTCGCTCAACGCGCATACTCGAAAACAGGTGACGAGCTTCACAGAATATGCCCGCCAAGGGTTACGGCCACTCCTCCTAACCAGAATTTCCTTGCAACAAATCCCAAAACTCTTATATTGCCCTTCGAAAATCAAGCCGCAACAGTCGTTTGCGGCTTTGTTTATTTGTAACTATTCCGCTTTTCCCCGCCGGGGTCGCTCAAAAAAATCAAAAACTTGCACCGCCTTTTGATCGCACCAAACAAGGCGCGCCCTGGCGGCCAACCGATTTGTTGCGTTGATTTCACATGGAAATTTCAGAGGACTTGCTGCGCCGCATTGTGCGCGAAACCCTCCACGAGTTGGGGCCGGACGCTGATCCGGCATTGCTGCGGAAAGTCGTCCTGGAAGTGATTCGCAAACTGCTGCGCGAGCAACAATCATCGCAACCCATTCAACCCTGATTTTGGGCTCGTTTGCCGAGCGCTCCGCCGGCCGTACCACAACCTCATGAGGAGAACTGCATGGAAAGCGCGACTCGCTTCAAGTACGTTGAAGCTGCTCCGATCAAATCGAACGATGAAGACCCCTTTGAATCGATGATGGCCCGTTTCAAAGTGGCTGCCGAGATTTTGAACCTCGACCCGGGGGTCTACGAGTATTTACGCACACCGCTGCGGCAAATCATCGTGTCCGTGCCGATTCAAATGGACGACGGTAAAATCGAAGTATTCGAAGGTTATCGTGTGATTCACAACGAAGTGCGCGGGCCGTCCAAGGGCGGCATTCGTTACACGCCGGATTTGAATCTTTCTGAAGTGAAAGCGCTTGCAGCGTGGATGACATGGAAATGCGCCGTGGCCAATATCCCGTTTGGCGGCGCCAAGGGTGGGGTAAAATGCGATCCGAAGAAACTGACGAAGGTGGAGTTGGAAAAAATCACGCGGCGTTATACCGCAAGTTTGCTGGAGATTTTCGGCCCGGAGCGCGATGTGCCCGCGCCCGATGTCAATACCAACGAACAGGTGATGGGCTGGATCATGGACACGTATTCCATGCACATGCGGCACACCACCACGGCCGTGGTAACGGGTAAGCCGATTTTTCTCGGCGGCTCACAAGGCCGCGTCGAGGCCACCGGCAAAGGCGTTGTTATAACGACCCAGGCGATGATGGAGAAGATGAACATGGCGCCGCGGGACACGCGCGTTGCGATTCAGGGTTTCGGCAATGTCGGCTCGGTTGCCGCCAAGGAATTCACCGAAATCGGTTGCAAGGTCGTGGCCATCAGCGATGTCACCGGGGCGTATTACAATGCCAAGGGCCTTGACATCGAAGCGGCGGTCAACCATCGCAACGCCAACAACGGCCTGCTCGAAGGCTTCAAAGGCGGCGACGCGATTTCCAATGCCGAGTTGCTTGAATTGGAATGCGAAGTACTCGCGCCCTGCGCTTTGGAAGATCAAATTAACAGCCGCAATGCCGATCGCATCAAAGCCCGCATCATCGCGGAGGGCGCCAACGGCCCGACGAGCGCAAAGGCCGACCCCATTCTCGCCAATCGCGATATCGTCGTCATTCCCGACATTTTGTGCAATGCCGGCGGCGTGACGGTGAGCTATTTTGAATGGGTACAGGACCGCATGGGATACTTCTGGACGAAAGAAGATGTATTCAGCCGCTTGTCGCGCATGCTGAACGAAGCGTTGCACGATGTTACTGTCACTGCCGACAAATACAAAGTCAACATGCGCATTGCGGCATATGTGCTTGCCATTGATCGCGTCGCCAAAACATTGGCGCTACGTGGAATTTATGGGTGAAATCGTTTTCCATCAGAACGTCCGAAATCATGCCCGGGTGTCGCGAGACTTCCGGGCTTTTTTGTGCAATATCGAACTAATTTTTGATTTCACGGCATGAATGAATTTTATTCACGCATGAATAAACTTACAAATAGCGCCAGCCCGCAAGGCTCTCTGAGAAGCCCGTCTAAAATGAAAGCGCAATAAATTCCCTTGCATTGCGCCGCGATTTTCCAGACATTTCCAGCGGCGTTTTTCTTGGATTATTGAATCGATACGCTGAAGCATAACGTTGTGCCCGCGTCCTCACTCTCGATGTTCGCCATAGAAAATGCGACGACTGCATGATTTGAGAGTTCCACTCACCGCCGCCGTGTGTTTTCTGTTTCAAATACGATTCGGCGCCGCCGTACAGGCGCAGGTTCCCGCCATCGCCACTTCTGACTCCACCGCCATCACCGTCGCCGTTTTGGATTTCATAAACAACAGCGGCCAATTCCACCTCGATGTGTTGGAAAAGAACGTGCCGGAAATCCTGAAAACCGAGCTCTCACGCGCCGGCTCCGGCATCTGGGTGGTAGAACGTCAGAAATTGGAAATGATTTTGCAGGAACAAGCCCTGGCGCAAACCGGCCTCATCGATCAGAAAACGGCACAAGAAGTTGGGCAATTAGCAGGAGCGCAATACTTGTTGACCGGAGAGATCAGCTTGTCCGGCTCACGCTTGCGCCTTGATTGCCACATTCTTAAAGTCGAAAACGGGCAAGTGCGCGGCGAAAAAGTTGTGGGCGACCGCAACGCCAGCGAAAACATGGTAAGTATGCTGGCCTCGAATATTTTGTACAATTTGACCGGAGAGGGGCAATACCGGCAAAGCCTGCGCTTGAAAAATTATCCCACCACTGGATTTGTGCTGGCCGCTGCGCTGACTGCCGTTGCCGCAGGCGTCGCCCATGGAATTTACCACAAGGCCTACGACAATTATCAATCCGCAAGTAATTTGCAGGATATCGACACGTATTACAACCGCGCCGGCGATTTTCGCAAGGCCCGCAACGTCACCGCAATTGTCTCGGGCGCATTGGCGCTGACAAGCTTGCAGCTTTGGCTCAAGAATCAATCAGAACAAAACCGCATACTCGCAGCAGCAGCCCCGAGAAAACCCTGGCGGACGCAAGGCCTGATTCTCTTTGCAGATGATGCGGTGATACGTTTGGGTGTTGCCCTGCACTTTTAAAAAATGATGAAGATTATCATTCAAAACTCGCGTTTTTGGCTTTGCAGCTGCGTCTTTCTCCTTGGGGCTTGCGGGGAACTGGATCGCAACAATCCTCTGGATCCCAAGAATCCGCACAGCGAACGGCCGCGCGTAACTTTCATCGAAGCGTTTGTGAACGACGCGACGCCCTTCAGTCCATTTGCTTTACGGGCGCTGGACAGTTTGTCGCTGGCGTTCGCCGCCGGTCAAATCATCATCGTTGAGCATCATCTTCCCAGTGCGAATTATAACGATAGCCACGCGTTGCTGGAAAGCGCAGACCGGTACAACAATTTGGCCGCGGCTGATCGAGGCGTTCCTGACGTGTTTTTCAACGGCACACCGACTCGTTTGCAGGGCGCCTCCAGCGCACACACCGCAGCTCAGCGCTACCGCGCGGCGCTGCAAAACGAGTCCGGCAAGATTGCATATTTCACCATCGAAGCGAAAAAGTCTGTCGCAGCGACAGGCATTGAAATCAATGCCACGATTGCACGCCTGGGCGACAGCCCGGCCTCGCAATTTGCGATTGCCGCTGTGGTTTGGGAAGATTTGGGGCTGGCGGGACATCGCCACGTGGTTCGCAGAGTTTTTTCTCCCGAAGTTGTGAACGGCATGGCCGCCGGCGATTCCAAAACCGTGCGTTTCGCGGCAAATCTCACCGGCGTGCAAAACGCCAATCGCGTGCAGGCAGCCGTGCTCATCGAACGCACCCTCAATTCGGGCAGAGAAGTGTTGCAAGCGGCATTAGCGGAATAAAGTCATATGAAGACAAGAATACTGTTCTTGCTCAAAATCAGCGCCTTGATCGCAATGACGCTCAGCACTTCCTTTGGTTGTGAAGAACTGGGCAAACTCATCGAAATGAATGAGCCGCCGGTCCTCGATGAGGTTGTAGCGCTGCGTTCCTCGCTTTTTCCGTCAGACACCACGACGATAAAAGTGGAGGCGCACGATCCGGAGGGCGGCGCGCTTTCTTTTGCGTGGAGCGCGGCCGGCGGCGCGCTTTCCTCGACCACTGGAAGTCGCGTGCGCTGGACCGCTCCTGCGGTGGCCGGCGATTACAAAATCTCCGTGAAAGTGCGGGATGACAAAAATGATGAGACCGAAGCCTCGGTCACGCTGTCCGTGATTGCCGTTGAGCAACCCACTGTTGAAATTCTCCAACCCAGGCAGAACGCCTTCATACCCGGCATTGGCGTTGTTGTCATTGAAGCGCTGGCCAGCCATCCCAACGGCATCGAGCGCGTCGAATTTCGCGTGGACGGAAATCTGTTGGGTATCGACAATTCTCCGCCCTATCAGTTGCCGTGGCGGGTGGAGGGTCTCTCCGGCCCGGAGACGATTATCATCAGCGCGTATCGCGCCCTCACGCCAGGCCCGCCGGGCGTTGATTCCGTGCGTGTCAGTGTTGAGGGTGTGACGCGACTGTGAGAATGAGAGCAGTAGAAGTGTAAGTCACTTCCGACGCCCGAAGCCTGTTAGAAGTTGCCCCGATTTACAGACTAGTTGAAAACCAAAGCTTCTGCGAAGCAGCCAGAAAACTACCCGGCGAAACTCGGCGGCTGCGGTGATCATCGGCGATAAAACTTTTCCGGCGAAATGCGCCGAGGTCACCGGCCTCACGGAAAAATTTTGACCGGATAATTTATCGGCAGGATGATTTCAAATCAAACAGGCCTTTCACGGAAGGTTCAATTAGCCAGGCTTTCCGGCAGGCAGAATTCTGCCTGCGAAAACATACTTGCGAGAGCCGCTCCACCTTCAAAATTCTGTGCTGTGCTTGAAAAGTCAAAAGCCTGCCCGCGAAACGTTGCCGTGAAGCGAAAATATGAGGCGCATGCGCAGCGAATAAAATGACACACCTCAGTTGATGAGGCCGCGGCATTCTGATCAGCAAAAGTTACACGCATGAGAGCCGTGCGCCATTTTCCCGCCTTGCTTTTGGGCAAAGAATGCTTAAATTTCTTTCAAATTCTGCGGCGAACCTGGCAACGTCCTTCCTCACATGCAAGCATTGCTTTTAATTCTTGGTTTGATAGCTGCAATGTTGGCGATGCAGGGAATTTACCTGCTCGCGCACCATTTACAGCGCCAGATGGGCACAATGGCGCTCGGCGCCGTCACCGGCGTGAGCATCTTCGGAATTTGGATGTTCGCGCGCATCGTGCCCGAGCTGCAAATCACGCCGGAATTCAGTTTTTCCATTCTCTCCATGGTCGTGTATGCCAATCTCATCGCATTGCTGTTGGTGGTTTATGTGTGTGACGGCACAAAATACACCCGCCGGCTGCTCGTGCTGCTCTTCGCGATCTATGCGCTGACCATTGTGCTGCAGGAGGTAATGGCCTGGGCGCGCCAGCTTGACGCTGTTACCAACCGTTATCCTCTCTCCGATGAACTTTTCTCGCGCAATTGGCGCATCACCATTGCCGCGGTTTTCGCGCTGTTGGTTTCATTTATCATGGTGATTGCCGGCTATCAATTTCTCACCAACCATATGCCCCGGCTGCCACGCGGCTTGCGCGTCGGCCTGGTGTTGACCATCGTGCTGCTCACTGATGGCCTGCTCTACACCATGTTGGGATTTGCCGGACAGCCGTTTTATGCCGAGGCCTTGCGCAATCAGGTGATTACCAAATTCTTTGCAGCGCTCGTGCTCACTCCCGTCGCTGCCTGGTACATCTCGCGCACGCTGGCCTCCCAGGCCGCGCAAGAGGCCGAGTTCCGGCCGATCTTCGATGTCGTCGGCGGCGTCACGGAAATGGGCCGGGAATTGGAAACGATACTCGCCACCATGGTCGACGGCATGATTTTATTTTCCACCGAGGGCAAAATCACGCGCGCAAACGCGGCGGCGGAACGCCTGCTCGGACGCACACTCAGCGGCCTGCGCCTGGACGATCCGCTGCTGCGCATGGTCTATTCCGACGGCAGCCGGATTCCCTACGGCGACTCTCCCATGCTGCAAATGTTGCGCATGCGCCGGCCGATTGAAAACGTCGAACTGGGTATCCGGCAGAGTGACGGCAGTCTGCGCATTTTGTCGATCAATGCCTCCCCTCTGCTCGATGCCCGGCAACGCATGCTCGGCGGCCTGGCCACCTTTCGCGACATTACACAGCGCAAACAAGTTGATGAATATCTGGCCTCCTCGCAGGAATTTTTGCGCAGTTTAATTGAAGAAACGCCGCTGGGCGTGATCGTGTTTGATCAAGAAGGCGCCGCTGAACATGTTAATAAGGCTTTTTTGAAAATCCTGGGGCTCGAATCGCCCAACGAACTGATCGGCCGTTTCAACGCCTTCACCGATCCGCTGTTTGCCAAAAATGATCTCGTCAAATATTGTGTCCAGGCCTATAAGGGCAAGATTATCGAAATTTCGCCGACCGCGATCGATTTTCAAAACAAGAAAGCCTTCAGTCTCGACGACATTTCGTTCGTCGAAAATGCAGCGAAGCGCACCGCCGAGGGCCTGAAAGTTGTGTCCATGCTGCTTTTTCCGGTGCGGGATCGCAACGGCAAAGTGCGCAGCATGGTGGCGATGGTCACGGACTTGACCGAGCGCACACGCGCCGAGCGCAGCCGGAAAGAGATTGAAGCGCGTTTTCAAGACATGGTCGCGCGTATTGCGGATTATCTCTTTAGCGCGCGGGTTGAGCACGGCAGCCTGAAGTACGAGTTTTGCAGTCCCGTGATCGAGAAAATTACCGGTTATCCCGAAGAATTCTTTTTAAATGACAATTGGTTTTGGTTCAAAATTATTCTGCTCGATGATCAGCAACGCGTGCAGGATGAGTTGTTGAATCTTTTCACGCAACGCGAAGACGAGGGCGTGATCGAGTATCGCATTCGCGCGCGCCACGGCGAAACCCGCTGGCTGCAATCGCGGTTCACCATTTTGCGCAACGACAAGGGCAAAATTGAGCGTGTCATCGGCGCGGTTTCCGACATCAGCCGCCAGAAAGAAGCTGAGGAAGCGGTGCGCAAAGCGGTCGGCAAATTCCGCTCGCTGGTCGAAACCATGCACGAACTGGTGGTGACGATCGACGGCCAGGGCAAAATCTCGTTTGCCAATCGTTCCTTTTATCGCGTGATGAATTACAGCGATCGCGCCGTGCTTGGCAAAAGCATTTATGATTATGTTTCTCCCGAGCAAGTCGATGCCGTGAAGAGGGTGTTTCAAAATTTGATGCGCGACGAAGAATCCCTGCGCAACTACGAATTGCGTTTCCGCAAGGCGAACGGCGAGTATTTGCTTTTGATCATGAACGCCGACCCGCTCTACGAAGAATCCGGCACGGTAAACGGCATTCTCGCCGTCGCCTTTGACATTACCGAGCGCAAGCAGGCGGTTGACGCGATTCAAAAGCGCAACGCCGAGTTAACGTTTATGAATCAACTCAGCGATCAGTTCAGATCAACCGTGGGGCAGGAGGAGCTGTTTCAGCTCGTCTACGAATTTCTGCCCGTGGCCATGGGCATTCAACATACCGATATTGCCTTGTGGAACGAACGCCGGCAAATGCTGATGCACGAAAACGGCGTGGCGGGCGGCGAGAATGCGGACAACCCATTCGGCGTGCGTGTTTCGCAACGTTGCTTTGAGAGCGGCGAGCCTGTCGTCATCAATGACAGCGCCGCCAGCGCGCTGGTCGAGCCGGAATGGATTGAACGCGCCGGCGTGCAATCCACGGCGGCCGTGCCGATTTTGGAGGCCGGCCGCACCATCGGCGTCTTGCGCGTCGATGATACGCGCGAAAAAAACCGTTTCACCGAAGAAAGCATTCGCTATTTGCGGGTGATCGCGCAGCAGCTTTCCGCCGCCATTCAAAACACCCGGCTTTACCAAAAGCTGCGCAGCTCGGAGGAGAACTACCGTTCCCTGTTTGAAAATGCCGCGGACGGCATTTATCGCGCCACCATTGACGGACATTTGCTTGCCGCCAACCCGGCGCTGGTGAAAATGCTGGATTATCAAACCGCCGGCGATGTGCTGGCGCTCCACATGCCGGAGCATCTGTTCTTCCGGCGCGAAGATTTTGAAACGCTCAAAAGCCTGCTGCGTTCACGCAAATTTGTACACGGTTTCGAAACCTTGTTCAAGCGGCGCGACGGCAGTGTGATCGATGTGCGCATCAACGCGCATTTGGTGACGGAACCCCTGCATGCCGTTGAACAGGTCGAAGGCGATGTTGATGACATTACCGAGGAAAAAGCCCTGCGCGAACACTTGTTGCAAGCGCAGAAACTCGAGGGCTTGGGCCGCATGAGCGGCGGTTTGGCGCACGATTTCAACAATTATTTGAACGCGATCATCAACAATCTTACGCTCGCCAAAGAATATCTGCCGCCGGAAACGCCTGCGGCAAAATATCTGCGCGATGCCGAGTTGGCGGCGGATCAAGGCGCGGATTTGATTTACAAATTGCTCACCTTCAGCCGCAGCAGCGCAGACGCCGACAGCTATCTTGCCGCCCTTCGCTCTGCGGAAGAAATCGTCCGCGTTGATGTCAATGCCAGCATCGCCGAAGCCATCGAACCGTTGCGGCAATCGTTGGAGCGCGGCGTGACGCTTGTGTTCGAACCCGCGGCTACAATGGTTACCGTCAACGCGGAGCCGCTGCAAATCAAACAATTGATCATGAATCTTGGCGTCAATGCGCGTGATGCCGTCGCCTCAAATCCCGCGGCAAAAAACGGCCAGAGCAAGATCACGATCAGCACCTCGCTCGTTGAGATCGATGAAGCTTATCGCCAAAAGTATGCGCAAGCAAGAGCCGGGCAGTTCGTGCGGATCGCGGTTGCAGACACCGGCGCCGGCATCGCGGCGAATGTGCAGCAACACATGTTCGAACCGTTTTTTACCACGAAAGAGCCGGGCAAAGGCACGGGACTCGGTCTGGCCGTCGTCTATGGGCTCGTGCAGCAACTGCAAGGCTGGATTACTTACAATACCAAGCTGGGTGAAGGCACGACGTTCGAAGTTTTCCTGCCGGCAGCGGATTAACGGCCCGCCGATTGGCAGACAAACTGCAAATTAAAGCTTCTGCGAAGCGGCAGAAAATTATTCAGCGAAACTCGGAGTCTTCTAAAGTTTTTTCCTGAAATGCGCTGAAATCTCCGGGCATTACCGCAATTAATTTGGCAGGATGATTTATCGAAAGAATTATTTCAAATCGTTATGCCGACGAGCTATTCGCTATAATCTTTCAGAGTTTTAATATACGAGTTTGAAAAGCTAATCGCATTAAAGGGCATTTGCATGGCAACTTACACACGCCCGTTGAGCTATCAAACGCCGCTGCTGCGCGGCGATGATGTGCAAGCACTGCAACAGCGGTTGCTTGATTTGGGTTTTACGGTGGTGGGAATTGCAGACGGTTATTTCGGCCGTGCGACGGATAGCGCTGTGCGCAGCTATCAACAAGCGCACGGCCTGGTCGTCGATGGCGTGGTCGGGCCGCGCACCTGGGCTGCGCTCTTCAATCCCACGCCCACGCTCGCGGTGCTGGCTAAAATCAAATCCTATCTAGCCGAAACCCAAAAATTGCATCGCTATCGCGACAGCGTTTCGTGGCGGCTGAGCAAAAGCGGGGTTCTCATCGGCACAAGCACAAAGCCGGAGCGCTTTAGCGTCGATCCGCATCCCGTGGTCAGGCGTGTGTGGCAAACCTACCGCATACCGATAGAAAATTGGGCAGCCACGCTGGGTGTGCCGGTGGAGCTGATCATCGCAACCATTTGCACGGAAACGCGCGGCCAGGCCGATGCTTTGCGCCTCGAACCGGGATATGTTTCCGACGAGCAAACGCCGCATCGCGTGTCGCCCGGATTGATGCAGACGCTGATCTCCACGGCGCGCATGGCGCTCAATGACAATGCGATTGACCGCGCCTGGCTGTTGCAACCGGCGAACTCGATTCGCGCGGGCACGGCGTATATCGCACAACAAGCCGCGATGACCAGCTTCGACCCGCCCAAAGTCGCCTGCGCCTACAACGCCGGCGCGATTATTTACAACGGCAGCAAATACAATCGCTGGAAAATGCGGCAATATCCCATCAACAGTTCTGAGCACGCCGACCGCCTGGTGAAATGGCTGAATGAATGTTTCGCGATGTTCGCAAAGGATAATCTCAAGCCGGCAACGAGCCTGTTCGGCTTGATTGATTAGCGCTGTTATTACGCCTTTCCGATCAGCCGTTCTGCAGGAATCCCGTGAAGTGCTTGGCGCCGTGCTTATAACTTCGCGTGCATGCATTCTCGAGTTGAAGATTTTTTGATCGCGCTAGCACCCGATTCTCATCCTTCTGTTTGATTTTTTCCATCTCGCTTACTTCTACACGATAAAAAGCGGCCACCATGAATAGGCCGCCTTTTGCTTTTCGATAATGGGTTTGATCACCGGAGTCCAAAGTTGTTCTTGCATCTTTGGAGAAAGTGATTACTCACTAACCTAGAACAAATTGGGACCCGGCTTGATTGGCAAAACCATTCTCCACTACAAAATCCTCGCCAAGCTCGGCGAAGGCGGCATGGGCGTGGTGTACAAAGCCGAGGACACCAAGCTCGAGCGCCTCGTTGCGATCAAGTTTCTTCCGCACCAAATCGCGGCCAATACTGACGAACGTGCGCGTTTTAAAATCGAAGCGAAAGCCGCGGCGGCGTTGAATCATCCCAATATCGCCACGATTCATGCCATCGAGGAAGTCGATGGTGAGATGTTCATTGTGATGGAATTTATCGATGGGCAAGAGTTGAGGAAATTGTTAATTGATAATGGCCAATTGTCAATTGATAATTGTCTCAACTATGCTACGCAAATCGCCGAGGGGCTGAAAGCCGCGCACGCCAAGGGCATCACCCACCGCGACATTAAATCTTCCAATATTATGGTGACAAAATCAGGCCAAATAAAGATTATGGATTTTGGCGTCGCGAAGATCGGCGACGGCATCCATCTCACCAAAACCGGCACGACACTCGGCACCGTGGCGTATATGTCGCCGGAACAGATGCAGGGCGGAGAAGTCGACCATCGCACCGACATTTGGTCGTTTGGCGTGGTGTTATATGAAATGCTCACCGGGCAATTGCCGTTTCGTGGCGAGTACGAAGCGGCGATGATGTATTTGATTTTGAATGTGGAGCCGCAGCCAATCTCCGACTTGCGCACCGAGGTGCCGCTGGCATTGGAGAAGTTTGTTGAAAAAGCTCTGGCGAAGGAGCCGCAGAAAAGATTCGACTCGGCTCAGAGCATGATTCAAGACCTGCAAAAGGCTCGCGCTTCCACTTCCTCACCGCCAATGATCTCATCGCGGCCAACGCTCGCGCCGAGAAAGCAAGAAACGCCCTCCGATCAGCTTCGCAAAGCGGAAAGGCGGCAAGCGACGATTCTCATCTCCCACCTGGCCGGTTACACCGAATTGGTCGAGCAGCTCGCGCCGGAAGAAGTCGAGGCCGCCATGAATCAAATCAGGGATAGCGCCGCTGCCATCGTGCAAACGCATGGCGGTGTGATCAATCGCTTTACCGGAGACGAAATAGTTGCGCTCTTCGGCATTCCCACTTTGCACGAAGACGATTTCGTCCGCGCGGTTCGTGCGGCTTTGGCGCTTCATGCGCAAGTGCGCGAGTTGAGCCCTGATATCGAAAGCCGCACCGGCCAGGCTATCAGCATGCAATCAGGCATCAACACGGGCGTTATTGTCGCGCAATGGCGGGGTGATGGTGAGAGAAAATATGAAATAACCGGAAGCGCTTTCCAAATTGCCGCGTTGCTGGCGGCTCAAGCCGAGGCCGGCGAAATTCTCGTCGGACCGGAGCATCAGCGTCTCGTTGCGCCCTTCTTTGAAACGGAAGCTTGTGCGCCGGTGGCCTTGAAAGGCAAGGCGCAGTCGATCACGCCTTATCGCGTGCTCGGAGAATCCGGACTGCACACTCGTCTCGAAGCGGCGGAGAGAGCGGG
This sequence comes from uncultured Cytophagia bacterium, assembly GCA_964457925.1. Lineage (GTDB taxonomy): Bacteria > Zhuqueibacterota > Zhuqueibacteria > Zhuqueibacterales > Zhuqueibacteraceae > Coneutiohabitans. Next base: position 33,345 of record CAYWGH010000009.1, read on the forward strand.
ACTCACGCCATACACGGGGCGAGAGAAGGAACTGAAAACACTGCAAGATTGTCTTGATAAGACTCGCCGCGGCGAAGGTCAGTTCGTTGCCGTTGTCGGCGAGGCGGGAGCAGGCAAAAGCCGAATGCTCCTCGAACTTCGCCGCGAATTGGATCGCGAAGCCATCCAGCTCGTGCAGGGCCGTTGCCACGCACACGGCAGCGATATTCCCTATCTGCCCTTTGTGGAGAGCTTGCGGAACATCCTGCAACTCCGTGAAAACGATTCGCCCGCCAGCTTGCTGGAAACTGCCGTGGCGGGAATTAGCGCGATCGATGCGAGTCTGAAAGATTTCATGCCGCTGTATCTGCATTTGCTCTCGCTTCACAGCGAGGCCTATCCTTTGCCCAAGCATCTGCAAGGCGAAAATCTCCGGCTGGCGATGTTGGAAGGGCTTTGCGCCATCTTCACGCTTAGCGCCACACGCGGCCCGACTGTCATGTTCCTCGAAGACTGGCATTGGGCTGATGAGGCTTCGCTGGAAGTATTGAAACAATTGGCGGAAATGGCCTCGGCTTATTCTCTGCTCGTGGTGGCGACTTATCGTCCGGAAGGCGCGCTGGATTGGAGCAACCTGAGCCATCATACTTTGATCCATCTCGGACCGCTGGAGGCGCCGCCATCGTTGCGGATCATGAAGGCCGTTCTTGGCGCGGAGAGTTTTCCGGAAGAGCTGGGCAAGCGCATTCACGAGCGCACCGGCGGCAACCCCTTTTTCCTTGAAGAAATTTGCCAGACGCTCGTGGAAGAAGGAACATTGAAAGTCGAGCAAGGACAGGCCATGCTGGCCGGTTCATTGGAGAAGCTGCATTTGCCGGACACGGTGGAGGCCGTCATTCGCACGCGGTTGGATCGCTTGGATCACGAGGCCAAAGAGCTTTTATGTCTCGCGGCGGTAGTCGGGCGTGAATTCAATCGAGAGATTCTCCAACGCACCCTCGCGGATGACGCTCATCTCCTGCGCTCTCTGGAAACGCTCAAGGCTCTTGGGTTGATTCAACAAATTCGCGTGCGGCCCGAGGCAACTTATAAATTCAAACATGCACTCACGCAGGAAGTGGCGTATGAGAGCCTGCTTCAGCATCAACGCAAAGCTCTGCACGGGTTGGTTGGCAAGACAATTGAAGAACTGCATCCGGATCGCCTCGAGGAATATTGGGAGGTGTTGGCGCACCATTTCAGCCAGGCGGAAAATTGGCAGAAGGCGGTTCATTACGGCCGCGCCTCGGCTCAAAAAGCCGGCGAATTTCCGGAAGCGCTCAACCTGCTGGAAAAAACCCGCCAGTGGCTCTTGAAGCTTTCGGAAGATCCGCAGCGCCAGGAAATGTTGATCGACATTCTCCTCCAGCAGGAGCGGGTTTGCGAAACGCTCGGGGAACGCGAGCGCCAGCAGCGGATCATCGACGAGCTTTTGGCGCTGCTCGAAGCGACGCAAGATCGTGCGAAGCTCGCTATGATTTATTGCCGGCAAGGAGAGTTGTACACGTTGCTCAACAGGTTCGATGCGGCTGAAGAGATGCTCAACAAGTCGCTTCGCCTCAGTCGCGATCTCGCTGATACGTTTGCGGAGCGGAGCGCCCTCAGAAGTCTGGGCTTTCTCTATTGGCATCAAGGCAGAAACGAAGAAGCCGTGGCCACCAATGAGGCGGCATTGGCAATTAATCGTCAAAACCGCGATATCCAAGCCATCGCCGGAGATTTGACCAATCTTGGCAATCTCTTGCGGCATCTTGGTGAATATGACCGCGCTTTGAAGTGCTTGGAGGAAGCGCTCGCCCTCTATGATGTGATGCCAGGCGACAGGTTTTTTGCGCTGTACGCCAGTACCTTGTTTATCGTCGGCAGTATTCACCGCGAACTGGGTGACCACGATAAAGCCCTGCTCTACATACAACGAGCCATGAACCTCAGCTTGCGACACCGGAACGTGGTTAACCAGTCGTTTTGTCTGATCACTACTGCCAACATTTATTGGGAACAAGGCAAGATTGAAGACAGCCTCCGGGTCTTTAAAGAGGCGGTGGACTTAAATAGGGAGACCAAGTATGCCGACGGTTTGGCCCTTTCGCTTCGTATGTTGGGAGAAGCACTTTTGGCTCTGGAGAGACACGCTGAAGCTCTACCCTATTTTCGTGAAGGCGCAGCGCTTTTTGCTCAAATGGCGCGCGGTTTCAAGCTGGATAATCGCTATCACCATCACGAGCAGCATCCGAAGCTTCACATCGGTAGCGAACTGGTTACGCAACTGACGGATCACCAAACCGAAGCTCTGATGTGGAGCAAAGTCGCCGGCATCTGCGAGCACGAGAAAAACTATCCGGAAGCGATGGCGGCTTGGGCCAAAGTTAGAGAATTGCGCCAGATGGCGAACAATAGCCCTGGCGAGCTGGAGGCGCTCGAAGGGATGGCGCGTGTCAGCCGTCACATTGAAAGTGATCCTTCATTGGCTTTGCAGCATTATCGTGAAGCGTTGGCGCTTGCCGAGAAGATACAGGATCGCGCCAAGGAAGCCAGCCTGCTCAACTCGATGGGGATCGTTGAATGGAATCGCGGTGAGTACGATCAGGCGCTGCAGCATTATGAAAAGGCGCTCGGCATTTTTCGACAGTTGGGCAATCAAGTTCATGCCGGTTTGATGTTGAACAGCATCGGCGTGACTTTGCAGCGTCTCGGCCACAATGAAGAAGCGCTCGCCCGTCTTGAAGAAGCCTTGGAACTGCATGGCCAAACCCAGCAGGCGCTCTTGCAAGGGCACGCGCTGGCGGCAATGGCGGAAATCCATCACAATGCGGGCCGGCTCGATGAAGCCTTGCGTTGCTACGAGCGGTCGCTCAACATCCGGCGCGAGCTCGGTGATCGCAAGGGCGAAGGCTGGATGCTGTATCATCTGGCGGCCGTGCATGCTTCGCAAGGCGCACAAGCTCGCGCCGATGCTTGCGCGGCAGAGGCGGTGAAAATAGCTGTCGAGTGTGAAGACGAAAAATTGCAGGAGGCTTGCAGGCGGTTGCATAGAGGAAGTTAATCCATTTTGGGAATTTTTGCTATGTATTACCTCTACCTCGATGAATCAGGCGATCTCGGGCATCACATTCAAAGTCCAGGCGCATCGCGGTATTTTGTGATCACGGTGTTGGAAGTGACAAGCGATAAAGACAAGAAGGCCATTGAGAAAGCAGTTCTTCGGACCATGAGATACAAACTCAAAAGGAAAAAGAGCCATAAGGCGGCGCACATTTCTGAGCTCAAGGGCACCCTTACTGATTTTCCGGATAAAACGATATTTCTTCCGCCAAATCGCAGCGATTCCGTTTACCATCTCTGCCGTGATTCTCGAAAAGGAACGTTTTGCCAATCACCTTCAGTTGAGCCAAAGTCGTGTCTATAGTTTCATTACTCACCTTGTTCTCAAAGCGTTGCCACTCGACCAAGCAACGACTCGAGTCATTCTTACTTTGGATAAGAGCATGCGCAGTTCGGCAATACAACAATTCAATGACCATTTGGTGAGACAGTTGGAGTCACGTATTCCACCGCTTGTGCCATTGTCTATCAATCATAGCCTTTCACATGAGAACAAATTACTGCAAGCCGTTGATCTGTTTGCGTGGGGATTGTATCGAAAATACGAGGCAGGGAAAACGCAATGGTACGATGTGTTTCGAAAGAAGATTGTTTTTGAGCGTGTATATCCTGACAAATAAAAAAAGAGAGCGACCCCTGTACAGCTAGATCCCGAGGCTCTGTTACCCACATTCGGAAGGGAACACCAAGGGGGCTGTGCAGGATTTACTCACTCTCTTTGTATAAAAGATACGGCCTGAAAATGAAAAGGTCAAGCATCAAATGAAAAGAATTAAAAATTGAATGTACGGCTACAACTTCAATTGAACAAACAATCCATTTACAAACCACGAGGAGAAAATTATGCCCAGGTACATCATCGAGCGAACAGTTCCGCCGCTTTCAAGAGAGCAGTTGGAAGCGGGTTCCAGAAAAGCCAAGGAAGCGCTCGCCGGCTTGCCAGGCGTCGTTTGGATCAGAAGCTACATTTCCGAGGCGGAAGGCAAAATTTATTGTGAATACGACGCGCCCGATCCCGAAGCCCTGCGCGAGCACGCGCGGCGAGCCGGACTTCCCGTGGACAAGATATCGGAAGTCGCGCTGGAGATCAGTCCGGATATGTTTCAGTAAAAGTGTTTGCACAGCAAAATCTGTTAAAACTTTGACAGAATGATTTAGCGGCAGAATTATTTCAAATCGTTCTGCCGAAAAATTATTCTGCCATAAACTTTCCGAATTTTATTCTGTATTTAAGAAACTAAGCACATAACCAAAGAGTCCAACCATGACGCAAACCCAAACTGACAGCCACGTCCTTTCCGATGACATCCTGGCGCGTTGCCTTGAGCGCGCGCCGATCTACGATCAAGAAAACCGCTTTTTCACAGAGGACTTTCAAGAGTTGCGCAAAGCCGGTTATCTGACTATGGCCGTGCCGAAAGAATTGGGCGGACGTGGCATGACGCTGGCCGAAGTTTTTCGGGAGCAACGCCGTCTCGCTTATTATGCGCCGGCAACCGCGCTGGCGATCAACATGCATCTCTATTGGACCGGCGTCGCCGCTGATCTCTGGCGCGCGGGCGATAAATCGCTCGATTGGCTTTTGAAGGGCGCGGCAGCCGGTGAAGTTTTCGCCGCCGGCCATGCCGAGAGCGGGAACGATATTCCCCTGCTGCTTTCAACCACGAAAGCAGAGCGCGTCGACGGCGGCTATCGCTTCACCGGGCGCAAATCATTTGGCAGCTTGACGCCGGTATGGACCTTTCTCGGCCTTCACGGCATGGACGCCAGCGATCCCAATTCGCCCAAAATCGTTCACGCCTTCATGCCGCGCAATACCGCGGGGTGCACGATTCAACCAACCTGGGACGTACTGGGAATGCGCGCGACCGCCAGCGATGACACGATTCTCGATCGCGCGTTGGTGCCGGACAAGTATATCGCCCGCGTGGTTCCGGCCGGCGCGGCCGGGGTTGATAACTTCGTGCTGGCGATATATGCTTGGGCGCTGCTCGGGTTTGCCAACGTCTACTACGGCCTGGCCCAGCGCGCCCTCGACCTGACCGTAGAAAATGTAAAGAAGAAAACTTCGATTGGGCTGTCGCGCTCGATGGCTCATCACCCCGAGGTTCAACACAGCGTCGCCGATATGGTGATTGAAATGGAATCCATCGGCCCGCAAATCGAGAAGGTGGCGCAGGATTGGTCGGCTGGCGTTGACTACGGCCTCAATTGGGTCATCAAGATCATCGCGACGAAGTACCGGACCGTCGAAGGGTCGTGGCGTGTCGTCGATTTGGCGCTGGATTTGGCCGGCGGCTTTGGGATTTTCAAGAAGGCCGGAATCGAGCGTTTATTCCGCGATGCGAGGTTGGGCCGCATTCATCCTGCGAACGCCTCGCTGGCCCACGAAATCATCGCCAAGCTCACGCTCGGCATTAATCCTGATGAGCAGCCGCGCTGGGGATGAGCATCAATGGACGCACGAAGTCCAGAGCCACGACTCCGGAGCTGGAGCCGCTTTCTCGGAGGAGGAATGTGTGAACAAATTAACAATAGACTCTATCGGAACCCTTACTTCCGATAAAGTCCAATGTTCTGAATGGAAAAAAGATTCGGAACTTACTGCGCGGATGATTCTAAAAATTTGTGAGTGCTCCTGATATACTTGATTTTGGAGAAAAGATGCTTACCCCTAAAACATCAAGCAAATTCGGGTAATCGCATGATGGGCCAAAACATTTTACATTACAAAATCATCGAAAAACTGGGTGAAGGCGGCATGGGCGTCGTCTACAAAGCCGAGGACACAAAGCTCGAGCGGACGGTAGCCATCAAATTCTTGCCGAAGCAAATCACGGCCAATGCGGACGTACGCAAACGCTTCGAGATAGAAGCCAAGGCGGCAGCCGCACTCAACCATCCCAACATCGCCACCATCTATGCCATCGAAGAGGCTGACGATGAGATGTTCATTGTGATGGAATACATCGAAGGCTGTGATTTGCGTGAGATCGTGAAAGCATATCCCGAGGCGCCCGGTGCCATTTCCGACGCATTGAGCTACGCCGCGCAAATCGCCGAGGGGCTGCACGCCGCGCATGAAAAAGGCGTCGTGCACCGCGACATCAAGAGCGCGAATGTTATGCTGACGAAAAAAGGCCAGATCAAAATCACAGATTTCGGTCTCGCGAAGTTATCCTGCCACTCGGGCGTTACTCGGGAAGGGACCACCATGGGCACGGTAGCTTATATGTCGCCGGAACAGGCAACGGCGAAACCAGTCGATCATCGCACCGACATTTGGTCGTTCGGGGTCGTTCTCTATGAGTTGCTCTCCGGCCAGCTCCCGTTTCAAGGTGAATACGAGCAGGCGGTGATATATCTCATTTTACATGAGAAGCCAAAGCCGCTTGGTGATCTCAGACCCGATATACCCCTTGGGCTTTCCAACCTCGTCCGTAAAGCCTTGGCAAAGGATCCGGAGTCCCGTTTCTCGTCGGCGACAGAGTTGTTGCAGCAACTGAAAGCAATTCAAACAGAATTGCATCCCCGCGCCGGCGCCGAAAATTTGACGTTGAAGACACTGCTGCGACATGCCAGAAAACCGCACTTTGCGATTCCCGCCATTCTCATCATGGCCGTGCTTTGTTTCTTTGCTGTCCGCTATTACAATGCCAGCGCCAACATTCATTGGGCGCGCAGCACGGCGCTGCCGGAGATAGTGAAGCTGCTCGAGCAACAAAAACTTGGCGAGGCCTTCAGCCTCGTTCGGCAAGCAGAACGCTACATTCCTAATGATCCAATGCTCCGAAAATTACTGCTCACCTTTTCCTTGCCGGTTTGGATCAAAACGACGCCGCCCGGGGCTGAGGTCTATTGCAAGAATTACCTGTCCGTAGACGCCGACTGGGAATATCTGGGCCGCACACCGCTTGACAGCGTCCATGCTCAGTTCGGTTATCTTCGCTGGAAGATCGTCAAGGAAGGTTTTGAGCCAATAGAATGGCCCTTCACGAGTATATTTGCGAATGATGTCGACATTTTGCTGGATACCCTCGGCGCCGGTCCTGCAAACATGGTTCATGTCCCGGGCGGAACATACCAGCTCCAGAGCGCCGATCCCGTCGAGCTACCGGAATATTGGATCGACAAATACGAGGTCACGAATCAGGAATACAAAGCCTTTGTAGATGCCGGTGGCTACCAAAAACGAGCTTACTGGAAACATCCTTTTGTCAAGCAAGATCGCACTATTTCCTGGGAAGAGGCGATGGCGCTGTTTCGCGATAAAACCGGCCAACCGGGACCATCCACCTGGGAGCTGGGGAGTTTTCCTGAAGGGCGTGCTGACTATCCGGTAGGAGGGATCAATTGGTATGAAGCTGCCGCTTATGCTGAGTTTGCGGGCAAAAGCCTGCCCACGATTTATCACTGGTATAACGCAGTCTTCGGGAGGGATGGCGACGTCTATAGCGACATTGTCGTTCTAAGTAATTTTGAAGGTAAAGGGCCAGCCAGGGTAGGCCAATTCCAGGGTCTCGGGGGCGCCGGCACTTATGATATGGCCGGCAATGTCAAAGAATGGTGCTGGAATCTGGCTGGCAACCAGCGTCACATACTCGGCGGGGCATGGAACGCCGGAGTACATGTTTGATACCGACCATATACAGATGCCTTTTGATCGCTCGGAGACAAATGGTTTCCGTTGCGTGAAATATGCGGCTGATCTTGCCCAAACAGTGACCGCTGCCATTGACCCGGATTCTTTTTCTCGCGATTTCACCAGGAAAAAGCCGGTAGGCGACGAAATTTTTCAGATCTATAAAAGCTACTTTCTGTATGATTCGACCGCTCTAAACGCCGCGGTCGAATCAGTCGATGAGAGCATGGCGCATTGGCGCAAGGAAACCGTCACTTTCGACGCGGCTTATGGCAACGAGCGTGTCATTGCGCATCTCTTCTTGCCCAAAAACGCCGTTACGCCATACCAGACCGTCATTTATTACCCAGGTGGGCAGGCTTTTCATTTGAGATCAAGCGAAAACCTGGGAGAGTTAGCGTTAAGAGATTTTATCCCCCGCACCGGCCGGGTGCTGGTGTACCCGGTTTATAAGGGAACGTATGAGCGCGGGGGCGGTACAGTACCATCAGACGATTCCAAAGCTTTTAGAGACCTCATGATCCTGCGGGTTAAAGATTTCGGGCGCACGATCGACTATCTGCAAACTCGCGAGGACATCGATATGGATAAGCTGGCTTATATGGGGGTAAGCTCAGGTGCGATATTCGGGCCACTTTTCACGGCAGTGGAGCAACGTCTTCAGGCGAGCGTGCTGATCTGGGGAGGATTTCTTAATATTAAGCTACCAGGCGAGATAGACCCGCGAAACTTCGCTCCCCATGCCAGAATTCCGGTTTTGATGATCAATGGCCGGTACGATTTTATCTATCCGCTCGAGGCCTCGCAACGGCCGTTGTTTCGTTTGCTGGGCGCGCCGGAAAAGGACAAACGCCATGCTATATTTGACGGTGGGCATGTGACGCCGATGAATGGGGTCATCAAGGAAACACTCAATTGGCTGGATCGCTACCTGGGGCCGGTGCAGAGGCGTGAGAAGATATAAACATGTGGATCAAACCCAATGGACAACAAGCAGCAAAAAACCGATAGCCTGTTGGAACTTGCAGTAACTTTATGCCAACAAACCGACTTCGAGGAAATACTGCGCCTCATCTCCGCAAAAGCCGCGATGCTGTTCGACGCCAGCATTGCTTCCATTATGATGATCAACCCGCGCACGAATGAGACGATCAAAACCATCATCAAGATGAACAAAGTGAGCACGCCGCAGCGGTATCAACTGGCGCAGACCATTGTCACCGGCCTGGTGTTGCACGAAAAACGGCCCATCGTGAGCGGAGATATTACCACGGACGCCCGGTTTAAAAAAGGTCTTTTTGATGATGAAACCGTGCGGTCGGTGATGTGTGTGCCGCTGCAAACGGGTGGCGCTATCATCGGCTGCCTGGTGTTATTCGACAAAGCCGGGAACGGCGCGTTTGACAAAACGGAGCTGGATTTGTTGGAAAGCATGGCGGCGATCGGCGCGCCGTTTTTGAGCAACGCGCAAAAAATCCAGGCATTTTTCGAGGCGCCGTTGCCCGATGAGGTGCTGCTGAACAAATACAAGGCCCTGGGCTTGCTGGGCAAAAGCCGGTCGTTTATCGAGCTCCTCAGAACCGTTGAGGCGGCAGCGCGTTGCGACGTGCGGGTTTTCCTTGAGGGCAAAACCGGCACGGGCAAGGAGCTGATTGCCCGCGCGATTCACCGGCTGAGCGCTCGCCATCAATCTCCCTTTGTTGCGGCAGATTGCGGCGCTATTCCGGCCGACCTGATCGAGAGCGAATTGTTCGGCCATGTCAAAGGCGCTTTCACCGGCGCAACGCAGGATCGCAAAGGATTGTTCATGGAGGCAGATCAAGGCAGTTTGTTTCTCGATGAGATCGCCAACCTGCCTTTGCAGGCGCAGACCAAACTCATGCGCGTTCTCCAGGAGAACGAAGTGCGGCCGCTTGGCAGCGATAAAGTACACAAAATCGATGTGCGCATCATCGGCGCTGCAAGCTCCTCCCTGACGGATTTGGTTCAAGAGCGCAAGTTCCGCGAGGATCTTTACTATCGCCTGGTCGTCTATCCGATTCACGTGCAAACGCTCGAGCAGCGCCAGCAGGATATACCGTTGCTCGCCAGCCACTTTCTCGAGAAGCATGCCAGACGGCAAGGAAAGAAAGCGGCACATTTTCATTTCGATATCCTGGAATTTATGAAGCAGCAAAAATGGCCGGGCAACATCCGTGAGCTGGACAATTTTGTCGAACGGCTGGTGACGCTATCCCCTGTCGATGCCACGATGGTGCAGCCCGATATTCTTCCCCAAGACCTTTTTGAGAAATATCGCCGCTTTGAGTCCGGCCAAGACGAGCTGCACGTGAGCAAGTCCTTGAAAGAACGCCTGCTTGAATACGAGAAACAGCTCATCCACCAGACTTTGCTTGACAACGACTGGAATCAATCCGCCGCAGCCCGGGAGTTGAAGATGTCGGAACAGCTCATGCGCTACCGCATGAAAAAGTTTGACATCGTCCGGCCCGAGCCCCCAAAACATTAGCCGCCACGTACGAATATAGCCAATTGCCCAGGGTGTCATTCTGCAAGAATCTTGTTACGCATTTGCGGGCATCTTGCCAAGAAAGCAACAAGATTCCTACGGAATGACATTTTAGTTGAGGTGCAATTCAGACGGCTAAGTCATTGCGCAGCAAAACTCAGAAAAAAATTCTGAAAGTTTAATGGCAGAATAATTGACGGCAGAATGATTCTGTCGACAAATCATTCTGCCTAAAGCTTTTTGCGCTGCTCGAAGAGCTTCGGTTTTCAGCTTGCCTGAAAATCCGCTGTAGGCTTTATGCGACAAAGATTGCGAACATAATTGCTTATAAAAACAATCATTGATTTCCGTATCGCAATTTTTTTTGACCACAATACGCTTGTCTCCTCACCGACTTCGCAATTTTTTTGTGACCTTCCCGTGAGTTTACGAAACTCACAGGACCCCGCCTATGCATTGCCTCTCTGTCTTGCAAGGACTTAACTTCACTGACAACACTCCTTCCAATTCCTGGCACTTCATTTGACTGTGTTTTATTAATAAAACGATTGTGCTGGTGGTCGCATCGAACGCCGGCTTTCTTTTTCAGTAACTTGCTACTTCTACTCAGGCATATTTGAATTTTGCCCACGAAACATGCGAAAAACGCGAAAGCTTTTTAGCGTATTTCGTGTGTTTAGTGGGTTACGCAAATTAATCTGACTTAATAAGTAGAACTACTAACCATTCAACCATCATTATGGAGGATTGCACCATGCGAAACAAATTCGGAATCACCGGCGCCATCACACGTTCTTTGCTCTCATCTTTTGCGTTGAGCGCAGCGTTGTTGATCGGATGCTCGCCGGAAAAGCCGGTTGAGCCTGTCGGCGCATTACAGGAAAATCTCCAAGCCGATCCCGAGGGCATGGCCGAGCTTGAGCAATTGCTTGCCAAGCACAGCGAGGGCGTGTCGAGCTTGGAGAAAAAAGGGCGGACCGTGACGCTGCCTGCCGGATCGCACGACGGCCTAGCCGCGGCGATTGCCAACGCCGGAAAGAAAGGCACCGTCAAAGTCGAAGCCGGAGTGCACACCGAATCTCAAACCGTGACCATCACGCACGAGGTCAAAATCATCGGCGAATGCGGCGCGGTCTTCGAATTCGCTACCCAGCCATGGCCGCCGGCCAGTGAAGTCGATCCGGCATTGCACATTAAAAACGCCGATGACGTCGTCATCTGGAATTTGGAAATTCGGCCCGCGGGCAGCATCGGCGGCACGGCGATTCTCGTCGAGGATTCGGAAGACGCCATCATCGGCCGCAACACCATGCGCGGCCATCAATTCTCCGTGCTGGTCGAAGGCGGTGATGAGGCGGAGATTTATAAAAACACCATTGTCGCTGCAAACGGCTGGCAAACCGGAAACCCCTCGATAGTCCACGGCATCGTCGTGATCAACGGCAAAAAAGTGGAAGTCGAGAACAACGACATCAGCAACGCGCTCTTCGGACTTTGGGCGTGTGACGAAAAGGGGGAAGCCGAACGCAACACCTTTCATGCAAATTTTATCGGTTTGATTCTGTGCAAGGTTCCCGCCAACTTCTTTCCATTGCCGGGCGGAAAACTGGCTGGCGCCGCACTGCCCGCCACGAGGTGGCAGGCGGAAGGCAACAATGCCACGGGCAACTTCAACGCCGGCTATCTCGTCATCGACGGCGCCAACAATAACCGGCTGAAGGACAACAACGCCTCGAACAACGGCACTTACGATATCGATTTGACCGGCGATACGTATCGCTTCGGCTTTTTGACGCCGAAATCGTTTGACAACAAAGTGGTGGCCGGCAAATTTCAAAACATCCGCATCAAAGATTGCGGCGAGAACAACGTCGTGATCGGCGGCCAGTTGGTGGACAATTCGCAAGATCCTTGCAACTGAAGGATTAAATTGTAGAACAAGGTTTAAGGAGGGTCCTATGAATCGAGGGTTTCCCATTCTCATAATAGCGCTTCTGCTTTTCAGCCCAGTGCTCCTTGCCCAGGCCAGTCGTGTTGAAAAAAGAAGCTTCTTTTCCAACGCGCTTGGTCTTGTCAAGAATTACTATGTCTATCTTCCCGCCGGCTACGATAACAGCACCGAACGCTATCCGGTGGCCTATTTTCTCAAAGGGCATGAGTCCGAATGGTTTGATCCAACTTTGCGAGGGAGAGTCGGCGGCAGAGCCTTGCAGCATGTCGTCGATGATCTGACTGCCACGGGGCAAATCGGTGAAATGATCATCGTTTGCCCCAGCACGGCGAGCGAAGATCATACCAGCTTTGTCAACTCTTGCGGCGTGAATATGCTGCAGGTCAGCCGCCGGCCAATGGCTGGAATCGGAACCGGCCGCTTTGAGGATTATTTCATACAGGATTTGATTCCACATATCGACGCGACACTGCGCACCGTGGCGGATCGCGAGCATCGCGCCATTGACGGCTTTTTATTGGGAGGATACGCTTCGATCATGCTGAGCTTGCGTCATCCCGAGTTGTTCATTTCGGCGGGTTCGTACGACGGCATGATGATGTGGCATGATCTGGATGACCCCAGAATTCCGGGCGCCAATGCGGACGACCGGATCTGGAATGATGTCTATTTTGATCCGGTCTTTGGCCGGCCGCGCAACGTGCCGTATATGCTGCAACATTCCGCTTCCAACCTTCTCCGCGCTGCAGACGCCAATCAGCTCGACAAATTCAAAACGATGAGATTTCACATTTCCTTGATACCGTCGGATACCCTTGGCAACATTGACAACCATAACAACAACAAACAATTGATTGGTATTCTTGCCGAAAAGGGAATCAGGAACAGCTTTGACAATCCCATTCTTGCCCCGAACGCGGCGCGTGATTACGGCTTTGCCGACCAACATGCCGCCATTTCGCTCGTCCGGCATTGGCAGGCATTTGCCGGCCATCGGCTGAATGCGCCACTGACCATTGACTTTGGTCCGGTTGAAGTTGGACAAAGCGATACGGCGGAGGCGTTATCGTTCAATTATGATTCCAGGCCATTCACCATTTCCGCGGCAACCACGAAAAACATCAACTTCGCCGCAGTTGCTCCTTTGCCCATTACACTTGCGGGCAAATACGACACAGTCGGCATTAAAATCGTATTCAACCCTTCCGCACCGGGCGTAATAAATGATACGCTCACGATCACCAGCCATGATGGCAACCTGCCGCATACCCGTGTGGCGTTACGAGGAAGAGGCTTGTTGATTGGTCAAGCTCAACTCGGGGTCATTTATGCCGCCGGTGGTGCAGCCAGCCAAATATTTGCAGTCGATCGTAACTCCGGTGCAACGGCTCTGATTGGTTCCACCGGCACGGCCTTTATTAGCGGGCTGGCCGTTCATCCAACAACAAAAGAGTTGTACGCCACAGTTCCAACCAGCTCCGGGACAAGTTTATATCGCATGAGTAGCCAGTCCGGTGAAGCTTTGTTGGCGGCGACCATTCCCGTTACGCGTATCCGTGGCATTGCGTTTCACCCGAATGGAACTTTGTTTGGCGTTGTCGATGGACGGCTATACGGGATTAATGCTTTGACAGGAGAAGCAACTCAGATTGGTTTGTCTTCCGGCGCTCGATATGGGGGATTGTCCTACAATCCCTTCACCAACCAGCTCTATGCTGCTGATATCACGCAAGACAAAATTTACTCGATCAACCCGGTCACCGGCGAAGCGACGTTGGTTGGTTCAACCGGATTGGGGGTGGCTAATGCCATCGCATTTGGACCTGACGGTGTCTTGTATGGCATCACACGGCCAAATCATTTTATTCGTATCGATGCCACGACCGGTGTGGGAACGCTGATCGGCCAAATAAATTTTGCTGGCATGTCCGCGCTAGCCATGAGAACCGAGGCGGTTCGGGTTAACGTTGATGCAGAACATGAATCGCCTCTCCCCGCCACTTATCAGCTCGAGCAGAATTACCCGAATCCTTTTAATCCGGCGACGAGCATTCGTTATTCGCTGCCGCAATTCAGCCAAGTGAAATTGGAAGTGTTTGACCTTCTTGGGAGAAGCGTGGCGGTTTTGGTGAACGAGGCGAAACCGGCGGGCATATACCAGGCGCGATTCGAAGCACGCGAAATGGCCGGCGGCGTTTATTTCTATCGTCTGCAGGCTGGAGATTTTGTTGCCTCCAGGAAAATGGCGCTGGTCAGGTGAGAGCTCAAGCTCGTTTCACCCTCCGCAGAAGGAACAGAGATGGTGAAATTTTTATCGTATACTTTTGCCTTTAAAAAAACGCTTGCGCACGCCAAAAAGGCGATCTCGCGAATGGGATCACCTTTTTGTTTTGTATGAATGGATCAGCCACGATGGCTCAAAACTGTTCTGCATCTAACGATGTCATGTAAGTGCATCCTGCGCACACTTTAATGCGCCGCTGAGTTTGGCAGCGCACTAAATAAATCACACCAATTCTCTTTAAAATTGTACAGTGCAAAAAACAAAAGTTTTCAGCGGTATGCAACCCAACCTCAAACTGCGGAGGTACGCGATGAAAAAAGTGTCGGTTTGGCCGGCGGCGGGTCTACTGGCCTGTGCAATCTTGGTTTTTGCACAAACCAAGACCACACCCGATTGGTCGCTCAACGCGACGCTTATCGAGGCGTGCAGCTGCCCGATGTTCTGTCAATGCTATTTCAACCCGGCGCCGGCCTCTCATCATGGCGGTGATCACGGCGGACACGGCAGCACAACAGCAAAACATTTTTGTCTCTTCAATAATGCCGTCAAGATCAACAAAGGCAACTACGGCAGCGTTAAACTCGAGGATGCAAAGTTTTGGATCGCAGGTGATTTGGGCGGCGACTTCACGAAGGGACAGATGGATTGGGCTGTGTTGACGTTCGACCCAGCCGTGACAAAGGAGCAACGTGAGGGCATTATGTTCATTTGGGGCCGTCTTTTCCCCGTGAAGTGGAACTCTTTTACAGTGGCCAAAGATGCCGCGATGGAATGGAAGTTCACAAAGGATCGCGCCGAAGCACGGCTCGATGGTGGGAAGACTGCCGAAGTTGTGCTCAACCGTAATCCCGGAATGACCGATGATCCCGTGGTGATCCAGAATCTCAGGTATTGGGGCGCGCCGCGCAACGACGGATTCGTTCTGATGCCAAATGAAGTCGAGGCGTATCGTGTGGGGGATAAACCGTTTGAGTTTAGAGGTACGAACGGTTTCATGATCACTATAGACATAAACTCAAACGATGTCATGTAAGCGTCTTCACGCACAACGGTTGCCCCACAAAGTCGAAAACGTGAAAAACGCGACTGACCGGTCACTTACAGCGGTTATAGGGTGGAACATTGGGGGTACAAATAGTGACCGGTCAGTGTTTCTCGTTAGGGTTTGAAGTCCCCGCCTCTTTGCGGGCGGCTTTCAAAGCCATTAAATTCGAGAGTGCGACTGCGACCCATAAAAGAGCCCAGACTACTTACTTGCACACACACATATAAAAAACGCGGTAATCTACCAAAGTTGGATTTACTTTTGGTTACCTCCATCTTTCCACCGCGGAATCCTCTCGCGAATACGCCCAAAACCGAGTTGATCAAACAACGCTTCTACTTGTTGGCGATCCGCGCCGTTGTATTGCAGCGTGCGCAAACTGGCTTTGACCGGAGCTTTGGTTGAAATCGTAGCAAGGTTTTTTGAGAGAAAAGCGTGCTCTTGGCCTTGTTCGAGTTTGGCGCGAATGGCGGCAGCGCCGCGCACGGCCATTTTTTCGACGCGCTCCAATTTTTCGAAAATGTCTTCGATACTCGCAAACTTCTCCAGCAATGCCACTGCTGTTTTCCCGCCGATGCCTTTGACGCCGGGGATATTGTCGACCGCGTCGCCCATCAAGGCCAACAAATCGATAATCTGATTGGGCCGCACGCCGAAATGCTGCTTCACGGCCTTCTCATCGAAGCGCCTGTCCTTGGCAAAATCCCACAACGTCACGCGCTTGTTGACCAGTTGCGCGAGATCCTTGTCGCCCGAAACGACGATGAATTTTCCGTCATGCTTGGCGAGTTTTGCGATGAGCGTGCCGATGATGTCATCCGCTTCGAAGCGATCATCGATATGGGCCGCGATGCCCAGGGCTTTCGTCACCTCCCAGCAAGCGTCGAGTTGCGCCTCCAATTCCGCCGGCGGCAATTCGCGCTGCGCTTTGTAAGCGGGATAGATTTCATTGCGAAACGATGTTGTCAGGCTGCCGTCGAAGGCAACGGCGAGATGAGAGGGGTGCTCGCGCTTCAACAGATCGAGCAAGAATGCGGTGTAACCATAAACTGCGTTCGCGGGCGCGCCTTCCGGCGTGCGAATCGAGCTTGGAATCGAAAAATAGGCGCGAAAAATGTACGGGCTGGCGTCAATCAGATAGATGGGAGACATGGTTTTGGGCTTTCATTAATAGTTTCCGGTGAGTATATTTTGCGGCAAAATATAACAACCCCAACCCCAATGCCAAAGGACAAAAGCGATTCATGTGCAAATATTTTTCTCGTGAATTCCTGTGTTGCGCGCTGACGTTTGGACTCGCCATTGCTTCATTCGCGCAAAAGCAGTTGATCAGCCCGGCCCTGCCTGCTGCTGATGACGGCAATTGGGATGATCGCTTTGGCGCGCTCGGTTTGAATGGCCCGGTGCATGCGATTGCGGCGCGCGACAACAAAATCTATGTGGGCGGTTATTTCACCCAAGCCGGAAGCATTGCAGCCAGTAACATTGCCATGTGGGACGGCGAAAACTGGCAGGCGCTGGGCGCAGGCCTTTCGACCGTTGCGGTGAGCGCGATAGTCTATGCCATCGCGATTACCGCAAAGGGAGAGGTTTTTGTTGCAGGCCAATTCAGCAAAGCCGGCGACCGCGAGGCAGCGAGCATTGCGCGTTGGGACGGCGCGAGTTGGTCGCAACTTGCCAGCGGCGGCCGTGACGGCGTTAATAACACGGTTTATGCGCTAGCTGCAATCGACAACGAGATTTATGTCTGCGGCCTGTTTTCGATGGCGGGTAATCTCACGGTCAACGGCATGGCAAAATGGGACGGCGCGCAATGGGCGCGACTCGGTACGAGCAGCATGAACGGCGTTACCGGAGGCGCAGCCTATGCGCTGCTGGCGCATAACAACGAACTTTATGCCGGCGGCGATTTCAATCGTGCGGGCGCGATTAGTGCCAATCGCATCGCAAAATGGCATCCCTTGCGCAATGAATGGACTGCACTGGATCGCGGCATTGACGGCCCAGTTTATGCGCTTGCTGCGAATGATAGCGGCGAAATTTTTGCCGGCGGCGCGTTTTCAACGGCAAGCGGCATTGTTGTCCGCAACCTCGCGAAATGGGAGGGCAGCGCCTGGACCAGTCTCGGTTCGGGTGTAAATAACGGCGTTGCCGGGCCGGTGCGTGCATTGGCGTTCAAACGGTCGCTTCTTTTTGTTGGCGGAGATTTTCGCGAAGCTGGCAATAGCGCCGCCAACTTCATTGCAAAATGGAGTGGCAGCAATTGGAGTCCGCTCGGCAGCGGCGTCAGTGGAATGGTTCATGCCTTCGCGCACAGCGGCAACGAGGCGATTTATGTTGGTGGGCAATTTCAAACGGCCGGCGGCCAGCCCTCGCATTATTTCGGCATTTGGCGGGAACAAATGAATGCTGTGGCTGACAATAAAAATGTGTTGCCAGGATTTGCTTTGCACCAAAATTTCCCCAACCCGTTCAATCCCGAAACCGCGATTCGTTTCACGCTGGCGCGACCGCAATGGGTTTCGCTGAAAATTTATGATAGCCAGGGACGCGAGGCCGCGAAATTGCACGAGGGGCTGCTCCTGGCGGGCGAACATGTGAGAGCTTGGCAGGCGCAAGGATTCCGCAGCGGCATTTATTTGTGCCGATTGATCACAGAGGGTTTTCAAGAGACACGCAAATTGCTGCTTGTGCATTGATTGCATTCGCAAGCATCTTGAAACCTTTGATTAAATGCGGCTCGCCCAAATATTTCTTGACATTCGTAGTCAAGTTTAATATTGTTGCAACGAGTTAGGCGAGTTATGGAAGATAATTTGAAATAGTTGAACCCTCCGGCTTAACGTCCAGCCGTTTGTGATCTCGCCTGTCGATCATCAACAATTCAACAAACCTTTATTCACCAGCACCCAGCTTAAGGGAGGTGTTCAGATGCGAGTTGTACGTTCAATGACTTTGGTGGCAGCCGTAGCCGTTTTGGGCATGGCGTTCGTGCGCAGCGAAAAGAATAGCATCACGCCGAACAATTCTGAAACCACGATGACGGTTCCCGCCGGCGGTTCCGTGACGGGAACAATAAAATATGCCGGCAAAGCGCCCGCCAAAACGAAGTTGCCGGTTACCAAAGACACAGAAATCTGCGGCAAACAAGAGCATATTGATGAAAGCCTGGTGGTTGGCGCAAGCGGCGGCATCAAAGATGTGGTGGTGTCGATTAAAGGCGTTGCGGGCGGCAAACCCTTGACGGCGCTGGGCGCGGATTTCGTCATCGACCAGAAAGGCTGCATGTACAGCCCGCATGTTTCGGTTGCACCGGTGAAAACGCCGATCAAAATTCTCAATCCGGACGGCATTTTGCACAATGTTCACAGCTACAGCACGAAAAACAAAGAATTCAACAAATCACAACCGAAATTCTTGAAAGAGATGAAAGTCACATATGATCTGCCTGAACTTGTGACGCTCAAGTGTGACGTTCACGGCTGGATGAGCGCGAAGCTGGTGGTGGTGGATCATCCTTATTATGCCGTGACCGATGCCAACGGCAATTTTACTATTCCCGACGTTCCGCCTGGATCTTACACCGTTGAATTCTGGCAAGAAAAGCTCGGCACTCAAACGGCCAAGGTTACGGTGGCCGCCGGCGCTGCCGCCAAAGCCGATTTTACCTATCCGGCGGCAGCCAAGTAAACAGAGTTTATCAAGCCGGCTCAATCGGGTTGATGAGTTGAAGCGTCATTCTTATTCCTCTTGAAGATCGAACCCACTTCTACGGCAGGCATCAAACGCCTGTTGAAGTGGGTTTTCTGTTTTGTCGCAAGCGAGTGTGTTGCTATCCGCATGCCGGCGCCAACGAGTCGCATTGCAGAGCAATTGAAAATGATGGCATGCGCTCGCGCAAACATTCATTGATTATTATCACGGCATTTGCGATTTTGAGGCTCGATTTGACGGTCATGTCATAAAAAAATGAATGTGACAGTATCACGCAAGGATTCGCCATGCAAAAACCGCAATTAACATTTCTTTTGTCAATTCTTATTGCTTCAGCTTTTCCAGTCCGCGCGCAAACGCCCGAAAAAGCCATTTGCGCTGTTTGCCGCGTGCTTGAAGGCACGAATGAGCCGGAGAATGTCGTTGCCACCGCCGATTATCAAGGCCAAAAATATTATTTCTGCGCTAAAAAATGTAAAAAGCTCTTTGAGCAGGACCCCACCTCTTATCTACCGCCGGAATTTCCCCGGCCGGCGCCGAATTTCAGCGTGACAGGTTTGAATGGCGAAACTGTTGCGTTGGAAAGCTACCGGGGCAAAATCGTTCTGCTCGATTTTTGGGCAACCTGGTGCAAGCCCTGCGTGCACACCATGCCAAGTTTACAAAAATTGCATGACCAATTTTCAACAAGCAACTTCTCGGTGCTGGGCGTTTCGATCGACGAACAGGGCGAAAAAAAGGTCAGGGCTTTCGTGAAAAAGCATCGCTTGACGTACCCCATTTTTTTGGACGCCAAAGCGACTCCGGCCTGGGAGACTTACAAAGTCAAGGTGATTCCCGCGATGTTTCTTATCGATGCCAGCGGCCAAATCGTGCAGCAATGGACGGGAGAGCCTGACTTTAAGGAAGTGGAACGGGCGGTGGAGAATCTTCTCAAAAAATCGAAGGAGCCATAAGTTCTCGTATGGAACGCAAAAATATTTCCACGGGCACGAAATGGGAGCCGATTGTGGGCTACTCGCGCGCCGTCCGGTTTGGACCTTACGTTATGGTGTCCGGCACCACCGCAACAACGGAGAGCGGTGATCTTGCCGGCATCGGGGATGCGTATGCGCAAACCGTGCAGACCATCAAAAACATTCAATCCGCCCTGCAACAAGCCGGCGCGGATTTGAAAGACGTGGTGCGTACGCGTATTTACGTCACCAACATCGACGAGTGGGAAAAAATCGGCAAGGCGCACGGTGAATTCTTCGGCGCGATCCGGCCCGCCACCAGCATGGTGCAAGTCAGCCGCCTGATCATGCCGGAAATGCTGGTTGAAATTGAGGCGGATGCCATTGTGCATTAAGGCCGTTGCATTTCGAAGGAGTTTTTTAAAATTCCTTCAATCGTTGCCGCTCTTGTTTTCCGATTTCAGGCAATCGAACGTTATCACTTCGCATCGCCACACAAATCATTTTTGCTACACAGAAAACCACTTTTTCCCAACCATGCAACATTTCAATGCGAGGAAGATCATGCAGCTTCAGGATATCAAAATCATTCCGATAGAAAAACCCGAGGCCATGAATTTCATACTCGGGCAAAGTCATTTTATCAAAACCGTTGAAGATTTGCATGAAACGTTGATCGGCGCGGTTCCCGGCATCAAATTCGGCGTGGCATTTTGCGAGGCAAGCGGCCCGCGGCTGGTGCGCTGGAGCGGAACCGACCCCGAGTGTATTGAACTGGCCAAAAAAAATGCGCAGGCGCTGGGCGCCGGCCATAGCTTTATCATTTTTCTCGGCAATGTTTTTCCCATCAATGTTCTCAATGCTGTGAGAAACGTGCCGGAAGTGTGCCGGATTTTCTGCGCCACCGCAAATCCGGCCCAGGTGATCATCGCGGAAAGCGAGCAAGGCCGCGGGATTCTTGGGGTGATTGACGGCGGTGCGCCGCTTGGCGTTGAAGACGAAAAAGACATTACCGAACGAAAAGGTTTGCTGCGCAAATTTGGGTATAAACTCTGAGACGATTCGCCTTTCGAACCTGGCGCAGCTCGACTACGGCAAATGCCACGGCCCGGCCGTGGCAGATCAATCAATGACTGCCGCACTTTTATCACATTCATAAGGCGAGGCTCATCGCATGGCCGGCAATCCTGAAGAAATCCCTCAACTCTTTCTCGCGGAGGCGCGTTTTCATCTCATGCAGCAATATTTGCCCTGGTTGCGCGCTTGCCTGGATAAGCTTTCGGAAGAAGAGATTTGGTGGCGGCCCAACGAGAAAAGCAACAGCGTGGGAAATCTGATCTTGCATTTGTGCGGCAATGTTCGCCAGTGGATCATCCATGGCGTGGGCGGCGCGCCGGATGCGCGCAATCGGCCGGCAGAATTTTCGGAGAGGAGGCCGATTCCAAAAGCCGGGCTTTTGGCGCAGCTCGAGGCGACATTGGCAGAGGTTGATCTGGTGTTGCAGCAAGTCAAGGCAGAGGATTTGCCGCAACCGCGCGTCATTCAGGGATTCGATCAAACTGTGTTGAGCGCAATTTTTCATGTGGTCGAACATTTTTCCTATCACACCGGGCAGATGATCTATCTCACCAAGATGCGCACGGGCGAGGATCTAAAATTTTGGAATGTTTAAGCGCATCTAACTTTGTCCGGCAACGAATGAAGGCCGGCAGAAGGCATTTAGACCAGCCGGCAGGATATTTTCAGATGAGGCGAGAGTATGCTGGTTTACATCAAAAATGATTATGACGAGATGAGCAAGGCCGGTGCACAGATCGTCGCTGGGCTCATCCGCAAGAAGCCCAATTGCGTTCTTGGCTTTGCCACGGGTGGCACACCGCTCGGCCTTTACAAAGAATTGATTCGCCTGCACCGGCATGAGGGCCTGGATTTCTCCAAGGTCACAACATTCAATCTGGATGAATATGTCGGCCTGCCGCCGGAGCACGACCAGAGTTACCATTATTTCATGTGGGAAAATTTGTTCAAGCACATCAACGTCGATCGGCGCTTCGTGCATATTCCAATGGGCATGGCGCAGGACATTGAAGCGCACTGTGAATGGTATGAGGAGCAAATCGAAAATGCCGGCGGCATTGATTTGCAAATTCTGGGCATCGGCGCGAACGGCCACATCGCTTTCAATGAGCCCGGCTCCTCGCTGGGCTCGCGCACGCGCATTAAAACGCTGACCGGCACGACGCGCGAAGCCAACGCGCGCTTCTTTAAAAATCCGAATGAAGTGCCGAAATATGCCATCACCATGGGCGTCGGCACAATCATGGATGCCAAACAATTGCTTTTGCTTGCCAACGGCGAAGGCAAGGCGGAGGCCATCGCGGCAACTTGTGAGGGTCCCATCACCGCCGCCTGCCCGGCCTCGATCGTACAATTACACCGCTATGCATATGTGATCGTGGACAAGGCCGCGGCTGCAAAACTTAAAATGAAGTACGAGGGCTGAAACGACAAACCACCTTTGTTCATGCCGGGTAAGACATTCTGCCTGCACTTCCGGCGTGTATTCATTTGAAACCCCGGCTCGAATTTTACGAAAACAAATCTTCCGCAATTCGTTTCATTCATTCCAAACTCATGAGGAGTGTCATGCAACTCAAAAAAATCCTGGCCGTTTGCCTTGCTGTTTTGCTGAGTTCGGGTTCGCTGTTTGCCGGCGGCAAGCCTGCGCTCAAAATCGCCTACGAAAAGTACAAGCTCAAAAACGGCCTGGAAGTTATTTTGCACTCGGATAAATCCGATCCGCTGGTGGCGGTCGCGATATTGTATCATGTCGGCTCGAACCGCGAAGAGAAAGGCCGCACCGGCTTTGCACATCTCTTTGAGCACATGCTGTTTCAAGAGTCGCAGCATGTCGGGCAGGATCAATTCTTCAAAAAAATTCAAGGCGCGGGCGGCACGCTCAATGGCGGCACCTCGTTCGACCGCACGATTTATTTCGAAGTCGTGCCCAAAAACGCGCTCGAAATGTGCCTTTGGCTGGAGTCCGACCGCCTGGGATTTTTGCTGCCCACGGTGACACAGGAAGCCTTCGCCAACCAGCAGGATGTCGTTCAAAACGAAAAACGCCAGCGCGTGGACAATGTGCCTTACGGCCACAGTTGGTATGTTATGCACAAGCTGCTGTTCCCGGAAAATCATCCCTACAATTGGCAGGTGATCGGATCGTTTGAAGATTTGGCTAATGCCTCATTGGCAGATGTGCGCAGTTTTTTTCAAAAGTGGTATGGCCCGAACAATGCCACGCTCGTGATTGCCGGCGATTACGATCCGGCGCTAACGAAACAATGGGTGGAAAAATATTTCGGTGAGATCAAGCCTGCGCCCCCGGTGCCCGATCCGCAGCCGATGCTCGTTACCCTTGATCAGACCAAGCGCGCATTTCATGAAGATAATTTTGCGCGCTCACCCGAGTTGAGCATGGCCTTCCCCACCGTGCAGAATTTCAGCAAAGACTCTTATGCTCTCGATTTGCTTGCCGATCTGTTGGCGGACGGCAAGAAAGCGCCGCTTTATAAAGTCATCGTCGAGGAAAAGAAACTGGCGCCTTCCGTGACGGCCTTTCAAAACAGCCTGGAAATGGCGGGCTATCTGCTCGTCCGGGTGCGCGCGTTTCCGGATAAAAGTCTGACGGAGGTGGAGGACGCCATTTTTGAAGCGTTGGCGCGCTTTGAAAAAGAGGGTTTCACCGACAAAGATTTGGCCCGCATTAAAGCCAAAACCGAAACCAATTTTTACAACAGCATTGCGAGCACGCTGAACAAGGCTTTCCAGCTTGCGAATTATAATGAGTATGCCGGCTCGCCGGATTTCATCACGCAGGATATTCAAAACTCGCTGGCTGTTACCAAGGATGATATTTGGCGTGTTTATAACAATTATGTCAAGGGTAAACACTTTGCGCTGACCAGCTTTGTGCCAAAAGGCAAACTCGATTTGGCGGCAAAAAATTCCGAACGCTTTCCGGTGGTGGAAGAGGCAATTGAAAAAGCGGGTGTAGAAAAACCAGCCGCGAGCGCATCATCCACTCCGGTGGAAAAGCTGCCCTCAAGTTTTGACCGCTCGGTTGAGCCGCCGCAGGGGCCTGCACCGGTAGTCACGCTGCCGAAAATCTGGACGCACACCTTCAAGAACGGCTTGCGGGTTTACGGCATCGAGCACAACGAATTGCCGCTGGTGGAGATGTCGCTTACACTCAAGGGCGGCATGTCGCTCGACGATCCCAGCAAAGTCGGCGTGGCAAATTTGATGACGGACATTATGATGGAAGGCACCAAAACCAAAACGCCGGTGGAACTGGAAGAGGCGATCGACGAATTAGGCTCGACCATCAGAATGTTTACGACCGATGAAAATATCGTCATTCAAGCCAACACGCTTTCATCCAAGCTTGACAAAACCTATGCGCTGTTCGAGGAAATCCTGTTGGAGCCGCGCTGGGATGAGAAAGAATTTGACCGCATCAAACAAGAAACGATTGAAACCATCAACCGCCGCAATGTCGACCCCGCGACTGTGGCGATCAATGTGCATCGCAAACTGATTTACGGCAACACCCACATTTTTTCCAATCCGACCATGGGCACGGCGGCGTCGGTCGAGAAAGTCAGCATTGCGGATTTGAAAAACTTCTACGATAAGAATTATTCGCCCGCCGTGTCACACATTTCCATCGTCGGCAACATTTCCAAAGAAAACGCCCTCAAGCTTTTTTCGTCATTAGAGCAGAAGTGGCCGGCCAAGGACGTCAAATTCGCCGACTATCCCACACCGCCACCAGTGGAGAAATCCCGCGTCTACTTTGTTGATATGCCCGGCGCAAAACAATCGCAGATTCGCATCGGTTATTTGGCCCTGCCTTATACGCATCCGGATTATTATGCCGCGACCGTGATGAATTACAAACTGGGCGGCAGCTTCAACGGCATTTTGAATCTGATCTTGCGTGAAGAGAAGGGTTATACTTACGGCGCGCGTTCGAGTTTTATTGGCACGAGATTTCCAGGGCCTTTTGTCGCTTCTGCCGGCGTCCGGTCAAATGCAACGTTGGAATCCGCGCAAATTTTCAAAGACGAAATCGCTAAATATCGCAACGGCTTGTCCGACGAAGATTTCATGTTCACCAAAAGCGCGTTGACGCAATCGAACGCATTGAATTTCGAAACGCTCGGCGCCAAACGCAATATGCTCGATCAAATTGCCGAATACAATTTGCCCTTTGACTATGTCAAGCAGCAGGAAAAAATCATTACCGACATGTCGAAGGAGCAACATCAAGCGCTGGCGCAAAAGTACCTCGATCCCGAGAAAATGATCTATCTGGTGGTCGGCGATGCTGCCACGCAATTGGAGGGTTTGAAGCAGTTGGGGTTGGGCGATCCAATTTTGCTGGATAAAGACGGCAATCCGGTCAACTGATTTCTTTGCTGAGCCGGAGGCGCGGAGATGCGCGTCCGGCATTTTTTTGAAATGGAAAAAATCGCCATTTGCATCATTGGCGCGGGGCCGGCCGGCATTGCCACGGCGGCAGCGTTGGTGAAACAGCGGCCGGCATTGCAGGATCAAATCGTGCTCATTGAAAAAGAGCAGCACCCGCGCGATAAACTCTGCGGCGGCGGCTTGACGCCCTGGGCCGATCAACTCTTGCGCGAGCTGGCGCTGGAGGCGACGGCCCGGGATTTTTGCGTCAATCGCGTGTTGTTTTACCTCAACGATCATCCGATCGCCTTCGATATTCCCGGCTTGATGCGAACCGTGCGCCGTAACGAGTTTGATGCTGCGCTGGCGAACTCGCTTCGCCGCAAGGGTGTTCGCATTCTGGAAAATGCGCCAGCGCAAGGTTTCACCGAGAACGATGATGGCATCCTCGTTACAACTTCCGAAGGAAAATTTCTGGCAAAGCTGGTGGTCGGCGCCGACGGCGCAAAAAGTTTTGTGCGACGGCAGTTTTTTCGCGAAACGCCCTCGCGCGTCTCGCGTTTGCTCGAAGTGTTGGTGCCGGCCAACAACGGCGTTTCACCTGAATTTGAAAATCAAACAGTGGTTATCGACTTTCGTGCGATGCGGGAGGGGTTGCAAGGCTATGTGTGGGATTTTCCATGTTGGGTGAATGGCGCGCCTCATCTCAACGTGGGATTGTTTGACAGCCGAATTCACGATGGGCAAAAGAATGCGCGCGCCGATTTACCCGCTTTGCTCAACCGGCACCTGGAAACACGCGGATTCAATCCGTCGCCCCAACTTATGGGACATCCCGAGCGCTGGTTTCATCCGGTGGATCGTTTCAGCCGGCCGCGCGTTCTCTTGGCAGGCGAGGCGGCCGGCATTGAGCCGTGGCTGGGCGAGGGCATTTCCGCCGCGCTTGCTTATGGTTTCGTCGCTGCCGAAACGCTTTTGCACGCGCTGGATACAAATGATTTCACTCTCGCGGATTATCCGCAACGGATTTTAGCTCATCCTCTGGGCAAATTCTTGCGCCGCAATCGCATCATTGCAAAGATGTTTTATGGGAAATATTTTCACGCGCTGTTACCGTCTTTTGGCCGCCTCTTGCGCGGTTATGTCGCGCTCAAGCACCGCCTCAGCACGAGATAATGGCATCGCCAAAATAAAAAAGCCGCGAGCATTCTGAAAATGCCAACGGCTTATGAGAGAGTGGAGACGGCGGGAATCGAACCCGCGTCCGAAGGCCAGTCAACGAGAACTTCTACATGTTTAGTCGGTTGATCGTTCTCACGCGTGCGACCTCAACGGACAAGGGTCGTCACGCGCCAGCCTGTCGCATCTCGCCTGCGATACCCAGACACAACCGCAAGCCAGCCACTGTTGTGTCGCCCGTGCTCAACCGAGTGGCGCGATGGAGACGAGCGTGCCGCCTAATTAATTAGGCAGCAACAGCATACGCATAGTTGTCTGCGTTTAAATTTGTTGCCCGGATATTTAACGAGGCTCCAGACGACCTCGACATGCCGTCCTCGCTTCCTCGACCCCCGTCGAAGCCATGTCGTCCCCGGGAAGCGATAGATTAAACGCCAAAAAATAAGAAATAGTTGCACGGCAATCAAGGTGATTTTCCACCGGCGCCGCGGCGCAATGAAAAACTCATTGACATTGCCATTGTTTTAGAATATTTTTTCGAGCGTCTGAATAATCATGATCAAAGACGGTACTCGCAAGTTGTTGCCATTCCTGTAAGCGCTAACTATTCTCTCTGAGGAGCAACTGATGAAACTGACGAAGCAGCAACGCCAAATGATCATTCGTGAGTTGATCGTGTCCAACCGCATCGCGAGCCAGGATGAATTGAGCCGGTTGCTGCGGCGACAGCGCGTCGAAGTGACGCAGGCGACGCTCTCGCGCGACTTGCGCGAGATGCGCATTGCGCGCATGCCGGAAGACAATGGCGTGCGCTACGTTTTGCCGGAAGTAGCCGAGGGCAAAAAGTTGCGCCGCGTGGTGCAAGAGGAAATCGTTCAGATTCAGGGCAATGAATGCGTCATCATCATTAAAACGTTGCCCGGCCGCGCGCCCGGTGTCGGCGTCTTTATCGATCATCTCAAGCATCCCGACATTCTCGGCACGGTCGCCGGCAACGATACGTTGCTGGTCGTGCCGCTCAATATGAGCAAAACCCAGGCAGTGATCGATCATCTACGCACGCTGGGTGTTAGTGAAACCAAATCAGAACCTGCCAATGATTTGGAGATTTGATCTGCATCCGGGATAACCTGAATCCATTTTGACGCATCACAAACGGGTGTTTTGGGGCTGACGGTGAACGCCGGCGCGGAAACGCCAGCCCTTCCTCCGGCTTCCGCCTTTGCAGAGTTGTTGCAAAATTGCTTTATACCTGGGGCATCCTGCCAAACTTTTTTTACGCGAATCCCCCCGCTAAAGCCTATATAGAAACAATAAAATGTAATGACGGCATACCATAGGGATATGATTGCTCAATCTACGGCTCAACGCGATAAGTGGCTTTGCCCCTATCCGCACGACGCGGCTCCGCTTCTTCCGGAGATTCCACCAGGCACGAACGGCGCGGTAGCAGGAACTTCCCCATTGGGCGAAACCTGTACGGATCCCAGTTGTTTACAACCCATTTTGCGCTGCACCGGATGCGGGGGAACAAATCGGACGAGTGCGCGCTTCTGCCGCTATTGCGGCCAAAAGCTCGCTTACGAGGAAAATTTTCAACATATGCTGATGCGGCGGGATTTATCGCAACCCGGAACTAAAAAAAGTTATCGTCAAATCACGCTGCCCGGCATTTCAGCCGGCGCTGTAACGGCAATCGTGGTCGGTTGGGGATATTTTGCTTTCGCTGCGGCGCAGTGGGGATTTGGTTTGATGGCAAATGCGGTGTTGCATCCACCGCGTTTATTACGACGCTTCCGCAGCCCAAATGACGATCTCGTCACGCAGTTGCATCCGATTTCACATCACCAGTGGTTCCCCGGCTTTCTCGCGCTGGGGCGGCGTTCGGTATTTTATCTCACGCTCGCGCCGCAACCTCACTGCCGGTGCCTCTTTCGGCTGAAGGAAAAAAATTGGGCCATCGACGGCGCACTCATTTGCGGCAGTTCCGTCGTCCTCCGATTGTTTGACCGCACTGGCAATCGTTTGCGCTGGCTTGCAATCGCAGGCGATTCGCGCAGCGTGACGCCACTGCCCTGGCAACATCGCGGCGCGGCGGGCAAAATGATCAAACTCGCCGCCGAAGATGAGATTCTCTATCACACTTCGGAAGAAGTGATTCGCCTGAATGTGCGCACCGGACTTGAGACGCGCTATCCGGCGCCGCCCTGCGGCTACGATATGGCAGCAACGCCGCAGATGCATCCTCGCACCGGCGAGATATTCCTGCTCGGCGGCGACGATCTCATTTATCGCCAAAATCTGGCCAATGCGGTACCGTTCGCCTTTACCGAGCAACCTCGTCCGGCGGCGCATTTGCTTTTTGATTCAGCAGAGCAAACGCTTTATCTGCTGGGTCGCCAGGGATTAACGGCGCTGGATGACGCAAGCGGCCGGGAAAAATGGACGTTTGGGCGTAACGCCGATTTTAGCGTGCTGCTGGGCGCTCAACCGCCGCAGCGCTGGGGCAGTCATTTGATCGCGGCCGTACGCAGTCCGAAATGGCAGGGCGAGCGCATCAGCTTGTTGCCGCTGAAACCAAACGGCAAGATGATGCCGCTGCCGCCCACCGTCGCCATTTCACCTGCGCCGGCATGCACCGCTTCCGGCGTCATCGCGCTCCAGCAGCCCGGCACAACCGCATCATCGCGGCAAGCGGCATTACTGCAACTCAACCTGTAGCCTTTGCGATTGTAAACGTGCTTTGTCCAAATTGCAAATCATGGGAAATTACATTAACAACCGCCGTGGACCAGTTCTGCTCATGGTGCGGTTGTTCGCTTTTTCGGGTCGACTGTAGCGTCTCACCTGAACTCGTCTATTTTCATCCTGCGGAAGGGGGCTTGCCGGCCATCAGTGTATTGCTGCACAATAACGGTCTTTTACCCGTCACGGTGCTGGATGTCCTTTCCAGCCCGCCGGGTTATGTTCATTTCCCCCATTTACCTCATGCCTCCAATGCCGGCGAGCCTGCGCCAGGCCGCAGCGGCCGCTCCACTATTGTACTGCAAGCCGGCGAGGTGAGAGAATTACAAGGAAAAATCACCTCCGCAGCGTTGCGTGATTTTGCGGGCGCCCAGATTCGCTTCAAACCGAAGCTTGATCCCGCTATTACCGTCGCAGAGTGCCGTGTTGCCGTTTTGCCCTTTCCGGAATTCGAATTGCTGACGCCGGCATTGCAACTATTTGACACGCCGTCTTCTCAGTCGCCAATCTTACGCTGCAGTTCCGATGCGCGCATTCGCTTGCGCCATGGCAAAGCTGATATTCGCGAATTGGCTTGTGACCAACCCGGCGTCAAATTCTTGCCGGACGGCACTCATCCAATTCCAACAGAGCTGGAAGCTGATAAAAACAACGGCACGATTTCATTCCAAGTGGAAGTCGAGCGCGAGCACCTGGCGCCATACTTAAAAACCGGTCAGCCCATGCTGGCGACATTAAAACTGGTGTGCAGCAATCCGCCCGGAACGTTTGCGCCATTCAACTCGCCCTTAAAAATTTTCGCCCATCCCGTGCCGCGCTTGGAATTTCCGGATCTGGCAATCGCGCCGCGGCGAGACGACACCCCGTTGGAGCTGCAAACCTGGGCATTAACGGGCCGCACGCGTACTCTCTCACTGCAAATCAAAAACCCCGGGACACTGCCTCTTGAAGTATTTGCCATCCAAACCACTGCCGCGTTGGAATGCCTGGCGCTGCAAAGCCCGGATTTGCCGATCTCGCTGTTGCCCAAACAAAGCACGGAGGTACAATTTTTGTTGGACACACGCACGATTGCAGAACCTCGGGAAATCACCGGCAAGGCGACGTTTCAATTCCGTGCCGGCAATGAGGCGGAATTCGCCGCGCGTCTTTCGTTGACCATAGACGTGCGCCAACCGCAGCCTTATCCTGGCGTCTCGGCATTGGATTTTGGCGCAAGTCACACGTGCTTGGCGGTGGCGGAACTTGATGACGGACCCGAATCCAATCCCCGGCTCTTGCGTATCGCAGGCGAAGCCTTCGTGCCCTCGGCAATCCTTTATCATGACATCAGCCCGGAGGGCGAGCGCGACTATGATATTGGCCATGCCGCGCTGGCGGCCAGCTCCGGCATTGATGCTGTCATGCAGGTCATCCCGGATCTCAGAAAACATCTCGGCGTCGAGCATGACTGGGAAATCATTTTGCATCAATCCGGCAATGCTGCGACGCTGCCGGCGCCGCTGATTCTGACAGACTTTATTAAAAAATTCATCTATGAGGCGGAAAACAATCTAGCCGATGAGTTATACCGGCGCCGCACAGAAAGCGCAACTGATTTCAACGCGTGTTTATTGCAGAATACCTTGGTCACCCACCCCGCAACGTTCACGGATCACCAAAAACGTGCGCTCTGCGCGGTGCTCGCAAATGCAGGATTCAACTCTCCGGATGAAACCTGGCTGCAGCCGGCCCCGGTGGTTGCGGGATTTGATGGCCTGATCGCACGCGTGCCGCATTGGCAGGCCGAAGCCGGGCCGTCAACGCTTCCGCAATTCCATCACATTTTGACTTATGATCTTGGCGCGGGGGCGACCGGCCTGGCGCTGACGCGCATCGAGCTGCAGCCGGAAACAAACAAAACGTTCGCTGAAAGCACGGCTGTCATCATGAATGTGAAAACGTTGAGCGTCGATGGCGACCCTAGTTTCGGCGGAGATACGATCACCATAGCGCTGGCAAAATATTTGATGGAACAAGCTGTGACACAACTCGAGCAGAAGCTGGAACCACCCGTAGTGGTGCCGCTGTGGAATCGTGCGCTAGAACAGCCACAACTCAAGCTTGAAAAAATCGGTTATCTGAACTGGAGGCGGCTGTTGCGCAACGCCGAACATGTGAAATGCCTCATATCAGAGTCGCCGCCGGACAAGAATTGTACCTTTAAGCCGATGACTTTGCAAGTCGTGACGGATGGCAAAGTTAAAGCCGCAACCGTCACTGGTATCTCCGCCAATAGTGAACTGTTGCACGGTCTGGTGGCTTCACATCTCGACGAACACGTTAACATGCTCAAGAGTTTGGTGCGCAAACACGGCTTGGAATGTCCGGAAATTTTGCGGCTTACCGGCAAAAGCACGCTGCTGCCGTTCGTGCGCGAGCGTCTTGCAGATATCTTCAATTCCAAGAAATGCCGGGTGGTTTACAGCCTCGACGGCAAACCGGCCAAAACGCTGCTTCCCATCAACGGTTTGAAATCAACAACGGCTATCGGTGGTGTTCATTATTTATGCCATCTCAAGCGGGGCAATTGGGTGCCCCGGCAGGAGCCGCCGCCGCATCAAACCGGCGTTCGCATCGGTTTGGGAATTCGCGGCAACAACAGTTTGCGCTTTTGGGAAGTGATTGGCAAGGGCGGCCTAATCGGCGCCGAGCATGTCGTGCGGCCCTTCGGATTGACGCTGGAAACGGCCCTGACCTTTTACGCCAGTGCGAAGGAGGGTGAGATCCATTTGCCGCACGAAGCGCAGCTTATCGGTTCGTGCCGGCTCAATCGTTTCATGCCGGCTTTGCCGGGCGACTTACGCGATGATGAATTACTGCGTTTGGTGTGCGCCGGCAAATTGCGCGTCCAGTTGACAGCCAATCATGAGCTTCATGTCTTGTTGCAGGCGCGCGGCCGGGAGTACGTTATTTATCTCAATCTGATGAATTTTGATTATCAAAGCCGGTAATCCGTATTGGTTTCAGCACGTTTGAACGTTACTGATCTTGAATTTCAAAACTTGTCAGACATGAGTATAGACGTTCACCGGGTCGCGCTCATCCGTCTTACTTTTCGAATCGGATAGGGTTTGAAAGCGCGAAGCTGTTTTTTCCCACCACCTCCGCATGACGCATTTTTTGTCCGTGATTTTCTCTGAAGCCTTCGCCTCGATCGGTTTCATCACGGCGCAAGTCGCGACAATAGGAATTTATGTTTGTTCAGGAGTTTAGCATGAAAATCAGAATATCTGTTTTGCTATCCGCCGCGCTGCTGGTGCTGCTGGCCGCGGCAAATAACTTCAGCGCCGAGGACAATCGTTTGGTGTTAACGCCCGGCGCCAGGCTGCAATTGCCGGCGATCACAACGCCCACCGACAGTTTTGAAGTTCGGTTCACCCTGGAGCTGCCAGATTCGCTGCGACTGCAACGGCATCACTGCCGCATCGTCGCCAGCAACGGCTATGTGCTGCGCACACTGCCGGCTTATTCCTGGGCGATAAGCGACTCCGCTGCGATCGTCTTGTCAACCCTCGATTTGACCTTGCGCGCATTGGCCGATTCTTCCGGTTCGTTTCACATGCGCTTTGAGTTCGCGAACCTGGATCAGCCCGAACATCATCGCGGCGCCGCGTGGTTGATGATCGGCGCATCTGATCAGCCGCTGGCGAACCTCATGGCCGCCGTCCCGGACTCGTCACAGATGAAATCCACGAGTGATTCCAGCCCTGCAGCAATTGCCGCAGACAAGGTGACAGATCCTGCGGAATCCCAGGGCAGAATTTTACTGTGGGTGATGATCGCCGTGATCGTGCTTGGCGTGCTGCTGCTGGCCGTGCTCAGCGTCATGAGCGGCGCCAAGTCACGTGATTTTGCCAACCAATCAATGCTCAATACACGGCCTGAGTATGATACAAAAGCCGGCCGTGAGAAAGAGCGTACGGCGAGTTTTGCAACAGCCTCGAAGGCCTCCGAGATGGAAAAACGGGAAAGTGATGCGACTGCCAGCGCTGGAGAAGAGGCCGCTCCCCTTCACCTCCCGGCGAATCGTTTGGCTTTTGTTTATCAGGAAGCAGAGGCCGGCGAGGGCCAGGAAACGCCCGGCATGAACGCCATGGTGGCGCGGCTGCGCGAAATGACTGCGGCGACGCAACAAGCGCTGGCGGCGCAGCACGAGATGCTGGAGCGTCTCGCGCAAAACGTGAAACCGGAAAACGGCAACGCCCGCATGCACCATCGCGTCTCAGAAAAAGCGCATGAGACACCCGGCGCTGCCGGCAGTGAAATGCCCTGGCATCCAACAGCCTCTGCGAGGCGTTGGGATTTGGCGAGTGAACCAAAAACAAGCGGGGCGAGCCTCGAGGAAATTGCCGAAGCCATCGATGGTGTGGTCGCCGCGAGCGCAACCAAGCCATTGCTCGCGCCCCCCAGTGTCACAGCAGTTAAAATAGATTCCCTGCGCCGCCTGGCGGAACGGTTGCAAAAAATTACCGTGGCGTGCCAGGAAGCCGGCGCGCGCACAGAGGCCGCTGCCGCGGAAAACCTGCGCCGCAAGGCGGCCGAACTGGCGCTCAATTACGAAGCGTGGGTCAGCAGCCATGCGCTGAAGCTCTCGCTTCATCTTCCCCATCCCGGCAAAGACAGTGGTGAAACGCGCAAGGAAATCTTGGATTCTCTACTGGATGGCCTTTACGAAACGCGCAAGATTGCGGTGCAGGGTCCGATTTACTTCGATCGGTGCATGACGCAACTCATGAACGAAGATATCCCCAAGTTGCGCACGCAGACGGAGGCGCTCGAACACGCAGGCATCAAAAATTTATGGGAGGAGATTTTTTAGGTGTGAGTGGTTTCATGCAGGTGACGAACACCAACAAATTGCTTTTGTGATTACGCCCAAGAGAGCAAAAAGAGGTTGGAATCGTAACCGTTGTCTCTGCATTGACAAATCAAAAAACCACACACTCCTACACGTACAAAACCACTTGTTGAACTTGGTTTCACTGTCAAGTGTCTGGCTTAATCGAAATACAGGGAAATAGCTAAAGACTTGCGATGTAAACAGTTTTGATATTTGAGTATCCTGTAATATAATCTCCTTTAAAGTTCTTAACGCGAATTTTATACGAAAGGACTTGTACGGAACTTGTCCGAGTAACAGTCTGTAGATAAAATGAATAATCGGTATAGGACCCATTCAACAATTGCCACTCTTCACTGTCCTTTTTTCTCCAAACCTCAACGTATGCGGCCTTGTTTTCTGTGGAGTACCACAACTTTATCAAAGCAGCAATACCAATTGGATACTGTACCTGCGTTGATGTGATAGTAGGAATTGCTAAGGAGTTGGGATAGAGTACTTTCGTCGCTAATTCATCATAAGAACTAAAACCACTCCATTCCGGAGTAGGGTCGGTACCGGAATTCATTACTGAGCTAGCGTCGCTGGTCGGTGTCTTCGGAATTAACGAGCCGGGCTGATCAGTATGCAGAAATCCTACTGCATGCCCAAGCTCATGAGTTGCGACCAATGTTTTCTGATTAATTCGGACTATATAATTGGGGTCGTCAGTGAGAACATTATCCATCAGGCTAACGTAGGGACCGGGCATACCATATTCGGGGACTTTAGCCGAGCCGGCTGTGGTTGAACTCAAATTTCTCATGTCACTTGGAAGTTCGGTGTCTGTATCAGGGCGGATGCTGATATCAACAGTACGCCAATAGACAAGATACAGTTGGGTCTCATTTATGTTGTTCCAATTCGATATCGCACCATTGACTGCAGTTGTCCATTCTCCATCAAAATTTGAACTCACGTGAACACCGATAGAATTTGTCTCGCCATAATCAACAACTATAGAGGCCGCCCTTTGAGTTATCTTGTTCAAGCCCTTCTGTGCACTTTCAAGCCCGGCCTTTGAGAATACCATATCACCTTCAACAATAAAACAGGTTTCCTTTTCCTTAAATCATGCTTTCCTCAAATCCCAAGCTCTTAAAGTATTGAACCAAGTGCTTCGACCCATCAAGTTCCGTGACATCGGCAGCCTCTTGAGGAGATTGTTTTGTACAGCCGCCTGTCACAACCACCAATGACCAGAAAGCGGCGGAAAAGATCCGTTTCGAGAAAAACATGGCAATCATCCGGGAATTTGAAATTAGAATGGAAATAGGTGAACAAGATGGATTATTCCATTACCAGAACAATGATTTTTTTTTAATCACAACACGAACATAATTGAGATAAGGAGAGCGTGTCAGAGTTCTACCCACAATAAACAATTATTCCCTTTCTCATCGTGGCGGCCATGTAATTTGTTGGCAGCAATATATAGGCTGAGAGTTACTGTCAAGCATTGCTAACGAATCCTAATATTTTTTAAATCATTTTATTTATGGCAAGAAAATAAGAAATCCACCAGCATATGAGCCAGGAACCTCCGGGCCCGCGTTCATATACTGGTGGAATGAATGTGTTTCTGTACATCAATCGAGTACTGTCGATTTACTGCTAGGGGGTTTCCGTAGTCGGCGTTGGCATGGCCGCAATCACGCGGTCGCTGGCGCGATCAACCGGCAGATCTCCCAACCGATTCCACCTTCTTGCATCGACCCAACGATGGCCTTCCATAAACAGTGAGTACCGGCGTTCAAAAATCAATTGATTGAGCAGGGCGGCCGGATCGGAAATATTCACTGGCGGCAAACTGGCGGCAGCGCGCACGATATTGATATCGCTTTGCGCGGCTGGCAAATTGCCCAGTGCAAGGTTCGCTTCGGCGCGCAACAGCAGCAGCTCTTCGTTGCGAATAATCGGCAGTGGATCCGTCGAACTGCTGGTGATGATGACTCCCAGATCAGTGGTCAAGTTGTCAAATGTCGTAGCTTGGGGGCGGACAATGAGCTTGGAGGCAAAGCGTTGATCATTCGCTTCAGCATCGGTCTTGAGATTGGGATGCCCCATCAATTTGACAAAGGTCGCTCCCGGGTTTTCAAAAATTTCATTCAATTGGTCGCCGAGGCCGGTGCCATAGATGTGATAAACGCCAAGGTTCATTGCGCCGGTAGGATCGAGGAACGATTTTGCCAAATCCTCCAAAACATGGTCATAATTCCCGCGGTAGGCCATAACCCGCGCATTCAAGGCGCGATTGAATCGCGCGAATTGCGCCGGCGTGTCAAAGCCTGCAAAACCCTCGGAAAGCCGGAATGGAAAAGCATCGCCCGCAGCCTGGAGATTGTTGTAACCATCATCGAGCAGATCATGAATGGCATCCAGCGCTTCATCACTGCTGGCAGTAATAGATGCGGACAAATCGCCGGAAAAATCCAGCTTAATCCTGCCATTCGTGAAATTGGAATTCAACAAAAGCTGATAGGCTAACATGGTCTGGGCAAAGCCGTCAACTGCCGGCCCGGCGTTCCGGTCAAGCAGGAAGCGGCAGTTCGCAATGGTGCGATAGCGCGCAGCCCATGGCCGGTTGACCAAAAAGCCGCCTGGGTCAGGGTTGCCGAACAGAATTTCGCCGGTATATCTCGGATCCGCCGGCTCGAAATAATAGATCTCCCGGCCCAGCAAGCCAACGACGCGGAGATAGATCGCCAGATCCACTCGCATGCCGGCTTCAATGCCGGTTACCAGACTTTGAATGGTAACATCTTCAACGATCGGAGCATTGGGATTGGAAAAGTCCAGGGGCTGACAACTCCAAAATATCAGGACTGCGCCGAGCAGCACGAGTGTGAGCGCGCCGGTTTTTCTTTTATTCATCATGACTATTTCTCCTTGAGGTTATAAGCCGAAGGCAACGTTGAAGTAGAACGATCGCGAAGACGGGAACGGGATCGTATCCACCGAACGGCCGATGGAGACGTTGCCGAATTGACTGACTTCGGGATCATAGCCGGTGTAGTCGGTCATCATCAACAAATTGCGTCCGGAGACACCGAGCT
Source organism: uncultured Cytophagia bacterium (assembly GCA_964457925.1). Taxonomy (GTDB): domain Bacteria; phylum Zhuqueibacterota; class Zhuqueibacteria; order Zhuqueibacterales; family Zhuqueibacteraceae; genus Coneutiohabitans. Next base: position 70,942 of record CAYWGH010000009.1, read on the forward strand.
TCAAATAGCTCACCTGCCCGGCAAAGAGACTGCTGACGACGCTCTTGGGAACATTGTAATTCAAGCTGGCCTCTCTCAGTTTGATATAGCTGCCGTCTTCAATGAAAGCACTGGTCCCCGTACGGTTCACAAAAGCCAGAATGCGCGCGGTGGCTACACTGCCGTCCGGTTGCACGATCTTGATATCATCAAAATTCTTGGTGGTGCCGCCAAAGTCGGTAATCAAAGCGCCGAGATTGATGACATCCCCGCCCTTTTTCCATTCCCACAAAAAGCTGAAATCGAACGCGTGAAAGTTGAAACGGCTGCCAAAGGACATCTGGAAATCAGGCGTTTCATCGCCCAACGGAATGGGGTTGCCTTGGGCGTCGATGTCTGCGCCAACGATCGTTGTTGGCGACCAGCCTTCTTGAATGCGAAATGTGCCGAGAAACGGCGCAAAGCCGCCTTTGTTGAATGCCGGCATATCGAGCTGGGTGATCTCGGACGAGGTTTTATAGAAACTGAGGTTCGAGGTCCAAACAAAGCTTCGGCTTCGAATTGGTGATGCGCCGAGCGAGATTTCGACGCCTTGCGTTCTCATTTTTCCGCCATTGACCGCTCTGTCGATAAAGCCGGAAGAGGGCGGCAGTGTGGGAAACAAAAGCAAATCGCTGATGTTTTGGCGGTAGACTGTAAAGCCCAAAGTGGCATGTTCATTGAACAGCACGGCATCAATTCCGGCCTCGAGCTCTTTGGTGCGCTCCGGTTTAATATCAGGGTTTCCCTGCCGGGTTGAGGGAAGCAGCCCTGCTTGTCCACCGGCGTTGGTTGGTAGCAGAGAGGTGTACTTGGCGTTGGGGATGGGCAGGTTACCGGTTTCACCATAGGCCACGCGCGCCTTCAATTCACTGGCCAAACCCGAGAGCACGCCATACTGGCTCAAGCGCACGGACGCAGAGGCTTTGGGGTATAGGAAGTATTTGTCCGTATCGCCATTAGAGCTGCTGGCGTCGCCGCGAATGCCGGCCGTGAGCAGAATTTTGTCGTTAAGATTGACTTCTTCCTGCGCATAGAATCCGCGCTCGCGGGAAATAATGCGATTTTGGTAGGCATTGATGCTCGCCGCCTGGTCCACGTTGGTTTGCGTCACGATCAATCCATGAGCCTCGTTGAGAATGTTATTCAGGTTGGCGTTCTCGAATTGAAAACCGACCGAGGTATTGAAAGTCGTGTTCGATCCAGAAGCCAGGCTGTGCGCCAGGTTGAGATAAAGGTTGGAATTCGTGCTTTCGGTTTCTCCCAGCAAAGACGTTCCAGGCAAGCTCGCGCTGCGCTCGAATTGCAGTTCCGGAGGCGAAATGACTTTGTTTTCCTGCGAGTAGAAATCAAGGCCGGATTGCACGATGAGAGCCAGGCTCTGCTTGGGGCTCACCAGAAGGTTCCAACTCAATCGCAACGATCCGATCGTGCGGTTGACAAGCTCGTTGTTGATCAACAAATCTCTTGTGTGCAAAGGGTTGGAAGGATTGAATTGATGATCGGGATAGACCCCGTTTTGCGGCCGAATATCGAGAAAACTTGGGGTAAATCCTAGTGAGAATCCAAACGAGGTGTTGGTGTTGTCGTTCCCGGTAATGCCGCGATCCGACGCTGAACGAATGAAATTGATGTAGGCATCGGCTTGAATGCGGCTGCTGAACTTGTGATTGAGATTGACCCGGCCGCCATACTTCTGATATCCGGAATTTTTGATGATGCCGTTTTCGTCCCGCACCAGACCGGACAAGAAAAACTGCGTGCGATCGGAGCCGCCGCGGGCGCTCACCGAGGTTTCGGTTAAAAAGCCCTTTTCGCCGTACATGATGTCTTCGTAATCGATGAATTGCCCGCCATTTTGCTCGAAAATTTGAAGGCCGGCATTACCGTATGATTGCCTCGCGGTCTCCGCAGTAAATCGCCGCGAACCAATCTTCTTGAGCAGGCTGTTGAAGCCGATTTGCTGTGAAACATCGACCTTGGTTTTACCCGGTGTGCCTTGTTTGGTGGTGATGATCACCACGCCATTGGAGGCTTTTGAGCCATAAATTGCCGCCGCGCTCGAACCTTTCAGCACTTCGATGGTCTCAATTTCATTCGGGTTCAAATCTGCGACGCGATTGGTGGGCTGTCCTTGCGGGTTCGCGCTGCCAGCCCCGGTCGCCGCTGTAACGATATCTATGCCCGATTGATTCGCAGCATTGTTAATAATCACGCCATCGACTACGTAAAGCGGCTGCGTCGCACCCTCGATTGTGGAAGTGCCGCGCAGATCGACGTTGATGCCACCGCCTGGAGCGCCGGTGTTTTGGCTCACATTAACGCCGGCAAATTTCGCGCTCAATGCGCGATCCAGCGTTTGGCTGGGCGTCGTGACCAATTCTTGCGAAGATACAGTTGCCACGGCATTTGCTAAATTTCGCTTGGAAACCGAAGACGCCAGACCCGTAACCACGACTTCAGAGAGCCGTAGCACGTCTTCATCCAACTCAACTCTTACGTCTGCGCCGGAAGCCACGGCGATTTCCGTGGTCTTGTAACCGACGAAGCTGACCACCAACGTGCCTTGCGACAAGCCGCTCACCGTAAAGCGAAAGCGGCCCTCGACGTCGGCTGTCACGCCGGCTGTGGTGCCTTTCACACGCACATTTGCGCCCGGCAGGGCCTCGCCCGAGGCCTTTGCCACCACACGCCCTGAGACGGACAACTCTTGCGCGATCACGTTCGCGCTGAGCGCCAGCAGCAGAGCGAAGCCCAGGGGATAGAAACGGAAAAGTTTTGCCATAATTTCTCCTCTCCATAAGGTTTAAACCAAGACCACGTTCAACAACTTGATTTGACCGAAACAATTATTGCCTTAGCTCCTTTCTTTACTTTTGAAGGTATTCTTCAGGGCGGGAAAGCAGAAGATGAGGTGAAGCCGTGTTGTTTTTCCATTCATCAATGCCGCACATGATTGATAAACTGAGAAAAAACGACCAGCTTTGTCGTGCTCAACTCCTGATGAAAACAAAACAATCGGCAGGGGGAAAACAACATTATGCAGAAAAGTTCGCAGGCGCCCAATCAGTGAAGCTCATACTCGAATTTAAAACGTGTATGATTAAATCAATCCTGACATCGCAACTTTCTGTTTAAAAATATTTTAGATATTTCAAAAATTGCAAAGTCCATACCAGCGAAATTTTATTTTCTTAATATGTTTATTGAAGTCAAATTAAACAGGCCGATAATGTATAAACATAGAAAACACAATGAAAAATTGTATGAAGCGCAGACTCAAAGCTGGTATGGAAATCTTAAAGAAGACATGCTTGTGCAATTTTTTGCCGATAGTTGTATTTAGTTTTGCATAGAGTGACTGTGATGCCAGATTTGGTAGCTTTTAAGCGGACATTGTGAGGTGGAGTTGCCGCTCAAAGGCGGCAAGAATAATACAATACCTCAAAGCAACAACAAGGTTTTGTTTAATTGGCGAGGCGAAGCGGCATTTGCAGCGAGAGTTTTAGAATCGTGGCTTGGTGAGAGTGATTCGCGGAAGAAACGGCGGGTGCCACGAGGAGGAGATCGAAAACGTTCACAACATAAATACCGGCGGCTGCGGCAAATGCGGCGTTGCGCTGCCGGTAGCGTTGATTATAGGCGTCATACTCGCGGGCAATCTCCTCCGGCGTCGTGGCCGCGAGATAACGATCATGCGCTTGATCTTGCAAGAGGTGAAGGCCGAGTCCCGCGCCGAGCGCCGCCAGGAACCCCGCGGTATAAATCCAGCCGGAACGCGGGCGCTGCAAATGGCGTTGTCCCCAGCCCGGCAAAACGAGCGAGCGTCGCAGCGCGGCGAGCCGTTGGTCTTTCACGACAATGTACTTCACTGCCGGATCACTGCTGGCGATGCCCACGCGGTATTCATTTTTCACTTGCTCAAAGAAGCGCACAATGCGCGGCGAAACCAGCAAGCTGTCAAGCTCCAACGCCGGTTGCAAAGAGAGCGCACTTTCGAAATGCTGTCGCGCGCCGGCATGCTGTTTCTGCGTGAATCCGATATAACCCAGTAGCAAGTGAATTTGCACCAATTCCCCGGGCGCATAGGCCTCCGCTGCGGCCAGCGCCTGCCGTGCCAACTTCTCAGCCTCATCGAATCGAAGGCCGTCATATGCGCGTTGAATGTCGGCCACCGGCGGCCGGCTCTCTTGCGCGCCTAGACTCGCGGCAAGCAGAATGGTCACGAAAAATATTGGGCGACGAATCACCACCATTATTTTCCCTCCCCCTTTATTCTCGCGCGCCCCTTGTTCGCCGCAGCGATGAACCTGAACGTGAGTCCCTTTAGCCTCATGCTCTTCTCTCCCGTCGTTTTACCATTACCGGATTTCAAAAGCGCCGCCGGTACGGCGCATCGGTTTTTTAAGATAGTTGGCGCCCAGTTCATTCAACTCCAGCCCCAGCTTTGCGAGCAAACGCGAGGGTGTGTTTTCCGGCTCACACAGCAAATAGGGAATCACCTCATATTTGCCGGCCGGCATGGCCGGCAATTGGTTGATGGGAATCACCAATTCACGGTGCAGAGAATCATAAGAACAAGGCACAATGCGTTCATTGGCTCTGCCCTCCGGGTCCAGCCGCACGATAAAAAAATCGCCGGAGGCGAGATGGCGAAAGATGGCCGCGCCCAGCCCGGCGGTATCCGGCATATTGTAGGGAACTTCAGTCAGGAGAGGGTTATAGACAATTGCGCAGCCTTCATCTGCCACCACACTTGCGCGAATTAAAAGAGAAGAGGCATCCGCCGGCAACGATGCGGGGATGACTTGCGTGACGATATTCACGGCGCGGCGCATCACAATTGACTCGCGCACCTGGCCTTGCTTGTCGAGGTCGCCCTCCAACGGCATGAATTCGCCCTCGGAAATTTTGACGCGCGCGGTTGTAAGCTGAAAATTGGCGATGTAAAAGTAAATGAGCCCTTCCTCCACAATGCCTTGCCGGCTTTGTGTTGCCGGCAAGGCAAGCGTAAACTTGCCCTGCGCGTCGGTTGAAAGGCTGATATCATAAATATCCAGCCAGACAAACACACCGGCAGCGGCAGCGCCGTTTTCATAAACAACCTGGCCGCTGGTTTGCCGCTTGTCGCGAATATCGTCATTGCCGCCGAAAGGATTTTCCAGGCAATTGAAGCTCAGCGCTGCGTTGAGCGCGAGAAAAAAACTCAAAAAACGAAAATGGTTTTTGTGCATCACATCCCTCCTGCGCTGGTGGTGTCAACGCTTCAGCTTGAGCAGCTTGTGCCGCAAAACAAAATCTCCGTTGCGCACGGTGATGAAGTAAATGCCATCGCGCACAATTGCGCCGGTTTCATCCTGGCCATGCCAGGTGAATTCATAATCCGCGCTGTTTGAGGACAGGAAACGCCGCAACACCCGTGCGCCGCGCAAATCAAATACTTCAACAACGGCCTGCGTTTGATTTGAGGCGGAGAAACGCCAAACGATGCGGGCGGAGGTTACAAACGGATTGGGATAACTCAACAACTCTGGCGCACGCGGAATGGCGGCATGCTCGGCCACGCCGGTGGGAAGCCCTATTGTTTCCAGGGTTCCCAAAACGGAACCTTCCGCAGTGCGGCCGCCGATGACGAAGATCTTATCAAAAATTGCCAAGGCGGCGTTCAATTCTCGCGCCGAGAGCAACCCGGGACCGCTTTCCCAACTATTGCTGGTGTAATCGTAAATCTCAACAACCGCCGAGACGCCATGTTGATCGGAGCCGCCCAGCGTCCATAATTTCCCTTCAAAATTGACTGCGGCCATGCGCCCGCGCGGGGTGAGCATGGAAGCGCGGCGCTGATTGCCATCGGAAATATGATACCGTTCCAAAACGCCCACCGGACCGAAAAGCAAACCGCCGACCGTAAAAATTGAATCGCGCAGCGTTACTGCGGACAGCCATGCGCGCGGCGCAGAGAGGCTCCACCAACTCAACCACCAACTGCCGGCGTCATGACGAAAATACTCGATGCTTTTAAGATAACTCGCGCCATCAAAGCCGCCCATGACATAGAGCGTATCGTTGACCACGGCGGCAGCAGCGCCCTCGCGCGCGATTGCCAGCGAGGGTTCCATCTCCCACTGTTGAGTTGCTTCATTATAAAATTCCACACTCTTCAACACTTGCTGATTCCTGCCGCAGCCGCCGATAACAAACATGCGCCCGCGATACACGATGGCCGCGGCGCTATAACGCGCCTCGTTCAAGTTTGCGGCAAACGGCTGCCATTGGCCGGTGGATAAATCATAGCTTTCCACGGTCGCAAGAATGGAATCCTGGGCATCGCGACCGCCGAGGACCACGATTTGATTGTTCCAATAGAGGGCGGACATGGCAAAGCGCGGCGTGAGCATCGGCTCGCGCGCCTCCCAGTTTTGCGCGCGCGCAAGCGGCAACGCCATCACGAGCCCTCCCAACAACAGTTGCATTGGCCTTTTCATCTCTGTACGTGACTCTTTTAACCAGCAGGTGCCGGCGCAAGCATGCAAAGCTTGACCGGCGATCTCACATGATCGCACGAGTCGAAATCCAAAACGCTTCGCGTCGTCTTGGATTCAATCAAGCGTCAATCGATTTGAATACCGGCGCGCTGCAATCGCCTGCCTTCACGTTCATTCTTTCGGCTGCAGCTCAATGGTCAACGTTTCGCGCTGGCCGGCAACAAAGTCTCGCGTCGTCATAAAGGTCTCGCGCTCGGGATGCACGAGACGGAGCTGGCGCGCGCCTGGCGCCAAAATGATTTCATCCAGCGGCGTTTTGCCGAAGCTGATGCCGTCGATAAATACTTCCGCCCAGGGTTTGACATGCAGCGTCAAACGCGCGACGGTCTCCCACAATGAAAGCTGCATGTCGAACGTATCCGCGGCGGTCACTTCAAATTTTCTTTGATAGGTTGGAAACCGCGGATTCACCAGCTCCAACACATGTTCGCCCACCCCCGTCGTGAGAATGATCGGTTGCATATCCACCGGCCCCAACGTGTCGCCATCCAATATGACTTGTGCAAACGGCAAACAGGCAACGCGCAGAATTCCCCATGCCGGCGGCGCCGGAATCATGCGCGCTTCTTCTGCCACCGTTTCTGGTTGCACGGGCAAATTCATTTCCGCTTTCGGCTGATGCTGCACAAGTTTTTCAGATGGCTCGGATTGCGCCGGCGCCGTCTCTGCCGTTTCCGGAGCAGCGCGCAGAACAACGGGCAGCGCCATTGAATCGCTTGTTTGCGCCGCTGAGGGCGAGGCTTCAACCGCAATTTGCGCAGAACCGTTGTGCAAATTCGTTTGTGTTTTTTGAGATTTGAATTTTACCCATTGCCAAGCGCCGCCCGCCAGCACGAGCAACAACACCAGCATGAAACCCAAAGGCAAACGCGTGGCGCGGCGAGCGGGCTTCGCCTTCTTCGGCAGAATTTTTTCCGGCGCATAGCCCGCCGGATCGCTCAGAAACTGGCGCAGGTGCTCGCGCCGGGCGCGCCGCGCCAGTTCGTTCTCACATGCGTCCAACGTACTTAGAATTTGTTCCGGACGGCTTAAACGCTTCGCGCGCTTTTTTTCCAACAATTGCTGCACCAGCCGCGCCAGCGGCAATGCGGTTTCCGGCAACATTGTTGCGAGCGGCGCCGGATTTTCGTGCCGCACGCGATACAACCGCTCATTGATCGTTTCACCGTCGAACGGCGAACTGCCGGCGAGCATTTCATACATGATGACGCCGAGACTAAAGTAATCACTCGCAGGCGTTGCGGCTTCGCCGCAGGCTTGTTCGGGCGACATGTATTGCGGCGTGCCGATGATTGCGCCGCCGTTTTCGCCGCCCATAAACGCGGCCAACCCGAAGTCGGTCACTTTGAGGCAGCCTTCGGCATCCACCAGCAAATTTTGCGGCTTGAGATCGCGATGGACGATGTGATTGCGATGCGCCGCTTCGAGTCCGGCAACGATTTCACGACTGATATAGATCACGAGTTCCACCGGCAAGCGGTGCGCCGCAATCACATCCGCGAGCGTGCCGCCTTCGACGAATTCCATCGCCAGGAACGGCCATGTTTTGCCGGGCTGAACCGATGCCTGGCCGCATTCATAAATCCGCACGATGTTGCGATGCGACAGCCGCGTCAAAATTTGCGCTTCCTGCGTGAAGCGCTCGCGCAGCGCCGCATCGCTGGCATGCAAAACTTTGAGCAGGACAAAGCGCTGCCTCTCCGCCTCGTACGCGCGATACACCGTGGCGTACTGCCCGCGCTTCAACTCGGCAATGAGATTATATTTGTCGATGCGCTTCATTTGCGAGATCGGACAAATTTATGGCATCAGTCGTCAACATGATATCCCCATTCCTTCAGGCGATAATGCAGCCAGCGGCGCGATACACCCAGCTTTTCCGCGGTTTGTGTGATGTGGCCGTCGTGTGCGCGCAAAACGTTCATCACCAGGCGCTTTTCATATTCGGCAAGTGTGAGCCCCTCTTGCCATACTGTTTCCGCGGCAGGCGGCGAAATTTGCAGCTCGCGCTCCGTAATCAACTCGCTGCGCGCCAGCACGGCCGCGCGCTCAATGGCATTCTCCAATTCCCGCACATTGCCGGGCCAGTCATAACGCCGCAGTTGTTCCATGGCCTTTTCAGAAAAACCGGTAAGCGGCTTGCGGTTTTCCTTGGCGTAACGATCGAGAAAATGATGCGCCAGCAATGGAATATCGTCTTTGCGTTCGCGCAGCGCCGGCATTTTGATGCTAATGACGTTAAGACGATAATACAGATCTTCACGAAAGCGTCCCGACTTCACCTCTTCTTTCAAAATTTTGTTGGTGGCGGAAATGATGCGCACATTCACCCGGCGGATGTGAGTGTCGCCCACGCGTTTGATCTCGCCTTCTTGCAGCACGCGCAACAGCTTGGCCTGAATGGTGGGCGTTAGATCGCCGATTTCATCGAGAAAAAACGTGCCGCCATCCGCCACTTCAAACAACCCGCGCTTGTCGGTGATGGCGCCGGTGAACGCGCCTTTCTTATGGCCGAACAGCTCGCTTTCCAGCAGCGTCTCCGGCAGCGAGCCGCAGAACAGCGCGACGAACGGTTGCTCGCTGCGCGGGCCGTTGTAATGAATCGCGCGCGCAACCAGCTCTTTGCCGGTGCCGCTTTCGCCTTCGATCAGCACGGAGGCATGCGATTCGAGCACGCGCTCCATCACATCGAACACCTGGCGCACGGCCATGCTTTTGCCGATGATTTCCGAGAAGCGGTGGCGCGATTGCACTTCTGCGCGCCAGCGGCGATTCTCTTCGCGCAGGTTTTGATAGAGCCGCGCATTTTCAATCGCAATCGCGGCTTGATTCGCAAACGCGTTGAGAAACGGCAGCGCGGTTTCGCTGAACGCCGAAGAGGCCAGCCGGCTGTCGAGATAAATCGCGCCGACCAGGCGATTTTTCAGGCGCAACGGCGCGCATGCCACGCTGCGAATGTGATGCGCGATGATGCTCTCGGTTTTGGCCAGGCCCTCGGGCAAATCACTGTCATGCCAGATCACCGCTTCGCCGCCGGAAAGCGTGTGCCGCACCACCGAGCTTGAGATATGCGCGATATCGGCAATGGCCTCGGGCGAGATGTTTTGCGCGGCATGCGCCACGAAACCCGTTTCGGTTTCCGGCGCTTGCAGTAAAATGAAGCCGCGCTCCGCCGCCAGCGTTTGCATCGCGATTTGCAGGATTTTGCTGAGCAATTCGTCCGTGTCTTGAATCGAATTGATCTCGCGGCTAATCTCGACCAGCGCGAGCAACGACGAACGATCGATATTTTCGAGTGCAGGCATCAAACGGCTTTGAGGGCTTAATGAAATACTGAGGAAATCGGCTTTAAGAACCGCATCATTTCTCAAGAACCGCTCATGAATGCGAAGTTGCGCTAATTTTGTACATTGACCTTGCCGTGCCGTCGTTGTGCATGCCATCAGCTTATATGCTTCATCTCACCAGGAACACGGCCTCGCGCGAGCGGCTGACATTGCCAAAGCGATCAACGACGCTCAAAGTCCACAGATAATTGCCATTGTTCAAATTGGAATCATACACAAACGACAAAGAATCAGCCGGGATATTGTCGATTTGGCGGAACGGCACCGGGACCAGAAAAGCGAAATCGAACGTCAGGAGATTGATGCGATAACGGAACTCAAACGGCAAGTTTATGCCCACCCACTGAAAACGCGGGCGCGAAGTGGTTTCTTCCAATCCGCTCGGCTTTGAGAGCAACGGCGTCGTTTCAATAATGCGAATCAAATACACCGGTTCGGAAACCGTCCGGGCGCCGGCGCGATCGCGGGCCTCCAGCCAGAGCCGGTCACCAATCAAGTCGTACAATGAAGCAAGAGAGAGGTTCTCTTCGCTTACCACGGCAGAATACGTGTTTGTTGCGCTCTGCCGTTGCAGTGTTTGCAGCAAGCCGAAGCCGGCGCTGAACAGTTTGACCTCTTGAATATCATCCAGGCCGTCGCCGTCTTGCAGATCGGCTTCGACCACCATTTGCAGCGCTTCGCCTTCGATGGGAATAAACGCGCTGATCTTCTCTGAACGCACGCTGACTCTACTGAACAGCGGCACCGCATCGAGCTGCAGAAAAATTTCGCTCGTTCGCTGCGGCTGCACCGCCACGGCTTGCGAGTCCGCCATAAACCCGGGCTTGCTTGCGACTACGACATACGTGTCTGCCGGCAAATCCCGGAAGCGAAACAGCCCTTCAGCGTTGCTCAGTTGACTAATGTTGTCCGGCTTGAGGAGAAGGCGAACGCCCGGCAACGGCTGGTTGGGAGAATAGTAGGTTTGCGTGTAAACCAGCAACTGGCCACGATTATTGAAATCCGGCGCGAGTGGATCGAGCGGGTTATCGCGCGGCGCTTCGCCGCAACTCAACAGCAAGCCGCTGAAAAGACATGCGCGCAACCAGCGCCGTCTGAGCGTATGATAGGGTATCATGGCAGGCAAAATATAAACAGGCCACATTCCAAATGCAACCTTACAGATTCTTGACATTCGTTGCAATTTGGCTATATTTGTCGCAACACCGCCGAGAAATGCCGCTCGCCGGTTGCCTCAAGCGCGCATTTCGTTCGCTTCATTCTGATTGCCGCATGACGAGCTTCACGACAAGAATGAAATTTATATCTCGACAACAAAACATTTTGTTCTGGCTGAGTCTGGTTGTTTGGTCCGGCCCGCTGTTCGCACAAGCTTCCAACGCCCCGGGATTTTACCGCATTATCGGGCGCGAGCCGGGGACCACCGTTTATTTTGACGAAGACACGGTTAACACCGCGGGCCAGCACGCCCCTGGCGTTTATACGTTGCGCGTGGAACGCGAGGGCTATCTCGCGCATGTCAAACCGATTCGCATCGTCAGCGATCATGTGGTCGAGATCAACATTCGCAGCGCCGGCATGCGCAGCGCTGCGCGGCCGGCGCGGCAGCGTCAAATGGTGCGGCTCTATCCCATGCCCGCCACCTTGGTCGTGACCAGCAATCCCCCCGGACAAAGCGTCTGGCTCGACGAGGCAGAACGCGGCGTGACGCCCCTCGTGCTGGAGAATATTTTGGCCGGGAGACACGCGCTCAAAATCGGCGCGGCCTCGGACACGCTTTCGCTGCGCATGTTTGAAACGAAACGCGTGCGGTTGGAGGGCGGCCGCATCAAAGATGTGTCCGCCGAGGAGTTGCCCCTGGAGCTTAGAGGCATAAAGCCCGCGCGCTTGAATTTGTTCATGGAAGCCGAGGAGGCAAAGGCGAGAGATTGCAGTAATTTTGACGACAAACCGGGCGCGACATTTTTTCGATTGGAAGAAGACGGGGCTTTTCTGGTTTGCCGTTTGACCTTCGACCTTCCTGATGACAATCGCATTACCTTGCCTGTGCGCTTTCGCTTGTATCAAGACGGCAAACTAAAACACGAAGTCGAGCACGATTTGCCGCTCAGTCCGGGGAATGGCAAACGCGTGTGCTACTTCCATCATGAATGGTGGAAAACCGGCGAATACATTCTTACGGTTGACGGCATTCCCGGCAACCGCCTCGGTGAAGTCAAATTCACCGTCATTCGGCCCTAAACCGTCAAAATTTTCTGTGCGCGGATTTTTTAAGAAAGCGGATAAAGCAAAAGCTTTTGGGGACATAAGGCGCTCAAAGGTAGAATAAAATTCTGAAAGTTTGTCGCAGAATAATTTGTCGGCAGAACGATTCAAAATAATTCTGCTGATAAATCATCCTGCCAAAGTTTCTTTGGCGATGTTCGGCGACTCCGGCGCATTTCGGTTGAAAAACGTTATCGCTGATGGTCACCGGAGGCACCGAGTTTCGCCGAACAGTTATTTGCTGCTTCGCAAAAGCTTTGATTTGCAGCTTGTCTGCAAATCGGGGCAGTCTCTTTAAAGGTGAATCGTTGCCCAAAAAGCAGAAGGCTTAGCGCCTTTGTGTCTTCGTGGTAAAATTTATCTCGGCTCGCCCGGGGCGGGTTGTTGAAAATTTTTCTTCATTCGATTCTGGAACGCCCAGTTCGCCTGCCCCCTCCATGATTTTTACTCCTTCAACATCTCCCATGCTTGCAATACCGCACCGGAGCTGGCAGCGAAAGCCGGGGCGCCCGCGGGCGCATGCGGTGAATCGCCGTCATACATTTGCGCAATAAAACCGTCGCATGGCGAATTCCGCCCCTCAAACAAGGGCGCAAACAATCCCCGTAAAAAATCACGATCATGATAGACGCGCAAATAGGCGCGCACGAACGGCACAATCAACCAGGGATGTGCCGCGCCGTTATGCTGCGCGCTCGCCCAATGTTTTGCCGAGCCGCGGCACTGCCCGCAATAAGCGGGATGATCCGGAGCGAGTGTACGCAAGCCGAACGGCGTGATGAGCCAGCGCAACGCCAAATCAACGAGGGCGCGAGTCTGCGCCGCAGAAAATGCGCTAAACGGCAGGCCCACGGCAATCACAGCATTGGGTCTCAAAGTGTCATCTCCCGCGGCGAAAATGCTTTCTTTTCCCTCATGCATGAGTTGCTCAGGCAGGCTGTCATAAATAAGATCCGTCGCGGGCACGGCAAAGCTGCGCGACAAATTCATTTCAACTTGTGCGGCCAGTTCCCGGCATTTGTGCTCGCCCGTTTGCTTGCCGAGCAGCCGGGAAAATTCCGCCATGATGCAAAGCGTGTTGTGCCAAAGCGCCTGCACTTCCACGGCAAACGCCAAACGCGGCGTGGCGTGCCAGTTGCCCAACCGGCCGTTCATCCAGGTCATGACGCGCTGGGCTTCGAGCGCAAACAAGAATCCGGTTCTAGGCTCAAACTTAATGCCCGGCGTGAGGCTGCGCAAATGGCAATTGAGCATTTCGAGCAGAAAGGAATAGTTTTCCTCGATAAATTTCAGATCGTTGCTCGCCTGCCAATACTCATATAATGCCACGAACAGCCACAACGTCGCATCGATGCTGTCATAATTCGGGCTTTCCGGCCGCTTCGAAAAATAATTGGGAATCAATCCATGATGCACGTGTTTGAGAAAAATGGTGAACACTTGCTTTGCCCGCTCGAACTCGCTGCGGGTAATCAGTAAACCCGGCAGCGCGAGCATGGCCTCGCGGCCGCTATCGGCGAGATCGGGATAACCGGCAAGCATTGTCGTATTATCAAGCGAAAGCATGGTGGGACGCCGAATCAAAAAGGCGTGAGCGCAGGCGGTGAAGTGGGGCAAATCATCAAAGCGCGACCGGGCCTTGGCTTCTTTGTCTGCCAGGAATAACGGTTCGTTTCCGGCTGCTTCCGTCTCCCATGACTCCGGCCCGTCATAGGCGAAGAGAACAGTCAAATTTTTGTCTGCCGCCAATTCATGCTCAAAAACAAACGGCAGATAGGCTTCATAACGCTGCGGCGCTCCGGTGTCATCTTCCAAAAAAAAATCCTGCCAATGATTCACCGGCACATAACCGGTTACAGGAGAAGCTGCAATGCGCAACGGTTTGTCATTAACGTCGGCATAAATCTCTGCGCCGCGCTCGGAACGTCTCACCGTATAAAATTCGCCCAGCGGCTTTTCCGTCTCGAGGTCGCGGAAATCGACATATGGCATGAGGCGAATTTCCACCGGCAATTCGCCGCGGAGCAACTCATAGCGCGCGAACAGGCCATGAAAGTTATTTGCCAGCCACAAGCGTTTGACGAGGGTGAAATGGCTGTTCTCATAAATGAAAACGGGCAAGCCCTGGCGGTTTTCATAATGCAGCCGGCACATTTCACGCAAAGGCAGCCAGCCATTGTCCGTCAAAATTGTCTCCGTGAGAGTGCGCACGAATGCTGCGCGTTGCAGGGGCGGCCGCACCGGCGCGACGAGAAGATGATGTCGCGTACGCGTGCAGGTCCCGTTGTCATCGCCCAGGGCGTAACCGCCCAGGCCGTTCGCCAACAGCCATTCGCGTTTCATCCCTGCCGGGAGATGTTGCTCATGCCGCATGAATTCGTCTTTCGGTTTTTTTGTTGCACTTCAAGCTTGATTTCGTTATTATGGCAACCAATTTTGACGCCTCGATGATAGCCCTGCGGCCTCTCCGAGAGCGCCTCACATACGCCGGCTGCTCAAGCTGCTTTTTCGTGATCGAGGCAACTTGCCTTCTGCTCCGCGTCAAACAAGCAGAACGGTTCATCGCCGCCGGGCATTTTATTCATTGTATTTTCCTCCAGAAGGAGGTTTATGGATCGACGTGCACAAGCTTCATTGGCTTACACCGTTGCTACAGATGTGCTGGCGTTTACGCTTGTCATCGCTGCGTTTGCGGTTGCGACCCTGCCGGATTTGACCCCTTCCCTGTTCCTCAAAACTCTGGTTGTTTTCACCGTCGTGTTTGCCTATCTCGCCAGTGTGTGGTGGCGTTTGGGCAGCATGTCCGCCAACGGAATTTTTTGGGCTAAAGGCGGCTTCGTGTTGAGCGCTTTGCTCGCCCTTAATTTCGTTTTGCTGCCGCTATTTCTGCGCCTCGCATTGGCGGGAACCGCGGCGCAGATGGCCGCGGCCAATGCTCTTGCCATCAGTCTGGCGTTGATCGAGATTTTGCTCGCCGTTATGATTCGCCAGGGCCACGCTTATCAAACCAAAAGCAAGTGGCGGCTCATTCATCATTCTCTGCTGGCGGGCGGGGTTTTGTTTTTGCTTTCTCTTCTCATTCCTTTTGACAAAACGCTTGCGCCGTTTCTTCCGCTGCGTGTGCTGGTGTGGGGCATTATTATCGTCGTCCCGAGCTTGGTTCAGCGTTTTGCGGTGAATCTGGTTGCGACGCCGGCCCAGCCGCCGGCCGCGAGAGCGGCTAACCGTCCAGCCCAGGAAAGCAACGCAAGACCCGAGCCGGAGAATCAAGGCCAGGCGCAGCAGCAAAACGGCCGTCCAGACAGCCGGCGCCGGCGCCGCGGCCATCAACGCCGTTATGGCGGACCACGCCGCCGCATGTAACTCGCCACACAATTGTCGGAGTTTGGCTGAAAAAAATGAACCATGGATTTCACGCCCGGCACGGAAAGACGCAAGATTATGTCCGTGAAAGCCCGCGAAATCTGTGGTTTATTTTTTGGCAGGATCGCCTCGTGCACCGGACTGATCCCGGTTATTCACCGCGCGCTGCCATGCCCGCTCCGCCCTCTCATTTCAAGTCAAAAAGGACGCCTCATGGCCTCGCCAACGAGTACACGCAATCACCCTGAAATGGAGAAGAAACGCACGCCCTGGTTGTGGGTGCCAAGCTTGTATTTTGCGGAAGGCATTCCCTACGTCGTGGTGATGACGGTCTCCGTCATTATGTACAAACGTCTCGGCCTCTCCAACACCGACATCGCACTGTACACCAGTTGGCTGTATTTGCCCTGGGTGATCAAGCCGCTGTGGAGCCCGCTCGTCGATATTCTCAAGACCAAGCGCTTTTGGATCGTGATCATGCAGCTTCTCATCGGCGCGGGACTCGGCGGCGTCGCGCTTACGCTGCCTCTGCCGAACTTCTTCCAATACTCTCTGGCATTTCTTTGGTTGCTGGCGTTCAGCTCGGCGACGCACGACATCGCAGCGGACGGATTTTATATGTTGGCCTTGCCGCAGCACGAACAAGCCTTTTTCGTCGGCATCCGCAGCACCTTCTATCGTCTCGCCATGATCACGGGCCAGGGTTTGCTGATCATTCTTGCCGGCTACCTCGAAAGCACAACCGGTCTGCCGCCCGCTGACATCACCGTGACGGCCGGCCCGCACTTTCAAACGACCGCGCCATTTCTGCCGGATACCCTTGCGCGCTTGCCGGACGACGGCGATCTTCGTCTCATCGTTTCATCGAATCATGTGGAGATCAGCACGGCAAGCCGCCCGAAAACTGAAGTGGATTCCCTGCTCGCGTGGGCGAAAAGTTGGAACATTCAGCACGGCTTTTATTCCGTCGAACAGAAGACGCAAACCGCATCCAGAGAGCCGGAGACGCCGTCGTGGTGGCAGCGTGTCGTGGCACAGCCGCTCGAAACATTTCTTCGAAAACATTTTGCGCCCGCTGTGACGGCCGTTCAGCAAACCGGCTTTGCCGGCAATATTGGAATCGTGTCCTTTCATCTCTCCCGCCCGCCGGAAGCCGGGCAGGAAATTGTGGTGAATTTCGGCAATGAATCCGGCGACAAGAGCATCGCATTGGTGGAAGGCAGTCGCGTCGTTTTTAATGCTGACAATTGGAGCAAGCCGGTGATGGCCGTGATTCAGCTCGATCCGAAACTGCGTACGGTCTCTTCCGCACAATTCAAAGCGCGGGCCGGCAATATTCCTTTGGCGTGGTCCATCACCTTTTTTGTACTGGCCGGCATGTTCTTGGCATTTTTTGCTTATCACAAAACGATTCTGCCGCATCCTACTGTAGATAAGCCGGCGCAAGCGAATTCCGGCAACATTCTGCGCGAGTTTTTTGTGACCTTTACCGCTTTTTTCAAGAAGAAAAATATTGGCGTGATTCTCGCCTTTTTGTTATTGTATCGTTTTGCCGAAGCCCAGCTCCTCAAGCTGGCGCAGCCGTTTATGCTGGATGCGCGCGAGGTCGGCGGGCTGGCGTTGACCACCGGGCAAGTGGGATTCGTTTACGGCACTGTGGGCATTATCGCGTTGACACTCGGCGGTTTGTTGGGCGGATTTGTGGTGGCGCGGCACGGCTTGAAATTCTGGCTCTGGCCCATGGTGCTGGCCATTAACATTCCTGATGCGGTTTATGTTTATTTGGCTTTTGCGCAGCCGGAGAATTTCTTCATGGTCAATCTCGGCGTGGCGCTCGAACAATTCGGCTATGGCTTCGGCTTCACGGCCTACATGCTGTATATGATTCACGTTGCCGAGGGTGAACACAAAACCGCGCACTTCGCGCTCTGCACTGGCCTGATGGCGCTCGGCATGATGATACCCGGCATGTTCAGCGGCTGGCTGCAGGAGATTATCGGTTATCAGAACTTTTTTGTGTGGGTTATGCTTGCCACCATTCCGCCGTTCATCATCACGAAGTTTATTCCGCTGGAGGCGGAGTTTGGAAAGAAGGTGAAATAAGTTGGGCACCGCCCACCTCTACCGGATAAATTTATTTTGTTCAAGTAAAGCCGGACTTACTCGATAAGCGGGGTTGAATAAGTTCAAGCACCTGGAACAAATATTAAGAAAACTTCGTTTGCATGGAAATTCTCAAGCATTATATTTATTCATGATGTTGGCTAAACAATGACCTGCGAAGAAGTATCGTTGGCTTTGGATCGCTTCGTAATACCTCCGTTCATATCTTGTAGATTGCCGGGATTCGTCTCTCCACACAAGATATAAACCCACCTCTTTGGCTGCTTTGCCAAACAACTTTTCCCCACAATTCGCAGCAGATTTATTCATCTCGTTCTGGTAAGCAAAGAAGTCAGGCCTGCTTTCCATTAGACGGTTTTGTTTTTTGGTCGCGCGCATACTGGCATCTTTTGGGGTAGTAAAATGTCAAAGAAAAAAAGCAAAAAGAAGAAAAAGCAAATTCATAAGCACAGGGGGCTCTCTCAAAAAGATAGCCAGACGATTGCAAAAATAGAGCAACCTCTTCCCTCCTTCATTCAAAGGAAAGTTGCGAAAGCGCGCACCTTTTTGAAGACGCTCCCCGGTATGGCAAAAAAGATATGCCTCGCCATCTTTTCCTTCATTCTTCTTTTGGTGTTCTTCTTGAGCAAATTTGTAGACGCAATGGAAATAGCGAAGGCTTTGGCATCCCTCCCAGTCATATTTCTTAAACAAGAACAAATGGAAAATAGAGACCGGGCTTTGGTCAGAGAGCTCGAAAGCTATTATCAACAACTTAAATACCTCGAGCAAAGATGCCAAACCGAACTGCGAAATCTGAACTTGGACTTATTAAAATCAACGCCGGGATCAGCTTCATATCAGGAATTAGAAACCAGAAAAAAAGCTCAAGAGGAACAGTTGCGCCGCATCAAATCCGCCCTATCCGAAGCCGAAAAGGAGATTAGAACTCCTGCCGAAACGAGCGCCCGGACGGATGATCATTCTGCGCCTCCAACCACTCTGCATGAAGACGACGCGAGATCTCTACAAGAGTTACAGCATGAAAACCAAAAAAAATTGCATGCCATTGACAGTTTGAATCATGTCATGGGAGAACGCAATCGTCTACTACAAAAAATCAGCACAGCGGAAACCATCCTGAATGATCTTGTTATTGAGGGTGATACTGTTTCATCTTATCATAAATTTTACTCGTCCTCTCTGGACGCTTCGAGAAAATTCTCCCCCGAATCGTTGGCATTCGCCAGCCCGTTTGATTCCACTCTGCAACGAGGAACATGGGGGCAGCGGCAGCTTCTCATGTCCGGCAAACGGGATACGGCATCATTACGCCAGACAATAACCGAAAGATACACGGATAGACTCCGCGCGATTTATCAAAACGACCTGAAGAAAAATCCGAATCTAAGAGGCAGAATTACGCTGCGCATTAGGTTGAATTCACAAGGAAAAGTGGAAAATCTCCCTGAAGTAATTCAATCGACGTTGGCCTCTCCCGAGATGGAAAGCAGAATTTTGGCCAGTATCGCAAAGTGGGATGGTTTCGGTGAAACAGTGGAGTCACAGAAAAACACGGTATTCAAAGTCACTTTCAAGTTCGGTGAATAAGTAAAGGACCGGTATTATTGTGCCAAAGACTTAATCGTTGTTTTTATCGGCGCAGGCACTAACTTTCATTGCAACCCATGGACATTCTTTCTCACTTCAAGCGGCCCCGGGAATACCGTTTGATGGCGCTTGTCATGCTGTTACTCGGTGCGCTATTCGTACTTTCGATCGGACCCGGAACAGGTTTTGCGCATTTTTTTTCTGATAAAATCGGCGTGTTTAAAAGAAAAAAACAGGAACTGGCCGCAAGAATCGAACGGATCGAGTATCGGATTAAAGCACGCTCCGAGATAATCGCCGATCTCAAGAACGAGCTGGACTCCTACACGGCATTTTCCGATTCATTGGGCGAACTGGATTCTCTCAAACTTTTCTCGCTAAATTGCAGGGAAAACCATGTCCCGGAGAATTTGTTGCCACGCCCAGCCATTCAAAAGCCGGCAACGCTGTCACGTATATTGCCAGAACGCACAAAAACCACCCCCAACGTAGGCCGGCTCAACTCAAGAAAAGGCCTTACGGACTCCGGTTTCACCGTATCCTCGGAAAGAGAGCCGGCCACAATTAATGCGGTATTCAATCGGCATATTCCTGTTCTGCAGGATTTATATAGGCAAGCACTCAAGCGCGACCCAGATTTGAAGGGAAGCATTACACTTCGTTTCAAACTTACGAGGGAGGGCCACATTAAGGATCTTGAAACGGTTGAATCTACATTAAATTTGCCAGAGTTGGAACTGGCTATCGAAGAAAAAGTGAGGACCTGGAGGGATTTTGGCGAGGTTTACGAAAGTAATGAAGACAAAAAGTACAAAAAGACTCTGCGTTTTGGCGAATGACGAGGACCGTTGATATGACAACGATGTCAGGGGGATGAGACAATCGCAACGGCACCCAGGCTCACCATTCGAAGCACAATAAAACTTATATTGAAGCACAAGCACTGTGCATTTTCAACTGGGGCGAAGTCAAAGCTCTACTTAGAACCTCCATCCCATATCCACAAATCCCCGCGCGAAATTCATCGTGTCGCCGTGAAAATTTTCGATCGTGGCGCTCAGAAAGAATTGGCGATTGAGGTTGGCGTCCAGCCGCAGCCGTTCCCACGGGTTGCGCTGGGTGGTCGCAGGATTTTCCATGCGATAGATATATGTTCCCGCGCCCAGCGTGAAATACAGCATTCCCAAAAAACGGCGCGATAAATCAATGCCGGGATAATAACCGCGCGCCCGCGAATTGCCAAAATAGGAAAGCCGCGCGCTCAAGCTCACGCCGCTGCGCCACAAATCTGAAGCGCTGGCCGATAAGCCCGCCGAATATACTGCCGGCGAGTTCTGCTGACCCTGCCACCCGCCATCGAAAGCAATGCGCGTCAGCGCCGTGGGTTGCAGCGCCACATGAGTGCGCCAACCTTGCCGCAGGCTTTGATCGAATAAACTATCGGCGAGCGTACGCGTTTCCCAGGTGCGGATCAAGCGCCGCGCATCATACGAAATGCTGAGAGAGAGCCGCGGTTGCAGATAATAGGTGGCGTTAAAATAAGCATTGCTCAAAGCGAGAGCGCCGGTGTTGGTGGTATTGCGCCAATCTCGATTTAGGTCAATCTCGCAATACTGTGTGAGATACAAGTGCCGAGACCAGTTGAGATCCGCTTGTGCGGCCAGATATTCCCGGCTCACGTCTCCACTCATATACTGGCCGATGCCGGTGGCGGCTAGCGTCAGCTCACTGTTTCTGCCCGCCGGCGTCTTCATTTGAAAAAAAACGCCATACTTTTTCTCCACCGTGCGAAACTCATAGCGATATAAATCCGGCTGCATGCCGGCAAACATTCCAGCTTTCCACCTGTCATTGAGACGGTAACCGAGCGCAACACCATCGAGGTAACCGAGGCCGCGCATATCATGCCGCAGCATACGGCCCAGCGCAAAGTCAACCGGTGACTCCGGTGAATCGAATACGAGGGCGACCTCATAGACGCGATGTACTGCCGTTTGCTGCTGCAAACCGCCCGCGCTGAGTTGCCGGAAATTCTGCGAAGAGCGCACGCGCGCCGCCAAGCGCAAGGGTGCGCCACCCAGACGCTCAACATTCAACCGCAGATACGCCGCAGATTCCACAAAGTTGAAAGGTTGCGGACTCCGGTCCTTTTGACCGAATGATTGCAAGCTGAGTTGGCCGTCAATCTCATTGTTCAACGTGCGACGTTTGGCAGGATAGCGTTTGGGCGCTGGCGAGTCCGTGCGGTTTCGCTTTTGCGCCGGCGTGATGGGAAAATTTGCCGGTGCCTCTTGCGGCGGACGCGTCCGCTTCAAATACTCCTGCAGCGGAATCGTCCATCGAATAGCATCACCGATCTTGATTTCGGGGAAATTTCCGTTTTGCGCCGCTTCTTTGTCGATCATGCAACTGGCGGAATGCTGGGAAACATGCTTCACTTCCAAAGACACAATTCTTTGACCGTTGCGTATTACCCAAACCTTGTCGCCGGGCTGCACGCCCAGCACCGTGCCGCCATTAAAGTAAACGGCATCGAGCGTGACATAGCGGACGAGAAATTCGCGCTGCGCCTCTTTCTTGTTCTGCGGCAAGTCGGCCGCCGTGTCCTGTGCGAGCGCCGGCGCTAACATCACATACGCCGTCCCCGCCACCGCTAGCATGTTTCTCCAGAGCAATTTTATCATCCATGAACCCTTTGCAGTAATTTCGTTAATGCGCGGCTGCATCACACGCGAGGATGGCAGCGATAACACGCCTGACTGTTGTATTGATAATCTTGCCGGTTTCTGTGTTTGTCGTCCATGCGCGTTTTTTCATGCTCATGGCAATTAATGCATTCAAAAAACTGGTAGTTGGTTGCATTCACATGACAAGTCGCGCAGCTTTGCCATTTCTCGCGATGTTTGCCGGAGTAGATCCTGAAATACTGACTGTCATGATCGAACGTCGCCGGCAGCCAGGCGTTCATGGTATGGCAGGTGGTGCAATCATGCGCGAAATTCAGCGTCACATGGTTGGGATTTGTCGGCCGTTGAAAATCCGCCTGATGGCAGGTAAAACAATCCGTGGGGGTGCCGGCATACCGGTTGTTGACGTGGCATTGGGTGCACGGCGTGGTCGCGTGTGCGCCCTGCAAGGGGAAACGTGTGAGACCATGATTAAAGGTTGAGAGTTGCCATGCCGCGGTCGTGTGGCAAGAGGTGCAATTTTGTGCGAAATTCGCGGCCACATGACTGGGATTGGTCGTGCGCGCATAGTCAGTTTGATGACACGAGAAACAATCACTTGGCGTGCCGGTGTACTGATTGTTCACGTGGCATTGATTACACGCCACGGCCAAATGCGCGCCGGTGAGCGGGAAGCGTGAGCGGTTGTGGTCGAAATTTGCCGGTTGCCAGGCGTTGTTTGTGTGGCATGTGCTGCACTCTTGCGGAAAGCCCGCGGTCACGTGATTCGGATTCGTGGTATTCTGGAAATCTGTCTGATGGCAGGAGAAACAATCTTTTGCCGTGCCGGCGAAGCGGCCGTTCACGTGACATTGTGCGCAGGTCGCCGCCGTGTGTGCGCCCACCAGCGGAAAGGCGGTGCGTCCGTGATCAAAAGTTGAAGGCTGCCAGGCATTGACGGCGTGGCAAGTGCTGCACTCTTGCGGAAAGCTCGCGGCCACGTGATTCGGATTCGTGGTATTCTGGAAATCTGTTTGATGGCAGGAGAAGCAGTCTTTGGGCGTGCCGGCGAAGCGGCCGTTCACGTGACATTGGCTGCAATCGGCTGTTTGATGTGCACCCACCAACGGAAAACTTGTTCGGCTGTGATCAAAATTTGCCGGTGACCAGGCGTTGTTCGAGTGACAAATCTGGCAGTTCTGAGAGAAGTTGCCGGCCACGTGATTCGGATTGGTGGTATTTTGAAAATCAGTTTGATGGCAGGAGAAGCAGTCTTTGGGCGTGCCGGCGAAGCGGCCGTTCACGT
>CAYWGH010000009.1:94265-192342 GCA_964457925.1 uncultured Cytophagia bacterium
GACATTGGCTGCAATCGGCTGTTTGATGCGCACCCAGCAACGGGAAACTCGTTCGGCTGTGATCAAAGCCGCCGAGATTTCCCGCACCGGCAAGCGCCCAGCCGGTAATTGCGCTGCTGTGGCACTGCTCACAACGCAGCGAAAATCCGGCAAGCTGATGATTGGGATTCATGGTTGCCTGATAGTCCGATTGATGGCAGACACCGCATTGCAGCGGCAGGTTGATGAATTGTGTTGTGCCTTGCCGGGTGTGGCAGTTGTCACACCCGACATGCTGATGCCGCCCCAACAATGGAAAGCGCGAGGCCTGATGAACTGCCGGAATTTTTGACACATCCCGCCAGGCTTGCACGGTGTGACAACGTTCGCAGTCCTTGCCGAGCGTGCCATCATGCACATCATCATGGCAGGCTTTGCATTCCTTGGAAGCGCCGGTGAATTTCAGCGAGGCGTGGCATTTCTTGCAATCCACTGCCGCATGCTGCCCTTCCAACGCAAATCCGGTGGATTCGTGTTTGAATTTGAGCTCCTGCCGCAGCGGCGACCAGCTTTGGGTGGTGTGACAAGCGTTGCACGAAAATTTAAGGTTGCCGTGTGGATGCTTCGCGGTTGTAACCTGTGCCTGCACCGGCTTTGCATGACTTAACATAAAAAAGGCTATATGCAGGAAAACGAGCAGCCCCAAACGCGTTGCGCAAACTTCCCTTTGACGACAGTAAATCAGAAACCGCCTGCCGACAGGCGGAATTCCAGAAGCAATCCTCCCATTTAACGATGACATGCCGCACACTCCTTTGCAACAGGCTTGTAAACGACAACTAAGGACTGATCCTTCATTTGCTTGGTGAAATGACATTTTTCACATGGAACTTTTGAATGCGCTCCCTCCAGCTTAAACGCGCTGTCACGATTATGCATGAAAGTCAAATCCGGCCAGTGTGTGGATTGATGGCATTTTTCGCAGCGCACCAATTCGCGTTTGCCGAACTGGCCGCGATGCACATCATCGTGGCAGGCAACGCAACGAAAATCGAGCGGGCGATAGCGTGTTACAGAGGTTGACGTAAGCGCATTGGCAAAAATCGGAAGCATTACCGCTGGGCGGAGCGACATCTCCAGCTTCGCTGCTTTTTCTTGTGAATGGCATTTTCCACACGACACACGCTGATGAGATCCTTTAAGAGCAAAACGCGCAGTGTTATGATCGAATTTGGTTCCCTGCCAACTTTCGTTCAAATGACACACCTCGCACCCGCCGTTGGCCAAGCGTGCCGCAAATTGCCCCGCATGAACGTCGGGATGGCACGAACTACAACGTTGCTGTGGAAAGACAAACAGCATTTTGCCGGCAAATTGCCCGGTGTTCAGGCGCGCATGGCAATTGCCGCAAGGCGTCGCGAGATGCGCACCAGTCAAAGCAAACGTGGACTTTTGATGTTCGGCAAGAGTGAAGCGCGAGGGTACAAATCCGTCGACGATATGACAACTCTCGCAGCGCCCCTGGTCTGCGCGCCGCGCAAACTGCCCGGCATGCTCATCGCGATGGCAATCGCGGCAGAATTGATGCGCCAATTTCTTTTTGAAATCGCCCGGGGTGTGGCATTTTTCGCAGGTCACACCGGCATGTTTGCCGCGCAACGGGAAATCCGTCAAATCATGATTAAATGCTCCGCGGCGAACGTTTTTCCACCCCTCGGTTGAGTGGCATGTGGTGCATGCATTGCCAAAGCCGCCTCGATGCGGGTCTTGATGGCACGGAATGCAATTTTGAAACGGTAAACCGGTGTATTGCACAAAGGCAGCAACGATTTCTCTGTCGACCTTAACCGGCGCAGGTTTTTCCGGATGGCACTTGGCACACGGTACAGTTTGGTGCCGGCCCGTGAGCATAAATTGCGCTCGATCGTGCGCAAATTTTGCCGCCGGTTTCCAACTGGCGAAGTTATGGCATCCCTCGCAGCCTTGCTTCAACTGTCCGCGGTGTTCGTCAGCATGACAACCGGCGCAATGTTGTGATAATCCGAGAAAGGTTTTGGCCGGGCGGACGCTGGCATCACGCGCAAATTTATCTTGAATATTTCTTGGTTGATGGCAATCGCGACACGCGGCTTGCTGATGTTTCCCCTGCAAAATGTAACCCGTTTGCCGGTGATCAAAAGTCGCTTCGCCATTTTCCCAGCGAATTAAGGCAAACTCCAGGCCGTGGTGATCGCTATGGCAGATCGCACACGATTTTGATTTTGCGCCGGCGCCGGAAGCGGAGGCGGAAGTAATGGTGGAATGGTAACCGCGTTGAGCTTGCAAGCGTTCTGCGATTGCCACGTGGCATTTCAGACATTTGGCGTTGCTCGTTTGCTGGCCGACCTCATGACACGACAAACATTTGGTGAGGCCTTCGAGTTGCGTATGCGCTCGCGCAAGAGGTCCCGGTGAAATCTGTGCCCATAACTGGGCGTGCAAGAACAGCATAAACCATGCGGTGCAACAAAGCTTTTTTGGAGGGACAATTCTTGCCGCGATATTCTCAAAAAGTTTCGGATTTCGCACAATATTGAATGATGCAAGCATAATGCCGGAGTTGCGCCAACGAGTTTTAGATCGTGAAACAAATTCAACCTGAAAACGCAGAGACTTTTTCACGCGAGGATGGTTCATTTTTTGCAAAATCGTCGTTCTTGCAGTCGTACCTGCTAAAAGCTTCGCCTAGAACAGTATGAATCGCTTTCGAATTACGAAAACGTGGTCTTCATGATAGAACTTGGCATCACATTTATAATTGGCGTTTTGATTGTCTTTTGGCGCACTGCTCAGCGCGGGCGCAAAGAACATGAGCTGCGACGCAAAATCGAACAAAACCGGCGCGAGGGCGCGCAAGCGCCTCCATCATTACATCCTTTTATTCATGAAGATATTTGCATCGGTTGCGGCAGTTGCGTGAAGGCTTGTCCGGAGCAAAGTGTGTTAGGCGTGGTTAACATGAAATCCGTGCTATTGCAACCGGATCATTGTGTGGGGCATGGCAAATGCGAAGCCGATTGTCCGGTGGGGGCGATCACATTGGTGCTGGGCAATACAAAAAACGGCGTCGAGGTGCCGCTCACCAATGATCTTTTTCAAACTTGTGTGCCGGGCATTTACATCGCTGGCGAGCTGCGCGGCATTGGCTTGATCCGCAATTCCCTGCAACAGGGCATGCAATGCATCGACGTGATTGCCGCCCAGCCGCGGCAAGGTCGCGCACACTACGACGTGATCATTGTCGGCGCTGGGCCGGCGGGATTGGGCGCAACCCTGCAAGCGGTCGCAAAAAAGCTGCGCTACCTCACCCTCGAACAAGAAGACATTGGTGGAACGGTGCTAAGATATCCGCGACGCAAAGTCGTGATGACCGCGCCTATTCATCTGCCGGGCTACGGTAAAATCCACTTCCGCGATGTGGTGAAGGAAGATTTGTTACTGGAATGGCAAAAGATCATTCGGAAGACGGGCGTCAAAATTCACACCCACAAACGCGTCGACAAAATCCGGCGGCGTGATGATTTCATTGAAGTCATGACAGGCACAGAATGCTACACCACGAACAACGTCGTACTCGCCCTTGGCCGCCGCGGCACACCCCGTAAACTCGGCGTGCCGGGTGAACAGCTCGCCAAAGTAATTTATCAGCTTGATGATCCGCGCCAATTCACCGGACGCCGTTGTCTGGTGGTCGGCGGCGGCGACAGTGCGCTCGAATGCGCGCTGATGTTGGCGGAGGCCGGCAGCCGCGTCACGTGGTCCTATCGGCAAAAAAACATTGCTCGCGCCAAGCCGCGTAACAAACAAATGATCGAAGCTGCCGTCAACGCGGGCAAAATTCAAGCCTTTCTGCCCAGCACAGTGAAGGAAATTACAGCCACTGCCGTTAAACTCGATCTCGAGGGTGTTGAAAAAATCATTTCGAACGACGACGTCATGATCATGGCCGGCGGCGTTTTGCCGTTCGACTTTTTAAAGGAAATTGGCATCACCATGCGCACACTCTATGGCGAGCCGTTGCCAGGCTCACGAATTCGAAAATGACGCACTCATCGACACAAACGCTTCTCATGAAAACGCTGACTCCAAACACAATTCAATCAGAATCAAGAACGTTTAAAAATCTCCAACCAACCGAGATCTCGCCGAAGAAACCGGACGCGCCCAGAAACAGACTGGCGACCGGAAATGCTCTCTCTCCCCGGCCACGACCGGCGTTCGAAATTCATATGTTCATCATCTACGGCCTGATTTTCATCACCGCATTGGCGATCTTCGCAGTCTTGCGCTTCGGCGCGGATTATTATTTTGCGGCGCTAGCGGAGCGGCCGCAGCATCCGTTGCACAACGCGCTCAAACCCAGCGGATTGATTGGACAGGGCTTTGGGGTTGTGGGCGGTTTATTCTGTGTGTTGACGCTGCTCTATCCTCTGCGTAAGCGCTGGCGCCTGCTTGAAAACCTGGGTACGCCGCGCACATGGTTTCAATTTCACGTCTATTTCGGCCTGGCCGGGCCGCTGCTCGCCACCTTGCATACCACGTTCAAGTTCGGAGGATTGGCTTCGATCAGTTTTTGGTCGATGATCATCGTCATGGCCAGCGGCTTTGTCGGCCGCTTTCTGTTCGCACAACTGCCGCGCAACCGGCGCGGCGTGATTCTCTCGCTGAAGGAAATCGAAGCCGAGATTCGGGTCGTGCAGCAGGCGCTGGCTGACGACGGGTTAACAGATACACTTTTTGTTGATTCACAAGACTCGCACAAAGCCGGGCGCACCTCCGGCTGGCGCACGCTCTTTCGCTTGATGATCCATCGCCGGCGCACATTGCGCCGATGGAATCGCCGCTTGAGTGCACAACTTATCCCGACCCCAGAAGTGCATCGCATGGTAGCGCTGCTTTCCCGCAAATTCTTTCTCGAAAGCAGTCGCGTAACGTTGGAGTTAACCACCAAGGCGTTTTCTCTGTGGCACACGCTGCATCTACCCTTCACGTATTTGATGTTCCTCACTCTGATCATTCACGTGGGCCTGGCGATTTTTCTGGGGTATACCTGGATTTTCTAAGCCCGGGGATTTCTTCTAACCCATCATTATGCTAGTGCCGCACTGCGGCGGCCCGCACTTGGCTGGAAAGCCGGATCAGCCAACTTGTTTCTTGCTTTTTTTGAATTCGGCTTCTATATTGCTTCATGTGTTCAACTCGCAAAACCTCCTTATGCTGTTTGCTCGTCTGCGTGTATGGCGTTGCTTTATTTCACCCGTTTTACGCCCTGGTGGAATTCGCGCTCAACCGGCAATACATTTCTCAGACGCTTTGCGAAAACAGAAACACACCGCAATCGGACTGCGCAGGCAAATGTTATCTGGCGAAACGCCTTGTGCAAGCAGTGGAAGCCCAATCCCCTAAAAGCAAGCCCGCGCGTTTCCGGCATAATCTCGAAGAAGAATCTTTATACCTTTGCCTGATACCCGCCATCAAGCTCTATCCTCAAGACGCCTTCAAACTGACTTTTGTCGCAAGACATGCGCGCCTGCTCTCCGCATTTCGCGCCGGCATTTTCCATCCCCCTCGCCATCGCCGAATTTTGCTTTGATCTTCTCTGTTAACTCGACTAGGTCACAGTCCAAAAATCACCGCAGTGGCGCGGAGATCGCAGAGTAAGATTTATTAGAATTTCCAGCGAACTCTAACTCTCAGCGGTGAATCTGACATAGTCAAGTTGAGAATCCTGTTTCACCTGATCCCAGACTCCATCTATTGGCGCGATGAACCCTTTGCGCGGCCTCTGCTGGAGGGCCGGCTTTTATCTGAAGAGACATGGGAGGAATTGGCTTGGGGTTTGGGCGTGAAAGTTGTGAACTCAGCGTCGCGAATGAGATGTTCTCTCGCAGCAATGTGGTTCGTCGCATGTCTTCGAACAAAAAACAAATCGTTTTCAAACTCAGGAGAATCCTATGAACAAGAATCATTCTTTGCCCACGCGGCGTGAAGTCTTGGGAACCATGATTGGCGCCCTCGGTGCAACGTTGCTGGCATCCGCGGGAAAAGCCTTTGCGCAGCCGCGCTTCGCCGGCAGGCTTAAAATTGATTTCAGCAAGCTTGCGCCCGGCGCCGCCGCGAAATATCCCTTTGCCTTGCCGGATTTGCCCTATGCCGCGAATGCCCTGGCTGCCGCGATTGACGAGCAAACCATGCAAATTCATCATGGCCGCCATCATAAAGCCTACACCGACAATCTCAACAACGCGCTCAAAGAGCATACCGCCTTGCAGCAAATGACGATTGTGGAGTTGCTGTCCGATTTGCAAGCCCTGCCCGAAAGCGTGCGCGCGGTTGTGCGCAACCATGGCGGCGGCTATTTCAACCATTGCTTGTTTTGGCACATGATGAGTCCGCAAACCAGCCAGCCCTCCGGAGATTTGGCGGCGGCGATCAATCGGGATTTCGGTTCGCTCGAAGCCTGCAAAGAAAAATTCAACAAAGCCGCTTCGTCCCTCTTCGGCAGCGGCTGGGCATGGCTGGTGGTGAATGAAACCGGCAAGCTGGAAATCGCACAAACCGCGAATCAAGACACGCCGCTGGCGGCGAAACACAAACCCGTGCTCGGCATTGACGTTTGGGAACACGCGTATTATCTGCGCTATCAAAACAAGCGCGGCGACTATATCGCGGCGTTTTGGAATGTGATCAACTGGGAACAGTGCGGAAAAAATTTTGCCGGATGAAAGCGATTGCATTGCTTTTGGCGTGCGCGCTGGTTATGACGGGATGCGGCCGCAACGAACAGCCAGTTCCTCCTGATCAACGCGCACGCCTGGAAAAGCTCCGGCAGGAACTGCGCCAGACGCTGGGCGCAACGTATGACGCGCCGGTGGCGGCGGCAACCCTGCCGCAACTCAAACGCGGCAGTGACTTGTTTGCCGAGCTGTGCGCGGGCTGTCACGGCGCGCGCGGAGACGGCAAAACCGAACATCCCGGCGTGCTGCTGCAACAGCCGTCAGACTTCACCGACGAAGCACAGGCAACGTTCTTTTCCGAGCAGGCGCGGCTGTACCTGATCCGTAAAGGCATTCCGGGCACGGCAATGATGGGGTGGGAAGAAGTTCTGCCGGAGGAGGATATTCTTGCGATTTATATGTATGTGCGTTATTTGTATCAATCAAAACAACAGCAGCCACTTTTTCAGCAAGAATGAATCATGCGAATTCCCCTGATCTTGTGCGCAGCATTGCTCGGCTGGGCTTGTCAATCGGCTGACACGTTTCGCGGCACGGTGATGCCGGATACGCCGATTTCAGATTTCGCGTTGACGGATCACAACGAGCAACCCTTCCACTTGAGCAAATATCGCGGCAACGTTGTGGTACTCTTTTTCGGCTTTACGTTTTGCCCGGACGTTTGTCCGTTGACGCTTTCCACCTGGAAACGCGTGCACGATGCTTTGCGGGCAGATACGGCTCAGGTCAAATTCGTTTATGTCACCGTAGATCCGGAACGCGATACGCCTGAAAAATTGAAAGCGCATCTGGCAATATTCAGCCCGAAATTTCTCGGCTTGACCGGCAGCCCGGAGGCCTTGCGCGAAGTCTACTCCGAATTCGGCGTTTACGCCGAAAAAGAAACGATTGCTACCGGCGCCTCCGGCTATCTGGTGAATCATACGACTCGCATGTTCGTGGTGGATCAAAACGGCGTTTTGCGTCTTCTCATCAGCCATGACGCCCCGGTGACCGACATCGTGCATGATCTCCGGCTGTTGCTGCGTGCCAAGCCATGAATGATCTTTATCAAAACAGGATAAGCTATGCCAATACGAGTTTTTGTAGTCTTGTGGTCCGGCCTGCTGCTCGCGGGCTGCCGGCAATCTTCCCCCGATCCTGCCATCAGCATTGCGGAGGTTTGGTCAAGGCCGGTAATGGTAGCTCACGATAGCCGTGCGAATCATGGCGGCGATTCGGCCATGGCAGGCGCTTCACATTCCGGCATGAACGGTGTAGTTTATTTGATTTTGAAAAACGAGGGAGGCGCGTCTGATCGCTTGTTGCGCGCGCAGACCGAGGTTTGCGCGGTAACCGAAATCCATCGCACGACGATGAAGGGCGACCGCATGTCGATGCAACAAGTCACCGGGGGCATTGAAATTCCCGCGCATGGCCGTGTCGAGTTCAAGCCGAAAGATTATCATATCATGCTGATGGGCTTGAAGCGTTCGCTCGCCGTTGATGATAGCTTTGCGGTGCAGCTTGAATTTGAAAAAAGCGGCGTGAAAACCGTTTTCTCCAAAGTTCGTCAGCCCTAAAAACCCCGTTGCCCGAACGATTTGCGATGAACGATACTGGCGCTTATCGGGCGATTAACTTTGCAAAGTTAAAATAAAATCCCACTGAAAAGGCTTTTGCTTTTTTGGTGGGATTTCATTTTTGGGCGCGGCTCGCCAAGCTGCTCGAAGAGCTGCGATGTTCAGCTTGTCTGTAAATCTTCCGGCTTGACAATCCCCAATTTTTCAATTTTATATCGAATGGTATACTCGGAAATATTCAATGCGCGCGCGGCTTGTGATTGGTTCCAGCCGCTTTCGGCCAGAGCCTGGCGAATAAGCTGCTCTTCCAATTCGTTAACCCTCTCCTGCAGGGATTGGCGCGCCACCGGCTCTTCACGCACCTGGGCGGCTTTCTTGAACTCCTTGTGAAATTCCGGCGGTAAAATTTTGGGGTTGAGTGTTTTCGCGTCCGGAGAAGCCAGCGTCACCAGGCGCTCGACGAAGTTTTCCAGTTCACGGATATTGCCGGGCCATTTGCGCAGTTGCATAAACTTCACCACCGCCGGCTGAAATGAATCGATGTTCTTGTTCTGTGCCACGGCAAACTTTTTCAAAAAATGGCCGGCCAGCAACGGAATATCTTCGCGGCGTTCGTTCAGCGTCGGAATATAAACCGGAAAAACGTGCAAGCGATAATACAAATCCTCGCGGAATTTTTGCTGCTCCACCATTTTGCGCAATGACGCGCTGGAAGCTGCGATAATGCGCACCTCAACCGGCTTGGATTTATTGCTGCCGACCGGGCGGATCTCGCCCTCCTGCAGCACGCGCAGCAATTTGGCCTGCATATCATAAGGCAGATTGGCGATTTCATCCATGAACAACGTGCCGCCGTTCGCCTCCTCGAACAAGCCCTTGCGCTCATAGTTCGCGCCGGTGAAGGCGCCCTTCACGTGGCCAAACAACTCACTTTCAATCAAATGCTCCGGAATGGCGCCGCAATCAATTGCAACAAACGGGCGGGATTTGCGCGTACTCACGGCGTGAATCGCGCGCGCCACCCGCTCCTTGCCGGTGCCGCTTTGGCCCTCCAGCAACACCCGCACATCGCAGCGTGCGGCAGATTCCACCGCGCGCAACAATTCCACAAACGGCTTCGATTTCCCCAGCAAACCCAAGCACTCGTATTGTGCCAGCAAAACCGCTTCCGGCAGCGGCGCGTTAAAATATTCCTGAATCTGCTGCACGTTGCTCAGAAACGGCGCACACACGGCCGCCAGGCTT
Source organism: uncultured Cytophagia bacterium (assembly GCA_964457925.1). Classification (GTDB taxonomy): domain Bacteria; phylum Zhuqueibacterota; class Zhuqueibacteria; order Zhuqueibacterales; family Zhuqueibacteraceae; genus Coneutiohabitans. The sequence goes on from CAYWGH010000009.1 coordinate 103,828, forward strand.
TCCAAAAGCTTCAGGGCGTTCGCGTCGAATTGGCCCACGCGGCTTTCGCTGATCACGAGAATATACCCCAGTGCGGCGCGCTGAACTTGCAGGGGCGCGCACATGATGGCGCGCACAACATCGTCTTCAAAGGCATCTTTGTGGAAGCGCGCATCCGTTTTGAGATCGGTGCTCAAGAACGGTTGCCGGTGTTTCATCACCCAGCCAACGACCACGTCCTGCACGAAACGGTATTTGGCCTCTCCAAATTCTTTGCCGCCCTTGAAAATGGTCTTGACGGTTTTCTGCGTGCTGGGATTGATCATCATGATTGAGGCGGCGTCCGCATCAAACAGCACCGCGGCGGTCAGCGTGATGAGATGCACGCATTCTTTGTAATCGTTTTGTTGTGTGAGAACGCGCGCCAGCTCGAGCAGGCTTTCGGCTTTTTGATGATGGTCGAACATGGTCAGATTGATTTTTTAGAAGTGTGACAACCGGAGGCGCGGCTTGCTCTTCGGTTTGCTGCCGGGCGATCGTTTTTGAAGAGCCAAACCGCATTGCACCGGCTCGGCATGTGGAAAGTGTAGGCATGAAATTAGAAAAACACAAGAGGCGGATTTAAATAATAACTCGGGCGATGAATGCGGCATCGCCCGAGTTTGAAGTCTGGCATAACCGTCCTGTTGGTGGGCGATCAATGGGCTTCCGCCGCACCGGGAGGCACCGGGAACGGCACTTGATTTTTCACCGGCGGCAGGCTGCGCAAATAGGCATACATGGCCTTGAGATCCGCGTCAGTTTTTTGCCCGATAAACTGCCACGGCATGGGCGGCAGAATATCGCGGGCATTGGGATAGCCTTGATGTTTGCCGCTGCGCAACGTGCGAATGAAGGTATCTTCCGTCCATTCGCCAATGCCGGTGCTGGTGTCCGGCGTAAGGTTGGCGGCGAAGCTCACGCCCCACGGGCCGGCCCATGCGGTCAGCATGGGATCAGCGGAGGTGACGATATGTCGCTTCTGCAAATCTGAGGGCGTCCAATCCGGATAAGGATTCTCGGCCGGGTGTCCGGAGAGCAGGCGCGTCGAGTCAGGTATCGCCTCGCCCTTCGCTGTAAACACTTTCGGCGAGTGGCAATCATGACAAAGGCCGGTGGTGACCAGATATTTGCCGCGCGCCACCAGATCGATTGTTGTCTCCTCCGCAGCGGCGGGCTTTTGGTCGCAGGCCATAAACTGTGCTGCGAGAATTCCGATGACGAAAATAACCAGAAATTTTTTCATAATACCTTCCCTTCAGGTTTAGGTCAACCGGCTTGCCGAAAGGGATGAAAAGATCTTTCGGACAGCCTAATCGAGAAGTTGTTGTTCAGATATTTGTGCGAAGACTGCTGCGCGCGAGTTATTCCACGCGTTCCCAATAATCCGTGAACTTGCCTTCGACCTTCGTCGTGATCCAATTTTCGTCGAACGCTATCGTCGCGTGATCAAACGGCAGTTGGAATTCGAGGCGATTACCATTGGCCACGAGCGGAACGCTGCGGCTTTGGCCGGACAAATCGTAAATGGTTTTCTGAGCACCCGCTGCATCGTTCTCAATGCCGAATAGCATGGTCTCGCTGTACTCTGTGGCTGTCAGCTTATACGTGGACACGACCGAGTGCGAGTGCAGCTTGCCCTGGGCATCTTTCCATACGATATTGAGATTTCTGTGGGTCTTGGTAAACGTGAGCATCCCGTTCACTTCCGGCGCGGTGTGCATCGAGCCGTCCGGCAACCGGCGCATAATTAATTTGTAACTGCCTTCAAGACTCAGCAGCTTGTCGTGATTTTTCGGCTCACCGGCAATGCCCAGCGTCGCAATTGCTGCGGCCATGATCGCGAACGCGAACGGCGAAAAACGTTTCGTTTGCATATCTCTACTCCTTGTGATGGAAGTGGGACAGTGTAAAATATTTTAAATTTCGTATCGTCGTCGCACTCTGCCATCACAAGCGATATGCCAAACGGTTTGCGCCAGAGCGCTAATTAAAAAACAAAGAGTTAGTCCCCGGAAAGAGGCGCTGCGAGGGAAAAACGGAAAGACAGTTTTTCGATGAATTTATCGAAGAAAATCTGGCCTGTTTTTTAAAGATTTCAGGGCGATGAAATTCCAGGATTCGCGGCAGGAAAAGCCCCTTCCATTGATACTCTACTTCGAAACCTATCGCAGCGATGCATGAAAATCAGTGCAGTCGCAGGGCTTTCGTGAGTGGATTTTAGTCCAGTAAAAGTAAAATCTTTGGGTGAGGCTTTTCTTTTTGGTTTCGGCCCGTCCGAGTTAGCTCGACTATGTCATATTCCAAAAATCACCGCAGCGGCGCGGAGATCACAGAGTAAGATTTACTAGAATTCCCAGTGAACTCTGCCTCTCAGCGGTGAATCTGACACAGTCAAGTTAGAAGAAAGCGTATAAAGCAAAGCGGTAATCGGTTACAATGAAATCCGCATACAAAAAGTTGTTGCTTTTGAAGCAACGATTTCATTTTTAATGGACGACAGCGGATTTTCAGTCAAGCGGAAAATGAAAGTTTTTCGAACTTGGGGAATGAAATATCCCGGCAAGCTGTTATCTATCGCACAACAATGCGTTGATAAAATGCCAGGGGCGTTCATTTGAGTGCAGGAAAACCATCATGCAGCCAAACGGATTTTCTCAATTGCAGACTGCCACCATCGTTTGCCGCGTGCTCGTTGGGGCGACAGTGCTTACGGTGGTGAGTTGCGGGCAGCGGAGTGAAGCAAACAACGAAACGATCAATCATAAGACCGGAGAAGAACGAACCATGACAAAAGTGCATGTTTTCAATAACGAGGGCAAGCTCATTGGCCCGATCGCCATGCCCAAAGTGGTGAAAAGCGAGGCGGAATGGCGGGCGCTGCTCACGCCCGACCAGTATCGTATTACCCGCGACAAAGGGACCGAACGTCCCTTCTGCGGCACGTTGCTTGACAACAAGCAAGCAGGCGTCTATTCCTGCGTGTGCTGCGGATTGCCGCTGTTCTCCTCGACCACCAAGTTCCATTCCGGCACCGGCTGGCCGAGTTTCTTCGCCCCGATTGCCGACGGTAATATCGCCGAGCACAGCGATTACAGCCTCGGCATGGTGCGTATCGAGATTCTCTGCGCCCGCTGCGATGCGCATCTCGGCCATGTTTTTGACGATGGGCCGCGTCCGACCGGGCTGCGTTACTGCCTCAATTCCGAAGCATTGAGTTTCACACCACAGGCAGAGTTGAGGAAGCTCGCGGATCCCGCGGCGGAAAAAATGATGCCCGCAGCAGATGACGCCTCCAATGAGCAAGCGAGTTCGGCAAGCTCATCGCAAGCGGACTCGACAGGCGCAGCGCGCGCAACGGCCGTGTTCGCGGGCGGCTGCTTCTGGTGCACTGAGGCTGTGTTCGAGGAACTCGACGGTGTGATCGAGGCCGTTTCCGGCTATGCCGGCGGCAGAAAGGAAACCGCCAACTACAAGATGGTTTCGACCGGCCGCACCGGTCACGCCGAGGCAATTGAGATTACGTATGATCCTCGCAAGCTTTCTTACGAGCAGCTTCTCAAGGTTTTCTTCGCGACCCACGATCCCACCACCAAAAACCGCCAGGGCAACGACGTGGGGCCGCAGTATCGTTCCGCAATTTTTTATGCGAATGAAGAAGAGAAGCAGCTTGCTTCTGCGTTCATCCAGGACTTGACCGATGCCGGGGCTTTTCCGCAACCGATTGTGACGACGCTTGAGCCGTTGACGGAGTTCTATCCGGCAGAGAGCTATCATCAGAACTATGTTTGCTACAACCCGAATCAGGGCTATGTGCGTGCGGTCGCGCTGCCCAAGGTGAAGAAAGTACGGGAGAAATTCCAGTCGCTGTTGAAAGAGAAGTCGCCGCTGGAGGCGGGTGACAGGAGGTAGCTTAGCAGGCTGACCAGGTCAGATTCACCGCGGCGACGCAGAGTTCGCCGAGAATTCACGCCAACTCACTCTGCGGCTCTGCGCGAATTTGGGAGAAATGATCTGGTCAAATTAACGAAAACCCCTTAGCGCTCGTTACGCCGCTTTGCCTTTGACATTGGCAAAGCGATTGAAAATCATCACGCCTGAGTCGCAACATTTAGCCCCGCATTGCGGGGGTTTTGTTTTTTCAGGCTGATGCTGCGGCGTTTTCATTACAGCAATTTTTATGGCGTTTTTCAAGCATGTGTAGCTTCGCAGCCTTGCCCTCTGGTGAGGCATGGGCGCCAAGTTAAGGGCTTGAGAGAAAGCAAAAGTCGCAAAGCAGAAATCGCCGAGGTTGGCAGTTCAGGGTTTTTGCCGTATGCGATTTCAGTCTGCGTGCGTGAGATTCATGCTTTGCCGTGAATTTTCAGCTTTGGTTTTCAACCTCACTTTGCGATGTGCCGGCCTGATTTAAGGCATATGCAATCGCCTCCTCCACCGTCATCTTTTTGCCCGTTTCATATTCGGCCGCAAAGGCTTGTTCGCCGAGTCCGGCGCACGTGGCGGCGAGGTCACGGTCAAAACGTGAGCGCTGGAATACCGGCATGACCGCACCGGTGATGGTGTACAAAGCCTCTGCCGCTGCAAGCAAACGCGCCGCCCGATTGAGCTTTCCAGCCGCCAGCGACAATCGCCCAAAGCCGATGAGGGCATTCGCCAACCCCAACCTGTCGTTGGATTCTTGCGATTGTTGCAAACTCTCCTGGTAACAATTCTGGGCGCGAGTTGTGCCATTGCCATCGAGCGCAAGATGGCCAAGCGAATAAAGTGCGCGGACAACTCCCCATTTAAATCCGCTCTCGCGAAACAGCATAACACTTCTCTTGAGCAGCTCGCCGGCAAGATTGGCGTCGTCTTGCTCGTGGGCGATCACGCCCAAGCTATAAGAGCTTAAGCCCAGCCCCAATTTGCTCCCGATCTCTCTCATGATCAGCACGCTCTCTTCCAGCAAATTTCGCGCGCGCGTAAAATTGCCCTGATGCACGAACATGTAGCCGCCCCAACTTTTTACAAAGGCGATGAGCTGCTTGTCGCCCAGGGCTTCCAATCGTTGCAGCGCTTCTTCCATAAGAGTAGTGGCTTTTACAAACCGCCCCAGCATGCCTTCGACCCAGCCTAAATTCATCATCGCAAAGCCGATGCCGCGCTCATCGGCAATTTCCTGGCGGAGACGCAGGCTTTTCTCCATGAATTCCTGCGCCAAATTGAAATCACCGCTAAAGGCCATGGCCCATCCCAGATTGTTGAGCGCCACGGAGATGCCGCGTTTGTCGTTCAGCTCACGATATAACGTGAGACTTTCTTCCGCCCACTCTTGCGCTGCCTTATGTTCACCTAAAATCGACCCAGTCCATGACAGATTACTGATCGCCAGACCAATGTTGCGCTTGTCACCGAGCTCGCGTGCAATTTCGAGACTCTCATAGAGAAACGGACGGGCTCCGCAATAATCGCTCAATTGAAACGTGATAATGGCAAGAGCGTTCAAAACGCTCGCGCGCAAGGTCGTGCGTTGAGCGGCGCCAGGGAGGGCCAACAGCGTCGTGAGCTGCTCTCGGCCTTCGAGCAGATAGCCGCGTATATTCCAAAATCGCCAGATGACACTCCCCAGGCGCAGCCCGTCTTCGGCGGCGCCGGTTTCTGCCACCCACTTGAAGATCGCGCGAAAGTTGTCATGTTCGCGCTCCAGTTTTGTCAACCAGACTTTCAGCTTTGCGCCGGTCAACTCGGGTCCGGCTTTTTCTGCGAGCGCCACAAAAAAATCGGCGTGCACGCGTCGTACCTTTTCCCATTCGCCGCTCGCCTGCAAAGCCTCCAGCGCAAACTCACGAATCGTCTCGAGCATCATGAAGCGCGGCTCATTGTCTTCGGTTTGATCCTGACGCAACAAGCTGCGATCGATCAATGCCGCAACGCCGTCGAGCGCGGAGATGGAGAGATCAGCCATAGCGTGACAGAGCGCTTCCACTGCCTCCAACGTGCAGCCGCCGGTAAAAACGGCCATACGGCGAAACACCATTTGCTCGTCACGGTTCAACAGATCGTAGCTCCATGCAATGGCCTGGCGCAATGTTTGGTGGCGCGGCACGTCGCGCGGCCCGCCTTTTAATAGCTCGAAGCGTTTTTCGAGCCGCGCCAAAATCGCTTGCGGTGAGAATATTTTGAGACGCGCCGCCGCCAGCTCGATCGCCAACGGCAAGCCGTCCAGGCGATAACAAATCTCGGCAATGGCTTTGGCATTTTCATGGGTGATGATGAAATTCGGTTGGACGGATTGGGCGCGTTGTCTGAAAAGCTCGATCGCGGCAAAATGACCCAAAGCTTCAAGAGAAAGCGTTTGCTTCGGATCGGGCGTGGCGAGCGGCTGCACCGCAAACTCGTGCTCGCCTGTGAGGCGCAACACGACACGGCTGGTGACCAGAATTTTGAGCTGCGGACACGCGGCCAGCAACTCGGCCAGGTCCGGCGCCGCAGCCACGACCTGCTCGAAATTGTCAAGCACGAGCAGCAATTTTTTTTCACCTAAATGCGCGATGATACTCTCGGACAGTGACCGCAGCGGACTCAGGAAGACACCGAGGGTTTCGGCAATGGTCAATAACACCAACGTAGGCTCGCTAATGGGCACGAGTGAAACAAAAAATACGCCGTCGTCGAAGATTGCGAGCGCATTGGTTGCGACCTGCAAGCCGAGCCGCGTTTTGCCCGTACCGCCGGGACCGGTCAAGGTCAACAGGCGAACCTCCGGCCGGAGCAAGAGCTGCGTGACGGCCTCGATCTCCACTTCGCGTCCGATAAGCGGCGTGGATTGTGCTGGCAAGTTGGAGCGTATACTCGCTGTTTTTGCCGGCGGTGTGCTGACATTGGTTGACGGCAAAAGCGTTCTCAAATCGAAGAGCAACTCATCGACACACTGATAACGAGCGGACAAACTTCTTTGCAGCGCCTTCTTGACAATGGCTTCCAGGGCCGGGGGCGTGTCCGGACGCAAATCCGAAATCGGTTCGGGCGTTTCATTGATGATTGCATAGATCAGCACTTGTTCGTGATCGCTTTGGAACGGCAGTTGCCCGGCAAGCATCTCGTAAAGCACCACGCCAAACGACCAGAGATCGGTGCGCTGATCGACTTTCTTGCCGCGCACTTGTTCGGGCGACATGTAGGCCACCGTGCCCATCTGGGATTTTTCTTTGGTCAGAAACGAGCTGCCGGTAAGCTTGGCCAGTCCGAAATCCATGATCTTGATTTGATCCTTGCGGGTGACCATGATATTCGAACTTTTGATGTCACGATGAAAGATGCCCTTTTCATGCGCTGCTTCCAGCCCTCGGGCAATTTGCACCGCCCAATCCACAATTTGTCTGAGATTTGCTTTACGCTGTTTGATTTTTTCCCAAAGCGTTTCGCCCTCGACGTATTCCATCGCGATGAAGAATCTCTCATCGGCTTCGCCAATTTCGTAGATGGTGCAAATGTTGGGATGGTTGAGGGCTGCCGCCGCCCGCGCTTCTTGCAGCAAGCGCGCCCGGGCTTCGGCGTTGCGCGCCAAATTTTCCGGCAGAAACTTCAACGCCACCGGACGTTGCAGGCGGCTGTCTTCCGCCTTGTAGACAACACCCATGCCGCCCTGGCCCAACGGCTCTAAATTCCTGTAATGTGAAACGGTTTGGCCGATCATCACCACTCTCAAAAATGTTTCTCAGGTGAATGCCGCCACCTTAAAGGAACAAAAGGCTGCGAAAAGTGAAAAATAAATAAATGGAGGCCGCCCACAGCAATGAACTCATGGTCTAGGCCTAATACCGAGTATTTCACAAGATCTCGCCTGGACGACATTTCGACAGGCACTCCAAAAATTAAGGCAAAAGAGTATCAGGCTTCATGCCCAATGCTGCTAACTTTTCGGAGTGACAAGCCAATTGCAGGCAAAATAATTCAAAAGCAATGACAGAAAAATGAATGGCAAAAATAGGTGGGCGGGTTTTCATCAAAAACACTCATGGTCGCTTGGTAAGAAACCTGAATATCTTTCTGCCATACATCTCCCTGTCATGACTTTCTTGAAAAAGTTAGTGACATTGGGCTTCATGCCCGTGATTTGGAGGGATTTTCCTTCAACAACTCGCGAATGCCTCCGATGGCGGAAAGAATGCCGGTGGCTTCGAACGGCATGAAGACGACTTTGTTGTTCGTGCCGGCCGTCATTTCCTTCAAGGCGTCGATGTATTTCACGGCAATGAGGTATTGGGTGGGATCGGCGCCGCCTTCGCCCACGGCTTTCGCGATGGCACGAATCGCTTCGGACTCGGCGTTGGCCACCCGCTGAATCGCGATGGCTTCGCCGTCGGCGCGCAAAATTTCGGATTGTTTACCGCCCTCGGCCTCCGCGATTTGCGCTTCGCGCTTGCCTTCAGCCTGCAAAATGACCGCGCGTTTCTGGCCTTCGGCTTCGAGAATGATCGCGCGACGATCGCGCTCGGCGCGCATTTGCTTCTCCATCGCGATGCGAATATCCGGCGGCGGCACGATATCCTGCAACTCGACGCGATTGATGCGCACCCCCCATTTGTCCGTGGCCTCGTCGAGCAAAATGCGCAGCTTTTGGTTGATGGTGTCGCGGCTGGTCAACGTTTGATCGAGCGACAACTCGCCGATGATGTTGCGCAAACTCGTTTGCGTCAATTTTTCGATGGCATCGGGCAGATTGTAAATCTCATAGACTGCCTTGATCGGGTCCGTGATCTGGAAATAGAGCAGCGCATTGATTTCAATCTGCACATTGTCTGCGGTGATAACGTTTTGGCGGGGAAAATCATAAACGCTTTCGCGCAAATCGATGCGATCCAGCTCGCGCAGTGTATAATGCGCAGGCTCGCCGGCGGTTCCGGACACGATATGGCGCCAGATGATTTTGCGCGGCTTGTCGATAAACGGCCAAATGATGTTGATGCCGCTGGTGAGCGTGGTATGAAACTTTCCCAAACGTTCGACGATTACGACTTCCGCTTGCTGTACGATGCGCAGACCGCGAATAACCAGCAGGACGACCAGCAGCGCCAACGCCAACACAAACCAATGTAACGGTTGCATCGCTCCCTCCTTAGTTCGATTTTTGATGAATGCCGTTTGCCGTCACGATCAATTTGTTGCCTTCCACGCGCACGACGCGTACGAACGTTCCGGACGGCAAAATTTGTCCGTCTTCACTCCGGCTGTTCCATACTTCGCCTTCGAGCTTAACCCAGCCGCGCAGACTGGACACTTCGTCCGTCACAATGCCCACCATGCCGACGAGGCGGTCGATGTTGGTGGTCACATGATTCCTGGTTCTGCTCAACAGCTTGAGGAAAACCGGACGGATGGACACAAACACGATGAACGTCACGGCCGTAAACACCGCAAGCTGCACGGTAAAATTGAAATCCAGCGCCGCCGTAATCGCGGCGGCAAAGCAGCCCAAGCCGAAGCATGCCGGAATCAAGCCGGGCACGAATATCTCCAGAATATAAAGAACGATACCGAGGATCAGCCAGACCAGCCAGGCTTCCATAGTCGCCTCCTTTATTATTTTTGAAGATTGGGTCGCTAATGCGAAATGAAGCTGGAGGCAGATAATCAATGATGCCGTCTTAAAGTAGCAAACTTCCGAGGCGGGAGCAAGATGATTTTAGAGATGATAAAGCATGACATAAACGATCACCCCGGTAATCGAGACATACAGCCAGAGTGGAAACGTGAAACGCGAGGCCAAGCGGGCATGTTGGTCGAATTTTTCCTGAAAGGCGCGTATCAAAGTGATGATGACGATCGGCACATTCACGACCGCCAGAACGGTATGCGAAAGCAGGATGGCAAAATAAACCGGGCGAATCCAGCCCTGGCCCTGAAAAGGCCGCGAGCCGACGTTATAGTGGTAAATGAGATAGCTGATCAAGAATAATACTGAAATCGTCACTGCGGTTAGCATGCAGATCTTATGCTGCTTGATGCGCTTGCGGCGGATGAAACGATAGCCCAGCAGCAGAAAGATCGCACTCGCCGAGTTTAACGCGGCGTTGAGGTGAGGAAGGTCGGAAACGGAAATCACAAATGCCCTTCGCTAGTGGAGGCAGTAAGATACGCTTTGCGGTTCTGCCGAATCTGGTCGGCGTGATTATGCGCATGCACGGCGTAAATGCGCAGCCAGGTTTCCACCGTATAAGCGCCGCTTTCGCTGTGATGGCCGGCGCGCTGCCAATCGGTGTCTGTCATCAAATTGAGGAGTTGGGCAGTAGTGGCGCGTGCGGCTTTGAAGGCCTCAAGTGAGGCTTCGATCGGCCGCTCGCGATAGTGTAACCGCCGCGCGAATTCCTCCTGATCATAGCCTTGAATTTGGGCGTGTTCCTCCGCCAACAGCTTGCGCAGGCGGATTGCGCTCGTCATTTCGCTGTCTGCCAGGTGATGCACGATCTCGCGTGCAGACCATTTTGCCGGCGACCAGCGATAATCCAACTCCTCCGGGCTGATGCCCTGCAAGGCTGCGGCAACCTGGTGATAGCCGTCTTTGTATTGCGCGACAAGCTGGGCGCGTTCTTGTGCCGTCATAATTTTTGTGGATCTAAAAAGTCTTGTCCCAGGCCATGACGCCGAGCAGTGCCGGCAAATAGATCAACGAGGCGCGCATCAGGCGCTGGGCTGCTGCCGTATTGCGCGAAACAATCACACTGATGCCCACGCTCAAAAATGCCAGACCCAACAACAACGCTGCAATAAAATAGGTTTGCCCGGTCAGGCCAATCAAAGTTGGAAGCAGGCTAACCGAGAGCAGCGCAATACAGTTGGCAATGATCTGGCGTCCCGCGCTGCCGCCTTCGGGATCGATCACGGTGAGCATGCGAAAGCCGCCGCGCGCATAATCGTCTCGGTAGATCCATGCAATCGCCAGAAAATGAGGCAATTGCCAGAGAAAAAGAATCGCAAATAAGATCCACGCTTCCACGCCGATCTCGTTGCGTACCGCCGTCCAGCCGCCCATGGGCGGCAATGCGCCGGGAATCGCGCCGATGATGGTGGAGAGCGAGCTTTTCTGTTTCAAGGGGGTATAGAGAAACACATAACTGATGAGTGTGATCGCAGCCAACAGTCCGGTCAGGGTATTCACCCGCAGGATTAAATAGGCAATGCCCAGCACGGAGATGCTCACCCCGAACGCCAGCGCTGCGCCGGGCGTGAGACGTCCGGCCGGCAAAGGGCGATGGCGCGTACGCAACATCTTCGCATCAAGATCTCGCTCGAAATATTGATTCAGCGCGCTCGTGCCGCCGGCGACAAGCGCGGTGCCAAGCAGCGTGTGCATGAGTAGAATGAAATCCATCTCACCGTGTGCACCGAGATAAAAACCAAAGAGGGCCGTCAACACGACCATCAGGGTGACGCGGGGTTTGGCGAGTTCAAGATAATCAAAAAGCATCGAAGTTTTTGCAGGCATGACTCTGATTTACAGTTAGTGCTACATGTGTTGACAAATATTCATCTCGTCTGCGGCAAAGCAGCAACAATACTGTCGTTGTTGGGAAGCGGAGCCGCGGAAACGACAAGCTGCTGCGCGCGTATGGCCAGCGTCAGGCACGTGCCCAGGATCAATGCGCCGGTGGCGACATGCATGGTGGTCGGCGTCACGGCTTTTTGCGTCCAGATGGTCAGCGCGCCGAGCGTGATTTGCAGAATGATTGCGCCGGTGAGCAGCACCGCCGGCCTGAACAGCATGGCTTCGCCGCGGTGTTTGCGAAAGATGCGAACTACGGTCCAAATGATCGAGGCGGTGACCAGCAACGCGCCAACACGATGGGCGAAATGAATCACGATTTGCGGTGAATCAAGAGGCGGGATCACCTGTCCGAATGCCAAGGGAAAATCCGGAATGGCCAAGCCTGATTTGGTATGGCGCATTACTGCGCCGAGAACAAGTTGCAGCAGCGCCAGCGCCGTCGTCATGATCGTCAAAGTTTGCAAAGAAGGGCGCTGCACGTCATCTGTTCGTTCCCGCGGCTTGAGCCACTCCGGGGAGGTAAAGAGTGCGAGGCAAATCGTGAGGCAAAAAAATATTTGCGCCAGCGTGCCGTGCGCCACGGAAATCGCAGTGGGCAGCAGAAACAAAACCGTGAGGCCGCCGAGGATTCCTTGCAAAATAACCGCGGCCAGCGCGGCATAACCCAGGCGGCGCACCCACGCTCGGGGTTCTACACGCCATAGCCAGATTGCCAAAATCATCGTCAGCATGCCGACGACAGTGGCAACCATGCGATGGCCGTGTTCATACAAAATGCCGCCCACCATTTGCGAGAGCGGAAACGAAAACATAAAGTGACCATACGTCGTCGGCCAATCCGGCACAGAAAGCCCGGAGTCCGTGCTGGTAACCAGGCCGCCGATGAAGATCAGAACAAATGTGGCCCCGACCACCAACAGCGCAAAGCGGTGGAGCCATTTGCGGCTCTTTGATTCATGCTTGTTCATGTTGTTTCAAACATTACTATAATCGTTCATTGGCCATCGGGCGCAGGCTCGGCCTCGGCTTGCGCCGCCGCCTCGGCTTTCTTGGTCGCGGAGCTGCGCGGTGTGCCGGTCAAATCCGGCAGCAGCGCGATGATCAGCAGCGTACAGAGCACCAGCGGCGTCAGCGCAATGATGCCAAGCGTGCGCTTTTCGAATTTCAAATGCATAAAGTACATCGCCACGAGTGCAGCCTTGCTGAGTGCGAGCAGAATCAAGATGACCGCCACGCCGATTCTGCCAATGGGCAGGTACACGGCGCCGACTTCGAGAATCGTCAACAGAAACAAGGCGCCAAAAACGGCCATATAATTCGGTTCTTGATGAGCGGCAGACATGAAATTTCTCCTGGTGGCTATTGAATGAGATACACGAACGTGAACACCAAAATCCAAACGAGATCGACGAAATGCCAGTAGAGCCCGACATTCTCCACGCCGTTGTAATTGGTCGCGGAATAACGGCCCCGCAAGCTGTTCATCAAAATCGCGCTCAAGTAAATCACGCCGCCGGTGACATGCGCGCCGTGAAAGCCGGTGATGGCATAAAACGTTGTGCCAAAAAGATAGTTGCCGTAAGGATTGCTGGTAAAGGTCACGTTTTGCGCGGTCATTAGATGCGTCCATTCATAGGCCTGCAGCCCGAGGAAAATCAGGCCGCCCAGAATGGTGAGCGCGAGAAAATTGCGCAGCCCTTTCTGGTCGCCGCGCTTGACGGCAGAAAGCGCCTTGACCATGGTCACACTGCTGCAAATGAGCAGGAAGGTCATAAATGCGGTCAGGTTGATGCCGAGCACCTCGAGCGGATTCGGCCAGTCCGTCGCACCGGAACGCAGCGCGCCATAGCCTGCGAGCAGGGCGCCGAACGACATGGCGTCGCCTGCCAGGAAAATCCACATGCCGAGCTTGCCCCAACTTTCAGGCGTCAAGGGCGATTCCGCGGGATCGACTGCATGAGCATGGGCTGTTGCGTGGCTCAAGTTCTTTCCTCCTCTTTTTCAGAAGTTGTTGGTGACACATTTGCATTTGTCTTCATTGCCAGTTGATGCCGGCGATGCATAACCACCAGGCATAACGCCACCCCGCCGACGATGGTAAACGGCATCGCCATCAAAAAAAGAATGCTGTTGTTGAAGCCGCGCGCCAGCGATTCATTCGCCGCCTCTGCGCAGCCGGGGCAGGCATGAGTTACGAGAGGCAGCGCAAAGAAAACCGCGCCAAGAACAAAAAGAATTTTGAATTTCAGTTTGCGCATCGAAAATTTCCTTTGCTGGCGTTTAATCATCCTGCTTCTTTTATTGTACACGCTCCCATCGTCAAAATCAATGGCGGCGTGCCCGAGTGATTTCCTCAATTCAAATACACTAAAACATAAAGCGCCGGCCACAACAAGACCACGAGATACCAATACATGCTGCAAAGTTGCACCGGCGTGTGGCGCTGCGCGGTGAATTGATTTTGTTGGGCGCGCCGCCAAACAATCACCAGCCACAACACCGCCCCGAGCACATGCAGAGCGTGACAGCCGATCAACACGTAAAAGATTGCGCCGTACACGCTCGAGGACAAGGTCAAGCCAAATTCAATAAGCTTGATCCACTCCCAGCCCTGGATGAATAAGAACGTCACGCCGAGCAGCGCCGTGGCCGCCAGTCCCTTGACCAAGCCGGCGCCATCACCCCGCCGGATGCGTTGATATGCGGCGAACATGGCGACCCCGCTGAGCAACAAAATCGCGGTGTTCACGCCGGTGACAGCCACCGGCAAGCGCGGTTGCCCGAGCGGCGGCCAATTCATCGCGCTGGTACGAAATACGATGAACGCTCCAATGAGTGTGGCAAAAAACATCGCATCTGTGCCCAGGAAGAGCAACATGCCAAGCACGGCATTGCCCACGGGCTTGGGTTCCGTATCATCGTCGCGGCCGTTGTCGTCCGGACCATAAGGCAATTCCGGCGTAATCGGCGGCGGATCGCCGGAAAAATGATCAAGCTCGATTACCTCTTCCTCGGCGCGTGGCCGCCATTCGTAGGCAATCACGCTTGCGGCAAATGGCGGCGACGTCATTGGTGACATGGCAGAGAGACCCGGCATTAGTTGAGAACGATAACACTCACAATCGTCACGACGACTAAAAATATCAATACGCCCAACAGGATTTTTAGCAATCGTACATTCTGTGTTGCAAGCTCCGCCGATTTCATCGCTGTTCCTTGTCACTCCGCGTTGGTGTTTTGTGAATGAGGTTCGTCGCTCGCCGTTGCGTTCAGTGGCCTGCGGGCACGGGCGTTCTGCTGGTTTGCGGCACGTAATCTTCCTCGACGCCAGGAACGCTGTACTCATAAGCGCCGTGATAAACCGTCGGTGTCTTCTCGAAATTGCCGTGCGGCGGCGGCGTGGCAGCCGTCCATTCCAGCGTATTCGCGCGCCAGGGATTGTCGTTCTCGGCTTTTTTGCCCTTGTACATGCTGTAGATAAAATTCACCGCAAAGATGATTTGCGTGAAACCGAGTACGAACGCGCTGATGGTAATGAATTCGTTCATCCCCTGGAATTGCTTCAAGAAATCGTATTGCAGCGGATTGGCAATGCGGCGCATGTGCCCGCCGACGCCGAGAATATGCATGGGGAAAAACGTGCAATTGAACGAAACGAACGTCAGCCAGAAATGCACATGTCCCCAGGTTTGATTCATCATGCGGCCGTACATTTTCGGGAACCAGTAGTACAAGCCCGCGAAGATGCCGAGAATGCTTCCGCCGAACACGACGTAGTGAATGTGCGCAACGATGTAATACGTGTCGTGAATGAACATATCGACGGGCGTCGAGGCCATGTAAATGCCGCTTAACCCGCCAATGACGAACATCGACACAAAGCCGAGCGCAAACAACATCGGCACGGTAAATCGGATGTTGCCGCCCCACAGTGTGCCGAGCCAGTTAAACGTTTTAATGGCGGAGGGCACGGCGATTAACATGGTCGAAACCATGAAGGTGGTGCCGAGCCGGGGATTCATGCCGCTCTGAAACATATGGTGGCCCCACACGATCCAACCCAGGAACGCAATGGCGATCATGGCCCAGACCATGGCGCGATAACCGAAAATCGGTTTGCGCGAAAACACCGGCAGAATCTCAGAGGCCAGGCCCATCGCGGGCAAAATCAAAATATAGACTTCGGGATGGCCAAAAAACCAGAAGAGATGCTGCCACAACAACGGTTCACCGCCGCCCTTCACATCGAAAAAGCTGGTGCCGAGAGTTTGATCAAACAAGAGCATGGCGAGCGCCGAGGTCAACACCGGCAAGGCGAGCAACAAGAGAATGGCAACGATGAAAAGCGACCAAACCGAAAGCGGCATGCGGAACAGCGTCATGCCGGGCGCACGCATGTTGATGATGGTGGTGATGTAGTTGATCGAACCCATCAACGAAGACACGCCGAGCACGATCAAACTAAAAGACCATAACGCCTGGCCCATTTCCACGCCGGTCCAGGCGGCATTGGCGGAGAGCGGTGTGTACGACGTCCATCCGGCTGCCGCATGCCCGCCGGGAACAAAGAAGCCCGCCATCATGATCACGCCCGAGGCCACCGCAATCCAGAA
Source organism: uncultured Cytophagia bacterium (assembly GCA_964457925.1). Classification (GTDB taxonomy): domain Bacteria; phylum Zhuqueibacterota; class Zhuqueibacteria; order Zhuqueibacterales; family Zhuqueibacteraceae; genus Coneutiohabitans. The sequence continues at coordinate 119,983 of CAYWGH010000009.1, forward strand.
TGAAAGCATGTTGAGCACGGGGAACGCCATGTCGCGTGTGCCGATCATTAATGGGATGAGAAAGTTGCCAAAACAACCGACGAGAATCGGCATGACCACGAAGAAAATCATGATGGTGGCGTGCATGGTGAACAGCGAGTTGTAAAACGCCGGCGCTACCGCGCCCATCGGCATATTCTTCGCGAGCCAGTTTTTTTCGCTGTCGTCTTTCTGAATCCATTCCATCCACAGATTGTCCATGCCGGTTTTCGGCTCGCCGGTTTCAAGAAATTCTGCGGAAGCGCCAATCAAGGGCAGCGGCTGATCGGGATAGGCAAGCTGCCAGCGAAACAACAGCGCAAAGCCGCCGCCGAAGATCATCATGAGCAAGCCCACTGCGAGAAATTGTTTGCCGATCATTTTATGATCGAGCGAAATGAGATAGGTGCCGATGAAGCCGTGCGGATTCGCTTCCGCCAGACTGCCGAGGCCTCCGACGAGATAGGAGAATCCCACGAGAAAGTCCGCGAATCCCATTAGCGAGGCGCTGCCGGCGCCGTGCAGCAGGCCCCAGACGGCCCAGATCGCGCCGTACAGCAAGGGCAATGCGCCGAACAGTTTATTGGCGCGCCGCCACGTCAATATGCCGTTGATAATCGAAACCACGCCAAATGCCAGGCGCGCGAGAAATCCGCTTTCCGGCTTGGCCAGCAAGGTCACCAACACAAACAACACGCCGACCACGATCATGAACGCGCTAAAAACTTCGCCGAATAAACGCCGTTGTTTTTGTTCTTCAGTTGAAACCGCATGTGCATGCGCCATTTTCTCTCTCCAGTCGATTTAACGCATTGAGATTGATTTTCATTATTGAATTTCTGCGGGCGCCAGATCAGCGGGCGCCGCTTCTTCTTCTGCGGGCGGCCAGGTCTGTTGCACCCATGCGTCATAATCTTCTTTGGTATCGACGTAAAGCGTGCCTTTCATGCCGGAATGGCCAAAGCCGCACAATTCGGCGCAGGGAATTTCGTAGACGCCCGGCTTGGTTGCCTGGAACCATGCGGTGATGTTGTGGCCGGGCACCGCATCTTGTTTGAGGCGCAATTGCGGCACGAAAAAGCTGTGAATGACATCGAGCGAGCTTAAATGCACATGCACCACGGCGTCAACCGGAACGTGCAGATCATTGTCGATTTGATAGTCATCGGCAGTGTCAAATTGGGCATCCGGCCCGGGGTAAACAATCTGCCAGTTGAATTGTTTGCCCGCCACCCGCACTTGCACATCCGGCGCGGGCCGGCTTTGTTTGATCTCGCCCCACAACGGCTTGCTGACCAGCGCAAGCACCAGCATCGCCACCGTGGTGGCGCTGGTCCAAATCCATTCCAGCGTGGCGTTGCCGTGTGAGTAAACCGCGCGCCGGCCTTCGCGGTGGCGATACTTGACGAGAAAATAAATCATCGCGCCCGCGACGAGGAAAAAGACGCCTGCGGTGATGTAGTAGATGACGTAGAAAAAAAAGTCGATTCTACCACCGTAAGTCGACACATTCTCCGGAAGCCAATCGAGCATGAAGGTTTCTCCTCCCTTGACTGATTGTGTTGGTCATTGCGCCTGCCAGCGCTATCCCTGCCTGGAATCAAATGTGAGTGTTTACAATCATTCCAGCAGAGAATCGTTTTGTTTGAAAGCAAAATTGACAGTCTGTTTCATCGAATCCCCCAAGGTCACGCGTTGTTCGCTTCGGCCCAGCTTTTCGTGCCAGGCGGTGACCACATATTCTCCGGGTGGCAACGGCCTGAGACGGTAACTGCCGTTTTCCCCGGTAACCGCATAAAACGGATGTTCGAGCACGCCCGCGTAGGCAGCCATCCACGGGTGCACGTTGCAGCGAATGGGAATCATAATCTCGCGGCGGGAAAACGTGCGCGTCAATTGCTTGGTGTGGCGCGTCATGCCGAGATTGAACGGCGGGTTTTGTTGTGAGGCCGCGTGAACATTGTGCATCGTGTTGTCACTATTCAAAATCTGCAAGGGCTGGCCGGTTTGAATGCCGAACACGCGCGGCGTGTAGCGGCAGCCTTCCTGATTCAGGATGACCGGCTCGGTTGGACTGGGATATTTGTGTGCGACGCCCTCGGCGATAAATACAAACACATTGCGAAGGGTCTCATTGTCATTGACAACGATTTCCTCCGATGCCATGGTGTTTGATCCGTTACACAAACATGCAGGATCTGAACTCATGCGGATCAGGGGGCGTGCCGGCGGTGTGCCGGCAAAGTTCACGCGCCCGAGGATTTCACTCGTTGCTGCGGGGGATGGGGCGGGCGCCCTGACTTCTGTTTTGGGCAGGGAAGCCGATTGTTCGCGCTCGCCACAACTCCAACACAACAGCACAAAGAGGATATAATAAGAAGCGCGTATCGCGCTCGCTCGGGATAGCAAATGGCTCACAGCGCATCTGAAAGAGGGAGCCGTAACTCGGCTCAATACACATTATATGAAAAATTGGAAGCCGAATTTAGTCAGGCATGGGCGTAATGTCAAGGGGAAATTCGAGCTTTGCACAATATCTCAATTTGCGATGAAGCAATTCCGTCCGGAGACTTCGTGAAAGTTGAGTTTGACATATTTTCCAAATTGCGCTCGCGCAGCTCAGGTGCTCACCCCTCTCGTAGCTTTTCGGTTGATTTTTAGCAATGAATGTGATTCATTCCCCCTTCACAATACCCGATGCGCTTCAACATCTCCTACAGGCCGGTTCATGAAATCTTTTCGACTCGCACACCTCATTGCTCTGATAATTATCCTGATCGCGAGTATTTATTATCTCGGCGGCGCGCGCGTGAAACAGGAGGATCATCGCTATTGGCCCGCACGTGAGGAATTGTTCGAGCGGCTGTTCAATGAACGGCGCTTGTTGTTCGTTTATGGCGCAAGCCGGGCGGAATTTGCCGCGCGTTATCAAGCCTTTGCCGAGAATTACAAAAATCGTTCGCGCCGCTTTACCGTCACGATTAAAAGCGATCGCGAGACGACCAGTGAGGATCTCAAGAACAATGCCGTCTACCTCGTAGGTACACCGGCCTCCAATCACTGGTTAAGAAAATTATCCGCGCGTCTGCCGGTCAAATTCGAAGACGGCGGGTTCGAACTTTTCGGAACAGCGTATCGCGATTCCAGTGACGTGATTTCTTTGTTCTATCCCAATCCCGAGAACCCGCAACTGCCGCTGCAAGTGCTGTCCGGCAATCGCGATGACGAAGTCCTGGCCTTTGAGCTTTTTCGTCAAAGCAGCGATTATCGCATTGTCCGCCGCGGCAACTGCATGGCATTGGGAAGTTTTGCGCAAGAGGAGGGACGGCGCTGGGCGTTCGACAGCGCAAATCATCATGATTTCGCGGCTGAGACGAAGCTCGCCAAAGAAACTGCGCATTTTCGTTTTCATACGCACGGTTTTATGCCACCGATAGAGGCGCTTGACCGGCTCGCTTCAACCTGCGAGCAAAATTATCAACGCCTCGCGGCATTTTTCGGAAACGCGGCGGGCCTGCCGGCAATCGATTATCATCTTTATGCAACCTTTGAAGAAAAAGGCTTGATCACCTCGAATACGCAACTGGCGCATTGTGATCTGCCGCGCCGTGAAGTGCATGTCATGCTGGGCAATTGGATCAGCGGAGCCCAGGCCGCGCACGAGTCGGATTTGCTGCTGCGGTTGCAACTCGGCGCGCCGAAACATTTGGTTTTGGAAACCGGCTTGCGCATTTATTTCTCTGAGAATTGGCGGGAACGCGGCTATGCCTATTGGGCCAGCAAGCTTTTTCTCTCCGGCAACATGCCGGCGTTGGCGGATTTGCTCGACAATCAAATGTTGCAAAACGAATCCGATCTGGTGATGGAACCGCTGGCCGCGACTCTCGTTGCGTTTTTGCTTGAAAATTGGGGGCGTGAAAAATTTTTGCAAAATTATGCGCACTGGTCTCCCGCGCCGGAAGAAGCGGTTGCGCTCGAAACGGCATGGCACAGATTTCTATCGGCGCTGGCGCAGAAACATTTCGCGGCAATTGCGGCAGCGCGCAAAGAATTTCCCAAGACAACCTCGTTCCAAAAAGGTTTTTGCCACGCGCACGAAGGCTATCAAATCCACAACGGCTATCTGTCGCGCAAATCAGACGAGGCTCTGGCTAAACTCGCGCGTTTGGGAACGAATGCAGTGTCGCTCACGCCCTTCACTTCCATCGAAAATCCGCAAAAGCCGGAGTTTTTCCGCTTGTGGCGCGGCGCCGGCAGTGAAAACGATGAAAGCGTGATGCACGCCGCGAACCGCGCGCATGCGCTCGGCATGGCCGTTATGCTCAAACCTCACATCTGGGTCGGGCGCGGCAGTTGGCCCGGCGATATTGCCATGACCACGCCGCAAGATTGGCAACTCTTCTTCGATTATTATTACCGCTGGATGCGGCATTATGCGCTGCTCGCCGAGATGTATGACATGGAAATCCTTTGTCTCGGTGTGGAACTGGCACAAGCCACCGTCGGGCACGAACAGGAATGGCGCACGATCATTGCCAAGCTGCGCCGCCTTTACAGCGGCGAGATGACATATGCCGCAAATTGGGGAAACGAGTTCGAGAATCTCGCGTTTTGGGATGCGCTCGATTTCATGGGCGTGAATTGTTACTATCCGCTGAGCGAAAAAGACAATGCCAGCGATGCGGATTTACGCGCAGGCGCAACCACCGTGGTCGAGCGCATTGCCGCTGTGGCATGGCGCTTCCGCAAACCGGTATTGTTCACGGAAATCGGTTTTACCAGCACCAACGCGCCCTGGAAGCAGCCGCATGCTGAAGTGCGCGGCAGTCCGGTCAATTTGAATGATCAAGCACGGTGCTATGAAGCCATGTTTCAGGCGTTGTCCGGGAAGTTCTGGTGTCGCGGCATTTATTGGTGGAAGTGGCCGAGCTATCTTGACTACGGCGGTCCGGCAGACAACGAATTCACCCCCAACAACAAGCCGGCGGAACAGATCGTGGCACATTGGTATCGCAAGGCGTGGTGAGTTGCTGCTGCGGGGTGGGTTTCAGGAGTTCAGGCTTTTTACTGCGTTGCGGTTGGATTGAGGTTCTTCTCAGTGTCTTGTCAAATTTTTTTAGCCACGGATAGACACAGATTTTCATGGATTCTTTTTAGAGAAAACACCGTCCGGGCGCTTTATGATTCAAACATGAACACTTGCGAAAGGGTTTGACATGTTTGCCGCCTCAGCGCCCGGGCGGTGTTTCTCAAGGGCGCATCACTTGTTGTAGCTAATGCCCACCCAAATTCTCCGGCCGTGATGCTCTTCAAATTCCAGGGAAGGCTGGCTGAAATCAATGCCGCCTTGCTCGGGATCAACGCTGCGTTGATCCAACAAATTGCGCACTTCCAGAAACGGCAGCACATTCAGCCCCAGCCCCCGCAACACCGGCGCAGAAACTTTCAAATCGAGAAAATGCCGCCAGCCCAGCTCGGTGCGCGCGTCGCTAAGCCACTCGATGGCAGTGGCCGGGCCGTTAATGCGAGAGAGCAAACTGACGAGATAGCCGCTCGGTGTATGATAGGCAAAATTCAACTTGAACGCATGCCGCTGATCCCACGCCAGCGGCTCTTCCCAGTACGCATTCGTGGTTTCATGCCGGCCGCGGCTCAACAACGTTGCTTCCGGCCATGAACCGGTTCCCGTGCTTGTCAAATATGTATAGCTGAACCCGGTGGTAAACATGCGGCCGAAACGTTGCCAATACGCCGCCTCAATGCCGCTGGTGCTCGCTGTCGCGCGATTCTCATAACGGAAAACAGTTTGCGGTCTGTCATCCGCCGCGTTTTGTTGGGTATCGTAAGGAAACGTGTCGATCAAATTATCAAAATCACGCAAAAACCCGGTGAGCGAGAAGGTTGAGTGCTCGGCGAGCACGCGGCGATAGGTCAGTTCCCAGGCTTTGGCGCGAATGGGTTTGATGTTGGTATTGCCGAAGATCGGCCAGCGCGCGGAGACATTGCCCTCGGCATTCGTGTACAAATAATAAAACGCGGGCAATTCATAAAACCAGCCATAATTTAACGCGAGATGCTCGATGTTGCCGATCGGAATGGCAACGCCGATGCGCGGCGCGACGGTGAGTTTAAATTTATCGTGGCGCGGCCGCGACGCTAAAATGGAATCATTCGGCGCGTCGTTGATATTTTCAGAGGGCAGCAGCGTTTGCTTGGCATTCGCCGAAAAATATTCCGTCCGCAAGCCTAGCGTGGCAACAAACCCGGGCAATTCAATTTTGTGATGGAAATAAGCGGATAATGCATACGGATTCCGTTGAAACGAATCCTGGTAGCGGCTGTACACCAACTGCGACGCTGAACGGCCGTCCGGCCATAACAAAAAACGGTCGCGCGCCAGCGATATTTGCCACCAATTGCTTTCGACCCCGATTTTGAATTGATGCACCGGACTTAATTGCCGCACCAAACTGAAACGGCTGAGAAGTTGCCGCTCACGCAAATTTTCGCGCCACGGCTCGCTGCCCGATCCCCACGCCGAGGCCAATGACTGCTCGTTGCTGAAACTCACATTGGTTTGCTCGCCGGCCGCGCTTTCGCCGGAGATTTGCCGGCGCAAATCCAGATAACTCAACTCGACTTTGTAAAACATCTCCGCGCTCAAGGTTTGAATCACGGACAAATCCATGCGGCTGTTTTTGTTGGAGCGCTTGGGCAGGGCGGAGATTCGCTCGGCCCAATCTTCATCATACTGCCGCCAATGCCAACCGGAGAACAAGCCCTGCCAGCGCAGAAAGGTGTTGCTCGACAAACGCAACATCAACTTGGAGTTCAAATCATAATTGGAAAAAATGGGCGCATGAAAATGCCGGCGCAATTCCTTGCGAAACGGCGTGTCGGTGAGATAGGCGCTGCCGGACACGAGATAATTGGCGTCGATCAGCGGCCCACCCAGCCCGAGCTTGAGCGGTCCGCCCAGCGCAAATTCCGCGCGGCGCGCGTTGTCATAGCTCCAATCGCGGCGCGCCGGCACATCCTGCGCGAGCTTGAACGCGCTGAAGAAATCATTGCGGCCTTCGCGGGTGATGATATTAATCACCCCGGAGGTGACGTTGCCGTATTCTGCACTAAAGCCGCCGGTTTGCACCACCATCTCGGCAATGGCGCTGGTTGGAATCGTGAACGCGGCTTCGCGCGTCATCGCGCCGCTGGCCGGCAGGCCGTCGATCAAATATTGCACATTCGAACTGCGGCTGCCGCGCAAATGATTGGCGACATAACCCGGCAGCAGCGCGAGTTTATCGTAATAGGTCAAACCCGGCGTGGTTTGCGAGATGGTCTCTTCATCGAGATATTGCGTGCTCGCCACCACATCCCGCAAGATTTGCACGCGCGGCGCGGTCACCACAATTTCCTCGGAAGTATTCAGCACCCGACTGGTCAGCGCAACTTCGAGACTTGTGTTCAGATCGGTTTTGACTTCGACTTCAGTCAGCTTCAGCGTGCTGTAGCCGATCATGCTGACGCGCAGGTTGTATTTGCCGACAGGAAGGTTGTAGATGATGTAGTAACCGTGCTTATTGGCCTTCGCGCCGAAGTTCGTGCCTTCGAGCACGATGTTCGCGCCCGGCAGCATGACGTTCGTCTCTTTGTCTTTGACGAAGCCTGAAATGTTGCCGAAAGCTCCCGCGCGACCAATGGCCGGCAGCAGAAGCGCAAAAGCCAGCATGAAAATTGCTTTTTGTTGTAACCGCTTCATATGTGCAAGATGTTGATTTATTAGAAAAATAGAGTTTGCAATGCTTATGCCAGCATGTCAGCAGATTCAAACAGGCAAATAATCTTCAAAAAAAGCGGGTATCGCAGTCTATCCTATTCGAATTAAAAGAAGTTAAATTTAGACAATCATAGCCGACGCAAAACCACATTGCCCAGAATGATGATCAATTGTGTAACTTATGCAAAACTCTTCCAAAAATTAGGAAAATTTTTGCACATTCCTTGTGCTTATGTCATCAAGTAACCGTCATTCAAAATTTTAACATGTGTTGACTCAGAAAGCGGGCGTGCTGGAATAGGATCGAATTCTCACTTTTGACAGAATGCGCTTTTAAAAGTCATCAAAACATATGGCACGATTGAAAATGAATCTAAGTAGCAGCACTCTGGCCTATTTGGATAAACTAGGTTTTTTCGGATGGCAACTTGGATTGCAGCGTAGCAGGGCGCTCAGCCGGTTCTTTGGCCATCCGCAGCGATTTTTTCCCTGCGTGCATGTCGCCGGCACAAACGGCAAAGGCTCAACTTCAGCAATGCTTGCAGCCATCGCGCAAGCAGCCGGGCTGCGCGTCGGCTTGTATACCTCGCCGCATCTGGTTCATTTAAATGAGCGAATTCAAATCAACGGCAAACCGATTTCCGGTCGCGTGTTTGAGGCGTTATTGCGTGGCTGCCGGCCAACCGTTGACGAACTCAAGGCCACGTATTTCGAAGTTCTCACCGCAATTGCATTCAAATATTTTGCCGAACAACAGGTTGATCTGGCTGTGATCGAAACCGGGCTGGGCGGCCGGCTTGATTCCACCAACATCATTACGCCCGAGCTGAGCATCATCACTTCGATTGGGCTGGAACACCAAAATTATCTCGGCAAAAATCTTGCAGAGATTGCGGGTGAGAAAGCCGGTATTATCAAACGGCATCGACCTTGCATAAGCGGTGTGAGGCAGCCGCAGGCCGCAGCCGTGATTGCCACGGCTTGCCGCAAACAGCGAGCACGCTTAATCGAAGCGCATAAAGCCATTAAAATTAGCTCGCCACGTTACTCTCGCGAAGGAACGGAATTTCACGCCAGGTCAAATCGGCTGGGCTTCGACTATGCAAACATGCGAACGAATTTACTCGGGTCGCATCAAGTCAAAAACGCGGCGCTGGCCATGGCGGCTGCCCGGCTCTTGCACAACGCCGGCTTTAATCTCAACGAACGGGCCGTGCGTGAGGGCTTGGCGCAAACGCATTGGCCGGCGCGCATGCAACTGCTTCAGGGGACGCCAGACATGCTGCTCGATGCCGCGCACAATGCTGACGGCATGCGCGTGTTGACGCAAGCGGTTTCCAAGCTCTTTCCGGGGTGCCAGTTGAAAATCGTTTTATCATTAATGATGGACAAGGCCGTTGCGCCAGTTTTGCGGCCTTGGCAAAAGCTGAATGCGGAGTTTTTCTTTGCCGCCGCAGCTACAGAGCGCGCGCGCCCGGCGGTCGACTTGTTGCAGCAGGCGACCGTCATGGGTTTGCGCGGCCGCGCCTACGATTCTGCGGGCAAAGCTTTTGCAGCAGCCCGGGCTGGTTGTCGTAAAAATGATTTGCTGTGCGTTGCCGGCTCGCATTACCTCCTCGGCGAGTTGATGCAGCAGGGCCTTTTGCCCTATCCCTATTGAAGATTTGACTTTTTCATGAAATAGCCTTATTTTGCCGCCGGCTTTTGTCGAAAATTTTTTGCAACCACAAAAGCCTGACGCCGCTGCTTTTCACCCCTCTGCACACCAACCTCGGGCAGCGCGGCGTCAAAATTCCGGGCGATAGGAATGCGCCCTGCGCAACACCTCTTCATCTAGGACGGAGTCTCGACCTTGAGTCATCGCGACGCTCATCAATTCAAAAAAATCTTTTGGGATAGGTTCGATATGCACCCCGATACCCGCATGGGTCCGGTTCACCTAACCGTGTCGGACCTGAAGCAATCCATGAGTTTTTATGGCGGCATGCTCGGCTTGAAAACGCTGCACAGTCAGCGCGGCACAACCTGGCTCTCTGCCGATGGCGCCCGCCCGTTGCTCGCGCTTACGTTGTTGCCGGATGCAAAACCCAAGCCGCTCAACACTTCCGGACTTTATCATTTCGCGATCTTGGTGCCCGGCCGTTATGACCTGGCGTGTGTGCTGCACCATTTGCTCGACATGCGCTATCCGCTGCAGGGCGCTTCGGATCACCTGGTCAGCGAGGCGATTTACCTGGCGGATCCCGATGGCAACGGCATCGAGATTTATTCCGACCGGCCGCGCAGCGACTGGCAGTGGCACGAAGGCCAATTGCACATGACGACCGAGGCGCTGGATTTGGATCTCTTACTGGCTGAGCTGGGACGCGGCAAAATCACATGGGAGGGGTTGCCTCCCAACACACGCATTGGGCATGTGCATTTGCATGTCGGCAATCTGGAGGTGGCCGAACATTTCTATCGCGAGATTTTGGGATTTGATTTGACGACACGCTATGGCACGGAAGCGATTTTTCTCTCCGCCGGCCATTATCACCATCATCTCGGCCTCAACACATGGGCCGGGCGGGGCGCAGGGCCGGCGCCCTCGGATGCACGCGGCCTGCGTTATCTCACCATTTGCGTGCCGAATGAAACCGAGTTGGCCATGCTTGCCAGCCGCTTGCAAGAAAACGATTGGAGCTTTCAACAGCGCACCGGCATGTTAAGCTTGCGCGACCCGTTCAACAACGGCATCTTGATCGTGGTGGGCGAAGCGACGCTCGGCCGCAACGGCAGCACGAATTGGTAGATTTGCAAGGCGTGCCTGCGCCGCCATGAATCGCGGCGCGTTTGAGTCTCTTAAAAATACAAACGCCGTTTGTCCCTCCGGAGAACAAACGGCGTTTGTATTTTAGCCTCTTTAAAATTTATTCGCAGTAATAAAAAGCAAAGATTTTTTCGTAAGCGGATAAAGCAAAAGCCGTATCCGCTTCCAAAAGCTATTGGGTTGCGGCTCGTTGCGTTGGTAATGACAAACCTCAAGTCATTCGCGCATTCTGCTTATTCGTAACTCAGCGCTTTCACCGGATCGAGTTTCGATGCCACCATCGCCGGCCACATGCCGAAGGTCAGGCCGACCATGGTGCAAAACGCCAGGCCGCCGAATGCCCATTCCAGCGGCACGGACACGGCAAAACCCGTGAGCATCGAAACGATATTGCCGAGTCCGAAACCCACCATCACGCCGATGATGCCGCCGACGTTGCACAGCACGATGGCTTCGATGAGAAATTGCGTCAGAATGCTTTTTCTTTTCGCGCCCAGCGATTTTCGAATGCCGATTTCCTTCGTGCGCTCGGTCACGGAAACCAGCATGATGTTCATGATGCCGATGCCGGCAACCACCAGCGCCACAATCCCCACCACAAACGCCCCGAGCTTCACCCCGGCCGTGGCTTGATTGAACGCCTTAATTTGGCTGTCATTGGTAAAAATGGTAAAATCATCTTCCTCGCGCGGCGGAACTTTGCGCTCGGCGCGCAGCACCATGCGGGTTTCTTCGATGGCATCATAAATCAACTCCGGGCGCGTTGCCCGAACCGTAACATTGACCGAGCGTTCGCGGCCGCCGTTGTCGCGCATGCCGTAAACTTCTTGAAATGTGGTTATGGGAATGAGGCAGTAGTTGTTATAATTGCCTCCCATTGACGAGGATTTCTCTTCCAACACGCCGATGACGCGATATTTGCGATTATCGAGCTTGATAATTTTTTCAAGAGGATCGGTAAACGGAAACAAGCGGTCGGCAATCGCCGGGCCGATGACCACGACGTAATCGTTGATCTTGAGATCCTGATTGGTGAGGTTGCGCCCCCACCGCACGAAATGCGTGTTGTTGGCGGAATATTCCGGCGTGCCGCCGCAAATGGTCAAATTCTGATTGGTCGCCTCGTTGCGGTATTTCGCAATATGCCCAAAACTCCACAATTCCGCGCCGACGAGATCCACGGTTTCGACATGCTCGCGAATGGCGTCGGCATTCGCCACGGTCACCGGCTTGCGTTGTTGGATCTTGCGCCAATCGATGCCGTGATTGAAGCCGCCCGCCGGCCATTTTTGCACCTGAAACGTGGTTGCGCCCAGCACGCTCATTTCCTGTTCCATGGTTTTTTGGATCACCGAGATGCCGGTCATCACCGCGATGATGGAAGCGACGCCCGCGATGATGCCGACCAACGTCAGAAACGAACGCAGCTTTTGTGTGCGAATCGCGCCCAGGGCCATTCGCAATGCTTCGATGGTATTCATTTATTCATACCTCAATGCTTCGATGGGGTCCAATTTTGCGGCCTTGATCGCCGGCACGATGCCGGAAAATATTCCGACCAAAACCGACACCAGCAAGGCAACCATGACAATCGGAATGGAAACGCTGGCCGGCATGAGCAGGGAATTGATCAACGCCGTCACGCCCAGGGCCAGCAGCAAGCCGGCTGCTCCGCCGAGCAGGCAAATGGTGGAAGACTCAAACAAAAATTGCGTAATAATCGTCCGCCGTTTCGCGCCGATCGCCTTGCGAATGCCGATTTCGCGCGTGCGCTCGGTAACCGACACAAACATGATATTCATCACGCCGATACCGCCGACGAACAGCGAAACCCCGGTAATGACCAAGCCGATCAAAACAATCACGCCCATGACATTGTTGTAGGCCGCCATCAGCGAGTCCATTTTGTTGATGGAGAAATCGTCCTTCTCGACCGGATGCAGCTTTCTGATTTTGCGCATCTCGCCGATCAGGGCGAATTCAAAATCCTCCATTTCCTCGTGGCTGGGCGCCTTGACGGCAATGTTGAAGCCGCGATCGTTGCTGCTGCCAAACGAGCGCAAAAACGAGGTGATGGGAACATAAACCTGGCTGTCGAAATTCGGGCCGCCAAAAAAACCCGCGCTGCCCTGCTTTTCCATGACGCCCACCACGATATAAATATCCCGGCCGATGTTCATTTTTTTGTTGATCGGATCGACGTTTTCAAACAATTGCGCCTTGATTTCACTTCCAATGACGCACACATTCCGCTTGTATTGCACATCGAGTTCTGTCATAAACCGGCCGAATTCCGGCAGCGAGCTGGAAACCAGGATGTGCTTGTCCGTCGTGCCGACGATGTTGATATCGTTGAGAATTTTGGATTCGTATTTGATGCTCTTGCGTGTGCCGGTGGTGGGATTGACGGCGGCGGCCTCGCGCAACCGGCGCTCCAATTCCTGCGCATAACGCAATTCAAGATTTTTGCGATTGCGGTATTCGAACCAGTTGCCGGTCATGACCCAGGGCATGCGCGAGACGTACATCACGTCCGAGCCGATGGCCGAAATGCTTTCCTTGAAGGAATTCTCCAGGCCGTTGGCCGCCGTCATGGTGGTTACCACCGCAACAATGCCGATGATGATGCCCAACGTCGTGAGCAAGCCGCGTGATTTGTTGGCGCGAATGGCGGCGAAAGCGATTTGCAACGACTCGCTCAACTCGTTCAAGTATTTCATGTTTGATTCTTCTTTTCCGCGTTCTTGACCATGACCTTGGCGCCCTGCTGCAAATCTTTGCTGATCGCGCGATAGCTGCCGGTGACGATTTCGTCGCCTTCGGCCAGCCCGGTTAAAATTTCAATATGCGTATTGCTCTGAATGCCGGTCTTCACCTGCCGCGCTTCAACCGCGCCCTCTTTCACGACGAAAACGATTTCCACAAAACCGTCTTTGTCCGGCGTAAACTGCGGCTGTGAAGATTCGTTTGCGATGGCTTCTCCGCTTTTGCCCTCGCTGGGTTTCTTTTGCAATTGATCCATCGTGCGCACGGTCACGCATTGAATCGGAACCGCCAGCGTGCTGTCGCGCGTTTCCGTGACGATGTCGCTGCTCGCCGTCATGCCCGGCCGGAGATCGGCAGTCGAGCGCTGCTGCGTGATCTCGAGGTTTTGGGCAACGCCGTTCGCCGTCTGTCCCAGCGTCGTGCCGGTGATCGCCACTTTCACTTCGAATTCCGTTTGTTGATCCGCGGTGCCCGAGCCGGTGACTTTGGCGGTGTTGGCTATCTCGGAAACATAACCCCGGAAAATGGTGTTGGGCAAGGCATCGACTTCGATGTTGGCGGTATCGCCCAGCGAAATTGCCACCACGTCATTCTCGTCAACATCAACCAGCGCTTCCATGCCCACAAGATCGGAGATTACCAAAATGACGTCTTCCTGAAATTGCGATCCCAAAGCGATCTCGCCGACTTCCTTGTTCAATTGGCTAATGGTGCCGGCCATGGGAGCATAGATTCTGGTTTTCGAAAGATCGTCATTGGCCTGCTTGAGCAGCGCGCGGCTTTGTTCAACATTGTTGCGCGCCGATTCGAAACGCGCTTTTTCAACCTGATAGGTTGCCGCAGCGGCATCATAAGCGGCGGAGGATTCAAGCTGTTTCTCGTGAAGTTCCTTGGTGCGTTGATAATCCTTCTCCGCTTTGCGCATGCTTTCCTGCGCTAACTTCGCGTCGGACTCTGCCGAGCGCATGCTGGCCTCGGCGCGCTCGACGGCGGCAATATAGCGTTCGCGGTCAAGCTCGAGCAGGAAATCGCCTTTTTCCACCCAGGCGCCTTCGTTAACCGCCAGCTTGGTAATCTTCGCGCTGACATCGGCGCTGATCTTGACCTGAATGTGGGGCTGCACTTTGCCCGTCGCCGTCACCGTCTCCACCACGCGCTGCCGTTTGACCGGCGCGGTTTGCACCTCGATTTCTTGCTTGCCGTTCTTTTTCATCATGGCAGTTCCCACCAAGGCGGCAACTGCGATAACCAGTCCGGAACCGATCACTAGCTTTTTCTTTTTTGACATGTTCTCTGCTTCTCCGCTGAGGTTGGGTGACGTTTGATTGCTGACAGAAACACGAATGTGAGGCTTTTGGCGCGCTTCCCGCGCCTGCTCTTGCGAGATTATATCGTTTTGAAAGATTTTGTGAAAATTCCGCTAATCATGCCGATTTCACAAAATTCTTTTCTTAAGGGAGGCATGCGCCAGCACAAGACGGCAAATAAATGGAAATGTTTCATGATAAATAACGAGATGCAGATAACCGATATTTTGTTACGGGTCAGTTTTCCGAAACAGCCGAAGGGCGCTCAATTTTTCAGGCCATAAATCAACTTTTAAACCTATAGCTCCAACATAAATGGCGAAAGAGCAGCCGGTCAGTGATCGGAATTGCCATCTTACTCCTGTGATTTCCCTGCTTGACAAAATAGAAATTATTTGCTATGCTGGCCTCCGTTTTCAGGATTGATGCCCGCCTTGTGCCCAGGATGACGGGCGCGATTTTAATTTATCCAAGGTAGTTTTCATAATTAGGGATCAAATGAACACCAAACGAGAAGATTTCACCCACTCGCAGACCCGTGAACCCCACCGTGATCGCACGAAGGAAATTTTGAGCAAACACCCCGAGGTCCGGCAGTACATTGGCAAAAATCCTTACACCTTTCTAGTAATTTTGGGCATCGTCGGCTTGCAGCTTGTTTCCGCATACCTTATCAAAGATCAACCCTGGTGGGCGATGCTGTTGCTCGCCTACACCATCGGCGCGTTCGCCAACCATGCGTTGTTTGTGATGATACATGAATGCGCCCACAATTTACTCTTCGATAGAAAGGCGTTCAACAACCTGGCAGGAATTATCGCCAATCTGCCCATCGTAGTGCCGAGCGCCATTTCGTTTCAGAAATATCATCTGAAGCATCATGCCTTTCAGGGCATCTACGAGTTGGATGCGGACTTGCCCAGCCATTGGGAAGCAAAACTCATCGGCAATTCCTGGTGGGGTAAGGCAGCGTGGCTGTTGTTTTATCCATTTTTTCAAGCGACGCGCCCGCTGCGCTTGAAAGAGCTGAATTTGTGGGATGGTTGGAGCATTTTCAATTTGATCGTGCAAATGACATTCAATGTCGCGGTGTGGGTATTTTGGAGCCCGATGGCGTTCTTCTATCTGCTCGCCTCGCTGTTTTTTTCAATCGGCTTGCACCCGCTCGGCGCGCGCTGGATTCAACGGCATTATATGGTGGATGAGAAGGGCGTGCAAGAAACCTACAGCTACTATGGCAAACTCAATATCCTCGCGTTCAATGTAGGATATCATAACGAACACCATGATTTTCCCTCGGTGCCGTGGAACAAACTGCCGGAGATCAAGCGCACCGCGCCGGAAGCTTATGATAATTTAATCTCGCATTATTCCTGGACGCGCTTGCTGTTTCAATGGCTGTTTGATCGCGATCTTTCACTGTATTCCCGCGTCGTGCGCGAGGAACGCGGCCAAGTCAAGCTCAGCGACGAATCCAAACCTGATCTTGAGTTGATCAAGCAGACGCAGCCGGTGAGTTGAGCGCTGCGGGTGCTGTGATTGCTTGGGCAACGTTGTCGTTTTCAAACCAAATCTTCACTTGACTATGCCAGATTCACCGCTGAGAGGCGGAGTTCGCTGGGAATTCTATTAAATCTTACTCTGCGATCTCCGCGCCACTGCGGTGATTTTTGGAATGTGACATAGTCGAGTTAAAAAGCAAAGGCCGGAAACATGCCCGGCCTTTTTTGTTGCTCTTTCAAAATCTTTTGTATGAATAATTCAGGCTAGATCAAATCTGATTCTTTCATTCGCCTACAGCGCCGCCAATACCTCCGCCACATGCCCGTCAATTTTCACCTTGGAAAAGATTTTAGCGATCTTTCCGTGTTCATCGATGATAAAGGTCGAGCGCACCACGCCCATGTAGGTCCGGCCAAACATGGTTTTTTCCTGCCAAACGCCGTAAGCCCGCAACACGTTCCGCTGCACGTCGCTCAAGAGGGGAAAATTCAATTGATATTTCGTTTTGAATTTGTAATGCGAGGCCACCGAGTCGGCGCTGACACCCAATACCACCGCGCCGCTGAGCTGAATGTCGCCAAAATTATCTCGGAACGCGCAGGCTTCTTTGGTGCACGCCGGGGTGTCGTCTTCGGGATAGAAATACAACACGACTTTCTTTCCGCGGTAATCCGATAGGCGAACCTGCTGGCCGCGATCATCCGGCAGCATGAAATCCGGAGCGGGCTGGCCGATTTTGAGATTCACGCCATTGGAGTTGGTAGCAGCCGCAACGTTGATTTTACTCAACGATTTTTTGTCGGTGAGCGCCTTTTGCCGCAAATTCGCTTTTTTGACAGCCGCCCGGTTTTCGGCGACTCTCTTTGCGCCGTTTTTCCTGGTTCTCAAGGTTAGAGTTGGCATGATGTTCCTCCTAGTTTGTTGTTGCGTAGATTTTAATCCACATTCTTAGCTCTGAAAACTTAGTGCAATAATGAATCTTTGTCTTCATTTTTGATCTTGATACTCTTTCCCAGTCGCCCGGGCGATGCCGCGCAGCATGCCGGCAAAAACCAGTTCGTGCAAGGGATATAACAAGTACCAATAGAACAATCCCAATAAGCCGGCGGGATCGAAGATCGCGGTTTGACGAATCCTCGCGCCGTGCGCGTGCGGCTCAATCTCGAATTGTAGCCAGGCGCGCCCGGGCAGTTTCATCTCAGCAAACAACCGCAACAGATGATCCGGCTCAAAAGCTTCGACGCGCCAGAAATCAACGGTGTCGCCGGGCGCGAGCCATTCGGGATCGCGGCGGCCGCGGCGCATGCCGGCGCCGCCCAGCAGCAAATCCAGAAAGCCGCGCAAGCGCCACAGCCAGTTGCCATAGTACCACCCTTTCTTGCCGCCGATGCGGCGAATGGGTTTCATCGCTTCCGCGACCTCACAAGCAACCGTTATTGCGCGTGAATCAACCAGGCGCGAGCCGTATTTCACGCCGCCCCAGGCTTTGATTTCACCCGGCGAAGACAACGCATCCGACCAGCGGGTGGCGGCAAATTCCTCGTCTTCATTGATCAATGCCCGGGCAATGGCATCGCGAAAACCGCGCGGCTTGAGGGCGAAAATTTCGCGGGCGCGGGCATCGTTTGCCACCGTTTCATTGCGCACGCTGTCGATCAGTTTGCGTCCGACGCGCGCATACAACGGCGTCACCAATCCCAGCCATAAACTTGAAAGGCGCGGCGTAAGAACCGGCACCGGAATGATGAGGCGCTTGAGGCCGCGCTGGCGGGCATATTCTTTCATGAGATCAAGATAGGAAACCGGCTCGGCGCCGCCGATTTCAAAAACGCCATCCGGCGCAACTTCCAACGCCGCGACGAGGTACGCGATCACGTCTTCAATGGCAATCGGCTGCGCCAGCGAACGCGTCCAACGAGGCGTGATCATGATCGGCAATTTTTCCACCAGGCTGCGAATCATTTCGAATGAAAGGCTGCCGGAGCCGATGATGATGGAGGCGCGCAATTCAATCACCGGAACGCCGGCGCTGCGGAGAATGCGCCCGACCTCGTGACGGCTGGCGAGATGCGGCGAAAGCGCGTCGCCCCGGCCCAGGCCGCCAAGGTAAATGATCCGTTTCACACCGGCTGCCCTCGCCGCCTGCACAAAGTTCGCGGCGGCCTTGCGATCTTCCTCTTCAAAAACACCGCTTGAACCCATCGAATGAATGAGATAATACGCCGCCTCAACACCCGTCATTGCAGCATGTAGGGAGGGCAAATCCAGTACGTCACCTTTAATCACCTGCGTGTTTGGCCCGGCGCGCGGCGCGAGAAATTCCGGACGGCGCGCCAGGCAGCGAACTTTGAAGCTTTTTGCTTCGAGCGCGCGCAACAAACGCCCGCCCACGTACCCGCTCGCGCCGGTGAGCAGCACCGCGCGCGAGTCTTTTTTCACAGCAGACGTTGTCTCGGTTTGATTGATCATGCGATTTTGCGAGCGGCAAGCTCAAGCCTGCAACACTGCAGGCGTCAATTTCTCACCGCCAATCAACTTTGCTCGAACTTTTCCAAAAAGTTCTTGATCGTGCCGGAGTTGTGTTGCGCTGCGTTTGCGCAATGCTGACAGCGCCAATGTCATGCGCTGATTCTTGTTCAATTTCCCGGCATGTCGCGCCAGAAATGCCCAGTAAAGCGGTGTGATCGGGCAATTCGCTTTGGGATCGAAAGCGCAATGGCTGCAATAGTCGCTCATGCGATTGAGGTAGGCGGCGCCGGAAACATAAGGCTTGGTCGTGATGAAATCAGCAACCGCAAATGTTCCCATGCCCAACACATTCGGTTCGACAACCCAATCGTAAGCATCCGTATATGCCACCCAAAACCAGTCGGCCAACTCGCGCGGTGAAACGTCCAGCAGTGTTGCGAGATTCGCCAGCACCATCAAGCGCGTGATGTGATGGCTGTAACCCTCCTCCCAGACCGCATTGACAACATGATCCAGACACGCCAGCCCGGAGGCTTCGCCCCAATAAGCCGGCGGCAACGGCGTTTGATTGCCCAAAGCGGCAGGCGCAGCGCCGCCGTCGAGGCGTGCATCATCACTGAGAGAGGCCGGCCAGTCCATCTTTGCCCAACGCTGGTAACCTCCATCTCCCGGCGCTTTTATATTTTCTACCGAAGGCAGAGTGCGAAAGCCGTCGGTGGCATCATGCACATGATGCACGTACTCACGCCACCCCAGAATCTGCCGAATGAATCCTTCTCGGCTTGCCAGGGGCAGATTCAATTGTTCAACCTCTGCCACAATACGCTGCGGCAGCAAGCGATGCAGGTTCAGCAGGGGCGACAAGCGCGTGTGAAACAAACTGCGCGAGGCCGTGGACATCGCATCTTCATAAGGCCCGAACCAGGGCAAGCAATTTTGCTTCGCCCAGTCCCAGAGTTGTTCTGTGTCGTGCAATGTCGCGGGTACTGTGCTTAAATCGAGCCGGCCGGGATGATGCGCGAACTGTTTTTCGATCAACTCGCCGACTTCGGTTTTGATGTCGCTCAGCGCAAAACTCGGCGGCGTGGGCGCCTTTGGTTCATATTTCCACGGCCGACGATTCTCCGCATCAAAGCTGAATTTTCCGCCCAGCGGCTTGCCATTTTTCATCAGTATGCCGGAGGTGCGGCGGACATAGCGATAGAATGCATCCATGCGCCAGGGCATTTTGTTTTTCTGGCTGGCATGAAATTGTTCCGCAGTCGTTAGCCAGCCATCATGGGGAATGGTTTTCAATGCGCCGCTTTCCAATAACGGCTGAAGATCGACGCGCAATTCGCGCTCCGCGGGCTGCATCACCTCCAACGGACCAAGCTCGGCGCATAAAGGCCTGAGGGCTTCGCGATATGGCGAATCACAAAAAAGATAGCGCACCGCAATACCGCGCTCGGCTTGTTCCAAAGCAAAATGCCGTGAATTCGAAAGAACGAATGCGAGTTTTTGTTTGTGATAAGGCCGGCGCTCCGCTTTCCAGCGGTTTTCAATCAGAATGATGCCCAGCGTGCGCGGATTTTCACGCGCCAGCAGCCCGAGTTGATCTGAAAGTTGGTCGTAGGGCACAAACAGCCACCGGCGATTGCGATCATTGCCCTTAAACCGGTTCAGTCTTTTTAAGAATAGGTTCAAGTTTTTTGATAGTCTTGATTTTTTTCAGTTCCACTAATGCGTTTGTGCTGTTCAAGTTCCCGGCGTGTTGTAATACGGAATCCGCAGCGACCATGGTTTTTGAAGGGAATTATAAAAATCGTCAAGTGGATAAAACGGCGACGGGCATTGCTGGCCCGTCGCCGTTGCTTGCGAAAGCCGAAAACCTCCAATAACCATCGAACAACACATAGACGCGATGAGGCGCGGCAGAGATTACTTGATCAATGTCATCTTTCGCGTCTGTTTGAAATTCTCAGCTTCCAATCTATAGAAATAAACGCCGGTTTTTGCCGGCATGCCATTGGCGTCACGGCCGTTCCACAACACGGCATAACTTCCCTCAGGCTGCACGCCATCCACGAGACGGGCGATCTCCTTGCCGAGGATGTCGTAGACCGTGAGCTTCACCCGGCTCTGGTTGGGCAAAACGTATGAAATCTTCGTCTCGGGGTTGAAGGGGTTCGGGTAATTCTGCAGCAGCTCGAATTGTTTTGGAATTGCCGACAGGCGATCATTCAGGGCGGTTGTCACGAATTGATCATTGACCGGCAAAGCGCCGAGCGTGCCGTTGCTCAACAGACCGGTGGCAAAGACCGTATAGTTCTTGCCATTTTGCAATGCAACGCCGGTGAGTTCGAGCGCGACAGTGTTGGTTCCGGCGACGCGAACTTCAAGATTATAACTGCCGGCCGGCGCTGCAACATAATTTCCAAAAGAGCGAAACGCGATATTGCTGAACAACACCGGGCCATTCTTCACGGCAATGTCAACCGCCGGAGCATCCGCGCCGGTGTGAACGAAGCGGAGCTTGGCGTTTTGCGCATCCGGCACGCGATCATCTTCCAGAACAACCGGATGCAAATCGTTCGCGCCCAGCAAGCCGGTGGCAGCAACGGTGTAGGCCTTGCCGCCGGTGAAATTCACAGTGGCGTCGATCACAATCGGTTGTGTTGCGCCGGCGGGAGAAACTTGAATGCGATGTTCGCCTTCAGGCAGATTGAGGTAATCGCTCACAGCCAGGTAGGGCACATCCGTCAACACGCGATTGCCGTCGATCCAGATATCGACATTCGGCGCATCCGGCGAGAGGTGGGCAACGCGCAATTGAAATGTTGCCGGATTGCCGCCGCGCGAATCCACTGCCGTGAGGGCAGCCAAAGAACCGGCGCCGGCCAGGCCAATGGCAAAGACGCTCAGATTGGTATTGCTTCCCAGCGTGACATTCGGCGCCGTCAACGCGACGGTATTCGTTCCCGCAACACGCACTTCAATATCATATGCGCCGGGGTTGACGCTGAGATAATCCGAAGATTGCCGGAAAGAAACATTGCTGAACAAAGTCGGGCCATTCTTGACGGCAATGTCAACTGCCGGGGCATCCGGGGAGGTGTGCACGAAGCGGACTTTCGCCTTGCCGCTCTCGGTGTCGCGATCATCCACCAACACCAACGGTTTCAGATCGTTCGCGCCCAGCAGGCCGGTGGCGGCAACGGTGTAGGCGCGATTCGCTTCAAAAGCTACGGTCGCGTCAATCACGATCGGTGAATTCGCGCCGGCGGGTGTGACTTGAATGCGATAACTGCCGGCAACCAAATCAAGATAGTCGCTGATTGCCGGGTAACCCACATTCTGCAATGCGCGTTCGCCGTTAACCCAAATATCAACCGCCGGCGCATCGGGCGAGAGATGGCCGACGCGGACTTGCGTCATGCCGTAATCCACTGCAGGAAGCGCGCTTAGCGTATTGTTGCTCAACTGACCGATGGCGAAGACACTGTAGTTGGTGCCGGCTGCCAGGGTGACATCATCCAAACTCAGGGCGACTGTTGCCGTTCCGGCAACGCGAACTTCCAGATCGTAGCTGCCGGCGCCAACGCTGAGGTAGTTACTCGCTTGACGGAAAGAAATGTTGCTGAAGAGAACCGGGCCGTATTTCAGGGCAATATCAACCGCCGGCGCATCGGCGCTGGTGTGAACAAAACGGATTTTGGCTTTCTGCGCCTCGGGGCTGCGATCATCGATCAAGACAATTGGCTGCAAATCGCCTGCACTCAACAGGCCGGTCGCGGCAACAGTGTAGGCCTTGTTCGCCTCAAAATCAACGGTGGCATCGATGACGATGGGAGAATTCGCGCCGGCAGGCGAGACTTGTATGCGGTATGCGCCGGCCGTCAGTTTGAGATAATCACTAATCGCCTGATAAGGAACATTTTCAAGCGTGCGCGCGCCATTGATCCAGATATCAACATTCGGCGCATCGGGTGAAAGATGCGCCGCGCGAATTTGCGTGACGCCAAAATCAATCACAGGCAGCGCACTCAACGTACCGTTGCCGGCCAGTCCAGCGGCAAATACCGTGTAATTTGTGTTTGCCTCGAGCTTGACGCCATTGACGGCCAGGGCAACTGTGCTTGTGCCGGCCAGGCGAACCTCGAGATCATAAACACCAGGGTCAACGCTGGCGTAGCCCGCGGATTCACGAAACGAAACGTTGCCAAAAACCACCGGACCGTTTTTAACGGCGATGTCAACCGCGGGAGCATCCGGCGAGGTGTGCGCAAAGCGAATTTTGGCTTTCTGCGCCTCGCCCGTGCGATCATCCACGAGCACGATTGGCTTCAGGTCGTTCGCGCTCAACAAACCAGTGGCAGCAATCGTATAGGCTTTGTTTGCTTCAACATTGATGTTGGCATCGATCACCACCGGTGTTTCAGCGCCTGCCGGGGTGACTTGCACGCGATACTGCCCGGCATCGACTTCAAGAAAGCGGCTGACTGCTTTGAACGGCACATCTTCGAGCACGCGATTGCCGCCCACCCACACATCAACGTTCGGCGCATCCGGTGACAAATGTGCGACGCGCACCAGCGCTTTATTCTGCGCGAAAGCAGAGCCGGCAATCATCACGGCTAAGGACAGAAGCGAAAGCTTCAAAAATTTCTTCATGTCGGGGTTCTCCATGATTTGTTGAGCATGTAAGGTTGTTGACTTTTACTGTTTCACAAGCTGCAGAGTGAAGTTGAGATTTTGACTTCGTGACCATTAATGTCTAATTTGTGTCTATCAATATATAAATTGTCTAATAAATGTCAATATTTTTGTGATTAGTTTTTGATATTTTTTAGACAAGTTAGAAAAATTAACGAATTATGTGAACATTTATATTGACAAAAATTAGACAAAATGCTATATTCGGGCATGGAAAAAAATCATAAATACCCCATCAATATTGTTGCCCAAAAAACCGGGCTATCGTCTCATGTGATTCGTGTTTGGGAGAGGCGATATGGTGCGGTTGTGCCGGAACGAACCGCGACAAACCGGAGACTCTATTCAGATGCTGATATTGAGAAACTCATGCTCCTGGGCAAGGCGGTTAAATCCGGGCACGGCATTGGAAACATTGCCGAGCTTTCCGCGGAACGATTGCGCCAGATTTTGTCCATGGACCACGCGCCTGAGCCGGAGATGGAGCGCGTGCCAGCGCCCTCGCCAAAAGAACCGGCCACATCGAGATTTTATCTGGAAGCCTGCATGGCAGCTGTGAAGCGGTTGGACGGCAGTGAATTGGAACGCGCGATTGGCCGCGCGGCCGTGGCTCTAAGTCAACCGGTTTTGATCGACGAGGTGCTGGTTCATTTGATTCATCGGGTGGGAGATATGTGGCACGACGGCAGGCTGCGTGTGATTCACGAGCATTTGGTAACCGCGGTAATCCGATCATTTTGGGGAAGCCTGCGCAGCAGCCAGGAGACGCCGGGAAATGCCCCCAACATCGTGGTCACCACGCCTGCCGGCCAATTACATGAGCTGGGTGCAGTCATGGCTGCGGCAACGGCCGCGGCCATGGGATGGAAAATTACTTATCTCGGCCCCAATCTGCCCGCCGAGGAGATTGCGGCAGTGCTGGAATTCAACCAGGCGCTGGCAGTGGCGTTGAGCATTGTTTATCCCGAAGATGATCCGTTGCTGGAGCATGAGTTGCGCAAACTGCGGCGTTATTTGCCTCGCGAAGTTGCGCTCATCGTGGGCGGGCGTGCGGTTGAAAACTATAAGAATGTCTTGGATGAAATCGGCGCAGGCATAGTCTATGACTTGGCGAGTTTTCGGGAAAAGTTGACAGGCTTGCGGCGTGGACCGGTCGCTGCGGCCCGCGCGTGATTACGAGAGTGGCAACGCGGTGATAATAATGCCACTTGTGGGCGTTTAAAATTAAACTCGATTCATCCCCAATATTGACTTTTGAAAAAATTTTTCTATATTGGGTGTCGCAAAATACTCCCGAGTAGCTCAACCGGCAGAGCGGGTGGCTGTTAACCACTAGGTCGTAGGTTCAAATCCTACCTCGGGAGCCACCAAAATCCCAGAGTAATCTGGGATTTTTTATTTGACAAACAACAATCAGATCAGTCTGATTTAAACAATTTCCCTCCCGGACTCCACCACCGGCAATTCCACGACAAACGTCGTGTGACTCCCCAGCTTGCTTTGCACGCGAATTTCGCCGCCGTGATCTTGAATAATTTGCTTGCTCAGGCTTAGTCCCAAGCCTGTGCCCTCATCTTTTTGCTTCGTTGTAAAAAAGGGCGCGAAAATCATGGGCAAAACCTCGGGCGCAATGCCGATGCCGTTGTCGGTAACCGTGGCGCGAATGCATGCGCCGCCGTTCTCGGATGGGGCTAGGGTTGTGTGAATCAAAATTGTTTTGTCGGTGGCGGCACTGGGAGACTTCAAGTTGAGCGCATGCTGGGCATTGCTGAGCAGATTGATGAAGACTTCCTGCATCTGCTGGCAATGGCAACTCACCGGCGGCAAACCCGGCGCAGCAGTGTTGTGAACGCGAATGCCGTCTTTGTGCAGGCGCGGCGCCATCAAGCTCAGCGAAGCCGCAATCACGCCTTCGAGCGGTGTGATCAGGCGTTCATGCGGACGCGGGCGCGCAAATGCGAGGAGATGCCGCAGAATGCCGGTCACACGCTCGCCTTCGTCCACGATGCCGCGCAGCAACGCTGCTTCTTCCTGTCCGGCGGTGGCGCGTTCCTGCAAGAGCTGCGCATAACTGATGATGCCCGTCATGCGGTTGATGATCTCATGCCCTGCGCTCGCGGCCAATTCCACCAACTCGGTCAGCCGCATGATTTGTTGCGGCTCAGTGCGCGCATGCGGAAACACCGGCTCCCGCGACCGCATCAGTTCGCTCCGGCTCAATTCGCGCAAGGTGAGGAGCGCGCCGAGCAATTCCTGATGCTCGTCATAAAGCGGGGAAACATTCATCACAAGCTGGCGCACCAGGCGATCATCGCGATGAACCTGTGCACGGCAATCGTGCGCTTTGCGCGCCTCACGCAACGCCAGCGCAAACGGATCATCCGATCCAACCGGGCGCAAGGCCCAGCGCTGGGATTCGTGTGCGAGCTTGCCATCGAGCACTGCCAGCTTTTCGAACTCTTCTGCCGGCAGGCCCAGCATGGTTTCGGCGGCGCGATTGTGAATGATCGGCCGGCCTTCGCGATCGATCACCAGCAGGCCGTCATTCATATTGCGCAACAGCAGCTCGCGCCATTCTGCAGCGCGGCGCCATTCCTCCTGGCAATGATGCTTCTCCGTCACCTCCCGCGCAATGCCGAAGTAAAGCTCGCTGGAAATCGGCATGGCCTGGAGATCAAACACACGCTGTACGCCGTCCCGGCTGGTGATCGTTATTTCACCTTGAAAATCCGCGCGTGCGAGCAAGGCGCAAAAATCTTCCTGTTCGAAACCGGCCTCGGCCATGATTTCCGGCAAGGTTCGTTTGAACAATTCCTGGCGGCGTAATCCCCACAACGCGCAGAAACTTTCATTGGCTTCGACGAAGCGCAACTCGCCGTTGACAATGAACATGGCATCGTGCGCGAGCCGGAACACCCGTTCGTGCAAGGTTTCGGTTTGCACAATGCGCTGCACATCGAGATAACCGGCGACGCGATGTAAAATTTTACCGAGGCCGGCGCGTTCCGGCACGCGGGTGATTTTCAGATCCGCTTCAGCTGCCAGCGGTTCGTTGAGACGCGCGACAATCGCCATCGCGACTCCGAGGCCCGCCATGGGCAAAAGGCAGGCAAGCAGCGGCGAGGCAATGTGCCGGCAGAGGGTGAACACCATGAAGCCTGTGGCAAACGTGAGCAGGGTAAAGCTCACCATGCGCGTGCTGAAAAAATTCGAGGGAAATAGCGGCGGCCAGGAGCGAAGAAGATTGCGAAGCCTCATCCTTGAGCCTCCAGAGATGATCCGCTTCCGTAATGGTACGAGAGCATCCGTTATGATTTATGACGATGTCGGCGCCGGTAGAATCTCATTTTCGCAACAAATTGCCCGTGACACCGGCAGCAGCGTCGGTACGATTCGAAGCACGAACCTGGATGGGCAGGGACGCTGGCAGGATGCGGTGCGGCGTTGGCGTGCAGCAGCGGTCCGGGTTACCCAGAATGTCAGCGAAACCGGCGGCGCAGATTTCGCTGATTTTAGAACAGGAGAATCTCATCTCCAAATTCAATCTGTATGCCTGTACCAACTAACAGAAAAATTGCGGAAATTTATTTTGAAGAAAATTTTGAAAACGCCGGAGAAAATATTTCGGCGGGGCATTGGCAAACGCTTAACTTTGTCTCTACATTTACCGCATCTTTTGCGACGTTTTTTGATGATAAAACTTTGGGCTGGTGAATAGATCGCCCACTGAAGCCGGACTCTCACAGGACGTAAGCCGCAAAGCTTTTCTGTGGGAAGTTCACTTCCGTGGGCGACTTGTTTTCATTGCCGGGTAAATTCATTTTTAGTTTTAGGAAGGTTGTCATGAGCCACACAATTGAAGCATCAGAATTTCCGAGTCTGCAAAAACTGCCGCAGTATGTTTTTCGCCAGGTCGCGGTGTTGATGGAAAAGGCGCGGCAGGAAGGCCGCGACATTATTGATTTCAGCATGGGCAATCCCGACGGCGCCCCGCCGCGGCATGTGGTGGAAAAGCTGCACGGCGCGATTGAGGTGCCGCAGAATCACCGTTATTCGGTTTCACGAGGCATTGGGCATTTGCGCCAGGCGATTTGCGATTGGTATGGCCGCGGCTTTGGCGTCACGCTCGATCCCGAAACCGAAGCCATCGCCTGCATCGGCGCGAAAGAAGGCTTGTCGCATTTAATGCTTGCGGTATTGCAGAAGGACGAAGCGGTATTGGCGCCTTCACCGTCATATCCCATTCACTTGTATGCGCCGATCATTGCCGGCGGCCGCGTGTGTCCGGTGCCGATTTCGCCGGTTTCCGATTTCCTGAAGAATGTTGAAGACACCATCCACCGCGAGCGCGCGGAAGGCCGCCCGGCGCCGCGTTATTTGATCATCAGTTTTCCGCACAATCCCACCACGGAAATCGTCGATCTCGAGTTCATGCACAAAGTGATTGCGCTGGCGCGTGAATATCGCCTGTTCGTGATTCACGATTTCGCCTATGCGGATTTGGCGTTTGACGGCTATCGCCCGCCCTCGCTTTTGCAAGTGCCGGGCGCAAAAGACATTGCCGTTGAGTTTTTTTCGCTTTCCAAAAGCTACAATGTGGCGGGCTGGCGGCTGGGTTTCATGGTGGGCAATCCCAAATTAGTGGCGGCGCTGGAACGACTAAAAAGTTACCTGGATTACGGCATCTTTCAACCGCTGCAAATTGCCGCGCTTTCTGCGCTCAATGGGCCGCAGGATTGTGTGCATGACATTGTCGAAAATTACCGTGTCCGCCGCGATGCACTCTGTCACGGCCTGACGCGCCTAGGGTGGCATGTGCCGCCGCCCAAGGGCACCATGTTTGTCTGGGCGCAAATTCCCGAACGGTTTCGCAAACTGGGTTCACTGGCTTTTACCAAGCATTTGCTCGATAAAGCGAATGTGGCGGTGTCACCCGGCATTGGCTTCGGCGAACACGGCGACGGCCACGTGCGCTTTGCGCTGATCCAAGACGAGCAGCGTACACAAAAAGCGCTGGAGGGAATTAAAACGGCGTTGGCGATCTGAGGCCGCAAAAAAATGCCCCCGGCAAATCCCGTGAATGAATTTTAGCGGGAAGCCATCTAATTGTGTCTTGAACCAGTTGAAGATGATTAGTCCATCAAAAGTGCCCTCTTTGCTCTAAAGGCAAAACATTTCAGGCAAAAACGCAGAGCCGCAAAGCTTCAGCACAGAAAAACTTTGCGGATTCTTCGCGTCTCTGCGTGAGGCTTTTTCTTTTTGCTTTCGGCGTGTCGGGCTTGGGTATTGTAGGAGAATGTAATCAATACCAACGAAATGATTACGTAACCTGGCTTTCACCCAATCAAAATCACCGCCAGGCGCTTCGGCCCGTGCGCGCCCAGCACGAGAATTTTCTCAATGTCCGCTGTGCGGCTCGGCCCGGTGATGATAGTCAATGCGCTGGTCAAACGTTCCCGCCCGGATCTGCGAAAATTCGCAATTGCGTCATCCAATGAATTCACCAATTGATCAACCGTGGCAATCGCAATGTGAAACGGCGGCAGCACCGAGAGCCGCCGCCCGCCATTGCCGGCGGAGCTGACGACGATACTGCCCGTGCGCGCGACCAGAGATTCCACCGTCGTGATACCCGCCTTGAAATGCGCAAATTCGCGCGCGGCAATATCTTCTGTTTGCACAGCGACATTTGCTTGCAGCCACGACTCATGCCGCGTAACTTCTTCCAACAAAACCGAAACATGCCGCAGAAATTGCGGCCGCCCGGCCTGGCCGGAATCGTTGTTCGCCAACGGACTCAGCAAAGCCTGCAACTGCGAAGCAGCTTCGCGCGTGTCGGCACAGCGATAAAATTCCGCTTTGAGTAAAGACAATTTATCCGCAAAAGCAGCGATCACTTCCGCTTGATTTCCCGCCTGCCACGCAAAAATCTGTGCATCACTCTGCGACGGCAGGAAGTGCCCGGCCGGCGCGGCGGTGCGTAATCGTTTTAAAACCCTTTCACGGCTGGTTTTCATGCTCGGCCCACAGTTCATGAAATGATTTCACGCTCAACTCCGGCGGCGCTTCGCCGGAACGAAAAAACAAACGTTGCAGCGGCCGCAGCCGGATGAGCCACTT
This sequence comes from uncultured Cytophagia bacterium, assembly GCA_964457925.1. Classification (GTDB taxonomy): domain Bacteria; phylum Zhuqueibacterota; class Zhuqueibacteria; order Zhuqueibacterales; family Zhuqueibacteraceae; genus Coneutiohabitans. Next base: position 149,447 of record CAYWGH010000009.1, read on the forward strand.
GCGCATGCTCTGCAAACGCCGGCTATCCGACATCACCCAGGCATAAACACGCATCGCCGCATGCCAAAACTTGGAGAGATGATGCCGGTGCACCGCCTCATAGCGATTTTCCAGCAGCAAATGATGAATGTCGATATGCACCGGACAGACATCACTGCATGCGCCGCACAAAGACGAGGCAGCCGCGAGATGTTGAAATTTGGCAAAGCCGTTGAAATGCGGCGTGATCACCGAACCGATTGGCCCCTGATAGGCGGTGTTGTAGCTGTGCCCGCCGATCGTGTGAAAAACCGGACAGGCGTTCAAACACGCGCCGCAGCGAATGCAGCGCAGAATCTCGCGAAACTTTTCTTGTTGATAAAGCTCTGATCGGCCGTTGTCGAGCAGAATCACATGCATCTCGGTTGGGCCGTCGCTTTCATTAAAATGGCGCGGGCCGAACACGATCGAATTGTAACTCGTAATCTCCTGCCCGGTGCCGCTGGTGGCGAGCAGCGGCAGAAACAAACTCAAATCCGCGAGGCGCGGCAGCATTTTTTCAATGCCGGCAATTACGACATGCACCGGCGGACAAGCCATGCTCAACCGGGCATTGCCTTCGTTTTCCGTGACCACAATGGCGCCGGGATCAGCAATCAAAAAATTCGCGCCGGTGATGCCGATGCCGCTGGTGAGATAAACCTCGCGCAAATGCCGGCGCGCGATCATGGTCAGCTCTTCGGCATTGTTGGTGAGCGGCGCCTTCAGCTTGTCGTGAAACAGCCGGCTGATCTCTTCCTTGCTCTTGTGCATCGCCGGCGTCACGATGTGATAGGGTTTTTCATTATTGAGCTGCACGATCAATTCGCCGAGATCGCTTTCCCACACCTCCACGCCGATTTTCTCAAGATTCTCGTTCAGGTGAATCTCTTCCGTGGTCATGGATTTGGATTTAACCACGCGCTTGACCAGATGCTTCTGCGCCAGCGACTTGACATAAGAAGCCGCGTCGCTTGCCGTTTCAGCCCAGAAAACTTTGCCGCCGGCCGCGAGAAAATTCTTTTCGAATTGTTCGAGCAAATCGGGCAAGCGGGCAAGCGCCTCATTTTTGATGGCAGCAGCCAGCGCGCGCGCATTGCCCCAATTTTTGAATTGACGTGCCTTCGTCGCATTCACTTGCTGATCATAACTGGCGATCGCCTTGTCAAGCTTCTGGCGATGTGCAGCATCACTCGCCTTGACGGCAGAGCGCTGAAGAAATTGTTGGTATTCAGACATGAAGCTCTATTTGTTTGCATTTGCATACAAGATTGTCATTCCGACGGATCTCGTGATGTTCTTTACCTGAACTCAAAACACGGCAACTGTGTCTTTCTTTGCCATGCCCTCCCGGTTTTATTTCGCTTGGTCTCTTTTAAGTAAACTCTTTGCAAAAAAGCAAAAACGTTCGTAAGCGGATTTTATTGTAAGTGGATGCCGCCCTTGCTTTATCAGCTACCCAATAAAATCCGCTTACAGAAAGCTTTTTGCTTCCGGCTCGTCCAGCTTGGAGGAGATGCGTTTTTTTTGCCGGGACGATTGAACAAAATTCGCGCGCGATTCATGTTCGATCCAAAACTTCCGCTAAATGCAAAATCTGCATAGCGCTGCCGCGGCTCTGCGCCTCGCGCCGCATTTGCATCAAGCAGCCCGGATCGTTCGTGACCACCGCCTCTGCGCCTTGCGCCGCAAAATACTGCAAGCGGCTCGCCGCCATGCTCGAGGCAATTGGCGCGAATTTAAATGAGAACAGCCCGCCAAAACCGCAGCACACCGGTTCTTCATTCGTTTTGAGCAACTGCAGCTCTTGAACGTTGCGCAGCAACGTAACGGGCTCGCTCTGCAAACGTAACTCGCGATAACTGTGGCAGGAATTGTGAAAAAAAACTTTGCGCGGAAAGCGCGCGCCCAACGCGGTCACGCCCAGGCGTTTCACCAAAAATTCTGAGAACTCGAAAACTCGTTTGCCGAGCGCAGTCGCTTCCGCGAGCCGTGCATGATTCGCAAAAAGTGTGGGATAGAAATTCCTTATCATCGCGACGCACGAACCTGAAGGCGCAACGATGGCCTCTTTCCCGGCAAACACCTCGAGAAAATGTTCGGCTACGCGGCGCGCCTCCTCGCGAAAACCGGTGTTGAAAGCAGGCTGGCCGCAGCAGGTTTGCCGCTGGTCATATTCAACCGGCACGCCGGCGCGGCGCAGCACATTGGCCATGTGCAAGCCGATTTCGGGATAGAGTTGATCAACCAGGCAGGGAATGAAAAGCGAAACGGTTTGTGGCATGAGGTGGCTTAATTGTTTGGTTGTTCAGTCCGCTGGAGACGACTGCCCGGGCGGTTACATTTGAAGCGTGTGCAAATGATATAAGCAGACAGATACGATTAACAAACGCCCGAGCATTCGTTTTGCTTCATTTCGCAGGCCAGACCTTGGCTGTCGCGAGTTCCAAAGAATTACCGTCGGGATCGCGAAAGTAGATCGAGTATCCGCCCTCCGGCCAGCGGATTTCGGTTTCGATCACGACGCCGCAGTTTTGCAAATGCGTGCGCCAGGCCTCCATCTCATCTTCTCTCACGAGAAATGCCATGTGACCCGGCCCGTGCGTGCCGTGCGCAGGCACTGAGGAGGCTTGCACCGCCGTGGCCTCGGCGCGAAACAGCAGCAGCACATTGTCGCCGCAATAATAAAATACATGGCGCTCCGATTGCTTGCTGATGCGCTGCAAACCGAGCACGCTTGCGTAAAACGCATCCGCGCGCTCGATGTCGTTCACGTATAAGGCAGTTTCGAGAATGCCGTGAGGTTGCATGGTGGTATTGCTCGAAGCTTGTCAAAGGGTGTTCATGCAAGTTTTCAATCGAACTCTTTTTCAATTAGCCGGGATATTTTTTCAACGAAATAGGTCGCTGCTTCGTGCAGCGAGGTGAGTTCTTCTGGCGCGCAGGTCACGAAATCAACATAATCGTATTCCCGGCGGGTAGCAAATAAGTCCTGGTAGAATTTTCCCAGCCTGTTACTGAGAATGCCGGTTTCGACAAAATGCCGGTTGAGCAAAGACGGCGTCTCGGAGTGCTTCGAGTACACCACACCTCGGCTCGCCAACAAAGCCGTAACGGCATAGAAACAGGCATAATAAAAGCGATTGAACGCCGAAAAATAAAAATGGCTATCTTCCAGTAATTTTGCGGCTGCCAGGGTTTCGTGCGCACGCGCCAGTCGGTGTGCGACGGCCTTTTTTTGTTGCTGGGTCAAAGTAATGCCTTATCACAGGTTAAAGCGGCAACGAACACGAGGCAAAATTCCCGCAATAAAATAACCAATTCGCCTCTCCCCTCCAAACGAAAACTCTTGCTTGGCAACCGCGCAGGCATTATCATTTCAGCAAATTTAACCTCAATCATTTGTGAAAGATGTGTGTGTCATGAAGTATTTCATCAATAAACAAGATCGCCGCTTGCGAGCAGGCGAACAGCGCCGCCGCGCTGGAAAACCTCTCGTTTTCTGGCTGGCGCTCGGCGTTGCCGCCTGCTCGATTCACACGCCGGAGATGAAGTTCACCGGCGAAAAAACCGCGCTCGAGAATCAGATTCTCGGCACCTACAATCAAGTCAAGGAGGACGTGTGGATGGTGGCCTCGGTGCGCGCGGCCAATCCCGACAGCCAGATTACGATTTCCGATGAAAAGCGCACGGTGTTGAACGCGATTCAAAATCGCGAGTTCAACAAAGACGATGTGGACGAATTCATGCGCGAAGGGCTGGTGGGCGAGAATGCCCGCGGCTATCTGGAGATTCGTGATCCGCAAAAACTGGCGACAAATGCCGAACGCCAGCGCCTGGTCGAAAAAATTCTCGCCGAGGAAAATCGCGACCGCCAAATCATCATGCAGCGCATCATCGACATCAACCCAAACATCGAATCATCGGATCTGGCGGAGGTGGAAAAAGCATTTGCCAATGTGAATCGCGAAAACGCCAGGCCCGGCGCATGGATTCAACTGCCCAGCGGCGAATGGGTGAAAAAGGCAAAACCCTGAACGGCCACCGCCGGGCAAAGATTTCGCTTGCTAGTCTGCGAATTCTTGGTTAGGATAAAAATCATTTTTGAAAATAACCACATTGAGGATGGCCAGCCCATGTGTCGGACGATTTTGATTATGTTGTTCGCATTACCGGTTTACGCCGCCGCGCCAGACAGCGCCGCCAAAACCTACAGTAATGCCGCGCTCAATGCGCTGCGTAACGAACTCGCATGTTATTGCGGCTGCGGCATGACGGTACAAGGCTGCCTGGGCGGCATGGTGTGCAGCGAGTCGCGCACGCTCAGCCAGGAAGTGATCCAGCTTTCCAGCGCCGGCAAAAGCCGGCCGGAAATTTTGCAGGCCATGGTTGCCAAGTATGGCGAGCGCATTTTGGCGGCGCCGACCAAAGAGGGGTTCAATTTGGTGGTTTGGAGCGGGCCGTTTGTGGCGCTGTTGTTCGGCGTGGGAATTATTGTGTGGCTGGTTTGGCGTTGGCGGCGCGCCGATCCGGCGGCTGCCCGGCCGGTGAACGCGCCGGCGCCCGGCCAATCCGACGGCTATAGCGATCGTTTTGAACAGGAATTCCGGCAATCCGGCCAATAAACAAAAACGCGAAAAGAAAGTGGTGTTTTATGGTTGAATTCATCGGCATCGTGCTGGTTCTCGCAACCGCGCTGTTTGTGGGTTATCCCTTATGGCAAAAATCTGCGCGCGCGGCAAATTTCAAAAGCAATCATCAAGCAGAAGATTGGCAAGCGCGCAAAGAGGAACTTTACGCCGCGATTCGCGATATCGATTTCGATTATCGCATGGGCAAGCTTTCGGAGGGGGATTACAACACTCTGCGCGAGCAATATAAGAGTGAGGCCATCAGCCTCATGAAAAAGATCGACGCCTTGACCCTCGGCGTGCGCCCGGCAAAGGGTAAAAAAGCCGCCAGCAAATTTTGCCACAACTGCGGCGAACCGGCCGGCGCCGCGGATAAATTCTGCACCGCCTGCGGAGAGAGTCTGGCATGAGCTCGGCTGCCGGCGCGCCCAATTCTTCTCCCGCCCTCGCGGTTAAAAACCTGGTTAAAAATTACGGCTCTTCCTATGCGCTGCGCGGCGTTTCGCTGCAAATCGAGGCCGGCGAATGTGTGAGTATTTTCGGCCCGAACGGCGCGGGCAAGAGCACGCTGTTGCGCATCCTCTCGGAAATCACGCGGCCCACCAGCGGCGAGATTTTAATTCACGGCCAGCCGCTGCACAAACGCCCGCTGGCTGCCCGGCGCCAGCTTGGCGTCATCGGCCATCAAACCTTTTTGTATGACGATCTCTCCGCTGCCGAAAATCTTCTGTTTTTTGCGCGGCTTTATGATGTCCCCGAGGCGCGCAAGCGCGTGGCCGCGGTGCTGGCCGACGTGGGATTGGAAAAACGCAGCGCTGATCGCGTGCGCGGCTTTTCGCGCGGCATGCAGCAGCGTCTCGCCATCGGCCGCGCCATGTTGCACGATCCCAGCATACTCTTTCTCGATGAGCCTTACACCGGACTCGATCAACATGCGGCCACCATGTTGACGCACTGGCTCAAGCGTGTGCGCGGCGAGCGGCGCACAATCTTGTTGGTAACGCACGATCTCGCCCAGGGTTTGGCCATGGCTGATCGCGCCATGATTTTTTTGCAGGGCAAAGTGGCCTGGCAGGGCGCAACCGCGCAGATCGAGGAAAAACAATTTTCCGCGCTTTATTTCGATTTGGTGGCAAAGGGGGAACGATGAACGCCATTGCCAAATTGTGGGCGTTGTTGTGGAAAGATTTGTTGTCGGAATTTCGCACGAAAGAGCTGCTTTCTTCCATGTTGATGTTTGCGCTCATCGTGGTGGTGATTTTCAGCTTCACGTTTGAAACGGGCAGCACGGCGACGCGCGAGGCCGGGCCGGGGTTGCTCTGGGTCGCGTTTACATTTGCCAGTGTGCTGGGCCTGCATCGCTCGATGATTCACGAAGTCGAGCGCGGCAGCCTGCATGGTTTGATGGTGGCCCCGCTCGATCGCGGCATTCTTTTTCTCGCGAAAGCCTGCGGCAACATCATTTTCATCTTCCTGATCGAGATTCCGACGTTTGTGCTCTTTGCGATTTTTTTTAATGTCGATATCAGCGTTGGCCTCGGCAAGATTGCGGTGATTTTTTTGCTCGGCACCATCGGCTTTGCCGCGGTTGGCACGCTGTTCAGCGCCATGTCTGTGAATACGCGCACGCGCGAGATCATGCTGCCGATACTGCTCTTTCCCATTCAAGTTCCGGTGATTCTCGCGGCGGTGCATGCCACCGCCGGCGCGCTGGCCGGGCGCTCGTGGTCCGATCTCGGCGATTGGCTCAAAATCTTGGTTTTGTTCGATGTCGTGTTTATTACGGTATGTTTTGTGACGTTCGAGTACGTGTTGGAAGAATAAACGGTTAAAAGCTCGGGAGCGCCGCTCAAATGATTTGCGCATTTTTTTAAGCGCAAAGGGACGCGAATTCGATTAAACTCGCGCTCATGCGCGGTTTAGAATTGGAAAAGCTATTCGGATGTTTGGCCGTTAAAGACTTTCGATCAATTTAAACGATTGGCGTGAAGTTGGCGGGTTTCGCTGAGATTGAAGCAGAATGTTGCACCGCCGATGCCATGGCCATGCCGTGACAGAGCTTTGGCGATTGCGAGCATTGAAGTTCGAATTTTAGATTCAAAGAAACGAGGTGAAAATCATGCCTGCTGCTGAAAAATTGCACCGCTGGGCAACAATCCTGGCGGGAATCACGACGGTGATGATGCTGATCAATCTTTACAATATCTTCATCGTCGTTCCGACGGAAGCGAGCATGGGTATCGTGCAGCGCATTTTTTACTTTCACGCGCCGGCGGCGATTACGGCTTTGGCTATTGCGTTCCCGGTGACCTTCATTTACAGCATTCGCTATCTCGCCAAGCACCGCATTTGGGATGACCGGGTGGCGTTTTGCGCCGCAGAAGTCGGCGTGATGCTTACGACGATCGTGTTGCTTACCGGCCCGATTTGGGCGCGGCCGGTGTGGAACACCTGGTGGTCCTGGGATCCGCGCTTGACCACCACGCTGATTCTCTGGTTTATTTATGTCGGCTACATGATGCTGCGCGTGTATACAGGCGAGGAGCAGCGCGGCGCGCGTTTCGCGGCAGTTTTTGCCATCGTCGGTTTTGTCGATGTTCCCATCGTTTACCTGGCCAATCGCTTGTGGCGCACGCTGCATCCGCAGCCGGTGATTTTCGGCGGCTCGGACTCCGGTTTGGAGCCGACGATGCGGTATGCGTTTATTTTCAGCATCGCAACGTTTGCGCTGCTGTTCTTTTTCCTGCTCGTGCAGCGTTTGCGCCTCGAGCGCAGCCAGCTTGCGGTGAAAGCAATGAAGCAGGAACTTGCCTATGCCGGCGAATGAGGCTTTACGTGAAAACTAAATTTTGGGAGAATGATCAGATATGATTATGCTGATGGTCAGCTTGTGGCACGGGATGGTGATGCTTTTGCAAACGCCGAATCCCAACAAGAACATGAATTTTCTCTTTGCCGGATACGCGGTCGTTTGGCTGTTGATCGTGGGCTATCTTTATTCGATCAACCGCCGGCAGAAACGCCTGGACCGGGAGATTGACTTGTTGAAGCAAATGCGCGAGGAGAAAAAAGACCGCCCCTTCTGAAAGCCTGGCCTGTCTCAGGCTTTGTGCAGCAGCCGCCGCCGGCGGATCATCTTCACGGTTTTGATGACGGCATAGTTCAAGGTGCCATGAATGAAACCGATGACCGCGCCCCAAAAGGCATCGACGAAAACATGCTGCATAAAGGATGAAGAGGAATCCGGATCCACGAGATGGGCAAACGCCTTCCAACAACACCAGAGTAAGATCCACCACCCGATATAAGGCCAAATGTAACGATCGTAGGGTTTCGTGTGACGGGCGGGCTTTACCGGCTCGAGCGGCGCCGGTTCCAGCGGCGAGGCTTCTACAGACTGTTCTTTTGCCAGCAGCGCCTCACACGATTCAATGCCCAACGCGGCCGATTTGCTGGCGGGATCGAGTTGTAGAATCTGGCGGTAGGCTTCCAGGGCCGCGCGCGGATTATGCTCGTCGATAAAGCGGCGTGCACGCGTGAAGGCTTCGTTGATTTTCTGCTCACGGTCGACGCGTTCGAACGTGTCGAGAACGATTTTCAAACCGCTCTGGGCTTTCTGATTTCCGGGATCGATTTGCAAAACACTCTGCAATAAATCACGCGCTTTTTCCAGGCGATCGGCGCGCGCTTCTTGCTGCGCCAGCAGCAGTAAAACCTCGACTTGTTCGAGGGTCGCCTCGGTGATCGCCGGCGCGCCGGTTACCGCGGCGAGCGAGGGCGCTAATAAAACAAAATCGCCGTTGCCGCCCAAACGCAGGGGATTTTGCACGACCCCAAAAGATTCCGAGCGCCGCGGCGTTTCGATGGCGAGATGTTGATATAAATCGTCGAAGGTCAACGCCGGGTGTTCGTTGGTCATCAACTCGCTGAGAAGTTTGCGCAGCAGCAGATAGGAAAACAGGCCGTGCTCAACCTTTTCATCTTCCCAACAAATTTGATTGGGTATGGCTGCGGTAATAAGATGGCGCCGATTGTCGCGCACCAGCGGGGCTAAGAAGTTCTCATCATACGCCACAGCGGTATCGTGCAACGCCAGGGTTCTGCCCTCTCCATCGGCGTTGAAGCCGCAATCCAAAAAAATCAAAATGCGTTGCGCCGCCAGCACGTGCAGCCATTCATCAAGCTCCGTGCTTGCGATTGCCGTGCCTGCGAGATCGCTTTGCATCGTATCATACGTGGCCAAATATTGCAGCCGTAAAGGTCCGGCGCTCGTCGCCCCTCGTCCCGCAAAATAAATCCAGACTTCATCGCGTTCGCCCACCTGCGCGCCCAGCCAATAAATCACTTGTGAGCGAATATCGCCGGCGGTCGCATCTTCATCCAACAAAAGATGAACATTCTCCGGTTTGAATTTTCCAAAGCGCGGGTCGGTTAAAAATTCCTGCATGGCAATAGCGTCATTTCGCGCAAAGCGCAACGGTGCGATGGCGGGATCACGGTAGGTGTTAATGCCGATGATCAGGGCAAACCTGTCACCGGAAGCTGGGGGAGTTTGAGGTAATTTGTCCATGGCAACCGTGGCAAATGGTGATATCCAAAATAGCCTGCGTTGCAGCGCAAAACGCCAACCCTTTGGCTGCCGCCCGCACAAACTTCGCGGGCGATGGAATATTTTATGAGATTTCTAACGGCAAAACCGGCATTCTGCGGAAATTTTGCCAGGTTTTCTAGGCAAGAGAATCGCTTGCCTCAGCGCACGCGCAGCAGTTTATCGCCGTTGCTTTCGAACACGATCGCGCCGTTCAAGTCGGTGCGCAGCAAGGGAATGCGAAGGGAATCATACCTCGCCACAATCATCGCATCCGGGTGGCCGAATTTATTGCGCCGACCGGCAGAGGCAACGGCCCAATCCGGCGTCACGGCGGCCAGAAAAGCGGGAAGGCTCGAGGTGCGGCTGCCATGGTGCCCGACTTTGAGAAGATCGCTGTCGAGCGCCTGCGCATGCTTGAGCATTTGATATTCTCCCCAGCCCTCGGCATCGCCGGGGAAAAGTATGCGGGTTTTTCCGAAAAGTATTTTGATGACAACAGAGGCATCGTTGACATTCGGTTGAGGCTGATGGGCGTTGCCGGATCGAAGCGCCATGATTTGCGCCGGGCCAAATCCGTGCAAGCGCTCGCCGGCGCGCAACACACGCCGCGTCACATTCAGGCTATCCAGCAAACGCTCACAAAACTGCTCCAGTTCAGAATCGATTTCAGCGCCGCAAAAGTAAACGGAATCAATCGCGATCGCCTGCGCCAATGCGGGCAAGCCGCCGAGGTGATCGGCATGCGGATGCGAGATAATCACGGCGGCAAGGCGGTCAATGCCGCGCAGGCGCAAATAGGGCAACAAGACACGTTCGCCGGCATCATATGAATCATCGCGCGGGCCGGCATCGATTAGCATCTGCTTGCCGCCGGGAAATTCCAGCAACGCGGCATCGCCCTGGCCGACATCAAAAAACGTCACACGCAGTTTCGGCTCAAAATTGAGCGCAACAGGCCAAATATAAAAATTGAGCGTGAGCAGCATTGCCGGCAACAAAAACCGCCGCATGCGCTGTCGCCGCCACTCCACAAATGTGATAAGTCCGAGAACATAACCCAACAAGAGCAACAGCGGCGCCGAACCGCTCGCCAGGCTTGCGAGAGGAATAGTCGCCAGCCATTTCGTGAATGCGATCATCCAAGCGGTGAGCAACTCGGCCACGGCGCCGAATGCCGAGGAAACGAACCCGGAAAACGGCGCACAGAAACACGCGATTGCGGCAGTCGCCACAATGACGAAGGAGGCCGGAATGACGATCAGATTTCCCCACAGGGAGGCAAACGGCACGCGGCCGAACGAGGTAAGGGTAAATGGCAATGTCGCGAGTTGCGCGGCGAGTGATACGGCAAGCAGCGCCAGCGCCCATCGCACCAATGGCCAGCGCCACGGGATCAGGCGCATGAAGGCAAAGAGCAAAGGACGTTCAAGATATGCAATGCCGAACATGGCGGCAAACGACAGTTGAAAGCTGATTTGAAAAAGCTGCAACGGCTGCCAGAGCAGAATGATCAGCGCGGCCAAGCCAAGGTTGTTATAGATGTTGGTGGTGAGTTCGCCGGCGCGCCCCAGCAGCAATACGGCGGCCATGATGGTGGCGCGCACAATCGGCGGCTGCAAGCCGGTTAAGCAGGCATAAAAAATCAAGCCGCCAATGATGATCGGCGATTGCCCGCGCGGCGGCACGCGGCAAAGCTCGACCAGCATAATCAACATCAGCGCAATAAAACCGACGTGCAAGCCTGAAACGGAAAGAATGTGAATCAAACCGGTGCGCGAGAAGCTTTCCATGACCTCCGAGGAAATGTCAACGCGCTGGCCGATCAGCAAGCCTTTCAGCATGGCAAGTTCCTGCCCGCTGGCAAAGCGCGCCAGTTGCGTCTCCGTCCACAGTTGCGCGCGGGCGACCAGCGCCGGCAAGGAAAAAAATGGCAATTCCCCGGCGCGCCACAGCAACGAATCAGAGCTGTAGAGAATTGCCCCAATGCCTTGCGCCTGCAAGTAAGCGCGATAATCGAACGCGGACGGGTTTCGTCTCGAGTCCGGCAAGGAGAGCCGGCCACGCAGCATAATCTTTTCGGAAACGATAATCGCATCCTGCGCTTTGAAATAAACGAGCAGATTGCCTTGCGCAGGCTGCCAGCCGGAACCGTCGTTGAGGGCGCGGGCTTCGCAAAGAAATCGGCGGGAGTTGTGGCGCACTTCTGCCGCGGTTTTAACTTCTCCCAACACCAAAACTTCTCGGTTATCCTGTGCCCATGCCGAGAGGTCGCCGCGCGCAGGAATCTTTCCGAGATGCGTGCGCAGCATGCCTGCAAATAAACAGGCAACTAGTAACAGAACCGTTTCCAACGGAGAATATTTTTCACTGCCGGCAAGAATGATCAGAAAAGCGGCGAGCAAAAGGAGTGTGAAAACAAAAATCAATAACACGGGGGAGAAATTGCAGAAGTGTTGCGTAAGAATCCCCACACCGAAGGCAAGCGCAAGGAATAAGACCGGGCGTTTGGCCATAAGGTCTCCCCGTTGAAAAAATCCCAAACCCAAAGCGTTTGAAACGTGATGGCAAGCGCCAATCTATCACATCCCTCCATTGTTTGCAATCCCAATTTCGTGGCGTGAAATTTGACGATTGTGGCAGCATGTCTCATGCACAAACAGCGCCTGTTGGCCGGCTAACCGCATTTCGGCGCGATGTCGGTATGTTTAAAGCTGAATATTTGGAAGCTAAGTCATGTCGCTTTTGATGACGCTTTCGCAACAATCGACAAAGCATCGCGCCTATAACGTCCGGCAATTTCAAGAAGGGAACTCATGCGCCAAATTGATGCACTGAGGCGACTTTATCGCGAGCATTTCGGCAGAGGGATGGCCCTGCTGCTCGTCACCGCGCCGGGCGTTCTGTTGGCACAGCCTAACAAACCGGCAACGCCGCTGACAGTCGGCGTGTATCCGGTGCAAACAATACAAAATAATACTATATCACCCGGCGATTCGTTAGTGCAAGCGCGGGCAAACGAAATTGGTCACATGCTGGCGACGGCGTTGCATCAGCGCCAGGATTTGCTGGTGTTTTTTCCCGAGATTCTTGCGGCGCATCTGCAGCAACAGGCGCCCGGCAATCCGAGCGATAAGAACCACGTACAGCAGCTTTGCGCCGATCTTGCCATGCAAAAATTGATTGCGCCAACCGTTGAAATATTGGCCAGCGCGCCGGAAATCAAGCAACGTTGGCGTCTGCTGTTGCGCTGGCTCGACAGCGCTTCGGGCGAAGCGACAAAATCTCAAGCGGTTGAATTTGAGATCAATATAATGCAATCCTATGATCTTAACCAGCAACCGCCGGGATTCGAGGCGGATAAGATCGTTTCAAATTTACTAAGCAAACCGGAATTCATGCTCGCCCAAACGCCGGAGCCGCCTGCGCTGCCGGCGTCGTCAGCACTACCGGAGCTTGATTCCCCTCCTGCTAAAAAACGGCGATGGCTTTGGTATCTCACGGGTGCGGCGGCTGTCGGCGGCTCCGCTTATTGGATTTTCGGACGCGCGCCGGAAAACACCGATACGCCGCAGCTTTTACCCGAACCGCCCGGCCCTCCGCCAAAATAAATGCGACTCGCCGCCGCTCGTCTGCCGCCGCAGCGGTAGAATGTTGGAGACTTTACGATGCAACAATGGATGGCACAACCGACGAGGCGTTATCTTGCTCCCCGGCTCTTTCTTTCCCAGCAGAATCGGTTTATTCTGAATTTTATCCTTTGTCAACAGCGATGGTCTGCGCATCTCGGATATTGCGCATTTACTCTGCTGCTCTTCATCTTTTTTCCGCAGGAAATTTTTCCACAAACACCGGGCAACCTGCCGATCGTGACGGCTTCCGGCAGACAGCTTGTTTCGACGGTGATCGCGCCGCAAGCTGAAGCCGCCGTGATGATATGGCGCGATGAGCGCACGAACGCCAGGCCCGTCTTGTATGCGCAACGCTTGAATCAATTTTGGCATCCGGTTTGGCCTGCCAACGGGATTGCCATTTCCAATGACAACAGCAGTGTTGTGGCATATTCCAGCGCCGTTCCCGCGGGCGCAACCGGCGACGTCATCATCGCATGGCAAAGCGAAACGAATGATGACGGCGATATTTATGCTCAGCGCATCAGCGCCAGCGGCGCGCGCCTGTGGGGCGAAGAGGGCATCACGATTTATCGAGGAAGCCGCGAGCAGGGCGCGCCCCTTGCGGTCAGCGACGGCGAGGGCGGGGCATTTGTGATTTGGCAGGATCAGCGCAGCGGCGGCCAGGGAATTTATGCACAGCGATTGAACAGTTCAGGCGCAAAATTATGGGCAGAAACGGGTGTTTCGTTGGCGCGCTTGCGGCGGGATCAGGCTTTAGGCGATGCTGCGGCAACGCCTGACGGCGGATTTGTCGCCGTTTGGACGGATGAAGACTCCAATCCCCGGCGTGTTTATGTGCAGCGTGTGAATGCCGCAGGCCATGCGCAATGGGGAGAGGGCAGAGCTGTTGCCACGACCATTTTTCATCAAAGCGCGCCGCGCCTGACTGTTACGCCGGGCGCCGGACAGGATTTCAGCGTGAAAGCCGCATGGCTTGAAAGGCGATTGCCGGGTGCGCAGAATGTTTATGCGCAAAATCTCAATGCTGCCGGCGCCACATTGTGGGGAGACGGCATTGTTGCCGGTAGAGGCAGCGGCGAACAAAGCGCTGTTCAGTTGTTGGCGGCAGCCGACGGCAGCTTATTACTCGGATGGCAGGACGGCCGCAATGATATGGCAGATATTTACGGCCAGCGCATCGATGCCAGCGGGAGATTGTTGTGGAGCGCCGAGGGCGTGGCCGTTGCGCGGTTCTCCCGATCGCAAACCAGCCCGCGTCTCGCCTCTGACGGCCAGAACGGGTTCATTTGTGTTTGGCTTGACGATCGCAGCGGAGAGAATATCACGGCGCAGCGCATCACCAACGAAGGCAGACCGGCGTGGGCGAGCGAGGGCGTGCCGCTCAAGTTGCAGAACGGCGAGGTCACACAACCCGCAATTTTAGCGGCTAGCAATGGCGGCATTCTCGCTTCGTGGACGGATACGCGCAACAACAATGAGGATATTTACGCCCAGCCGGTAACGGCAGCCGGGACATTGGAAAACATTCCTCCGTTGATTACTTCGACGCCCGTAACCGAGGCGCGCGCCGGCAACGTTTATGAATATCGCGTCGAAGCCGTGGATTTCGATTCTGGAGTAACACCGGCGCTGCAATTGCAAGCCGCGCCCGCCTGGCTTATCCTCAATCAGGAGAATAACACGCTGTTCGGCACACCCGCTGCCGGCGATGTTGGCGAAAGCACAGTTACAGTGTTGGCGGTCGATCAAAACAACAGCAGCTTTGCGCAGACTTATCAATTGCGCGTTGTCGCGGATCCGGAAGCGCCGCGCATCGTTTCGACGCCGGACACCACCGCGCGTGAGGACGAAAGATACAGCTATCAAATTCAAGTTGTGGGAACAGGCGCCGATCTCAACTTGAAGTACGATTTGAAAACGGACGCAACCTGGCTCACACTCTCCGCGCAAGGCGAGCTTTCTGGTTTGCCTTTGAATGAACATGTGGGAACGTATGGCGTCACGCTTACCGTCACTACTTCACAAAACAAGTCTGACCAGCAAGCATTCAGACTGCGCGTACAAAATATCAATGATGCGCCGTTGATCACCAGTGGTCCGCCGCCGCGCGCCACAGAAGGCGTGGCTTATCAATTTCGCTTTGAGGCAAACGATCCCGATGCCGGCGACGTTTTGCAATTTTCTGCGCCGCTGAAGCCCGCCTGGTTGCAGCTCGCCGCAACCGGTGAAATCAACGGAACGCCCAGCCGCGCTCATCTCGCGGACACGGTGATCACCATCGCCGTCGCCGATTTGGCAGGCGCACAGGATCGCAAAACTTATACGATTCCCATCAGCACGATTAATCAGGCGCCGCGCATTTCTTCAACGCCGCCCAGCACGGCCACGGAAGATGTGCTGTGGCAGTATCAAATCGTGGCCTCCGATCCGGATCCCAATGAAACGTTAAGTTATGCCGTGCTCACCGCACCGAATTGGTTGACGTTGGATACGACGCTCGGGCTGCTGCGCGGCACCCCCTTCAACGAGCATGTTGGCGATCATGCCGTCCAGGTGCAGGTGCAAGATAAAGCCGGAGCAAAAGATCAACAAAGCTTCAGCGTGCGCGTCGTCAACACCAATGATCCTCCGGTTTTCACCAGCACGCCGGATACAGTTGCACAAGTCGATTCGTTGTATCGTTGTCTTGTCTCAACGCAAGATGTTGATGCCGGTGATCGTGTGCAAATTTCTCCGGTGGCGCTGCCGGCGTGGTTGACTTGGGAAGCTGCAAGTAACATGCTGCGCGGCACGCCCGCGCTGCGCGATACCGGAGAGGCGACTGTGATCTTACGCGCACAGGATTTGTTCGGCGGCATTGCAACGCAATCCTTTCGCATCAAAGTATTCAGTTTGAGTGCCCCGGACAATGTTGCGCCCGCCGCGCCGCAGAACTTAACCATCATTCCCGGAATCTGGAGCCGTTCAACGCAAGTTACCGCGCGCTGGCAAAATCCTTTCGACCCCAGCCAAATCAGCGGCGCATACTACAGAATCGGCGCGGCGCCGGCGAACAACGCAGATGGCACATTGATTTCCACCGCGAATGTCACGGAACTCAAATTTTCGGCAACGGTTGAGGGACGCGTTGCTGTTTATGTCTGGCTCGTTGATGGCCGCGGCAACGTCGATTATCGCACTGCGGCGCGCGCCGAGTATCTTCACGATATCACGCCGCCGCTGGCAGCGAGCGCCTTGCGCATCGCCACAGATAATGGCGGCAGTTGGACGCGCGGCGATTCCATCACGTTCTTGTGGCAACCGGCAAGCGATGCGCTCAGCGGTGTTGCCAGTTATGAGTTCAGAGTCAACAGCGAGGCCGTAATCAAACTGCCGGGCGCAGCAACGAGTTTCGTGCGGCCTTCCCCTCTGGCGGATGGAAAGCATCGTTGGCAGCTCACGGCGCTCGACAGCGCCGGCAATCGCAGCACAGTAATGTTTTCGCCATTCGGCGTTGATCGGTCGGCCCCGGTTTTAACGCAAACCGCAATTGATACCGTGCAAGCCGGGCAGCCGATTCTCCTGCACGCAAATGCCAGCGATAATCTATCCGGCATTGCAACGTTGCGCGTCTGGCATCGCACTGCCGGCAACGCCGCTTTTGTTTCGCAAAACATGGCGCGGTCAGGAGAGCTGTTCACGTCCACGATTACGGGCGGGGCTGTGCGTGCGCCTGGTTTTGAGTATTTTATTGACGCCGCAGATTCTGCCGGCAATCTCGCGCTCTCCGCGCCGGTTGGTTCATTGCCCTGGCATGCTGTCGTGGTGCGGTCAGCGCAAGTGGCCTCACCCAACATGACGTTACGCGGGTATTATCAATTAATCTCCGTGCCATATCATCTCGAAGCGTCTGCTGCTGATGCAATCTTCAGCGATGATTTTGGCGCATACGATCCCATGCGCTGGCGCCTCTTTGCTTATCATGAAACCCAGGGCAACGTCGAATTCGGCAAACAAAATTTTCACAACTTGGAAGCCGGCAAAGGCTATTGGCTGATTACCTCGACGCCGCGGAATTACACCATCGGCGCAAGCCATTCGATCACCACCGGCAAAAGTTTTGCATTGCTGTTGCAGCCCGGTTGGAATCTCATTGCTTCCCCGTTTGATTTTCCAATTGATTGGGATGCCGCACAAAAGCCGGCCGGCATTGAGTCGCAATTATGGGCATTCGATGGCAAGCAATATCTTGCACAAAACGGCGTCATGCAGCCGTGGCAGGGTTATTATGTGTACAATCTCACTTCCCAGCCGCAAACGGTTTTGCTTCCGCCGCAACCGAGCAGCCGCCTGGCCAAGAACGCTGCGCCGCTAAGGTTGCCGGCAAGCGAGGCCGCAACCTGGCAATTGCAGCTTCGTGTGCGTGACGGTGAATTTGCCGATGAACAGAATTGGCTCGGCATTGCAACGCAAGCTGCGCCGGAGTGGGATGAACTCGATCTGAGCGAACCGCCGGCAGCAATGGGTTCATTTGTGTCCCTGCGCTTCCCTCGAAAGAATTGGAAAAAATTTCCCGGCAACTTTACGACGGATTTCAGGCCGCCGTCGCACGCGTTGCAGCAATGGCCTTTTGAAGTCAGCAGCAATGAAGAAGGTAAAACCGTGCAGCTCTCTTTTGCGGGAGAATTGTTGCCGGATTGGCAGTTTGTGCTTTGCGATGCGCAGAGTAGCCCGCTGCTCGTGCTGGATCCACAACGTGAAGACAACTCTTACACGTTTCGCAGCGGCAAGCATTCTCGCGCATTTGTTTTACTCGCGGCACCCCGTGCAGAGATGAAAGCGAGTGGAATTCTGGCGCAGGCCCAGCCAACGGCGTTTGCGCTTGCGCCAAGCTACCCGAATCCCGCGCGCCTGCAAGATCGGCAAAATGCGCTGAGTGTGATTCGTTTCAGCTTGCCGGCGGCAGCGCCCGTCACGCTGCGCATTTTTGACGTGTTGGGCCGTAACGTTCGCACGCTGGCTGTCGCTCAGAGGTTTAATCTGGGCCATCACGAAATCATCTGGGACGGAAGAGACAATCTTGGCGTTGAGGTGGCGGTGGGAATATACCTCTATCGGTTGGAAACACCTCAATTCACCGCAACGCAAAAACTGATCGTAATCAAGTGAATCGAGATCGCTCAAAACATTCTTCTGTTATCGCATCTGTGCTGCTGGTTTTAGCGGTTCTCGCCTCCGGCGAGGCGCTGGCACAAAATAAAAACCAACAGCGCGCCGAGAGCCTTTACGAAAACGCGCTCAAAGCCAAGAAGGCGAAAGATCGTTTAAAAATGTTGCGCGAGGCCGTGGCGCTGCATCCGTATTCCGCAAAAATTGAATATGCGCTCGGCCGCGAGTTTTATCAGCAAGCGCGCCTGGATTCTGCGGTGGCGCATTTTGAGCAAGTGATCGTGCTCGATCCGGCGCTTGCGGATCAAGTCGGGTTGGCCGCATTATTGCCCCCGGCTTATTTTGCCCTGGCAAGCCAGCATCTCAGCAAGGGCGACACGCAAGCCGGATTGCAGGCCGCGCTGGCCGCGCTGCGGCACAATCAAACATTCGCGCCGGCGCTTGCGACCGCCGCTCAGATTAACTATCAACTCAACCGTTATGATAAGGCGATTGACTTCGGTGCGCGCTTGGTGCGCGCCCAACCGTCGGCAAGGAACCACTACAATCTTGCCGTGGCGCAAGAGGCGAACAATGATTTCGCTGCCGCCTCACAAAGCTATCGCCAGGCGCTGGCGCTGGATGCCAACCTAACTGCTGCACGCCAAAATTTAGAACGCCTCGAAACCCGCATAGCGGAACAATTAAAAGCAGGGGGGGCGAAATCTTCGAAACCAGAGCCTGCACAATCCTCAGCGAAAAGCAAAAATAAGCCAGGTGCCGGCAACGTTACTCGCGCAGAAGAGAAGCTAGTATCAAAAAAATCCGCGCCGCCCTCAGCGGCCGCCGGTATTGCTGCGTTTGCAAAGCCAGCCCAGGAGCGCAAATCTGCGCGCGCGCGCATTCCTGCCGTGACTTATGAACCCGGCGCGCTGCGTCTGGCCAAAACGCAACAACGCATCATCCCGTTTCTCCAATCCGTACATGATCGCAATCGCGAGCTTGAATTGGCCAGGCAGAAGAACGAGTGGGTGGGAGCCGGGTTTTGGCTTGCCGCACTCATGCTTGCGACGGCCGCGCTTTGGTATTATTACAAACGTAAACCGCTTTCGCGCGCCATCATCTTAAACGATGTCAAACGCGCATGCGCGATTGCGATCGTGCTGGCCCAACGCATGGCCGCGACGATGAAAGGTTATCTCTCTGCCGTGCAGAACGATGTGGGGCGGCAAAAGGACATATTATTCCCACAACCTGTGATTGCCCCGGTCGAAACCGGCGGTGTCCTGACAGCTCTTCAGATTGACCCTGTTAAGGACAAGGCTTCACCGGTTGCTCCACCGCACAAAACGGATGAACCAGAGATTATGGACGATCAGAATGCTGCCACCGCCGCCTCGCCGGCGTTTGGCTTGCAAACCGAAATTTTGTTCGCTGAGATGATTGCTGCTTCGCCCAGCGCGTTTGAGATGGAGGAAAACGGCAACGCCGCTGTTGCGCCAGAAGCAGACACCGCTCCGGCAGAAAAAACGCACGACCTGCTTTCTTCAACAGGGACCCCCTCTCTGGAAGAGTTACTGAATTCGGAGGGCAGTCAACGCGCCAACTCAAATGGAGAAGAGCATACCGGAGATGCGCCGGCGACGCCGTGGGATCAGCAAGCGTGGCAACCGCCGATGCAAACAACGAATTCCTTCGCAAAAAATTTTGCAGATGATGAGCCGCTGGATATTGTCGAGCCGGTTTTCAGCGCCGAACAGGAACGCGCCATTGCACTGGCAAAATCCCTGCTTGCCGATCAACCTCTGGCGCAAACACAACATGACTTTCATGTTGCGCATGCCCAGCCGGTTGCCAACGGCCATGCAACGAATCATGGGGCTGAGGCCGATCGCACACTGGAAACGTCGCAGCCGCTGCAAAAGATCAACCGGTATTTGATTGAAAAAGAAATTTCGAAAGGCGCGACCGGACGCATTTACAAAGCATGGGATCCCAAACTCGACCGCGCGGTGGTATTGAAAACCGTGCATTATGGCTTTGCGCCCTCGCCGCACGAAATTTCAGTGTTGAAAGATCGCATCTATCGCGAGGCGCGCGCCATCGCCAAGCTGAATCATCCCAACATAGTGGTGGTGTATGACATTGACGACGAGCCGGAGTTTTCATACATCGTGATGGAGCATCTCGTCGGCGAAGATCTCAGTCAAATTTTGCAAAAAGATCGGCGCTTGGGATGCAGCCGCGCCCTCGATATCGTCACGCAAGTGTGCAGCGCGCTCGAGTATGCGCATCAAACCGGCGTTTTTCATCGCGATATCAAACCGTCCAACATCATGATGGTCGCACATGACGAAATCAAAGTCATGGATTTCGGCATTGCAAAAATCAACAACTATCTCACGCTCACGCAAACCGGCCGGGTGCTCGGCACGCCGAGCTACATGGCGCCGGAACAAATCGAAGGTCATTTTACCGATGGCCGCGCGGATTTGTTCTCGTTGGGTGTGGTGCTGTATGAATTGCTGGTCGGCAAGCGCCCGTTTATCGCGGAAACCTTGGCGTCGCTCGCTTATAAAATCGTGCATACGGCGCACGTGCCGGCAAGCCGCGAGAATCCCGACATTCCGCCGGCGCTCGATGAGATGTTGAATCGTGTGCTGTCCAAAAAGCCGGCGGACCGGTTTCAAAGCGCAACCGAATTCCGGCAGGAGTTGCTACAGATGAGAAAGCAGTTGGGGTGAGAAAAGTGTGAGACTGCCGAACGCCCCGGGCTAGAAAATGTATTGGCGAATATCGAAATTCGGATCAGATTCCATTAATTTGCGAATGGCATCCACCGGGCGGTCGAGCACGCGAAAGCCGTTCAATTCATAACCCGCAAACATCAGCTCGCTGCGGATAAACAAGAAGGCCTCATACCACGCGAGCAACGCCCGCGTCGAGAGTTGCTGCAATTCCATGGAAATTTCCCGTGTATCGACATCAACAACGCCGCGATTCAATGCGGCTTGATAGTCGATTTGATTAAGAATATCTTGAATCACGCTCTTCTTGAACGCATAGTCCTCGCCTCCGGCTTTGCTGGCGTGGCTGCGCCGCCGCGTCAGCGTGTTTTCCGCATCTTCTTCGCGTAGTCGGTTTGTGGCCTGAACGGGAGGTTGGCGGTCATTTGCTGCAGAGTGTTGGGGCAACATGGCACCCTCCTTGGTGATTGTGCTCGCTCTCTACTTCGCGTGTTAGAATTTGAAAACACTACAAAATTCCTGCCAAGGCCGGGCCGTCGGCCGCTGGCAAGATGTGCTGCTCTAACAGCCTGTTTCTATGCCAAGCCCGCCGGAAGCATGCAATTGAAATTTTACCTGCACTCTGCCGGTGCTTCATTGCTTCGACCGGAATCACTGACATCTGTCACATGCACGAGGCAATCGCCGGCTTATTGCGCGCGCCGCGGGGAAATGGTAATGTCGTAATGCTTGAGCATGCGATAAATCGTCATGCGGTGCACGCCGGCCTTGCGCGCGACCCGGCTGATGTTGCCGTTGCAGCGATTCATCAGCTCGATCAAATAATTGCGCTCGAACTTCTCCATCCATTGCTGGCGCGCTTCCCGCAATGGCAAATCCGCCGCGCTGGCCGCGCCGTTCTGCTCCTCGCTGTGGCCGGCGCGTGACGGCGAATGATAGCTGTCGCGCAAATACTCCGGTAAATCCAAGGCTTCGATGCGCGGCCCGGTTGCCAGCGAGGCCACCCGCTCCATCACATTCTGCAATTCACGCACATTCCCGGGCCAGGAATATCCCATCAAACAGGTCAGCGCCTCCGGCGATAATTCCAGGGCATGCGACGCATTCCCATGTGAAAATTTCTGCAAGAATCCGCGGCAGAGCAGCGCAATATCATCCTTGCGCTCGCGCAACGGCGGCAGCGTGATCGGAATGACATTCAAGCGATAGTACAGATCGTGGCGCAACGCCCGTTCTTTCACGGCTTCAAACGGTTCGCGGTTGGTCGCCGAGATCACGCGCATATCGACTTCGATCAAGTCTTTGCCGCCCAGCCGGCGAAACTGGCGCTCTTGCAGCACGCGCAACAGCTTCGCCTGCAAATCGAGATTAAGCTCGGTAATCTCATCCAGAAAAAACGTGCCGCTGTGCGCCAGTTCCAACAAGCCGCGCTTGGCCGCCACTGCGCCGGTGAATGCGCCTTTCTCATAGCCATACAATTCGCTTTCGAGCAGATTGCCGGGCAGAGCCACGCAATCCACCGCGATAAACGGCCCCTTGGCGCGATGACTATGCGCATGAATGCTGCGCGCAATCAGTTCTTTGCCGGTGCCGCTTTCGCCGTAGATCAAAATATTCGCGTCGGTTTTGGCGACTTTTCGAATGCGGTCGAAAATCTCGCGCATGCGCTGGTTGTTGCCGATGATGCTTTCAAAGCCGTAGGTTTCGACGATTTGCGTGCGCAACGCGCGGTTTTCCGCGCTCACCCGCGCCGCCTCCTGTTCTTTGGTGAGCGCGCGCTGGCGTTCCTGCTCGCGCACACCATGGCTGACAAAAACATTTTCGATGACTTTGATCAATTCCGGCCCGCCGAACGGCTTTTCAATATGCATGCTCAACCCGAGTTCCATTAATTCGCGCTTGCGTTCCTCCGCGCCGGGATAAGCCGTGAGCATGATGACGGGCACGTGGCGCACATGTGTAAAGGCCGCGTTGCTCGCCAATTCCTTGTAGATGGCATAACCGTCGCGGCCGGGCAGCATAAAATCGAGCAGCACCAAATCCACTTTGCCGCGTCGAATCAGCTCCAATCCCTCCGCGCCGTCATAGGCCGAAATGAAATCGTGTCCCGCTTTTGTCACATATCTGCGACACAACTCGTGAATATTATGATCATCGTCAATCAGAAGAATCGTGCGCTTGGCGCCATTGGTTTTGGCTACTGCAAAACTAGGCTCTGCTGCAGTCTGGCTAGATTGAATCATACGCTCGCCTGATTGTTGAAATGAAGTTGTTCGTGTCGCGCGGCTGTTTGATCATGCGTATTGCAATGTCACATTGATGTTGCAGTGACGTGTAATAAGTGAATGTCCATATTTCGAGAAGAATTTGACAAATTTGATGCCACAAAACGGTGACAGCATTCACGAAAAAGAGGCAAGAAGTAATTGCAGGTTATTACTTCATATAACCTATATCGACATCGCCGCAATCCTGGCTTGGAATTGCTTCAGGCTGAAACACTTGTCCGTGCTTAAACAAAACACGATTTACGCAATGGCAGAAGAAAAAAATAAACGGCCATCCCTCAACCCGCTTGGGCGAAAAATGTGTTTATCGCGTAACACGCCAGCTTGCCGCAACCAAAGGATTAACGGCGAGCCATTAAGGATCAAATCTTTTGATTTTATCATAACGGTTTTGCCCTTAACAATTTTCCGGGGTCATACCCTCCACCGATTTCCAGACAAGCTGCAAATCAAAGCTTCTGCGAAGCAGCAAAAAACTATTCGGCGAAACTCGGCGTCTGCGGTGATCCTCGACAATAAAGCTTTTCCGGCGAAATGCGCCGAAGCCACCCTGCCATGCCGAAAAAATGGCAAGATGATTTATCGACGGAATGATTTCAAATCGTTCTGCCGGCGAATGATCTCTGCCATTAGCTTTTGGAATCTTATTCTACCGCCCGGTTAACTTAGTTTGTAGGAGTGCCTCTCGAAATGTCATCCCGACGGGATCTGGTGAAGCGCTCGGCTTCAGGCCTAGAACTCCACCAAACCCCTCCGCGATGACAGAACAAAGCTGGACATACTTTTCAAGGTAACAGTGCACGGCGTTTGAAACGCTATTCGCCAGTAACCGTTGCCCTCCATTCGCACGCGCAGATCGCTCGAGCAGGCATTGGAGGCAACTTCCATGGCGTCCCCTGCACAAGAAAACTCTGCTTTGCTGCGATTTTTAATAGCATTTTTTGTTTAGTTTGTTATTATGTTTCATGCCGCGCTTCACGGCGGCGCTGTTGGGATGTTATGCGATGCCGTTTTGTCCGGGCGTGTGATGACAGTGCATAATGACGGTGCAACGGCGTCCCTTCAGCTGATTGATTCACCACACTTACAATTGACAAGGAGAGGTAACATGAGCGCTCAGCGTTTTGAGCTCGAAATCGGTGCAAGTGTTTATGGCGCGCGTTTGTTGGCAACAGAGCCGATCAAAGCCGGTGAGATCGTTTACCGTATCGAGCAATATAAACTGACGAAGAAGCCGACATATCAAACCATTCAGATTGGACCCAACAAGCATCTCAAAGAGCTGGGCGTACTGGCTTATCTCAATCATAGTTGCCGCCCCAACGTTGCTGTGAACACACAAGCCTTGACCGTATTTGCCTGTCGCGACATTGCCCCGGGTGATGAGCTGAGCTTCTTCTATCCCTCCACCGAATGGAAAATGGACCGGCCATTTGCCTGTTTATGCGGCGCGCCGGAGTGCATTCGGCTGGTCGCCGGCGCAATCTATGTGCCGCTTGACCTGCTGAGCCGGTATTTCATCAACGATCATATTCGCCAAATGGCCATGGCGTTATTGGAAAATAGCGCTGCTCACGGACTTGCCTCATCACAAATCATGCTGGAAGGCAAGTCGCCGGGACTACTTTCTCCTCCAGAAAATTTGATAACATATCCGAAAATCTCGCGCCGTGAAACCGCCTAATCCAGATCGAGTTCGCAGAACGTTTCGATCGCGAAAAAAGCGCGTCTGAAAAATTTGGACTCAGGCCGCACGACAACGTGTGATCAAGCGCGACTGCGCGATGATGCGTGCAACCAGCATATGCTGAGTCAATATGCCCGATGTGCAAAAGAAAATTTGTTTGCTCGGTACGTTCGGCGTCGGCAAAACCAGCTTGGTGCGGCGCTTTGTCGAGAATCATTTTGACGACAAATACCTTTCGACTATCGGCGTCAAAGTCAGCCGCAAACGCCTAACGGCCGCTTCCCGGCAAGTCGATTTGCTGGTTTGGGATATTGCCAACACCGAGGATTTGGGCGCGCTCGCGCAAAACTACTTTCGCGGCGCGCACGGCGCATTGATCGTTCATGATGTGACGCGCCCCGAGACGGTGCAGCGCGTGATAGACTATTGCGAAAGGTTTTTAGAAATTGCGCCGCGCGCGCGCCTCGTTTTTGCCGGCAATAAATCCGATTTAATCGAGCCTGCCGCTTTCCTTCCTGAAAACGTTCAACAACAGCTTGGCCGTTTCTCCGCACCACATTTCTACACGAGCGCCAAAACCGGAGAACAGGTCGAGCAGGCCTTTTACGCACTTGCCGAGGCTACCCTTGCATAACCTCGAGCACTTATTGCAGGCGGTTTTGCCTGAAGAAACGGGCTTTGCCCTGGTTGATCGCGACTTGCGCGTGGAACGGTTCAGTGAATTATTTGCCCGCTTCGCAGCGCCCGGACAAGCCGCCATTTCCGGAAGCAGACTCGACGAGCTTTACCCGGAAGTGTTTGGCTTGGAAGAAATCGTTGCGCATTTGGCCAACGCGCCCGGTGAGAGCTTTGCAATTGCCTGCGTCAATCGTGAAACCGCCGCGCACGAAACCTGCCTGCTCGATCTCAAACTCGTTGCGCTGGCGGCCCCGGAAGATGATCGTGCGCGCCTGCTGTTCACGGTTACCGATTGCACCGAGCAACACCGCTTGCAGCAGCAGGCGATACAGCAGAAAAATGAATTGCTGTTGATGCAGGCCATGCTCGGGCCGCGGCAACAGCTTCTGACCAAAAGTATTTTGGGAAATTCGCCGGCGATTATGCAATTGAAAGCTGCCGTGCGAAAAATCGCGCAAGCGCCGGCCTCAACCATTCTCCTGCAAGGCGAAAGCGGAACCGGCAAAAGCCACGTGGCGCGCGTAATTCACTATTTGACCTTCGATCGGCAAATGCCGTTCATCGAAGTCAATTGCGCCGCCCTACCCGAAAATCTTTTAGAAGCGGAGTTGTTCGGATATGAAAAAGGCGCTTTCACCAATGCCTTGAAAGCCAAAAAGGGATTGATTGAGGAGGCCGAAGGCGGCACCCTGTTTTTGGATGAGATTGGCGAGTTGCCCATCAATTTGCAGTCCAAGCTGCTGCACGTGATCGAAACCCGCAAATTCCGCCGCTTGGGCAGCAATCAGGAACAGCAGGTTCACATGCGTTGCCTGGCAGCCACCAATCGCGATCTGAAGACGGCGATTGCCGAGAAAAAATTCCGTGAAGATCTTTTTTATCGTCTCAATGTCGTAAGTTTGACATTGCCGCCGTTGCGCGAGTTGGGCGACGACGTCATTTTGCTGGCCGAACAGTTTATCGAGATGTACCGCCTCGAATTCAAAAAAAATGTCACCGGCCTGGAGGAAAGCGCGCGGCGCCTCCTGCGCCAATACGATTGGCCGGGCAACGTGCGCGAGCTGCGCAACCTCATCGAGCGCGCCATGATTTTTTGTGAAACCCCGAGCCTCAAAGCTTCTGACTTGGCTCTTCCCGAAACCCTCGCTGCACAACCGCCTTCGCCGTCATTTCTCCTGCCGGAACCGGGCATCCAGCTTGAAGAACTGGAAAAGTCGCTGCTGCAACAAGCCTTGCAACGCGCGCATGGCAACAAAACCCGGGCAGCGGCTCTGTTGGGTTTGAGCCGCGATACGTTTCGCTATCGTCTCGAAAAGTTTGACATTGCCTAGCGCTAACACACTTTACTTTAAGTTTTCATGCGCATGTTATTTTGTCATCCAGAGGGGATCTTGTGAAGTAAGCGGCGAAGGGTTATGGCTTCACAATACTGATCGGTATTGCTTTTCAGAAAAGTACTCCTGTCAGTCAATCTTTCACTCCGGCCAGCCGGGATTGTTCGAATCTCTAAAAATTAATCGCCAAGAATCCAAATGGAGCTTGTACGACACGCCACGACGCCATTGGCAGTCCCCGATGATCTTGCCACGCGCGACCCTCGCATCGTTTTCATGGTCAAGCTCGGGCAGGCGCTGCACCGCTATGGCGTGCCGGCGCATCGCCTCGAACAAGACATGAATCTGGTGGCGCAGCGTTTCGGCATCAGCGGCAATTTCTTCGCAACACCCACCGGAATCTTTGCCTCATTCGGTTTGCCGGAAGAACATCGCACGAGTCTCATTCGCATCGAATCAACGGAAGTGAATCTGGGGAAGCAGGCGTTGCTCAATGACTTGGTGCGCCAAGTGATTCAAGGCCGGGTCAGCATCGCCGAGGGGACTCAGACGATCGATCAAATCGTCGCCGCGCCTGCGCGCTTCGGTCCGGTCGTGAGCACAATTTGCTTCGCGCTCGCTTCCGGCTCGGCGGCAAGATTTCTGGGCGGCGGCTGGCGTGAGATTCTGGCAACGACGATCATCGGATTTCTGATCGGCACGTTGGCCGTTTTTATGGGGCGATCATCAGAAGCCAGCAAAATTTTTGAGCCAACTGCCGCGATTATCGCTTCGGCCCTGGTGGTGATTGCCGCGCAGTTTTTTGCGCCCTTTTCAATTTATCTCACCACATTAGCGAGCCTCATCGTGTTATTGCCGGGCTTGACCTTGACTGTGGCCATGCGCGAATTGGCGACGCGCAATCTCGTCTCCGGCACCTCCCGCTTGATGGGCGCCGCCTTAGTTTTCATGCAACTCGGTTTCGGCGTGGCGCTGGGTTCACAAATCAATCGGTTGCTGCCGCCGGTTTCGTTCGCGACCGCTCCCGAACCTCTACCCGCCTGGACGCTTGGGCTGGCGCTGCTGGTTGCGCCGCTTAATTTTACCGTGTTGTTCAATGCGCGGCTGCGCGATACCGGCTGGATCATGTTGGCATGCTTGCTCAGTTTCATCGGCGCGCGCGCCGGCGCGCATCTATTGGGTCCGGAACTGGGGGTTTGCCTGGGCGCGATCTTGACCGGCACAGCCGGCAATCTTTATGCACGCATATTGGATCGCCCGGCGGCAATCACCACGGTGCCGGCGCTCATGATGCTCGTGCCGGGAAGCATTGGCTTCGGCAGCCTGTCAAAATTCATCGAGAAAGATGTCATTTCCGGTGTGACCACGGCGTTCAGCGTGGCTCTCATTGCCGTAGCGCTGGTCACCGGCCTGTTGCTGGCAAATGTCATTGTGCCGCCGCGCCGGCATCTTTAAGTTCGCCGCCGCGCGACCGCATCTGTTCCTTCTTTTTGATGATTCACTTCCAGCACTTTGAAGAGGAAAGCTATGACCTGTAAAGATTTTGTCACGCTGTTCGAATACAATCGCTGGGCAAACGACTGTGTTCTTACTGCCGCTGCTAAATTGCATGACGAACAATTCACCCGGAATTTGTCCAGCAGCTTCTCTTCCGTGCGTGATACACTTGTCCATATCATGGGCGCGGAGTGGGTTTGGCTGCAACGCTGGAAGGGAATATCGCCCGGCGCGCTGCTTGCGCCCTCCGAATTTGCCGATATTGCGGCGCTGCGCGCCAGATGGACGGACCTGATGCGCGAACAGATGGAGTTCATCAACCGCCTAACGGAGGCGGCACTGGAACAAGAGATTTCGTATATCAATTTCAAGGGCCAAAACTGGAGGTATCCCCTGGCTCGCATGCTGCAACATGTGGTGAATCATTCCACCTATCATCGCGGGCAGGTGGCAACGCTACTGCGCCAACTCGGCGCTGCTCCGGCGTCCACCGATTTTCTTTTGTTTTTTGATCAAACACGCTGAGATGATTGGCTGTTCGAATTCAGAGCACGAAATGCTTTGCATTCTTCTTTAAGGAAAATCCTATGCACGTGTTTATTGAGCGGCTGACGATCAACGAGGCGCCCCTTGTTTTCGATTGGGTAATGCGCTTGCTCACGGAGCTGGGCGAGGAAGGCGAGGAATTGGGCAGATTGGATGAAGAAGGAGTGTTGCGCGCCTGGCGCGAGCGCGGCGATCATTTTCATGTCTTTGTTGCCAAAAACCCTGATGGAGAAATTTTGGGCATCCTTACGCTAAATGAGACATTTGCCGTTTACGCCAACGGCAATTACGGCGTGATCGATGAAATGTATGTCGCTCCGGAATATCGTTCCGCCGGCGTAGGCGGCCAACTTATCGCGGCCGCGAAAGCCTTCGGCACGCAAAAAGGCTGGAGGCGCATCGATGTCACCGCGCCGGAAGCGGAACGCTGGGAACGCACGCGCCGCTTTTATGAGCGACAAGGTTTTGTCTTTACCGGCCCCAAGCTGAAACTGATTCTATGATATGGAGGCGTGTATGCCCGATGATTTGAAGTTTCTGCACCGCGCCGTCGAACTTGCCTTGCAGGCCGAACAACAAGGCAATTTGCCGATCGGCGCGCTCATCACACTCGACGGCGAAGTAATTGCCGAGGCCGGCAATGCCATGCTTGCGCCGCACTATCATCCCGGCAGGCATGCCGAAACTGAAGCGTTGCAGCGCGTCGCGCTTGCGCTGTGGCCGCGCAGCCGTGACATGACGTGTTACACCACGCTCGAACCCTGCATGATGTGCATGGGCGCGCTGTTGCTGCATGGCGTCGGGCGGGTGGTGTTCGGCGCAAGGGACAGCGCGGGCGGCGCCGGCAAAGCGCTTGCCTGTTTGCCGCCATACTACGCCGAAGGCAAGGGCGTTCCGCTATGGCACGGCCCGCTGCTGCCGGAGATTTGTGATGATCTCTTTAAACGCGCTCTGCAACGTTTTGATCGACTCGTTGCCGGCAATCGTTCACAAACGTCCGGGAGTTGAACATGCCTTCTCCACAATTTCTGCCGCTCGCTTCCTATGAAGAATATTCGATTGATGAGATGTTAAAACGTGCGGCCGCTTTTCGCGAAATGATGCAACGCCGGCGCACCGTGCGTCATTTTTCAAACCGGCCGGTGCCGCGGGAGATTATCGCTGATTGTTTATTGGCGGCGGGCAGCGCGCCCAGCGGCGCAAATATGCAGCCGTGGCATTTTGTGGCGGTCAGCGATGCGGAGGTGAAACGCCGGATTCGCGCTGCAGCGGAGAAAGAAGAGCAGGAATTTTATCATGACCGCGCGCCGCAAGAATGGCTCGAAGCGCTTGCGCCGCTCGGCACGGACGAACATAAACCTTATTTGGAAAGCGCGCCCTATCTCATCGTTATTTTTGCGCAAAGTTTTGGCGCCCTGGCAGAGGGCCGCAAGGTCAAGAACTACTACGTGACGGAGTCTGTCGGCATTGCCACGGGCATGCTCATCACGGCGATTCATCATGCCGGCTTGGTTTCACTTACGCACACGCCAAGCCCCATGGGCTTTTTGAATGACATTCTCGGCCGCCCGCAAAACGAGCGCGCGTATTTGATCCTGGTCGTGGGTTATCCCGCGCCCGAAGCCGTCGTTCCGGCGATCCACAAGAAAACGTTGCAAGATTTTGTGACGTTTCTGTGAAAACGAGTTACATGGGGTGGGAGGTATTAACGCGCGCCAAACAGCACAAACGGCGCCCAATTGGAGGGATGTTGCGCCGCCTTGTTTTGCGCCTGCGCAAGCTTGGCCGCACGCAGCGCTTCGGCCTTCGAGAGGCCGCGCGCCAGGTTGGCATAAAACTGATTCATCAACTCCGCGGCGGCGTGTTCGCCGGGGCGCCAGAGGCTGAGTACAAGCGTGCGCGTGCCGGCATAAAAGAATGCGCCCGCAAGCCCCAGCAGCTCCGCGCCGCTCGCCTGCGTGTCGACACTCGTTTGGCTCGCGCTCAATACGGTCAGATCCGTATTGATGCTTAAATTGAAAATATCCGCCGCCGGCAAGACCCCGTCGTTGAACAACAAACCCGAATTCATCGGATCTTGCGCGTCTAAATGCGCAAAGGTTGCCAAGTGAATAAAACGATTGCCCGGCGCATAATTTTTGAAAAAGTTTTTAGTCGCTTCGTCGTTGAGTTTATTGTGCGTTTGTTTATAGTGATCGCTGATCAGCTTGACTTCTTGCCCCGAGTAAGGCAGAAAGGGCTGCGTGCTTTGTGAGGCTTTTTCATTGCCAGCGAAGCGCACAGTCCTGTCAGACGCCCGCGCGGCAAAAGGCGCCAGGGTTAACAGCTCGGTGGCGTAATTCGAAGGCCCGCGCTTGCTGATCGTTTGCAGCATGGCTGCGGCCGGCGCATATGCCAGCGGGTGCTGCTCCAGCAAATAACCGGCATGGCTTGCGCCGGGCGCCGCTTGTGTGACCAACATATCAAAGGGCAGATAATGCAAGATGCCGTCCGGCACAACGATCAGCGCGGCCAGCGCTTGATTTTGATTTGCTGCGGCGATGCGCGATTCCAGCGGCGCAATTAGAATCTGATAAAGTTGGTGCGCCAGCGCTTGATCGAACGGCGTTTTTTCACCGGCCGCCAATGCCCCGAGCAGCCGGGAAATCTTATCCTCCAGATTGGCCATATTGATCTTGACCAGGTACGGATAGAATTTTTTCTTGCCGATAATAAAACTGTACAGCGCATGGTCGCTCCAGAAATATTCCAGCAACACTTCGTCATCACGCAAAATATCGCTTTGCACCTGCTGGATTTGCAGCGGCTGCGGGAATTTCAAAGCGGCGTAGGCGGGATTGGCCAGCGCCAGCCGGCGGCGCAGCAGTTTCCATTGGTGATCTGTCTCTTGCTGTTGCTGCAACAACACTTGCCGCCGCGCCTCGCTGAGATTCTCGCGCAAGTCCTGCTGCAAGCGCATCGTGCGAGTGATGAGGCTGCTCTCGGTCTGGCGCAGCTCGTCGTCCACGCCCAGCGTGATGTTCACCGGACCGGCAAACAACGCCTGGATGAGCGGCTGCATTTTGCCGCGTTCGAGATAAGCAAAGGCATTATTGTAATCCTGCAATTCAAAAAACAAAGGCACGATGCGATCGTCAACGTTCACCAGCGGCATCGGCGCAAGCGCGTCTTCCGCCGCCATAACCAGACTCGGCACGCGTTCTTCGCGCAGCGCAATTGCCTGTTTGTACCACGACAATGCCGAGGCTTTCTCGCCCTGCAATTCATACAAGTAGCCGATCTGGCCGAGTATGTCCTGCTCTAAAATTTGATCGCCCAGTCCCCGGCTCATGCGCAAACTATTCTTGAAATGCTGCAAGGCTTGCGCATAGTCCTGAGCGGCGCGGCAAACGACGCCGAGCTGCTTATACGTCACCGCCTCGCCGATTTTGTTGCCAGCCTTTTGATGAAGTTGCAACGCGGTTTGCAGGCTCGCGACCGCTTGAAAATCATCGCCCGAGGCGGCGTAAATGCCGGCAAGCGCACGGTGCATATCGCCCTCACCGGCAAGATCTTCCAACTCTTGCTGAATTTCAATTGCCGTTTGCACATACGCGCGGGCTTTCGCATAAGCGCCGCTTTTGCGATTGAGCGCGCCGAGATAGGCCATCGCTGCAGCCGCGCCGGCGGCATTGCCGTGGTCTTGATGAAGTTTGAGCGCTTGCTGCAGCGAGGTTTCGGCGCGCTCGCCATTGCCTAACGATAGATATGTCATGCCGAGATAATTCAGCGAAGCGCCTTTTGCAGATTCCTGCTGCAACTCCTCGGCGCGTTGCAACGCTTTTTGAAAATGCGTCACCGCTTCGCGATACTTGCCCGCCCGCCGCGCCAACTCGCCCAAATGATGCAAGGAGGCGATCTCCCCGGAGTGATTGCCGGATTGCTGTTGCAACGCCAGCGTTTGCTGATGCCGGCGCACACTTTCCGCATAAGAACCGTGTTGCGTCTGCTTGCCGCCTGTTTCCTGGCGCCCGCCCGTCTGGCTGCTCTTGTCACCCAGGTCTTGATACGCTTTCAGCAATTCTTCTTTATAAAAATCCGCCTGCGCCTGATCGCCGAGCTGGGTGTAGGTCTCGACCATGCTGGTGAACAATGCGACCAAGTCGTTTAACTCGCCGTTTTTTTCCAGCAAACGCAGGGCTTCTTGATAGCGCCCGAGCGCAGCGCGATAATCTTTCATCGCAAGATGAACGTCGCCGAGAAGCTTGAGCGAAATGCCTTCCCGCAATTTGTCGCCTGCCAAGCGCCGGCCGTTGAGGGCATAATTGAAATACTTCAATGCGTTTTGATAATCTTGATTGGCGATATACATCTCACCCAGATGGTGCAACACGGCGCATTCTCCGGCCTTGTCGCCCATCGCTTCGTAAAGCCGCAGGCTGCTGCGAAAATATTCCAACGCTTTGCGGTTTTGGTCGAGACGCTTGTGAATTTCACCGGCATTGACGATGGCTGACGCTTCACCGGCTTTGTCGCCAATATCGTTGGCGAGTGCCATGGCTTCATTCAAACTGCGCAAACCTTCCTCGGGTTTGCCGGCCAGGCCGTAGGTGACGCCAAGTTGATTGAGCGCTTTGCTCGCGCCTGCGGTGTCGTTCAACTCTCGGGAGATTCTCAACGCCTCTTGTTGATAGCGCAGCGCCTCGTCATAATTGCGGCCGCTGCGGCTAATGTCGCCGAGGTAAATCAAGGAGATTGCTTGCAACGGCTTGAGGTTGAAGCTTTGCGCCAAAACCAAAGCGGCTTGATGCTTTGCCGATGCCGTTTGATAATCGCCGGCGCGGCGATAGGCCATACCAAGTTGATTCAGCGTCGTGACAAGATTGGCGGTGTCACCCCCCGCCGCATAAATTTTGTAAGCAGCTTCGAGCTGCTTCAACGCATTGGCCCAATCGCCGGTCTGGCGATAGATTTCGCCCAGCAATGTCTGTCCGGCGGGAGTGGGCGCCATGAATTTGAGCAGGCGCAAGGCTTCGCGATAATTCGTTCCAGCATTCACGAGATCACCCGAAATGCGGTGGGTTTCCGCGATGTGATACAGCATCGTGCTCTCGCCGAGCGAGTCGCGGTCGGCGCGGCAAATCTCCAGAGCGCGCTGAAAATGCCCGATCGCTTTGGCATAATATCCGTTTGCGGCGAAGATCAAACCGGCATTTTTTGAAACGAGCTTGATGTGGCGCGGATCGCCGCCTTCCAGCGTCGCCGCCAACGCCTCGCGAAAATATTTCAACGCTTGTTTGTATTGCGAGAGGCGCTGATACGTCTCGCCCAGGCGATTTAATGTTACGCCCTCGCCCGCGCGGTCATGAATCTCCTTGCGGATTTTGAGCGCCGTTTCAAACGCGGGTAGCGCTTTTTGATAATCCTGCTGATCGCTGTACAACTCGCCCAGCCGGTTCCACAAATCGGCCTGGCCGGCTTTATCCTGGGCTTTGCGCTTGAGCGTAAGCGCAGTTTCAAAAGAGAGCAGAGCCTCTTTAAATTTGCCGCGGCTGCGGTAAAACTCGCCCAAATGCGCGAGCGTCGTGCCTTCCCCGGATTGATCGTGCGTCGCGATCATGAGATTTAACGCATCATGAAAATAAGACAATGCCTTGGCATCGTTGCCGAGAAGCTGCTGCACCTCGCCAAGCTGATTCAACACGCGCCCCATGCCGGGTTGATCGCGCGCCTCTTCCAGGAGCGCCAACGCTTTTAAATAATACTCCTGCGCCCGGCTGTAATCCCGGCCGGCTTGATAAACCCGGCCGATGTTTTTGAGCACCCAGCCCTCGCTCGACTTGTCGAATTTTGCGCGCGCGATTTGCAGGGCTTCCTCGTATGCGGACAGCGCTTTCGAATAATCGCCGAGATCGGAATAAATCTGGCCATAATTATTCAACAGGCTAATGCGCAGCGAGTCATTGCTGACTTGTTTCGCGATGGTTTGCGCCTGGGTGAGATAACGAAAAGCTTGTTCGTGATTGCCGGCTTCGCGATAAATCGAAGCCATTTTGTTGAGAATGCCCACCATCCCGATGCCGTCTCCTCGTGCCCGCGCTTTCGCCAGCACCTCCTGCAAATTGGCCAGCGCAAGCTGGTGATCGCCCATGCTTTCATAAATCTCGGCAATCATCTGCAAGGATTCCTGTTCGCCCTCGGTTTTATTTTGCAGCCGGAACAAATAGACGCTGCTTTCCAAAGCATCGAGCGCTTTTTCGTAATCCGCAAGTTTGTACGCTTGGGTGCCTTGATTATAAAGATAGCTTGCCAGCACATTAGCGTGAAAAGGAAAGCGCGCGACCAAGCGCTCGGCTTGCGCCTGGTTGCCGCTGCGCACCGCTGCCATGAAACCATCCATAAACTCCTGCCCGGAAATTTCCGGCGGCGCAACAGTATCCGGCGGCGCCGGCTCCAACGCCTCTTGTCCCAACGCCCGTGCGGCGAAAGTCGAGAGCAGCAAAACAGCCAGCGTCGCGGTGATGCGAGTTCGGTGGTTCATGGTTGAGATCCTAGCTTAGTGCTTGCACGTAATCGTGACAGAGATAAAAAAGTCCGCGTGTTTTGTGTTGAAACATTGGCTTGCGGCGTCGCAGAGGCCTGGCGCATTCGCGCATCAAAATTCCCTTACGCGGGAGGCGGTTCAGCAACGGTCTTGCGGCAACTGAGATCGCGCGGATCAATTTCAGGTGACGGCTGCTGCTTTTGTTGGGCTTAAACTATGACACGAGTGTTGCGCCGGCAAATCCTCTGGCGAAAGTAATGTAAGTCAAGCCTGACAAACGCAACGCGATGGTTGTAAGTTCTAAAATGCAAGATTCAAGCCAATGACAATTCATTTTGTTTTGAATTCATAAACGCCGTCCCAGTTTTCCGGCGGCGGCGACTCGATGAAATTGAAACAGCGCGTCACATAAACGCGCGACGGGCCGTCCGAGGGAAAATAACGCAACACGCGTTTGAATTGCTGCAAGGCGCGCGTCCATTCCCGCTGTTTATAAAGCTCCAGGCCCTGGGTATAAATTTGAATGATCAGGTCTTCTTCGATGGCGGGCAGCGGCTCCATGCTGCGCAATTCAAAAATTTTTACCGGACGCTTTTTGCCCTTCACCCGCACCAAATCAAGCTCGCGCACCTGCGCGCGTTCTTTCACCTGCTCGTAGGTTGATTCCGATACGATGATCGACGTCCAATACTCTTTATTGGCGCCTTCCAGCCGCGCGCCAAGATTGACTTCATCGCCGATGACGGTGTAATCGAACAATTGCTGCGAGCCCATGTTGCCCACAATCATATGCCCGGTGTTGATGCCGATGCCGATTTGAAAATAATCCTGCGCATTCGCGGACCAGCGCTTTTGCATCTTGCGCAGGCGATCAATCATTTCCACGGCGGTTTCACACGCTTTCTCCGCATGATTGGCATAAGGATAGGGCGCGCCGTAAACCGCCATGATTTCGTCGCCGACGTATTTGTCGAGTGTGCCCTGGCGCTGTTTGATGATTTCCGTCATCTCGGTGAGATATTCGTTGAGGCGTTGCACCACGGTTTCGGGCGAATGTTTTTCGCAATACGTGGTGAAGCCGCGAATGTCGCTGAACAGCACGGTTAGCTGGCGCTTTTCGCCGCCGAACTTCGGCATGGCGCCCGAGGCCAGAATGCTGTTGACGATGCTCTCGGAGACGTATTGTTGAAACACGCGTTTGGTGCGCCAGCGCTCACGGCGCTCGGCAATGATGATTTGCGCGTTGTTGCCGATATAGCTCAACACCATCGCCAGGGTGGGGGCAATTACCGGCGCCCAGGTCAGCAGCTTGATGAAACAGAAAACCGCCGCGCCCAGCAGAATAATCAGCTCGCAAGATATTAAGACCAGGCCGGTCAGCGTGCGGGTTTGCAGCACGAGAATCATCGTGACGAAAGCGGCCAGCAGCAGCGCCAGAAGATCAACCCAAAACGGCGTGCGTTTGATGGAATCACCCAGAAGTAATGTGCTGAGGGCGTTGGCATGCACCTCCACGCCCGGCAGTTTGCGCCGGCCCTCGCCCTCGCCATAAAACGGCGTAAACTTGACGTCCTGCAATTCTTCGGCAGAGGCGCCAACAAAAACGATTTTGTCCTTGAAAATCTCGTTGGGCAGGAAAACATTGTCAAAATAATTCGTGTCGAGTTCGGCGACGGCAAGCTGAAAGTCGCGATCATCCAATACGCTGGAAAGAGAATACGTGGGAAAGGTACGCGCCGGCCCACGAAAATTGATCAAAAAGCTGCTGTTGGTGAAGCGCGGCAATTCCGCGCGGCTGGGCAATTGCACCACGCCGTTTTTCTTGTCCGGCGAGGCTGCCTTCTCTTGCGTGAGATGGCGCCAGGCGTGCAACGCCAACGGCAAATAGCTGGCGCCCTCCCAGTTTTCATACAGCAAATAGCGCCGCACAAACCCGTCGATATCCTCCTCGATGTTCACGATTCCCCACGGCCCGCTTTGCAACAGCGGTTTGATGGGTTTGACGATATAGGTGTTGAGTGTGCCGCCGTACGCGAGATCAAAAGCCTTTTTGCCCGCAAACACGACCCGGCCCGAACGCCGGGAAGCCGTGGCAAGCGCAAGATCCTCTGCCGGGTTCGCGAGAGTTGGCTCTGAAAAAATGATGTCGAACAGAATCAAGCGCGCGCCGGCGCGGGTGAGATTATCGACCAGCTTGGCATAGTAGGTGCGAGGAAAAGGCCAGCGGCTCGGCAAATCAAAAAAGGATTGATCGTCGATGTCAACGATCACGATATCGAGCGCAGCAATCTTCTCTGGAGGCGACGGCCCGCGCAAGTCAAAACGAAGATCGTAGGATTTAAGCTCGAGATTCTCAAATGCGGTGGTCAAGCCAAGAATGAAGGCGAGCAGCACGGAGAACAAGCTGATCGCGCTGCCTAAAATCCATTTGTTGGTCAGCGCTTGCGACAGATTCACGTCAAATCGCCTCAAAAGCGGAATTCATAATGTGCCCGCGCAATGCTGTTGGTGAAAGACAAACGCGGCGTAAACGAAGTCGTCCCGGCCGCCGACACTGTTCGCAGGCCGCCTTTGTCGTTGTATTTGATCAACGCCAAATCCAGTACGAACTCGTGACGTTGCTTGACCAAAATCGAACCGCCGAGCTGAAAGCTGGTTTGCTTGTAGTCGATGACGTTCATCGCGCTTGCAACGCCGCTCTGTCCCGAAGCGCCGACGAAACGCATGCCGAAGAAGGTGCGGATTTGCTGCCGGGGAAACTCATAATCCGCGCGGCCGCTGAACATGTTGAAGTTGAACTGGTTTTGCTGGCCGCCGACATTGTTGTCGTTGAAAGCGAGATTGATGGTCGTCATCAGCGGTGAGTTGAAGCGTGTGCGCACGTTGATCGACATCAGATCCGAGGTGACCTCGCCGCCGCCAAAGCCCGCAACACGTGTGCTCGCCCAGCGATCAATGCGATCGGAGTTCGTCAGGCTGAGGGAAACTGTGTGATTGTAGTTCAGCGCCCGCAAGTCCTGGCTGACGGTAAAGGAAAAATCGCGTGTGCGATTGTCCTGGCGCAGATCAGTTGTATCCGGCTGAATGCCGAGGATATTGGCATTGGTAATGATCAAATCTTTAATGCCGTTATCACGGTCATAATTGCGCAGATTGAAATTCAAGGTGGGGAAATTGCGATTCCAGTTGACCATGATTCCGAATTGCACGGCATTCAACGCGGTGGAGGGTTTGCCGTCGCTGTTGTCGAAATGGTCGGTGAATCGTTCCAAACCAAAATTGAGATTGACACGGTTACGCAGCAGCCGGATGCGATCATAAAAACTGAAGCCGCGAATATCGTTGCGCAAATAGGTATGGCCGAAAGAATTGTATTCCGAGCCGATCTGCTTGAATGTGAAGGTGAGGAATTGATTGAAATAGTTGAAGCGCAAGCTGAGTTGATACGCCAAAGCCGTTTTGCCGGTCGGATCGAGCGGCGTCGTGCTTTCGTTAATGATCAGCCAGTCCTGAAAGTCCGCGGGGTCGAACGGTAATTTCACGCTGCCGTCGGTGTACAGGCTGTCGACATAGGACTGCGTGATGATGGGCATGCGCGTGTCTTTCGTCATAAACGAGTGCGCCGCCGCAGCTTTGAATTCGATGCGCTGGCGATCCGCCGACATGAGAAAATCCGCGCCGACCACGAGATTGTCACGCGGTGCAACGGTGGCGCGGTTGGCCGTGATGGAGGTGGTGTCATCACGCGCGCGCAACAGCGTCAATCCGAATTGAAATGAGCGCCCTCCCAAACTCGGGCGAATGCCCCACAAGGTCTGGCGGTACGCGCCGCTCAAGCCGTTGGGAATCGGCTCGACGCCGCGCATGGTTTCGCCAGTGATGAAATCAACATTGATGATGCCGGTGTGCAAACCCGCCTGCAAGCCGCGCACGCGCCGGCCGTACAAAACGAGATCATTGAAATAGGGAGTGGCATCACCCAGCGTCACGTTCAGCAGGCCGGTGCCGGCGCTCAGCGTGAAGCGATTGCGCGGCTGGAAATTTCTATCCTCCAACGAAGTGAAATATGCCGTGGCTTCATAATGCAGCGGCCCGGTTTTCCCGCTCAAATTGCCGCCGACATTGTTGTTGTCGAGCGTCACGCCGCCAAAATTTTCGTGGCGCAACTCGGCAAACGCCACGCCGCTCGCGAGTTTCTGTTGCGCCTCTGCGTTGAATTCCACTTCTTCGGTTTTGCGCGCAACTTGAAATTGCCAGCTTTTAGGGCTCAGGCGCTTGCCCGTGCGATCATTTGCGGCGACCGTCACTTGATGCTTGCCGGCCTTGAGCTGGCTGACCGTCAACGACGCCAGCAACGAGGAAATTTGCGCGCGCGCCGTCACATCTTTGCCATCCAACATCACTTTCACTGAGGTCGAATCAACGTTGGCCTCGGGCGCAAATGACGCCAGAATCAGCGCGCCTTCGTCAGCGGCAAGCTCGCTCAACGGTTCCGGGCTGAGCGGCAAAATCGGATTTGCCAGGCTCATGGCAACGAAGGGCGCGCCCGGGCGTGTGCTTTTAAAATTATCCGCTTTGGGCGCTTCCATTTGGCGCAGCTTCTCCTGCATCTGCGGGGAAATGCGTTCGGGCGTTGTGAGCGAATCTTTTTTCGTGGCTCTCCGGCCCAGCGGCTCATCCCGCCGGGGTGGTACGGCTTCCGGCTTGAAAGGATCGCTGCTGCCGCGTTGGCCATTTGGTTCGTCAACGAAAATGTCGAAAGGCTGGCCGTAGGGATTTCTTGCCGGATAACTCATCACACTTTGATCACTCAATAGCGCGAGCAAGAAATACTGCACGCCCGGCGGCTGCACGACGCGGCCCGGAATTTCGCCGAGGTAGCCGTTGACGCCCGGGCGCATATCCACAAAACGAAAATTGCTTTCACCCATGCGCCGGAAATACACGCGTACGTAAATCAGCGAGCGGCCGGGCGCATTAATTTGCGCGTCGATGCGCAGGGCGCGTCCTTGCTCGGCAGAGGTGATGGGAATATGATCGATCTCCGGTGTTTTTTTTGACGACGAGGAATTCGTTTCCCCGCGTGCAAACGCCCAGCCCATGCCTACGCAGGACATCAGCCCGAAAAATGCCAACAGTCGTAGAGGAAATTTCATAGCGCCTCAATAACTTGGTGGTGTAAAACTGTCGTCACAGATATAACCCCGGCAGCCTCATAAATTCTTGCAGTCAAAACCAGCGCTCTGTTGCCTCAATTTGCAGGAATATCGTCTATCATTGTCATTTGACGAATCTTGTGAAGTGCGAGGCACTGGGCCAGGAGCTTCACCAGATCCTTCATTTAATCATAATTGATCTTGAGCCTCTTCTTCTGCCCGCTGGCGTCTTCGAACTCGATCTCAAAGCTGCCGCCGATGCTGTCATCCTCGCCCCAGCTTGGAATTTCATCCGGCCGCGAAGGCCGTACAGTGGGCGGCTGATTTTTCTCCAGGGTGCCGGTATATCCGGCATTCACCAACACTTTGCCCAGCGCGTTGGCCAGCTCGACCGCGCCTTCCAGGCAAATGATGATCATCTTGCCGGCTTCGTCCGTGATGCAATAGAAATTTGTTCCTTTGACGGCGGCCACCCCCGAAGGCGTCTGAACCTGGAACGGTGACGCGCTTTTTGTGACTTTCGCCCAAAGCTGCCCGAATTCCATCGCAATCGTCTTCATAATGCTGTTTTGCTGGCGGATGCCTTTGATGGCAACCTTGGAATTGGAGCGAACCTTGAGCAGGGATTTGTCATCGGTGAAAACGAGCGCGGCGAGCGATTCATCGCCGGTATGCAGCAGATTGCCGTTGTGCAAACGCGTACCTTGCTTGGCGATTTCAGCCGGACGGTTTTGCACGCGGGTGACATCGACCCTGCCTTTTGTTTTAAGCACCACGGCAACATCGGCTGCTTGTTGCGCCAGGCCGTGATGCGACAGTCCCAGCAGCGCGACAACCAACGCGCCCATTGCGACGAGAGATTTCATAACGCGATCCATATTTTTTTAGTCCCGGCCCCTCGTGGGCCGTTGAGGCGCCGGCAGCATAGCTTCATCCCGGCGGTTAGCCATTGCAAAGGCTCAGGCGAATTGGGAATCGCCGCGGCCTTTTTGCATGCGTGACTGCCCCAATTTTTGTTGGCAATCACTCCACTGAAAACGAATTCAATTTCTTCGCGCCCATGCGCAGTTGCGTGATCAGCTCGTTGAGGTCGATGCGCTTGCCGTTGAGTATTACCGTGCCGTTCGGCAGATGGCCGGCCAACGGCCCGCCGGATTCGAACAGCGTGGCGACATCGTGCAAGCCCAGGCTTTGCAACAGCGCCAGCAATTGCTGCAACAGCAGCTCGTTCTCGTTGCCGCCGAACGCACTAACGCGGAAACACCAAATTTGCCCCGGCAGTTCGATCGGGCCGGTTTGGGTTTGTGCGATCGCGTTGATTTGCCAATAATAGGTTCTGCCCTCTTGTAGCGGCAGGCCTTCGGAGGGATATTGAAACGCCGGCGAACCGAAAAAATCGGCATTGCGTTTCAGGCGAATGCGCAAACGCGGCGGATTTTGCATGACGTCTTCCGGACCGGAATTGGTGGGCAATAACTCGCAGACCGTCAGAATAAACTCATCCGCTTCAGAATCCCATTTGAATTGCGGCAAATTGGTAAAAACGATCGGGCAATCCCGGTCTGCAGCCGGCATGCCCGGTGAGACGGGATCGAGCGAGGGCAGGCTCGAAATGAACAATTCTCTGGAATCATTGTAAATTTCCACCGGCCCTTGGGAATTGGTTAGATCTCTGACGATGACATCAAGAAAATATCGGCCATTCGGCAGTCGACCAGTGCGCAAGACGTTGTCAATGACATTGTCCACCGCATTGGGATCGTAGCGAAACCTGGCGATGCGAACATCAGGATTCTCGCCAACGCCGCGAAAATCGCGATATGTGAAGCGCCGCTCACTCAGCGGCTGTTCACGCGCCGCCATGAGAAAAGGCTCGGTAACGGAAGTAACAATCGGCGAAAGGCCGTTTTCCTTGCGGAAGGTCATTTCTATTGTGGCATTCGTAGACGTCTGGCTGACATTGCGAATCCCAAAACGGAACAATTCTGCCGGGTTGCCCCCGCCGGCAATGTCAAAATCAGAAATGAAAAAAACCTGGCTGGTGATAATCTCCAGAGGATCGACCACGAGGTTTTGCGCACGCGCGACGCTGCCACAAAGCAACAACGCTGCTACCGCGCCGGCTGCGAACGCCGTTGGGCGAACGAGGCGGCCACCGACGATTGTAATCATAGATGAGTCTCCTGATAGGATTGCTAGGCCACCCTGACAGCGCATGTTGGAAGGCTTGGCTCTCTGCTCCTTAAGCGTTTTGCTGAGAGAAGATTTACCGGCTTTGCCCAACGCCTGCGTAACGCTGCGCAACAAGATGCGTTTGCCGGGTTTTGGTTGTGTGCAGTTGACGGACTGTTTGAAAGCGTTGCATTCCATTGTAAGCTTGCTTGTTGGTGGCTGAGCTTGTCGGTGGCTGAGCTTGTCGGTGGCTGAGCTTGTCGGTGGCT
>CAYWGH010000010.1:0-99230 GCA_964457925.1 uncultured Cytophagia bacterium
GAAATCCCACAACGCGGCACAGCTTGTTTTACTACTTTAAACCGGACAGCAGTGGGGAAATATTAAACATCTTGAAGAAATTTGCAAGGGGGAAAGCAAGGGAAGCCAGCGGAGAGACGATGAACTTGTTACAGACTGCCGGCGAGCACGGCCAGCGCAAGGCGTACCCCCGGGAGTTTGGAGCGGGAAAATGCCGGACGGCTCAATAAACCCGGCTCACTTTTGCAGGCCCTTCTTCTTCTCGCGAGCCAAGTGCAAACGCTGCTGCGCAAAATTATCGTCACAATGCGCGGCGCGGCTTTGCTCGATCACAGCTTGA
This sequence comes from uncultured Cytophagia bacterium, assembly GCA_964457925.1. Taxonomy (GTDB): domain Bacteria; phylum Zhuqueibacterota; class Zhuqueibacteria; order Zhuqueibacterales; family Zhuqueibacteraceae; genus Coneutiohabitans. The sequence goes on from CAYWGH010000010.1 coordinate 320, forward strand.
TAAGCATCACTCGCCTGGCCCGGACGATTGATTGCTTCAAATGCCTGGCCGAGATAGAACTGAATCTCGCCGCAATCCTCAACCGCCGGATATTTCGCGAGAATTTGATGAAATTTCAGAATGGCGTTGGGATAATATTGTTGCGCCAGCAAAGCTTTTGCGCCGTTCGCTTCTTGTTGCCGGCGCTCACCGGCATCCGGGCCGGAGCGGCGGCTGGCTTTCTTTTGTTCGCCATGAACCGCGCTGACATTGCCGATGCGCACTCGCGCCTTCTCATCGGTTGGAGGAATCTTACTTATCTTTTGCGACATGAGATGCAAAAATAATTCACGTTCGCTAATCGTGCGCAAATCCAGCATCTCCAGAAGCGTGTTGCCGCTCAGACGAAACGTTGTCCCCTCGTACAATTCCAAAATTGCAGAGGCATTTTCAAAGGTTAATATCGTATCAATGCTTTCCAGCAACATGCCCACGGCTGCCGGTTGCCAGTTTTCCTCCACGCCTCGCCGAATTTTCACCTCGCCGTTGAGAGCTACAATTTTTGCGGCCGGCGCCGCCCCTCCCACCTCCCACATGCTTGCCAGAATAAAAAAAAATGCCAGCAGCCGTTGTACAAGGTTTGCAGATTTCATATGCTTCGCACCGAATTTAATACCCGGTTCAGCCGGAAATCAAAAATCACTCACAACAGGCGTGGCCATCATTTATCAGAATACGCGATGCCCGTTGCGCCTTTTATTTGACCTCAACAATTCTTACCCAGCCCTCCGCCAGGCCATTTCGCAACATCCCCTCCTCCAAATATTGCAGAGCCCCGCTTTTCCATGCCTCTTCAAAACCGCTTGCCACCAGCGTCGTTTCCAGCGGAATCCAGGCAGTGGCCGGGCCGGCAGATTTTTCCCGCAAAACATAACGTTTTTCGTTGCTGGTAATGACGGCAGTCCGGGAGGCCGGCAATTCGCTGTCAAACAACAAATACAAATGCGCAAGGCCTTTCTGCGGATCGCGCACCTCAACAAACGCCGTGCGAATGCCCGCGCTCTCGAACAATGAGGCGCACAACACCACGAGATCATCGCAATCGCCGGCGCGCAAAGCAAGAGTCTCTGCGGCAAATTGTACGCGATCGTCCTGGTAATACGGAATATTGGGATCGCTTTGATAACGCAACCCCGCCTCGCTCAGCGCGGCAAAAAGAGTTTTGGCTTTATCAAAAACACTGACACTCGCCGTGTCCTGGTCCGTCATTTCGCGCAAGACGCGCCGGCTCAAATTCAAAATGCGTTCCTCCTCAGGCGTGACAAAAAAACTCAGCTTGTCAACTTCGCCGTCCCATGCATTGCGCGAGTGTACCATGATTTGCGCGCTGGTTTCTTTTCTGACATTGCCGCCGGCGCGCGCCTCGGCCTTAATATCAAGAATCGCAGGCTCGCGCCGCGCCACCGCTTGCAGCTTTGTGCTCAGAATCGCCGTAACCGGAATGTCCTTTGTTTGATTTTTTTCCAAGCGAATAAAGCCGCTGTCTTTCGGGCGTTCGGAATAGCCGCGAATATTGCTCTGCACGTTGACTTCAATCGGAAAACCGGCCGTGTTCTTGATCGTCACCAATGCCAGAGGATAGGTACTGTAAAAATTATAATACGCCGGATATAAGTCACGCACGACGAGTTTTGTTTCTTTGATTTGAAACAACTCGCGTTTGCTGCCCCACATGAAAGATAAGCCCAATCCGAATTCAAGTCCGCTATACTCGCTGCTGTGATGCAGGCCCGGCAAACCGCGCGAAGATTTGAGATCGACAAAATGATAGCGGAGGTCGAAATTGAACGCCACCCAGCTTCGCATGACAAGATTCAATCCCCCGCCGGCATAAGCGCCGAACAGATTGCGGCCGCCGCCGGTAACCGTTTCGCCCGTACCCTGATCGCGCACTTCGAATGAAGTCGTCAAGTACGGCCCCAGTCCGGCGGATAAATAGGGCTGCGCCGCGCTGTTGCTCTGCACCGGCAGCAAGTCGTAGCGCACACCGGCAAGAATCGGCGCAACCACGGAAACGTCCACTTCCGTGCCGCTGACAAGATTCTCTTCCCCGCGCACACGCACAAACCCGCCGATCTCAAAATCCAGCGACCAATTGTTGTTCACCCGTGAAAAATAATACAACCACCCGCCCACGCCGCTCACATCAAATGTGCTCTTCGTTTCAGAAATGTTGAAGCGCGTGGCTTGCTCGCCGAGATTCCAATAGCTCGCACGCACGCCGATGCCGTTCGCGCGCGACGGCCGTTGCGCGTGCAACGCCGTTTGCGCCAACAGAACCGCCATCATCGTAATGATTAGCAGGAAATAACGCATCACAGCCCTCACATGTGCCTCACGGTAACCATCGTTCACTCGCTGGAAGATACCAAAATTTGGAAATTCAACCAAGCGGGAATAATCAGTGAAAATCAGTGTTCATCCGTGGCTAAAGCAAAGGTGTCCTGTAGTAAATGGCTTAAAAACGCCTATTCCTTTCCAAACTCTGCCGGCAAGAATCTGCGCCAGATTTCAGACAAGCTGAAATCCGAAGCCCTGCGGACGGCTCCAACGAATAGATTAACGCCAGCGGGTAAAGCTTTTTGTCTTTTCCTCCGTTGGTCTTAATCTATCCGGTGGTGATAAAAAGTTAGAATTTTATTCTAACTTTGATTTACGAATCCACATAATGGCCTCAATATCCCGCGACCTGAATATTGCCATTCACTGTGTTCAACTTGATGCTGCCTTCGCCGCTGCCGAGCCGGCCATGCAGGGCTTTAGGCGAACTCGTCGTTGCCTGGAGAGTCAATCCCACCAGATTGATCGTGCCGTTCGAAACTTCCGCGTCAAACTCTGCTGAAGTGGCTTTGGGAATTTGCAAACCAAGCGTGCCGTTCACGGTTTTCAACTCGCAGGCGCCGTTCCTCGGCAAAACCGTTTCGACAAAAACACTGCCGTTGATCAATTCCGCGCGCACGCTGCCGCGCACGCCGGTCAGCGCCATGTTGCCGTTGGTCAACGTGGCCTTAACCGCGCCGGTGATTTCATGCAATTCCACATTGCCGTTGGTGACAGCGACTGTCGCTTGATTTTGCAGCGAATCAACCAAAATATTGCCGTTGCTATTTTTCACGATTGCCCGCCAGTTGCCGGGCAGACGAACATGATAAACCACTTCGAGAGTGCGGCCGTGCGTGTTTTGCGGTTGAATCGTTTGCACGAGAATCTCGTCGTTGCTGTCGCTCACGCGCACTTCGAGATGGCGCAAATAATCGCGGGCATCTTCCTCGCTTTCGGAAGTGACGCGGCGCTTGCCCCAAATTTCTACCGTGGTTGCGCCCGGCACGCCCACAAGATCAACCGGACCGTTGATGCCTTCCAGGCGAAACTGGCTTTGGCTCGCAACCTCCACTTGAAATGAAAACGATTCGGTTACGGTGGCGTCGCCGCCGGCATCGATGCCATGATGAATATCGCAAGCATTAATTGAAAACAGAATGGCGCCGGCGAGCGCCGCGCGGCGAAGTGCGCGTTTTATGTTGAATGATTTGTTCATGATGATGTGTCCTTAATTGTTCTGCCACGGCTTGGCCGTGGCATATTCTGCGATAAAGCCGCGGCCAAGCCGCAGCGGAACATTGCTGAACTTCCCAATTTCCGGTTAATTCCGCCGTCCCCCGCGATATTTGCCCCACATGAACTGCAAACCCAAACCGTATTCATACCCGCTGAATTCCGAGCGCGAATTGAAGTCGACGAAATGATATTTCACATCGAAATTCAAGCCGAACCAGTTGGTCAGCATGAAATCCAAACCGCCGCCAGCATAACCGCCGGCTTTCAGTTTCGAGTGGAGGGTAACCTCTTCCTCGGCCCAATATTCTTCGCGCACAAAAATATCGGCAAACCAATACGGCCCGGCGCCAATGGCGACATAGGGCCGGATATTGCTGCGGTTTTGCGGTGAGAATAAATGATAACGCATGCCCAGCAGCACCGGCACCACCGTCATCACACGCGTATCCTGGCCGTCAAAACGCGACACGCTTGCGATGTCGCGCGTCACCGCGCCCAGGCTGAATTCCATGAACAAGTTGTCATTGGTACGCGAAATGAAGTTGATCCAGCCGCCCGCGCCGCCGCCTTCCACCGCACGATAACGCTGATAATCCGTAATAACGATGCGATCCGGCGCGCTGTTCATATCCCAATACGAGCCGCGCAAGCCGATGCCCACCGCTCGCGGCTCGATTTGCGCCTGGGCATACGAGGCAAATAAAGCGAACGTTGCGGCGAGTATGAGAATGGCTTTGCATTTGCTTTTCATAACAAACCTCACTTTCCAAATGGGTTGATTCTTTGCTGCATTCGATTTGCTCGTTCATGCGGTGACTCAGGCAAGGCGAATGCCAGTTTTTGCGGGCGAAACAATTCTTGTTTTTACAGACGCTTGTGATGAGGCTCGTTTTCGGAGGATTTGCGGAAGTAACGGGGAAACGCGGAATTTTTCCGCAGAAGAGTTGAGGCCGCGAAGAGGACCAGTAAGTACATGCTCTCATTCAACATATCAAATTACCTTGCATTCCTGCGTCTGTTTACTAAATTGCCGTCACGAGTTCAGAGCCAGCGGCCCTCTGCCCTGCAAACCTGACAAGACCAAGACAACACCCGAGAGCCTACGAAGTAGAAAACTCAAGTACGTTGAGCAGAGGTGGAGCTATCCGAGGCAATCAAGATCAAAGGAGAATACAATTATGCGTTGCAGTTTTCTCACAACGATTCATCTCCTGGCGGGAGTGACGCTAACCTGGCTGGCAGCTTGCAAAACGACGCCGCCACCGCCGCTCAACTTGCCGGTTATCGGACAAGGCATTGTGGCTTGGGGCGACAATCGCAGCGGCCAATTGGGTGATGGCAGCACAACAGCCAAACGCGCCATGATCGGCGCTGTTAACATAGATGGAAATTGGAATGCCATTGCAACGGGAGGAGACCACGTGTTGGCGCTGCGTACGGACGGCGCCGTATGGGCGTGGGGCGAAAACGGCAAGGGGCAACTCGGCATCGGCACTTTTAACAACGCGAACACCCCTTTCACCACGCAAATCGACAATGTCACTGCCGTTGCAGCCGGGGGCAATCACAGCCTGGCCCTGAAAAGAGACGGCACCGTTTGGGCTTGGGGCCAGAACAATAGCGGGCAACTCGGTGATGGCACCAACAACGACAATGCCAGCCCGGTGCAGGTGAAAGCGTTTTTTCTCGTGCGCGCAACGGCCATTGCCGCGGGCGGCAACCACAGCCTGGCAGTAGATGGCAATGGCGAGGTGTGGGCATGGGGCCAAAATGATTTCGGGCAGTTGGGTGATAGCACGATTGCGAATCGTTCGACGCCGGTCAAAGTCAAACACCTGAGCGGCGTCATTCAAGTTGCCGCCGGCGAAAATCACAGCGCGGCGCTGAAAAACGATGGCTCAGTCTGGGCATGGGGCGACCGCCGGCATTTGCAATTGGGTGACGGCGGAAACTCACCGAGTCTCACACCGGTGCAAGTACCGAATGGCTTGCCATCGACGCCACAGGCTTTCTTAAGCAATATTGCCAAGCTTGCCGCGGGTGGTGATCACAATTTTGCCCTGGAGCATCAGCATAATGTTTGGTTTTGGGGCAGCGATAAATTTGGCGAATCTTCCGGTTTTGGCGGTGGCGGAGGTTTGGGCGGGCTAGCGCCGGACGGCACGCCGGTAGCTTTTCCGCAAATCATGCAGGGAATTTCCGGAAATGTCATCATGGTCAAAGCCGGCACGAATCACAGCCTGACGCTTACAGATGACGGGCGCGTGTGGGCGTGGGGACGCAACGATCAAGGCCAGCTCGGCGATTCAACTTTTGTTGACCCGCTTGCAATTTTACCGGTTAAAAATTTGCGCGGCGCAACGGCCATTGCCGCGGGCGGCAGCCACAGTGTTGCGCTCGCCATGCCCAGCGTTGCTCTCGACCGTTCCACACTGGATTTCGGTAATGTGCCAGTCAATACCAGCGCGACGCTGACGGTCACGTTGGCGAATACCGGCGCGGTTCCTGCGCCGATCAATAGTTTCGCGAGCAGCAACAGTGAATTCACCTTCGCCGCGAATTGCGCGCCGCCGATCAAACTGGCCCCAGCGGCAAGTTGCGTTATCCAAGTGACTTTTCAGCCGGGCAGCGCCGGCAATCGCACTGCCACTTTATTTATCGGCACCGACACGCCGCAGGGCAATCTTGCCGTGACGCTTCGCGGCAACGGCACGCCGTGAGAGATAGCAGTGTACTAGCCGTTTTTGAGGTTCGTGGCGTCGTCTGCGCGCGCGGTAGCCATCATAAAAGCACTGCACGCCAACAAGGTCGCCTGGCACACACGGAGATTGGCGTAATGGTTAACCGGAAGTCCCACACCGCCTCCTTGTGATTTTTTTGCTGATGTTGAGTCACCGTTCGGGCGCTTTTTATTTCGTGACTTACAGAAAAACTTCATGATCGCATTGTCGCAATTTTTGGGCGCGGTCCAATGGTTCTACTAAAAACTAAATGAAAATTTCATTCGAAGAAAACTATCCCGATTCTGATGGCATCGCTTACTCAGCTATTTTGTCACAGATTGCTGATCAACCCCTCGAAGCAATCATCACCTCCCTCCTCGAAGAGCTTCCCCACCTCTGGTATGACGCCTACCTGCAAATGACGCAGCGCCCAACCAATGTCTGCTGCTTTATGCACGGCACATTTGAATATATTTTCGACGATTACAGATCGCTGGAAACTGCGGGAGAAGCCACATATGATCCGGCTTCTGAATCCAGGCTCGTGGCGGTTTTGGGTCGGTCAAACCCGATGAAGCGCAGCCGCGACGATTACCGCCTGCGCGGTTGGATTGGCCGCACGGAAAAAAGTTTTGGCAAAGAGTGGGACAAAGGGCATTTCATCGCGCATTCTCTCGGCGGCGCGGTGGACGGCATCGAGGCCAACGTCTTCGTGCAGCGCCGCGACCTAAATCGCGGCTGGTCCGCTCGCGGCAAGCTTTTCCGCGAGATGGAAAAATATTGCGCCGTGCATCCCGGCACGTTCTGCTTCAATCGCCCGCTCTACCGCGATCATTCCGCGAGCCCGGCATTTTTAGAGTTCGGGGTACTGAAGAGCAACAAACAACTCTGGGTCGAACGCTTCGATAACCGCTGAGGCATCGACGAACACGCCGCAACAATCCCCACGAATCTGCACACAAAAGCCCGCCGCAACCGGCACAAAATCTTTGTGATCCCTCTTCGCGCAAAGCTTAACAAACAATACAGCATTGTGACAAGGGTTTTGGCGTTTTTCGCTTTTGAGAGAATTCAAACTGGAAATCTAACGCGCCAGCATTAATTCCTTAATCAACATCTCAGTTGCGCCATTATCTGCTTCAAACAAAACGCGCAAGAAATAAACACCATTGCTTGCCGCTTGGCCTGCGGCAGTTGTGCCGAACCAATGAAGTTGATGCGTTCCGGTGGACAGGCTTCCATTATACAAGCTTTGAATCTGCTGGCCTTGCAAATTATAGATAACGGCTGACACGCGGCCGGGCGCGTTCAAATGCAGCGGCACTTGGGTTGAATGCCGAAAAGGATTGGGATAATTCGGGGAGAGTGAGAATTGCAGTCGAGAAGTTGCGATGTTGGCACGCAACGCATGGCGGCCAGAACCCTCCGGCGCAATGCCGGGCCTTTGGATGTAGGTCAGCGAGAATTCGTCTATTTCATTGTTCATCTCTTCGCCGCGCAGAAAGAAACCCACATACCAGGTTTCGGATTTGGGAAAATGTTTGGCGGGATCCTCCGCAGTTGCGGAATAGTCGCCATTGATGTAGTAGTCAAAATAATTGCCGTCACGCTCTTGCCGAATTTTGATGATGACCACATCGCCCGCACCGGGATCAGAGGCGCCGTGCCAACGCCCGAGATCGCGTCCACCGACGTATTCTCCGTTGTTGATGGTCCATAACCAAACCTGGCCGTAACGATGCCAGAGCCAATAACCGTTGGCATACGGACTGTCTTCATCCACCATGAGCGCAAGCGCGCCCTCGCGTACTCCGAGCGCCGTGACGTTTTTACCCCAACGATAAGAAACTTCAATGATCTCGCGGCCATCGCCGTTGCTCACGGGATTGTAAACGGTGAGATAGCGCCAGGATTTCCATGCTTCGGGCGTGTGATCAAGCTCGCCCTCAGTAATCTGCCAGAATTCCGGTTCACGCGTCCAATCCGGGCCAAGATCGGCGCGATTGAAATCATCGCGCACGGTCAACGTATCCGGCGCATGACGCGCACTTGTGAAGGTCGCATCTGTTGAAAAAGCAGCATTGCCGGCGGCATCACTCGCGATGACACGATAATGATAGCCGGTATTCGGAGATAACCCCGTCAGTTGAATGACATGCTCAGTTGCCAATGCTGAACTGGCCGGCGAGAAACTTCCATATGTGAGCGCAGGACCGTATTGAACCTGTGTGCGCGCTGGCTCATCTGTTTCACAGCGAATGGTAACGGTCGTTGATGAAATACTGCTGAGACGAACGTTGCGGAGCGTGGGCGCAACGGCGTCAAACAAAGCTGAACTTTCTCGTACGCCCATCGGAGGCTCTGCGGGATATGAGCCGTCAACATAGGATTCGTAGCCTAGATGCCAGCCCGTGATCGTTCCTGGCGGCTGGGGAAAAACAAGCAGCGTGTCATACGGCGCCAGGCGATCGGCATTCGGCTCGGCTTTTTTGCCGCCAATGGTTCCCGGAAAAATGTATTGCTTCTGGCCGTTCAATCTGACAAAAGGATTGCGTACATAATCATTGCTTGCCTTGCCTTCGCCCAAATCGACCTGCGCACGGACTTGCAATTGCTGCCCGGCCAGTTCAGTAACGGTTATCGAGATCAGCGCTTCGTCAACATGATTGGCGCTGCTATCCGCGTGTGATTGCCAGATGAATGTGCCAAGCAGCTGTGAAGCCGAAGGCTGTGTGGCTTGCGCGAATGCGAGGTTGGGCAGAACCAGCGAGATGCCGGCGAGCATAAGGGAGGCGAAACGGCAAACGCGTGAAAGAGGCATGGCAAATTCTTTCATAGTCGAGTTGACAGGTTATGCTGTCAAAAAACGAAACCAGGGACTACCGTTCCCAATGAACCGCTTTGCAAAAGCAGCGTCGAACTCGTTTTGCCGAAACAATTCCCGGCTGAGATGATCAAAGGGATTTTTTATTCGTGCATGAGATTGTAATGCCGTCCGTGGGAGGTAAACGCGCTACTTGGAAAGACAGCCAATGCAAAGCGTTCCAGTTCCTGGATGATGTGTCCAATACGCGCGGAGATAGGCAGGCGCAGAAAAAGTGTTGGCGTCTGCTTAGAGATGGCATGCCTGAGGAACAACCGTTTTTGTAATTTCGCTGCGTGTTCAACGGGACGAATTGTAGGCTCTGAAACAAATAAGAAATCACTTACATTTCATGTTTTATTGAGATAAGCCCTAGGCTTGGAGGTGTGAATGCCTCTCAGGTTTTGGATTGCGGCCGCTGTTGAGGTGAATCAGAGATCCACGTGGCATCGCTCAAATCCTCGGAATCAACCCCAAATGTTGGTTTCCCGGATAAAGAAATTCGGGATTCAACGCACGCCTTCCAGTGAATTCTGATGTATCCCAACGCGGACAAGCCGCAACACCAAAAGCTTTTTATGGACGTATTTTACTGTTTGCGGATAAAGCAACAGCGATATCCGCTTATGGAAAAATCCTGGCCTTTATGAAGCACCGAATTCACTTTTAACAGACGGCACCAGATTTCAGACAAGCTGGAATCGAGAGCCTGCGGGCTGCAATGAGCCTGACTAGTTCGGAACACCACAAAGGCTCAAAGGCGCCAAGATGAAGCATGATGAGATGTTTTTTTGCGCCGTGACGCTTTTGTGGTTAAACATCTTTCAGAATTCTATACTGTATTTGAAAAGCTGATCGGCTTAATATCTTAGCACATTCCTCGGTTATCAACTTCACAATTACGTCGAAATTCTCGACACTGTCCGGCGCGCCAATTTCAAGCTTTACTTCCACAAAGAAATTGTTTATTCTTTATTGCCAGTTTTTCGGCAGCAGCCCGGCTTCATAGTTTGTTACAAGTGTATCTTTGCCCAAAAACAAAAATTTTCCGGGCCACCAAGGCACGAAGACACTAGGTGTCTTTCTGTCTTAACGGTAAAATTTGGTTGCAGCTTGCCCGCGTTGGGCGAACTAGAAACTCAACGTGAGAGTAAAATTCGAACTTTTTTTCCAGCGGATAAAAAACCAACTGATCAGGCCTTCCACATCCGTTGGGCTTTTCAATCCATTGGAATGAATGGCTGTTCGAAGAGTTTTGGTTTTCGGATTAACTGAAAATCGGTGCAGGACTTTTACCAACAAGCATGCGGGAGCCGCCCGTGCCTTTTACCATCCTCCATTTCTCCGATCTCCACCTTGACGCGGCGTTTGCCGCCAGCCGTCTGCCGGCAACGCTGGCGCGGCAATGCCGCGAACAGTTGCGTGTGACCTTGCGCCATATCGTCGACCTTGCCAGGCAGCGCAATGTCAACGCTGTTACCATTGCCGGTGATTTGTTCGAGCGCGAGAAACTCAGTCCCGACAGCGCCGCTTTCTTGGTGCAGGAATTCGAGCGCCTGGCGCCGATTCCAGTTTTCATTGCGCCGGGTAATCATGACGCAGCAGATGCCGCCTCGCTTTATCAGCGCGGCCGCTGGCCCGAAAATGTCCAGATCGCCGTGAGTCACACGCTCACCGAATGGCGTTTGTCCCCGCAATTTAGTCTTTGGTCTGCCGGCCATCTCAGTCCCAGCGATCGTCACAATTTTCTCAGCGGATTTGTTCTGCCGCCGGGCAGTGGCGCAACCCGGCGCGTTCCGATTCTGCTGCTGCACGCCAGCCTGGCGCCGGCAGAGTTTGACAACCCTCGCAGCCATGCACCGCTCACGCTCAACGATATTCGCGAGGCCGGTTTTGCGCTCGCGCTGCTGGGACATTTTCACACCCGCAAAGTCCTGCGTGAAGGCAGCGTTACTGCTGTTTATTCCGGCAGCCCGGAGCCGCTGGGATTCCAAGAGGCGGGCGAACACGGGGTGACGCTGATTCACCTGGAGCCGGACAAAGAGCCGGAGATCGAGTTCATTGCGCTGGCAAAATTGCGCTTTGAAACGGTGGAGTTCAGCGTTGAGGGTTGCAGCCAGCGCGAGCAACTGATCGACAAAATTCTCATGCTGGCCGCGGCGCAAAACTATAAAGAAACGTTTGTGCAACTGCGCCTCACCGGCGAGGCGGAGCCCTCCTTGCGCCTGGAGCTTGATCTCATTGCCAAACGCGTTGAGAAAGAATTCGGTTTTTTGTATTTGGAAAATATCACACGCCCCGCGCTGGACTTGCAAGCGCTGGCCAGCGAGCCCACGGTGCGCGGCGCATTTCTTCGTGATATGCTGGCAGCCCTGGAAAAACATCCGGAGAAAAAAAATCTCTATCACGAAGCTTTGAGTTATGGCTTGCAGGCGTTTGAACATGAGGATATCACGCTGCGATGAAACTCCTTGAACTTCATCTCAAAGCTTTTGGCTGTTTGATTGAGCGCAATTGGCGCTTTCACCCGCAAATCAATGTCATCTACGGCCCGAATGAAGCCGGCAAATCCACCTTGCAGCAGGCGATTGTGGCGCTGCTCTACGGCTTTTACGACAATCAGCGCGCGCTGGCGCGCGAGCGCGAGGCGCATGCCCGTTTTCGGCCGTGGCGCAACGGCGCCGATTACGCCGGCAACCTGCACTATCTCCTGGCAAACGGCGCGCGCTTGAACGTGCATCGCGATTTTTCCCAGGAAGAAGTAACGACGCAATTGTTTGACGGCGTGACCGGCGAGGATTTGACCGCGAAATTCAGCCGCGGCCGCCACGGGCGCGTGGATTTTATCGAAAAGCAAATCGGCATGTCGCGCCAGGTGTTTCTCTCCACCGCATGCATTCGGCAGGGCGCATTGCAGCGCTTATACACCCGCGAAGCAAGCGCGGTCTCGGATGCGATTCTGCGGCTGCTTGATTCCGCGGTGACGGAAACCTCGGCGGAGCGCGCGCTCGAACGTCTCGACCAGAAAATGCGCGAGCTGGGCAGCGACCGTTCGCAAAAAACGATGCTGGCGCTGGCGCGCGCGCGGCTTGATGATCTGCATGAGACCCATGCCCTGCGCCTGGCCACGCAGAAAGCGGTACAGGACGATTATGAGAAAGCGGAAATGCTGGCGCTCGAAATCGATGAACTGGCCGCTCAAGCGGCCACGCTCGATCGCCAGATTCTGCTGGTGCAAAGCCAATTGTTGCGCCGGCGCTTGCACCGCTATCAAGTGAACGAAGGCCAGCGCGAAAAGCTCGATGCGGAGATCGCGGAGATGATGCTGTTCGACGCCTTTCCGATGAATCGCAAGGAGGAGTTCTTCAAACTGCGCGATGAGTATCTCTATCTCGAACGGCATTTGCAGGGGCTGGCGAGCGAGGCCAACAGCGTCGAGTTGCGCTTGATGGCCATGGCGGAAAAGAACAGGCATTTGCAAACGCTGGAACACTTGTGGGAAAGATCGTCCATTGAAGATTTCCGCGTCTTGTATCAACGCTGGCAGGAAAAATACAACGAATCGATCGAGGCCGGCAACCGTGCCAGTGATGCGGACCAGGCTTTCAGCCAGGCGGGTTTGAAAGAGGAGGATCGCCGGGCGCTGGCAGATTTGACGGACAATGATTTGGAGAGATACAAAGCCCTGGAGGCGCAGTTACATCAGTCGGAAGAGGAAGTGGCGAAGGTGCGGCAAGAACACGATCTGTTTCATCGCAATGTTGCTTATTGGCGCCGCGTGCTCGGCTTTGCCGGCGTGGTGGCGGGCGTTTCACTGCTTTATGTCATGGCCTCCGCCAGCGACACCAGTTTCGACTTCTCGAACATGCTGGTGTTCGGCCTGGGTGTGATCATTCTGGTGATCGTGGTGGTGTCCAACATTCAATGGAACAGCCGCAGCCGCGCGCTCAATTTCAATCTCGTCAGTGTCGAAGAAAAATACATGATCAAACGCGACGAGTTGCACAGCGTGCAGTTGCGCTTTGGCGTGGAAACCATGGCCGATCTCGCGCAGCGGCGCGCGCACTACCTTTCATTGTCGACCTTCAAGCAGACGTATCAGAAGCTGGAAGCCGAGCGCAAAAAAATCGAAGATGATTTGCAGCCGTGGATCGCGGCGCTCAATTTCAGCTATATCGGCCCTGATTCGCTGCCCGCGGCGGAAAAATCATTGGAAGAAAGCTACAAAATCTGGAGTGAGGGCAAATCTCTACGGCACCGCCAAAGAGAAATTGTGATGCAACAAGGTGAAGCCACGACGAATCTCGCCAAGGCGCGCTGGCAGCTCGACGAACTGCTGCGGCTGGCGCACATCGATGAGCCGGTGGGCGAAAAAGCGTTTCAAATTTTTATGGCAAACTGCCAAAAACGCGAGTATCTCGACACGCTGCGCCTGCAGCAGCAACAGGCCAAAGCCTTGAGCCAGGAAATTTTGGAAGGCGAGAGTGTCGCAACGATTTCAGCGCAGATCAGCCAGATCGAAACACAGTTGGCGGAACTGCCCGCCGCCTCCGCGCCCCTGGCAAGTTTGAATCTTGAGGTTTCCGAGGCCGCTTTGGCCGCACTGCGGCAGCAACGCGAGAATTTGCAGAAAGAAATTTACGGCAGTAAGCAAATGTTGTCCGGCGTTAACGAGCGCATTGCTGCACGCCTGCAAAATCAGCCCTCGCTTGCCGAGCTGGAAGAGGAAATCGCGCTGGTTGAAACGGAAGTCTCGCGCTATGAACAGGCGCGCCAAGCCCTGGAATTGGCGCACGAGATGATTACACAGGCCGCGCAGCGCTTGCACCGCGATTTTGCGCCGCGTCTGAATGAATTTCTCAGCCGCCATCTGCAAAAGTTGAGCAACGGCAAATACCTTTCGGCGCTGGTCGAGCCTTCCACATTTTCCGTACGTGTGCTGCAAAGCAACCAGAGCGCGCCGATCGATCTCGACAAACTCAGCTTCGGCACGCGCGAGCAGGTGTATTTGCTATTGCGCGCGGCAGTGGTCGAGCTGTTCGCCAAAAACGGCGAGGGCATACCCTTGCTGCTCGATGATCCGCTGGCGCACGCGGATGAAACGCGCTTGCGGGAGGCGCTGGCTATCTTTGCCAATCTCGCCGAATCCCATCAAATTTTTTATTTCACCAAAGACCAAGCCGTCGCGCATTATTTTGGCGAACGCTTTGGCGCGGAAACGCTTTTTAAAATCTGAAAGCCGGCAAAATAAAAAAGGCCCGAATCTTTTCGACTCGAGCCTTCTTGGCTGTGAGGGGGAGCCTATCTATGTCAATCGCCCTGCGGCGTTCAGATGAATTCCAAAAAAATCATCCGGCCAATCGTGAGAGGGGCGTCGAGCGTCATGCTCTCCGCAGATAAGGAGGAAATCATGCCACGTTTTTAGGCGCTCACGATTATAAGCCGGATGCAAAGGCCTCATTCGCTAACTGTCCTATCAGCGAGATCGAGTGACTTTGATCTTTATATTAGCAACCGCCGTGCCGCGATTGCGAAATGATTCGCAGCAAAAATGTGACAACTCCAGCAAAAAGTATTCTATGCTTTTGCTGAACTTACCGGCAAGAGCGTTATGAAGAATAACGTGAACGTTGATGTGAGCGAAACCTTCGGGGCCATGTTAGAGGAATCTTACAGAACCGAATTACAAAATCGGAAGTGATACAGTTATTTAATCCACAAGACCGTAATGCCGGGATTGGACTGGCTCAAATCCGGGTCATCAAGCTGCCCGCACTCATTTCTCATCTCTTGCGTTTCATCATCGAAAATGCTGTAATCTTCCCCGTTAATCACCGCGCGGAAATGGCGGCGAAAGCGATAAGCCCAGTCGCGCACCGTTTCCCGGGTCGCGCCGCCGCGGCCGTGGCTGCCATAGCCATGCACGATTTTGAGCGCGCGAAAATTCTTTGAGCCGCGAATTTCTGAAAGCAGGTCCGTCAACTCGGCTTCAACTTTGGCCGGCGGGCGAGGCGGATGGCCGAGATCAACGGTGCGCATATAATTCTTAGCCGGCAGCGTCATGGCTCCTGCCTCAAATTTTTGGGGGTGTGAATTGGCGCAACGAAGCAAACAAAAATTTCTACTCGTGTTTGCCGTTGGAATCCGTGCGCGGCAAAGCGGTTTTGCGGTAGGGCGCCGCTTTACCGACTTTGCGAATGACTTTCTGATCGGTAATCACGTCGATACGCGCAATTTTAAAATCGTTGGGCAGATTCTGCGCGATCATGAGCACAAGAATGATGATGGGGTAAAATTGCACACCTTTGCGCCCGCGGCGCTGGCGATAGCAGATCAATCCGGGTTGGCCGTTGATTTCGATTAATGCCGTCGCATGCGGCGCCAATCCCACCTCGAACAGACGTGCAAATTGCGTGGCAATGGCCTCCGGGCCGAAGAACGAACCCAGCGGCGGCATCACCAGTGCGGCGCGCTGATCCAACAACGCTGTGAGTCGAATCGGATCAGTCGCCACCAATATTTTTCCGAGACGGCGGGTCAACTTTGCGGCGATGGGATGTGATGGGAGAATCGGCTGGCGCGGTAATTTGCTTTGCGCAGCATGAATGGTTTTTTGCGCCAAACGCAGGTGTTGTGCCATTTGCTCGGCGGAGAGATTGGTCGCTGCCGCCGTCATTACATCGCTTGCGCCCAAAACCTCTTTCAATAAAAAAACCGCGCGCGTTTCCGGCGCCAAAAGCTGCAGCACATTCACAAAGACCACGGCCAGGCTTTCATAAGTCGCCACTGCGCGTTCCGGATACGCTTCGAGGGCATCAATATCAGGCAGCGGCATTTTGCCGGTCAGCAACGGTTCGACGCCCGGGCGTTCATTCACGGCAGCCGCCGGACTCCCGTTCTGCTGGGAGAGCAACAACGCCGAGGCATGAAGCGAAGCGAGGCTTGCACTCACGGCGCAACGATGCACCAGCGCCTGCCATGAGATTTCAGAAGACGTGACAATGTCTCCGATAATGCCGATTAACGCCTCTTGCGCTGCATCTTCGGCATCATCGACGTTTCCAATCAAGCGATAACACGTAGCGAACACCTGCGGCCGCAGTCGCTCGAGCAAACGATCCAACGAGGGCCGGTCGCCCTGTTTGGCGAGATCGAAATCTGTTTGTACGGAGGAAATTTCTGCAATATCAGCCATGAGATTCAACCTTCATCATTCCTGCGCGGGCAATATACTCAAAATCCGTTCGATAAGGCAAGGCAAAAAACTAAACACTTGAGAATGCCCGCGGGATTCTGTATCGTGTTCACCACAATGATGGCAAGCGCTTGGATTTCCCGCTTAAAAAGTTGTTGTCTCTTGTTGCAATGACTCGCTGGAACCGGCACCAATCAACAAGTTTTCGCAAACCCGCTGGAGCATGTCACCTAAAAACCGAATTCATCAGATCTTCATCACTGGCGGCAGTGGCTACATGGGGCGCAGCTTGATTTCTCAGTTGCTGCAACGCGGCCATGACGTTCGTGCGCTTGTACGCGCAGGTTCCGAGACAAAACTTCCTGCCGGCTGCACGCCGGTCTTGGGCAATGCACTCGTGCAAACTTCTTATATGGATCACGTTCGCCCGGCAGAAACGTTTGTTCATCTTGTGGGCGTGTCTCATCCCAATCCCTCCAAAGCCGGGCAATTCCGCACGATTGACCTTGCCTCCGTGCAAGCGGCGGTGCCGGCGGCCAAAGCCGGCGGCATTCAACATTTTGTTTATGTCAGTGTGGCGCAGCCCGCGCCCGTGATGCACGCTTATGTGCAAACACGCACCGAGTGCGAGGCATTGATTCGCGCCAGCGGGTTGCGCGCCACATTCATTCGACCGTGGTACGTGCTGGGTCCGGGACATCGCTGGCCTTATTTGCTGCTGCCGATGTACTGGCTCTTCGAACATCTGCCCGGCACACGCGACACCGCGCGGCGCTTGGGGCTCGTCACACTCGAACAAATGATTAATACATTGGTTTGGGCAGTCGAAAACCCTAGCCAAAACATTCGTATTGTCGAAGTACCTGACATTCGACAGAAAAAAGGAATTTGACATGACTGGCAAAATTGGTCGGAACGATCCTTGCCCGTGCGGCAGCGGGAAAAAATACAAAAACTGTTGCTTGAACAATTCTGCCCAGCAGGAAACCAGGCGTTCGCACGTCCCCTCGTTCCGCTTCGAGCCGGGCAGCTATGGCGACACCGGCACGTTTATGCCTTCCATTGCTTGTTTGAAAGAAAGCCAACCCGGCGAGTGGAACTTTCACTTTGTGCTCGTCCGGCCTGCAACGGTACATGCTGAGGAGGGCGAAGCCTTCGCCGCCGCAAAAAATGATTTAGAAGCGGCGTTTGCACAACGGGAACAAATCGGTTCTGATCTTGCTGTTGCCAAATATCTGCGCGCACGAGGTTACGTTAGTGTCGAAGGTTATAAAATTGCCGATGACGGCGATATTGGCTTTCGCAGTTGATCAAAAAACATGCGTCTCGTTGCGCTTGCATACGCATATCGACTTCAAGAATAGCCGGCTGTTTGATTGAGGACTCCATGTTGCGTTCGATCTTATTTCTGCTCGCAGGCCTTGCTGTTTTTCTGATGCTGCTGCGCTTGCTCGAGCGCCAGATGGTTTTCTTTCCGAGCAAATATCCTGCGGGATTCTGGCAGCCCCATCGTTTCGGTTTGCCGGTGGAAGAGGTTTCGCTGACAACCGCTGACGGCCTCAGCATTCATGGTTGGTTTGTTCCGCATGAAGCGCCGGCGGCAAATCTGTTGATGGCGCACGGCAATGCCGGCAATCTTAGTGATCGCCTTGACTGGCTGGCGCGCTTGCATGACGAAATTCCCGCAAACGTGTTTATGTTTGATTATCGCGGCTACGGCCGCAGCGCGGGCTCGCCGACAGAAGAGGGCTGTTATCGCGACGCGGAGGCGGCGCATGATTGGCTCAAACAGCATTCGCCCCGTTTACCAATCATTGCACACGGACATTCTCTGGGCAGCGCTGTCGTCATCGAATTAGCAGGCCGGCGCGAGTTGGCCGGCCTCATCATCGAATCCGCCTTTACTGATGCCAACGATATGGCACGACTGATGTTTGGCGGTTTGCCCATGGGCTGGCTTACAAGCATGAAATGGGCCAGCAGCAAAAAAGTGCCGCAGCTCACCCTCCCAAAACTTTTCGTGCACGGCGATCGCGACGGCGTGATTCCGTATGCGCTCGGTCAAAAGCTGTTTGCAGCAGCAGCCGAGCCGAAACAATTCGTCACGCTGCGCGGCGTTGATCATAACGACACGTTTATTTCAGGCGGCGAAACATACTATCGCGCGCTGCGCGAATTTGTGCAAAGCTGTGCGAAACCTGCAAGCTCCGATTCTGCCCAAGGACAAGAGTGATCATCACCGCTAACGTTTCAAGAACAATCCCGCCGAGCGCCGTCTTTGCAGTGTTGGCAGCAGGCGTTCTGGCCATCTCGTTTTCGGCAATTTTTGTGCGCTGGTGCGAGGCGCCGGCCATGATCATCGCATTTTATCGTTTATTTTTTGCATCTCTTTTTTTGATGCTGCTCACCGGGCGGCAAACGCTGGCGGAAGTACGCACTCTCCCCCGCCAAACGATTGCCTGGTCGGCGCTCTCGGGCTGCGCGCTGGCCTGCCATTTTGCAACCTGGATCTCATCGTTATCATACACTTCCGTTGCCAGCTCAACGGTATTGGTCGCGACCGTTCCGGTTTTTGTCGCGCTGGGCAGTGTTCTGATTTTGCGCGAACGGGTGCGGCCATTGCTCTACTGGGGTTTGCTGATGGCGCTTATCGGAACCGTCGTGATCACGCGCAGTGATGCGCATAGCGGCCAGAACTCGCTGTTCGGCGACGGCCTTGCGCTTGCCGGAGCAGTTTTTGCCGGCATTTATTTTCTTCTTGGCCGCAAGCTGCGTCGCAGCATGAACACCACAACATATGTTACACTCTGCTACGCCATGGCGGCCTTAGTATTGCTTCCCGGAATATTCTTGTTGCAGCAGCCGCTTTTTTCGTATCCCTGGCAAACGTTCGGCTTGTTCTTGCTGATCGCATTGATTCCACAAATGATCGGACACACCAGCTTCAACTGGGCGCTGCAATTCGTCTCCGCGCCGACGGTGTCCATTGCCGTGCTCGGCGAGCCGCTTGGCGCAAGCGTGCTGGCATTCTTCTTATTACAAGAAGGAATCAGCGGCGGCGCGCTTGCCGGCGGCGCGATCACGCTCGCCGGTGTTGCGCTCGCCATCTCTGCTGAGCCGAGGCAAAAGTGAGGGATCGCACATTCAGTGATCATCGCAATTTTTTCAGCACGTTCGATTCTATTGAGAATTTAATCGGATTGTTTCAAAAGCCCGGTGTTTTGCTGATAAATCGAGGCCAAGTCAATTCCCAAGCAGAAGCCGCCCATGAAAAAAATTCTCATCGCTGCTAATCGGCAAGCTGGCAAGGGCCGGGGCGCCAAAGTTTTGCAACAAGCGGTGCACGCCTTGCAACAAAACGGCGTTGTGTGTGAAGTTTTGCTATCTGAGTATGACGGACATTTGCTGCAAGCGCTGCCCGTCCATCTTACCGAAAAATGGGATACCATTGCCGCGCTGGGCGGCGATGGCACGCTGTTTCAAGTGATCAATTGCTGCTTGCACACGCCCAACTTTGCCACGCCGCTCGCCTTGATTCCCGCAGGAACGGGCAATTCCTTTTCAAAAGAGTTAACCGGCGAGGCAACCCAACTAGCGTGGCGCAAAATCATCTCGGATCAACCCACGGCGATTGATGTCGTCCATTGCCGGCCACAAACGCCGGCAGCAGGTTATCCGAACGGCTACTATTTCATCACGGCTTTGGGGTTGGGATTTGTTTCAGAGGTTACGGTTAACTCGCTGCGCTTCAAGCGGCTGGGCGTGCTGGCGTACGCCTTGAGCGTGTTGACCAGTTTGATTCATCTCAAAACCACGCATATGCAGATGGTGTTGGACGGCAAAACCATCATTCGTGAAAACGTTTTTGCGATCGTCTGCAACTCGCGTTACGCCGGCGGTAACATGAAAATCGCGCCCGGCGCGCGGCTTGACGATGGTTTGATGGAAGTCATCGTGTTGAATAAAGTGAACCGCCGCACCGTCATCCGGGCGTTTCCCTCGGTATTTTCCGGCAAACATGTGCATCATCCCAATATCGAAATTTTTTGTGCAAAAGACTTGCATCTCGAGGCCGAACCGTTGCAAATTCTCACGCCCGATGGCGAAGTCGCGGGACAGACGCCTGCGACCTTAACCGTGCATCCGCAACGCTTGCAGTTTATCTTATGAAAAATTATTTCACTCATCCGAATTTATGATCGATATCGTTTTCCTCGGTACCGGCTCGGCATTACCCACGGCCCGCCGCAATCTTTCCGGCGTGGCGCTGCTGCGCCAGGGTGAAATTTTTCTGTTCGATTGCGGGGAGGCGACGCAAATTCAATTTCGCCGCGCGGGTTTAAAACCGGGCAAGCTGCGTTATATTTTTATTTCACATTTTCACGGCGATCATCTCTTCGGCCTGCCGGGCTTACTCACCAGCCTCAAGATGTTGGGCTGCCAGCAAGAAATTCATCTCTTCGGCCCCGCAGGGCTTGCCTCATACATTCGTTTTCATCAGGATTTATGCGGGTTTGAGTTGGGCTATCCGCTCACCATTCACGAGATCATCGAAGGTTCTGAAGCCATCCTCTGGCGCAGGCCCGACTATCATATCGAATGGCAACCGCTGCAACATCGCATCTTCACCGCCGGCTTTGCCGTGGTGGAGGCGAACCGTCCCGGCAAATTTGATGACGCGCGCGCGCGCGCGCTCGGCGTGCCCTTCGGCTCGGAGCGCGGACGTTTGCAGGCGGGTGAAAGCATTGTGCTCAACGACGGCCGGATCATCAACCCGGAAGACGTGATCGGCCCGGCGCGCCCCGGCCTCAAAATCGCATATTGTGTCGATACCTCGCCCTGCCTGGGCGAGGAAATTCTCGCCCGCAATGCTGATGCATTGATCGCCGATGCCACTTTTCCCTGGCAGGATCATGAGTGGGCGTATCAAACCGGCCATTCCACCGCGGCAGATGCGGGAAAAATCGCGCAACGTTGCAGCGTGCGCCAGCTTTTCCTCACGCATTTTAGCGGCACGCTCAGCCCGGCAGATTTGCCCGCCATGGCCAGCGAAGCGCGGCAATATTTTCCGCAGGCAACAGCAGCCACGGATTTAGCGCGGTTCACGATTCGTGAAAGCGATTGACAAAGTAGGAGTGATTTTGTATATACTGATGTTCACAATTCGCTTGGCGAGGAATATCGAGAAATTTCAAGAAATTTCAAGGTTTTTTGTCAAATGAGCTGGCGCGAAGGCCGGTGAACGTCAAATCATGGCTGGCTTGCATGAGGGGGCAGTATGTTATCAAAAGTTTTAAGCGCGGCAGTGCTCGGGATTGATGCCTATCTTGTTACGGTGGAGACGCATCTCGAAGGTCAGTTGCCGGCGATTGCCACGGTGGGCTTGCCCGACGGCGCGGTGCGTGAATCGAAGGAACGCATTGTAGCAGCGGTAAAAAATTCCGGCTTTACGTTTCCGCAGAAACGCGTCACCATCAATCTCGCGCCCGCAGATGTTAGAAAAGAAGGCTCGGGTTTTGATTTGCCGATGGCCGTGGGCATTCTCTCGGCCGCCGGCACGATCAATCCGGAACGGCTCGAGGATTACCTTGTGCTCGGCGAGTTGTCGTTGGATGGTACATTGCAGCCGATTCGCGGCGCACTGCCCATCGCCATCGCCGCACGCCAGCAAAACAAGCGCGGCTTGATCGTACCCAAGCAAAACGCCAAAGAAGCGGCGCTGGTCAAAGAGATCGATGTGCGCGCGGCAGATTCCTTGCAAGAAGTCGTCGCATTTCTCAATCAAAAAGCCGAACTGCCACGCTGCGGGTTGAATATTGAAGAAGTTTTTTCGACGCATCGCAAATACCACGTTGATTTGAGCGATGTGCGCGGCCAGGAGCATGTCAAGCGCGCCATGGAGGTGGCGGCCGCGGGCGGGCATAATCTCATCATGATCGGTCCACCCGGCTCGGGAAAAACCATGCTGGCAAAACGCTTCCCCACGATTTTGCCGGATATGACGCTGGCCGAAGCGCTCGAAACCACTAAGATTCATTCCGTCGCCGGCATTCTGCCCAACGATACGGCTTTAGTCGCAACGCGGCCTTTTCGCGCGCCGCATCACACCGCAAGCTATGCCGGACTTATCGGCGGCGGACATGTGCCGCGCCCGGGTGAAGTGAGCGTCGCGCACAACGGCGTGCTCTTTTTGGATGAATTGCCGGAATTCGAGCGCAATGTGCTGGAAGTGTTGCGGCAACCGGTGGAAGATGGCCGCGTGACAATCTCACGCGCCTCGTTGTCGCTGACGTATCCGGCGCAATTCATGTTGATCGCCGCGATGAATCCGTGTCCGTGCGGATATGCCACCGATCCCGGCCATGCTTGTTCGTGTACGCCGTTGCAAGTCCAAAAGTATCTTGCGCGCGTTTCCGGCCCCTTGCTCGATCGCATCGATATTCATATCGAAGTGCCGGCAGTAAAATTTGCAGAGTTGGCCGGAGAGGCGACCGGCGAAACTTCTGAAAAAATTCGTACACGTGTGGAAGAAGCCCGGCAGCGCCAGTTGCAACGCTTCCACCAGCGGCAACATTTGTTTTGCAACGCGCGGATGGAATCGAAAGATATTCGCAAATTTTGCCGCGTCGATGAAAAAGGTGAAGCCTTGCTGAAAATGGCAATCACTAAATTGGGGCTTTCAGCACGAGCCTATGATCGCATTCTGAAGGTTGCGCGCACCATCGCCGATCTCGAAGGATGCGAAGACATCATGCCGCAATTCGTCAGCGAAGCCATTCAATACCGCTCGCTGGATCGCCAGCTCGGCTCCGTGCAGTGACTCACCGAGCGTTCGGTGAGTTCCTAGTCCCCAGATGAACGAATGCATTTTTAAAAGAATAAACAAACGCTGAATCATATGATCACCGTGCCGGCGTTGCTGTTATCGACCTCAAGAAGCAGGAGTAAATATGCCCAGCTATTCGTCAATTACCATACGCCAAGAAGGCGACATTCTCGTTATCGAGGTTTTGCCGCGGCGGATATATCTGCAAGTGGTTGAAAAATTCCGGACTGAATTGCAAGACGCGATCGCCGCTTCCAGCGGAGGGGTTTTGATTGATCTCGGAAAGGTCAGCGTGATGAACAGTGCGGGACTCGGCGTGCTGATCGCGGTGTACGATCAACTGCAAAAACAAAAACGCCGATTGGTGATTTGCAATTTGCTGCCGGTCATGATGGAGATTTTCAGTCGCATGAAGCTCGAAACATTGATGCCGGTGGTGAAGTCGCAGGAGGAAGGTTTACAACTCTTGCGGCAGGGATCGAAATAAAAAATCCCTGCTTCCGATCATATGGGCCTTCAAAGAACCGTGGTTGCACACGGTGGGTGCCGCCTTCTCGTTTTTTACGTCCACGGAATCCCGCCGAAACGGGATGAGGCATGTAATACACGAGAGAGAGCTAAGTTCCCTACTTGAAGGTGTTGGCTCTTTGATTGTTACCCACACTACGGAATGCAGGGATATTCAATTTCGCAACACATTTTACTTTTAATTTTCCCGTATTTGAACAACGGCTAATCTAGCAGATTCGATACAAAAGTCAAGTATAAATTCTTTTTCAACTTTGCTGCGCAGAGTGAAATGTTATTTTAACCCTGATTTCATTGGTGTTTCTTGCAACATTAGTCGCAAAAAAATTTCACGAACTATTTTTAAAAAGAATATGCCAGAAGTTGGACGGCTTTTGATTGTTGCCGGCATCGTGCTTGTCATTCTCGGCCTCGTGCTCACGAATGCCAAATCTCTTTCTTGGTTGGGCAGACTGCCGGGCGATTTTGTTATTCGCAAAGAAAATTTCACATTCTATTTCCCGTTGGTTACCTCCCTGGTATTGAGTCTCGTACTCACGCTTTTGATGTATTTACTCAGGAAAAAATGATATGAAACGTTCAAGCAAACATGGCTTGGGATTTTTATGGATACTGGCGAGCCTGCTCGCTACTCAGCAAACCGCCGTTGCAGCAGACGATAAGAATGCCGCAGCAACCACGGTTGCCGTTATTCGCATCAACGGCGCGATCAATCCCTTGACAGCGGAATACATTGCTGACGCCATCAGCGATGCGGTTGACGAAAAGCGCGAATGCCTGATCATCGAATTGGATACGCCCGGCGGGTTAATGGAATCCACGCGCCTCATTACAAAAGCCATATTCGAGAGCGAGGTGGCGGTCGTGGTTTACGTCTCCCCCACCGGCGCGCGCGCTGCCTCCGCTGGTGTTTTCATCACCTATGCGGCACATATAGCCGTTATGGTGCCCACGAGCAATATCGGCGCGGCGCATCCCGTTAGCATCGGCGGCGAAGGCGGCAAAGCAGATTCCAGCAACACCATGATCGAGAAGGTCACAAATGACGCGGTCGCACAAGTCAAAGCCATCGCCGAAAAACGCGGCCGCAACGCCCAATGGGCGGAGGAGGCCGTGCGCAAAAGCGTTTCCATCACAGCCAAAGAAGCGCTGGCGTTGAACGTGATCGATTTGATCGCGCCCGACCTTGACAGCCTGCTGGTGCTGATCAACGATCGCGAAGTCGAATTGGTGAATCGCAAGCATACCTTGAAAACCGCCGGCGCAAAAACAATCGTTCAGGAAATGAACTGGCGGCACAAGCTGCTCGATCGCATCTCCGATCCCAACATTGCTTACATTTTTATGCTACTGGGCATCTACGGCATCTTTTTCGAATTGTCGAATCCCGGGGCGATTTTGCCGGGGGTATTGGGCGGAATTTTTTTGATTCTCGGGTTGTATGCGCTGCAAACGTTGCCGGTGAATTGGGCCGGCGTGCTATTGATCCTGTTCGGCGTCTTGCTCTTCATCCTGGAGGTGAAAGTGACGAGTTACGGCGCGCTGACCATCGGCGGCATTGTCGCGATGTTTCTCGGCTCTCTCATGCTTTTCAAAGAGCCCCAAACCGATTTCGAGCCGGTGGCCAAACTCTCGCTGCAAGTCATTCTTGCGGCAACGCTCTCGACTGCTCTCTTCTTTATCTTTGCGATTGGCATGGTGGTGCGCTCGCAGCGCCGGCCGGCGGTGACCGGCGCGGAAGGCATGATCGGCGAAGTCGGGGAGGCTTTGACCCCCATTGCCCCCACCGGAAAAGTGAGAGTTCACGGCGAAATTTGGAGAGCCAAAAGCACAACGCCAATTGAAAGCGGAGAAAAGGTGAAGGTCGTCTTGATCGAAGGCTTGCAACTCACCGTCGAAAAGATGTAATGTGGAAATTGCCGCCATTAATTCAAACACAAAGGCCGCGTTGCTCGTGTCTTTGTGTCGCAAAAGGTATCACCTCAAAAAACTGGAACAGGTAAGGAGGAGACATGATGGGCTTGCCGATTTGGTTGATTTTTGTGATCGTGTTCGGCATCATGATTCTAACCATGGCGATTCAAGTGGTGCGCGAATATGAACGCTTGGTGGTTTTTCGTTTGGGCAAGCATGTGGGCGCGCGGGGCCCGGGTTTGGTTCTGATTATTCCGTTTGTCGAGCGGTTTGTCAAAGTCAGCACCCGCCTGATCGCCATGGATGTGCCGCCCCAAGATGTAATCACGCGTGATAATGTTTCGATTAAGGTGAACGCCGTGCTTTATTTTCGCGTGATCGATCCCAATCGCGCTGTGTTGGATGTTGAGGATTTTCTGTTTGCCACCTCACAAATTGCACAAACAACATTGCGCAGCGTGCTCGGCCAGGCCGAGCTTGACGAGTTGCTTGCCCAGCGGGAAAGAATCAATGACAAATTGCAGAACATCATTGACACGCACACAGATCCGTGGGGCATCAAGGTCGGCTTGGTGGAAGTAAAACATGTCGACCTGCCGCCGGAGATGCAACGCGCCATGGCACGGCAAGCTGAGGCCGAACGTGAGCGCCGCGCAAAGGTCATCCACGCAGAAGGCGAACTGCAAGCTTCGGAAAAACTTGCCGAAGCTGCGCGTGTGATGAGCCAAGATCCGATTTCGGTGCAATTGCGTTACTTGCAAACTCTGACCGAAATCGCTTCCGAGCACAACTCCACCACCATCTTCCCGTTGCCGATCGATTTGATTAAAATCTTCTTGGACGGCAAGGACATAAAGAAGGCTTGAGCAAACACTTCCCCGGGAGACTTCTCAGGTCAGAGTTTTTTGAAGCAACACGATTTTGCCCTGAGGGGGTCAAGACAAGAACGTTCTGATCTCTTCAGGATTGGCTGTCTCATCTGATCAAACAAAGTTTATAAACAAACGTTGCCGCCGGGAGGCAGATGAGAGTATTCCAAACGCGCCGCGATGACGAGTATCTAAAAACGCTGCGTGAGCGGCTCAGCATTGCCGGTCCGAACGGCCTGCTCGAAAGAGCCGTCAAAATTTCACGCCCCGTTGAAGCTGAGGGCAGAAAATTTACGCACTGCTGCCGCATTGATTTCATGGGTTTGGCAGCCAGCAATTTATTAGATGCGGGCGGTGAATATGTTACTTCCAGCCTGGTCGACTGCCTTGAAGAGATCTTCAAAAATGCCGGCATCTTGAACGACAAAGGCTGCTTCATCAAGATGCGGTTTTTGTTTTGTTATCCCTATTCTGCCTACGCCGTTTCCCGCATTCAGGCCGAGTCCACGCGTAACCGATCGTCCATCGATGAACCCCGCTACCTTCGTGATATCAACCTAATCGAACAAGTCAACGAAACCACGTTTTTTCAATCAGCCCTCGTGCGCAATCAAACCAACGGCCTGGAACAAATTCAAATTTGGGTTGATCATTACGGCTGGACGCCGGACGCTGCGAACAAGATCATTGTGCGCTTTACTCCCATGAGTCCCGATCTGTGCATGCTGATCATCAACGATACGATTTTCTGCGATGCTTATTTGAACGCCAAAAAGAGCCGCTTAGCTAAAAGAGCTGCGATCGTTGCGCCCTTGCTGCAAGTCGAAGCGCAGGAAAATCGCGAAGCCTTTGAAGGGATCGAAGATCATTTTCGCTATCTTTGGGATCATGATACCACGCTGGATTGCGAAGATGCCACGTATTACCAAGCGGGTGTGCCCAACAGTTTGATGCAAATCCGGCCGCCGCGGCAAATCGACTTTTCCAAAAAAGTGGCGCGTTTGCAGCGCCGCAACAAACAGATCACGGAAAACGAGTTGAATCATTGGCGTTTCGTCGTAACGCGCCTGTTCGATCGTTTTTGCATCGACCCGGTTCCCACCCCCAGCTCGGAATCGCTGTTTATTGCATGCAGTTGGGAGAAGAGCAAAGATCAGCGCTTCATTCCCAACCGCTCAGCGCGCCAAATGTTTGAATATCTCGAAAAAGATTTTGGATTGGGCCTGGAAAAGCCGCTGATTTCCGTCAATATTATGGAAGCTGCTTCCGGCGATTTTTTAACCCGTCAACTCTACGCGCGATTGCAGCAGTCAACGTTGGCGGTTATTTTGCTAACCATGGATATTGCCAGCATGGGCGGCGAGCGTTACACTAAACCCAACGTTTATCACGAACTGGGCTACTTGATGCGACACCTGGAATCCCGGCGCCTATTGGTGCTGTGCGAGGAGGGGGTCAATGTACCTTCCAATATTCATGATCTCGTTCGCATTGATTTTCCCAAAGACAAGCTGGCGTTGTGTTACAAGGATGTGCTTGACTGGCTGATTCGCGCCAGCACCTTTGTGCCAACCCCCGTCATCGAACAGGCTTGCCGCCATCATCTCAGACGGATTGATCATATGGCGCATCTCGAAGCATTGACGCCGGAAGAGGTGGAAACCGCAAAGCAACGTTTGAAAGAAGACATCGAAAAGCTAAAAAAGGGCTGATGTTAAATTTGGGCTGGCTGGCGCACCGCGCGGTTGCAGTGGCCGCGGGGTGGGTGAATTCGGCGCTCAAACCGTAGCGGTTTTCAACATAATACTCACGACCGTGACATCATCTTTTAGCGCCCGATTGCCGCCAAACTCTCGCACGGACGTTATCACACCTTCACACAACGCGTGTGCGGGAAACGACAAATTTTGCAGCCAATACGCGCGTAATCGTTCTTCATCAAACTGCTCGCCGCTTTCATTCGCTGCTTCGATGACGCCGTCGGTGTAGAGCAAAAACCTGTCATTCGCCTGCCACACGATTTCCATCTCCTCGAATGCCGTTTCCAAGGTCAAGCCCAGACCCAGGCCCGGTGTGCGCAAAGCGCGCACTTGCTTGGTCTCTGCATGATAGTGAAAAACAGGCGGATGCCCGGCGGTGGCCAATTTGACCAACCTGGCTTTTGTATCGAGTAAAATGCAGGCGAACGTCACAAACACATTCTTTTCGGAGAGATGATACAGCGTCTTGTTCAAATTTTCGAGCACCCGGCGCGGCGAAAATTCATGTTCGATCTGACTGCGCAGCGCGCTTTTCGTCATCGCCGCCATAATGCCGGCGCCAATGCCGTGACCGGCAACATCGCCAATCACCACCATGACCTCCTCCGGCGACAAGGGTAAAATATCGAAATAGTCTCCGCCGATTTCTGTCGCAGGCGCGCTTAGGCCCGCGACTTCACACCATGCGGTTTCCATCGGCGAGGAGGGCAGTAATGATTTTTGAATGTTCTGTGCCAAGTTAACTTCCGCTTCGAGCCGCGCGCGTTTGTCAACTTCCTTTCCAAAAACATAAATAAACATGGCGTATCCAGCAGCGATAAAAAAAATGCCCAGCATGGTAATGCCAAAACGCCAATTCCTTTGCTCGCCCAACTGTGCCGCTGTCAATGTGACGGACTCAGTTTTGGCCGGCGCCTGGCCGCGCCATGTGCCTTCGATAAAAGCAGAGGCCACAATTAGCGCTGTAAAAAAAGCTATGATCAAGAGCAAGGGCAGAATTTTTTTGCCGAATAAAATGATACTGGCCGCCAGTCCCGCGCTTAACAAGGTGATATAAGTCAAGCGCATCCAGACAAATTCGTTCAACACCGGTTCCATCAGCGTTTGCAGCGGGCCAAACGTCGCAAAAATCAAAGCCACAGCCAGCGCCAGGCGGCGCAACGCCGCAGGCGACATATAATTCCAAATCGGAGACGTTTTGATCAGCATTTTTTACCCTTGTTTAAAATTGCAAGGCAAGCGAAACGCCGGACACACAATCGTAACATGTGAAAATAGTGGACCAAAATCAAATTCGTTTTTGCTGCGCTGCAAACACCTGTGAATCGACTCACGGGCAGAGGCCAACTTTCGTTGTGATCGACAAAAAACGCTTGCCTCTGTGTCATGAATGCAGAATATTGCAGCATGGCAGCGACAAATCATTTTCATACAAAGATTCAGGAGAACGGCCGTGCACAAAATCCAGAGTTTGTTCGTTTGCTTATTGTTGTTTGTTTCATTTCAAACTCTACGGAGTCAAACCTGGCAAACCTTCACAAACGTGCCAACAATTTCACGCTACAACGATGTTTTCTTTGTGACGCCCGCGCGCGGCTGGATTGTCAACGGCTCCGGCCAGATTCATCGCACGACAAACGGTGGTCTCTCCTGGCAAAAACAATTTGAGCAAGCCATCACGCATTTCCGTTCCATCGGTTTCATCGATTCCTTGCACGGTTGGGCCGGGAACGTCGGCCCCGGAGAATTCGGCGCGACCGACACAACGACGCTATATCAAACCAGCGACGGCGGCCAAACCTGGACGCCGGCATCAAGTTTCCACGGCCCGAAGCCGCGCGGCCTTTGCGGCATGCACGTCGTGAACGATTCCGTCATTTGCGCTGTTGGCCGCGTCCGCGGTCCGGCCTTTTTTGCGAGAACGACGGATCGCGGCCAAACTTGGCACGCTAAAGATATGAGTGCATACGCCGCCGGTTTGATCGATGTTTATTTCTTTCATCCTGACACTGGCATTGCCGTCGGCTTGACCAATGTTGATCATAGCAGTTCGAGGGGAGTGGTTTTGTACACAACCGACGGCGGCGAAACCTGGGAGAAACGCCTGACCACTGCGCGCACGGGAGAATGGTGTTGGAAAGTTTCATTTCCCTCGCGTCGGGTCGGCTATGCCTCGCTGCAACGCAACAGCGAGACACCGATTTATTTTTTGAAAACGACGGACGGCGGCATAACGTGGCAGGAGAAACTGTTTTCGAATAGTTACTATCTTGTACAAGGCATCGGCTTTGTCGATGAACAAAACGGCTGGATCGGCGGCAACAATTCCAATCCCACTTACAAAACCACGAACGGTGGAGAAACCTGGCAATCCGCCGGCTTTGGTGGACGAGTGAATCGCTTTCGCTTTTTGGGCGACACGCTCGGCTATGCGGTGGGCAATACGGTCTACAAATATACTGCGAAAGCAACCCCTGTCACGCAGCGTCATCAGGAAACGCCTTCAAATTTTTTGCTCGCTCAAAATTATCCCAATCCATTCAACCCGGGCACGACGATCCGCTTTACCTTATCGCAGCCAGCCCGGGTGAGCATCATGGTTTACGACATAAATGGGCGCGAGGTCGAACGCCTGCTTGATCAAACCCGCGCCGCCGGCGAACACACGATTACCTGGGATGGCATTGACCACGAAGGCAATGCAGCGCCCTCGGGCGTTTATTGGTACACCATTCGCATCGGGCATTTTGCGGACACAAAAAAGATGGTTCTACTTCGATAAATCATCGGCTCGGAGGATATTTTGTCGAGTCTTTTCAATCAAAATCTGCGGGAACGCCTGACGCGCGGCATTGACTACTTTAATCGGGAATACTTTTTTGAAGCCCATGATGAGATTGAAGAGTTGTGGATGGATGCCCGCAATGCGGTCGAGCGCAATTTGTTTCACGGCCTGGTCAATCTCGCAACCGGCTTTTATCATTTTCGCATGCACAACTTAGCGGGCATGCAAAGCCAGCTCAAGAAGGGCGTCGATAAACTGTCGCAATTACCCGGCCGGTGCTACGGCATTGAAGTCGAAAAGCTGAGGCAGCACGTCCGATTGTATATCCATGCGCCGGCACAGGAAGCGTTTTTCCCCGAACCGCTGCCGCAAATTGAATTTCATCCGGACGAAATTCCCGACCATTTTTCATGAATGGTGAGGTACTCCCAAGGAATGCCGAAACGGTGTATCCGTTTACGGATTTAATGCAAGGCGTACACATCGTCCTTCACAAGACATACAATTTTGTCTCTAATTTCTTCTGAAATAATTCTGCTTTTCAACAAGAAAACTGCTTCCAATTCAGGCTTTTCTTTCGTACTATCAAGGCCGTTTTTCGAAAAAACTACTTTTTCATTTGGTGAACAGGAGTATAGAATAGTATATGACAAAAAACAGTATTCGAAATATTGCGATCATCGCCCATGTTGACCATGGCAAAACCACGCTAGTCGACGGTATGCTCAAGCAGAGCGGTACATTCCGGGAAAATCAAGTGACGGGTGAGCGCATTATGGATAGCATGGATCTTGAGCGTGAACGGGGCATCACCATAATGGCAAAAAATACCGCCATTTGGTACAAGGATACAAAAATAAACATCGTCGATACGCCAGGCCACGCCGATTTTGGCGGCGAAGTCGAACGCGCGCTTAGCATGGTCGATGGTGCGCTGCTGCTGGTTGACGCCAGCGAAGGCCCGCTGCCGCAAACGCGTTTCGTATTGAAGAAAGCGCTCGCGGCGCAGCTTCCCATTATTGTTGTGATCAATAAAATCGATCGCAGCGATGCGCGCATACAAGACGTCATCAACGAGATTTATGATCTCTTCATCGATCTCGATGCGCACGAAGGGCAGCTCGAATTTCCCATTATCTACACCAATGCCAAGAAAGCCGTAGCGCATCGCCAGCTTGGCGACGGTTCAACGAATCTCATTCCATTGTTCGAAGCCATCATTAGCGCGATTCCCGCCCCACAAGCAGACGACGCAGCGCTGCCGCAATTTCTCGTGACAAATCTTGCTTATGATGATTATGTCGGTCAACTGGCGATTGGACGCCTGAAACACGGCATCTTGGAGATGGGCAAGAACTATACGCTCTGCGGCGAAGATGACGAAGTCCGCATCGTCAAGTTCTCTGCTTTGTATTCGTTCAAGGGATTGCAACGTGTTCCGGTTGAGGCGGTCGAAGCGGGCGACATCATCGTCGTTGCCGGCGTTGAAGACGTTCACATTGGCGACACGATTACTGACGCGGAGAATCCCCGGCCGTTGCCGCGCATCAACGTCGACGAGCCGACGGTCGCGATGATTTTTTCGGTAAACACCAGCCCGTTTGCCGGCCGTGAAGGACGCTATCTCACCTCGCGCCATTTGCGCGAGCGTCTGGAGAAAGAAGTATTGCACAATGTTGCTTTGCGCGTGCGGCCCACGGATCGCGCCGATGCCTTCGAAGTCTGCGGCCGCGGCGAATTGCAACTCGCGATCTTAATTGAAACCATGCGCCGCGAAGGTTTCGAGCTGATGGCCTCCAAGCCGCGCGTGATCACGCATGTGAAAGACGGGCAAATTCAAGAGCCGATGGAACATCTCTACCTCGACATTCCGGAGGAGTTTATCGGCATCGTCACGGAAAAGCTCTCCCTGCGCAAAGGCCGCATGACCAACATGATCAATCACGGCAGCGGCCGCGTGAATTTGGAATTTCGCATACCCTCGCGCGGGCTTATCGGTTATCGCAACGAATTTCTCACGGACACGAAGGGCACGGGCATATTTAACACGTTGTTTGATGGTTACGCGCCCTGGCATGGCGCGATTCCGCAACGCAACAGCGGCGCGCTAGTGGCAGATCGCGCCGGCCGCGTGACGGCCTACGCCTGCTTTGGTTTGGAAGATCGCGGCGAATTTTTTGTGGCGCCCGGAACGGAAGTGTATGGCGGCATGATTGTGGGCGAGCGCAACCGCAACACCGATCTCGACGTGAACATCACCAAAGAGAAAAAACTCACCAACATGCGAAGCTCGACGGCGGATTCCACCGTCACGCTGCGGCCGCCCAAAATCTTGACGCTCGATCAGGCTATCGAATTCATTGGCGAAGATGAGTTGGTGGAAATCACGCCGGAAAGCATTCGCCTGCGCAAGATGGAGTTGGATGCCGACAAGCGCGCTTCGCAACGCAAGCGCGCCGTGGAAGTAGAGGCGTAAATCGCTTCGGTAATCGCCTCATCTTGCCACGGTTCAAAAAATCCGCGCAAAGTCGCGAAGACGCACGAACCGCCCCAAGTTTGCCTTGCGAACTTCGCGGCTTTGCATCAATGCTTTGGTTTGGTAAACGGAAAAATGGCGATGGATTTTTCACGGCAACAACAGGCCGCCCAATTCAGTCATTTTTTTCAAACGCCGGCCGCCTTGCGAAAATTTTTGCGAGCGGCTTGTGCGCTGTTTCCGTTGAGCTTTTTGTTTATGCTTGCCCAACCCTCGCCCATTCCAGATTCCTGCACGCAATTGCTGCTGGTGCTCACGCCTTCGTATTCTGCGACGGAGGGCTTTCTCCACAAATTCCAGCGAGAGAATCAAAACTCGCCGTGGGAACGAGTCGATGATCGAATTCCCATCGTGATTGGCCGTTCAGGTTTAGGTTGGGGCAGCGGATTACATGCCAGTTCGCCGCAGGATCGCCCGATCAAACAAGAGGGCGACGGTCGCAGTCCCGCCGGTGCTTTTGCGCTGAGCACGGCCTTCGGTTTTCCTGCAGCCCACGAGCTTGAGCCTTTGCGCTTTCCATATCAACAAATCATACAAACGCTCGAATGCATTGATGATCCTGCCTCGCATCACTACAATTCCCTGATCGATCGAAAAAAATTAAAAAGCATTGATTGGCAATCTTCTGAAAAAATGCACCAGGTTCCGGTCGATTACCGTCTCGGTGTATTCGTCGATCATAATACTGCACCGGCGAAACCGGGCCGCGGCTCTTGTATCTTCTTGCATGTGTGGGGTAATCCAGTTGCGCCGACGGCCGGCTGCACGGCCATGGCGGAGACAGAGATGGAGAAAATCATCAAATCGCTGAAACGCGAGGCCAAACCCATATTGGTGCAGCTTCCGCAAGAAGAGTACATGAGGCTGCAAGACGTGTGGAAGCTGCCCGGGATCAAGTGAGCGAAAAACGTTATAACCCTCCTCACCTTTCAAACTCTTTCCCCATTTAAAACATCGTCTCTCTATGCCTGACCATCCCCAGCAAAAAGGGTTGCATTAAAAATATTTCATGCTATTTTGGAGCTTGGTGGAAATAACGTGAGGCCATTTTGCGGTTATTTTCAGGAAAAATCTGCATGAAGCGCTTGGCGATCTTTCTGGCGACGCTGGTGACGAGCATCAGCGCTTGCTCGTCGGAACAAACGCCAGGGCAACACCAAGCAGTATTGACGGACACGCCGTCGCTGACCTCCTTGCGAAGCTTCACCGGAAAGTATCCCGCTGAAACCAAGCTGTGGGAGACACAACCGTTGCAAGGGCGTTTACGAGCACTACTTGGTGAACATTACCAGGAGTTTCTCGTGAATATGCAGGTGACAGGCCCACTGATCGCTGAGGGCAATATCGTTTATGTCACGGGCAACAAGCCGCATAGCGGCGGCTCCGAGGCCGCCATATTCCTGGCTGAAATCGAAAGCAATCGCATCCATGTCTGGTTGATGGTCAATGAAATCTTGACGGAGTACCACGATCCGGGCTCTCGAATCAAATTGCCACGCGAGGTTGAAACGATGGTCAATGAGCTGCAGCCGATGAAAGGAGTAAATTAATGCGGCATTTGAGTTGGCTTGTTGTTGCATCAATCTCTGCCTGCGCTCCCGCCGGCAAAAATCGACCACCACATATTCCCCCATCAAAAGACAAAACACTCCCGGCAAAAGCCGTAATCAGTGAAGATTACACCAAGCTCTTGCTGGGCAGCGCCGTTTTGCTCGAAGCGGAAAAAGACGGATTTCTCTCCGTGCTTGAGGTCAAGTATTCTCCCTCCGGCGATTATTTCCTCGCGGTTGCATGTGGTTATGAATGCAATGACAATATCGGCTTTCTCTTCAAATCCGACGGCAGCGCCAAGCACAAGATAACAGCGCGCTGGGATTTTATTTTGCAATCACGCGTCGAATGGTCAGCGGACGGCAGACACCTTTACTATTATCGCATCAATTCGACCGGCGCGGATCCGCCTGCCGAGGCGCCATCGCCGGGCTGGGTGCAGGTGGCGGTACAAAGCGGCGTCAAATCTCCAGCAACGACACGCGTACTCAAAACGACGGCAAGCTACAGTGTGTTCAACGTGCCGCCCGGCGACGTTCTGAACGTGCGCGCGGCGGCCGGGGCAACCGCTGCAATTGTTGGAACACTCTCGCCAACGGCGAAGGGTATACGTGTGACCAGCGCCGCCATCGCTCAGGGTGGTAGCATGTGGGCGCCGATTAAGTACCAAAATCTTTCCGGGTGGGTCAATCAAAATTATTTGTGTGAGGAATAAGAAGCGGAGCCGCAAGGCTAGGCAATCACTTCTGAGTTGGCCAGCGGTTTGTCAGCATATTCCGTGACTGCCGCACACGCCCCGTTCGTGCACGTTGATGCCCGAGCATGCGTGTGTGCTGGTAAGAATTTAATCGCTTAACGTTAAAATCTCAATTCATGGCGGGTATGCGCAAGCGGTAGCCGCCGATCATAAATCATTCATCACATGAAGGAGATGCATATGGCAGGCAAGACGAGACGTACAACTCACCGCAGTGCTTCCGGCAAGAAGCTCTATGCGGTGCGCGATGCCAAAGGCCGGTTTGTCGACATTCAGACCTATGAACGCGCACATCGCCAGGATCTCAAGCGCAAAAGCAAACAAGAAAAAAGCAAGAAGAGTAAAAAAGGCTAGGCGCTTCGCCACCTCCGTTCCATGAGTTTTGAGATGGAGGAGGTATTTGACTGCTCAACTGTTTAACCCATTTCTGAGCGCAGGTCTTCGCAGACGCCGGATGGTCAAATGAGTCGTTGACATCCCCGGTGAGTCTGTTTTGATCTGCGCTCTTTGCTGAAATAGCATAACTATGCGGATGCCTGCCGGAATCAAATTTTTTTCGGGCTTGCTCGTTTACGGCTTTGTCGTAACGGCGGCGTTAGCGCAGGGACCGCCGCCGCGCGCAAAAATCGGCCTGGCGCTGAGCGGCGGCGGGGCAAAAGGCTTCGCGCACATCGGCGTGTTGCAGGTGTTGGAAGAGATCGGTATGCCGATCGATTATATCGCCGGAACGAGCATGGGCAGTATTATCGGCGGCCTTTACGCGATTGGATATGACGCCGATACTCTGGCAACGCTGGTGAAACGTGAAAATTGGACGGCGTTATTCAACGATGCGGTCACCCGCCGCGATTTGCCGATGAAGGAAAAGCCGTGGGATAGCCGTTACATCGGCAGCTTTCCGATACGCGAACGCAATGTGCAGCTTCCCACCGGTTTGATAGCCGGGCAAAGAATTATGAAGCTGCTGACACGCTTGACGTGGGGCGTTCACTCGATTACCGATTTCAAAAAATTTCCCATTCCATTTGTCTGTGTCGCGACGGATATCGTAACAGGCGAAGCGGTAACACTCGACCACGGCTACCTGCCGGAGGCGATGCGCGCCAGCATGGCCGTTCCCACGATTTTTACGCCGGTCACACTCAACGGCCGCTTGTTGGTTGATGGCCTGCTGGTGCGCAACTTCCCGGTCGAAGAAGTGAAACGCTTGGGCGCTGATATCGTTATCGGCGTCGACGTCGGAGCCCCGCTGTCCCCCGGCGAGAAACTGAATTCCATCTTTAGTATTATCGACCAGGCCATGAGTTTTCGCGGAGCCGAAACCAATGTACGGCAGCAGCAATTATGCGATATTCTAATAAAGCCCGACCTCTCCGGCCTTTCCGCAGTCAGCTTCGATCGCGTCGATACGTTATTGCACCGCGGTGAAATGGCGGCGCGGCGCGCCCTGCCGCAACTCCGCGCGCTCATCGATTCACTCGACGCTTCAACGCAACGGCTCTCCGTACACACGCCACCGCAACCGGATTCGATTCATGTGCAAGAGGTTGCGATTTCCGGCTTGCGTGATGTCTCACAACGTTTGGTGATGGCAGAACTGAGAATACGTCCGCCGGCATGGCTCAAAGCCGAACAGTTGGAAAAAGCCATCGGCCGCGTCTATCGTTCCCATTTTTTCGAGCGTGTGACGTATCGTTTTGAGCCGCATCCGCAAGGTGTAAAATTGTTCGTGGAAGTTATCGAAAAATCAGCCGACCTTTTTCGTCTGGGCTTACGCTATGATACCAGCACGAAAGCAGCCCTGCTGCTCAACACCACGTTCCGCAATCGCGCCGAACACGGCTCCTCGTTAAGCTTTGATTTGAAGCTGGGAGAGCAGTTTGAATTTGACACGCAATATTTCATCCATACCGGCATCCTTCCCCAGGTTGGCTTGCGTATGCGCGCTAATTACGCCAGAACGTCATTGGACATTTTCGACGACGGCCAAGCGGTCGCACGCTACCGCCAGCGCACCAGTTTCATCGAAGGCACTTTGGGAAGTTTTTTTTCAAATGTGGCGGTCGTCGGCATTGGCTTAAAGGGCGAATCCGCAAATTTTTCTCCGGAGGTGGCATTACCTACGTTTCCAACCCTGCGCGAGCGCTTTGCCTCCCTGTTTGGGTTAATCTGGCTTGATACACAAGATCGCGCGGTATTCCCGAGCCGCGGCCATTTACTGCTCTTCAAGAGTGAAGCCGTATCCAGCAAACTTGGCGGCAAGCCAGAGTTTTGGCATCATACCGGCGATTGGCGCGGCTTTTTCGCCGTTCATCGCCGGTTAACCGCGCTGATACGCGTGCAGCTTGGCAACGCAAGCAACGGTGATTTGCCGCTGCACTATAATTTTTTCCTGGGCGGACCGGATTCGTTTGTCGGTTACAAAGCGCAAGAATTGTCGAATAAAAATGTGCAAGCCTTGCAACTCGGTGCGCAATATGAAATCATGCCGCATCGTTATCTGATCTTGCGCTGGAATGCGGGTAACACGTTTAATCGCTGGCAACTGCGGCTTGATAAACGCCGTTTTGTCACCGGCGCCGGCCTCACATTGGGCGTTCCCACGGTCATCGGCCCGATCGAGCTTACAGCTATGAGCAGCAGCCAACATAATTTCTTGACACATTTGACGATTGGTTACAAGTTCTAAAGCGCACCGATTCACGCTTTTACTAATGCGCGCAAACATGCTTAACGACTATTCCTAAAAATTTCAACCAAACTGTGCCAGGTTCACCGCGGAGGCGCAAAGTTCGCTGAGCATTTACGCAATCTTACTCTGCGAACTCCGCGACTCTGCGGTGTTATTCGGAATGTGACATAATCAAATGAAGGAACTTCATGCGTTTCTTGACAAAAGATGTGTCGCAGATCAGCAGAGCCGGGGATATGCGCTTGACATTCTCTCAAATCATGTTAGATTGTTGCGTGTTGTTGGATAGTCCGCAGGTTGCATGGTTGAACGAATCTTTGATGGAGGAGTACCATGTCCGTCGCACGGGTAACTGAAATTACGGCGTCATCGCCCAAGGGCTTTGAGGATGCTGTGCAAGTTGGCATCGAACGCGCCAACAAAACGTTGAAGAACCTGACCGGTGCCTGGGTGAAAGAGCAGAAAGTAATGATCAGCAACGGCAAAATTGCAGAATACCGCGTCACGATGAAAATCACGTTCATTTTGCAAGACTGAGATTCAGGATTTCTGCTCAACGAATGGCGCCCGCACTGGCGCCATTCGTGGCATCGTTTGCAGCGGCAAAGATTTTTCATTCTTGTGGAGTTCTTATTTGGAGCTTTTCCATGTCGAAACTCGCTTTTCTTGATGAGGAAATGCAAGCCTTGCAGGACCAGGGGCTGCTGATCACGATTCGCACAATTGAAAGCGCAATCGGCGCCTGGATTCAAGTCGACGGCAAGCGTGTGTTGAATCTCTGCGCCAACAATTATCTGGGATTCGCCAACCATTCCCGCCTCAAAGAGGCCGCGATTCAAGCGATTACGGAATATGGCGTCGGCCCGGCGGCCGTACGCACAATCGCGGGCACACAAAAGCTTCATCTCGAATTGGAGGAAAAGCTTGCGCGCTTCAAGGGTGTCGAAGCTGCCATCTCGTTTCAATCCGGCTTCATCTCCAACCAGGCCGTGATTCCGACGCTTACCGGCGCGGGCGACGTGATTTTTTCCGACGAGTTGAATCACGCGAGCATCATCGACGGCACGCGGCTTTCGAAAGCCAAAATCGTGCGCTATGCGCATAATAATGTCGCCGACCTCGAAGATAAAATCAAAAACGAAACCACCGTGCGCCGGCGCTTGATCATCACCGACGGGGTTTTCAGCATGGATGGCGATATCGCGCCGCTGCCGGATATCGTCGCGGTTGCTGAAAAATATGGCGCCCTGACAATGGTCGATGATGCCCACGGCGAAGGCGTGCTTGGCAAGGCCGGGCGCGGTATCGCTGATCATTTCGGGTTGCACGGCCGCGTCGATATTGAGATCGGCACGATGTCCAAGGCATTCGGTGTGGTCGGCGGGTACGTCGCCGGCAAGAAGAAAATTGTCGATTATTTGCGGCAGCGCGCACGGCCCTTCCTTTTCTCCAGCGCGGTGACGCCGGCGGATGTGGCGGCTTGCATTGCGGCGGTCGACATTCTCTCGGAGTCTGATGAATTGGTTGCCCGGCTTTGGCAAAATACCGCCTACTTTAAAGAGAAAATGAAAGCACTGGGTTTCGATTTGGGAGAGAGTGTCACACCAATTACGCCGGTGATGATACGCGATACAGCGCGCGCGCATGCGCTCAGTAAACAACTATTCGAAAACGGCATCTTCGCCATGGCAATTACCTTCCCGACTGTGCCCAAAGGCAAAGAACGTTTGCGAATTATGATGTCTGCCACACATTCCACGGAAGACTTGAATTTTGCCATCGGCGCGTTTGAAAAAGCAGGCAGGGAGCTGGGGATTATCAAGTAGGCATGTGGATTTTTGCTGATCACCAAATAAAATTTGACAATTCAATCATCCATACGATTGCCCATGCTTTCCACTTGATGGCACGGGCAAATTGCAACGGGAGTCGAGTATTTCATGCACGATCAAATCATTCGCGTCGGCCACAGCCCCGATCCTGACGATGCTTTCATGTTTTATGGCCTCGCGAACGGCAAAGTTAAAATTCCAGGCATTGCCATTGAACATGTCATGGCCGACATTCAAACACTGAATGAACGCGCGTTGCGTGCCGAGCTTGAAGTGACGGCAATATCCGCGCATGCGCTGGCGCATGTCGGCGACAAGTACTGGATCATGCGCACCGGCGCGAGCATGGGCGAAGGCTATGGTCCGATTGTCGTCTCAAAAAACCTCTCGCATCGCCGCGAGCTGGCGGACAAAATTATCGGTACGCCCGGCAAGTGGACCACTGCCAACTTATTGTTGAACATCTTTGTGACGGGTGCACAAAATGTTGATATGCCGTTTGATCAGATTATCGATGCGGTTCTGGCGGGTAAAGTTGATGCCGGCTTGTTGATTCACGAAGGCCAAATCAATTATGATCAATTCGGCCTGAAAAAGTTGATCGATTTCGGTGAAGTCTGGCGCGACGAGTGCGGCGGGCTGCCGCTGCCGCTGGGATTGGATGTGGTGCGTAAAGATCTGGGTGAAGACATGGCGCGCCGCTTATCACAAGGCCTGCGCGACAGCATTGCTTACGGTTATGCTCATCAAGCGGAATCGATTCCTTACGCTTTACAATTTGGGCGAGGGATTGATGAAAAACTCGGCGAGAGATTTGTGAAAATGTATGTCAATGATGTGACGATTGATATGGGCGAGCGTGGTCAAAAAGCGCTCGAACGACTTTACGGCATGGCCTACGCCAAGAGATTGATTCCCGCGCCGCCGGAAGTCCTCCTGTATTAGCATTCTCGTTTTTCCCCGGCATTGATCAAACAGCGGCCAGCAATTGCAACTGATCTGCACGTGCTGGCCGCTGTTTTTATTGCGTTACTTCTTGAGAATAAAGTCCGGCGGCGGGGCAGCGGCCATGTTAACCGGCAGCAATCCCAATTGTCGCAGCCATTCATCGCGTTGCACAAAAAAGGCTTCGCGTAAATGTGAAGCGATCGGTTCGGTGGAAGCGGGTTTCATGCGCAACGGATCAATGGGCCTGCCGTTAAGATACATGGTGTAATGCAGATGCGGCCCAGTCGCCATGCCGGTAGCGCCGACATAGCCAATGATTTGACTCTGACTCACAAAATCCCCCACGCGCAAATTCTCCGCAAAACGTGAAAGATGGCCGTACAGCGTCGCAAAATGATTTTTGTGTTTAACAATGACGCGATTGCCATAACCCCCTTCCCATCCCATGGCCGCCACCTCGCCATTTGCCGTAGACACAACCGGCGTGCCGTTTGAGGCAGCGAAATCAACGCCGGTATGCGCCCGCACTTTTTTCAAAATGGGGTGCATTCGCCCGTAAGAAAAATGCGAAGAGATACGGCGATAATTTAACGGGGATTTGAGAAACGTCTTTTGAAACGAATTGCCGTGGCGATCAAAATAACCCGCGCGGCCGCTCTCCGCGTCGAAGTAAAACGCCGCGTAACTCGAATCGCGCTGCTCGTACGTGGCGGCGAAAATCCTGCCGTAACGCACGAACTCACGCTGGCCG
Source organism: uncultured Cytophagia bacterium (assembly GCA_964457925.1). GTDB lineage: Bacteria > Zhuqueibacterota > Zhuqueibacteria > Zhuqueibacterales > Zhuqueibacteraceae > Coneutiohabitans. Next base: position 42,447 of record CAYWGH010000010.1, read on the forward strand.
TTTTCTTTGTCAACGAACAACTTTTCAAAAAGAATGCGAAAACGATCGCCACGTTGCGTATCGATGAAAAAATCGATGTCCCACTGAAAAATATCCGTGTACTGCAACAGCAACTCGGGAGATTCATTCTGCGCCAGCACGGCATCATACAGCGTAGTCGTGATTTCGCCTTGCAAAATCTCCGTCTCCCGATGCAAATGCAAGGAATCCGCGGCGCTGATGAAATTATCCGTACTGTCACGCTGCACCCGAATTACCAGCTCCGGCGAGGGCTGATAGGCCAGCTCGTGCAGCATGCCCAACGAATCCAGTTTCAGCTGCACGGAGGTGCCGGCGCGCATGCGGCGCGGATCAAAAATCGCGCGCAGCGCTTCGATGCTTGGAAATATATCCTCCGGCCGGACATAGCTCATGCTGAGAATCTGAGCCAACGTCTGACCGCGGGCTAGAGTATGATCAACGATCTTCAGTTCAAGCGCTTCCGGCGCCGTTGCTGTGGAATCCACAAACGGGCTTGCCGGGATTGTTTCTGTTGGTTTCGAATCAAAATTTTTGAAGACATAAGCTGACACCGTCAAGATGATCATCAGAAGCAAACGTCCCGCTAGTGATGACCACTGCGTGTGTTTTCTCATTTTCTCTCCCTCACAACAACAAACGTAACCAGAGCAATCCTCCTTTGAATTAGAAGTAAATCGCCAACGTCAAGACCCCGGAAGTTGCGATGCCAAAACCGCTGCCGCCGCCCAGCTTAATGGTCGAAGTGTTGGGGCCTTGCGTGGTTTCTTGATCCTTGCGCGAGATTCTACTGAAACCGAAACGATATTCCGCGGACAAACTCGCTTCCTTCACAATAAAGAACTCTGCGCCAAGCAGGGCGAAAAGATCCACTTGTGATCCGCCCTCAAAATTCAAACCATTGATGTTTTCGCCGTTGGCGCTGTTTTTCACAATGATTTGATCAGAGGCCGGACCAAAATTCGGGTTTTTCCTTTCGGTTGAGGCAATCGAAATGGCCGCGCCGACGCCCCACATTGGCGTCACACGGCCCGCCCCGCCATGAAACTCAAGAGCGCCGGAAATCCCAACCCGCGTCCCGGAAATTTCGCCGTCTTGCGCCTGGACCCCGCTGGGTGGATTTGCCGGAGCATCCTCATTGGCTGAGGCAAATTGCAAACCGCCGCGAAACGCCATCGAGGGTGACAAGTAATACTTCGCTCCAAATCCTCCGTCGAAACTATTGGCATTCAAATTGTCCAACCCGGAAAAGGTGAACAGTAACGCTTTGGAGCCGCTTTGCAATGCCGGCGTCACCTGCGCCAATGCCAGACCGTGGATTAAACACAGCGCCAAACTCAGCACCAATTTTTTCATAGACCCTCCTAAAAATTTTAGATGAGCAACAACCGCCCGACGAAAATCGTTCGGGAAAAGTTTGTGCGTTGGCATTCATCAGAAAAAATCCCCGTGCACGGTCGACGCCTCATTCTAGCGGCTCGGCGATTTCTTCAGCAAAATCTGGCGGCTGTCTTCTTTAACAACGTTGTTATAAAACTTTTTGAAATCCGCATATTCCTCCGGCGAAACAACCGATTTGCGATGAATCAACACACGCCGTCCTTTGAGCGCACCCGCCGCAAACGAATAACGGACGCTATAATCTCCAATCGACGAGGCATATTCCACTGCCTTCGGCAAATCCATCGGGGCAAAGCCGGTTGGCAACTTCACTTCAATTTCCTGAATCAAGCTGTCAGCCCAGGGCCAGTATTCGTAAGGGTGTTTCCGGCCTTCGTAGGACAGGGCTTCATTCGCAGACAAATTGTCCGCCCATGGCATCTTGAACAGCTTGAATTGACTGGCCTCGGTGACGTAATGAGGCGCTTCGTAATGATAAACATAATTCACATCAGGCGCAAGCTCGTCCAGGTTTGGCAGATCAAATTTAGTGAGTCGGACGTTCGGGAAGCTCTCGCTGAGAAGCTGCGCCAACTCCTTTTCGCGGTCTCTTGCGCTGAGATGGCGATACTGTTGGCGCATGGCCGCGCCCAGCGAGCCGGTTTTGCGCGAGCGTTCTTCCACAGCAATGCTGTTATCATCGCGAATCGTCACGACAGCCTGCCGCGCAACCACACGCGGTGCTGTGCTTTCACGCGGTAAATAACCCGGCGCTCTTACACCCGGTTTAATCAATAGCGAAAACCCCTCGATGTCAAGCTCGGGCATGGCGTTCACCGGATAGTTGTTTGCCGTGAGATCGAGATACTGCATGCCGGTTTTCGTTTCGACGCCCGCAATGCAATGATTGAAGGCGATGGCCGGCAAAATATTCTCATTGCGGCCTTGATCTTTGGTATTCACCAGAACATGATGCGCCTCGATACCCACTTCGCGCAACATCGCAATGCACAAGGTCGCCACGTCTTTGCAATCGCCGATTTTTGTCACCAGCACGTCGCGCGCCGATTGCGGCACCAACCCGGATTGCCGAAACGGCACGCTGCTGTAGCGAATGTTTTCAGTGATAAAATTATAAATGCGCGTGATTTTTTCTTCTTCTGAAACCTTATCGAGATCGGGAAACAACGCCGCAACTTGTTCTTTGATCTCGTACGAACTCCGTGTTTTCGTCGCCGCCAAATCCGAGTACCATTTCACCAGATACTCCCAATCCGGAAGACTGGTGAGGTGCAGGACTTTGCCAACATCTTCCAGCAAAGGCATGCCGGCTTCATAGTGCAACGCCGGTTCATCGCGCAATTCCCACTGATAAATCACGCCATCTTCCGCCGTTTTTTTAACCGGCGTATCCGGCATGCGCAAACCGCGATATTGAAACTTCAGATCGCCCGGCGCCAGCAGAGAATAACGAATCTGCTTGATCGGATAAAATCCATTAAACAAAAACGTATCCCAAAAATGATTGGACAATTTGCCACGATAGAAATTCTTGATGCGCCATTTCAGATAAATGAAATCATTCTCTTCGAGCGATTTAAATACCACCTGATTGTTGCCCACATCGGCTTTGATTTCCGCGCCGTCAGCCTTAATCACCACGGCTTTCTCGATGATCAGGTCTTCGCTGAATGAGTTATAATCGATCCAATACTCTTTAAAATCGTCGATGCCATTCTTGTTGAATACCCTCACGAGCAACTCCGCCGCGGACTCGGAGGCGCCCTGCTCATACACCACGCGCTTGTGGTCGGACAACAAAATCACGCCACTGTTATCCGGGTAAGAATCTGCGCCGGGAGCATTCTTGATCAACTCACGAATGTCTTGCGCCTCAAACTGGGAGAAAACCGGCTTTTTGCCTTCAAGCTCGCGCAGCTTTTCACGCGCGTCGTAATTGGTGGGGAGATAGCGCAGCGCCTGGCGATAATCGTTTTTTGCGAGTTCACTATTGTTTTGAATGCGATGCACCTCGGCCAGCATGGCCCAATAGCCCGAACTGTTCGGACAGATGGCGATAGCCTGCTTGAGCATTTGTTCGGCGCTGGCATAATTTTGTTGACTTAAGTACGTATTCGCCATCTGAAAATAATGCCCGGGTGAAGCAGGATCGAGCGCGATAAGCTGGCGGGAGGTCTCCTCCCACTTTTTAAGATTTGAAGCTTTGAGATAGGTATCGGCCAAGGCGGCCAACGCGCCGGCTTCATTCCGCTGCTTGACATAGGCAGACATGATTTTCAACGCCTCGTCGTACTTCTGCGTCTTTTGTATCGCAAAAGCCGCTTGGATAAACGCGAAGCTCCAATTCGTGGGATATTGCTGATAGGCTTTGCCCGTCAGTTCAAGCAGCTTTTCCACCTCGCGCTTTTTGCTGTAAAGTTGCATTTGCATTTGATAAACGGCTTCGGACGCCGGCAGCAAACGTTCTAGATTTTGCATCAGCCTTTCAACTTCGGCATACTCCTCGTTTTCAAGATGTTGCGAGATTTTGTATTGCAGGACGCTCGGCACGTTTTGATCGAGGCCATAAATTTTCTCAACGACAGTCTCGATTTCATCATACTTTTCTCCGCGGCGATAGGCTTCGAGCGCATGTTCATAAAGCATGGCGCAATTGGGCGCCCGCTTGCTGGCTTCACGCAAAATCAACTCGGCTTCAATGGCCTTGTCGTTGCGCAGATAACTGTCAGCCAGCAAAACATAATTTTCGAGCTGATCCGGAGACTGTTTGATCTTTTCTCGAAAAAAGACTTCGGCGAAATTTTCAATCGCTTTGACCGGCGCGCCGGGCTTGCTCTGGTAGGCCTGCGTCTCAGTAGAAACGCTTAAACCGGGAATCGGCGCACCGCGCGCATCCGTGATACGTACCATAAAATTACAGCGATCAATTTCCGAAAAACCGCATTTGATCAGCAGGCGATTCCAGCCCGCTTGCAATTCCGTCGCGACCATGTAGGTATCGAGATCGTTGTTGTTCTCATCAAAATAGTGAATCAGCAATTCGTCATTCAAAAACGCCTTGAGCGAGCCGGAAGTGCCGATGCGAATTTGCACGGTTTGCTTTTGGGGGGAATAAATAAAATTATTGGCATAAAAAACCGACTGCACATAGGCAAAGTAATGGCGATGATCGATCCAGCGATCGTTGCGAATGGCGGCAATTTTGAACCATTGCGCGGGAACGCCGTTCTTGCCCTCATATGTTTTTGCGGCATCGAACTCAATTTCCGGCGGATAAACATTATCAAAACCGCATGCCGAAACATTATCGAACGGACCGATGACAAGCCATTCATCGATGCTGTTCATGCCGTCAAAAAAACGTTTTGACTTGGCAAAATCGCCGCGTTCTTGATAATGCTCGCCCGCCACTTCATTCGCCATGGCGCGCAACACGCCGCCGGCGTCCGCTTTCTTTGCCAATTCTTCAACGAGCGCCAGCGCGCCGGACTTGGGATCGTTGAGACTTTGCCGAAACTGCGGCGTCAACCAGACGGCATATACGTAAGGATAATAATCTTGCTCCGTATGCAAAACGTTCTTGAAGGCCTGCCATGAGGCCTCGTACTTCTGTTGATACGCGTACAGCAAAGATAGTCCGAGATGAGCACGGGTATTATTTTGATCTTCTTGAATCGCCGCCAAAAACTTCCGTTCAACTTGCGCTTGATCGTTCGTCTCCCATGCCTGCCAAGCTTCAGCTACGAACGCACTGCTCTTTTCACTGCCGGCGAGCAAACCGGCCACTTGCAGCAGCGCGAGTATAAAGCTAATTTTGCATATTCGTTTCATAATTCCTTGTCTCCCAAGTTTGAACAAAATCCTACCCCAATCGGGTCATCATGTATGCATTCAAAAGACCCTTTTGAAATGAGGGTTTTCACCGATTTTATAAGTGAGAGCCGCGTCCCGCCGAAGCCATATGACTGCAACTTTTATGGTGCGTCGATTACGCTTCATATACCTTCAAAATTTCATAAAGCGTCGTGCGTTGCGCCGGAACGTACCCCGCCTCGCGAATCAGTTGAATCACTTCATCCGTCGACGTTTTGTTGACGAAGTTGGCGGCCGCATGAACGTTCTCTTCCACCAGCGTGCCGCCAAAATCATCCGCGCCGAAGTGCAGGGCAATTTGGCCAATCTTTTTGCCTTCCGAAAACCAGGACGCTTGAATGTGGGGAAAATTGTCGAGATAGATACGTGAGAAGGCGATCATTTGCAGATAACGCGTGGGCGTGGCATAGGTCGGAATGATTTTTTCCAGCGGCGTATTGCCCGGCTTGAAGCTCCACGGAATAAAGGCCGTAAACCCGCCGGTTTCATCTTGCAGCTTGCGAATGCTGTCGAGATGGGTGACGATATCTTCATCGGTTTCGAGGTGGCCATACATCATCGTCGCCGTGGTTTTGTAGCCGAGCAAATGGGCTTCGCGCATGACATTGAGCCAGTCGGCGGACGAGCCTTTTTTACTGCTGATTTTTTTCTTCACGCGATCGGACAGAATCTCCGCGCCGCCGCCGGGAATCGTGTTCAATCCGGCTTCCTTCAATTGTTGCAACACCTCGCGCAGGGAAAGCCCGGAAACTTCGGCCATGCCGAGAATCTCGGAGGTTGAAAAAAAATGGGGATGCACCTCCGGCACTTCCGCGCGCGTGCGCCGCACTAATTCGAGATAATAATTGAACGGCAGCTTGGGATTCACGCCGCCTTGCAGCAGAATTGTGCTCACGCCTTTTTGCGCCGTTTCCTTGAATTTTTGAATCATCTCATCAACGGAGTAGGTATAGCTGTCCGCCTCGCCCTCGTGCCGGTAAAACGCGCAAAAGATGCAATCAATATTGCAGACGTTGGTGTAATTCGGATTGGTGTCCACGACGAACGTAACCACCGGCAGGGAATTCTTCGCGCGGCGAATCGTATCCGCTGCCGCGCCCAGTTCGAGCAATTCGCCGTGCTTGAGAAGCTGCAAACCCTCCTCGGGTGAGAGCCGCTCGCCGGCGGAGGTTTTAGCGTAGAGGTTTTGAAGAGTCATTTCCATTTCACATGTAAAGGTCGATTGTTTTCTTTAGACCACGAGCTTGCGCCTTGTTACGGATTTCATCCAATAATACACTCAAAGACATGGGAAAGTCGCCGCATTCACGCAACCTCAGACTCAGCAGAAGTTGTATTTTCTTTTGATCCTCTGCGAAAGCAGTTGCGTAAATTTGTGCGGATTCTGTATCGAGGGGAATGGCAATTGTCTCTGTGTGTTATTATTTCCTGATTCTCACGAATGAACAATTTTTTCTGTTTATTATATCGCTACCGCGGTCAAATGTACAAGTTATTTTTAAAGCCACGCATTTCCCCACTTTTGTAGCAATCCTTTTTGGGCGTCAAGTCGATATTGGAATGAAAATCCAATTCAAATTCTATTCCTTAACCGTTTTGCCGCCCAACCAATCTCTTCGAAAAACGTCAATACCCCCCCACTCCCTTAATCTTCTCCAGTTCCGCCACAACGTTGCCCAGATTGAATGCCTTGATATAAAGCTCTGTCGTGGTTAAAACGGGGATCTTGCGATCATCGTCGGTAATGTGAACGATGAGCCGGCCTTTTTGGTTATAGAGGCCCGGCGTTTTCAAATGCGGCTCGACCACCAGGCAGTCGAATTTTCCGGCGCGCACTTTGACTTTCTCGCGCCGATACACGGTGATCTTCAACGGCAAGATTTTGCCGTTATCGTAATTGTCAATGTAGACGGTATCGCCGGGCGCAAGCTTTTGCGTGCGAATATAATAGAACGCCGAAACCACGTCCTGCACGAACAGCGGTATCGCAACCGTGTCGCGCTTGCTGTTTTTTGTAGTGATCGCGAGGCGCCGCTCGGGATCGAAATCAACGACACGATCATCGCGAAAACTGCCTTCGCGCTGCTGCTTTTCATAGCGCCACGTGAAAATGCCGTCAACATCGATGAACGAGCCGAGCTTGTCTTCGACTTTATAAAACTTCGAGAAGAAAGAATTCGTCCGCGCTTCCCACAACAAATGATAGCACGGCCGGCCGTTCACGTTTACGATTTCAGGGATGGACATTTTCGCCGAGCCGGCGACGATGGGGCCGTAGCGCACCAGATACGTCAATTCCTCGCCGACATTGAATGCGCGGTTGACGATGACGCGCAGAGGCTCCGGGCTGTCGCTCGAGTCGCTACCGTTAACGGAATCGGCTTGCTGCGGGAATGACGCCTTTGCCAGCAGCGAAATCAGAATGGCAAAACTCCAGGCAACACGCGACAGCTTGGCGATCATGTACGTCCTGTGCTTCATAGTTTTTCTTCCATTTTAAGAATCGCCTGTCCGACGGAAATCGCGCGCATGCACGCGCACACGCGTTCCTGCGATTTACGGCAGCGAAAGCATTCTTCTTGTTGCGACATCAACACATCAGCGCGGCAGCCATACGGCCCCCAACGTTCCGGCCGGCATGCCGTAATCGGCGGATAAAACGCCACGACCGGCGTTCCCACCATGCGCGCCAGGTGCAAAGGCCCGCTGCTGTTTCCAACAAACAATACGGCGCGGTGAAGAACGCCCGCCAATTCTTTCAACGTTAAACGGCCAGCCAGATCAATCAGTTTCTCGCCGGCCAATCGTTGGATTTGTTGCGTAAGGGCATGTTCACTCTGATGCCCGGTCAAAACGACTTGATGTTTCTTTTCAGACACAACATATTTTGCCAAAGCCGCAAAATGTTCCGGCGGCCAATCACGCGCCGAGCCGCCGCTGCCGGGGTGCATGACCACAAATTTTTTCTCGAGGCCGTTTGCTGCCAATTTGTTTGTGATTGCTGCTTCAACTTCGCTGTCGAAGCGAACGTGAAACTCAACTTTTGCATCTTTAATACCGAGCGGCGCGAGCAATTGCAGGTTGAATTCCGCCTCATGGCGGGCAGCATGTTTGCGATGCTGGTAAATTCTGCGATGGTAGAGCAGACTATACCAGCGGTATCCCGTGCCGACACGCAGCGGAATTCCCGCTCGCACAAAAGCCCACGCGAGCGCCGGGCGGGGATAAAGCGCGATCGCGGCATCGAACGAATACTGGCGCAGTTGTTTTGACAAAGAACCGGAAGCGCTCGCGTCGTCGATTCGAATAATGCCGTCCACCGCCGGATGCATCTCCAAAATTTCAGCAGTATAATTCCGCGCCAAAAAATAAACTTCAGCAGCCGGATACGCTTTCTTGATTGCACTCGCAACCGGCGTCGACAGAATCACGTCGCCCAGACGGTCCGTGCGCGATAATAAAACCCGCTGCAACAAAATCACGTCGCTTCCCGGCGATGATTTTGCGCGAGATTCACGATTGCCGGCATGACGCGATCCAATTCTTCCGCAATGATATCCGCGCATTCGCGATACACGGCCTTGTCAAAGCCGATGGGATCTTCGATATCCGGATTGTCGGGAATATCATCATTCGCAAAGCGTTTCAACAGAAAAGCGTTCTCGCGGTAATTGGGATATTTGCGCTGCAAATAATTGAGGTGTTCGTTTGCCATGGCCAGAATCAGATCAGATTTCGCCACCAAATCCAGCGTGACGCCTTGCGAGCGATGGCCGTGCAAATCGCCGCCCATTTCTTCGACAACGCTGACGGCAAAATCCGCCGCCGGCATGCCATTGATACCCAGCGTGCCGGCCGATTGAATATCAACCTCATCCTGCAAACGCGAGGGCAGCTTCATGCGCAGCAACGCTTCCGCCATCGGGCTGCGGCAACTGTTGCCGCTGCACACGAATAAAATGTTGAATGTTCGATTCGAATTCAAAATTGAATATCTCCGATAGATTTGATAATTGCCTCTTGGGCAATAGCGCCGGCGCGCAGCAAGCGCGGCGGAACAATCGTGACATCTAAAATCGTTGAAGCCACGGAAGTCGAAGCTGCTCCCGAGTCCAAAATTAGCGGGAGAGTCTCGCCGAACTGTTCTAGAATATCGGCAACCGTCAATGCCGCAGGCCGCCCGGCGAGATTGGCGCTGGTTGAGATGATGGGCGCGCCGAGTTGTTCACTCAACAGTCGCGGCAACGCGCGCGCCGGCACGCGCACAGCCAGGGTCGAACTGGCCGCAATCAAATTCTGCGGCACTTTTTTCGTCGCTTCGAAAACCAAGGTCAACGGCCCGGGCCAAAACTCGTTCATTAACTTTTCCGCCAGCGGCGAGATGTATTTGACCCATCCCGCCAGCATGGCTTCGCTGGCAATAATGACGGGCAGCGCTTTTTCGGTAACGCGCTGTTTCAAGGTATAAATCTGATCAATCGCCCCGGGCAATCTGGCATCAGCACCCATGCCGTACACCGTGTCGGTGAGATAGGCAATCACCTGGCCTTCGCGCAAAGCATTGACGGCGAAAGCGAGGTTTGCAGCGTCAGGATGGTCGGCGTTGATTTTTAATACATTCATATGGCCGTTTAAAATTTTTTGCGCGCGATCATGGCTTTAACGCGCGTGATCACTTCTTCCACTGCAATCTCCTGCATGCATGCATGCGTTCCAATCGGGCATTTTTTTGAGCCGTGCATGCTGCACGGCCGGCACGGCAAATCATGCTCGATGACGCCGTGGCCTTCGCCGTAGGGCGCAAAACCGAAACGCGGCACGGTCGGCCCGAAAATCGTCAACACGTTGCAATTCGTCGCAACGCCGAGATGCGTTGGCGCGCTGTCATTGCTGATCAAAACAGCGCAACGGTCGAGCAACGCCGCAGATTGCCGCAATGACGACATTCCCGCGAGATTAAAACAATTCTCTCCGGCAGACTGCTGAATCTCGCGGCAGAGTTCGGCGTCGCTTTCGCCGCCAATCAAAAAAACACTCGCATGCAATTCGGCGATCAAGGCCTTTGCAAGTTTGGCGAAACGATCAGCCGGCCAGCGCTTCGTTGCCCAAACCGATCCCGGCGCCAGCGCGCACCAAACTCGTTTCGAGTCAGCGTTTTTCGTGAGCTCGGCGACGCGCGCGGCATCAGCCTCATCCCAATCCACTTGCGGCTTGAGTTCCCGCGGAATTTCTCCGAAAGGCCGCAGCAAATCGAGATTGCGCTCGACTTCGTGCTTTTCATGATAGCGCGCGCGCTGCGTCAAAAGAAATGCGCCGGCGCTGCGATCAAAACCCACGCGCAGCGGAATGCGCGCCAGCCAAACCAGCAAGGCGCTGCGCAGCGAGCGATGCGGCACAATCGCCAGATCATATTTTTCCGCGCGCAACGCTTTTGCGAAGCGCAAAAGCGCGGCTGCGCTGCGCTGTTTGCCTCGTTTATCAAAGATCAAAACGCGATTGATTCCGGGATTTTTTTCCAACAGATTCGCCGCCGCCGGGATCGCCATGAAATCAATTTCACAAGGCGCGAAGATTGATTGCAGCGCTTGCACCAAGGGCGTCGCCAGGATCACATCGCCGATAAACGCCGTTTGCACGATGAGAATCTTTTGGGGGACGGATGGCATCACACGCGACTCGTGTCCGCCCGGGCGACTGAATTCAAATGCGGCTGTGTTTTCCAGCGCCGGTGCATCCAAAACCAATGATCGGGATAGCGGCGAATATAATTTTCCAAAACCCGGCTCCAGCGCGCGGTGATTGCGTGAATCTTATCTTCTTCACTCAAATTTTCTGCAAGATCATCGAAACGCAGGCATTGGCTCTCAATCACATGCGTGCCGTCGGATTGTCGAATGGCGACCACGAACAGAATCGGTGCGCCGCTGCGCAGCACAAATGCCGCGGGTCCGCGCGCGGTGGAAGCGGGCCGGCCTAAGAATTGAACAAAGATGCCGGATTGCCCCGCGTCTTGGTCCGCGAGAATCGCCACGAACTTTTTTTCACGCAACGCCTTCAATATGCCTTTCATCGCCGAACCGCGCGGGATGCTGGCCATGTGCATCTGTTCGCGCGTGCGGCGAATGAGCTGATCGGCATAGGGATTGTTCTGCGCTTGATAGAGAAAAACCATGGGAAAGCGCCGCGCCACCATCGCGCCCAGGTATTCCCAATTGCCGAAATGCCCGGTCATACAAATCGCGCCGCGGCCTTCCGCCAATGCTTGCTGCCAGAGCTGTTCGTGTCCGGCATCCCGAAATCTAACGATCCGATCAAGTTCATGCGTTGAAAGTTTCGGCAGGCGCAAATATTCCATCATCATCCTGCCGAAATTTTCATAATTGCTGCGCGCGATAGCCTGCAATTCTGCGCGCGGCGTTTGAGGAAACGCATGCTGCAAATTTTCCAGCGCAACACGCCGGCGAATACGCAGAATCGAAAATGTGAATCTTCCCAATCCGGCGCCCAACGCGAGCAAGGTTCGCCGCGGTACGGCCGCTGCGATTTGCACGAGCAACAGCAGTCCCAGATATTCCAACAAATGCTTGAGTTTTCGCATGAAAGCACATGTCGCAACAAAATTTAAGACGAAACTTAGCCAAAAAATGGCTGATTGTCAAATTGAATGTCGGTAGCCAAACGTTCACATCCGGGCAATTTTTCTAGTTTGGTGCTCCGTTGAGTTGGTTCTTAGTTTGACTGTGTCACATTTCAAAAACCACGACAGAGTCGCGGAATTCGCAGAGTAAGATTGCGTGAATTCTCAGCGAACGCTGCGTCTCGGCGGTGAATCTGACATCGTCAAGTTGGGAGTACGCACCCGAATTGTCATTCAGCGAATCTTGTGAAATACTCGACATGAGGCCCAGAACTTCACAGGATCCTTAAAGAATGACAAAATACGCATAGAATCAGCTCAACTCCACCGTCTGGCCAATCTCGCTTTTTGCAACAAATTCGCCGTTTTGCCAAACCCGGAATTTTTTACCTTTGCGCTCAACTTTGAGCTTCACGCCGCGCACAATGACATGGTCCAACACGAACTCCTTCAACTTGAATGGAAACGGAGAAATCGTCACGCCATCATCGTGCGGTCGAATGCCGCAAACATATTTGAGAATGAGATCATTGACCCATGAATGCTGATAATCATCGACGCCGCGATAGAGGGCTGGCTTGCCGGTGAACGGGTGATAATGTTCAAAACAATTCGGGCGCCAGGGATCGCCCTCAAAAAACATCATGCGAATGAATGTGGTGATGAACTCGACTGCTGCCGCCTGCAATTTCTCATCATTGAACCGAATTGCGGTTTGCGCCAAGGCTTCGGCGAGGTGGCTGTTGGTCATCGGCCACACGCGGCCATTCCAGGGGCATTTCATGCGCTTGCCCTTCCATTCCGGTTCGGCGCAGAAAAACGGGTCATCAACACTTGACGCCGGCGCCGGAAACGGCGTCCAAAATTCTTTGGGATTGCACAAATGTTTTTTCAAGCCCGGCAGATGCGCATGCGAAACAATGTCTGTGAAATAGGGATAAAAACAAACCGCTGCTTTCACGCCGGTGCGCTGCCCGGTTTTCGGATCGACATCAAAAAACATTTCCGCTTTTTCATCCCACATCTGTCGCAAAACGGCGGCTTTGATTTTTTCCGCGCCGCGCTGCCAGGCTTTCGCATCCTCTTCGCGGCCAAGCTGCATTGCGATGCGGCTCAATGCGCGCTTTAACTCGTAAATGTAGACGGTGGCATCGACGCCTTTGAGGCGAAACACCTCGCCCCAATTGTCATGATCGGCGTGAGAATCAACCGCGAGATAGCGGTGCATGAATTCCTGTCCGGTTTCGTATTGATTATCGATGTCATACAACCCGCTGTTTTCCGCATCACGCTCGCGATCGAAATATTCGGCGTATCGTTTCAATCCCGGATAAATCGCCGCGCGAAATTCTTGCGAGGGGTGAATGCGTTCGAGTTCAAGCACAGCGTTGCCCCAATCGGCGTGATAAAACAACTCCTGGCGGTAATGATTGACGTCGATATAGCCGCGCAAGCCGCCGTCTTCGCGTTGATTGTCGATAAACGTGAGCAAGCTGCCGGCCGCGAGGCCGGGATCGTGGCGCCAGCGATTCTCGCGCATGTGGCACATCGCGCTGTAGGAAATCGGCGCGCGGAAATATTCGATGCCTTCACAAACAAACGGGTGTTGATAATTGCCTTCCTGCACGGAGATTGTGTTTAATCGCAGACCATACCAGCGATACCAATAATAACGCGTAAAGTATTCATCCGAACTCTGAAATTGTGGGAGCTGTGAGAAATAACTGCGCCAGCTCGCCCGGCTCGTTTTGATCGGCTGCAATTTCCGCAAACTCTCGGACGGCATTTTTTGCGGCGCAACCGTCAGCCCAATGACAACACTCCTTTCGCTCTCCGGCTTCAAACTGATCTCCGTATGCAAGGCAAAATAAAGCAAGCCCTCATTATCAATGCTGCTGATTTTGGCAGTGTTCGGCAACTTCCCCGCAACAAAAGTCTCATAAAACGGCGTGAAGCGCCAATGTGGTTGCAACGCCGAGCGTTGACTGAGGCTGATTGCATATGATGTTATTGTTTGATTCAAACTCAGCCTGACAGCGACCGACAGTTGAGGCTTATCCGCAGGTTTTAGATTCTCGATAAAAGATATCGTTTCACCGTCAAAAGCAATTTCCGACAACCAGCGGGTTTGCTTAACCGGGAAGGATTGCTGCACCGTCCAGGCAATAAAATGAAGCCGGCGCTTTTTGCTTGCACGGTTGCGCAAGCGCACGAGAGAGCATGCGACATCGTTCGTCAGAATTGTTTTCTGCTCGACCAGGCGCAACCATTGATCTTTTTCCCGCCGCTGACGCGAAACGGCGGCGTATTTTTGCTGAAGAAAATCCGGGCGCCAGTTGCGTGATCGAAACGCCAAGGGGATTTCCCGGCCGTCTTCATCGAGCAACGTCCAGGTAAACAACGGCGCAAATTCATAATTAAAATAACTTGCTTCATCCCAAAAGCCGGGAAAGTCGAGATATTGCGGAAACGGCGGCGCCCACAGCAAACGATTTCCGCCAAGATACCATTTGTCATTGCGGGAGAGAGCTGCGACGGGGTTGATGTTTTTCATGGGAACTCTTTGTTCGCTTTGCTTTCGCGGTTTTGGCCAGACACAGATCAACTGCTCTCAATTCAAAACAAATGCAATGGCCAGGCCATTGCAGAAACATTTGGGAAGCTCTGGAGTCAGGCACTACTTTGTCTCAATCACGATTTCATGTTTAACGAATTCGCCTGCCGGGCCGTCCGGCATCTTTATCACCAGCATACCAGCGCTCGTCTGTGCGCCTTGTACGGCTTGAATTTTTTCGCCGTGCACAAATCCCAATTCGTAGTGTTCACCGGCAAGGCCTTCGACGGTGAGGGTCAGCTTTTCCTCTTGCCGCTGCGTGGAAATGATCTTCAAGCCTTTGTTGGTGTCGCCGGTTTTTGTTTCGATCACCGGCGGCAAAATCTCGACGGTTGGCTCGAAGTTTATTAGAACCACCGCGGAATCCGTTAACGTGAATTCGATCACCGGTTGAAGTGCTTGTGCAGAAACTGCCGGCGAGAAGCTGGCAGGGGTTCCATTCACGTATACGCTTTGAATCTTGCTGCCCATGCCGAGCGCCGGCGCGAACTGTAGAGTATAAGGCGCAACGCCTTTGCGTTTTGCCATGAGGTTGATTTGGCGGCTCTCTCTTTTGTAATGAAAAGAAAAAGCTTCCTTCCCAATTTGATAGTTTCGAATTGTGACCTCCGGCCAATCTGCCGGAAACTGCGGCGCAAAGCGAACTCGTTGATCAAGGGCGCTGCCGGTGAGGCCGAGCATGCCGCGCACGAACGGCAAAACCACGCCCGCGCTGCAAAAGCCCTGATGCGCGACCGCTTCCTGCGGCCAACTGTTGTGATGCCCGGAAAAAACTTCGGTAACAAATCCCAGCGCATTATCAAACGTGTGCCGCACGCTTGCCATCAAAGAATTGTAACCCTGCAAAGCAAAATGATGTTGATACTGTGCGGTTGCCACCCAACTGGTAAGAAACGGCCACACTGCGCCGTAATTGTAATTCAGCGGCTCGAACAAGCTGCTTTTGATTGAAATGCTGCGCACGCCCCAATCCGTTGTCAATTCCGAGGAATTCAATTTTTCCAGTGACCGGGCGCTGCGTTGCGCATTGGCGAGGTTCCACATCAATCCCACCGCCGCCCAGGGCGAAACTTCGGCGACCTGCTCACCTTTGGCATTGAAGGCATAGGAATACTGCTGTAGCTTGTCATCCCAAAATTTTTCATCGAATGCTGGTTGCGCTTTTTCAAAATCACGTTTCGCTTTGAGCGCGTAGCTTTTCTCGCCGGCGATCTGCGCGAGAATCGGCATCGCCCAGGCGGCACGAACCCAAACGGCGGCAAGATAGATATCGGTTTCAATATTCGTCAGTGAGCCAAATTCCAACGCGCCAAGCCCGGCCTTGCTGTTGTCCATCAAACCGTCGCGATTGGCGTCCGTCGAGAGACACCATTCATACGCCCGCCGAATCGAACGCCAACTGTTTTTGATGAAGGCTTCATCGCCGGTCATGACGAGATAATCGTACATCGCGCACAAATAAAACGGGGTGGTGTCGCCGTGAATGTAACCATAGTGATAATCCTTGAACCAATCGATGTAGCCTTCTGCCTGTGAAAGTTCGTGCGCCATCTTGCCGTCTTCACGTTGCCATTTCTGTGTGAACGCGAGGGCTTCTTTCACTGCCGCAAATGCCCCATAACTGTTCATGCTGAAGCTGTTGATATAAGCATCGCCGCCGAAAAACCAGCCGAAACCGGGGCGCCCGCTAGTGCCGGAGGCGCCGAGCCCGGCTACCAAGCCCTTGCCGAGCGTGGGATGATCGACGCGCAGATTGTCATAAGCAACCTTCGCCCACTCAAATGCGAGATTCAATTCGCGCTGCGGCGTGATGACTTGCAGCGTATTCTCGCGTAGTTGGCGATAGTAAGCGGCATTTTGTTGATAGAACTGTTCCGGTTGCGCCGCGAGTTTTTGATAAGTTGCTTTAATATCATCGCGCTTGCCTTTGCCGCCGGCCATGATGATGGGAATGTATTTGCCGTTGACGGCCGCAGCCTCCTTGATCTCGATCTTAAATTGATTTGGCGAATCGGAAAGCATGTGGGCCGGCGTGTAGGAAATGCCGGAGGCCGCAGGAGAACCGAGGTAGCCGTGGTTCTTGCGCGAGGATTCCGAAATGAGATACGCTTTCATATCGTTATCCCAATAGGCATATTGCCCGCCGATGCCTGCCGGCCACATGGGTTGCAAAACCGGCAGGAAACTGCAAATGATGGTCAGCGGTTCGGTTGCATCGACCTCGAGCAAGATGATGGCGCCGGGCTCTGCTACCGGTGTAAGGTAAATTGCGCGAACGGCAAACGATTGGTAGGTAAATGTGAGCGTGGTGGCCTCGGGCGTGGCGGAAATGAAACGCACAATGTCTTTGCCTTTGATCGGCTCAGTCGAGCTGCCGAGCAGAAATGAAAACTCGAAATTGCGAAAGAGTTTCACGGGATAAGCCCAGGCTTCAAGCGAGCCGCTCTCGAAGCCGAGAATGGCAAACTTGCTGCCGACTTTGTCGAAATAAGTTGCCGGTTGCGCCAGCCGCGACAATTCAAGATCATTGGCTTGCCGCTTGAAAGCCGGGACGAGATTATCCTGAGCCAGCGCCTGAGCCAGGCTCCAGAATAAAACCGCGATTGCAAAAAAACTTTTAACCATAAACTTCCCTTCGGTTGATCTCAGCCTTTGATTCCTGTGAGTGTGATTCCTCGCACAAAATATCGTTGCGCCAAAAAGAAAACGATGATGATCGGCAGCATGACTATCACGGCTGCCGCCATTTGATGCGTCCAATCGAGTGCATAAATGGCGCTGAACGAGGCGATGCCGACTTCCACGGGCCGCATTGCGGCTTTGTTGGTAACGATCAGCGGCCAGAGAAAATCTTTCCAACTGTTCATGAAGGCAAAAATGGCAAGCGTAGCCAGCGCGGGCTTTGCCAATGGCAGAACGATGCGCCAGTATATGGCAAACTCATGCGCGCCGTCCAGGCGCGCCGCTTCCTCCAAATCTTTCGGGATCGTCAAAAAAAACTGCCGCAATAAAAATATTCCCCACACACTCGACAGCGAGGGCGCGATCAGGGCGTAATAGGTGTTGATCCAGCCGAACGCAGTGATGAGGAGAAAAGCCGGAATGAGGGTAACCATGGCGGGAATCATCATGGTGGCCAGATAAAGCGCAAAAATCTTGTCGCGCCATTTGAACTGAAGACGCGCGAAGGCGTACGCAGCCATCGAGCAAAACAGCAATTGCCCGGCAACAGAAAAAGACGTGACGATGATGGTATTCAAAAAATACCGGCCAAAAGGCTGCAATGCCATGGCCTCGGGATAATTTTCCCAGCGCGGCGATTGCGGCAGCAGCCTCGGCGGATATTGAAAAACTTCGGTGTCCGTCATTAATGAGGTGGAGATCATCCACCAAAACGGCAGCAGCATCGAAACCGCCAATGCGATCAGTACCACGTAAATCGAAATTTTGATAAACATCGTTTTCATCATCATCCTTCACGTACGCAGCAAATAGTCATCTCAAGAGCGTTGCACCCAATCATCAGATTCTCAGGCGTATTCAACATGCTTGCCCAGCACGCGAAATTGCAGCCAGGTGGCCAGCATGATAATCACAAATAACACCAGCGACATCGCCGAAGCATAACCCATGCGGAGATTGTTCCAGGCGGCTTGATAAATATGATGCACCACAACATCGGTGCTGCGCGCCGGGCCGCCGCCGGTCATTACATAGATGGCGGTGAATACCTGAAACGAGCCAATGATAGAGGTGATAAAAATGAAAAAAGTTGTCGGCTGCAACAGCGGCAGGGTAACGGTGCGAAAGCGTTGCCAGGGCGAGGCGCCGTCGATCATCGCCGCCTCATAAAGCGAATTCGGAATGCCTTGCAGACCCGCCAGGAAAATCACCATTTGATAGCCCAGTCCCAGCCAAATACTCATGATGATGAGCGCGAGCATCGCCGTATCCGGGGAGTTGAGCCACAATGATTTTGGCATGTGTAGCAGATCAAGAATAAAATTTGCCAAACCAATTTGCGGTTCGTAAAGCAGCCGCCACACCAGCGCGATTGCGACAAAGGAAGATACACTTGGCAAGAAATAAAGCGTGCGCAGCAAATGCACGCCGCGCAATTTCAGATTCAACATCACCGCCACGCCGAGCGCGAGCGCCATGCCGAACGGCACATTCAGCGAATAGATCAGCGTGTTCTTGAGCGCATTCCAAAACGCGTGATCGCGAAACATTTCGACAAAATTATCCGCGCCGACAAAAGGTTTGTGCGCGACGATGATTTCCCAATTGTGCACACTGAGGTAAATGGCAAAGGCAATCGGCGTGAGCAGAAAAATCAACAGATGCGCAAACGAGGGCAGCAGGAACGCGAAGCCCTTGAGCGTTTGCCATCGTCTCGCGCTTGAGTCACGCGTCGACCAAATGCCGAAGCCCGCAAGGGCGAGCGCCAGAACAACCACCGCAAGCAAGAACCGCAGGATTTCAGTATTGCCTTGCAGCGCTGCGGCTTTGCCGGCGCCGGTGGCGCGAATTTGCTGCAATTTTTCATCAATGCGCTGCGCATGGAACGTAAAGCTTTCGTGAATCGGCCTGTCCTTGAACAGCACGTCATCCATGGCATCTTCGAACAACGGCTCAATCTCGGGAAATCGTTCCACGACGGAACCCCAATGCTGACGGCAATAGGGCACTTCCTCCAAAAAAATTTTTTCGATGCCGAGCGTGTCTTTTTGCACTTGCTCGGCCGCTATCGCTTTGATCGCCGGCAAACCGATGAGCATCTCGCTGCGCAAACGCGCCGCAAGCTCGCCTGATAAAAAAATCGCAAGCTCGGCGGCCAACCCGGGATGCGGCGTGCTCACCGGTACGCACCAGCCGGACTCATACATCACGTTCACTTTTTTGCCCGGCGCCGGCACCGGCAACGAGGTGACGCCGAGCGACAACTTGCCGCTTTCAATATGCGGCAGAAACGTGGGCATCGACCAGTGGCCGCTAACGCGCATGGCAGCGCGGCTGCTGAAAAACAACGACTCCAACAATCCTGACGTACGAATCTGTTCGTGCGAGCCCAGATTCGGCGCGACTTTGTGGACGCGCTGCAGATCAATAATTTTTTGCAACCCTGCAATGGTTTGCGGCGAATTGAAATACCCCGTGGCGCGCCGGCCGTCCGGCGAAAGCACGTCGCCCCCGTGCATCCAAACCAATGGCATCCACATGTAGGTCATCTGCGGCCAAAGCACGCCAAATTGATCGGCTTCACCGTCGCCGTCCGTATCTTTCGTCAATCGTTTGGCCGTATCGAGAAACTCCTCCCATGTCCATTGCGGCGGCGGGTAAGGAACTCTGGCCTGGTCAAAAAGCTTTTTGTTATAATAAATCACCATGGGCGTGAAATCTTTCGGAAGCGCATACAGCGCGGAATCGCGCCGGGCAATGGCAAGCACATTGGGGAAATAGCGATTCAAATCAAGGCCGCGCTGGTGAATAAACGGCATGAGATCGACCAAAACGCCTTTATTAACATAACTCGGAATCGCGCCGGAGTCGAGCAGGAAAACATCGGGCGGCGAACCCGCAACGATGCTCAAGAGAATTTTCTGATCATAATGGTGCGGCACCGGCTCCAGCGTGACGCTCACGCCGGGATGAAGTTGTTCGAACGCACGAATGATTTTATTCTCGTACGCAATGTCACGCTGGCGCGTCGACCAGTTGCTCACGCGCAGGGTGATTTGAGATGAAGCGAGGAGGGTCGTCTCGGCAAGCAGGCAAAACCAGAATACTGCGGGAGCGCATCGCACAAGTAACATAGGAGGAAGAACGAGTTCTTGATTCAGTTGCACAAAATGGGTTGCCAGATGGTTGGAATTTTTTGCATGAAGCGCAAGGGCTTTATCGCCGCCTTGACTTTACTAACGTCTTTCGTTACTTTGATGTATTATAAGTTGACGGCTCTTGCATCAACATTTGGAGAGAAGGCATGATCGTCTCACGTTGTCACTGTCGCGGTTCAAATCGGGGCATAAGCCATTCCAAGCTCGCATCTTTATTATATACGATGCTGGCCGGCATCATCATTCTCGCATGTCATCCGCCAATGGCTCACGCGCAAAATTCTCACAATGCTGCTGCGAATCGCATCGATCCGGTTTTGACCACGAAACTTCTGCAGATAATCGACGGATTTAAGGGCGATGTTGGAATTTACGTGCGGCATCTCAAAACCGGAAAAACCGTCATGATTCGCGCGGATGAACTTTTTCCCACGGCCAGCCTGATCAAAGTGCCGATCATGTTGACGGCTTTTCAAAAAATTCAAGAGGGCAAATTGGATTATCACGGCGAGCTGGTGTACCGCGATTCATTGCTGTATGCGGGTGAAGATATTCTGGGATCATTCAAAGACGGCGAAAAAATCAAGCTGAGCAAGGTCATCATGCTGATGATTACGACGAGCGACAATACTGCAAGCTTATGGTGCCAAAAACTCGTGGGCACGGGCGCAGCAATCAACGAATGGCTGCAGGCGCAGGGATTCTCGCAAACACGGGTGAATTCGCGCACGCCCGGCCGCGAAGCCGACCGTGAAAAATTCGGTTGGGGGCAAACCACGCCGCGTGAGATGGCCGAATTGCTGGTGATGATCCGCGAGGGCCGCGCCGTCAGCCCGGATGCGAGTGAGGAAATGTATCGCACGCTCACGCGCATTTACTGGAACGGCGAAGCCCTGTCGCAGATTCCACCGTTCGTACAGGCCGCTTCCAAACAAGGCGCAGTTAATCGCTCGCGTTCGGAAGTCGTGCTCGTGAATGCGCCTTCCGGCGACTACGTGTTTTGCGTGATCACCAAAAATCAAGAAGACGAGAGCTGGCAATACGACAATGCCGGCTATGTATTGTTGCGTACGATCTCGCGTTTGTTGTGGGAATATTTCGAGCCGAAATCGAAATGGCAGCCGGCGCCCGAAGCAAAAAAGTGGGCGAAGTGAAGAGTCACGAATAGAAATTGCAGAAGTGAGGACGCGGCACAATCATGATGAAGCTTCATTGCATCGCATTGCCGACGCCTTTTCCCGTCGGACCGGTCAATGTCTATCTGGCAGAAGGCGAACCATTGACTTTGATCGACACCGGTCCGAAAACCGAAGCCGCGCTTGCCACATTAAACAAAGAACTGGCCCGGCTCGGCTACACCGTAGCTGACCTCCAGCAAATTATTCTCACACACCATCATGTCGATCACCTTGGCCTGGCCGGGAAAATTTTGGCTGAATCCAATGCAAAAATTTTTGCGCATCCGTACAATCTGCCCTGGTTGCACGACTATGCCAACACGCGCAAACACCACTCGCAATTCTACCGGGGGTTTTGGAAACAGAACGGCGTACCGCAGGAGTTGATTGATCGCATGCTGCACCTCGGCGAAGTATTGGCACAATTCCGCGATTCCTGCCTGCCGGTTCAGCCTTTGCCCGAGGGCCAGGAAATCCATTTTGCCGGCAGCGATTGGCGCGTTTATCACACGCCCGGACACGCCGGCGACTTGATTTGCTTATGGCATGCGCAGAGTCGTACGCTGATCTCAAACGATCATATACTCAAGAATATTTCATCCAATCCCATTCTCGAACCGCCCATGCCTGGCGAGGCCGCGCGGCCACAGCGCTTGCGCGATTATTTGCGCGAAATGAACCGCATGGCCGAACTGAACCCGCTCATTGCCCACACCGGACACGGCGAAGCGGTGCGGAACGTTCGTGAGTTGATTGCTCATCGTGTGGCGTTTCATCAGCGGCGCGCCGAAACCATTTTGAGTGCGCTCGGGACGCGCACAATGAGTTTGTGGGAACTCACGCAGGAACTTTTTCCGGCATTGACAAACGATGCCGATTTCTTTTTGGCAATCTCCGAAGTGCAAGGTCATTTGGATCTCTTGCAGAACGATCAGCGCATCGCTGAAATTTATCGAGGGAAACGAATTTTCTGGCAACGCCGGCCATAATCTTTCCGGCTTCACATCTTTTTTTCCTGGCATCCCATTTAAACAAACTGGCCCGTCACAGAACCGCGAATCAGCGCGAATGAGCTTAAATTGTCTGTGCAATGGCGGTGATTCACGATAATTCGCAGTTACGATTTTCATCCCGCCGAAAAAAATCTCCAGGTTTTGCACGATTGATCACACCAAGCGTTGCTCATTAATAAAACGATTTGGCCGCAGTTCAGGAATACTCCTCGCCCATCATCTATGGCAGCGGCTCCTGATGAATTTCGACATTCAAGTTCGGCAATGTTCAGCCACAGTTTGACCATAGTAAATGATTCAACCAAGCCGTGGTTAAGCAAATCGGGATTGCCGATTTTAGTTATCAAAACTCCTTTGGCGTTTCAAACTCATCAACTCCAGCATCAAAAAATGACTCTCAGGCAAGTCTTCACCAAACACTTTGCGAGGAAGCCCGTTGCGCGCCGGCAAGCCCTAGATCATGAATTGATTTACGCCAACGGCAAATATTTCATTCAAGAGCAGCACCAAAGTCCGGCGATTATCGTAATGCCCACCACGCGCATAGTGTCTCACGTTTTTCTCGATTTGCTGACGGAACTGGGCGAAGAGGTAATATTCGTCGTGGGCGAAACTGTTTTCGAACAGAAACCAATACATTTGATATCATTTAGCCAAACGTTAGCCGCCAGCCGTCTGCAAATTTTGTTGGCGGGCTATCATGACATTATCAAACGCCACCCGGGCATCGAAATCAGCGTGACGAACACTCGTAAGTGTTGCAGCCTGGTGTTATCCGCAAGCAAACATATTTTTTTGAATGTGTGTGCTCTGAACCCGTACATCCGGCTTTTGGAGAGTCGCGGCATTCGCCAAACCGAAGAAATCTCCGGGCACTCGCCAATCGCTTGCGCCAAAGCAACGCCGGTGGACGAAATCCGTCTCGATGAAATGAAACAATTACTCACACTCTCAACTGCGGCGTTTTGTCCGCAACAGGAGTTGCTGCACTAAAGTGACGCACGGCGTGAGGAGAACGCCAGTTTTTGTTGTGAATGGGTGTTTCTGCAAGAATGCTGTGGTTGCACACGGTGATCGCGAGGCGTTTGATTTTGGAAATGGCGGGGAATTTGGGGAGGAAACGCGTCGCGATCTTTTTTATCCAATCTTCGGTTTATTTCTCAAATGCGGCTTCCGCCTGCTCAACCTTCTCGCTTATTTCTGCCCACTCTTCCAAATATTTTTCAAGTTGGATTTCAACCTCGTGTTGCCGGCGAAGTTTGTGGGGATAGATTTCCTTATTCGCAATAATTTGGGGATCACACACCGCGGCGAGCAATTCCGCCTTTTCTTGCTCCAAGCGGGCAATTTCTTGTTCTAGTTCTGCCAGGCGTTGTTTGTAGGGCCGAAGCTCGCGTGATTTTTGCTGAACGCGTTCCGCGCGCATGCGGCGTTCTTCCTTTTTATTCGAGTTCGCAAGGCCCATTTTAGACTTGTCACTCTCCACCGGCATGGCAGAAACCGGTGCTGGGGTGCTTGCCATTTGTTTACGCCAAACGTAATCATCATACGTGCCGGGAAAGATCGTCAACCGGCCGTCCACAATTTCCACGACTTTGGTGGCAATCGCATTGATAAACGCGCGATCGTGCGAAATGAAAAGCAGCGTTCCTTCATAATCTGCCAGCGCGTCTTCCAAAATTTGGCGCGACAAAATATCAAGATGATTCGTCGGTTCGTCCATCACCAGCAAATTGGCCGGACGCCCGAGCATTTTCGCGAGCGCCACACGCGCTTTCTCTCCGCCGGATAACACGGAAATCGGCTTAAAAATATCATCTCCCGTGAACAGAAATGCGCCAATCAGAGTGCGGCGCTGCTCCGGCAGCAGATGGCCGGTCACGCTTGAAATTTCTTCAAAAATGGTCGCAGCCGGATTGAGAATCTCGAGTTGGTGCTGAGCATAATATTCAACTGTCACATTGTGGCCGTACAAACGTTCGCCGTCTTCAATCGGCAAGACGCCGGCAACAATTTTTAGCAGAGTTGATTTGCCCGCGCCGTTGGGTCCCACCAATGCCACCTTTTCGCCGCGCGCGAGATGAAAATCAAGATTGCGATAAACGAGTTTATCGCCGTAGCGCTTCTCCACGCTGCGCAATTGCATGACGTCAATGCCGGAACGTTCCGGCTGCGGCAGGCGGAACTTCATGGCGCGGGGCGCGTCGTTTTCGACTTTCACGCGCTCCATTTTCTCCAGCATTTTAATACGGCTCTGCACCTGCCGCGCCTTGGTCGCTTTGTAGCGAAAGCGTTCGATGAACTTCTCGGTTTGCTCGATTTTCTTTTGTTGATTTTTGAATTGCGCTTCGAGCTGCTCACGTTTTGCTGCCTTCTGCTCGGCATAGGATTCAAAATCGCCGACGTAGGTATGCAATTGATGCAGGCTGATTTCAAGAATGCGCTCGGCGATGCTCTGCATGAAAACCTGATCATGCGTCGTCAGCAAGATGGTGCCGGGGTAGTCCATCAAAAAAGCCTCCAGCCAGACGACGGATTCCAGATCGAGATGATTCGTCGGCTCATCCAGCAGCAAAATCTCCGGTTTACTCAACAACAATTTCGCCAGCGCGACGCGCATCATCCAGCCGCCGGAAAACGTGTGCAACGGCTGTGAGAACTGTGCCGGTTTAAACCCGATGCCGCTCAAGATCTTTTTTGCCTCGTGCTCGATCGCATAGCCGCCGAGCGCTTCAAATTTCTGACGCAACCTGCCGTAGCGTTCAATCAACTCCGCGTTATGATTGGTGGCCATCACGTTTTCCAACTCGAGTAAACTTTGCTCCAGCGCCTGCAACTCCGGAAAGCCGGCCAAAACCTCGGCAAGGATGCTGCGCTCGGGATTGTTCCAAACTTCCTGTTTGAGATAGCCAACGCGTGCGCCCTTGGAAATAACGAGGCTGCCCTCATCGATATGCTCCTCGCCGATGAGCATGCGGAACAGCGTCGTCTTACCGGAGCCGTTGGGACCGACAAGGCCGACGCGCGTACGCGGCGGAATATGCGCCGAAGCGCCCTCAAAAACGATTTGCGGGCCAAATTGTTTTTTCAAATTGTGAATATGGATCATGCCAGCTTAACTCAAAAAGACGCGGGTGTCGGGCTTAAAATCAGGCGGGGAATATAAGCATCCAGGTTGCAAAAAACAACGAGGCGGCTGTTCATCTAACACGAAGGGGCGGGAGACAAGCGATGCGGAGGACGGCAGGCGGTATAATTGCCATGCAACTTCAACCCGGCTAAACACGAGTTCACCAAGCCCCCCCATACTTCGTCGCTGCTGTGTCTTCTCTTTTGATTTTGCAGTTATGCTTACGGCGTGACATTATTTCAGCCTGCAATTTCATTACTACATACACCACGGCAACGGCGCATTCGTGATACACCAATCATTAAATTTATTCCTTCTGTTTGTACTTGGAATATCCGTGGTCCAGCCTCCAGTCAGTGCATCATACGCACGGCCTTCATAAAATCAGCCGTACGATAGCGACTAACGAGTACGGCGCTGTGCAAGTAATCCTTCATCGTGAGCTGACAACGCCCATCGGACAACGGCGTGATCTTTTCGATTTGTTTGAGATTTACAATGACGGAGCGATGAATTCGAAAAAACGTGCCGGAGGCGAGACGGCTGAACAGCTCTTCCATGCCGAAATCAAGCACATGTTGTTTATTCTCGGTGTAGGCATACACGAGTCGATGTTTGGTGCCGATCCAAACAATTTTGGCCACGGGTAAAAAAAATTGTTTTCCGAGGCGTTGGATTGGCAGCCGGTCGCCGGGCTGGGAATATTGTGCGGGGTTAAAACCGTTATCCAACAAAAAAGCGGCAGGCGCGCTTGATTGCACCGAAATCATGACTGGCTCCTGAATTTGTTGAGAGGACTTGTTTCGAATAGACGCTCATAATTTCGAAAATGTTCAAAGAAAGTTTCACGTTGCATTCCGCTTGAAAAGGGGGTATTTTATTCGCGTCGTAAGCGACGAATGAACTCCGGGGGTTCTTTTCCCTGGCCATGCTCTGCGGCTCCGTTGTACTAACCGGAGGTTTGTATGATCCCCGTTCTCCAACGACCAGAAACGCTTGTCGAAAAAACACGGGCGATGTCGCTGCCCATTCGAAAACTCTCCCTGCCCGATTTCGACCATTTGATGTTTGATGTGTATCGCACCGCCAATATGTATTTGGCCTGCCATGTTACAAGCGATGATCCCGATGAAAGCAAACACTGGCCCAATCTCTGCTTGGATATTGGCTGGGAATTGTACTACTCAGATGACTTCCAGGAAAATGGATGGCGCAGTGTCGCCCATAAAGCTTTGGTTCCCATGCAGCACTTGTCGTTGCATCCGGCAACATGCGCCTTGCACTACGGCGCTGCCGCATTCGAAGGCACAAAGGCTTTCATTTCGGCCAAAAAAAGAATCGTGTTGTTTCGGCCGGAAATGAACGCTCGCCGGCTGCAAAAATCGGCGGCGCGTGCTTTGATGCCGAAGGTGCCAATTGAAATGTTTGTTGAGGGGGTCGCTGAAACCGTACGGGCCAATCGCGAGGCCATTCCGCCCTACTGCGCGGAGAATTGGGCATGGCAGACGCGCAATCCGCAATGCTTGTACGTGAGGCCGTTGCTCATGGGACATGGCCCGCAATTGGGCGTGCGCCCGGCCAAAGATCATCTCTTTCTGATTTATGCCTCGCCCGTGCGTTCTTATTATCCCGTGGAAGGCATGAGTATCTTGATTACTCGCGGCTTTCATCGCGCTGCGCCCGGAGGCACCGGCAACATCAAAACCGCCAGCAACTATGTTTCCGGCTTGTTACCGACGCAGCTCGCGCGCCGGGGTTATGATTGGGTGGAAGGCAAGCCCGTCAAGGTGAGTGACAAGCCGTTCAATGACGTCCTTTATTTAGATGCCGTTCACAATCAATATATCGAAGAGTTCTCCGGTGCGACGTTTCTGGCGGTGTCAACCGAGGGGAAACTGATCACGCCGCAATCCGACACAATTCTGCCGGGTGTAACGCGCGATTCTGTGATGACCCTGGCTCAAGCCCTGGGCATACCGGTGGAACAACGGCCGCTGCATGTCGATGAAGTGATGGACGAAAAACGCATTGCCGAGGTATTCTGCACCGGCAATGCCGCCGTGGTGACGCCTATTGTTTCAATCTACTACAACGGCAAAACGCGCAAACTCCAACTGGAAAAACTCCACACGACACGGAGACTGTGGGATATGCTGGTGGGCATTCAACTGCAAACGAGGGAAGATCCTTATGGCTGGGTCCGCGAAATCGGCTGACGCCAAGTAGTCAGACGAGTCGCAACCCAAAAGCCTTTTGAAAATGGCGCCAACGAAAAGAAAACGGCCCGGCTGGTAAAAACTTTTAACGGGTAGGGTTGTTTTTGTTCGCTTGAAAAAATTTTGATTTTTTGTGCAAAGGTATACGATGAGCTTTTCAAACCTAAAATAAACTCAAAAAGTTTTTTGCCCACAAAATTCAATCATGGCTTGATTGTGGCAATAGCGCATGCGCCAGGCGGAGCGCAAACAAGCCGGGATAGAGCATTTTCACATTGCTATATCCGATCGTCGAGCCTCACGGAGTCCGCAGTTCCGCCTTATAAAAAAATGTTAACAAATTTCCAGCGACAAGAAAGCTCCCCGCAGAAGCAATAAAATGCAAGGTTGTGCTTTCTTTGTTGCGGAATTTTGTGTATTTTTCCGTCCCATTTAAAATAAAATTCATCTCCGATTCTTCACACGCAAGGAATGTGCATGAGCAGTCAAACAGATAACACCACCTCGGGCGGCCGCTACAATTTCATCGCGCTCGAAACCAAGTGGCGGGCCTATTGGGAAAAACTGGGTTTGAACAAAACCGGCAATGATTCCAGCAAACCTAAAAAGTATATTCTCGATTTTTTTCCCTATCCTTCCGGCGAGGGCTTATCCGTCGGCCATTGCCGCAACTATGTGCCAACCGATGTCGTGACGCGCTACCATCGCATGCGCGGTTTCAATGTTTTGCATCCCATGGGCTGGGACGCCTTTGGCCTGCCCGCGGAAAATGCCGCCATCAAAATGAAAACCAATCCGGCGAAATTGATTGCGCAATTTTCCGCCAACTACAAACGCCAAATGAATCTCATCGCGGCAACATACGATTGGGACCGTGAAATCAATTCCAGCAAGCCGGAATACTATCGCTGGACCCAATGGATCTTTTTGCTGCTCTACCATTCATGGTACGACATGCGCGTCAATCAAGCGCGCCCCATCGAAGAATTGCAAGCCGAGCTGGCGCAGCACGGAACGAAAAACCTTTCGCTGCCCGCCGGCGTTGCGGCAATGTCGCCACAACAGTGGCAGGCGTCGTCGCTGCGTGAAAGGCGGCAATACTTGAGTCATTTTCGCCTGGCTTATCGCGCCGCCTCCGCAGTGAATTGGGATCCAGTGGAAAAAACCGTGCTGGCGAACGAAGAAGTTGTTGATGGTCGCGGCTGGCGCAGCGGCGCCTTGGTCGAACGTAAAATTTTACAGCAATGGTTTTTCAGAATCACCGCTTATGCCGAACGCCTGATCGCCGATCTCGACATGATTGATTGGCCGGAAAGCATCAAGGCGATGCAACGCAATTGGATCGGCCGCAGCGAAGGCGCGGAGGTTATCTTCAAAACCGAGGCGGGCGATCTTGTCATCTTCACGACGCGGCCGGACACCTTGTGGGGCGCGACATTCATGGTACTGGCGCCCGAGCATCCCTTTGTGGCGCAATTGACCACGGCCGCACAACAGCAAGAGGTTGCGGCATACGTCGAAGCGGCAAAAAAGAAAAATGAAGAAACGCGCACCGCAGAAACGCGCGAGAAAACCGGTGTGTTCACCGGCAGCTACGCCATCAATCCGGTGAATAACAAACGCATTCCGATCTGGATTGCGGATTATGTCATGATGGGTTACGGCACGGGCGCGATCATGGCCGTGCCGGCGCACGATCAGCGCGATTTTGAATTTGCGCGCATGTTTCATCTGCCCATTCGTGTGGTGATCAAACCGGCGGGCGTCGATCTTGAACCGGAATACATGGCGCAAGCTTATGATGCGAATGCCGGCGAGATGGTCAATTCCGATGATTTTGACGGCACACCGGCGGAGATCGCGGTGAACAAAGTCACGGCCTGGCTCGAAGAAACCGGCAAGGGCCGCCGCCGTGTGAATTACAAATTGCGGGACTGGCTGATCAGCCGCCAGCGCTATTGGGGCACACCGATCCCGATCGTTCACACCGAGGAGTTTGGTGAAGTCGCGTTAACGACGGATGAATTACCGGTGCAGTTGCCGGAGGTTCCCAACTATGAGCCAACCGAGACCGGCGAATCGCCTTTGGCTGCGATTCCAGAATTTGTGAATGTTACACTGCCCAATGGCGTCGCTGGCCGCCGCGAAACCGACACCATGGGCACATTTGCTTGTTCCTCCTGGTATTTTTTACGATTTGCCAGCCCGCACGAGGACAAAGCGCCCTTTGATGCCGAAGCCGTGAAGTATTGGCTGCCGGTTGATTTGTACGTCGGTGGCGCTGAGCATGCCGTCATGCACTTGCTTTACGCGCGTTTTTGGACGAAGGTTTTGCACGATCGCGGCCTGGTACCGTTTGTCGAGCCCTTCACAAAACTGCGCAATCAAGGCATGCTGCTTTCTTATGATAATCAAAAGATGTCGAAGTCACGCGGCAATGTTATCACGCCGGATGCTGTCGCCGCCGCCAACGGCGTCGACGCCTTGCGGGTTTACATTTTGTTCATCGGCCCATTCGAGGCCGAAACAAAATGGGAAGAAACCGGCATCAAGGGCGCGAGCCGCTTTCTGCAACGCTATTGGGCGCTTGCAAATGACTTTGCTGATGCGCAATTTTTTGATCACTCGGACGAACGCGAACGCGCCTTCCGGCGTATCATGCACACGACGATTAAACGCGTGACGCATGATATTGAGAATTTCGAATTCAACACCGCCATCGCGGCGCTGATGGAATTCCTGAATTTCTTCTACGATTGCCGGCGCGACCAAAATGTTTATGGTATTTCCTCGGAACTATGGCGCGAAGGCTTAGAAGTGTTCACCCGCTTGCTCGCGCCGGTTGCACCCTTCATTACCGAGGAAGTTTGGCAGGAGATTTTGCGTCATCCAGGCCAGTCCGTACACCAATTACCCTGGCTTGAATATGACGAAGCCGCGCTCGCGGTTGATGAAATCACCGTTGTGGTGCAGGTGAATGGCAAACTGCGCGGCCAGCTTACTGTGCCGGTGGAAATTGAAGACAGCCGGTTGCAGCAACTGGCGCTGGCAAGCGAGCAGATCAAAAAGTTCGTGGACGGCAAAACCGTGAGAAAAGTGATTGTGGTGCCGAAGAAACTGGTGAATATTGTGGCAGGATAAGACGCGTTTGAGGTTCAGCCACAGCTTGGCTGTGGCTTATTGTTTTGTTGCGTCTGGAGATTTCCTGCGACGGCTTGCCCCTTGCAAAAGGATATATGGTATTTCATCAATTTATTCCCACTGCCGCAATAGACGAATCATTTCGCCCGGGTCTTCGACCGCCATCAATTCCTCGATCGCGTTGTGAAACGTACTGATCTCGGCGAGATGTTTGTAAATGCGCAAATATAAGCCGTCATCCTCATGGCCGGGCGCAACGACGACAAAAAAGATGTACGTGGGCTGACCGTCGAGAGAATCAAAATCAAGGCCTTCTCGCGAACGCGCGATGGCAATCGTCAATTCGCGCAAATAACTCGTGCGCACATGCGGCACCGCCAAACCGCGCCCGAGGGCGGTGGTGGCGCGGCGCTCGCGATTGATCATGTCAGTAAGCAATTTGCGCCTGCTCGTGACGTTACCGGATTTTTCCAAAAGCTCGACAAGCTCTTCTAGAATTTTTTCTTTTTGCTGCTGGCGAAATTTTTCGAGATTGGCTGCGGGATCGTCCGGCGGCGTGAGCGGCGGCTCCATTTCCAGCTTGATTAAATCTGTCGAAAGATAGCGCGTCAAATTCATAACGAATGGCCTTGCGAACATTGTCTTCGATGAAATGCAACGAAGCGGAATTGACAAACCTACAAAACCGTTATCACATGATAAATTAAATTCACTCTTAACAAGGACTCTTTTCAAGGAGGACAACTCATGAAAGCATTCAAAATTCTGACCAGCTTGGGCATGATGCTTCTCATCATGTCAGCAGCAAATGCTCAAGAAGCCGATACCATCAAGGTCAACCGTATTGCCATTTGCACCGCCGTGGTTGACCGCGAACCTTCCGGGGAAGCATCGGAGTTCGACACAACCGTTCCGATACTTTATTGTTTCACTGAACTTGACGGCGCCGCCGGTGAAGTGACGCACGTCTGGCTTCAAGGTGACTCGTTGCGATCTGAGGTGAAACTCAACAAAGGCCGCGAAGGGCGTTGGCGCACCTGGTCGAGCAAAACCATGACCACTGAAATGTCCGGCGCCTGGAAAGTTGAAATTCGAGACGCTACGGGAAACGTCCTGCAAAGCGCAAGCTTTACCTTCGGCAAGACAGAGTAACATTTCCACGGCCTTCCGAGGCCGTCGCCTTCGGAAGGCTGTGTTTATTGCTGTATTTTTGTAGTAAATCTTGGCGTGTTGGTTTCTTGTTTTTTCCGGTCGCCCTTGTATCTCGCCAGGCTCACTGCCTTCATGTCGTGCCTTCACCACTTCCGAGCTGGAACAAATATGCTCCAATCGCCATTGTGTTTCCTGGTGTCACGGCTATCTCAATCAATTTCTCATATGACGATCGGGCTGTTCGCCGTCGCGTAACGTTCCGGCTGTAACCGTGAAGAAACGTCAAACGCCCGAAGCGGGAGTAAAGCGCATTATCGCATTGCGCTTTACGTTATCACACTGAACAGGACCAACAAAAATCTTGCATTTATGGCGCATGTGCTATATATTCATCCTTCGTTTTTAAAGCAAGAACTTTATTTAGATTTGGTTCACAAGGCAGGTCAGTTTGATGCAATCGGATTCGCTCAAAACACGCCAGCATAAAAGGTGGATGCTTACGAATGGCATGTACGATCAGATACACATGATCCTCTTCGTAAAGCCGCTCACCTCCGTGAGAAAAAATCCGAATGCACCTGCTTGCCAGGTGCATTTTTGTTTTTAGCGAAATTATAGCTGTTGGCACCTGGGCTTAAACACAAACAGTCAAACATTTTTTAAGATGGGAAACATATGCTAGCCTCTGTTCTCCAAACACTTTTAGAATTACAAAAAATTGATCGGCAATTGCTCGCCCTGGAAAAGGCCAAGGGCGATTTGCCGCAACGCTTGGCTGAATTGAAACAGCGCCTTGCCGGCTCAACGCTCAAGTTAGAAGAAACGAAAACCAGACTTGCCGCCGTTGAGCGCGAACGGCGCGCACTCGAAGGTCAAATTAGCTTGGCAAGAGAGCGCAAGAAGAAATATGAGACACAGCTATACTCCGTAAAGACCAACAAAGAATACGACGCCATCACGCTTGAAATCGAAACCACAGAAAAAGAAATCGATCAAGGTGAGACCAAAGTTCTGGACTTTTTTGAGGAAGAGAAAAAACTCGGTGAAGAGGTTTCATCTCAGCAAACGGCTTTACAACAACTAGAACAAGAGGCGCGCGAACAAGAAGCGGAGTTGAATCTGCTGCTGGAAGAGACCAGAGCTCAAGTCGCCGAATTGACCGGCATGCGCGCCGGCTTGGCGCAAGGCGTGAAACCGAATTTGTTACGCACCTATGAACGCATTCTGCGCAGCCGGGAAGATTCTGCCGTGGTACAGCTTTCACGAGGCGGCTGTGGAGGTTGCGGCACGCGCATCCCCCCGCAGCGCATGATGGAGATTCGTGAAATGAAACAGATGTTTTTCTGCGAAAATTGCGGTCGCATTTTGGTTTGGCAGGAAGATGAAGAGGCAGTGACGGTTTAAACGAAGCGAGCTGGATCATCGCGTCTCGCTTCGCGCAAGCGAAAACGAAACGAGGAAAGTCCGAACACGGTAGAGCAGAGTAAGAGGTAACGCCTCTCGCTAGTGATAGCGCTACAGGGCCACAGAAACCAGGTCTGTTCCGTCCCACCGGGGCGGAGTAAGAGTGAAAAGGGTAACCAGTACTCCGTGCAAGTGCAAATAGGCTTACGTTTGTCCCGCTTTTTAAAAATTTTGTCAATATGGCGGGACATGAAGAGCGGCTCGTTCAAGTAAGCGGGTAGCATGCTCGAGGTTGCCGGCGACGGCAGCCCTAGATAAATGATGGTCAGCCCGTTTCAGCGGGATACAGAATTCGGCTTACAGGCTCGCTTCGACAAGGGCATTCCGTCACGACGGAATGCCCTTTTGTTTCTGCGTTTATCAAAAACATCCATCATCGCGGCTTCAAAATTTAGAGGATGCAGCATGAAAGGCATTATACTGGCCGGCGGTAGCGGCACCCGCCTCTACCCCATCACCCACGTGATTAGCAAGCAACTGTTGCCGGTTTACGACAAACCGATGATTTACTATCCGCTGTCGGTTTTGATGCTGGCCGGCATTCGCGATATTCTCATCATCTCCACGCCGCAGGATTTGCCGCGCTTTCGCGAGCTGCTGGGCGACGGCCAACGCTTCGGCTTGCGATTCAGCTATGCGGAACAGCCGCGGCCCGAAGGCCTGGCACAAGCCTTCATCATTGGCGAACAATTCATTGGATCGGATAAAGTCGCGCTGGTGTTGGGCGACAATATTTTCTATGGTCACGGTTTTCCCGAAATACTCCGAAGCGCGGCGCAGCAAGAATCTGGAGCAACGGTGTTTGCTTATTTCGTGCGTGACCCCGAGCGCTATGGCGTGGTGGAATTTGACAAAAACTACCACGCCCTCAGCATCGAAGAAAAGCCGGCCAGGCCAAAATCAAATTATGCTGTAACTGGCCTCTATTTCTATGATAACCAAATCGTGAATATCGCCAAGCATCTCAAACCCTCGGCGCGCGGTGAGCTGGAAATCACGGATGCGAACCGCGCCTATCTCGCCTCCCATGCCTTGCATGTTGAAGTGCTTGGCCGCGGTTTTGCCTGGCTTGATACTGGCACGCATGACTCATTGATCGAAGCCGCAACCTATGTGGCAACGGTCGAAAAACGACAGGGGCTGAAAATTTCCTGCATTGAAGAAATTGCCTATCGTATGGGTTATATCGATGCTCAGCAATTGCGCGCACTCGCAGAGCCGCTTGCCAAAAATGAATATGGCAAATATTTGTTAGATTTGTTGGGGTGAAAGCGCTGTCGGGCATTCATAACAATTCAGTCAGGATAATTCAGCACGATTGAAGAAATTTCAAATCACGATGGAATAAAGCCGCCTGCTGCGAGTAGAATAAGCAAAACGAGCCTTGTTTAGATTAATTCCACAGGAGAGCTTAATGAAGTCGCGTTTGATTTTTCTACCATTTTTGTTGATGGCGCTCAACACGGCAAACGGCCAGGGGCTGATTATTCGCCCGGATTTCCAGCCCACCGAGCTGGAATTGCGACGACATGCGATCAATGCTCAGTTACATGAGCAAATTGCCGTCGTGACAGTCGAGCATGAATTTTATAATCCCGGCGCGACAATCGTCGAGGGCACATTTCTTTTTCCTCTTCCAACCAGCGCGCAAGTTTCGCGCTTCAGCATGAACGTCGACGGCAAAGAGATGGCCGGCGAACTGTTGAGCGCGGAAGAAG
Source organism: uncultured Cytophagia bacterium (assembly GCA_964457925.1). Classification (GTDB taxonomy): domain Bacteria; phylum Zhuqueibacterota; class Zhuqueibacteria; order Zhuqueibacterales; family Zhuqueibacteraceae; genus Coneutiohabitans. The sequence goes on from CAYWGH010000010.1 coordinate 77,842, forward strand.
CACGCCGCATTTACGAGAATATCGTGCGCCAGCAACTTGATCCCGCGTTGCTGGAGATGGCTGATTACCGCACGTTCCGCGCGCGCATTTTTCCCATTCCCCCCAAAGCCACGCGCAAGTTAATATTACGTTATGATGCCAACCTCGCGCGTGAGGGTAACACCGTCACATTCCAATATCCGTTACAGGGGAATTTGACGCAACGTCACGCCGGCGACCCCAGGCCGTTGCCGCGCCCGATCCTCCCCGTTCCGTTTGAGCGCGAACATGCGCGGCAAACGGAGACTGTAAAATCGCAACAAAGCTTTTTGCGCATTGAGTTGCAAACGGAAACGGCGTTACGCAATATTTATTCCCCCTCGCATCGCGTTGCGATCCGGCAGAACGATGATCGCCACGCCATCGTCGAATGCGAAATGACAAATGCGCTCGACGGCCGTGATTTTCTGCTCTACTATTCGCTCGACTCCAATGAAATCGCCACAACCCTGTTGACGCATCGCCCGGAAACCGGCAAGCCTGGCTATTTTATGCTGCTCATCTCACCGCAAGTCGATTTAAGTGATAATCAAGTTCAGGCAAAGGATTTGGTTTTGGTGCTTGACACCTCAGGCAGCATGGCTGGTGAAAAAATCGAGCAGGCCAAAGCAGCCTTGCGCTATTGTTTGCAGCGTCTGGGCGAGCGTGATCGCTTCGGGCTGGTGACTTTCAGCTCCGAGGTCAGGCTTTTTCGGCCAACACTAGTCGGTATAACTGAACGCGAGGACGCGCTTTGGCATGTCGATAAACTGGAAGCAACCGGCGGTACCAATATCAACGAAGCATTACTCGCGGCACATAAACTTCTACGTGACACGCCGACTGCGCGAGGTATGATCATTTTTCTCACTGATGGCATACCCTCCACCGGTGTCCAAGACGAGGGACAAATTCGGCGCAACCTCCAGCAGGCTAACAGCAATGGGGTTCGCCTGTTTCCGTTCGGCGTCGGGTATGATGTCAATACCAAATTGCTCGACGGCCTCGGCCGCGATCATCACGCCTTTGCCGACTATATCTCAGCGCAGGAGAATATCGAAGAACGGGTATCGGCATTCTATGACAAAATCCATTATCCCGTGATGAGCAACATTGCATATGAATTTCGCGGCACAGATGTGAGGCTGTTGTCTCCCCGCCAACTGCCTGATTTATTCAAAGGCGGGCAAATAATCCTGGCTGGTCGCTACCAGCAATCGGGGCATGCCAGCCTGACTCTGCGTGGTCAAGTCGGTGAACAACGCCAAACGTTGCAATATGAATTTGATTTTCCCGGGCGCGAGCGTGAGCGCGAGTTTGTGGCGAGACTGTGGGCCACACGACGCGTCGGTGATTTGCTCGAAGACATTCGGCTGAATGGCGAAAATACGGAATTGAAAAATGAAGTGATTAGCCTGGCAAAAGAATTCGGCCTGGTCACGCCTTACACTTCGTATCTTGTTCGGGAGGAGGAAACGTTTGCAGGAGATGTTGATGCTCAGCCCGGCGCGTTCCGGCAACTAGAGAGCCACCGCGCTCCAGCGCCCCCGCGTGAAATGCTCATGAAAGCTTCTTCCGGCGCAGGCGCGGTAGCGACGAGCCAGTCCATTCGTGAGATGAAAGAGGCCGCCGTTGTTGCTGACACGAAATCCGCGACTGCCGTTGTGGTGCAAGGCCGGAGGTTGACGCTCAATGACGAAAACGTTTGGATCGACGGCGACTTCAAACCGGTGCTGGCGACAGTTAAAATTGTTTTCGCTTCGGAGGCTTACTTTACTTTTTTACGCCTCTTTCCCGAAACTAGGGATTTTTGCCGCCTCGGCCAAAACGTGATTTTTAAGTGGCAGGGCAAATTCGTCGAAATCGGAAAAAAAGGCGAAAAGCAAATAAGCGAAACCGAGATGCGCAAATTGATGAACTGAGAGACAGTGTCTCGCAACCTGTTTGCAACGCGGTTAAAACTCCCCGACAAATTCGACAACCTTGTCACGGTGAAAGTCCTGACGAGGTTTTGTTATTTGATTTGGAAATTTTCCAGAAACTTCGCATAATGGCACCATCAACTCTGAATTCTGTTTCAAAATAAATACGGGAGAAAGATTATGAGCCTGTGGGAAAAAATTGCAAAAGATTTCCAGCAGAGCGCTACGACGTTCACCGAAATGGCCAGTGATTTTATCAAAAGCGGCGCCGAAGTAATTCGCGAAGGCCTTGAAGTTGCATCTGAAAAAACCGCGCAAGCCACCAAGCTCGCCAAGCTCAAGTGGGAAAAGAGCATGATCCATCGTGAAATCGAAAAGGCGTTTCTTGCGCTCGGTGGCCAGGCCTATGAGCTTCATGTGCAGGGCAAACTGGCCGATTTAGCGACGGTAGCCTTCGATAAGCTTGAAGAATTGCGCATTCTCGAAAGCAAGCTTGACGGCAAAGACAAAGAAATTGCCGATCTCCAAAATGCCACCCCGGCAAGCGCCCCCAAACAAGACACAACGGCACATTCGGTACAATCATGAAATAGACAGGAGACCAGCATGAGTTACATCAACAAAGCCTACCAGCCCAAACCTACGGACGTCTTATGCAGCTATTATCTTGAACCGGCGCCTAAAAAAACTTTGATCGAAGCCGCCGAGGAATTATGCAAAAAAGCTTCTGTTGATGTTTTAGGTGGAGAAATCGTGAGCAATCTGCGTGCTTGCGCATACGAAGTGCATGAAGAGGGCACGCAAGTGGCCTTTCCTGCCGAGCTTTTTGAGGGCGGGAATATTCCGCAAATGTTGACGATCATCGCAGGAAAAATTTTTGGCCTGGAAAAAATCGCAAATTTACGTTTGCAGGATGTGCGCTTTCCGGAATGGTGGATCAAGAGCTTTCGCGGCCCCGCCTTTGGCAGCAAAATCGTTGAGAAGCATTTCGGCAATCCGGCGCGCCCTCTGGTGGCGTCTCTCATCAGCCCCGAAGTTGGCTTGCCTCTCGAAGCTTATAAAGTTAAGGCGGAGGCTTCGTTCATGGGCGGCTGCGACATCGTGCGTGACAGCCCGCAGATTCACAACATGTCCAGCAATCCCTTTGAGAAACGGGTCGATACGATTTTGGCGTTGACGCGGGATTGTTCACAGAAAACCGGCATGCCGAAAATGTATTTTCCCAATGTCAGCGGCTCCGGCGATGTCGTATTGAATCGAATTAACTACGTGATCAAAAAAGGCGGGCGCGGCGTGGTGATTGATTTTCAGGCGTGCGGCTTTAGCATCCTGCAAATGGTGCGCAATGAATTCCCAGAGTTGATCATTTATGCCGATCGCACCTCACATGCTGCGACAGCACGAAACAAACGCCAGGGCATTTCGATGACGACGCTCGGCAAGTTAGCGCGCCTCGCCGGCGCTGATCTCGTCGAAATTGGTTCGATTACCGGTGACATGGTCGAAACCGAAGCCCACGTCGTGCAACTGCATACGAATTTATTGGCAGACTTATTTAAAACGCGCGACCCGCATCGTTTTGACCAAAACTGGCATGGTATAGGAACTAGTCTGCCGGTAACTTCCGGCGGGCTTACGGCAAATGACGTGCGCGAATTGCGCAATCGTTTTGGCAATCAAATCGTGCTGCAATTCAACCGCAGCATGACCGGCAAAGAACATGTCTCAAGGCGCCACATCGAGATGTTTTTGGATGAGCTTGGACCGTTGGTGCCGCTGGTGTGACAAGCGGCAATAGTCACTTCGTTACTTTACTCAAATAAAAAGGCTCGTCTGCGAGCCTTTTTTATTTCTTGTTGCGCCGAAATCAGGTTGCTTCGAGTTGCGTGACTCGAACATTCAAATTATTCAGGGTTTTATTCTGATCGCTATCAGATTCTTTCAAGCGGCGGATTTCATCTTCCAAGCGTGCTTGTCCCGCCCAGAGCGCGGTTTTTTCTGTGTGGAACTCGTCATACTGTTTTCGGACAAAATCCCACATGGTTAATATTTCGTTACGAAATTTTGCGTCGTTTTGTTCGATCGCTTCTATCCGTGTAAGCAGCATGCCCCCAAATGTCACAAACTGCTTTTGAATCTTCGTTTCGAATTTAGAAAAGGCTTGCTTCATTTCCTGACGAAGCCTGTGGGATTCTCTTGCCAATTCTTGGCGAATCTTTTTAAACTCCCTCGTCGATTCCTGGCGGACCTTCCTAAATTCTCTTGCCGATTCTCCTCGAATCTTCTTGAACTCCCTTGCTGATTCCAGGCGAACCTTCCTGAATTCACTAGCGGACTCTTGACGATTTTTTAAGCTCTCGTTTCAATTCCTTACGCATTAACCCAATTTTGCGGGACAAGCCATCCACCCTTTTCGCGAGTCGACTCGACCCATTATTGGGGAACCGCCTCGTCTTCTTGCGAGATTTCATAGGCATTAGGTTTTCCCCCCAATCAAGTTCGTGGCATGATACCGAATCGTTTTTGAGTCGCAACCATTTCTTTGAAAGCCTCGGCAAACAACAAAGGCTCGCACTAAGCGAGCCTCGTTTTTTCCTTCCTCCCTCTTGACCAACAGTGCGCCCACTAGGAATCGAACCTAGAACCTCCGGATTAAGAGTCCGCTGCTCTGCCAGTTGAGCTATGGGCGCTCGTCACAAATTTGTCAATTCAAAAAACAGACTGTGAGGGTGGAGAGAATCGAACTCTCGGCCAACGGCTTAAAAGGCCGCTGCTCTACCAGCTGAGCTACACCCTCTACCTTTACAAACAAAACGCCGCCAATATAATGAATTTGGCACTGGCAGTCAATCTAAATTTCCCCTCACCACGGGGAGTAAAACTGACAAAGCTTCGTGGGCTTTGCAGCATTTGCTCAGCCCACGTGCTTGGCGAATTAACCAGCATTCGGGTCAAATCAGTTTAATACCAAGTTCCTGCAACTGCTTCGGAGAAACGGGTGAAGGCGAATTGTCCATCAACGAAACGGCGGAATTCGTTTTGGGGAACGCAATCACATCTCGAATGGACTTGCGCCCGGCCAGCAACATCACCAGCCGGTCAAAACCAAAGGCAATTCCACCATGAGGCGGCGCGCCATATTCGAACGCTTCCATCAGGAAGCCAAACTTTTGTTCTGCTTCCTCGTCGCCGATATTGAGCAGCTTGAACATCTTTTGTTGAATATCACGGCGATGAATACGAATACTTCCGCCTGCGATTTCAATGCCATTCAGCACAAGATCGTATGCTTTTGCACGAACGTCGCCGGGAGCAGAGTCCATCAAATGTAAATCCTCATCGAGCGGAGAGGTGAACGGATGATGACAGGCCACCCAACGCTGTTCTTCGGGATCAAATTCAAGTAAGGGGAATTCCACCACCCACAATAAGCTTATTTTGTCTTTGGGAATAAGATCTTCGGCCTGCGCCAGCTTTAGGCGCAGCGCGCCGAGAATTTCACGTGCTTTTTCCTTTTTGTCAGCGATGAACAATAACAAATCATCCCCTTTGACAGCAAAGCGCGTATTCACCTGATTGACAAAACTCTCTGGAAAAAATTTTGCGGCCGAGCCTTGCCAGCCTTCACTCGTATTCTTCAGCGCCACCAAACCTTGCGCTCCCATTTGTGTGGCTTGCAAAGTGAGGTCGTCGATTTGTTTGCGCGAATATTTTGCGCCGCCTTCCAGGCAAATGCCTTGCACTGTTTTGCCGCCCTTGGCCGCCTCGACAAAAACGCGAAAACCGCATTCCTCCGCAATATCGGTGATCTCGCGGATTTCCATGCCAAAACGCATGTCCGGCCTGTCACTACCAAAGCGTGAGACAGCTTCGGCATAAGTCATGCGCGGCAGCGGTAATGTGATTTGTTTGCCAAGAGTCGCCTGCACCATTTCGGCGATGAGGCCTTCCATCATGCTAATCACATCGTTATGATCGACAAACGACATTTCCACGTCGATTTGGGTAAACTCCGGCTGGCGATCGGCGCGCAAATCTTCATCGCGGAAACAACGCACGATTTGGAAATAGCGATCCAATCCTGCAACCATCAACAGTTGTTTATAGGTTTGCGGGCTTTGCGGCAACGCATAAAAATTGCCGTGATAAAGCCGGCTCGGCACCAGGTAGTCGCGTGCGCCTTCGGGCGTGCTTTTCATCAGCATCGGCGTTTCAATCTCAATAAAATTGTTGCGATCAAAATAGCGCCGAGTGAGCTGCGCAAGTTGATGACGAATGATCAAATTGCGCTGCATCTCCGGCCGGCGGAGATCAAGATAACGGTATTTTAAACGCAATTCTTCCGCCGCTTCAAAGCGATCGCCAATTTCAAACGGCGGCGTTTTGGCCGGGTTGAGAATTTTTAATTCTGTCGCTAAAACTTCTATTTCGCCGGTGGCAATATTAGGATTCGTCATGCCGGCGGGCCTCGCCTTGACTTTACCTTTGACGGCGATCACAAATTCGCTGCGCAGACTTTGCGCCAGGGTATGCATTTCTTCGTTTTCCGGCGCGAACACCACCTGGGTCTTGCCATAACGATCGCGTAAATCCACAAACAAAACGCCGCCGTGATCGCGCCAACTATCGACCCAGCCGTTTAAAATCACCTCATTGCCGCTATGCTCTTTTCGTAACGCGCCACACGTATGGGTCCGTTTCCATACTCCGGATTCGTGTATGCCTGTCATGTTTTTCGAGACGGCTCCTTCTTGAGTTGCACGATTCGTTGCCAACGTCGTCCTCCTTGCCTGTGTCGATTTTTCGTTGAGTGCTTTAATCAGATTGCCGCGACTCACGCTCTCATGTCAAGCAAGCCAGGAGAACGCGCAAGCCGGCGATGAAATGATCTTGTTTACGCGGTACTATCGTCAGGCTGGAATATAAAAATTTCTAACAAAATAAAAAACCGCTTATCTAGCGACCCAACGCGGTCATCGCTAAAGCAAGCGGTTCAGGGTTAGATTCAAAATTATAAACTCAGTAACCGAAGGTGTACACCTGTCTAACGGTCGTATTACCTTTTTTGGGATCAATCGCACCAAAATCATCCCAACGCCGAATGCGGCTGAGGATGCAATCTTCCACTTCGGCATTGGTACTGCTTTTAGAGACAATCGTTGCGCTTTCCACCGTACCTTGCGGCGTAATCACGAAACGCACGACGACTTTACCTTTGAGATTTGGGTCGCGTTTGATGGCGCGCTGATAACAATACTCAATGGCCGGGCTATGACTCGCCACAACCGCTTGAATAGATTCCGCATCGCGGCCGGTGCCACCGGTTTGCCCTTCTTCGACTTCAATCAAAGGCTTTTCGCTGGTGATCACAAGCTCACCCGAGCGGCTGACCCCTTTGGCTTTTCCTTCACCCAAACCTTGTACCAGCGCATCAATATTACCACCGCCGGTTTCACGGCCGCCGCGGACACGGCCTTTTCCTGGCCCACCAGAGCCAACGCCAGTGCCTGCCGCACCAGCACCGCCTTCAGCATCACTGCTGCTACCCGCGCGTTTAATGCCGCTGACACCTGCAAGCGCTTCATCAAGATTGGCGTTGGGGTTGTGGCCACCAAGCAGATCAGCCGCTTCATCCCCACTCGCCATTCCGCTGTTGCTTGTCAGCAAGCCAAGCAGACCTTGATTACCGACTTCCTCTCTGATGATCGCGCGGGATCGTCGTCCGCTCGCTGGCGGACCGCTCGTTCCGGCGATTTCGCCACCGCCACCATCAGGTTCCCCGCTGCCAACTTCCTGACCGCTGCTTTGTGCTGTTGTTCGCCGCGATGCACCAGGATCAATGATTCTCGAAGTCCTGCGAACAGTACTGGCCGTCGGTTCTTCCAACGGCAACTCAGCAGGCGCAGCTTCTAACGGAGTTTCGACAAATTTGGTTTCGCCGGCTGTCTTGTCAAGAACAAGCCGGGCAAACTGTTCTTGTACACGCGCGACATCGTGTGCCGGTGGATTCTTAACAAAATAAATAATGACCACGAAATGGATAATCAGAGAGGCAACCAGCGTCATTGAAAAGCGGCGATCAAGCGTTTGCCACCAATGGTACTCAAATTCCCTGGGGAAAGCGAGGCCAGACTTCGGTGTGCCCTCATGCTGTCGTTGCGTGCTGCTCTGCGCCGGCATATTGTCCTTGGAGGTTACTTAGCTCAACAGATTTGAAATTTGGTTCAGCATCCGCTAGTTTAATCCATGAAACAAATTCATGATAGGCGCGCATTGTCTATTCGCCGCCTTCGCGATAAACGACGAGTCGCATATTGGGATAGTCGGAAACGCCGCAGGTGCGCATCACTTTCACCAGTTCGGCATATGGCAACTCTCTATCGCCCTGGATCATGACTCTGCCGGAAAACTTGACGCCGTAATCGACTTCCATCTTTTTGGCTTGCGTGCTATAATACCGCAAGCGCTCCCGCAACGGTTTGATGATGCCATTTTCGACCACTGCAGGATTGTTGGACATCACATCATCCATGGTCGCGACTTTCTCATGATTGACGAGAATAATCTGCTTGGATACGATCAGATCCAACCCTACTTGCGCCGGCTCTTCGATAAGAGAGTTCGGCAGTTTCAAAAATTCCGAAGGCGAGATGAGCTGGCCCTCGGTCGAGAACGTCTTCAGCAAAAACACGAGAATGATGGTGAACATATCCATCATCGAGGTCAGATTGAGTTTCACCTCGACGGCTTTCGTGTCGTGCTTTTTGATTCGGGAAGGTATAAAAGCCATATCGCCTGCCGAAAAAGTTAATTCGAATTTCGCGAGCGCAGGTTCTGCGCCTCGCCACCAGCCGTCAGATGACGCCGGCGCTCAAAGACACTTGTGGAAAAAGAATCACAGGCCCACTTTCGAGGCGTATCATGCGCGCTGCGTCCATCGTGCTGACCAGTACTTGGTAACGGATCTTATTCTCCGCCTGAATGATGATGGATTCGGGATCAGAGAAGCCGTTACCAATGTTTTGTTTGATCTCATAGAGCTTTTGGGAAAGCGCGTGAAAATCATACTCGCCAGTTGTTTGGACAGGAATGGTCGGCCCGGTTGCCGTTGCGCCCGTTAGCATTGCCGCCGCGCTGGAAATATAGAAACCCTGATCAGTGATCGATACCGTAAGATCCAGCTTGCGTTGAGCCTCTTTGGGGGCGCTACCGCTCGCCAAGCCGGCTGTCGCACCGGCGGCCGGCGGCAAATTCAGCTCGATTATGCCGATCTTGACGAACTGCGCCGACGAGAGCAACAACGGAATCATCACTACCATCAAATTCATGATCGGCGTGAGATTTAAGTCCGTGCTCTCTTCCTTGATGTGCCGGCGCTTCGAAGGTTTAAAAGCCATGACTATTTATTCCCGGTGAGAAGATTGATCAGCTTCACGGTGTGCTCGTCGATCTCGTCGATGATCTTCGCAGTTTTATTGAACAGAAACGTGTAGATCAACACGGCTGGGATGGCCACCGCCAGTCCCAGCAAAGTCGTGTTCATCGCCGCACTGATGCCGGCGGCCAGCATGCGCGCCTTTTCCGCTGCATCAATACCAGGAGACGACACAGCCTTGAATGCGAGAATCAACCCCCAAATGGTGCCCATCAAACCGAGCAGCGTTGCCACGTTGGCTAGCATGGCCAAGAAACCAGTGCGTTGATTCAACCGTGGAATGACCTCCAGCGTGCTTTCATCCACGCTGTTCTGAATGGCACGGAAATCCGTCACTTCCTGCTCTGCCACGCGGCGCAAGCTGGCGCCCACGACTTGAGCCAACGCCTTTTCCGGCGCCGCGTCACACAACGCCAGCGCTTTTTTGTATTCGCCGGCGCGCACGAGCTTGCGAATTTCGGACATGAATTTGTTGGCGTTGATGTTCGAACGCATCATCAAAAAATAAAAACGCTCAATGGCGATCGCCACTGCGAAAGCACCAACGATGAGAATGGCATACATGTAGGATGAGCCGTCGGCTTCCCACCGAAACGATTCGATAAAACTATCCATGAAAAAAACCTCCTATACGTTATCCTTAGTTTGTCTGAAAATTCCGTCCGGTGAACTTTTGGTCTATTTTGTGTATTGCGCTAGACAATACCGTCAATCCTTTTTCTTTGCGGGAATTTTCTTCAATCCCTCAACTTTTTGCGGTTGATCGATCGTGTCATCGTGCAGCAAAATTCCCTTCGATACGGATTTTAGCTCGCGCGCAAAGCTGCGTTCGAGATCCCGCATCTCTCCAAAATCAGGTTTGGCGCGTTTAGGGATAATATCCACGTTGGGTTTCTCAACCACGGCCTCGATTGAGATCGCCTCCAGTTCAAGCTCGTTAGGGTCGGATTTTTCCTTGACGGCGACCGGCGATCGCTTAACCGTATCTGCCGGTGTTGGTTGCCGAGCAAGGGTGTGTTTTTTTGATATGGAATCCGGCATCACCGGTTGTGCTTCCTGCGCCGACGCCGATCCCATGCCCATGATCAACAGCATTGAAAAAAAGATTCGGACTAACATCATTGCGCCTCATTTCAAATTGGGTACAACACCGCGTTCAAAAATGAGCATTTCCTCATAACGTTCTTTTTTCAACTGCGCTTCCGTCTGGTGTTTTTCCCAAGCCGGCAACGTCTTTAGAAAAATGACAGCTTCCAAACCACCGCCCGAATTGTCGGTGTCGCGCACTTCGAAGGCGACCACGTTCACGCCTGTTTTCAGAAAATTGGAAAAATCATGAATATTCGTTTTACCGCCGCTTGTTGCTGTGTTCATGACTTGCGCGATGTACTCGCCATTGACAAAAAGATTATACGAGTCATCGGCCTGCATCTGAATCTGTCCGAACACGGGAAGGCCTTTGAGCTCGAAGGTTTTACGGAAATAAGCGGTTTTGACATTGCTGTGACTGGCGCTCGAAACATTCGCCGCTTTCTCAATGTGCGGCACTCCGGCGGATGAATCACGCGGCGCTGCGGCGCGACTGTCGCCGGGCAACCAAACGCGTTTAGCATCGTAGCCGCTGAATACCGTTGAAGCGCCTAGCGCTTGCGCAGGCTGCCATTGCGCGGCGGCATAATCAACGGCCGTCCAGTTACGCGCGTATTGCGCCGTCACAGACCAGGTCTCATCACTTTTCACCGTGGTATCCGCAATGGCAAGATTCAGCTCTTGTGCATATTTGGCGGGGTCGCTGCGCACAAGAGTCAAGGTGATTTTCTCAGACCACGGATTTTCGATGCCATGATCACGCATCGCGAGAAACCCGGCCTCGAGAATCTCTTTTTTACTGTCGGTCAATGCAAAATTATTTTCTTCGAATGTAAATACCGCGTCTTGCCATTGATCTTTTGATTCCCGCCGCAGCTTCTCTTCAAATGCCAGACGCTCCACATTCGCGACAGTTGCAAGCGAATCAACCTGGCGTGCATGGTTGAACACGAAACTTAACAGTTGATCCTCCGTGTCCTCCAGCGCACGCGCACGCAGTTCAGCCTGCCGGGCGCCATTCAAGGTTTCGATGTAGGATTGCACCGCCGCTTTGGCAAACGAACGCCCAAAATCGATCAAATTCGCCATCTCCTCCTTCACGTCGTCAGCCTGAAAATCGGCGGTTTCAATCATGCGTTTGTACGTGCCAATATCGCCGGCATATTGCGACATGGCGCGTCTTGACAAGCCGACATATTCACGCGCGAGCGCATTGTTGGTTTCAATGATTTTCCGGCGCGACAAATCCAGCCAGACGCTTTCGATGTCGAGTGAGTCGCATTCCTTGAGATTGCGTAGATGCGCCTGAATCGTCTGCGCCACCAACGGCTTGACAAACTTGCTCAACAATTGGTTGCGAAACTCAAGCGCCGTGATCTTGTCCATGTTTTCCGGCGTCGGCGCGTCGAGCAACTGCTTCATCGAAGCGCTGTTCAACTCCGCAATATCATAGATCACTTCCGAAACCTTGTCCTTGCTGCGTTGAATCCAGCGTCGCGCGACTTGCACGGTTGTATCTTCCAGGGCGAGCTTGGCATTGCGTACCGTCGTATCCGGAGGCTGGTTGTATTGGTTCGCTAAGCGTTCCAACGCGAGCGCCGCATGCTTGTAGGACTGCAGCGAGCGCTCGTACAAATCGGTAGCAGCCTGATTGATTTCTTTTTTGGCAACAATACGGCGGTTTTCATCGACTTCCGGTATTTCTTGATCAGCCCAGGTTTGGGCAAACTCTTCATAGGCCGCGCCGATTTTATGCGTGGCTTCGTACAAACGCAGGGTGCCAAAACTTGCAACCCGGGTATAGCCATTTATGATGTCGATCAGCGTATTTTTCTTGCGTTCCTTCGAAGCGTCCATCTGAGCTTTCGGCAGCTTGAAACGAATTTCGGCAAAATCGCGGAATTTAAGCTCCGTCAGACGAAACAGCGCTTCCCCCGAGAAGAAATCATTATAATCCATCTCACGGCTGCGGAACTCGTCGCTTTTCCCCATGGCCTTTTCATACTCGGTGCGCGCTTGTGGCAGCAAACCTTTCCATTCAAAATATTCGCCGCGACGATAAAACGTCTCGACTACGCGCGGGGAATCCGGAAAGCGCACGGCATACTCGCCGTACACATTATTCGCTTCCTCGAGTTGATCGAGCTTGAGATGATAATTCGCGATGTCGTAAAACAAATCGTCAGCATCCTTTGAGCCGGGGTATTTATCCACAAACTTGCGATTCACCCGAATGGCGCGTTCCCAATCCTGGGCGCGCACAAAATTGACACTGGCATTGAACAGGCTGGTTTCCGCTTTAGCGGCGTCCGGTTCTTCATTCGCCAGGCGCTCGAACGTGATCGCGGCATTAAGAAAATCATTCAATTCGCCGTAATCATACGCCATGTTATTCAAGCCGCTGAGATAATGCGGCGATTTCGGAAAATTGTCCGTCAAAAGGGCGTACGTTTCGACCGCGCGGCGATACTCGCGCGCTTGATCGAATTCAAGTCCCGCGTTGTACAAGGCAAGATCGGCAAATTCCGCATTCGGCACCTCTTCATACACACGGCGATACTCTTCACCGGCGCGCACATGTTGTTCGATATGCGCCAAATCCTCGGCTTGCAAGAATATGGATTCTGCCAGGCGCTTCTCCGCTTTTACAGCATACTCACGATTGGGCGAATGAAGTTTGATGCGCTTGGCCACAATTTCGCAGCTCTTGTAGTCAAGTTTGCCGAAGTAACTTTCCATCACAAGATACTCGGCGTAAGGCGCATCCGCGCTTTGCGGGAAATGCTTGAGCAATGTCTTAAAATACTTCAACGCGCCGGCGAATTCATTCTTGTTATAGTAAAGCGCGCCGGCTTGCGCCAAGCGCTCGGCTGTTTGCGGCTCATGGGGAAACAGCTTGATATAATTATCCAAGGCCGTCGCCAGGTTTTCTTCGCCGACTGACATCGGAATTGCTTCCAGCTTCAAGGCTTGACGCAAGCTATCACGATTCATCTCCACAGCCGCTTTCATTTCGCCGAGCTTCAACGGCAACACCTGCGGCCGGCGCATGGTATCCGCGCTTGCCATTTCCTGCGACAACGCCACGGCATTCTCGGCTGCCAGCTTCTGGAAACGGCTGTTCCAATACCGATTACTGATTTCAATATACTCTTTAAATGCCTCGGGAGGCTGTTTGAGCTTGGCATCCAATGTCAATGCGAGATTCCAATGAATCAACGCCGCCATCGTGTCTTTCGGAAACGCTACGAGATATTTCCGGCTGTCATTCACGGCCTGTGCATAAAGATTATTGTCGTTGTACTCGTCGGCCCGCTTGAGCAGCAAATTGACATTCTCGCGCAATGCACGTTCCGCCAAAGATTTGCCTTCCTTCCGAACATCGTCAGAGGTGTTGCTCGTCCACCAGGACGTGCCCTCGCGATAATCCATAAACAAACTGTCGCGCTGCATATACGCCATCTGCTCATCGTCGAGCGCGCGATAAGCCTCGGCAATTTTAGCGCGCACTGTCGGGGCTTTCGGCGCGTTGGGGTACATGCGCAGCAGAAGGCGAAATGCGCGAATCGCATTCTCATGCTCTTCTTTTACCGTCATGTAAATGTCGCCGATCCGCATGAGAATATCGATGCCGTATTCCCGTCCCCCGAGATCCGTGAGATATTGCGCGGCCTTGTCCGGGCCTTCGTAGTCAAGAAACGAAATGCCGATGTATTCGATCGACTCTTCCAGCAGGCTGGGGTTGGTGATTTGGTTTTTGGGATCGAATTTTTTGGCGCGATACAGGTCATCCGCCAACAAGGTAAAATATGAGATCGCCTGCGGATAGTTGTTTAATTTGTAGTGCGCCCAGCCCATGCGATACAATGCCTCGTCGTATTTCGGGCTATCGCCGTATTTCAATACTTGCTGATAAATGGCGATGGCGCTGTCGAGCGCGCTTTTGGGGGGATTGAAATAATACTCCGCCACCCGAAAGAGCGCATCGGGAATGTAGCGGCTGTCGCGATACGTTTGAATAAAATCCTGATAAAGCTTTACCGCCTGCTCTCGCGGACCGAGATCTTCTGTTAAGAATGCAATGTTGTATGCCGCATCGTCACGCAACGGGCTATCGGCGTGCTCGTCCAGGATGCGGCGATACAGGGTGAGCGAGGCGGTAAAATCCTTTTTCGGCTCGGCCGGAGATTCCGTCGCCAGGCCGGAATCGAGTTTGGCAAGCTGCCTTGAATAATTTTCCTGGGCTGCGGCATAACTTTCGAGAGATTTTTCATAGTACAGCTCGGCCAAGCGCACGATCACTTTGTCTTTCACCTTGCTCTTGGGATGGCTGTTCAAAAAAGTCTCCATGTCGCGAATGCCCTTTTCACGCAATAATACGCGCTCGCGTTCGGTGCGCAGCCGTTGGCGCTCATAAAAATCCTTGTATTCGAGCAGCTCATCGATCGTGTAGGATCGCAAGGTCGAATCGGGATTCAAGCGCGAAATGGTCTTGCCTGCGTCTGGCTGGCGCGAGGGCGCGGTGAACGGCGCTTCGCGTACAATTTGACCCTGGGCGTTGTCGTTTGCCGACAGCGCGAGGCCGAGCAAACAGACCCGCGCAAACAGCCTGATGCCCGGCAACTTGATGCGTCGTGGCGCGAATGCCTGCTTTGGTTGCGGTATGTCGGGGGTGCGATAATTCAAGATCATGCTGAATCAGACTCGGTTAAATGGCTTCCTTCCATTCGCTCGAGGAGGTCTTTAGGGTTAGTTTCTCAGGCATCGCGACGGCGGCGGCCAAACCCGCCCGGTGCACCGTCGACAAACGATGCTGTGACTAGCGCCGTATTAGGGCGTGATTTTTTCCGGTGTCGTGACTGTTTTTGCTGGTGTGTTTCGCAGCGTTTCAGATTCCGAAGTGTCAAAATAGAAAAAATCAAAATACTTTTGGTGTTCAAGCTTATCCAGGCGCACCTGTTCTTCCAGCAATTCTTCCTCAATGCGGTGCATTTCCTCGTCAAATCGTTGCAGGCGCAGTTGCAGGCTCGTTTGACGATCACGTAAAATCTCGTCGATGGAGGCAAGATTGGTGGCTTGCAGTTCGATCTTTTGCTCGCGGCGTTCCATTTCTTGAAAGGTGAGATCGCTCAAACCAAACCCGGAAAAATCCGCCCACTCATCAAAATCGCTGTGCACGTCGTCAATATCGTAGCTGCTCAGCCAGGTTTGAAAACGATCCATCCGGTATTTCAGATCGGTCAAGTCTTGTTGTAGAATTTCAAGATTTGTGACCAGCTCCGTTTTTTTGCGGTCATTGCGCGCGAGTAAACTCTGGAATTGCGCCACGCTTTCTTGCAACCGCGACTGTTCACTTTCCATCTCCACCAGCAAACTGTCGACTATCTGCTTGCGATATGCTGCGCCGCTTTCCTTAACGGCAAGCGGGTATTCCACCCAATAATTCACCGCCTGCACCGCACGATCTGCCTGATAGGTCTCCAGCGCTTTTACCGCACGATTGCGCTGTTGCACGGCCTTTTTGGCAACTTCAAGCTGGCCGTTTTTTTGTGCTTCGGCTATGACGCGATCGAAATAGCGAATCTGCACATACATGCTTTGACGTTCGTCCGCGAATTCGTCCATCAACAAATTGCCTTTCGGGCCGCGATAGTTGAAATTGAGCAGGATCGCCTGCAAATTTTGCTTGGCCTGCGCAATCAATTCATAAAGCGGTTTATCCTGCCGCTCCAATACCTGCTGTTCCATCCGCTCAAGCTCGGTGAGTTGCGACACAATCAACCGGCGCTCTTCGTTATACTCGCTGGTTACGTCGAGCACGCCGCGTGCATTGGTGACATAGCGAAAATCTTTCATGGCGGAACCGGGGCGATCCAATAATCGCTTGCAATGCGCGCTCAACGCCAGCGCTTCATAGGTGTAATTTGACACGAGATAATTGCCCAACAAAGCCTCGGCCTGCGAGATGCTGCTTTCGAAATTGCCCTGCTTCATTTGCGTCCAAGCCAGGCCCAGCAAGCTCTGATCATAATTCTCGGAACCCTTCGACACTTGCTCGAAATACTTTGCGGCGGCGGCGTAATCGGCGCGTTCATAATAGAGAAAGCCCAGCTTGAGCAGGGCATTGTTCCGCAGCAGCGTATTGAAAGCATTACTCCACGGCAACGTTTCCGCACTCGCAACAGCGTTAAAGTGTGACATTGCAGCAGAAGCATTGCCCAGGTTCACCTGTGCGATGCCGCGCAGATAACGCGCCGCCAGATGATACCTGGAACCTTCGGGAATGCGCGACAGTTCGACTTCCACCGCATTAAAGCGATCGAGCGAAAGATGATAATAGCCGGCAAGGTAACGCGCGCGCTCGAGAACTCTCGGTTCGATGCTCGCCGAGAGTGAGTCCATTTGGTGATAATATGCGAAGAACTGCTCCTGCCATTTCAGCGTTTGGGCGATGGTGATCAAACGCAACAGCGCCATGCCGCGAAACTTGCTCGCCGGATACTCGCGCAAAAGCTGTTCGTAAATCGTGAACGCTTCCGGAAAAATCGCGCGGCCATAAAGGGATTCGGCGCGGTAGAAAACCACCGCTTCCCAATTCGGAGTGATGCTGTGCCGCGCAAAATAAGGATCATAATCCTGCCGCGCGGCTTGGAATTGCAAATCCGCAAGCAAATAACGCTCTGCCGCGTAATTCAGCAATGCATCGCTGAGATCGCGATTGAGCATGCGCAAAAACGAACGCGTGTCGGCGGTTTGCAATAAGTTCTTCTTGAGAATCGCATATTGCGTGCGTTTAACCTCGAAAGCGGTGTGCCGCCCGGCGCGCCATTCCTGAAAAGCCTTCTCCAGCGTGATCGCAGACGTGTCGGGTTGTTCGGAATATCCCAGCAAGTCTATCAGGTTTTTGTCCAGCTTTGACAAAATTCCGCGGCGTTCCGCTTCCACATCGAGCGCCGCCGTGAGTGTCTGCGCTTTCCGCTGATCGAGCTTGTCGAGTTGATGCAAAACTTTGGTGAGCTGCTCGACTTCTTTCAGGTAGGCCTGGGCAAACGCCGGATCCTCATGTGTGACATCGTACATCTTGGCGACAATCGCCTGAATTTTTTCCTTCTGCTGCTTGACGATTTGCAGCGCGCTCGAATCGCGGCGCGCCACGGCAGAGCGCTCGAATCTCTCCAGCCGCTCGTACATGCGCAACACGGAATCGACTTCGACATCATACTCGCGCACCAACCCTGCCTTGTATCCGGTGGTCGGCAGGTTCTTTTTATAAATTTCACGGCTCTCCACCACGGTCATCAGCCGGTCGCGCAAATCGCTGAACTGTTCGAGCAACTCGTTGCGGTCTTCCGCGCGCAGCGTCTTGGAGAGCGCCTGAATTTCATCGAGCATCGCCAGAATCGCCTCCAACTCGGCCGTATAGTCATTGACCATGCGGTCCATATCGCCATAAATCTGGGTGAAGCCTGCATGATCTTTGGCGATGCCTTCCAGGCCGCGTTGCTTGATCTCCGCATAAAGATTCTTGATATTCTCCAGCAAAAGACGTTCTTGTGCGGCCGTCTCGACGAGATAATTTTTCGTTTTCTGGTCAAGGTAAAACTTGAGCCGTTCGCTGTAGCGCACCGTCTTTTGCTTGTCGAAGACGCCGCTCTCTTGTGCGGTTGCCGGAGAGTCAAGGAAGGGAATGAAATACAGGCCGGAGAAGAGCAAACAAACAACAGCATTTTTTCTAGCGCGACCTGTCCTTAGTCCATTAGGCCACATGGTCTTCCTCAATTATGGTAGAAAGCCAGCGCGATGCCTGGCGCAACAATCATTTTCTGCGCAGCTCGGAGTCGGCAGATGATTCGACCCGTGGTCTGCGGCACACAACCCATCCGTGGATTGCCGATACCTTATTAAACATTTTGTCTGAGGCTCTATATACTGGCATTGCCTCGCAATTACGTAAGTATTTTTTTTAAAATGCGCGCACCCCCATTCAAATTGTTACAATATCCTTGCAACTGATTCTAATACTCATGGTACAATTGCCCGGCGTGGGTTGGCAGTTTCACCTCGCAACGCAATAGTACCGACAATAAGTGAAAATGCCGATTTTATTCGATAGTGGGTGAGGCGGCTTGCGTGGCAGGGGTCGAAGTGGATGGAATCCACATCCACAGGTGAGCGTTGACCTAAACACAATGCAAAATTCGAGAGAAGTTACTGCAAAAGTCTCAATGCTTGTTTTGAGGGATTGGGGGGCAATGCAGAGGGAGGGGCACAATGGCAAGCCCAGCACCGGCGGGCTGGCAGGCCTGGCCGCGCCGCTGGGCCAGGCCTTGCCGCCCGCCTCACCCTGCCTGGTCCTGACCTCGGGCACAGCGGAAGCCCAGGAAGCCGTCGCGGCCGTCGGGGTGCCAGGAGCCGCGGTAGGCCGCCCGCACGATACGCGCGCGCGTGTCCCAGCACCCGCCCCGGAGGACCCGGTTGGCGCCCTGCTCGGGACCCGTGGGACCGATCTCATCTTTGCCCGAGTACGCGCCATACCAATCACTGCACCATTCCCATACATTGCCGAGCATGTCATACAGCCCCCAGGCATTCGGGGCCTTCTGCGCCACGGGATGCGTGCCGGCTTTCTTACGTGGATATTGCATCTCTTTCCAGTCTGAAGTATCCCACCCATCTTTCAATTCGAACTCAACGCCGCTGTTGCCGCCGTACCAGGCAATCCCGTCAAGAATCGGTGCATTTCGTTCGCCTTTGATTTCCAGGTCACCGGCATACGTCGCAGTCGTGGCGCCGGCGCGGCAGGCATACTCCCACTCGGCTTCAGTCGGTAGACGCAGGTCCAGGCCGGGTATCTGCCGGTTAATCTTCTCGATGAACGTTTGGCATTCCTCCCAACTCACCTTCTCCACCGGCCGCTGCGGGCTTTGAAACCGGCTCGGATTCTTCTTCATGACTGCCGTCCACAACGCCTGCGTCACCGGTGTGTCAAACAGCCAAAAGCCCTGCGTTAATGTAACCCGGTGCGGCGTTTCGTTGTCAAAGCGCCCGGCTTCGTTTTTTGGAGAGCCCATCATGAAGCGTCCCGGCGGAATGTAGCGCAGCCGTTGTTCCACTTCTCCGAGGCGAAAGGTGAGCCAGAGGCCAAAGCGGTCGCGGCCAATGCCCTCGGCCCAAGTTGGACGTGACAGCGTGCGCATGGTGAGTATGCCGGTGTCGGTTTGCAGACGCCAGCTTTTCTCTTGCCGGAGAGGAAACGCGATGCCGCTCGACGACTCGACCAGTCCGCGCTGTGCTTGCATTGGCGCGGCTTCAAAAGCCGAAAGTCTTCCGGCGGCGTGGCCGCCCGCGTCAATGGGTGTAAGCTCCTCCGCAGCCCGGCGGCGGGCTGGCAGGCCTGGCCGCTCCGCTGGGCCAGGCCTTGCCGCCCGACCGCCTACCTCACTTGACCTGCCTGGCTCACCCTGACCTCGGGCACAGCGGAAGCCCAGGTAGTCGTCGCGGCTGTCGGGGTGCCAGTCGCCGCGGTAGGCCGCCCGCACGAAACGCGCGCTCGAGTCCCAGCCCCCGCCCCGGCCGACCCGGTCGGCGCCCTGCTCGGGACCCGTGGGATCGATCTCATCTTTGCCCGAGTACGCGCCATACCAATCACTGCACCATTCCCATACATTGCCGAGCATGTCATACAGCCCCCAGGCATTCGGGGCCTTCTGCGCCACGGGATGCGTGCCGGCTTTCTTACGTGGATATTGCATCTCTTTCCAGTCTGAAGTATCCCACCCATCTTTCAATTCGAACTCAACACCGCTATTGCCGCCGTACCAAGAAATCGCGTCCAACATCGGCGCATTGTTTTCGCCTTTGATTTCCAGATCGCCGGCATACGTCGCACTCGTGGTGCCGGCGCGGCAGGCGTACTCCCATTCGGCTTCTGTGGGCAGACGCAGTGCCAAACCGGGTATCTGCCGGTTGATCTTCTCAATGAATTCCTGACAATCATCCCAGCTCACCTTCTCCACCGGCCGCTGGGGGCTTTGAAACCGGCTGGGGTTTTTCTTCATCACTGCCGTCCACAACGCCTGCGTCACCGGAGTATCGAAAAGCCAGAAGCCCTCGGTCAGCGTCACCCCGTGCAGTATCTCGTCCTCGTGCCGTCCGGCTTCGCTTTTGGGAGATCCCATGGTGAAACGACCTGGTGGAATATAGCGCAGCCGCTGCTCGACTTTATCGAGGTGAAATGCTACCCAAATACCATACTGGTCTTGACCCCAGGAACTTGCCCAAGCCGGCGGGCAGCCTGAGAGCAATGGGTGAGATCGGGTTGTTTGAAGCTCTGTCATGGTTTCGGATTCAAATTTAAAAAATCAATCCTCCGGTGAGTTTTCGGCGCATGGCCTACTGGCACACCGGAGGTTTACTGCTGTTCGCCGCCGCATTGGCGCGTAACTCGGCTGCGATGCCGTTTCAAGCCCATTCTATCCGTGTTTCATCCGTGGAAATCCGTGGCCTCAATTTTTTCTTTGATGCGGGACAATGGCATCAACAGCATATTTGCCACGGATTGACACGGATAAAACACGGATTGTTCCAATAAACAGCGTTTAGAGATCAAAAACTCGGCTGCGATGGCCGTTTCAAGCCCATTCTATCCGTGTTTCATCCGTGGAAATCCGTGGCCTCAATTTTTTCTTTGATGCGGGACAATGGCATCAACAGCATATTTGCCACGGATTGACACGGATAAAACACGGATTGTTCCAATAAACAGCGTTTAGAGATCAAAAACTCGGCTGCGATGGCCGTTTCAAGCCCATTCTATCCGTGTTTCATCCGTGGAAATCCGTGGCCTCAATTTTTTCTTTGATGCGGGACAATGGCATCAACAGCATATTTGCCACGGATTGACACGGATAAAACACGGATTGTTC